>NZ_JBATXG010000017.1:0-77900 GCF_049673105.1 Castellaniella sp.
GGAACCGCTGTGGCTGCTGGCGCAGCCGGATATAAAAAGCGACGCTACGGCAACTTGCAAAATACGGGTTGGTCTGAACATAATCGCCCTTATGGAGACGCTCTATATTACTCATCCCGCCTGCCGCCTGCATGAAATGGGTTCCTGGCATCCCGAATCCCCGCAGCGCTTGGACGCAGTGGCCGACCAGCTGGTCGCGAGCGGGCTGATGGATTTTCTATCGCAAAAGCAGGCCCGGCCCGCTTCCCCGGACGATGTGCTGCGGGTGCATTCCCCGGAATACCTGGCCTTTTTGCGGCAACATGCCCCCGCGCATGGGTACTTTCCGGTGGATTCCGACACGATCATGAACCCGGACACCCTGCAGGCGGCGTGGGCCGCCGCGGGCGCGGGACTGACAGCGCTGGATGAAATTCTGGCAGGACACGCGCAGACGGCGTTTTGCGCCATTCGGCCGCCGGGGCATCATGCCCGGCCCGCTCAGGCGCTGGGGTTCTGTTTTTTTAATAATGTCGCTGTGGCAGCCCGGTATGCGCTGGATCATCATGGGTTGCAGCGCGTCGCCATCGTCGATTTTGACGTGCATCATGGTAATGGCACCGAGGAAGTTTTCCTGCACGAAGACCGTGTCATGATGTGTAGCTTCTATCAGTATCCCCTGTTCCCGGATACGCGTCAGGATCATCCCGGAGCGAATATGATCAATATCCCCGTGGATGCCTATTCCGATGGCCAGGTGGTGCGTGATCTGGCTACACAGCACTGGTTGCCGGCGCTTCGCCGCTTTCAGCCGGAACTGATCCTGGTGTCGGCGGGGTTCGATGCCCATCGCGAAGACGATATGGGCAGTCTGAAGCTGGTCGAGGCGGATTACGCCTGGATCACGGAACGCCTGGTCGAGGTGGCCGCCGAATCCGCTCAGGGGCGGATCGTCAGTTTCCTGGAAGGCGGGTACGATCTGTCCGCCCTGGGGCGCAGTGTAGTCGCACATGTGCGGGCATTAGGGGGGTATTGATTGATGTGTATGGCATCTGATTTCTTGCCGCAGTGCGGCGCCTGCATTCTCTTTTCTTTTCATTCTGGAGCAGCTCGATGAAGGTCCTGGTACCGGTCAAGCGCGTCGTTGACTTCAACGTCAAGGTCCGCGTCAAATCCGATCACACTGGCGTGGACATCGCCAACGTCAAAATGTCCATGAACCCGTTCGACGAGATCGCCGTCGAGGAAGCCGTCCGTCTGAAGGAGAAGGGCGTGGTGGCCGAAGTCGTGGCCGTGTCTTGCGGGGTGGCGCAATGCCAGGAAACCTTGCGCACGGCGATGGCGATCGGCGCGGATCGCGGCATTCTGGTGCAGACCGATGTCGAGCTGCAGCCCCTGGCGGTGGCGAAAATGCTGGCGGCGCTGGCGCAAAAAGAGCAGCCGCAGCTGATCGTGCTGGGCAAGCAGGCCATCGACGACGATGCCAACCAGACCGGCCAGATGCTGGCGGCCTTGCTGGACTGGCCCCAGGCCACCAATGCCAGCCAGGTCGAGGTGCAGGGCGATCGGGTGCAGGTCACGCGTGAAGTCGACGGTGGGCTGGAGACGCTCAGCCTGGCGCTGCCGGCGGTCATCACCACCGACCTGCGGCTAAACGAGCCGCGCTACGTGACGCTGCCCAACATCATGAAGGCCAAGAAAAAGCCGCTGGATACGGTCTTGCCGGCGGATCTGAATGTGGATCCCGCGCCGCGCCTGAAGACGCTGAAGGTCACGGAACCGCCCAGCCGGTCGGCGGGCGTGATCGTGCCCGATGTGGCGGCGCTGGTGGATAAACTGAAAAACGAAGCGAAGGTGATCTGAATGAGCGTTCTGGTTATTGCTGAACACGACAACGCCCGATTGGGCGTGGCGACCCGCAACGTCGTGGCGGCGGCTGCGGCCCTGGGGGGCGATGTGCACGTGCTGGTGGCGGGCTCTGGCGCTCAGGCGGTGGCCCAGGAGGCCGCGCAGACGGCATCCGTGGCCAAGGTGCTGCTGGCCGATGGTCCGGCCCTGGCCGATGCGCTGGCGGAAAATCTGGCTGCTCAGGTGCTGGCGATTGCCGACGGCTACAGCCACATTCTGTTTGCAGCGACGGCGTCGGGCAAGAACGTTGCCCCGCGCGTGGCGGCCAAACTCGATGTGGCGCAGATCTCCGATATCGTGGCGGTCGAATCGGCGGATACCTTCGTGCGTCCGATCTATGCGGGCAATGCGCTGGCGACCGTGCAATCGGCGGATGCGAAAAAGGTCCTCACCGTGCGCACCACGGCGTTCGATCCGGTGGCGGCCAGTGGCGGTGGCGCGGCGGTCGAATCCGTGGCGGCGGTGGCGGATGCCGGCCAATCGTCCTTCGTGGGCCGGGAACTTGCCAAGAGCGATCGCCCCGATCTGACGGCGGCGTCCGTGGTGATTTCGGGGGGCCGCGGCCTGGGCAGCGCGGAAAATTTCAAGATCCTGGATCCGCTGGCCGACAAGCTGGGCGCTGCGCTGGGCGCTTCGCGCGCGGCGGTGGACGCGGGCTACGCGCCCAACGACTGGCAGGTGGGCCAGACGGGCAAGATCGTGGCGCCGCAGTTGTACGTGGCGGTGGGGATTTCCGGCGCCATCCAGCATCTGGCCGGGATGAAGGACTCCAAGGTCATCGTCGCCATCAACAAGGACGCCGAGGCGCCGATCTTTGGTGTGGCGGACTACGGCCTGGTGGCCGATCTGTTCGAGGCCGTGCCGGAACTGGTCAAGGCGCTCTGATCCTCAACCAAACGACGGGCCTCTCAGAGGCCCGTCCTGCTTCCCGCAGAATGACCGGTTGGCGGCCGGATTCTGCCCCTCACAGGAATTGTCATGACATATCAGGTCCCTACTCAGGATATCCGCTTCATTCTGCGCGAACTAGCCGATTTGTCCGGCGTGTTGGCCTTGCCCGGCTTTGAAGAAGTCTCGGACGATCTGGTGGATGCCGTTCTGGAAGAAAACGCCCGTTTCGTCGAGCAGGAGATCGTTCCGCTGAATCGCGTGGGCGATACCCAACCGGCTCAGTGGCAGGATGGCATGGTACGGACCACGCCCGGCTTTCAGGCGGCGTTCCAGGCTTTCGCGCAAGGGGGCTGGCAGGGGCTGCCGCACGAGGTCGAATTCGGCGGCCAGGGGCTGCCCAAGCTGGTGTCGGCGCCTGTGACCGAAAGCCTGAATGCCGGCAATCTGTCCTTTTCCCTGTGTCCGCTGCTGACCGATGGCGTGATCGAAGCCCTGTCCATGGTCGGGACGGCGGAACAGAAGTCCCGCTTCATTCCGCCGCTGCTGGAAGGCCGCTGGACTGGCACCATGAACCTGACAGAACCCCAGGCGGGTTCCGACCTGGCTTTGTTGAAGACGCGCGCCGTGCGTCAGGATGACGGCAGCTACCGCATCAGTGGCCAGAAGATCTTCATTACCTACGGGGATCATGACCTGGCCGAGAACATCATCCATCTGGTGCTGGCCCGCACCCCGGACGCGCCCAAGGGCATCAAGGGGATTTCCCTGTTCATCGTGCCGAAATTCCTGGTGAACGAGGACGGCAGCCTGGGCAAGCGCAACGATGTCTATTGCGCGTCGCTGGAACACAAATTGGGTATCCACGGCAGCCCGACCGCCGTGTTGCTGTACGGGTCCGACAAGGGCCAGGTCGGCGAGGGCGCGATTGGCTACCTGATCGGCGAGGAAAATCGCGGTCTGGAATACATGTTCATCATGATGAACGCCGCCCGCTATGCGGTGGGTTTACAGGGGGTGGCGGTGTCTGAACGCGCCTTGCAGCATGCTGCGGCCTATGCCGCCGAGCGGGTGCAGGGCAATGCGCTGGAAGGCTCCGACGGGCCGGTGCCGATTGCCCGTCACCCGGATGTGGCTCGCATGCTGGGCACGATGCGGGGCCTGAGCGAGGGCGCCCGAGCCGTCGCCTATGTGGCTGCCGGCTACCGGGACAAGGCTGCACATGCGGCCAGCGACGCCGACCGGGCGCATTTCAAGGCGATCTACGAATACTGCGTGCCCATCGTCAAGGGGTTTTCCACGGAAGCGTCCGTCGAGGTTGCATCCCTGGGGGTGCAGGTGCATGGCGGCATGGGGTTCATCGAGGAAACCGGGGCAGCTCAGTATTACCGGGATGCCCGCATCTTGCCGATCTACGAGGGCACTACGGCGATTCAGGCCAATGATTTCATCGGGCGCAAGATTGTGCGCGATGGCGGCAAGGTCGCGCAGGAACAGATTGCCGGTATCCGCGCCACTGCAGCGTCCTTGCGGGCGGCGGTGGGGACGCATGCCGACGCGCTGGGGCTGATCGGGCGGCGCCTGGAAGACGCTGCCCAGGCATATGAGTCTGCCGTGCAGTTCGTCCTGGAGAATATCCGCGAGGATATTCGGGGCGTGTTCACCGGCAGCGTGTCCTGCCTGATGCTGGCCGGCACGGCGCATGCGGGCTGGCAGCTGGGGCGTGCCGCGCTGGCGGCGGCTGCGGCGATTCAGGACGGGTCGTCCGACCCGTTCTACGTCAACAAGATCGCCACCGCCGTGCAGTATGCCGTGCAGGTCCTGCCGCGTGCTGCCGCGCTGAATGCCGCGATCCAGGAGGGCGGTCTGGCGGACCGCTATGTGCCGCAGATGCAGATATAGTTATAACTTAGTTGTATTTCAATAGCTCCCTATATTCTGCAAGAATCTTAAGTGTCTAAACCAATTCGCCGCCTGGGTGTCCAGGCGGCTGTCACTTGGAACAGGAGTTATTGATGGCCACACTGCGTCTGGGCGATATCGCCCCCGATTTCGAACAAGAATCCTCGCTGGGGAAAATCAAATTCCATGAATGGCTGGGCGATGGCTGGGGGGTGTTGTTTTCCCATCCGGCGGATTTCACCCCGGTCTGCACCACCGAATTGGGCTATACCGCCATCGTTTCGGGCGATTTCGCCAAACGCGGCGCGAAAGTGATCGCGGTCTCCGTCGACGGCAAGCAGTCCCACATCGACTGGATCAAGGACATCAACGAGACGCAAAAGACGAATGTCCAGTACCCGATCCTGGCCGATGAAGACCGCAAGGTCGCCACGCTGTACGACATGATCCACCCGAACGCCAGTACCACCGCGACGGTGCGTTCGGTGTTCGTGATCGACCCGCACAAGAAGATCCGCCTGATCCTGACCTATCCGGCCAGCACCGGTCGCAACTTCGATGAAATCCTGCGCGCGCTGGATTCCATCCAATTGACCGACAACTACAGCGTGGCCACCCCGGTGAACTGGAAACCGGGCGAGGACGTCATCATTGCCCCGTCGCTCAAGGACCCGGCTGTGCTGAAGGAAAAATTCCCCAAGGGCTACAAAGAAGTGCGCCCGTATCTGCGTACCACGCCGCAGCCGAATCTCTGATCATCGGCTTGCTGTGGCGCGCCGGCTCCCGAAACGGGAGCCGGCGTTTTATTTTTCCTCTTGCATGATTGGCTGTTTATTTGTACAGTATTCACATTACTGGATGAAAACACAGCTATGGCCGGTTTCGGCCAGGTACACAGGGGATCAATATGGCTGGATCAATCGGGTGGGAAACATGGGCAGGGCATGGCGCCGGGGCATCCCGCTGGGGCGTGTCGGGCGTCTTGCAGGGACCCTGGGTCCCGGGCGGGGCATGGGGCGGTCGTCGGACTGGCCGGCGTACCAGCCCGAAAACAGAACGGACACCGGCTGCCTTGACTGCGCCGCGCAGCCATGCGCACCGGCCTCGCATCGCCTGGCGCCGCCTGGCGGCGCTGACCGGCGACGTACTCATGGTGCTGGTGTGGGCCGCCATGATTCCGGGCATGATGTGGTTGGGGGCGGTCGCGGGCTTCTGATATAATCTCGTGTTTACCGCATCCTCTGTAACGGCACCAATCCTATTTCATAGCCGTTTCCAAGATGCTTCGGAGCTACCGTGAATCTCATCGAAACCATTGAACAAGAAGAAATCGCGCGCCTGACCGAAGGCCGTGTCATCCCCGACTTTGGTCCGGGCGACACCGTGATCGTCAGCGTGAACGTCGTCGAAGGCACGCGCAAGCGCGCCCAGGCTTACGAAGGTGTGGTCATCGCCCGCCGCAATCGGGGTCTGAATTCCGCTTTCACCGTGCGCAAGATCTCCTCCGGCGAAGCCGTGGAACGCACCTTCCAGCTGTATTCCCCGCAGATCGCTGCCATCGAAGTCAAGCGTCGCGGCGATGTCCGCCGTGCTAAGCTGTACTACCTGCGCGGCCGTACGGGTAAGGCTGCTCGCATCAAGGAAAAGCTGGTTCGCAAATCCGCCTAATCGGTTTGGATCGCATGAACAAAAAGGCACCCGTCAGGGTGCCTTTTTCTTTGGTGTCCTGGATGCATCGGCCTGAGGCTGGCCATTGCGTCAGTGGGGCGGATCGTGCGGGTGATGCAGAAACAGGCCTACCGGCTTATTTTTTCTGGATGTCATGACGCAGCTGATTCCTTCTCCGGGTCTGATAAAACCTACAGGGTTTGATCCCACGGCCCAGCCGATCTTGCCGGGGGCGCTTTTGCCGCCCTTGCCTTCGGAATGTCTGCAGCTGGACTATATCCGTCAGGCGTTTGCTCGCTCGGTCGACTGGCGGGTCGAACCTCTATTCGCTCAGGCCTTCTTGCCGGACAATCCTGCGCTGGCGCAGGCGCGCCAGGCCGCCGTGTTGATGCCGCTGGTGCAGCGAGACACCGGCTTGCATGTCTTGTTCACCCGGCGAGCCGCCCATTTGCATGATCATGCCGGACAGATCAGCTTTCCGGGGGGGCGTATCGAATCCAGCGATGCCGATGCAGTGGCTGCAGCCATTCGCGAGACCCGCGAAGAAATCGGCGTGGATCAGCGTTTTGTGCAGGTCATGGGGGTGCAGCCTTCCTTGCTGACCACCACGCATTTCGTGATGACGCCGGTCGTGGGGGAATTGCTGCCGGGTTTCCGCATCGCGGCGGATCAGTCTGAGGTCGCCGAGGTGTTCGAAGTGCCCCTTGGCGTGCTGATGGACCCGACCCAGCACCATCTGCACCAGTTGCAGACCGCATGGGGACATGGCCGCTGCTATTTTTCGGTCAGCTGGCAGTCGTATTTCATCTGGGGAGCGACGGCCATTCTGATCCGTAATTTCTATTATTTTCTGGCCGCTTCAGCCGGGGTGGCCATCAGCGCTCAGTAGCGTTTGGCTGCTTCGTTTTCTGCCAGGATGCGCAGGTACAGTGCGTGCCGTTGAGCGGAAATGGCGCCCTGAGTGATCGCCGCCAATACTCCGCACCCTGGTTCATGGCGGTGCGTGCAGTTGTAGAAGCGGCATTGGGCGATCGCCGGGGCGAACTCCGGGAAGCCATGCTCGATTTCCCGGGGGTCCAGATGCTGCAAGCCAAAGGCCTGAAAGCCCGGAGAATCGATCAGATCGCCGCCTCCGGGCAGGGCATACAGACGGGTGAGGGTAGTCGTGTGGCGGCCAGTGCCCAGCGCTTCAGAATGCGCCTGGGTGGCGGCCAGCGCATCGGGCACCAGGGCATTGAGCAGCGTGGATTTTCCCATGCCGCTTTGGCCTAGCAACAGGGTGCAGCGGTCTTGCAGCAGGGGCAGCAACTGTTCGTGCACCTGAGCGGCATTCAGGGCGCTTAGCATGTGCACCGGCACGCCCAGGGCTTCGGTGGCGCCCAGGCGTTGGCGTGCCGCCGCGGTCGTGGGCAAGTCGGCCTTGTTCAGCACGATGTGGGCTGGAATATCGGCGCTGCTGGCGGCGACCAGCGCCCGGCCCAACAGGTCGTCGGAAAATTCCGGCTCGGCAGCCAGCACCAGCAGCAGTTGGTCGATATTGGCCGCAAACAGTTTGCTGCGCTGGATATCGGATCGGTAGAACAGGTTGCGGCGCGGCAGGACCTCGGTGATGACGCCTTCGTGCTCGCCTTCCGGCAAGATCAGCACGTGATCGCCCACCGCGATACCGGCCTTTTTGCCTCGGGGGTAGCAGTGGCGCGACTGATCGGTGTGGTCGATGGTCACGCGATAGTGACGCCCGTGGACAGCAGTGACGCGGCCTTGCAGCGGGTCTTTAGCCATCGTGCAGGTGAGCGATGCGCACGGCAGCCGAAGGGTGGCTGTCGTACCAGGCGGAGTGGATGGGATCCGGGGTCAGTGTGGCGGCATTATCGTCGTACAGTTTGACCAGGGCGCTTTCCAGGGGGGCTGCGCCGCATTGCTGGACGGCATAGCGGTCCGCCTGAAATTCGTCTCGGCGCGACATCAGACTGGCCAGCGGCGTCGCCCAGAAAGTGAACACCGGCAGCGTCAGCATGAACAGCATCAGCGCCAGGCCGTCATTGGGCCGCCCTAGCTGGGGGAAGACGCCCAGCCCGGTATAAAACCATAGCTGGGTGGACAGCCAGGCCAGCAGTTGCAGGAAGATGCCTGCCGTGATGAAACTGACCACGATGCGCCGCAGAATATGATGATGGGCGAAGTGCCCTAATTCATGGGCCAGGACGGCTTCGACCTCGTCGGCATTCAGGCGCGAGAGCAGGGTATCGAAAAAGACGATGCGGCGGTGGCGCCCGAAACCGGTGAAATAGGCGTTGCCGTGCGCCGAACGGCGCGAGCCGTCCATCACGAATAGACCGGACAGGCCGAAATGACAGCGTTGCGCCAGGGCGTGGATGCGGGCACTGAGCGCCGGGTCGTCGAGCGGGGTGAAGCGGTTGAAGAGCGGCGCGATGAAGCTGGGGTACAGCCAGAGCACCAGCAGATTGAAGGCTACCCACAGTCCCCAGGCCCACCAGGCCCAGCCGGTCCCGGTGGCTCCCATGACCCACAGGATGGCAGCCAGCAGGGGCGTCCCCAGCGCCAGGGTGACGAGCAGCATCTTCAGCGCGTCGGCGATGAACAGGCGCGGCGTCATGCGGTTGAATCCGTAGCGGGCTTCCAGGTGAAATGTGCGCCAGGCGGCAAAGATCAGGCCGATGGCGCCCAGCAGGGCCAGCACGCAGCCGACCAGCGCCAGTTGACGCCATAGCTCGTGTTCGATCAGGCGGCCCAGCGTCAGGTCCAGGGCCTGCAGCCCGCCCAGCAGGGTCAGGGCCAGCAGGATGGCGGCTTCGGTGATGCGTTCGACCATCGCCAACTGGCAGCGGGCGACGGTGTAGTCGGCGGCGCGCTGATGGCTGCGCAGGCTGATATGGTCGAGGAAGGCCGTCGGGACGCTGTCGCGATGGGCCAGGACGTGACGGATCTGCCGGCGGGCCAGCCAGTAGCGGATCAGCAGATCGCCGATCAGGCAGGCGAGAAACAGAGAGGTCAGCATGTCCGTGCGGCCAATATGCGAAAATCAGGTTTTTAGTTGAAAGGATTATAGGTGATGGCTGCGAATGATCAGCGCCTGATTTGGCTGGATATGGAAATGTCCGGCTTGGATCCTGAAAAAGAACGCATTCTGGAAATTGCCCTGATTGTCACTGAACCCGATCTGACCGAAGTCGCACAGGCGCCGGTGCTGGTGGTGCATCAGGATGCCGCGGTGCTCGACGGCATGGATAAATGGAACCAGTCCACACATGGCAAAAGCGGCCTGATCGATCGGGTCAAGGCCTCCACCCTGACGGAAACCCAGGTCGAAGACATCCTGTTGGAATTTCTGGCCCCTCTGGTGCCGGCGGGCAAGTCGCCCATGTGCGGCAACACCATCGGCCAGGATCGGCGCTTCATGGTGAAATACATGCCGCGCCTGGAAGCCTATTTCCACTACCGCAACCTGGACGTCAGCACCTTGAAGGAACTGTCGTTGCGCTGGAAGCCCGAGGTCTACCGCAGCTTCACCAAAGCCAGCAAGCACGAAGCCCTGGCCGACATCCAGGAATCCATCAATGAACTGAAGCACTACCGCGAACACTTCCTGCGCCTATAGGAGACATGAGATGACAGGCGCAGGCATCGCCGGCATCGGCACGGATTTGTTGCGGGTGGATCGCATCGAGCGCGTCTATGCGCGGCACGGCGAACGTTTTGTCCAGCGCGTGCTGGGGGCCGATGAACAGCTGGTCCATGCGCGACGCGCAGCCCGGGATCCCCGGCGCGGCATCCTGTATCTGGCCACGCGCTTTGCCGCCAAAGAAGCCTTTTCCAAAGCCATCGGCCTGGGCATCCACATGCCCATGACCTGGTCGCGGGTGCAGATCCTGAACCGCCGGGGCGGAGCGCCGGAAATCCATCTGTCCGGCCCGTTAAAGGACTGGTACGATGCCCGCTTCGGGCAGGCGCATGTGTCGATGACGGATGAATCCGACATGGTGGCGGCCTTCGTCGTGGTGGAAGGCCGTCCGCCCGCGGCAGCGCCCGATGCTCAACCCTTACACAGTCACTAGAGCCTTCATGCAGAATCCCTTGCCTCCCGGACCCGTCATGGTCGATGTCGCCGGTCTGGAACTGACGACTGAAGAACTCGCGCGCCTGCGCCATCCGCAGGTGGGCGGCGTCATTCTGTTCGCCCGCAATTTCGCTGACCGCGAACAGTTGACCGCCTTGTGCGCCGCGATCCACGCCGCGCGCCAGGAACCCCTGCTGATCGCCGTCGATCACGAAGGGGGGCGTGTGCAGCGGTTTCGCACCGACGGATTCACGCCGCTGCCCGCCATGAGAACGCTAGGTCAGTGGTACGAACAGGACCCGCAAGCGGCGCTTCACGGAGCGACTGCGGTCGGCTTCGTGCTGGCCAGCGAACTGCGCGCCTGCGGGGTGGATTTCAGCTTCACGCCTGTGCTGGATCTGGATTACGGGGTCAGTCAGGTGATCGGCAACCGCGCCTTTCACGAAGATCCTGTCGTGGTGTCTCTGCTGGCCCGCGCCCTGGTTCAGGGGCTGGCGCAGGCCGGCATGGCGGCCTGCGGCAAGCATTTCCCAGGGCATGGGGCCGTCGCGGCGGATTCCCATCACGCGATTCCGGTGGATGACCGGTCGCTGGCCGATATTCTGGACGCCGATGCGTCCCCCTACCTCTGGTTGGGCGATCTGGTCCTGCCCGCCGTCATGCCTGCGCATGTCATCTATCCCCAGGTGGCGCCCGAACCCGCCGGGTTTTCACGCCGCTGGGTAAGCGGCATTCTGCGTGAGCAGTTTGCCTACGATGGCGTGGTGTTCTCCGACGATCTGACCATGGAAGGCGCCAGTGTGGCGGGCGACATCCATGCCCGCGCCCGCGCCGCCCTGGATGCCGGCTGCGATATGGTGCTGGTCTGCAATCGCCCCGACCTGGCGGATGAACTGCTGACGACCCTGGATGGCCGCCCGCTGGATCCCCAGGCGGTGCGCCGTATCCGGCGCCTGATGCCGACTCTACCGTCTCCGGACTGGGCGGCTCTTCTGTCCGACCCCAGGTATCTCCGTGCCCGAAGCCTTCGATCTGAAAACCTTTCTATCTGATCTGCCGCATCTGCCAGGCGTCTACCGGCATATCGATGCGCAGGGAGAGGTACTGTATGTAGGCAAGGCGCGTGACCTGAAGCGCCGCGTCAGTTCGTATTTCCAAAAAACCGGCCATGGTCCGCGCATCGCGCACATGCTGGCCCGCGTGGCACGCACCGAGGTCACGGTGACGCGTACCGAGGCCGAAGCGCTGATCCTGGAAAACAACCTGATCAAGCGCCTGAAGCCGCGCTACAACATCCTGTTCCGGGATGACAAGTCCTACCCCTACCTGCACATCACGGATCACGAAGCCCCGCGCATCGTCTATTACCGGGGGAGCACCCAGGGCAAAGGCCATTTTTTCGGTCCCTACCCCAATTCCTGGGCGGTGCGCGAGACCATCCAGATCCTGCAGAAAGTCTTCAAGCTGCGCACCTGCGAGGACAGCGTCTACGCACACCGCACGCGTCCCTGCCTGCTGTATCAGATCGGGCGCTGCTCGGCGCCTTGCGTGGGTAAGATTTCCCTGGAGGACTATCGCGCCGATGTGGATCGCGCCATCCGTTTCCTGGAAGGCCGCACCACGGAAGTCCTGCAGGATATTGAACAGCGCATGACGGCTGCTGCCGAGCGGCAGGATTTCGAGCAGGCGGCGGTGCTGCGCGACCAGATGCGGGCGCTGGCGAAAGTCCTGCAGCAACAGACCATGGAGCAGGTGGGCGAGGACAGCGCCGACATCATCGCGGTGGAAATCTCCGGCGGACGCGTGTGCGTCAATCTGGCGATGGTGCGGGCCGGGCGTCACCTGGGGGACAAGCCGCTGTTTCCGACCCAGGCCCAGGACGAATCCGCCGAAGAGGTGCTGTCGGCGTTCATCGCGCAGCACTATGCCGACAACCCGGTGCCGCCGGTGCTGGTCTGTTCGCATGCCTTGCCCGACCCGGATTTGATTTCCATGCTGGCGGAACAGCATGGGCACAAGGTGCGCGCCCTGTCGCGTCCGCAGGGCGCTCGTCGGGCCTGGCTGGAGCAGGCGCAACGCAATGCCCGGATGGCTCTGGCGCAGCGCCTGTCGGAATCCAGCGCCCGCGAGGCGCGTACGCTGGCTTTGGCGGTGGAGCTGGATCTGGATACGGATCCGGATACCCTGGCGGCCCTGCATATCGAGTGCTTCGACATCAGTCACACGGCGGGTGAAGCCACCCAGGCGTCTTGCGTGGTGTACAAGAATCACGCCATGCAGCATTCCTTGTACCGCCGTTTCAATATTGCGGGCATCGAGCCGGGCGATGATTATGCCGCCATGCGTCAGGCGCTGACCCGGCGCTACAGCCGAGTGGCGGATGGCGATGTAACGATGCCCGACATCGTCCTGATCGATGGCGGGGAAGGGCAGGTGGGAGTGGCCCGCCAGGTGTTCGAGGAATTGGGTCTGGATACCCGCTGCATCGTGGGCGTGAAGAAAGGCGACCACCGCAAGGTCGGTCTGGAAACCCTGGTGTTCGTCGATGGCCGGCCTGCCGTGGCGCTGGGGGTGGAATCCGCTGCCTTGATGCTGGTGGCCGAAGTGCGCGATGAGGCGCACCGCTTTGCCATCACCGGGATGCGGGCGCGTCGCGCCAAGGCACGTAATGTTTCGCGTCTGGAAGACATCGAGGGGGTCGGGCAGCACCGGCGCCGCAACCTGCTGGCCCGCTTCGGCGGGTTTTCCGGGGTGGTGGATGCCAGCATCGATGAGCTGGCGAGCGTGGATGGCATTTCCCGCCAACTGGCCGAGCGTATTTACCACGCCTTGCGCTGAAGAATGCGGCTTGTCGGCCTCATTTGGCCGGAATGTCCTGGTTTTCCCCGGTCTGGACCGCATGCCGGACATCTGCTTGGGGTAGTATTACATTTATCATGCCGTTCAATATCCCCATCGCCCTGACTTGGCTGCGCATAGCTATGATCCCGCTGCTCGTGGGATTGTTCTACTTGCCCGAAGCCTGGACCGCATCCGGCTGGCGCGACTGCGTGGCGGCGCTTGCCTTCATCGTGGCGGCTGTGACCGACTGGTTCGACGGGTATCTGGCCCGGCGCTGGAATCAGACCTCGGCGTTCGGCGCCTTTCTGGACCCCGTCGCCGACAAACTCATGGTGGTGGCGGCGCTGTTGATCCTGTTGAACCTGGGCCGGGTGGATCTGCTGATCGCCCTGGTCATCATCGGGCGCGAGTTGACCATCTCCGCCTTGCGCGAATGGATGGCGAAAATCGGCGCCAGCAGCAGCGTGGCGGTGCACTGGTTGGGAAAATTCAAAACAGCCGCCCAGATGGTCGCCATCCCCTGCCTGCTGTACTGGCAACCCATCGAAGGCGTGTCCACCCGCCTGGTCGGCTCCATCCTGATCGTGGTAGCGGCCATCCTGACGGTCTGGTCCATGTGCTACTACCTGAAAAAGGCGTGGCCGGAAATTCAGCGCCGCAGCTGATCTGCAACCTCACTTCCCGTCGTCATGGTTAGAAAACTGAGTCTCGCTGGCATCTGGATACTGGCGCTGCTGTGCTATGTGGTTCCATACCTGTTCCTGGATCAGGTGAATGCCTGGTATGGCAGTTTCCTGTTCTGGGCTGTGACGGGCGCCCTGGTGATCCTGCTTAACCTGGTGGCCACCCGCGATTTGCGGGGGCGTGACGAATGAGCGCCGCATCGCTCTGGATCGGCGTCGCCATCTATCTCGTCATTGCCCTGTATGTCGCCTGGCTGTCGCGAGACGAATCCGCCAATGGCAGCACGCCCAGCATGTCAGGCTATTTTTTGGGCGCGCGCAGCTTCGGCGGGTTCGTGTCGGCGCTTAGCTACAGCGCCACCACCTACAGCGCTTTCATGTTGGTGGGGCTGGCAGGCCTGACCTACAAAGGCGGCGTCGGGGCCTTCGGCTTCGAGATCGTCTATTTCGTGGGGGTGTCTCTGGTCGCCGTCTTCGGGCCCCGGTTCTGGCACGTGGGCAAGACCTACGACTTCATCACGCCCAGCGAAATGCTGGGTCATCGCTATCAGAGCAAGCCGGTCGCCGTCTCCATGGCGTTGACCAACTGTCTGTTCCTGATTCCCTATGCCGCCGTGCAGCTGGCCGGCGTGGGCTATCTGCTGGCGGGCATGAGCGACGGCGCCATCAGCTTCAGCACCGGCACCGTGTTTGCCACCGTCGTGGCGCTGGTCTTTTCATACATCGCCGGCATGCGCTCCATCATGTGGACGGATGCCCTGCAGGCCTTGTTCATGCTGGTCTCGGCGACTGCCGTGGCCTGGCTGGTGGTGCATCATCTGGGCGGGCCGGGCGCTTTGTTCGAGCAGCTCAGTCAGGAACCGGGCAATGTGCTGACGGTACCCGGGCCGGGGTTCTTCTCGTTTGCTACCTTTTTGGGCCTGACGCTGCCCTGGTTTTTCTTCAGCTTGTCGAATCCCCAGGTCAGCCAGCGCTTGTTCATGCCTCGAAACCTGTCGGCCTTGCGTCGCATGCTGATCGGTTTTCTGTGTTTCGGACTGATCTACACCCTGGTGTCCGTCACCTGGGGCTTTAGCGCACTGATTGCGTTGCCGGGCTTGTCCTCTCCGGATCTGGCGACCCCGCGTCTGCTGGGGTCGGACATGGTGCCGCCCATTCTGGCAGAGATCGTGATGATCGGTATTCTGGCCGCCGCCATTTCAACGATTGATTCCATCATGCTGACTTTGTCGTCCATGCTGTCGCGCGACGTCTACGCTCATGCCGCTGATCGTCCCAGCGAGGCGCGCCAGGTGCGCTTCGGTAAATGGGTGCTGGCCCTGATCGCCGTGCTGGCGCTGCTGTTTGCCGAATTGCGTCTCGATCTGATCGCCGTGCTGTCGGTGGCGGCGTCCACCGGTCTGGCGGTCGTCGTGCCGGCCATCGTCGGTGCGTTCTATTGGCGGCGGGGCACCGCCGCCGGCGCGCTGGCCAGCATTCTGGGCGGTAGCGCCATCGTGCTGATCCTGTTTGCCACTGGCATCCAACCCCTGGGGTTGTCGGCTGGCGTGTGGGTGTTGCCGGTCTCGGCGGCTCTGTTTGTCGGGGTCAGCTGGCTGAGCACGGCGCCGGTCGCCGTGGCCGATGCGTTCATGGCGGCGGCCAAGGGCCGCCGCTAGCCGCGAAATCTGGCGGCGCGGCGGTGGCGGCAGGATGGCACGCCATGTCTGCTGAAATGGGGCGCGCCGCCCTGTTTACTGCCGCAGCGTCCGGGTCTGTCCCAGATCTTTGATGGGGACATTCGCCCGCCAGGGATTGATGTCCAGCCCGCCACGACGGGTGTAACGGGCATACACCAGCAATTCTTCCGGCGCGCAGTGCGCCATGATTTCCCCATAGATTTTTTCCACGCACAGTTCGTGGAATTCGCCCTGATGGCGCAGGGACACGATGTAGCGCAGCAGGCCGGCATGGTCGATGCGCGGCCCCGCATACTGGATCTGCAGGCTGGCCCAGTCAGGTTGGCCGGTGACGGGGCAGTTGGATTTCATCAATTCCGTCACCAGGGTTTCGCGCACGAAGGGGGCCGGTTGCGACAGGACCAAGGTGTCCGGGGTCGGGGCGTCCGTCGGGGGAAAGTCGATGTCCTGATCGTCGATGCACGTGCCGCGCAGGGGCGCGCAGCTGAGTTCGAATGCCGGTCTCACGGACAGTACTTCCACATGCACGGGCTTGCCGCAGGCGCGACTGAGATCCGTGTATAGGCGTTGGCGCACGATGTCCGGGTATTCGAAGCGTTCGTCGTTGAGGCTATTCAGGTAAAGCTTGAAGGATTTCGATTCGATCAGGTGCGAGCTGTCGGCGGGAAAGGTGAATCTTCCCATGGCAACGACCGGGCGGCCTTTGGCGTTCAGCCAGGACAATTCATAGGCGTTCCAGATGTCGGCGCCGTGGGGCGCCTGGGGCAGATCCAGGCCGGCGCGCGTGTCGGCGCGGGCGATGGGATACAGCAGCGCCGGATCACAGTGATTCGACCCTGCTGTGTTGCGCCCTAGAGGGCTGTGTGCGAGTGCGGATATTTCCATGACTTTTCTCTTGGCGTCGTAGATCAGGGGGCGACAGGAATCATTGTACTGGGTGGGTGAGCAGGATTTCACATGATGAAAGCTTGGTTTTAGGATATGAAAAATTCGTGCTGCGTTGCATTGATGATGTTTTCATAATCAGGTAATTTATTTCATAACATGGAATTAGTTTTGTAACCTATTGAATATAATGAATAATATTTTCTATCTTATATAAGATATAAGTCATGTGTGCACTGCAGCATGAGCGTAGACTGTTTTCAACGGTTTCTTGTTTTACCTACTCAGGAGCAACACCATGACCTCTCGCGAAACGGAAGTGCGCAATCTGCAACGCAGCTGGGCCGAAGACGCCCGTTGGCAAGGTATCAAACGGGGCTACAGTGCCGACGAAGTCGTGCGCCTGCGTGGTTCCGTGGTGGTGGAACACACGCTGGCCCGCCGCGGGGCGGAAAAGCTGTGGGATTTGCTGCACACGGAAGATTTCGTCAATGCGCTGGGCGCCCTGACGGGTAATCAGGCCATGCAGCAGGTCAAAGCCGGTCTCAAAGCCATTTATCTGTCGGGTTGGCAGGTGGCGGGCGATGCCAATATCGCCGGTGAAATGTATCCGGACCAGTCGCTGTACCCGGCCAATTCCGTGCCTAGCGTCGTCAAGCGCATCAATAATTCCCTGACCCGCTGCGACCAGATCCAGTGGATGGAAGGCAAGAACCCCGGCGATGCGGACTATATCGACTATTTTGCGCCGATCGTGGCGGATGCCGAGGCCGGTTTCGGCGGGGTGCTGAATGCCTTCGAACTGATGAAATCCATGATCGAGGCGGGCGCTGCCGGCGTGCACTTCGAAGATCAGTTGGCTTCCGTCAAAAAATGCGGCCACATGGGCGGCAAAGTCCTGGTGCCGACGCGCGAAGCCGTCGCCAAACTGGTGTCGGCCCGTCTGGCCGCCGATGTGCTGAACGTGCCGACGCTGGTCGTGGCGCGCACCGATGCCGAAGCCGCCGATCTGCTGACCAGCAACATCGACGAGAACGACGCGCCTTTCGTGACAGGCGAGCGCACGGTGGAAGGCTTTTACCGCACCCGTGCGGGTCTGGATCAGGCGATCTCGCGCGGACTGGCCTATGCGCCGTATGCGGATCTGATCTGGTGCGAGACGTCCACCCCCAACCTGGAATACGCCCGTCGGTTCGCCGAGGCCGTCCACCGCCAGTTCCCCGGCAAGATGCTGGCCTACAACTGCTCGCCGTCCTTCAACTGGAAGAAAAATCTGGATGACGCTACGGTGGCGAAGTTCCAGCGTGAACTGGGCGCCATGGGCTACAAATTCCAGTTCATCACGCTGGCTGGCTTCCATTCCTTGAACTACGGCATGTTCGAGCTGGCTCATGGCTATGCCCGCACGCAGATGAGCGCTTTCGTCGAATTGCAGCAAAAGGAATTCGCTGCTGCCGACAAGGGCTTTACCGCCGTCAAGCACCAGCGCGAGGTCGGTGTCGGCTATTTCGATGCCGTGACGCAGGCCATCGAAGGCGGCCAGTCCTCGACCACGGCGCTGAGCGGTTCGACCGAGGAAGCCCAGTTTGACCAGGCACCGGCGGCCAAGGTCGCCTGAGCATGAAATATTGAGAGGGCAGGGGGATGAGGGGCCCCCTGAGAAGTGTTTTGGGAAGGCGCAAGCCTTCCCTTTTTTTGAAAACCGTTTTGAAAGCCATTGAAATACAACGGCTTGATGGTGATTTTTGATCTGGGTCAAAGTCCGTCGGAAATGGGCTGGCTATAGTCTATGCCATGAACCCCCGTTCTCTATTGACGCCGCCCCCTGATATGACCGATGCCATGCGCAGCGCACGCAGGCATATGCTGGCGCGTACCGGGCTGGCGTGGCTGATCATGATGCAGGTCATGATGCTGGCGTTTCCTGGCTATCTGCGTCATGGGGCGCGGGCGGCGGACGCTCAGCAGGCGTTGGAACAGGCCATCGTCCTGATGAACTGGCTCAGCCTGATCTTGTGCGTGCCGCTGGTGCTGTATTGCGCATGGCCGGTGTGGCAAGGCGCCTGGCGCAGTCTCAATCGAGGCAAGGTCGGCATGGACGTGCCGGTGGCGCTGGGTATCCTGGCTGCCTTTATTCCCAGTGTCATCGCCACCTGGCGCGATCAGGGCGAAGTCTATTTCGATTCCGTCTCCATGTTCGTCGCCTTTTTGCTCAGCGCCCGTTTTCTGGAACTGTGCGCCCGTCAGGCAGTGGCCGAACGCCATGCCGCAGATGCGGCCTTGCTGCGCCTGTCCGATCGCTTGGCGTTTTGGTTCGTGTGCATACAGATCTTGCTGGCCGGGCTGGTGGGCGCGTACTGGTGGCAGACGCAGCCTGAACAGGCGCTGGCGGTCACGGTGGCCCTGCTGGTCATGAGCTGCCCTTGTGCGCTGTCCATGTCGGTGCCGGCGGCGCTGGCGGCCCGCCGGGCGGCGTTGTTGCGCGACGGTCTCAGCCATAGCGACGGTGACTCGTCGGCGGATCTGGCCATGCGGCGCGTGGCCAAGCAAAACTTGGCGGGCTCCCTGGTCTGGCATGTGCTGGTGACGCCGCTGGCGGCATTCGGGTGGGTGCAGCCCTGGCTGGCGGCCATCACGATGCTGGTGTCTTCGCTGGCGGTGGCTGCCAACGCCTGGCGGCTGGCGCAGGGCGGGCAGGTCGATGCGGCGCCGCTGGCGGCGGATCCAGCCTGATCCGAGAAGCAGTCATGGATGCTCTTTTTTTACTGTTGCCGATTTCCCTGTTGTTTGTCCTGGGGATCGGGGTGGCGTTCTGGTGGGCTATTTTTTCCGGCCAGTTTGACGACACCCAGGATGCGGCGGTCGCGATCCTGAAAGATGATGACCAGGGGCGTTCGGGTCCAGATTGATTTAAATCAAGGCTGATTTCGAGTGCTTCATGGATTATTCAGGTTTTCAAAAATTCATGTTTTAACCTTGTTCTGAGGGGAACGTTTATGGGCACGACCGGGCATACCGGAACACCGGCCGAAACCTTCAATTACGGCGTCGTCCGACAGTTCACCATCGCTACGATTTTTTGGGGCGTAGTGGGGATGGCGGTCGGCGTGTTGATCGCTTCGCAGCTGATCTGGCCGGAATTGAACTTCAATACCCCGTGGCTTAGCTATGGGCGGCTGCGTCCGCTACATACTAATGGGGTGATCTTCGCCTTCGGCGGCAGCGCCCTATTTGCGACGTCCTACTATGTAGTGCAGCGTACCTGTCAGGTGCGGCTGTTTTCCGACAAGCTGGCCGCGTTCACCTTTTGGGGCTGGCAGGCCGTGCTGGTCGGCGCTGTCATCACCTTGCCGCTGGGCTATACGTCCACCAAGGAATACGCCGAACTCGAATGGCCCATCGACATCCTGATCACCCTGGTCTGGGTGGCCTATGCCGTGGTGTTCTTCGGCACCATCGCCAAGCGCCGCGTCAAGCACATCTATGTGGCGAACTGGTTCTTCGGGTCCTACATCCTGACCATCGCCATCTTGCACATCTTCAACAACCTGGAACTGCCGGTGTCGATGTGGAAGTCCTATTCCGCCTATGCCGGGGTGCAGGACGCCATGGTGCAATGGTGGTATGGGCATAATGCGGTCGGCTTTTTCCTGACCACCAGCTTCCTGGGCATGATGTACTACTTCGTGCCCAAGCAGGCCGGTCGCCCGATCTATTCCTATCGCCTGTCCATCGTGCACTTCTGGGCGCTGGCCTTCACCTATATGTGGGCGGGTCCGCACCATCTGCTGTATACCTCGCTGCCCGACTGGACTCAGTCGCTGGGCATGGCGTTCTCGCTGATCCTGCTGGCGCCGTCCTGGGGCGGCATGATCAACGGCATCATGACGGTGTCGGGCGCCTGGCACAAACTGCGCACCGATCCGATCCTGAAATTCCTGGTGGTGGCGCTGTCCTTCTACGGCATGGCGACCTTCGAGGGTTCCATGATGTCGATCCGCACCGTCAACGCCCTGTCGCACTACACCGACTGGACGGTGGGCCACGTGCATGCGGGGGCTCTGGGCTGGGTCGCCATGATCACCTTTGGTTCCCTGTACTACCTGATCCCGCGTCTGTATGGCCGCGAGAGCATGGCTCGTCCGGACTTCATCAATCTGCACTTCTGGCTGGCGACGCTGGGGGTGGTGCTGTACATCGCCGCCATGTGGATCGCCGGCGTGATGCAGGGGCTGATGTGGCGCGCCACCGAAGTGGATGGCACGCTGACCTACAGCTTCGTCGAGGCGGTCAAGGCGACGTATCCGTTCTACTTCATTCGCATGGTCGGTGGGCTGTTCTTCCTGGCGGGCATGTGCCTGATGGCCTGGAACACCTGGTTGACCGTGCGCGGCCAGCAGCGGGTCAATCCCCTGGTGCCGCTGGACAGCCCGGATGCCATCCATGCCGCCCCCGCAACCGCTGTGCCGGCATCGGCCTAAGGAGTTGACCATGTCTGGTACCAAGAAACGTTTTTCGCATGAAATGCTGGAGCGCAACGTCGGTCTGCTGATCATCTTCAGCATTCTGGTGGTGTCCTTTTCCGGCCTGGTGCAAATCATCCCGCTGTTCTTTCAGCATTCCACGACCACGGCGGTCGAGGGCGTGCGGCCCTACGAGGCCTTGAGCCTGGTCGGGCGCGATGTCTACATCCGCGAAGGCTGCGTTGGTTGCCACTCGCAGCAGATCCGCAAATTGCAGTCCGAAGTCCAGCGCTATGGTCCGTATTCCATCGCAGCGGAATCGGTCTATGACCGCCCGTTCCTGTGGGGTTCCAAGCGCACCGGCCCGGACCTGGCCCGTGTGGGGCAGCGCTATTCCGATGAATGGCACCGCATCCACCTGCGCAACCCGCGCGACGTGGTGAAGGAATCCAATATGCCGGCCTATGCCTGGTTGCAGCACAACACGGTGGAAGGCGCCGACGTGCAGGCGCGCATGAAGGTCCTGCGCACGCTGGGTGTGCCCTATACCGACGAGGACATCGCCGCCGCCCCCGACAAGCTGAAAGGCAAGACCGAGGAAGATGCCATCGTGGCATACCTGCAGGGTCTGGGTGTGGGGGGCCGCGCCGCAGCTGAGAAAGCCATGCAGAGCGGGGAGTAATGAGATGCTTGCCATGATCAATGGACTGGTGACGGGGCTGGCGATGCTGACTTTCGCCGGCATCGTCTGGTGGGCCTGGTCGGCGCGCCGCGTCGAGGCCAACCAGCAGGCGGCGCAGCTGCCCTTCGCCCTGCCCGAGGAATATCAGAACGACAAGAGTGCCGGGGATACCCATGAGTGATTTCATCAGCAGTTTCTGGAGCTACTACATCGCCGTGATCGCCCTGGGCGGCATCGCCTGGTGCGTGTACTTGCTGTTTTCCCAGCGCGCCTGGCTCAAGCGCGACGTCAAGGTCGTGGATACCACCGGCCACGTCTGGGACGAGGACCTGACCGAGCTGAACAACCCCGTGCCGCGCTGGTGGACGGTGATGTACCTGTTGCTGTGCGTCTTTGCGCTGGGCTATCTGGTGCTGTATCCCGGCTTGGGGACTTGGAAGGGGACGCTCGGCTTCACGGCCGGCAAGCAGGTCCTGCAACAACAGGACGCCCTGAATGCGCAGATTCAGCCCGTGTACGAGCGTTTCCGCGAGATGCCGATTCCGGACATCGCCCGCGACAACCAGGCGATTGATATCGGCCAGCGTTTGTTCCTGAACAACTGTGCGCAGTGTCACGGATCGGATGCCAAGGGCAGCCGTGGTTTTCCCAACCTGACGGATGCCGACTGGCTGTGGGGCGGCGAACCCGAGCAGATCATGGAGACCATCACCAAGGGTCGTCACGGCATGATGCCGCCCTGGGGCGCCGTGGTGAAACCGGAAGACGCCTCGGCCATCGCTCAGTACGTGCGGTCCCTGTCGGGCCTGGCTCATGACCCCCTGCGGGTGAACGCGGGCAAGCGCGGCTTCGATACGTACTGTATCGCTTGCCACGGCGCCGAGGGCAAGGGCAATCCGCTGCTGGGCGCACCCAATCTGACGGACGGCACCTGGTTGTATGGCAGCTCCGAAGCCACCATCGTCGACACCATTCTGAATGGTCGCGACAACAAGATGCCTGCCCAGGAAACCTACCTGACGCCGGAACAGATTCGTCTGCTGGCGGCCTGGGTCTGGGGGCAGTCCAACCGCTGAGCCCGGTCGGCCGCCCCTGAGCGGGGTGGCCGGTCCGGCAACATCACTGCTTCATCCAGAAGGGCCTGTTATACAGACCAGTCAGCAATACAGAGGACATCATGCAGAAGGAACCCTCCCAACAGGCCGCCACGCAACCGCCGCGTGACGACCCGGCCTGGCAGCCCGTACGAAGAATTCGCAAGGGCTCGGGGGGCGGCACGTCTCCTCAGGTCGAAAAAGCGCTGGCAGAGGTTCGTTCCAAGATCCACCCACGCTCGGTGCAGGGCCACTTTGCCCGCATCCGGGTGCTGATGGTCTTTCTGACGCAGGCGGTGTTCTACGGCTTGCCCTGGATCCAGTGGAACGACCGCCAGGCGGTGCTGTTCGACCTGGGGGCGCGCAAATTCTATTTGTTCGGCATGGTGCTGTGGCCCCAGGATGTGATCTACCTGGCGGTGCTGCTGGTGCTGTCGGCCTTCGCCTTGTTTCTGTTCACCGCGATGGCCGGGCGCCTGTTCTGCGGATATGCCTGCCCGCAGACGGTCTACACGGAACTGTTCATGTGGATCGAGGCCAAGATCGAAGGAGACCGGCTGGCGCGTATCCGTCTGGACGAACAGCCCTGGAACGCCCGGAAACTGCGCCTGAAAGCCAGCAAACATACGCTATGGATTTTGCTGGCGCTGTGGACGGGGTATACCTTCATTGGCTATTTCGCCCCCATCCGCGACCTGGGCGCGCACTTGCTGGCGTTTGATCTGGGGCCCTGGCAGTGGTTCTGGATGCTGTTCTATGCTTTTGCCACCTGGGGCAACGCCGGGTTCATGCGCGAGGCCGTGTGCAAATACATGTGCCCCTATGCGCGCTTCCAGAGCGTCATGGTCGATGACGACACCTTTGTCGTGACCTACGATCATGTGCGCGGCGAACCGCGCGGCGGTCGATCCCGGAAGATCGACCATAAAGAAGCCGGCATGGGCGACTGCGTGGATTGCAGTCTGTGCGTGCAGGTGTGTCCGACCGGGATCGATATCCGCGACGGCCTGCAGTACATGTGCATCGGCTGCGGCGCCTGTGTGGATGCCTGCGATTCGGTCATGGACAAGATGGGCTACGAGCCTGGCCTGATCCGTTACACGTCGGGCAATGCCATCACCGAGCGCCTGACGCAGCCGCAGGTGCGCCGCCGCATGCTGCGCCCGCGCGTCCTGGCCTATTCGGCCCTGCTGGGCGCGATCGCGATCGGCTTCGTCTTTTCGCTGGCGAATCGGACGACCTTGCGTGTGGATGTGATTCGCGACCGGGGGGCGCTGGGCCGGGAAGTGCCTGGTGGCCAGATCGAAAACGTGTATCGTCTGCAGATCATCAATTCAGCCGAAGAGCCCGTGGAATTGGACCTGAGCGCCAGCGGCGTACCCGGCTTGCGGCTGCAGACCGCCGACCAGGGCACGGACCGGGTCCGGGTCGAGGGTTCGTCCAATCGCCTGGTGCCGATCGTGTTGCAGGCGCCGGCCAGCGAATTGAAACCGGGGCTTTATGATATCCGCTTTGAAACGACGGGGACGCGGCCTGGCGGTGTCGTCACTCAGGTGATCGAACAGTCCAGCTTCTATGTGCCACAATGATCCGGAAACCATCATGTCATCCATGAACCGAGAACATCTGTCCGAAGGCCGCCCCTGGTGGCAGCACCGTTGGCCCTGGCTGCTGTTGCTGGGGCCGGCGGTGGCCATCGTGGGTTGTGTGATCACCATCGTGCTGGCCGTTCAGGCCTATGGCGATCAGGAAATCCAGGATGGCGGCGTGAAGCAGGGCTTGGTCGTGTCGCCGCCCGCGCAGGCAGGGAAGTGAGTTCAGACTTCAACTCAGGAGAACGGCTTTGAGCACACGCAATCTGATGTGGATTTTGTGGCCCTCTTTTCTGATGGGCGGAGTGGCGAGCGGCGTCGTGTTCGCGCTGGTGGATCCCCTGGATCTGGTGTTCCTGGGGCAGTTCAGCGCCAGCCGCCTGACGGTCTACACCTTGGGGTTCTTCCTGTTTTGGACGGTTGCTGCGCTGTCCAGCGCCCTGACCCTGCGGATTGCTCCCAGGGGCGTCATACTGGATGAGTTCGACGATCCGGTGGACTGATAAATCCTAGCCGCAGTCGGCGCCGGACAATGACTGCAGGCTGGCGATATCCAGGATATGGACTTCGCGCTGCTGGACGCGGATCAGGCCTTCGCGGGCAAAGCGTGAAAACAGCCGGCTGACCGTTTCCAGAGTCAATCCCAGGAAATTGCCGATTTCCTCGCGGCTCATGCGCAGGATGAATTCGTAGGGCGAATAGCCCAGGGTCTGCAGGCGCTGAGACAGATTCAGCAGGAACGCAGCCAGGCGCTGTTCCGATCGCAAACTGCCCAGGGACAGCAATTGTTCATGGGACCGGTTGATTTCCTTGCTCATGAGACGCCGCAGTTGCAGGTTCAGCGTCGGCAACTGTGTCGCCAGACTGTCCATCTCGTCCAGGCGGATGACACAGACTTCCGCGTCTTCCAGAGCGATGGCGTGCGATACTTGTTGGGCGTTCATCAGGCCATCCATGCCCAGGATTTCGCCGGGCAGCAGAAATCCCGTGATCTGCACCTGGCCGCTGGCGTCTTCAATCTGCGTTTTGACCGACCCTGAACGCAGGCCGTAGATGGCCTCGGCGGTATCGCCCTGACGATACAGCGTGCCCCCTTTGGGCAGGCGGATGCGTTCTTTGATCAGTTCGTCCATTTTGACGACGTCCTGCCGCACCATCCCCAGGGGCAGGCAGATGGCATTCAGCATGCAGGTGGAACATCGCGTGGACTCGGCAGCGACAGGAATGCGCCTGAGGGCGGAAGTCCTGAAGGTCGGTCCGGATGAGGAGGAATCAGCCAGCAAAATTCAAATCCGTTAAAAATCAAGCAGAGAGAAACCCTACACTTTGACAAGGATTATAAGTTCTCTGTCAGGATATTTGGGGCTTGCATCATCCTTTTGCCGGATTTTCCCCGCTGGATCTTGCGGTTTGTCGGCTTTCTGCCGACTTTGTCAGTCTGCTCTTGGCTGGAAATTGTTACGGTATAGAATCGTAATGTTCATGCCTATATTATTAAGCAGGCAAGTGTTTCGATTTTGATCGTATCTGGAGGGAGTCATGGCGTTGATCCGATACCTGTTGAGCGGATTTCTACTGTTGGGGATTGGTTTGGGATTCAGCCCGGTCTGGGCTGAACACGGCGAAACTGCCACGCCTCCCGGCAGTCAGGACGTCACCTACAAGCCGGATATCACCTTTACCTTGCGCACCGCGATTGCCGAAGGCAAGCTGGTCTTCATCGGTGAGCGAGGCGACCTGGAAGGCCAGGTCAATCCCGATCTGAAGGTACCCGAAGGCGCGGTCGTACAGATCAACCTGGTCAACGGCGATGGCGCGACGCACGATATCGCCGTGCCGGAATTCAAGTCGAAATCGGATGAAATTTCGGGCAAGAACGCCGCCACCGCCATCGTCTTTCGGGCGACCAAGAACGGCACCTTTGAATATCTGTGCACATTGCCGGGCCACAAGGCAGCCGGTATGGTGGGCAAGATCATCGTCGGCGAGCCGTCCGACGAAGTCGTCGCCAAGGCGCCGCAGATCGCCCATGATCCTACCGAAGTCGGCAAGCCGGTGGGCAAGCGCGGCCCGCAGAAAGTCACGATCGACCTGCTGACCACGGAAGTCGAAGGGCGTCTGGGCGACAACAGCACATATCGTTTCTGGACCTTCAACAACAAGGTTCCCGGTCCCTTCGTCCGCGTCCGGGTCGGTGACACGGTGACGATGAACATCACCAACGCCAAGGACAGCACGCACATCCACTCGATCGACCTGCATGCCGTGACGGGGCCTGGCGGCGGTGCTGCCGTCACCCAGGTGGCGCCCGGCCAAACGAAGGCGTTTACCTTCAAGGCCAATCATGTCGGGCTGTTCGTCTACCACTGCGCAACCCCCATGGTGGCGCAGCACGTCACCAACGGCATGTACGGCATGATCCTGGTAGAACCCGAGGGCGGTCTGCCCAAGGTCGACCACGAGTTCTACGTGATGCAAGGTGAGCTTTATACGGCCCAGACGCACGGGGCCAGCGGGCTGCAGGAATTCTCGCTGGAAAAACTGTTGGCGGAAAACCCCGAACACGTGATGTTCAACGGCTCCATGGACGCCCTGACCAAGGTCTACAACATGAAGTCGAACGTGGGCGACACGGTGCGCATCTTCTTTGGCGTGGGCGGCCCGAACCTGATCTCCAGCTTCCACGTCATCGGCGAGGTCTTCGACCGGGTCTACGATCAGGCGTCGCTGACCAGCAAGCCGCTGACCGACGTGCAGACCACCCTGGTGCCTCCGGGCGGCGCCACGATGGTGGAATTCAAGACCGATTATCCGGGCCGCTACCTGTTGGTGGATCATGCGCTGTCGCGGGTGGAAAAAGGCGTAGCCGGCTTCCTGACCGTAGAGGGCAAGGCGGATCATACGATCTTCCATAGCGACGAGGCCATCGACCCGAATTCCGGGCACTGAGCCTGATTTTCCGGCAGGGGAGGCCCTGCCGGAAACCTGCTTGAACGAGATCGAGGTTTATGCCACAGTGAAGGCGGCTTTGTCGCCGTATCGGACGGATCCCAGGCAAAGCCCAGGAGATCACGATGTCAAAAAACGATACACAGCGCTGCCCCGTTAATTCTCTGACCACGGATTTCGGCGCGCCTGTCCCCACCAACCGCGATAGCCTGACCGCCGGCGCTCGTGGCCCCTTGCTGTCGCAAGACGTCTGGCTGAATGAAAAGCTGGCGGGTTTTGTGCGTGAAGTCATCCCGGAACGCCGGATGCATGCCAAAGGCTCCGGCGCTTTCGGCACCTTTACCGTGACGCATGACATCACGCGTTATACGCGAGCCAAACTATTCGAAAAAATCGGCAAAAAGACAGAGCTTTTCGCCCGTTTTACCACTGTGGCCGGTGAACGCGGCGCCGCCGATGCAGAGCGCGATATCCGGGGTTTCGCCCTGAAGTTCTACACCGAAGAAGGCAACTGGGACTTGGTGGGCAACAACACGCCGGTGTTCTTCATCCGCGATCCGCGCCAGTTCCCCGACCTGAACAAAGCCGTCAAACGAGACCCTCGCACCAATCTGCGCTCGGCGACACACAACTGGGATTACTGGACGCTGTTGCCCGAGGCGCTGCACCAGATCACCATCGTCATGAGCGATCGGGGCATTCCGGCGTCCTACCGCCACATGCACGGTTTTTCCTCGCATACCTACAGCTTCTGGAATGCATCCGGCGAACGTTTCTGGATCAAACTGCATTTCAAGGCGCAGCAGGGCATCCGCAACCTGACGGACGTGCAGGCCGCTGAATTGGTCGCGCAGGACCGCGAAAGCCACCAGCGCGACCTCTACCAGGCCATCGATCGCGGTGATTTCCCCAAATGGACGCTGTATGTGCAGGTGATGCCGGAAAAGGACGCGGAGACCTACCGCGTGCACCCCTTTGACCTGACCAAGGTCTGGTACAAGAGCGACTATCCTCTGATCGAGGTCGGTGAATTCGAACTGAACCGCAATCCCGACAATTTCTTTGCCGACGTTGAACAGAGCGCTTTTGCCCCCAGCAATCTGGTGCCCGGTATCGGCGTCAGCCCAGACCGCATGCTGCAGGCGCGCTTGTTCAACTACGCTGATGCGCAGCGCTACCGTCTGGGCGCCAACTACCATCAGATTCCCGTCAACCAGGCGCGATGTCCGGTGCACAGCAATCACCGAGACGGTCAGGGCCGCGTCGATGGCAATTACGGCGGCACCCTGCACTATGAACCCAACAGCTTTGGCCAATGGCAGGGGCAGCCGGATTTCGCGGAACCGCCGTTGCATATCCACGGCGATGCGGATTTCTGGAGCTACCACCAGGACGACAGCGATTACTTCGAACAGCCCGGCAAATTATTCCGCCTGATGACGGCTGATCAACAGGAAGCCTTGTTTGGCAATACGGCCCGAGGGATGGGCGACGCGCCCGAATTCGTCAAATTCCGCCATATCCGCAATTGCCATGCGGCAGATCCGGCCTATGGGGCGGGTGTCGCCAAGGCGTTGGGGCTGGACCTCAAAAAGGCGCTGGCATCCAAAAAAGACGACCCGATGTTCGGCAATCCCCTGGTGCCCCTGCCGGTCTGAATTGCCCAGTAGTTCTTGACCGATATGATTCAGGGCCTTATCATTTCAACTGAAATGAATTTTTAAGGACCCTGAATCACTATGGACACCCAGTTGGATGCGCAGCAGGCTTACGACCTGCGTATCTTGAGGGCACTGCGCCGGATCACCCGCGCAGTCGCCCTGCATTCCCGGCAGCTGTCGGCGTGCAGCCGCATTACCGGCCCGCAGCTCGTCTGTTTACGGACGGTCATTGAAAAAGGGCCGATGACCGCCACGGCCATCAGCCGGGAAGTCCATGTCAGCGCCAGCACCGTGGTCGGCATTCTGGATCGCCTGGAAGACAAAGGCCTGATCGTCCGCGAACGTGGGCGCGCGGATCGCCGGATCGTCTTTGTCAGCGCCACCGATGCCGGTCGGCAGTTGGCGCAGGATACGCCGTCGCCCTTGCAGCAGAAGCTGGCGGAATCCCTGCAGGCGCTGCCCGAACTCGAACAGGCGACGATCACGCTATCGCTTGAACGCGTCGTCGATCTGATCGAATCCGGCACGGGCTTGGCGCCGGTCGCCGATGCGCAGTCCCCCATGCTGGATGTGCCTGTCACCGGGGTGGCGCCCGAATCCGGGTTGGTGGTTTGACCCAGGGGTCAGACTCACTTGGGGCGCCGCCTATCCGGCTGCGCCCGCCCGACCGGGCTGATGGGCCCGCCTTGCATCTTCTGGTGGCGCACTGCCCGCCGCTGGATCTCAATTCCGTCTATCTCTATCTGCTGCTGACGGAACACTTTCCCCAAACTTGCATCGTGGCCGAGGACGACCGTGGCGTCCTGGGCATGGTGTCGGCGTACCTGCCTCCCCAGCAGGACGAGGTGTTGTTTGTCTGGCAGGTAGCTGTTCATCCCCGTGCCAGGGGCCTGGGCCTGGGTCTGCGGATGCTGCGGCAATTGTTGCAGCGCCGTGGCTTGCGCCCGATCCGTTGGGTGGAAACCACCGTGGGGCCTGGCAATCAGGCATCCCGGCGTTTGTTCGCCCGTTTGGCGGATCATTTGCAGGCCCCTATGCGGGAATCGGCGCTGTTCGATGCGGCGCTTTTCGGTGCCCAGGCGCATGAAGCGGAACCGCTGTTGCGCATTGGCCCGTTTTCCTTGTCGGCAGTGAACTGAGTTGCTGTCGTCTATTCGAACGTCAACAAGGAGGAATCATGGACTTGAAAATTTTTGACCGGATGGAGTCGGAGGTCAGGGGCTACATTCGGTCGTTCCCGGTGATTTTCACCAAAGCCCGCGGGTCGGAACTGTTTGATGAGAGCGGTCGGCGCTACATCGATTTTTTCAGCGGCGCGGGTACCCTGAACTACGGCCACAACAATCCCGCCCTGCGCGAGCGCATGGTGGATTACCTGGCATCGGATGGCGTGGTGCATGGCCTGGACATGGCGACCAGCGCAAAAAAGTACTTTCTGCAGACCATGGATCGGCTGATCCTGAAACCGCGCAAGCTGGACTATATCTTGCAGTTCACCGGCCCCACCGGAACCAATGCGGTGGAAGCAGCGCTAAAGCTGGCGCGCCAGGTCAAGGGCCGGCAAAACGTCATTTCATTTACGCACGGCTTTCATGGCGTATCGGGCGGTTCGCTGGCGGCCACGGCCAATCGGAAATTTCGCAAAGCCGCCGGCGTGGCGCTGGGCAATGCCAGCTTCATGCCGTTTGACGGCTATTTCGGGCCGGATGTGAACACCATGGCCTATCTCGAGCGCATGCTCGACGACCCTAGCAGCGGACTGGATCATCCCGCCGCCGTCATCGTGGAAACCGTTCAGGGGGAAGGCGGGGTCAATGTGGCATCCCAGCGCTGGCTGCGCGAGCTGGAGCGCCTGTGCCGGCGTCACGACATGCTGCTGATCGTCGATGACATCCAGGTCGGTTGCGGGCGCACAGGGCATTTCTTCAGTTTCGAGACCGCCGGTATTTCGCCCGATATCGTGACCTTGTCAAAATCGCTCTCGGGCTTTGGCTTGCCCATGTCGCTGGTGCTGCTCAAGCCCGAACTGGACATCTGGGAACCCGGCGCGCATAGCGGCACTTTCCGGGGCAATAACCTGGCTTTCGTCACGGCGGCGCAGGCCATGGAAACCTATTGGTCCAGTCCGGCGCTCTCGGATAGCGTAGCCGCCAAGGAACAGCTGGTGCGCGATTGGCTGGAAAACCTGGCGCATAGTTGCCGATCCGCCGGGTTCGGCGTGCGAGGCCGGGGATTGATCCAGGGGCTGGTGACTCCGGTGGGCGATGATCTGGCCAACCGGATCGCTCGTCGCGCATTCGAGCAGGGCGTCGTGATCGAGACTTCGGGTGCGCATGACGAAGTCCTGAAGGTCCTGCCGGCCCTGACGATTCCCTACGAGCAGTTGGAGCAGGGCCTGGAAGTCATCGAGCGCAGCGCCAACGAGATCCTGGCCTCGCTGGGCCGCCAGCCCAGGGTGCTGAAGATCGCCGGAGGCGCCTCATGATCGTGCGCCATGTCAATGAGGTGATCGGTACCGAGCACGAAATCGTGACGGAAAACTGGACCAGCCGCCGCGTGCTGCTGGCGGGCGATGGGATGGGATTTTCGTTTCACGAGACCGTCATTGCGCCGGGTACCGAGACGCATATCCACTACCAGAACCATCTGGAAGCCGTCTGGTGCATCGAGGGCGATGGTGAAATCGAGACCATTGCCGATGGTGAGAAATACGCACTGGGTCCCGGCGTGGTCTATGCCCTGGATCAGCATGACGAGCATTGGCTGCGCGGCGGGCGTCAGCCGTTACGGGTGATCTGCGTCTTCAATCCGCCCTTGACGGGGCGTGAGGTGCACGATGAATCGGGTGTGTATCCGCTAGAGGCCGCGCACTGAATCGAAGCATGTGGCGCCTGCCCCCGACAGTGGGTTCTGGCGCCGAGCAGGAGTGTTGCAATGAAGGATTGTTATGTTTCTCGTACGGGCCGCTCGGCGGCCTTGATCGCACGCTGCGATCCCGTTGTGTATGACGACGGCCATTATGATCGGGCCCTGGATGCCGCCCAACTGCAGGCCTACGAGCGGGACGGGTTTCTGGTGATGCCCGATCTGTTCGATGCTGCAGAGATCCAGGCCTTGCGCCAGGAGGCTCTCGATCTGGAACACGACCCGGCGGTGCGCGAAGGCGAGGAGGTCATCCGTGAGCCCGGCGGGCAGGCCTTGCGCTCGATCTTCCGGGTGCATGAATTGGGCGCCCGTCTGGCGGACCTGCCCAGGGATCCGCGTCTGCTCTCCGTTGCGCGGCAGATTCTGGGGTCCGAGGTGTACATCCATCAGTCGCGGGTCAATATGAAACCGGCGCTGGACGGCAAGGAATTCTACTGGCACTCGGATTTCGAGACCTGGCATGTGGAGGACGGCATGCCGGCCATGCGCGCGCTGAGCTGCTCTGTCCTGTTGACGGACAATACGCCGTTCAATGGCCCCTTGATGCTGATCCCCGGTTCGCATCGGCAGTTCGTCGCCTGCGTGGGGGACACCCCCGAGGACAACTACCGGCAGTCCCTGCGGCGTCAGGAGGTGGGGGTGCCGGACCCGCTCAGCCTGCGTCTGCTGGCCGAGCAGGGCGGTCTGCAGGCGGTGACGGCCCCGGCGGGGTCGGTGGTGTTTTTTGACTGCAATACGCTGCATGGATCGGGCGGCAATCTGTCGCCGTGGCCGCGCAGCAATGTGTTCATGGTCTACAACAGCGTGGACAATCGCCTGCTGGCGCCGTTTCATGGCATGAAGCCGCGCCCGGAGCATATTGCGGCGCGGCGCCGGGCGGAAGCGCTGACCCCTCTGTCTGTGACGGCCTAGCGTTTCCTGCACGGATCAGACGAAGAGGGCGCTGGGGCTCGAGGGCGGCGGACGTCAGTTTGTTGGCCGCCCGCCGTTCAGTTGCCCGCTTGCCGAGTTTGCAGGAAGTTCTTCAGGAAATCCTGAGTGCGCGCTTCTTGCGGGTTCGTGAACATCTGTTCGGGCGGTGCCTGTTCGACTACAACGCCCTTGTCAAAAAAGCACACCCGATCGGAAATCTGCCGGGCGAATTCCATTTCGTGCGTGACCAGCAGCATGGTCAGATCGTGTTCTTCCGACAGGCGCTGGATGACGGTGAGCACCTCGCCGACCAGCTCCGGGTCCAGGGCGGATGTCGGCTCATCGAACAGCATGATGTTGGGGCGGGTCGCCAGGGCGCGGGCGATGGCGACCCGCTGTTGCTGTCCACCGGATAGCTGGCTGGGGAATTTGTCGGCGTGGTCCGTCATGCCGACCAGGTCCAGGTAGTCGTAGGCTCGCTGACGGGCTTCTTCGCGCGACAGGCCCAGGACGTGGATCGGGGATTCGGTGATGTTGCGCAGCACCGTCATGTGGGGAAACAGATTGAACTGCTGAAACACCATGCCCATTTCCTTGCGCATGGAGCGCAGGTGGGCTTCGCTGGCGGGCACGGGATGGCCGTCGCGGTATTCATGCCATAGCGGTTTGCCCGCCACATGGATCAGGCCGCCGTCGATGTTCTCCAGGGTCATCAGAATGCGCAGCACCGTCGATTTGCCGGATCCCGAGGGGCCGATGATGGTGACTTTTTCACCCTTGGCCACCTGGAAATCCAGTTGATCCAGCACGATGGCGTCGCCGAAACGCTTGACGACCTTGTCCATCACGATGATCGGCTCGGAGGTGTCGGCGCCTGGGGTCGTGGCGGGAGGAAGGTCGGGAACATGCATGGCAAGAGTCTCCTGGGTCGAATGGAAGGGACGGCGCTATCCACGCAGGGGGATGCCGCGTTTGGGCAGGTGCGTGTCCAGATAGCGCACGCCTGCGGAGGCGATCAGGGTCAGGATCAGGTAGAGCGCGCCGACCATCGTCAGCGGCACCATGTAGTTGAAGCTGCGGTCGCCGATGATGCGGGCGACGTTCAGCATTTCCAGGATGGCCACCACCGAGAGCACGGGCACGTCCTTCATGATGGACACCAGATAGTTGCCCAGGGCGGGGATGATGCGCGGAATGGCCTGGGGCAGGATGATCACGCCGAAGGTCCGCAGCGGGGAAATGTCCAGGGCGCGGGCGGCCTCGGTCTGGCCGTGCGTGATGGACTCCAGGCCGGCCCGGTAGACTTCCGACATATAGGCGCTGTACTGCACGCCCAGGGCCAGCGCGCCGGTCAGAAAGGCCGGCAGCACCAGACCATATTCGGGCAGCACGTAATACAGGAAGAACAGCTGCACCAGCAGCGGCGTGTCCCGCAGAAATTCCGTGAAAACCTTCGCCGGCCAGGCGATCAGACGCAGGCGGGCGGATTTCAGCGCGGCCAGGACCAGCCCCAGCACGGCGCCCACCAGAAAACCCAGCAGGGTCGCCTGGATCGTGACGACCATGCCGCGCAACAGGATGGGCAGGATCGACCAGGCGAAGACCCAGTCGTTGGCGGTGTTCCATTCGATACCGAACAGCATGATCAAGCCCCTCGACTGCGCCAGCGACCGACGCGGGATTCCAGGAGGCGCATCATGCCCGACAGCACCAGGGCCATGCCGAAATACATCAGCAGCAGCAGGGTGTAGACGGACACGCTGTCCTGGGTGAAATTACGGATTCGCTCTGCTTGAAACGCCATGTCGCCCAGACCGATCAGCGATACCAGCGCCGTGTCCTTCAGGTTCTGCACGGCCAGATTGCAGAAACTGGGCATCATTTCCGGGATGGCCTGGGGCAGGGCGATGCGCCACAGAGTCTGGCGGGGGGTGAAATCCAGCGCTTTGGCTGCTTCGTACTGATTGCGCGGGACTGCCTGGATGGCGCCGCGCACGATTTCGGCTCCGTAGGCGCCGATGTTCAGGCTCAGGGCCAGGGTGCCGGCGACCACCGGCGGCAGCCGCAGATCGATGCCCAGGGCCTGCCCCAGCACGGGCAGGGCGAAGAATAGCCAGAACAGCTGCACCAGCAGGGATGTGCCGCGAAAGATCTCGATCAGGGTGATGGAAGCCCAGCGCCAGAGCCGGGAACGGGATAAGCGACCGATCCCGAACAGAAAGGAAAACAGGCCCCCCAGGATGGTGGAATACAAGGTCAGTTCAAGCGTGACCCCGGCCCCCACCATCAAGGGGCGCAGATAGCTCAGCCAGTCCATGACTCGGCGATCTTAGCCTTTGCACAATTGCGCGGTGGTGCGCGCAAAAGATTCGGAGGCATCCTCGGCGGAAAAGCCATACTGGTTCATGATCTGTTTCCAGTCATCGGTTTTCTTGAATGCGGCCAGTTCCTGGTTGACGGCATCGCGCAACGCGGTGGCGTTTTGCGCGAAGGTGAAGCCGCCCCAGCTGCGTACCGGTTTCCCGTCCACTACGGGGTCTTTGAAATCCTTGGCCGCTTCGGCTTTGCCTTTGCTCTTGTCCGCCAACTGGCCGACCGTCAGGCTGGTGGCGGCATAGCCGTCGGCCCTGCCGGTCGAGACCGTGGAAATGGCGTCCGCGTTGCTGGCGATCGTCACGATCTGGTCGGCGGGCACTTTCAGGGCCTGCAGCATTTCCAGCTGATCGGCGCCTGCCATGATGGCGATCTTGTTGCCCGATGTGGCAAAGCTGGCGTAATCGTGGAGGTTCTTCGGATTGCCTTGTGCGACCAGCAGGCCCTCGCCGTAAGAGCTGTTGGGTTCGGAATAGATCACCTGCTTGCAGCGCTGCGGCAGGATGGCCATTTCGGCGGCCACCATATCGTATCGGTCGGCCTGCAGGCCGGGGATCAGCGAACCGAAGTTGGTGGTGGTCCAGGTGATGTTCTGGATGCCCAGCGCTTTGGCGATGTGTTTGGCGACATCGGGGCCGACGCCCTTGGCCTGGCCATCCAGATCCATGTATCCGTAGGGGATTTCGTTGGCGACGGCGATGCGGATCGTGCCGGATTTTTGGATGGCCGCCAGATCGGCCGCCTGGGCGGATGCCCCAAGGCCCAGTGCGACAGTGGCGGCGGCCAGCAGGCAGGTGTGCAGGGTTTTTTTCATGTGAGTCTCCGGTTCTGTGGGAAAGGCGCGCACAGGGCTGATCCTTGTGCAGCGATGGCATCGCAGCCTTATGCATTCATATCAAATGATTGATGAGTGAATGATGAATTATAGAATGATTAGAACACTAATCAATTCATGAGTAATCAATAGACAGAAATGAGTTTCGGGCTGATGAGCACTGGTACAGGACGCGATGTGCGGGTTCTTGCCACCTTCGGTCTGCTGTGCTAGGATTCACGAATGCACTCGATCCCGTATTTTTTTTACTTTTTTACGTTTCCAACGCCGCTGGTGGAGGAAGGGAATCGCTGTACATTCAGGTAGTTAACAAATTCCCCAAAAGCCGCCGGCGCTGCCAGGCGGCTTTTTTGTTGCCGCCTGGAACATCCGGTTCATGATTGGAGCAAGACCGTGTCACACAATACCGACGATATCCGCATCCGAGAAATCCGTGAACTCGCCCCGCCCGCCCACGTGATGCGTGAATTCCCCTGCACGCCGGCGATCTCGCGTACCGTGCATGATTCCCGGCAGGTTGTGCACAATGTGCTGGTCGGCCAGGACGACCGTCTGGTGGTGGTGATCGGTCCCTGTTCGATTCACGATACCAAGGCCGCCCTGGACTATGCCCGTCGTCTGGCCGAACAGCGCCAGCGCTTTGCCGCCGATCTGGAAATCATCATGCGGGTGTATTTCGAGAAACCGCGCACCACGGTGGGCTGGAAGGGGCTGATCAACGACCCCGGCCTGGATGGCAGCTTTGACATCAATCAGGGCCTGCGCACGGCGCGTGAATTGCTGATCGACGTCAATGCCCTGGGGCTGCCCGCCGGCTGCGAATTCCTGGATATGATCACGCCGCAGTACATCGCTGATCTGGTGTCCTGGGGGGCGATCGGGGCGCGCACCACCGAAAGCCAGGTGCACCGTGAGCTGGCGTCTGGGCTGTCCTGCCCGGTGGGTTTCAAGAACGGTACGACCGGCGATACCCGCATCGCTATCGACGCCCTGAAGGCGGCAGCCAATTCCCATTATTTCCTGTCGGTGACCAAGGGCGGGCATTCCGCCATCGTGGCCACGCGCGGCAACGAAGACTGCCATGTGATCCTGCGCGGCGGCAAGACGCCCAACTATCAGGCCGAATTCGTTCAGGCGGCTGCGGAATCCCTGGAAAAAGCAGGCATGCGCCAGCGCGTGATGGTCGACGCCAGCCACGCCAACAGCCATAAGGACTACAGCCGCCAGCCCGAAGTCATCGAAGACCTCTGCCAGCAGATCGAGGGCGGCGATACTCGTCTGTTTGGCGTCATGATCGAAAGCCATCTGGTGGGGGGGCGTCAGGATCTGGTCCCGGGGCGTACGCTGGTGTATGGTCAAAGCATCACCGACGGCTGCGTGGATTGGGATGTGTCCGTGTCGCTGCTGGAACGCTTGTCCGCCGCTGTCCGGGCCCGCCGCCAGCGTCTGGCTTCGGCCCCGTCAGAATCCGTAGGCAGCGCCGCCTGATCTGTCCCCGGTCGACCTGCGGGTCGCTGGGGGCGCATCCGCCCGTTTTTAGGATCGATGATGGACATCTTGCAGTTCGTACCCCAGCCGCGTCCTTTGCCTGCTGGTTTTCTGGATGCCTTGCAGGCGCGCTTCGCCGATCGTTGTTCGGTGGCGCAGGCCGTGCGCGAGCATCACGGGCGCGATGAATCGCCGTATCCGACCATGCCGCCCGATGCCGTCGTGTTCGCCGAGTCGGTCGATGACGTGGTCTGGGTCACGCAGCATTGTCATGCGCACAATGTCGCGCTGATCCCCTACGGGGCGGGTTCTTCTCTGGAAGGCCATCTGCTGGCCGTGCAGGGCGGGGTCTGCCTGGATCTGTCGCGCATGAACCGGATACTGAAGGTCCATGCGGAAGATTTCACCGCCACCGTGCAGGCGGGCGTCACACGCAAGCAGTTGAATGATGCCTTGCGGGACACCGGGCTGTTCTTTCCGATCGATCCGGGGGCGGACGCCAGCCTGGGCGGCATGGCGGCGACTCGGGCGTCGGGCACCAATGCCGTGCGCTACGGCACCATGCGCGACAACGTCATGTCGCTGAAAGTCGTCACGGCGGATGGGCGGGTGATCGAAACCGCCAACCGGGCGCGGAAGTCGTCCTCCGGCTACGATCTGACCCGCCTGTTCGTGGGCAGCGAAGGCACGCTGGGCATCATCGTGGAAGTCACGGTGCGCCTGTATCCCCAGCCCGAAGCCGTGTCGGCGGCCATCTGCAATTTTCCGGATCTGGACTCGGCGGTGCGCAGCGTCATCGACGTCATCCAGATGGGCATTCCGGTCGCGCGGGTGGAATTCATGGATACCGGCGCAGTCCGGGCGACGAACCGCTACAGCCACCTGACGCTGCGGGAATCCCCCTTGCTGCTGTTTGAATTCCACGGCAGCCCCGCCGGAGTGCGCGAGCAGGCCGAATCCGTCCAGCAGATCACGCACGAACACGGCGGCCAGGATTTCGACTGGGCGGAACGCCCCGAAGACCGCAGCCGTCTGTGGACGGCGCGTCATAATGCGTATTTTGCCGGCCTGGGTTTGCGGCCCGGCTGCCGGGCCAGCACCACAGATGTCTGCGTGCCCATTTCCCGGCTGGCGGAATGCGTCGGGGCAACCGCCCGCGAACTGGATCAGGCGCCGTTTCCCTACACCATCGTCGGCCACGTCGGAGACGGCAATTTCCATGTCCTGATGCTGCTGGACCCAGATGATCCGAACGAATGGGCCGAATCCGAACGCCTGAACCATCGTCTGGTGGAACGCGCCATCGCCATGGAGGGCACCTGCACCGGCGAACACGGCGTCGGCCTGCACAAGCAGGCCTTCATGCAGGCCGAACACGGCACCGATGGTCTGGATGTCATGCGCTCGTTGAAGGCCGCGCTGGATCCGCGCAATATCCTCAATCCGGGCAAAATGCTGCCTCCGGCTTCTGCGGCTTGAATTCAAAAGGGCTTTCATGGACATCGCTTCTCCTGCCATCGAACCGCAGACCGCCGTGCCGGATTTCTCTGGTTTCCTGGCGCGTATCGGCGCTGACCTGCCGGCGCATTGCATTCTGACGCGCGTCGACCAGACCCGCGTTTACGAATGCGATGGCCTGTCTTTGTATCGTGAATTGCCGCCGGTGGTGGTGTTGCCCGAAAACGAGGCCCAGGTCATTACGCTGCTGAAAGCCTGTCACGAACACAATATCCCGGTGGTGCCCAGGGGGGCGGGGACCGGCCTGTCCGGCGGCGCCACGCCGCACCCGCAGGGCGTGGTCATCGGCCTGGCCAAATTGAATCAGATCGTGCGCCTGGATCCCCAGGCGTGCACCGCCGTGGTCGGGCCAGGGGTGCGCAACCTGGCGATTTCCGAAGCCGCCGAACCGCACGGTCTGTACTATGCACCGGATCCGTCCAGCCAGATCGCCTGTTCCATCGGCGGCAACGTCGCTGAAAATTCCGGCGGCGTGCACTGCCTGAAATACGGGCTGACCGTGCACAATGTGCTGCGCGTGCGGGTGGTCACCATCGAGGGCGAGGTCATCGAGCTGGGCGGCGAGGCGCCCGATGCGCCGGGGCTGAATCTGCTGCAATCCTTTATCGGTTCCGAGGGCATGCTGGGCCTGGTGACCGAAGTCACGGTGCGCCTGATCCCGCGGCCACAGCTGGCGCGGGTCGTCATGGCCAGCTTTCCCAGTGTGGAATTGGCAGGGCAGGGCGTGACGCGCATCATTGCCGACGGCATCATTCCGGCGGGCCTGGAACTGATGGACAAGCGTTCCGTGCACATGGTCGAACCCTTTGTGCAGGCCGGCTACGATCTGGATGCCGAGGCCATCTTGCTGTGCGAATCCGATGGCACGCCCGACGAGGTCGCCGAGGAAATCAGTCGGGTCGAGGCCCTGCTCAGCGAGGTCGGCGCCACCCGCTTGCAGGTGTCCACGTCCGAGGCCGAACGCTTGAAGTTCTGGGCCGGACGCAAGAACGCCTTTCCGGCTGCCGGGCGAATTTCCCCTGATTACTACTGCATGGACGGCACGATTCCGCGCCGTCATTTGGGACGGGTGCTGGGCGCCATCGCCCAGATGGAAACGCAATTCGGTCTGCGTTGCTCGAATGTCTTTCACGCGGGGGATGGTAACTTGCATCCCTTGATTCTGTTCGATGCCAATCAGCCTGACGAAATCGAGCGCGCTGAAGCCTTTGGCGCCGCCATCCTGGAACTCTGTGTCGAGGTGGGCGGCACCATCACGGGCGAGCACGGCGTGGGTCTGGAAAAGATCAATCAGATGTGCACGCAGTTTTCACGAGAAGAGCTGGACGCCTTTTCGGCCTTCAAGCGTGCCTTCGATCCCTACGGCCTGCTCAATCCCTTGAAGCTCATCCCCACGCTGGTGCGGTGCGCCGAATACGGCAAGATGCACGTGCATCAGGGCGAGCTGCGCTTTCCCGACATTCCCCGTTTCTGAAGAGACCCTATGGAATTCGTCCTGTCTGAACTGAGCGAGCAGGTGGTCACGGCACGCGCCGCCCAGAAATCCCTGATGATCCGCGGCGGCGGCACCCGGCTGTTTTATGGCGAGCCTGTGGTCGACGAGGATGCCACTGGCTGGCTGGATCTGTCGGCCTATCACGGCGTGGTGGGATATGAACCGTCCGAGCTGGTGCTGACCGCCCGGGCAGGCACCTCTCTGGCGCAGATCGAAGAACTCTTGGCCTCGCAGGGCCAGATGCTGGCTTTCGAGCCGCCGCGTTTCGGGGCTACCGGCACGTTGGGCGGCTGCGTGGCGACCGGTCTGTCCGGTCCGCGTCGTTTGGCGGCAGGGGGCTTGGCCGATTTCGTGCTGGGCGCGCGCCTGCTCAATGCCGATGGCAATGTCTTGCGCTTTGGCGGCGAGGTCATGAAAAACGTGGCCGGCTACGATGTCTCCCGCCTGTTGGCCGGGTCGCTGGGGGTGTTGGGCGCCTTGGTGGAACTCTCCATCAAAGTGGTGCCCCGACCGCGCTGCGAGGCGACCCGGGCGCTGGCGTTGGACGAGGCGGGGGCGTTGCAACAGTGCTTGCAGTGGCGGTCCCGGCCAGTGCCGATCTCGGCCACGGCCTGGGTGCCGGACGAGGTGGGCGGGGCGGGGCGCCTGATGGTCCGGCTCTCGGGCAACGAATCCGCAGTGCGCCAGGCTCAGGGTGAGATCGGCGGCGAAACCGTGTCTGACGATCAGGCGCAGGCATTTTGGCTGGGGTTGCGCGATCAGACACATGAATTTTTCCGTCACCGCCCTTTGTGGCGCCTGAGCCTGCCGCCGCGTACGCCTGCCCTGGGCCTGGGGCCGACGCTGCACGAATGGGGCGGTGGCCTGCGCTGGTTGACAGGCGATCAGGACGCCGCCGCTCTGCGTGCCAGGGTGCAGGCCCTGGGCGGGTCCGCCTGTCTGTATCATCGCGGCGGGGTATCCCGTGACGTCTCGACCTTTCATCCCTTGGCTGCCGGCGTGATGCAGATCCACCGACGGCTGAAGCAGGAATTCGATCCCAGCGGCGTCTTCAATCCGCGTCGCCTGGTGCAGGAATTCTAAGGACACATCATGCAAACCCAACTTGCCCCCTGGGCGCAAGACACGGCCATCGGCCAGGAGGCCGATGAAATCCTGCGGCGCTGCGTGCATTGCGGCTTCTGCCTGGCTACTTGTCCCACCTACCAGATTCTGGGGGACGAACTCGACAGTCCGCGTGGCCGGATCTATCAGATCAAGCAGATTCTGGAAGGCGTCCAGCCGACCTACGTGACCCAGCAGCATCTGGATCGCTGCCTGACCTGCCGCAACTGCGAGACCACCTGTCCTTCGGGCGTGGAGTACGGCAAGCTGGTGGACATCGGTCGCCAGTTGGTCAGCGAGCGGGTCGAGCGTCCCTGGCATCAGCGCCTGTTGCGCAGCGCCTTGCGGCGTCTGATGCTGTCGCCGGCTTTCGGCCCGCTGTATCGCCTGGGCCGCTGGGTGCGGCCTGCCTTGCCCGCCGTTTTGCAGGGCAAGATCGCCGTGGCGCGGCCTGCGGGGGCGCTACCTGTGCAGCCGCAGCGCCATGCCCGCCAGGTGCTGATGCTCAGCAATTGCGTGCAGCCCGCCATGCTGCCGTCCATCGATGCCGCCACGCAGCGCGTGCTGGACGCCGTCGGCGTGGGCACGCGCTTTGCAGCGGGTTCGGGCTGCTGCGGCGCCATCAATTTTCACCTGGATGCCCAAGAAGCAGCCCGCGCGCAGATGCGGGCCAATGTGGATGCCTGGCTTCCCCTGCTGGAATCAGGGCAGGTAGAGGCTGTGGTGGTCAACGCGTCCGGCTGCGGGGGCATGATCAAGGACTACGCTCATCACCTGCAGCACGATCCGGCCTACGCCGAGCGCGCCGCCCGGCTGATGCCCTACGTGAAGGACATCGCCGAATTCCTGGCGCCCCTGGCGGCGGAGGTGCGCGCCGCCATGCGTCGCGCGCCGGGCCGCAGCGCCTTTCACCCGCCCTGTACCCTGCAGCACTGGCAGGGCCTGCGTCCGCTGACCGAACGTCTGCTGGCGGATCTGGGCTTTGATCTGCAGACCTTCGGTGAAGCCCATCTGTGCTGCGGGTCGGCCGGCACCTACTCGATCACCCAGCCGGTGCTGTCCAAAACCCTGAGAGACCGCAAATTGCAGGCGATCCAGACCACCTTGCCCGATACCATCGTGTCGTCGAACATCGGCTGCATCTGCCATCTGCAAAGCGGCACGGATACCCCGGTGCGGCATTGGATCGAAACCGTGGACGAGGCCATGCATGCTTGACAGTCATCAGGCCGCCGCCGGCATGCCCGAGCCTGGCGCGCGCATCGTGGTCGGCATGTCGGGCGGCGTGGATTCCTCTGTGACGGCCTGGCTGCTGAAGCAGCAGGGCTACCAGGTCATCGGTCTGTTCATGAAGAACTGGGAAGACGATGACGATAGCGAATACTGCTCGACGCGGCAGGACTGGCTGGATGCGGCTAGCGTGGCCGACGTGGTCGGGGTCGATATCGAGGCCGTGAATTTCGCCACCGAATACAAGGATCGCGTCTTCGCTGAATTTCTGCGGGAATATTCGGCGGGCCGCACGCCCAATCCCGATGTGCTGTGCAATGCGGAAATCAAGTTCAAGGCCTTTCTGGATCATGCCATGGGCCTGGGGGCGGACTATATCGCCACGGGGCACTATGCCCGGGTGCGGCGCGTGCAGACTGCGGCGGGCCCGCGCACCCAGTTGCTCAAAGCGGTCGATGCCAGCAAGGACCAGAGCTATTTCCTGCATCGCCTGAATCAGGCGCAGCTGGCGCGCACGGTATTTCCCCTGGGGGAAATCCACAAGACCGAAGTGCGCCGCATCGCCCTTGAAATCGGTTTGCCCAACGCGGCCAAAAAGGATTCCACGGGCATCTGTTTCATCGGTGAAAGGCCGTTCCGGGAATTCCTGAACCGTTATCTGCCGACCAAACCCGGCCCTATGCGCACACCGGAAGGCCGGGTGCTGGGGACGCATCAGGGCCTGGCCTTTTACACACTGGGCCAGCGCAAGGGCCTGGGGATTGGCGGAGTGCATGGCGCACAGCGCGATGACGGCACAGCCGACGCTTGGTATGTGGCCCGGAAAGATATGGCCAACAACACTCTGTACGTGGTGCAAGGCCATGATCATCCCTGGCTGTTGACGCCAACGCTGACGGCACAGGCCGCCAGCTGGGTGGCCGGAGAGCCACCCGCGCCCGGCGCTTATGGGGCCAAGACCCGCTATCGTCAAGGCGACACCGCCTGTGCGCTGGCCGTGCGCGATGCCGAGAATTTCGATCTGTCGTTCGACGCGCCCCAATGGGCAGTGACGCCGGGCCAGTCCGCTGTCCTGTATGACGGGGACGTCTGCCTGGGGGGCGGGGTGATCGCTTAGCGGTGCGTATCCATGTTCAGGCCCCGGTATCGGGGCCTGATGCGCATCAATTGGCGGGGGGGCGTGTGGACACGAAGGACGGCCTGCCATCCAGCTTTTCGGCCAGACGGGCCAGATTGGCGTGACGCGACCGCCAGTCCAGGGCCGGATTGCGGAAGTCCAGATAGCCCAGGGCGGCGCCCACGGCGATGTCCGCCAGGCATAGATTGACCCCCGTGCAGTAGGCTTGCTCGCCCAGCAGGGCGTCCATGTAGGCTAGCGCCGCAGTGATCTTGCCTGTTTGGCGGTCCACCCACGCGGCGCTTTGCTGTTCCGGGGGGCGGCGGCTTTCCTGGACGATGCTGGTCGCGGCATCCATGATGCCATCGGCGGTGGCTTCCCAGTGTTTGATGGCAATCCGTTCACGCCCCGGAGGAGAGATCAGGCGCCCGACGGGCGAGAGCGTGTCCAGGTATTCGACGATCACACGCGAGTCGAACAGCGCTTCGTTTTCGTCCAGGATCAGACAGGGGATTTTGCCCAGGGGATTATGGGCGGCAGCCTGCGCGCCGGCATCCCAAGGGTTGTCCAGCACCAGTTCGTAGTCGAGCTTTTTCTCTGCCAGCACAATCCGGACTTTACGGACATAGGGGCTGGACAGGGAACCAATCAATCTCATGGCAAACCGGGGAAAGTCTAAGGCTCAAAAAGTATATCAGGGCTGGGCGGGCGGTCCGGGAAGTCCGACCGATACCGTCCCTTTTTGGGTGGATTCGGCGGGCGGGTGTGGTATATCCGCCCAAAGCCTTGACACTGGGGGCAAATGTTAGAATCGCTGCTTGACCTGTCTGCGGCAGAATTTGCCGCTTCCACGGGCGCTGTTGGCTGGCGTCCTTCATTCCACTTGTTCAAGATGCAGATCGATTCCTCCCTGAGCGCCCTGAATGCGCTGTCGCCCCTGGACGGGCGCTATGCGGCGAAAGCCGATTCTTTGCGGCCCTTCCTGTCGGAGGCCGGTTTCATGGCGCATCGCGTCGAAGTGGAAATCGCCTGGCTGATCGGCCTGTCCGATGCCGGCTTGCCGGAGCTGGCCGCCTTTTCGCCGGCGGCACGGGCGCGGCTGCAGGCGCTGGTGCAGAATTTTTCCGAAAGCGATGCGGCCCGGATCAAGGCCATCGAACGCACGACCAACCACGACGTCAAGGCCGTGGAGTATTGGCTGAAGGAACAAGTGGCCGATGATGCGGAATTGTCGCAGGCTGCGGAATTCATCCACTTTGCCTGCACCTCGGAAGACATCAACAACACCTCGCACGCCCTGATGTTGGGCCGGGCGCGTGCGCATGCCCTCGTGCCGGCGCTGGAAACAGTCGTGGCGCGGCTGCGCGAATTGGCCCACCAGCACGCGGATCAGCCTTTGCTGTCGCGCACCCACGGCCAGCCGGCCACGCCCAGCACCATGGGCAAGGAATTCGCCAACGTGGTCGCCCGTCTGGACCGTGTTCTGGACGCCATCCGCGCCGTGCAGCCACTGGCGAAGATGAACGGCGCCACCGGCAATTACAACGCCCACCTGGCAGCCTATCCGGAGATCGACTGGCCCGCCTTTTCGGGTGAGGTGCTGGGCGGCCTGGGGCTGACCCAGAATGCGTATTCGATCCAGATCGAACCGCATGACTGGATGGCGGCCCTGTTCGACGCCATCGGGCAGGCCAACACCATTTTGCTGGACCTGAATCGGGATGTCTGGGGCTACATTTCCCTGGGGTATTTCAAGCAGCGCCTGAAGGACGGCGAGGTCGGTTCGTCCACCATGCCGCACAAGGTCAACCCGATCGACTTCGAAAACTCCGAAGGCAACCTGGGCCTGGCCAATGCCATGCTGCGTCACTTGTCGGAAAAATTGCCGGTGTCCCGCTGGCAGCGCGACCTGACGGATTCCACGGTCTTGCGCAATCTGGGCGTGGCACTGGGCTACAGCCTGATCGCCTATGACGCCTGCCTGCGTGGTCTGGGCAAACTAGAGCTGAATGCCGCCGTCATCGATGCCGATATCGACGCCTGCTGGGAAATCCTGGCCGAACCCGTGCAGACCGTCATGCGCCGCTACGGCCTGCCGCAGCCCTACGAACAACTGAAGGCGCTGACGCGGGGCAAGGGTATCACCCAGGACGCCCTGCGCGAGTTCATCACCGGCCTGGATCTGCCGGCTGAACCCAAGGCCCGTCTGCTGGCCATGACGCCGCGCAGCTACATCGGGCTGGCCGCTCAGTTGGCTCGGGCCATCTGATCGGACACGGATCCCCCGCCTGTTAGGCGGGGCGCACCCTGCCGGTTTCGTGCTGCGCCGGGGTTTTTGCGCCGCAACGTGAATGGGTGTATAGTTTCGTTCTTCGCAAAATCTGCGAAGGGCTGTTAGCTCAGTTGGTAGAGCAGCGGACTCTTAATCCGTCGGTCGACAGTTCGAGTCTGTCACAGCCCACCAGGATTATCAAGGACTTAGGCGCGAGCCTAGGTCCTTTTTATTTGGCGTCTGGCGTGGGCTGGGGGCGGGCGCGAGGGTTTCCGACCCTGTCGTGGGCAATAGTCAGGCGCTACGCTCTTGGATTCTGGCTCGATTCAATACCAGCGCTTCGGCGGTCGGCTCCCAGTCGCCCCAGTAAGCGTCGGGTGTTCCGGGGAAATCCTCTCTGCGAACGCCGGAGAATGCAGGTTTGTATCCGCGCTTCTTCATCTCGGCGATCAGTTCCGCGTGACGCCTGGCCAGATATCCAAGCCTGGTATAGAAGAAGAGCAGATGACCTTTGCCGAGGGTATAGGTCGCCGGTTGGGACAGGCCCCCGCGAGCAGCCGCTTTCTGCGCAAGGGTGAACACCCTGGGTAGCTCCCTGTACTCGGCGACGAGATGAGGGCCGCTGAGCTCTTGGACAGGTATGCAATTGATGCGGGTCATGGTGTTCGGATTAGTGATGCTTTTTCGGCAGTGGTTGGGTGCGAGGCCGGCAGGGTTGGGGCCGCATCCTCATTGATACCTGCGCGGAATGCGCTGCGTCCAGGTCTTTTCTCGGACCAGTTCGCCGTTCTGGCGCAGAGTCTTGGTGAATGTGACGTTGAAAGACGAGGCGTCGGATTCGATTTGCGCTTGGGTCGACAGGTCTATTTCCCTGCCCTTGATGGTGAAAATGTTTCGGCGCTCGCCCTGGTAGCGGGCGTTGGCGGGTGTGGCGTCGTTGACGTCCCATCGGTAGGACTCGCTGGAACGGTAGGTGTTGCCGTGAAGGGTCCAGCTGATGTCGCTGGCTGTCGTGAAGGTCGAATCGCCGGTGTGTTCATTGCGAACGCTGTTGAATACAGGGCCGTTGTTTTCCAGTCCTTTGCCAAAAGGCGCCGCGTCGCTGGGTTCCGGCGGGGGCAGGACGCACGTTGGGTCCGTTTCGTTTTGCACCGGCACCACGGGCAATTCCAGCCATGTGTCCTTGCTGAGCGAAAGGCTGGTGGCACCGGGCGTAGGGCTGGGCCAGACCATGGGGAATTGCGCATTGGCCACGGCCAGACGGATGCGATGACCGGGCTTGAAGCGCCAGGTGGTGAAGTGAATCGAAGTCGCCAGTGTAGTGGGTTCGCCGGGAATCAGCGCCACGGGTTCAAGCCGTGAAAACCGCTGAGAAGGATTGATGATGGCGCCGCTGACCAGGGACACCTTGCCATCCGGGGCGACGTCTTCCAGGCGTACGGTCCACTGATAGAAAGGCGCATCCGCCGCCACGCGCAGGCGCACTTGCGGCATGCCCATGATCTCCAGGGCTTCAGTCAGGGGGGCGGAATCGTAGACCAGGCTATGGGCGTCGTCCGCGGTCATATCGCCCGTTTGCTCGCCCCACCAGCCGCCGGCGGCCAGGCCGGCGCCGGCGCGGTAGCGCAGCGTTTGGGTGCTGGCCCGTGCGGCAGGAGCGGCGCTCAGTTGTTGCTTGGCCCGAGGGTAGAGACGTTGGCGAGTGCTGCCGTCCGCCGGCCACTGCTGGTCGCAACGCCAATAACCGGGGACGGTGCCCAGGTCTGTGGCGGGCGCGTGCCCGGTGCGCATGAAGGCCATCCGGCGGGGTTCATCCAGAATTCCGTTATCGATTCCTTTGAGCCAATAATCCCACCAGCGCAGGGCTTTTTGCCGCCATTCGTAGTTGGGGCCGGGCACACCGTATTCAGGCCATGCGTGGTTCCAGGGGCCGATTTCCGCGATGACCGGCGCCTTGCTGGTTCGTTCCACATCCATGACGAAATCGCGGTAGCCGTCAAGCAGGCCGCCGATCAGATAGCTGGGAACTTCCAGAGGGGTTTTGAACTTCAGGGATTCCTGGCGCCAGAAATCGCCATCCTGTTGCTGGCGCAGCCAGGTGAATATCCAGGGCTCTCTGTCGAAGCGGTTCTGGAAATAGGCTGCGTCGATGCGATAGTCCGGGCTTTGCGGCATCGAATTGTCGGTATCGATCTGATGCGCATAGGAATCGATATGCAAGGCGCCGTCGATGTAGTGGACGTCGTTGTAGAAAAGATCGGTCGAGCCATGCGCGGCGATGATGGCCTTGAGCGCAGGCGGTTTTCTGTGGGCCGTCATCAGTGAGTTGAAGGCGCTCCAGGAAAGGCCGTACATGCCCACATTGCCATTGGACCAGTGTTTTTTGGACAGTTGCGCGATCAGTTCCTGGGCATCGGAAATTTCCGCTTGGGAATACTCGCTTTCAGGAATGGCGCCCTCGCTGCCCCCGGTGCCGCGCACGTCCACGCGGGCAAGCACATAGCCGCGCTTGGCGAAATAGGCGCCATATTCGTAGTCGCCCAACGCAAAAAAATCATCCTTGCGATAAGGCAGCATTTCCATGATCACCGGAAAGGTTTCCTCGGGGGTTTTGGCCACGGGCCGGTAGTAGGTCACGGCCAGGCGCACGCCGTCTCGCATGTCGAGCGTGTCGTTTTCCAGCAGGAATTCGTACTGTGCCGTGTCCGTCGTCGGCGCGGGATACCCGGCGCAGCCGAATAGCCCGCCGATCAGGGATAGGCATATGACAAGTTTCCCCAAGACCTCTGTTCCCCGTGTCATCGTGTGTCCCTATGGTGTCTCATGGCCCGCAATCATCGCAGTGGCTGTCGTTCTACGCAAGCCGGTATGAGTGAAGCGGCTTCTCTGGAACCCTGTGCTACAGTCCAGAGGGTCATTTTTGCGCTGTCCAGTCCAGCAGGGTCCGGGGTGCCCGGGGCTTGCCATTGACCTGGACGGTGCTTCAATTGGTGCATCTGTGCGTATGGACATTGTTTTCGCCTCTCGCCACGAATCGAACCCCCAGGAATGGGTGGCCGCCTTGCAGCGGGCGTTGCCGGAACATCGGGTGCGTGTGTGGGATACCCTTCAGCCACAGGGGCAGGCCGATATCGCCGTTGTCTGGGCGCCGCCCCCCGAACTGTTCTCGCATGAATCCCGACTGACGCATCTTTTCAATTTGGGGGCGGGGGTCGATGCCCTGCTGCAGATCCCGGATCTGCCTGATGGGCTCACGCTGGTGCGTATGGAAGACGGTGGCATGGCCGTGCAGATGGCGGAATACGTGCTGCACTACCTGATCCGTGAATCCCGTGATCTGGGCCGTTACGCGGACCTGCAGGCGCAGGCGCGCTGGCAGCCGCTGGCGGATATCGATCGGGATGCCTGGACCGTCGGGGTCATGGGCGGCGGCGTCATGGGCGCCCGTGTTGCCCAGGCTTGCGCGGCGCTGGATTATCCGGTGGCTGTCTGGTCGCGCAGCGGGCGCCCCGTCGCGGGGGCGCAATCCTACCGGCAGGATCAGCTGGCTGATTTTCTGGCCCGGACTCGCGTGCTGGTCAATGCCTTGCCCTTGACGGCGGATACGCGGGGGATTCTGTCGCGCGCCGTGTTCGATCAGCTGCGGCCCGATGCCTACCTGATCAACATCGCCCGGGGAGACCACCTGGTCGAAGCCGACTTGCTGGCCTGCCTGGACAGCGGGCGAGTGCGCGGGGCGGCGCTGGATGTCTTTTCCTGTGAACCGCTGCCGCCGGAACATCGTTTCTGGTCGGACCGGCGCATTCAGGTGACGCCGCATGTGGCCGGCGCCAGTCTGGTCTCTTTGACGGTGCAGCAGATCGCTGGCAAGGTCCGGACCTTGGTGCGGGGTGAGCCCATCACCGGGATCGTGGACCGGGCGCGGCAGTACTGATGGCTGCGTTAGGCGTCGTGCGCCGGACTGCGCAAGGCGCTCTGGCCGTGGCCCTGCTGTGGCTGCTGGGGGCCTGTGCCGCCCCGCCGCCGGACGGTCTGAAAGGCGAGTCGTTTTCTGCTGATCAATTGATGCAGCACGACATGAACCGCGTCCAGACGTTGGCCATGCGGGACAATCTGGACAGCCTGGTTAGGCTGCTGGAAAAGCTCTACCGGCGCAATCCAGGGGAGTGGCGCAAATCGGGTTTCACGGACCTGGAATCAGCCTTGACCCAGGGCGCGGCGCGGATTCGCACCGGCGAGACGCCTAAAGAACTGGAAGGCCTGCGGGATATCGAGGTGCTGTCCGTGGCGATGGACCCCCGCTATCCCGGCGACCGGGTGGCGGCCTTTGTGCTGGGGCTATCCGACATGATCATCACGGCGCACGGCGGGCACACCCGCTTTCATGTGACCGATGCCGTGGAAGCGCAGCACGTCTTCAATGCCGCTCGCAACCTGGAAATCGCCGCCTGGATGCTGGCCAGCCGCCGGGATGCTCAAGGGCGGCCTTTGTTGCTGTCCAACGAACTGGGTGATGGCGTGGCCAACCTGAGTTTCGAGCGGGAATTCGGTCGTATGATCGCCCGCCTGGATCTGGTGGCCGAATTGCAGGACGAAAGCGTCCGGCGCATCGGCATCAACTATCTGCAGGGGCTGCTGTTTTTCAATTTTCTACCCGTTCGTTAAACGCCTGACGGGCCAGCTGTTCAGCCCAGGCCAGCCGGTGATCGCTGTGTTCCAGGCCGCTCAGGAAACGGTCCGGAATGGCCTGGATGCCGCCGATGGCTCCGGCCAGCGCCCCGGTCAACATGGCTCTGGCCTGATTCTGGCCGCCGCCATTGACTGCATGCAGCACCGCGGATTCGAAATCCCCTTGGAAACGGCCCGCCAGATAATAAGCGGCAGGGAACTGGTGGTAGACCGCGCAGGGCATGCCGTAGACCAGGGACGCTTTCCAGGCCGGCTCGATGCGGATATCCGGATCGGTGGCCGCTTGCAGAACGCAGGAGGCGGTCAGCAAGGCATCGGGGGAAGGGAATTGACCGGCGTGCCGGGGGGCTTCGGGGCCGGGCGGCGGGACCTGTTCCCCGGTGGACGTGACCGAATGAAAGGGCAGGGCGCCATCGCGCACCAGCGCCATCAGGCGCGCGGATGTCTGGGTATCCAGCGGCTCGCCGCGCACCAGACTGCCCAGGACGCAACCGTAGGCCACGGTCATGGCCATGACCGTGGCGTCATGCTGAGTCAAGGCCGTGTTGGCGGATATTTGTCGCGCCAGTTCGGCGGGCTGATGCGCGTAGCGGATGGCCAGGACCAGCGTGCGTTCAGCGGCCTCGGTCGTGTCGGCCAGTCCGGATACCTGGCCCCAGGGGCGGTGTTCGCGTATCCGCAAGCGCCACGTTTCGCGGATCGATTGGCTGGTGTAGCCGCCTGGGCCGTGCATGGGAGTGCCGTCCAGTTGCGGGAACAGATCCTGGTCCAGCCGTCGGCAAAAATCGGCTTCGTCGTAGCCGTCGCGATCGACCAGAGACTGCGTGAGCAAGTCCAGGATGTAGCCGGCCTGCGAGGACTGTCCGGCCTTCAGACCGCCGTGGTAGCGGTCGGGCCGGGGGGCGGTGTAGTCCGTGATCCAGCTGCTGTAGTCGTGGCGCAAGGCGTCCAGGTCGTAGTACCAATGCGGCCCCAGCGCCAGCGCATCGCCGATATAAGCGCCCATGAGCGCGCCCCTGGCGCGCTGTTCCAACGTGATGTGTTCGTGTGCCATGCCCGATTCCAGATCGGTTCCAGAAGAGATCAGTATGCAACCGGCGCGGCGGCCAATGCAAGGCAGGGGCGAAATGCATGCATTCGGTATAAGCTTGTCACTTAAACTGTGTGCGGCGCGAGGAGAACCCGGTGAGCAGCACTGAACTCGACCCCCTGTGGACGCCTGACGCCAATCGCATCGCCCAGGCTCGCATCACGGATTATCAGCAGTGGCTGCACCGACGAAAGAGTCAGGTCTTTCAGGATTATCCGGCGCTGTGGCAGTGGTCCGTCGATCACCTGGAGGACTTTTACGAGTCGATCTGGGAATACTTCGATCTGCGCAGCTCCACGCCTCATCAGCGTGTCCTGGACCGTCGTGTGATGCCGGGGGCGCGGTGGTTCGAGGGCGCCCGTCTCAATCTTGCCGAGCAGGTCTTTCGTTTTCATCTGGACGAACCGGGCCGCCCGGCCATTGTGTCGCGGTCGGAAATCAGGCCCCAGCAGACGCTGTCCTGGGGCGACTTGCGTATCCAGGTGGCCGCCGTCGCGCAGGGCTTGCAAGCCCTGGGAGTGGGGCCGGGGGACCGCGTGGCCGCCTATTTGCCCAATCTGCCTGAAACCATGGTTGCGTTTCTGGCGGCGGCCAGCCTGGGGGCCATCTGGTCCAGTTGTTCGCCGGACATGGGCGTCAGCGGCGTGCTTGACCGGTTCCGTCAGGTCGGTCCCAAGGTATTGCTGGCGGTCGATGGCTACCGGTATGACGGCAAGGACTTCGATCGCCTGGCGGTGGTGATGGAATTGCGCGCTGCCTTGCCGACCTTGAACAAGGTCGTGCTGCTGCCTTATCTGAATCCCGATGCGCATCTGGACAGGGCGCTGTCGTGGCGTGAACTGTCGGCGCATACCAATGCAGCCTTGCGCTTCGAGCAGGTGCCGTTCGACCATCCTTTGTGGGTCGTGTATTCCTCGGGCACCACCGGCCTGCCCAAGCCCATCGTGCATGGTCATGGCGGCGTTCTGCTAAAAGGCTTGCAGGATATCGCTTTGCAAATGGATATCGGCCCGCAGGACCGGTTCATGTGGTTCACCACCACCGGCTGGATCATGTGGAATGTCCAGATGATGGGTCTGCTGGTCGGCGCCACGATTTGTCTGTATGACGGCAGTGCCAGTTACCCGGACATGAATGTGCTGTGGGACGTGGCGGATCAAGCGGATCTGACATTCTTTGGCGCAGGAGCGGCCTATTTCCAAGCGTGTCGCGAGGCAGGCGTCCAGGCGGGCGAGCGGGTGCGGCCGGGGCGACTGAAGACGGTCGGCTCCACCGGGTCGCCGCTGCCTGATCTGGGCTATCGCTGGCTGGCGCAGCAGTTTCCGGGTGTGCTGATCGCCGCCCTGAGCGGCGGGACCGACGTGGCTGCCGGCTATGTGGGGCCATGCCCCGTGCTGCCCGTTTACGCGGGCGAGATGCAGTGCTGTTATCTGGGCGCGGCACTGCAAGTCTATGATGATGAAGGCCGTCCGCTCGCCGACCAGGTGGGCGAATTGGTGATCACCGCACCCATGCCCAGCATGCCGCTGTATTTCTGGAACGATCCGGAAGGCAGCCGCTATTACGACAGTTATTTCAGCGTCTTTCCTGGCGTTTGGCGCCATGGCGACTGGATCCGCATCACCCCGCATGGCGGCGCCGTCATCTACGGTCGTTCGGATACGGTCATCAATCGCCAGGGTGTCCGCATGGGCACAGCCGAGCTCTATCGGGTGCTGGAATCCTTCCCCGAAATCCTGGACTGTATGATCGTCGATCTGGAATACCTGGGGCGCGAATCCTATATGCCACTGTTCGTGGCGCTGAGTCGCGGCCAGGTACTCGGCGATGATCTGCGCCAACGGATCAAGGCCGCGATTCGGGCGCAGTTGTCCGTTCACCATGTGCCCGATGAAATCCTGGTCGTCCCAGCCGTGCCGCGCACCCTGAGCGGCAAGAAAATGGAACTGCCCATCAAGCGCTTGCTGTTGGGCGAATCGCTGGACAAGATCATCAGTCCCGACGCCATGGCCAATCCCGACAGCCTGATGTGGTATCTGGCGTTCGGCAAAGCCCGCCGCCGGCAAGCGCCCCGAGCCTGATGCCTGATACTGCCGCCTGAACCCTTGTGCTACAGTGGCAGCCGAATTTTTGCCCTGGAGTCTCGCATATGTCGACGTCCTTTTACCCCATTGGCACCCCCGGCGTTCCCTGGGGGCCGGATGAAATCGCCGCCTGGCTGGGGCGCCGGACGCGGCAGCGCAGTTACGCAGACCTGGTGTTGCGCCGGATTGATGAGCTGCGGGAATTGTTCGATATCGTCCAATACGGCGAGCTGGACTATGCGCCTGATGCCTATCCGCTGATGGCTTTGCGCAGCCGCCGCTGGCAGGGCGATCGCCCGGTGGCCTTGGTCACGGGCGGGGTGCATGGCTATGAAACCAGCGGCGTCATGGGGGCCTTGCAGTTCGCCGCGCAGCATGCAGCGGCTTACGAAGATCATTTCGACCTGCTGATCGCGCCGTGTGTCAGCCCCTGGGGGTTCGAGCGCATCCATCGCTGGAATCCGCAGGCGCTGGATCCCAACCGGTCTTTCCGCGACCACAGCCCGGCGCCGGAATCCGCCGCGCTGATGCATCTGGTGGCCCCCTTCGCTGCGCGGGTGCGCGTGCATATCGATCTGCACGAGACGACCGACACGGACGAGTCCGAGTTCCGTCCCGCCCTGGCGGCGCGCGACGGCAAGCCCTTCATGTCCGGCGGGATTCCCGACGGCTTTTACCTGGTGGATGATGCGGATGCCCCGCAGCCGGCGTTTCAACAGGCCATCATTGATGCCGTTGCCCAGGTCACGCATATCGCCCCCGCCGATGAGCAAGGGCTGATCATCGGTTCGCCTGTCGTGTCGCCCGGCGTGATCCGCTATGCCTTGCGGCCTCTGGGCCTGTGTGCCGGCATGACCGATGCGCCTTACCGGACGACGACCGAGGTCTACCCGGATAGCCCGCAGGCAACGCCGGAACAGTGCAATGACGCCCAGGCGGCGGCGGTACGGGCTGCGCTGGATTACGCACGGATACATTGAGTCAGGGTAATTCCTGATCTTGCTGTCTTGTATTTGGAAAGGCAGGTGCCTATACTGGAATCGCTACCAAGTGGTAGTGATTCTTCGCCTCAACGGCGTCGACTTTGCACTGCGCCCATGCAGTGCTTACTGCTCCAGTGGCAGTAGGGCCCCACCAAAAGGTGGGGCCTTTGCGTTTGGGGCTGCAGATACGGGCTAGGTCTGTGCAGCACTATCGTCGCTGACCACGACCCGGTTGCGGCCTGTCTGCTTGGCGCGATACAGGGCCTGGTCGGCGGCTTTCAGGGCAGATGTGGTGTCGGTCGCGTCCTCGGGCGACCAGGCGGCCACCCCGATGGAAACCGTCACGATCTCCCCAGGCAGGATATTGGCTTGTTCGATGCCGGCCCGCAGCCGTTCGGCGATGCCCGCCGCCGTGTCCAGATGCGTTCCGGGCAGCAGCGCCAGGAATTCCTCGCCGCCCATGCGAAACAGCGCGTCGCTTTCGCGGGCCTGGGTCCGCATCCAGTCGCCGATCTGGCGGATCACTTCGTCCCCCGTGTCGTGGCCATAGGTGTCGTTGATGCGCTTGAAGAAATCGATGTCCAGCGTGATGACGGTAAAGGCCTGGTCCATTGTCTGGAAAGTCTGCAAGGCCAGTCTGAGCCCGCGCCGGTTGCCCAGGCCCGTCAGGGGGTCCTGATAAGCCTCGTCGTGAAGCTGCCCCAGCTGCGCTTCGACCGTTCCCAGTCCCAACAGCAAGGCCCGCTGCAGGCGCTGCGCCTCGAAATACCAGCACGGCACAGAGCGGATGCGGCCCGCCATGCTGTCTTTGTAGCCGTCCTGCACAATGAGCGCCAATTCGCCCAGTGGACGAGAGACCCAGCCTGATAGAAACCAAAGCACGGTCAGCAGCAGGCCCGCCGGGATCAGGGACAGCCATAGCGTCCGGTGCATCAGGTCATCCAGCCGCGCCAGGGTCGCTTGGGTGGGGCGCTGAACGACGATGCCCCATTTGGCTGCGGGAACGTAGGAAAAGCCCGCCAGCATGTCGATGCCCTGGCTGTTGACGATGCGCTGCGCGCCCGATAAGCCCTGCAAGACAGTATCGATGGCAGGATTGGGAAAGGTGACTTCGGTGCCGATCCGGTTGCTGTCCGGGTGATGGAGCAGATGGCGGGTGTCATCCACGACATAGACGTATGTGTCGTTGCGGAAATAGTGCTGTCCGATCAGCCGTGCCAGCCCGCCGTCGGCTTTCAGATAGATGGTGCCGGACATATAGCCCAGATATTGCTTGCTGTCGGTGCGTAAGGGCTGGGTGACCCGGATAGCCAGATTGCCCAGGATCGTCGTGAATGGACTGCTGATCATGGCCGCCTGATGCTGCAGGGCGGGCAGCGGCACGGGGGGTTTCACCTGCCGTCCCTTGATGGCCAAGGTCTCGGGCGAGGTGGTGATGATCAGCCCGCGGCTGCTGGTGACGGATACTGCGTTGAACCCCACGCCCTGCGCCCGCAAACGGTCGGCCTCGGATTGCAGGACGGCGGGGTCCATGCCTGATTGGATGATGCGCTTGGCGGAATAGGCCAGGCCATCTTGGGCCTGCGTCAGCAGATCGGAAACCGAAGCAGCCAGTTTCTCAGCAAAAGCCTGGTTGGCCGCCAGGGTGTCCTCCATCAGCTGATCGCGCTGTATGCGGTAGGATCCCGCCATACCTGCCACCAGCATGGTCAGCACACTACCGATCGACAGCACCAGCACCAATTGGCGCAAGGTGATGCGAGAAGGCCGACGGATCCGCATGCCGAGATGCTCCTTTTTGTATTGAAATCATGTTGTTGCGGGCTCTGCCGATGGTTCAAGCCTACACCATCCGGGGGGCTTGGACCACTGGGCTCGTGGTCTGCTTGCAGTAAGAAATTTTCTTGCTATAATTTCGCTCTTTGGCGCATTAGCTCAGTTGGTTAGAGCGACGGAATCATAATCCGCAGGTCCGGGGTTCGAGTCCCTGATGCGCCACCAGAATTATCATTGTCAATCAATGCGTTATCGCCACCCTACCCGGTGGCGATTTTCGTTTCTGGCTCTGCCGGATTTCGCGTGATCCAGCGCACGCGGACCTTGGCCTCGGGTGCTGGCCGCAAGCGGGGCATAGCTGCAATCCAGCCCCGTTCTAGGTATTCCTGGGCTTCGCGCCTGTTGATCGCAGCGCCAGCCGTACAGCTTTGTAATGCGGCCTGCTGATTTCTTCAAGCCGGGACGGCCATGCGCACCACTTCCGGCAGTCCGGCAAGCTTTATTGTGCGATGTGGCCTATGCTGATGGGCTGACCGAAGCAAATCCGCTCCGGTCACTGATAGCGGGGAAGAAATGGACAAGAAAGATAAAGATCAGAAGCAAGAGGCGGCGAAGCCTGCAAACCCCAAGGCCGTGCCGAAACAGCCGCGTTGGCCAGGACTGGGCGGTAACTCAGGGATCAAAAACGCCAAGTCCGTGCATAGCCGCATGCCAACGGGACGCGGGTCGGCGCGGGGTCGATAGATGACGCGGCTGGCGTGCTGCAACGATTCAAAGCGGTGCCGGTGGGCACATTGCTCTTTCAGCGTCCGGATAACTCGCTCGACCATACCGTTCTGTTGCGGGTAATGCGGCGTCATGAACTCCTGGCGTAGGCTATAGCTGCGCACCGGCGCCGTGTAGCTGCGACTGGTAAAAACGAGCCCATTGTCCGACCGAAGCAGGAATGGCGCCGGTACCCGGCCCAGCGTGCCGAATCGAGCGATTAGGGTGTGCACCAGCGCGTTGCTGGCGGTCGCCACCTTGCCGCTGCGCGACAGGTGCCAACCCAACAGTTCACGCGTATGGCAGTCGATCACCAGCGCCAGTGTGGAGTAGCGAGCCATGCAACGTCAGACGTGTCAGTAGGTCGTGCAGGGCACAGATGCGCTGGCGGACGATCAGGTGACGTCATATTGACCGCTGATTCACTCGCGAGGACAGTTCCGCCGCACTCTCTTTGCGCTCGCTGTAGCGGTCGACCAAATACGATCCTACGTCTCGCGTCAATAGCGTGAATTTGAACAATTCCTCCATCACATCTACGACGCGGTCGTAGTAGCTGGACGGTTTCATGCGACCGTCATCATCAAACTCCATGAAGGCTTTGGCAACCGATGATTGATTGGGGATAGTCACCATCCGCATCCAGCGCCCGAGCACACGCATCTGGTTCAGTGCATTGAACGACTGGGACCCTCCGGATACTTGCATGACCGCCAGCGTCTTGCCTTGGGTGGGCCGTATCGCTCCCAGGGAAAGGGGAATCCAATCAATTTGAGACTTCATGATGCCGGTCATCGCGCCGTGGCGTTCAGGAGACGTCCACACCATTCCTTCAGACCATTGCACCAGTGCGCGCAGCTCCTGGACCTTAGGGTGAGTGTCAGGCGCGTCATCTGGCAGAGGCAGGCCGCTGGGGTCAAAGACCTTGACCTCACCTCCCATGGCCTCAAGGAGCCGAGCCGCTTCGAAAGTCAGCAGCCGGCTGTATGAGAGCTTGCGCGCCGAGCCATAGAGCATGAGAAAGCGTGGTTTGTGTGAAGACTGTCCGTAAGCAGTCAGTTTGGCTGCGGAGGGCGCTTCGAAGAGCGTCTTGTCGAGCGCAGGAAGTTCTGTAGGATTCTGAAGGTAGGAAATATCGGTCATGCAGATTTTTGAGGGGCAGGTTGGTGCGCTTCGTACCAGGGTTGTGTGCGCTTGACGACCGCGACCACGGCGAGCATCAGAGGGACTTCAATGAGTACCCCCACGACGGTTGCCAGTGCGGCGCCGGACTGAAAGCCAAATAGGCTAATCGCTGTCGCGACGGCCAGTTCGAAGAAATTGCTCGCACCAATCAGAGCAGACGGTCCGGCGACACAGTGCGCGACACCGAGCTTTCGATTGAACACATAGGCCAGGCTGGCGTTCAGGACAACCTGTATGAAGATGGGCACCGCAAGCAAGCCGATGACAAGCGGCTGCTCAAGGATGGCCTCGCCTTGGAAGGCAAAAAGCAGCACTAACGTCAGCAGCAGGGCACCGATGGACAACGGCCCGAGCTTGGCCGTGACTGCATGGAAATGGCCAATACCACGGCGCAGCAGCTGTTTGCGCCATACCTGAGCAATGGCGACCGGTACCACGATGTACAGGCCCACGGAGACGAGCAAGGTGTCCCAGGGCACCGTAATCGACGATAGCCCCAGCAGCAGGGCGACAACCGGCGCAAAGGCCACGACCATGATGGCGTCATTCAATGCGACCTGTGAGAGCGTAAAGTACGGGTCTCCTTTGCAGAGTTGGCTCCATACGAACACCATCGCAGTGCACGGTGCGGCGGCAAGTAAGATGAGTCCCGCTACGTAGCTGTCCAGTTGCTCGGATGGCAGGTACGGCGCAAAGACCTGTCGGATGAAAAACCACGCGAGCAGCGCCATCGAAAACGGCTTGACGGCCCAGTTGATGAAGAGTGTGACGCCGATGCCCTGCCAATGGGAAGTCACCTGGTTCAAAGCGCTAAAGTCGATTTTTAGGAGCATCGGGACAATCATGACCCAGATGAGTACTCCCACCGGGATGTTGACCTTTGCGATTTCCAGGCTGGCTACCTCCTGGAAAAATCCAGGCAACAGTTGGCCCAGCGTAATCCCGATGACGATACAAAGAGCGACCCAGAGTGTCAGGTAGCGCTCAAAAAATGAAATAGTCGGCCTGGTGGGCGTTTCGGCTGCCAAGGTTGATGCGGTCATACGAAACTATGTCTTGGAAATGTGAGAGAGGATGGCTTGCACTTCCGAGCTGTCAAGTTCATTCAGCGGATGGGCAAGCAATTGCAGCATGCGATAGCCAAGAGCCTGGCGGGTCAGTTCGAACGCACTGGCTTTTTGGTCCTCGGAAGCATTTGATGGGTCCGGGTATCCCCAATGAACCTTCACGGGTTTGCCGGGCCAGTATGGGCACTGTTCGGCGGCCGCGTTGTCGCATACCGTGATGACGATGTGTATGTCGGGTGCCGAGTCGCCTGTGAACTCGTCCCAGCTCTTGCTGCGATAACCTTCGATGCTTATCCCTGCAGCTTGCAATGCTGTCAAGGCGTGAGGGTTGATGCGCCCGCTTGGGGCACTACCAGCGCTGTAGGCACGTACGTCTTTACCGAGTACGCCTGCCCAGTGATTGAGCATGCCTTCGGCAAGCACACTGCGCGCCGAGTTGTGAGTGCAAAGTATCAAGACATTAGTGGTCATGGGCTGATTCTCGTCAACACTTGCATATATCGCCGCTGCTGTTGGCAGCGCAAGGTGCCCCTTGGCAGCAGTTTTCGGTGAGGTAGGACAGTAGCCGGTTCATGTTCTCGTATTCAGCTCGATAAATCAGGTTGCGCCCGGCTCGCTCCTGTGTCACGAGTCTTGTATTCGTAAGTTCCTTGAGGTGAAAGGACAAGGTTGCGGGCGGGATGGCCAGCTTGTCCTGCATGACGCCTGGGGTGAGGCCCTCGCCTCCAGCCACGACGAGCGCACGAAAAATTTCGAGACGCAGGGGCTGTGCAAGAGCTGCCAAGGCTTGAACAACATCTTTTATTTCCATATTTCGAGAATAATGGAAATATTTGAGGAAATCAATCAATAGAACATCGGCGGTTTGGATAAACGGTGGGATTGGTATAAGCCCTGGACCACACACAGCCACCAAAATGAAAATGCCCTCGGGGGAGGGCTCAGGTCAGAATCAGACCCCGTCCCTGTCTGCCGCGCCCTCGCTTTTATTGGCACATGACGTTTCAACCAAAAACACAGCCCGTACAAATTGCCGTGTATGGTGAAATCGTCAATTTTTGGGATGAAGCACCATCATCTAAGGAGGTCTCATGCTTCACTACGCTGTCGTGTTTCTCATCATCGCGTTGGTCGCAGGGTTTTTCGGCTTCTTCGGCATTGCCGGTATTGCCGCTGAAATTGCCAAGGTCCTCTTCATCATCTTCATTATTCTGTTTATCGTGTCCCTGATATTCGGGCGCAGGCGGGGATGACCGCCACACGCTGCCGGGTGTAGCGCGCGGTGGCGCGGGATTCGCCGATCGACTTCCGGTGCAGACTTAGCTTTCCGTAGCCCCTCCAAACGCCCGCACATGCGGAAATCTTCCCTGGGCGATATATGCCTCTTCCTCCGGGGTGGAGGGGCGGCCCAGCAGCCGGTTGCGGTGCGGATGTCTGCCAAAGGCGGCGATGACCTGCCGGACGTCATGGGCCTGCCGCACCAGGGATTGATAAATGTCCTGCAACGGCGGCGGCGCCTCGGCGGCGATGGCTTCGCGCAACTGGATCAGCAGATCCAGGCGGTCCAGGTGGTCCGGGCCTTCGCAGTGGCCCAAGGGCTGGCTGTAGACGATCTTGAACCAGGGGGTGGGCAGGGCGGTGTAGTGGCCGTTGGCCAGGCCTTCGATGGCCCAGGCCAGGGCCGTGGTGTCCTGCGCAAAGGCGCGGGCGCTGTCCCGCCAGGCGGATCGCGAGAACTGATCCTGCACGATGATCAGCGCCAGCCTGCCTTCGGGGCCGGATGCCCAGTGGTCCAGCTCGCCGGTGGCGGCTTGGGCCGTGATGGCCAGAAAGCGGGCGGTGATGTCGCTGTCCGCGCCGCCATGCATTCGCCAGCGCCAGTGGTTCTGGTGCATGGCGGCATCGATGTGTAGTGCACGGCCTTCGGGAAACCAGAATTCAAGAATAGCCTGCCACGCCGGCTGGTCGGCTTTGTATTGCATGCTGCGCCCCGCTGAGAATCGTCCTGTGTGAATGATATGAGGGTAACAAATGACTGGATTGTCATCACAAGGACGTGGTTGGCCGCCCTTGACGACAGATTTTTTTGAAACTTGTCGGCCGTCAATGTCTGGAATGGGCTTGCTCTCCTACCATGAAATCGTCATTTCATCGTTCAGGAGCAAAGTCATGCAAAAAGTCGTCTTCAATATGGAACCCTTCACTTGTCCTTCCTGTGTCAAAAAAATCGAGCAGGCAGTCGGGAAAATCGACGGGGTTCGCGATATCAAGGTGCTATTCAATTCGGGGCGCGTTCGGGCTGAATTCGATCCATTGAAAACGCATGCCGATGCGCTGCAGGACGTCATCGTCCGGCTGGGCTATCCAGTGCTGTCCAGCAAGATGTCCTGATCGGCGCCCGCCCATTGGCTTGTGATTTGCAGCCGGTGGGCGGCCATCAACCTGCGGATGCACGGAGCACGATATGAATACCATTAAAAATTCCCATGTTGCTGGCGTGACCGGCTTGATGCTGCTGATCGCATTTGCCCTGCATTGGGCGGGTCTTGCGCAGCCCAAAGAATATCTTCTGATCGCCTCTACTGTGGTGGCGGGTTATTTCATTGCCATCAAAGCGTTCAAGGCGCTGCGTATGAAGGCCTTCAGCATTGAATTGCTGGTGACGATTGCGGTGGTCGGCGCCCTGATCATCGGTGAATACGTTGAATCGGCAGTGGTGACGTTTCTGTTTATTTTCGGTGCCTATCTGGAAGCACGCACGCTGGAAAAGACGCGGTCGTCCCTGCGGAATCTGATCGATATGACGCCGACCGAGGCCACGGTGGTGCGCCCCGATGGCCATGTGCGAGTCCCGGTTGACGACCTGCGGCAGGGGGACCGCGTGCTGATCCGATCCGGGGAAAAAGTCGCCGTGGACGGTATCATCGTGTCGGGACAGGCCCTGATCGTCGAGGCGGCGATTACGGGGGAATCCGTGCCGGCCAGTAAGTCCCCGGGCGACCGGGTCTTTAGCGGCACCATCGTCGACAACGGCTATATCGAGGTCGACGCGGATCGCGTGGGCGACGACACCACGTTCGCCAAGATCATCGAGATGGTGGAAGACGCTCAGGAATCCAAGACCACCACACAGAAATTCCTGGATCGCTTCGCCAATATCTATACGCCGGCCATCGTGGTGCTGTCCGTCCTGGTGTATGCCGTATCGCGCAATGTGGAACTGGCGTTGACCTTTCTGGTGATCGCCTGTCCTGGCGCGCTGGTGATTTCGGCGCCGGTATCCATGGTGGCGGGCATCGGCAACGGCGCGCGCCACGGCGTCCTGGTCAAGGGGGGAGAGATCATGGAAAAACTCTCTCGGATCGATCTTGTGGTGTTCGACAAGACCGGCACCCTGACCAAGGGCAAGCCCGAAGTCACCGAGGTCAAGAGCTGGGGCATGGATGAAAACGGGTTGTTGCGTCTGGCTGCGCAGGCGGAAAAGGTCTCGGAGCATCACTTGGGGCAGACGATCGTGGCCGAAGCCGCCCGACGTGATCTGTCCCTGGCTGACGATCCCCAGGACGTGGAAATCATCAAAGGCGGCGGCATGGTCGCGAGGGTCGCCGGGCGGCATCTGGCCATCGGCAATCGTCAGCTGCTGGCGGACTGGGGCGTGTCCATCGATGAGCAGGCCGAGGCCTATGCAGCGATGCGCGAAAAAGCGGGCAATACCGCCGTGCTGATCGCCGTCGACCGGCAGTTGGCGGGGGTCATTTCCATCGCCGATCAGATCAAACCGGAAGCCAAGGAAGCCATCCGTCAGCTACGCCGCGCGGGTGTGCGCAAGGCGGTCATGCTGACCGGAGACAATCGCCATACGGCGCAGTTGGTGGGGGATGCCTTGGGGCTGGATGCAGTGCATGCCGAATTGCTGCCGCAGGACAAGGTGCGCTGGGTCGATACGTTCAAGCGGCAGGGCTATCGAGTGGCGATGGTGGGCGATGGCATCAATGACGCGCCGGCGCTTGCGACGGCGGATGTCGGATTGGCCATGGGGATAGGCGGCACCGATATCTCGATGGAAACCGCGGATATCGTGTTGATGTCCGACCGGCTGGATCAGTTCGCACATGCCTATTCTCTGGCCCAGGCCACGGTGCGCAACATGAAGCAGAATACCGTGCTGGCCGTGGGGACGGTGGCGTTGTTGCTGGCGGGCGTACTGCTGGGCCGGATATTCCTGGCATCCGGTATGCTGGTGCATGAACTGAGCGTGCTGTTGGTCACGCTGAATGCAGTTAGACTGATCCGTTACCGTGCGCGCGGGCAGGCGAGCCGCGGTATTGCCCGCGCCGACCGTCGCAGCGCGGTCCCTCGTGTGGAGTGAACAAGGAATCGGCATGACATCCAATGCTTCGTCCCAACCTGCCGAGCACACGAGCGAGCACATACCGACCGTGTGTGTCTCGCATGTGCCGATCTTCAATCACCTGCCTGTCGAAGAGCTGTCGGTCATCGCCGGCAAAGCATCGATGCGTATTTACGAGCGCGGGCAGTTCATCCATCACGCGGGCGATCCGTCCGATAAGCTTTTCATCGTGCACCGGGGCAGGATCAAGATCTATCGCCTGTCCGATACCGGCAAAGAGCAACTGGTGCGCATCCTGAATGCGGGGGATTTTGCCGGTGAGCTGGCGTTATTTTCATCCGCGGATCACGATTCCTACGCCCAGGCCATGCAGGCGTCCGAAGTCTGTACGATCTATCAGGCCGATGTGCATCAGCTGCTGCTCACCTATCCCGACATCAGTCTGCATATGCTGACCGAGCTGTCCCGGCGTCTGGGCGCCAGCGAAAAACAGACGGCGGCGATTGCCACGGAATCAATCAATGCCCGTTTGGCGCAGTATCTGGCCGATCAGGCGGAACAGGAAAACGCCAGTTGCTTCAGCCTGCCCATGAGTCGCAGGCACTTGGCGTCGTTTCTGGGGACGACGCCCGAAACGGTCAGCCGCAGGCTGGGCGAGTTCGAGGAGAGCGGCTGGATCCGGCAGATCGGGCAGCGCAAAATCGACATTCTGGATCTGGATGCGCTGCTGCTGGCGCAATAGTGTGTATCCAGACCAACAGATAGGTCGGGATTGCAGGCAGGATAAGTGCGTTATTTTGCAACAAGGCTGTTCTTGGCGGGATATATCGTTCAGAATAGTCACTAGGGAAATTTTACCCCTATACAACATTTAGGATTTACTTTGAAAACAGAAACAGGTGTCGTGAAGTGGTTTAACAACGACAAGGGCTTCGGCTTCATCATGCCGGAAAATGGCGGAAAAGACCTCTTCGCACACTTCAGCGAAATTCAAGGCACTGGTCATAAGACCCTGGAAGAGAACCAACGTGTCTCTTTCGTGGTTGGCCAGGGTCAAAAAGGTCCCTGCGCAACGCAAATCGTTGTGCTCTAAACTGCCCTAGGCAGTAGTGTTCCTGTGTGAACAGGATGAAAACGCCACCTTTCAGGTGGCGTTTTTTTTGCCGTCGGGCCGCCTCCCCAAGGCAAAAGCGCCCCCTTTTGTGGCAGCAAGCAGCCGTCTGGCTGCGCGGCGCGGGGGCTTTTTATAGGCGATGGCCGGCAGATCCTTCAACCAGCGGCGGATGCGTCCGGAATATGCTGGTCCGTGTGTCCTGACAGGGCGGCGCTCAGGCTGTACAGAGGCTCGAAGGATTCGGCCTGCGCCATTGGCCAGGCCGTGCGAAAGATCGTGTTGCGGAATGTGCCTTCCAGCAGTTCGCCTTTCTGAAGGTCGGGGAACAAGGCGGACAGGACGCGGATTTCGCCGCTGGCGATGCGTCGGGCGATATGGTGAGGGCGCAATTCGCCGGGGTGTTGCAGTCCGGCGGCGGCCAGCAGTTCGCCCAGGGCCTTCAGGGTATTGGCGTGGTAGTTGGCGACGCGTACGGATTTGTCGCCTACGACCAGGGCTTTTTGGCGGTCAGGGTCTTGTGTCGTGACACCTGTCGGGCAACGTCCGGTATGGCAGACTTGAGCCTGGATGCAGCCGATGGCGAACATATAGGCGCGGGCGCTATTGCACCAGTCGGCGCCCAAGGCCATGATGCGGGCCATATCAAAGGCGCTGATGACTTTGCCCGAGGCCCCCAGGCGGATTTTTTCCCGTAAGCCGATGCCGACCAAGGTGTTGTGCACCAGCCGCAGGCCTTCGCGCAGTGGCGTACCCACGTGATCCACAAATTCGATTGGCGCGGCCCCGGTGCCGCCTTCTGCGCCGTCCACCACGATGAAGTCGGGCGTGATGCCGGTGGCCAGCATGGCCTTGGCGATGGCGAACCATTCCCAGGGGTGGCCGATGCACAGTTTGAAGCCCACCGGCTTGCCGCCCGACAGCTCGCGCAGGCGCACGATGAAGTGCATCAGCCCGATGGGGGTGGAAAAGGCGCTGTGGCTGGATGGTGACAGACAATCATGGCCGGCGGGGATGCCGCGGGCGGCGGCGATTTCCTGAGTGACCTTGGGGGCGGGCAGCACGCCGCCGTGACCGGGCTTGGCGCCTTGGGACAGCTTGATTTCAATCATGCGGATGTTGTCGCGGCAGGCCATGTCGGAAAAACGTTCCGCTGAAAAACTGCCGTCCGCATTGCGACAACCGAAATACCCCGATCCCACGTTCCAAATCAGGTCGCCGCCGTGTTCCAGGTGGTAGCGGCTGACCCCGCCCTCGCCGGTGTCGTGGGCGAAATTGCCCAGCGCGGCGCCCTTGTTCAGGGCGCGCACCGCATTGGCTGACAGGGCGCCGAAACTCATGGCGGAAATGTTGAAGACGGACAGATCGACGGGTTTCTTGCAGTCCGGCCCCCCGACCGTGATGCGAAAGTCGGTGTCCTGGATATGGCTGGGCACCAGGGCGTGGTTCATCCATTCGTAGCCGTTCTGGTAGACGTCGCCCTGGGTGCCAAAGGGGCGCTGATCCATTTGCTGTTTAGCCCGCTGGTAGACCAGCGATCGGTCCACGCGCGAGAACGGCAGCTTCAGCGTGTCGTCTTCGAAGAAATACTGGCGCACTTCGGGGCGGATGAATTCGAACAGAAAGCGCAGATTGCCGATCACCGGGTAGTTGCGGCGGATCGCGTGCCGGGTCTGGTTCAGATCGTAGACCCCCAGGATGGATAGTGCCAGGAACAGCAGACAGGGCAACCACCAGGCGGCGTTCAGACTGAACGCCAGGCCCGCGCACAATACAGTCAGGGTGACGACGGCGTAAAAAGCGGTGTGGCGGGTAAAAAATTGACGCATGGCGGGCTCCGTCTGCTATTGGGCGAAGGCTTACCTTAGCAGACTGGGGTCCAGACCAGACGCGCCATCGTGTCGGCCGGACATTCGACCAGAGCATTTTGCCGGAAGCGGCGGGCCAGGATCAGTCCGATGGAGAGCGGCAGGCCGGGAATCCAAAGACTGGCTTCGTCCGGCCAGAGGCCCTGCGGGTCAAGCCCTGTGGCAGGCAGACAGGAAAAGCCCAGCACCTGGATGGCCTGACGCAGCGCACGCATCCGCCGGGCATTGGCAGCGGGCCGCAGGCGGCGGCTGCGCGGATTGCAGGCGCTCAGGATCAGGCTGTTGCGGCAGTGGTGCTGTTGGTGCAGGCGGGCCAGTTCGGGGTGCGTCCGACCGATGCGGATGAGCAAGGCCGGGGCGGTGTCGATCCGATAGAGCGCGTTGGTGTAGGCCTGGGCCAGAGCCGATGCCGCGGACGGGCTGGAATCGTCGTCGGTACGCGGCCTTGGACCGTGTTCAGGCGCGAGCCAGGGCGGCATGCCGATGACAGTCTGTCGTATGGTCCATCAGGCAGCCGATGGCTTGCAGATAGGCCTGGCAGATCGTCGGTCCGACAAAGGTGAATCCGTGGCCCTTGAGCAGGCGGCTAAGCGCTTGGGCTTCGGGTCCTGCGGTGGGGATGGCTTCATCCGGCGCATAGTGATGGATGCGCGGCCTGTGGTCCACCACCGACCAGATCAGAGCCGCCGGGTCGGGCAGGGCCAGCCAAGCGCGCGCATTGGTCCCGACCGCCTGCAGTTTCAGCCGGTTGCGGATGATGGCGGCATTCTGCATCTGGGTGTGCACCCAGGCGGCGTCGGTTTGCGCCAGGGCCTGGGGGTCAAAGTCAAAGAAGGCAGCGCGAAAGGCCTCGCGCCGGCGCAGAATGGTCAACCATGACAGACCTGCCTGGAAACCTTCCAGGATCAGCATTTCGAACAGATGCCGGGGATCGTGGGATGGGCTCCCCCATTCCTGATCGTGATAGCGCAGGTATAGCGGATCATTCGTGCACCAGCGGCAGCGGGGCAGGCTGTCGGGCGTATGCAGAGACTGTGCGCGAGAGGGCATGGGGCGATGCTGTGGTAGCGGGGCGGTGGAGCGCGTCAGCGCCGCCGTCCGACCAGGGAACCTAACAGGCCGCGCACCATCTGGTTGGCAGCATTACGCACCATGCTTTTGGCCACCGACTGCACCACGCCGTCGCGGCGACCGCCGCGCGGGCCCGTAGAGCCGAACAGGAAATCATTGAGCATGCCGCCCATGCCTGCCATGGCGCCAGGGCTGTCGGCGCCCTGCTCTGCAGCGGGTGCGGCGCCCTGGGCGCGGGTCTGCAGGACTTCGTAAGCGGATTCACGGTCCAGGGTCTGGTCGTATTTTCCGCCCAGCAGGGATGCGGCGCGCAAGGCCTGGCGTTCCGCATCGGTGGCGGGGCCGATCCGGCTGCCGGGGGCGGACATCCAGACGCGCTCGGTGGGGATGGGTTGGCCCTTGGGGTCCAGAAAAGAAATCAGGGCTTCGCCCACGGCCAGGGCGGTGATGGCGGCTTCGATGTCCAGGCCATCGCGCGGGCGCATGGTCTGCGCGGCGGTGCGCACGGCTTTTTGATCGCGGGGGGTGAAGGCCCGCAGCGCATGTTGCACACGGTGGCCCAGCTGGCCCAGCACGGTATCGGGAATGTCCGCCGGGTTCTGGGTGACGAAATAGACCCCGACGCCTTTGGATCGGACCAGGCGCACGATCTGCTCGATTTTTTCCAGCAAGGCCTTGGGCGCGTCCTTGAACAGCAGGTGGGCCTCGTCGAAAAAGAACACCAGCTTGGGTTTTTCCAGATCGCCGACTTCGGGCAGGCGTTCGTATAGGTCCGCCAGCATCCATAGCAGGAACACGCCGTACAGGCGCGGGGACTGCATCAGCCGGTCGGCGGCCAGGATGTTGATCATGCCGCGCCCCTGGGCGTCTGTGCGCATCCAGTCGAAGACGTCCAGCATGGGTTCGCCGAAGAATTGTTCCGCGCCTTCGGATTCCAGGCGCAGCAGGCTGCGCTGGATGGCGCCGATCGAGGCCGATGAGACCTGGCCGTACCGGGTGCGCAGTTCGCTGGCATGGTCGGCCACATGCTGCAGCATCGTGCGCAGGTCTTTCAGGTCCAGGACCAGCAGGCCCTGATCGTCGGCCACACGGAAGGTCAGGTTCAGCACCCCTTCTTGCGTGTCGTTCAGATCCAGCATGCGAGCCAGCAGCAGGGGACCCAGATCGGACACCGTGGCGCGGATCGGGTGGCCCTGCTGGCCGAAGATGTCCCACAGTGTGGCGGGACAGGCGCCCCACGCCGGCTCCGGCAGGCCCAGATCCTGCAGGCGCTTGTTCAGTTTTTCAGAGGGCGCCCCTGCTTGAGAGATGCCGCTGAGGTCGCCTTTGACGTCGGCCAGGAAGACCGGTGTGCCGATCCGGGAAAAGGATTCGGCCAACACCTGCAGGGTAATGGTCTTGCCGGTGCCGGTAGCGCCGGTGATGCAGCCGTGCCGATTGGCCATCTGGGGCAGCAATCCCGCCTGGAAATCGGTATTGCGCGCAACGATCAAAGGCTCGACCATGAAGGGCTCCGGGAAAGGGCGACAGCGTTCAGGATACCTGAATATGCGGTGAGCCGGCAGTCAGCCGACCGATGCGGGCGGCTTGCTGGAAGCCGTCGGCGCGCAGCAGCGCCAGGACCTCGTCAGCGGCATCGGCGGCGCAGGCGATCAGCAAACCGCCCGAGGTCTGCGGGTCGGTCAGCAAGGCCTGGGCTTCCGGGGGCAGGGCGGCAGCCAGCGTGACATCGGCCCCGCAGGCCATCCAGTTGCGCCCGGAAGCCCCGGTCTGAATGCCCTCGCGCGCCAGAGCGGGGGCCGGCTCCAGCCAGGGCAGGGCGGCGTAGTCCAGTTCAGCGCGCAGTCCCGACCCTCGGCACATTTCCAGGGCATGGCCCAGCAGGCTGAAGCCGGTCACGTCGGTCAGTGCGTGGACCGACGGCATCAAGGCCAGTTGCGCGCCCGGTGTATTGAGCCGGGTGGTGCTGTCGATCATGGCCTGGTAGCCGGTCGCATCCAGGCGATCTTTTTTCAGCGCCGCTGACAAAATTCCCACGCCCAGGGGTTTGCTCAGGATCAGGACATCGCCGTCTTGCGCCCGGTCGTTGCGTTTGATGTGATCGGGGTGCGCCAGACCCATGACGGCCAAGCCGTAGATGGGTTCGACCGAGTCGATGGAGTGTCCTCCGGCGATGGGAATGCCGGCTTGCTGGCAGACGGCGGCACCGCCAGCCAGCACGGCGGCGATGGTGTCGTGCGGCAGAGATTTCAGCGGCATGCCCACCAGCGCCAGGGCCATGATGGGGCGTCCGCCCATCGCGTAGACATCGGACAGCGCATTCGCGGCGGCGATGCGCCCGAAGTCGTGCGGGTCGTCGACGATGGGCATGAAAAAGTCCGTGGTCGCGATCAGCGCTTGTTCGTCGTTCAGACGATAGACGGCGGCGTCGTCGGACGATTGCGTCCCGACCATCAGATCGGGGAAAGGACCGGCGGGCAAGGCATGGCGCATCAGTTTGGCCAGCACGTCAGGCGCGATCTTGCAGCCGCAGCCGCCTCCGTGGGATAGCGAGGTCAGGCGGGGGATGGATGAATCAGTCATCGGAAAAACTCCAGGGCTGCCCTTGTCGGGCGGGCAATCGTGTCGCGGTGGTCGGCGTCAGCCTGCCGGGACTGCATGAACCAGTCCTAGTTGGTCCATGAGCTGGACGGCCTGGCGTTGGCCTTCGGGGGCGGTAGGGTTGTACTCGAATGTGGGGGCTTGCGCCAAGCCCGCGTAGTGGCCTTGGCTGCTGCGTCGGTAAGCCGGGTCGTAATGATCCTGCATCAGGGACTGAAACAGTTCCGCGCGTCGGTCGGCATCGATCAGGGCATGCCAATCCTGGATGGTCTGTCGGCTGTGCAGGCCGACCAGCCGGCCCAGAGTGCGCTTGAAGGCGTCGGGATCGTGGAACAGATGTTCGTAGTCTTGCAGCAGGAATTCGACGCGCTGCGGCAGCGCGGCCTGGATGCGCACGCAGCGCCCGCCGTACATGGCCTGCAGCAGGCTGTCGGGCAGGCTCAGCTGGCCGATGCGGCGACTTTCGGCTTCCAGGAAGACGGGGCGATCGGGATCCAGCGTGTCCAGCGCTTGCAGCAGGGTGGATTCAAAACTGCGCTGGCTGGGCTGCGGCTGAGCCGGCAGGCTGCCCAGCAGCGACCCGCGGTGGCAGGCCAGGCCTTCCAGGTCCAGGATCTGCGCGCCGGCCTGGCCCAGCGCCTGCAGCAGACGGGTCTTGCCCGAACCCGTCGGGCCGGTCAGCACGATGCAGTCGAAGCGGGCGGGATGATTCGTCAGGCGGTCGATTACATGCCGCCGCCAGGTCTTGTAGCCGCCGTCCAGCTGTCGTGCGCGCCAGCCGATCAGGTTGAACCAGGTGGTCATGGCGCCGGATCGCTTGCCGCCGCGCCAGCAGTAGATCAACGGTCGCCAGCTGCGCGGGCGGTCGGCGAACAGAGTTTCCAGATAATCGCCGATGTGCCGGGCGACCAGCGCAGCCCCCAGACGGGTGGCCTTGAAGGGGGATTCCTGGGCATACATGGTGCCGATCAGGACGCGTTCTTCGTTGCTGAGCACCGGGGCGTTGATGGCGCCGGGAATGTGGTCGTCAGCGTATTCCGCCGGCGTGCGCACGTCGATGATTTCGTCGAACTGATTCAGGGATTCCAGGCCGCAGCGCAGCGACCCTGGGGAATGGGCGGGAGGATTCATGCAGGGGATTGTAAATCCGCCATCCGGGATGGTGGGTGCTGAGGGGCTCGAACCCCCGACCTACGCCGTGTAAAGGCGCCGCTCTACCAACTGAGCTAAGCACCCGGATGCGACCGCGACGGTGATGCGAGCGGTCAGGGCGCAATTATATCGGCGACTATGGGACGGGGCAAACCGGAGGGCGTCGGGCGCCGCTAGAAAAAATCCCCCACGTTGCGCAGCCTGGCGGCTGCTTGCTGCCCCACAAGGGGGCGTTTTGCCTGGGGGCGGCCCAGCGGCAAAAAAAAGCCGCCCCGGAGGGCGACCTTTTTTAGACGGGAGTCGATCAGTTGACAGCGTCTTTCAAGGCCTTGCCCGGACGGAATTTCGGCACGCGGGCCTTTTTGATCTTGATCGCTTCGCCGGTGCGCGGGTTGCGGCCGGTGCGGGCGGCGCGTTCGGTCACGGCAAAGGTGCCGAAGCCGACCAGGGTGACCGACCCTTTTTTCTTCAGGGTGGTTTTCACGGCGCCGACAAAGGCTTCCAGAGCGCGACCTACGTCGGCTTTGGAGAGATCGGTCTTGGAGGAAATATGCTCGATCAGCTCAGTCTTGTTCATTTACAAAATACCCCTGAGGTTTATTGTCGCTCGGTGGATAAGCACCGGGTCGTTTGATGGATGTGTCTCGCCATCCGTGCTGGCTGGTGCTGCCTGGGCCGCACTGTCCGTGCGGCGGAACCCGGCCAGCGTTGGTGGCTAAGGCGTATTAAGCCTTCTAATGCCTGGCAGTGTCAAGAGGAAATCGCTGAAGACCCGCGTATTTCCTGACATCTGTTAAAAAACATCAAAAACGATGTGGGGTGCTCTGGAGCCTCTGCGGTGAATGCCCGGCGGGTTCAGGGCTTGGTCAGGGCCTGCGCAAAATCGTCGATTAGATTGGCTTCTTCTTCGATCCCGACGGAGATGCGCAGGAAATTATCCGGGATCCCCATCAGGGCGCGGCGTTCGGCGCCCATTTCATAGTAGATGGTATGGGCCGCTGGCAGCACCAGCGTGCGGTTATCGCCCAGGTGTGTTGCCAGCGCCACGACGCGCAGCCGGTTCAGGATGGCGAAGACATCGGCGTGGTCCTTCAGCACGACGCCCAGCAGCCCGCCGTACTGTCCGCCGAAGAATTCCGTCGCGCGCCGGTGCTGCGGATGATGGTTCAGGCCCGGATACTGCACCCGTTCTACCAGGGGGTGTTCGTTCAGGAATCGGGCCAGGGCCAGAGCATTGCTGCAGATGCGGTCCATGCGCAGGGCGAGGGTCTCGGCGCCGGCTGCCAGGCGATGCGCGACGTCGGAAGACAGGGTGCCGCCCATATCGCGCAGGCCTTTTTTCTTGATCTGCAGCAGGCCCCAGGTGTGGGAATCATCCTTGCGGTACTGCGGGTAGATGTGGGGGAAGTCGGCCCAGTCGTACAGCCCCGTTTGGGTCACGGCGCCGCCCAGGGCATTGCCGTGGCCGCCCAGATGCTTGGACAGGGAATTGACCACCAGCGAGGCGCCGAAATCGCGCCCCGGACGCAGGTAGGGAGAAGACAGGGTGCTGTCGACGACGTAGACCAGCTTGTACGTCTGGCATAGATCGCCGATGGCGGCCAGGTCGGCGACCTGGGTGCCGGGGTTGGCGATGGTTTCCACGAATACCATACGGGTGTTGGGACGCAGGGCGTCTTGCACCTGGGAGACGTCCGTGGCATCGACCAGCGTCAATTCGACGCCGAAATTTTCCAGCGTCATCAGCAGGCTGTTGGTGTTGCCGAAGATGTATTTGCTGGCGATCAGGTGGTCGCCGTGGCGCAGCAGCGCGAAGAACACGGCGTTCAGAGCCGCCATGCCGGTGGCAAAGCTGACCGTGCCGATGCCTTGCTCCATGGCCGTGACCTGTTCTTCCAGGGCGGCGGTGGTCGGCGTGCCCGTGCGTCCGTAGGTATAGCCTTTCTTGCGGTTCTGGAAGACCGCCGCCAGGTCGTGCGCGTCGTGGTAGGTATATTCCGTCGAGGGGTGGACGGCGGCGTGCACCGCGCCGTGTTCGGAATCGGCACGGTGGCCGTAGTGGACGATCTGGGTCGTGAAGCCGGTATTGGACATGGTGGCGTGGGAGAGACGGAAAAGGGGCTGTAGGATTATGCGCCGACTGGCAGCAGGCGCTGGCGGACGGTCTCGTACAGGCAGACGGCGCTGGCAACGCTGACGTTCAGGCTTTCGACCGATCCCTGCATGGGGATGGACACGAGCTCGTCGCAGGTTTCGCGGGTCAGGCGACGCATGCCTTCGCCTTCGGCGCCCATGACCCAGGCCATGGGGCGGCGGGCATCGACCTGATGCATGCTGTGCGTGGCGGTGTCATCCGTGCCTACCAGCCAGACGTCGCGTTCGCGCAGGGCGCGCAGGGTGCGGGCCAGATTGGTGACCATCAGGTAGGGGACGGTATCCGCGCCGCCGCAGGCGACGCGCTGCACCGTCGTGTTCAGGCCGACGGCCCGGTCCTTGGGCGCGATCACGGCGTGCACCCCGGCGGCATCCGCTGTGCGCAGGCAAGCGCCCAGATTGTGGGGGTCGGTGACGCCGTCCAGGACCAGCAGCAAGGCGGATTCCCCACGGTCCTCCAGTTCGTCCAGCACTTCGTCGACGGAAATGGCTAGCGGTCGGGCCTGAGCCAAGGCGACGATGCCCTGATGACGCACACCGCGCGCCAGGCCGTCCAGGCGCTGGGCATCGGCGGCATGCCAGCGCACGTCGGCGGATTCCAGTTGCTGGATGCAGCGCTGCATGCGGGCATCCTGGCGGCTGGTGTCCAGATAGACGTCGCGGATCGAATCGGGGGCGTGGCGCAGCCGCGCTTGCACGGCGTGGAACCCGGCCAAAATCTGTTGGGATGACATGGTCTTCCTGAAGCACGGTGAAGGGGACCCGCGCCAAAGGCGCGGGTCATGCCCGTCATTGTAGTGCGGGTGCTGCGGGGTATACCGTATCAGCTGCGTCGTTTGCGCGGGGTGTCCTGGCGCGCGGCGCGCTTGGCCTCGGCGCGACGCTGATGGGCGGTGGTGCCGCGCAATGCCGCAGGCTTGGCGCCGGCGGCCTTTTTGTAGGGCCGTGATGCGCCGGTGCGCGAATCGCCGTCGATTTCGGCCTGCAGGGATTTGAAGTCTTCCCCCCGCACCGGGCGGAAATCGATGCGGCGGGCTTCCAGATCCACGCGGGACACCTGCACCTGCAGGGCGTCGCCCAACTGGTAGCGGAAGCCCGAACGTTCGCCGCGCAGTTCGTTCAGGGCCTCGTTGTACTGGAAGTAGTCGCCACCCAGTTCGGAGATGTGCACCAGGCCTTCCACGTACAGCGTTTCCAGCGTGACGAACACCCCGAAGCTGGTGACGCCGGTGATGCGGCCACTGAAGACTTCGCCGACGTGTTCGCGCACGAACCAGCATTTCAGCCAGGCCTGGACATCGCGGGAGGCATCGTCGGCGCGGCGTTCCCGGGCCGACAGCAAGGCGCCCAACGAGTCCCAGGCGTCCTGTTCGCGGATTTTGGCCGGCAGGGCGGGATTGGCGGGCTCGCCTGGCAGGACGGGTGGCAGGTAACGCTGTTTGTGCAGAATGCCGCGGATGACGCGATGCACCAGCAGATCCGGGTAGCGCCGGATAGGCGATGTGAAATGCGCGTAGTGTTCGTAGGACAGGCCGAAGTGGCCGGTCTGTTCGGGGCTGTAGATGGCCTGCTGCATGGAGCGCAGGCACAGGGTCTGGATAGTTTCGAAATCCGGCCTGGCGCGGCTTTCCTGAATCAGTTTGGCGTAATCGCTGGTTTGCGGATCATCGCCCCCGCCCAGGCTCAGGCCCATGAGACGCAGGGTTTCACGCAGCGCCTGCAGCTTTTCGGGCGTGGGGCCGTCATGCACGCGAAACAGCGCCTGGCGTTTGTTGCGCACGATGAAATCGGCGGCGCAGGTGTTGGCGGCCAGCATGCATTCTTCGATGAGCTTGTGGGCGTCGTTGCGGGTGTAGGGCTCGATCTTTTCGATGCGCCCCAGCGGGTTGCAGACGATGCGCGTTTCTACGGTGTCGAAATCGATGGCGCCGCGCGCCTGGCGAGCCTTGGCAAAGGCCTGGAACAGTTCGTAGGCCGTCTGCACGTGCGGGTACAGATCCCCCAGGTTTTGCGCCGCCGGGCCTTTGGGTTGCTGCAGCGCAGCCCAGATGTCGGTGTAAGTCGTGCGAGCATGCGAATGGATGACGGCTTCGTAGAACTGATAGGCCGCCACGGTGCCGGCTTTGGCGCCGCCTGCCGGGATCACCATGTCGCAGACCATCACCAGCCGGTCTGCATCCGGATTCAGCGAGCAGATACCGTTGGACAGGGCTTCGGGCAGCATGGGGATCACGCGGCGCGGGAAGTACACGCTGGTGCCGCGATCCAGGGCATCGTCGTCCAGGGCGGAGCCTGGCTGCACATAGTGACTGACGTCGGCGATGGCCACCAGCAGTCGCCAACCGGGACGGGCGCGCTTGGCCGTACCCAGATCCGCGTCCATGCAGAACACGGCGTCGTCGAAATCGCGGGCGTCCTCGCCGTCGATGGTGATGAAGGGTACGTCGCGCAGGTCGACGCGCCCGGCGTATTCGCCTTCGCGCACATGGTCTGGGATGGATTCGAGCTGCCGCAGCGTGGCTTTGGAAAAATCCACCGGCACGTCGAATTTGCGCACGGCGATTTCGATTTCCATGCCGGGGTCATCGATTTCACCCAGGACTTCGGTGACGCGGCCCTGCGGCTGGATGTGGCTGGCCGGCTGGCGCAGGATCTGCACCGTGACGACCTGGCCGGGTTCGGCGCCGCCCGTGTCCTGGGCGGAAATCAGAATGTCGTGCTTGATGCGCTGATCTTCGGGGGCGACGACGAAGGCGCCATGTTCTTTCAGGAACCGGCCCACCAGTTTGACGGTGCGGCGTTCCAGGACCTCGACGATGGCGCCTTCGGGACGTCCACGGTATTCGCCGCTGAGCCTGACCCGTACGCGGTCGCCGTGCAGGATCTTGGCCATTTCATGAGTGGACAGGTACAGGTCGCGGCTGCCGTCATCCGGAATGAGAAAACCGTAGCCATCGCGATGCCCCTGGACGGTGCCGGTGATGAAATCCGTGTTGTTGCATATTTGCAACCTTCCCTGGGCGTTGAAGCGCACCTGCCCGTCGCGTTCCATGGCCTTGACGCGGCGGATGAAACCTGTGGACAGGGGAATGGAGGCGTGGGTGGTATCGGCCAGGGCTTCCAGCGACAGCGGCTTGTTCGCGTGACGCAGGGCATCCAGCAGCTGTTCGCGGCTGGGGACTTTAGGGTCGAAATCAGAGGGCAGGTCCGTGGCGGGCATGAGAGAACCGTCGTGGTTATTGTCGTTGTTGGTTCGTTTTTTCAAAGGCTGTTTGCATCCCAAAAAAATGTATTGTATAGTTCTGACTTCGCTGAAACGCAGCAGTAAAAATGCAGTGTTTTCAACGAAAGCAATAGCATACACGTTATGCCGTGCCCAGGTGGCGGAATTGGTAGACGCGCATGGTTCAGGTCCATGTGCCGCAAGGTGTGGAGGTTCGAGTCCTCTCCTGGGCACCACTTCTTAGTTTTAAGAAGTCCAATTCAGTACGATGTCCTCTGACATCAAAAAGCGAAACCCGCATAGACATTGAGTCTTGCGGGTTTTTTGCGTTCAGCGGGTCGGGTGTTGGCTTATGTATTGTCCAGCAGCGCTGGACGATCTTCGGCTCTACCCCATTAACGGGGGATGGGCATCCATCAGACACGGTTGATGACACCGTTCCAGCCGCATTGAGCCAAGACCCTCATGCGGTAATTCTCAAAGTTTCTGAAGCCGTAGGCCCTACGCGA
>NZ_JBATXG010000018.1:0-62562 GCF_049673105.1 Castellaniella sp.
TGGACCACCAGGCCGTGGATCCCTAGGATAGAATCGATTGGGGACATCGGCATTGCTCCATTAAACGTGTTCTTCGCAAAAACAAGTCTAATGAATGCCGGTGTCCCCCGTTAATGATGTAGAGCCCAGGTGCCGAATCTGTCGCTCACGCTGAAAATTCTCGCACGCTGGCGCGTGTGCCTAACACGCACCGTCACAGTCTGTGCCCCGTCCAAGGTAGACGATGCCTGCAAGACCTCTGTACCATGCAAAGTGCATTGCATCGCACGGAACATCATGAGGACCTTGTCGTGAACGACGCTCCACACGCCCATCACAGACCAAGCACTTCACTGGAAGCGAACCTGCTCGATCGCATTGCAGAAACCGTGACCGAGGCGCGCAGCCTGGAGACGCTGGTCCGCCCTTTTCTGGAAATGCTGGGGGAAATGACAGGCCTCGAATCCACGTATTTGACGACGATCGACCTGAATGCAGGTCTTCAGCGCATCCTGTACGCTCGCAACACAAAGGCCATGCAGATTCCAGAAAATTTCACCGTCGACTGGAACGACACGCTCTGCAAGCGCGCATTGGACGAACACCGACCCTATACCGGCGACGTGGAAACTTGCTGGGGTGACTCGGAGGCTGCTGGCGCACTGGGCATCAAAACCTATGTCAGCGCACCGATCTACGCCGGGCAAGGCGTGCTGTTCGGCACCTTGTGTGCGGCCAGTGCGAGCAACCACAAGATCAGCGATCAGGCAGAACGCCTGTTGTCCTTGTTTGCCAAGCTGATCGGTAATCAGGTAGAACGCGAAGTTCTCGTGGAAAAGCTGCTCAGCGCCAACGCACAGCTCTCTAACCTGGCAACCACCGATGCACTCACGCAGCTTCCCAATCGTCGTCTGCTGCTGGAACTGCTGCAGCGCCTGTTGGACCAGGCCAACCGGCAGAACACATCGGTTCTGGTCTGCTTTCTGGATCTGGACGGATTCAAAGCGATCAACGACCAGCACGGACATGCCGTTGGTGATCAGTTTCTTGCCAGCATGGCTGCGCAGCTGCGTCAGGCGATGCGATCACAGGACATCGTCACTCGATACGGCGGAGACGAATTCGCCATTATCGGGCCGGGGCCTTCTGCCGATGTCGATCAGAATTCCGCCATCAAGCATTTCGTCGACCGCGTCTCTCACGCGACAGTGGGCGAATTCCACTGTCTGGGCACGACCCTCCACTACATGGGCGCCAGCGCAGGGGGGATCGCAGTCCTGCCGCATACATTGGATGCGGTCACCGCCCTGGAACAAGCCGACCGGGCGATGTACCAGGCAAAGCTCAGTCGGCGTCAAGCCATTGCAAAGAACACCGCCTCGGCATGAGCCGGTTCCATCGTGCCAACATTTGGAGAGCCAAACATGCGCCAGATCCTGATTATCGTCGGACTCGTGCTGCTTGCCGCAGGAATTTGGATAGTGGCGGGAAATGGCAGCTACCAGGACACCGAAACCATCGTGAAAATCGGGTCGACCGCCTTGAAAGCTACACACGACAAGGCCATCCCCCAATGGCTGGGGATTGCCGGCATCGTGGTAGGCGCCATTCTGGTCCTGGGCGGATTGGCAGGCTGGCTCAAGCGCCGTTAGGACGGCTTGTCGACCAGCATGTTGCGGGAAAACCGATCTGCTAGACTCTGCTAATAATTACAGTATGCGGTCGGCGTCTTTAGGCATCAGCCCCGGCTGGAATCGCTCACCGCCCCGCCCAGGAGACTTGCATGGACACTCAACGCCGTTCCCTGATGCTGGGCGCCGTTTCCACTCTGGCCCTCGGTCTGCCTGCGCCGGGCTGGGCGCAGAGCCCCCCTGTCTCGCTCGACGCCTTCATTCAGCTCAGCGCCACACTGTGTAATCGCCCCGCCGCGACACTGGACCGCGGCATGGCGCAACGCATTTTGCAGGCGCTCCAGGCCCAGGGGAAATCTTCCCGACTGCCGGCGCTGCAGCAGGATGCTCAGGCCGACGCCCCGCTGGCCAGCGAATTGCGCTCAATCTGGCTCTCCGGCCTGATGGATACCGGGGCAGGCGCCATCGTCGTAGGATTCACGCAAGCCCTGACCTGGGGCAGCGCCCCCTTTCTGCACGCACCGGGCAGTTGCGGGGGCCCCACCGGCTACTGGTCGGACCCGCCGCCTGCGCACCCCGCTTGAACCCGCCGCCCCACTCTGCCACACACCCACAGGAATCTCATGACCCAATCCTTGCAAGCCGACGTCGTCGTTGTCGGTTCCGGCGTCGCCGGCGCCCTGACAGCCGCTCGCCTGGCCAAGGCAGGCCTGAAAGTCATCATTCTCGAGGCGGGCAAGCCCGTGGACCGCGCCCAGGCAGTGCAAAATTTCTGGAACGCCGCCATCAAGGTCCCTGAATGCGCCTACCCCATCCAGCCTGAGGCCGTGCACCCCACCACGGACCGCCTGGGCGACTGGTACCAACAGAAAGGCCCGGATTTCTTCAAGAGCACCTACCTGAAAGTAGTCGGAGGCACCACTTGGCACTGGCTGGGCACCTGTCTGCGCCTGCTGCCTTCCGACTTCCAGATGCAGACCCTGCATGGCCGAGGCGTGGACTGGCCCATCAGCTATGCCGACCTGGAACCTTACTACCTACAGGCCGAGCATGCGCTGGGGGTTTCCGGGGACCCGGATCATGATCTGGGCTCGCCGCGCAGCGGGCCGTTTCTGCTCCCCCCCATCCCGCAAACCTATCTGGATCGCACCCTGACGCAGGCACTGCGGGACACGCGATTCCAGGTTCAGGCCACCCCGCAGGCGCGCAATTCGGTCGTGCATGACCAAAGACCGCCGTGTTGCGGCAGCTCCAGTTGCATCCCGGTCTGTCCGGTGCAAGCCAAATACGACGCCACCGTTCATCTCAAACAGGCTCAGGCCGCCGGGGCCACGCTGCTGGACCAAAGCACAGTGGTGCAACTGACCCCTGATGAGCAGGGTCGGATCCGTTCGGCCCGATTCCGCCGATGGGACCAGTCCGAAGGACAGATCCAGGCGACGATATTCATTCTGGCCTGCCATGCGATTGAAACGCCACGCTTGCTGCTGGCCTCACGCACCGAGGCCTGGCCCAGCGGACTGGCCAACCGTTCAGACCAGGTGGGCAGAAACCTGATGGATCACCCTGTGCAGCTTTCGTGGGCGCTCAGCCAGGATCCGGTCTATCCCTACCGAGGCCCCTTATCCACGTCGGGCATCGAAAACCTGCGCGATGGCGGCTTTCGCGACAGCCGCAGCGCCTATCGTATCGAAATCGGCAATGACGGCTGGAACTGGCCGACGGGGGCGCCCCTCACATTAGCGGCTCAACTGGCTAGTCGTGGCCTGCCGGCGGTTGATCTGGATCAGGCCCTGGCCCACGAGACATCCCGCCACCTGCGCCTGACCGCCCTGACCGAGCAACTGCCCGAAGCCGACAACCGGGTGACGCTGGATCCCGCCAAGAAGGATCACTATGGGATTCCCCTGCCGCGCATCCACTACCGCATCGACGATTACGTCCAGCAAGGCATGCAACAAGCCAGAAAGGACCATGCTGAAATCTTTGGGCGATTGCAGGCCAGCGCCATCCAGCACGCGGCGGATTTCTTCGGTGCAGGACACATCATGGGCACGTGTCGCATGGGCGCAGACCCCCGCGATTCGGTGGTGGATGCGCAACTGCGCAGCCACGATCACCAGAATCTGTTCATCCTGGGGTCCAGCGTGTTTCCCACCGGAGGAACCGCCAACCCCACCCTGACCATTGCCGCCCTGAGCCTACGAGCGGCGGATGCCGTCGAACGGCAATTCCGGACAGGGCTTATTTCACCAAAGTGACCGGGACGTCGACCAGGCTCAGGACCTTGGTGGCGATCGATCCCATCAGCAGCCCGGCGACGGAACCCAGGCCCCGCGTGCCCATGGCGATCAGGCCGCAGCCCTGCTCGCCGGCGAAACGATGGATGGTTTCCGCAATCGGGCCCACCTGCACGTGCGCCTGGTAGGTCACGCCTGCCGCATCCAGCAGGGCCGTGGCGGCCTGCAGCGCCTGACGGCCTTCGTCCTGATAATAGTCGTCGATGACGTCGGCGGAAATGAATCGCTTGACGTTACCCGAGATGATCGGCGCCTGGACCGCCAGGACATGCAGAACGATGTCGTCGCGCCCGCGCACCGCCTGAATGGCGAACTCGACCGCGCGCAGCGAAGGGGCGGAGCCGTCGACCGGCACGAGAATGGCGTTGATATTCACAGAGATCTCCTGGGGAAAGACTGCTTGCACGATGCGCCATCATAGCGTTGAAAGCGGCGCGCCGGCAGTGATGCCGCCGCACTGGCGCGCGTCCTCTTGATGAAAATCATGAGGCGATGAAATCACAGCCGCCGCGCCCCGGATCAATATTTACCCTACTTTCCCGCATGTGTATTGGCGAAGGTTATCTTTTAAGACAGAATGTCAGCAGAACCCTCCGCTGCACTCTTCGACATCAAAGGTCTTCCATGCGCACGCTGACTATCGCTACCCGTCTGACGCTTGGCTTCAGCCTGATCATCCTGCTGTTGCTCGTCACCGCCTCCATCAGCATCTGGCGCATGCAAGGCAGCAGCGTCCTCACGACAGACATCACCGATTCGCTGCTGAAATCCGAGCGACTGATCGCCGAATGGGAAAAGAACACCGCCATGAACGCGCTGCGCACCACGACGGTAGCCAAGACCGACAACACTGAACTCAGCGACCAGATCAAGAAAGACATGACGGCCACCAGCGCGCGCATTTCAGAACTGCAAAAGCAGGTCGACGCCAGCATCCAGGATCCGGAAGCGCGCAAGCTATTCGATGTCGTGCAGCAGAAACGGTCTGAATACACCGGCGCGCGAGCCGCCGCCATCAAGAGCCAGGAATCAGGCAATCTGGCCGCCGCCAAGCAGTTCTATGATCGGGACATGGCCGGCTACCTCAGTGCCTACGTTGGCAGCGTCGGCGATCTGCTGACCTACCAAAAGGACCTGATCGACCGCAACACTCAGGACCTGCACGACAACAACCGCACCGGCATGCTGCTGGTGGCGCTCGCGACGTCGCTGGCCCTGCTGCTGGGACTGCTGTTCGCCTGGCAGGTCACACGGTCCATCACCCGACCGCTGCGGGCCACTGTCGCCCTGGCCCGATCCGTTGCCGACCGCGACCTCAGCCAGCAGATCCTGCCTCAGGGCAAGGACGAAATCACCGCGCTGGAACAGGCCCTGGAACAAATGTCGCAAGGCCTGAAACATACGGTCAGCGAATTGCGCCATGGCGCCACCTCCATCGCCACGGCCGCCGCCCAGATCACCAGCGGCAACCTGGACCTGGCGTCGCGCACCGAAGAACAGGCCAGCTCCCTGACCGAAACCGCCGCCACCATGGAACAGATCACCGCCACCGTGCGCCAGAATGCCGACAACACCCAGCAGGCCAACCACCTGGCCGCATCCGCCACGCAGACCGCCAACAACGGCGGCGCTTTGGTCGCCGAACTGGTCAACACCATGGGTGCCATCCACACCCAGTCCCAGCAGGTCGCGGACATCATCGGCGTGATCGACTCCATCGCCTTTCAGACCAACATCCTGGCCCTGAACGCAGCGGTGGAAGCCGCCCGCGCCGGGGAACAAGGTCGCGGATTCGCCGTCGTGGCAGCGGAAGTCCGGGCGCTGGCGCAGCGATCGGCATCCGCCGCACGAGAAATCAAGGCCCTGATCGACGCTTCGGTTGCCGCCATCACCATTGGCAATCAGCAGGCCCATAACGCCGGGGCGTCCATGCAGGACATCATCAGCGCCATCGTCCGCGTCACCGACATCATGAACGAGATCAGCGCCGCCAACCGGGAACAGACCAGCGGCATCGAGGAAATCAATTCCGCCATCACGCAAATGGACGACGTCACCCGCCAAAACGCCAGCCTGGTCGAAGAATCCGCCGCCGCCGCGACCAGCCTGCGCGACCAGGCCGATACGCTGGCCCGCCAGGTCTCGACCTTCAAACTGGATAATACCGTCCTCGCTCTCTCGACTTGATCTAAAGCAAGCCTGTGCTGCTCTGATTCCCGTACGATATCGGTAGGCCCGCCCCGAACACCGAGGCGGGCCTACCGTCTTTGCCATCAATCTCTCGGAACCGGAATGATGACGTCCCCCGCATTGCCTCACGCCCCCAAGATCAGCCTGATCGACGCCTATCTGAACCGGCTGCGTCTCTGGCAGAAATTCTCTATCCTCGCTGTCCTTGGGGTCGTGCTCGTATCCCTGCCGCTGATGTTGTACCTGTACGAATCGGGCAGGATCATCCAAGCCACAGAACTCGAAACCGATGGCCTGGTTCCTTTGCGCCAGAACCTGCAAACCCTGCGACTGACCCAGCAACACCGGGGCCTGTCCGCACTGGTTCTGAACGGCGACACGGCATCGCAGACAAAGCGCAGGGCAAAGCAGGAAGAAGCCGATCAGGCCCTGGTCGCCCTGGATCAGGCGCTGCAACACAGCAGCACCCAGGACCCCACCGTGGCGACCCTATGGCAGGATACCCAGAACACCTGGGAACGCCTGAAGGCCGGCCTCACCCAGGGCAAACTGTCCGCCAGTGACAGCTTTGCCACCCACACGCACCTGAATACCCAGCTGCTGCGCCTGGAATCCTTGCTGCTGCAGCACTATGGACTGCGCTTCGACCCCGACGCCGAAGGCTACTACCTGATCGACGCCGCACTAGAACAAACGCCCATCCTGACCGAACTCTTAGGCCAGTCGCGCGCGCTGGGCGCAAGCCTGCTGACCCGACGCACTGCCAACGCCGAAGAGCGCATCGGCATCCGCGTCCTGCTGGACCGCGCCCAGGAGCACTACGACAGTCTGAACATCGCGCTGGATAACGCGGCCCGCCTGAACCCACGCCTCAGAGACGCGCTGGACGCCGCCGGAAAGACCGCCCTGGATACCACAGGAAAGGCCATAGCGCTGGCCCAGGACCGCCTGATCAAGGCCCAGACGCTGGACTATCCGGCGGCTGACTACTTTTCGACGTTTACCGCTGCGGTGGACGCGCAATTTCAACTGAACGAAGTCGCCCTGGTTCAACTCGACCAGCTGCTGACCGCCCGCGCCGAGCGTCTGGTCCATACCCGCTATCTGCTGGGCGGCGGCATCCTGCTGCTGTGCCTGATCGCCGCCTGGATCAATTGGCGCATCACCCGGGCACTGCTGAATCAGCTGGGAGGCGAGCCCGATTACGCCACATCCATCCTGCAGCGCATCGCCTCGGGCGATCTGGCGGTGCCGATCCGGTTGCGCGCCAATGATCAGTCCAGCCTGCTGTTCGCCATGCACGACATGCGCACCCAACTGGCTGCCATCGTCGGCAATGTGCGTAGCGGCGCCAACGCCATTGCCACCGCATCCGCCCAGATTTCCGCCGGCAACCTGGACCTGTCTTCCCGGACCGAGCAGCAGGCCAGCTCGCTGACGGAAACCGCCGCCACCACGGAGCAGATCACCGCCACCGTCCGCCAAAATGCGGACAATGCCCAGCAAGCCAACACGCTGGCCGCCTCGGCTGCCCATACGGCCGGTAACGGCGGCGCGCTGGTCGCACAGCTGGTGGACACCATGCAGGACATCAATCAGCGATCCACCCAGGTGGTCGACATCATCAGCGTGATCGATTCCATTGCCTTCCAGACCAATATCCTGGCCCTGAATGCGGCGGTGGAAGCCGCACGGGCGGGCGAACAGGGCCGCGGCTTTGCCGTGGTAGCCTCCGAGGTCCGCGCCCTGGCGCAGCGCAGCGCCGGCGCCGCCAAGGAAATCAAAAATCTGATTGATACATCCGTCCAGGCCACCGCGCGAGGCAACGAGCAGGCAGCCCTGGCGGGCGCCACCATGCAGGAAATTGTCGAGGGCGTCCAACGCGTGACCGACATCATGGGTGAAATCAGCGAAGCCAGTCGTGAACAAGCGACCGGCATCGAGGAAATCAACATTGCCATCACGCAGATGGACGACGTCACGCAGCAAAACGCCAGTCTGGTGGAAGAATCCGTCGCAGCCGCCAGCAGCCTGAAAGATCAGGCAGACACACTCGCCAAGATCGTCGCCGTCTTCCAGCTGGATACCGACCACAACCCGGCCCAGCAGCCAACGTCGGGGCGAGCGGCGCCAGCCCTGGGCTTTCAGGCCAAGCCGGCATGACCAAGCCAACAAGATGCCCGCATCTGTTGTGTATTTGCCATCTTGGCTAGCGATAGCCCCTACTGAGTTTACGGGTTTACCCTTAATTTAGTACACTGGTAATAAATCAAACAATAGTTTGAAAAGAGTCCGTCCGGCCAACCTGGGGCCGGACGGACTTTTCATATACCAGGATTCCGCCGCCATTTCTCGACTCTAGCCCCGCCATGCACCAGACCTCGACCCGCACTTCCAACACCAGCACGCGCCATGCCGACCGCATCATGCTGCCCCTGATCTGGGTGCTGTTCGCAACCGCATTGGGCCTGGCCAACTGGCATGACACGTGGGGGCTTGCGCTGGGAATCGGCCTGCCGCTGGCCGCTATTCCCACAGCCCTGATCCTCTGTCTGCCTGGGCAGCGCATCACCCGCATCACGGTCGCCGTGGTGTTTATGCTGTTCTGCGCTCTGCATATCCACCAGGCCATGGGGACGATTGAACTGCATTTCGGTATTTTCGTCCTGCTGGCCGTGCTGCTGTGTTACCGCGACTGGACCGTGATCCTGATCGCCGCCGCGGTCGTCGCCCTGCACCATCTCAGCTTCAATACGCTGCAGGAAATGGGTTATCCCACCTACTGCTTCGCCGATCCCAGCCTGGGCCGGGTGATCGCGCATGCCGCCTACGTCGTCGTCGAATCGATCTTTCTCTGCTACATCGCCCACTGGATGCAGCGCGACGCCCGACAGGCTATCGAACTGACGCAACTGGTCAGCAACATCACCCGCGATGGCCGCATCCACCTGGATGTCAGCGACACCCGCCCGGACAGCCCGGCAGCGACGACCTTGCATCAGGTGCTGCAGGCCATCGCCGGGGCCGTCTCCCAGGTGCACGGGCATGCCGTCACGATCGATCAGGTGCTGGAACACCTGCGCAACGACAATGAAACCGTCAGCTCCGGCGCACGGCACCAGGCCGAAGCCATCGGCCAGTCCGTCCTGGCGCTGCAGACGCTGTCCGACTCGCTGAACGAAGATCTGCAGCAGGCCCAGACCGCCGAGCAGCATGCCCGGCAAACCACCGGACTGGCGCAAGAAGGCAGCCAGGCCATGAGCCAGTCCGTGCAGAACATGCGCGAAATGAGCGAACTGTCTCAGCGGATTTCCGACATCACGACCCTGATCGACGGCATTGCCTTTCAGACCAACATCCTGGCCCTGAACGCCTCGGTCGAGGCGGCGCGGGCCGGTGAACACGGTCGAGGTTTCGCGGTGGTGGCCGGCGAAGTCCGCACTCTGGCGCAGCGCAGTGCCGACGCCTCTCGCCAGATCCGCGAACTGACCCAGGCCTCGGCTCAGCAAGTCGCTGCGGGCACTACACTGATCGAGCACAGCGGCATCAAGATGGACCGGCTGACGGCTGGCGTGCAGACGCTCTCCCAGACGCTGACACGATTTCTGCAAGCCAACCGCGCTCAGGCGGGACAGATCGCCGAACTGGAACGATCCATGGCGCAGGTCCAGAGCATCGCCGATACGACGCTACAACGCGCCCAGGGCACCGAGGTACTGGTGCAGAATCTAGGAAAAGGCGCGCAGCAACTGAATCATGCCGTGGACCTGATCACGGTGTAGCATCCGCCCGACACAGGCGCACGCAGCAGTGCCGTATCCAACGCCGTGAGCGTAGAATAGCGGCGCTATGACTCTGTCATTTTCCTTCCGGATGCGACAAAATGATCCCTGCGGATGGGGAATGCTGCTGCTCATCTGCTGCGGGCTGCTGGTCGGCCAGGCCGCCCTGGCTGCATCCACCCCCGCCACACCGCCGATTGCAGAACATCATGCAGTCCCCCTGCCGAGTTGTTGGCGCGGCACGGTGCTGGCCTTCGTCGCGCATCCGGACGACGATCTGCTGTTCATGAACCCCGACCAATACAATGCCATCCGCCAAGGACAATGCATGCGGGTGGTGTACCTGACGGCAGGGGATCGCGGCGAGGGTCAGCCTTATCTGCAAGCCAGGGAACGCGGCATCATGGCGGCCTACGCCCGCATGGCCAGGACGGCCAATCGCTGGCGCGATGACGGCTGGCCGGTCGGCGGGCGCATCATTGTCAGACATACCCTGCTGACGGCGCCCCAGGTGCAGCTGATCATGCTGCGCATTCCCGATCCCTGGCTAGGTCCGGGCTGGGGCAGCCTCACGCCCCTGAGCCGCCTGGAGTCCATCCCGCTCACCGATGCCCAGTCTTATGCCCCTTACCGCGAAACCTATACCCGCGATGGCTTGGTGAGCTGGCTGTCGCGCCTGATTCAGGCGGTTCAACCCAGCACCATCCGTCTGATGGACTCGTCCATCGCCATCCCCTACACCAAACTATGCTGGCACTGTCCGGGGCATGATCATCCTGATCACATCGCTGGCGCCAAACTGGTCCGCGAAGCCATGCAGATCGCGTCCGGGTCCTATCTGGTCCAAGCCTATCTGGGCTACCCCAGCCAGGAAAGGCCGGCCAATCTGAGCACGACAGAAACCGCGCTGAAGACGACAACGTTCCTGCGCTATATGGCCAATGATCCGCACTATTGCCGGCCACAAGCGCCGTGCTCGCGGCCCAAAGGCCCGGAAACGGCCTGGGTCTGGCGACAATACCGGATCGGGCCGGACGGTCAGCCGCTGACCGCGGTGCAGCAGGCGCGTCACTAAAGACCGCAATCGCTCGCCCAGACAGGCTGGGCGCCCGAGCCGCTCGGCTGCTGCCTACTCACCCTCGCCTGCCGAGGGCGGCACAGCCTTCAAGATCGACTCGTCCTGGACGCTCAGGTCGCCGCTGCGGCGAGCCTGTTCGATCAGATCGGGACGCCGCGTCGCGGTCAAGGTCAGGGACTGCTGACGCCGCCAGGCGGCAATCCGGCTATGGTGGCCGGACAACAGGATATCGGGCGCCGACGTGCCGTTCCAGGTTTCAGGGCGCGTGTAATGAGGGCTGTCCAACAGCCCTGTCAGCGCGGGGTTGAAGGAGTCCTGTTCCGCCGATTCCGCATCATGCAGTACGCCGGGCAACAAACGCACAATGCTGTCGATCAACACCATGGCTCCCAGCTCTCCGCCGGACAAGACGAAATCCCCCAGAGAAACCTCCAGGTCGACATACCGGTCGATAAAGCGCTGATCAATGCCTTCGTAGCGCCCGCACACCAGGATCGCCCCGGTGCTGGCCGCCCAGCGGCGGGCCTGGGCCTGGCGGTGGGTCCGCCCTGCAGGGGACAGCAACACAACAGGAGCCGGCTGATCCGCCTCATCGGCGCCCGCCTCCCGGCGGGATAGACGCACGGCCTGAACGGCTTGCGCCAGCGGTTCCGCCATCATGACCATGCCTGGTCCGCCGCCAAAGGGTCGGTCGTCCACCGTGCGGTGCACGTCCTGGGTGAAATCACGAGGATTCCAGGCATGCAAAGACCACAGGCCACGCTGATGCGCCCGTCCGCTGACCCCTTGGTCACGGATAGCGGCAAACATCTCGGGAAATAAGGTAATCAGATCAAAACGCATAGCCGAGCCGCTTGCATGCGGCGAGGTGAACGGCGCATGGAGCGCGCCTGGTATTCAAACGACCCGGCGTCAGAACTCGGCGGGCCAGTCGCTGTCAATGCGGCGACCGGGCAGATCCACCTGCTGCACATGCGCAGCCACAAAGGGGACCAACACCTGCACCGGGCGGTTTTTGGCATCCCGCCGTGCCTGGAATATCCCCGCGGGATCGCGTTCGCCGCAGGCTATCTGCAGCACTGCATGGGCGCCATTATCCAGCACCTGATCCACCTGCCCCAACAGCACGGATGCGCCGGATTCGGACTGCCCGTAGAAGTCGCAGCCGATCAGGTCCACCCAATAATACTCATCAGCATCCGCTGCGGGAAAGGCCGCACGCGGCACCCAAACGGTATAGGCGCGCAGGGATTCAGCGGTGTCCCGATCATCGATGCCGGCCAGTTGGGCCAGCAACCCTTGCCCTGCCTGCCGACGGCAGGCCTGCACCTGCATATGCCGCAGACGCGACAAAGCGCCGGGTTCCAGAACGGAATCCGGCGCCTTCAACCACCATACCGGCGCATTCGACAGGGCTTCGGCCTGGGGGGAATACGGCTGGACTTTCAGCCAGCCACGCACCCCGTGCGCCGCCGCTACCCGGCCTACTTCGACCAGATCGTCGGGAACGGCATCACCTGGGCGAGTGTCCACCATCACAAGCGAAGCGCCCGCGATCAGGCGGCGGCTGCGACTTTGGCGGAGTATTCCTTGACCAGACGATCGACCGTACCGGACAGCTGGGCGCCATTGGAAACCCAGTGCTGAACACGATCCAGGGACAGGCGCAGATTTTCCTGACCTTCGCCCCCGAGCGGATTGTAGAAACCCACTCGTTCGATGAAACGGCCATCGCGGCGATTGCGCGAATCAGCAGCAACGACATTGTAGAAGGGACGCTTCTTCGAGCCGCCGCGGGCCAGACGAATCACAACCATTGAATAATCCTTTGATAAACCGGTGTAAAACACAAAATTCTAGCATCTGGCATCCAGGTTCCGCAATGGATACCCAGAATAAATGATGCCAGACCACGAAAAACAACACAGATGCAAAAACCGCGCTTGGCCACCGGAACGTCCGGCCCGGCAAACCTGGGCCCGGCGGGCCAACGGCGCCGCGCTAACGCCGGCGGACGTAATGGACCATGACAGCATCATCCCGCGCCTGCTGCGCCAGCAAGGCATTGCCGGTCTGCTGGCAAAACGCCTGAAAATCACGCCCCGCATGCGGGTCGGTCGTCAGGACGGACAGCACCTGCCCGCTGTTCAACTGCGCCAACGCCTTTTTGGTGCGCAGGATCGGCAGGGGGCAGTTCAGGCCCCGCGCATCGATTTCCCGGTCCGCCGCCGGCAGGGTTGCATCCGTCACGAGGCCCCCAGACGAGCCGCCAGCCAATCAGCCGCCCCGGCCACGGCGCCATCCAGCGCGGCGATATCGGACCCGCCGCCCATGGCCATATCGGGGCGTCCGCCGCCCTTGCCGCCCACCTGGGCGGCAATCGCGCCGACCAGATCTCCTGCCTTGACGCGAGCGGTCAGTTCGGGGCTGACACCCGCCACCAGGCTGATCTTGCCATCGGTGACGGCAGCCAGCAGGATCACGGCATTCGACAATTTGGACTTCAGTTGATCAACCATGCCGCGCAAGGCTTTGGGATCCACACCATTCAGGCGCGTGGCCAACAGTTTGACGCCGGCCACATCCACGGCCTGCCCCGCCAGATCCGACCCGGCAGCCGCAGCCAGTTTGTCCTGCAGGCGTTCCAGTTCGCGTTCGATCTGGCGAGCCTGGTGCTGCAGGGCCTGGACGCGTTCCGGCACATCGACCGGCTGGGTTTTCAGCAACGCGGCGGCGTGAACCAACACATCCTGAGTTTGCCGGACCCAGGCCAGGGCGCCGTGCCCGGTCATGGCCTCGACCCGGCGAATGCCCGCCGCCACACCGCCTTCAGCAATGATCTTGAACAGGCCGATATCACCCGTGCGGGCCACGTGGGTGCCGCCGCACAGTTCACGAGAAAAGCCGATATCCAGCACACGCACCACGTCGCCGTATTTTTCACCGAACAAGGCCATTGCGCCGCCCGCCACCGCCTCGTCATAACTGAGATGCTGGGTGTGCACCGCCTGATTGAGCAGAATTTCGTTGTTGACGATGGATTCCACCTGCGCGATCTGTTCCGCGGTCACGGGCGCATCGTGCGCGAAGTCGAACCGGGTCTTGTCCGGATCCACCAGCGAACCGCGCTGCTGCACGTGCTCGCCCAACACCTGGCGCAAGGCCTTGTGCATCAGGTGGGTGGCCGAGTGATTGCGCATGGTGTCCGCCCGGCGCTGGCCATCCACCCGGGCCTGCACCGTATCGCCCACCGACAACGCGCCTTCGACCAGGCTGCCGTGATGACCGAAGACCGCACTCTGGATCTTCTGAGTATCGGCGACCTGGAAACGGGCCGCCGCACTGCTGATCTGCCCGGTGTCGCCCACCTGGCCGCCGGATTCCGCATAGAAGGGGGTGGCATCCAGCACGATCACGGCCTCTTGTCCCTGAGCGATCGACGGGACCGACACGCCATCCACATACAGTGCCGTCACCGCGCCCTGGCCTTCCAGGTGTTCGTAGCCGTCAAAGCGGGTATCCACGCCGTCGTAGCTGAGATCCGCCGCCGCCTTGAATTTGCCCGCCGCACGCGCCTGTTCGCGCTGATGCGCCATGGCGACCTCGAAGCCGTCCAGGTCCACCTGGATCTTGCGTTCGCGGCAGATGTCGGCGGTCAGGTCGACCGGAAAGCCATAGGTGTCGTACAGGGTGAACAGCGTCTGACCATCCAGCGGCTGCCCCGCCGGCAGATCGGCCAGGGCGGATTCCAGGATCCGCATGCCGTTTTCCAGGGTTTCGCCGAAACGTTCTTCTTCCTGGCGCAGCACTTGCTCGACCCGCGCCTGCTGAGCAGCCAGTTCGGGATAGGCCGCGCCCATCTGCTGAACCAGATCCGCCACCAGGCGGTGAAAGAACACGCCCTTTTGCCCCAGCTTGTGCCCATGACGCAGGGCGCGCCGGATGATGCGACGCAGCACGTAGCCACGCCCCTCGTTGCCGGGAATGACGCCGTCGACGATCAGGAAGCTGCAGGCGCGAATATGGTCGGCGATGACCTTCAGGGAATTGTCGCTCAGGTCCGTTGTGCCGGTTTCGCGCGCTGCCGCGCGAATCAGGTGCTGGAACAGATCGATTTCATAGTTGGAATGCACATGCTGCAGCACGGCAGCGATGCGCTCCAGCCCCATGCCGGTATCGACGCAGGGCTTGGGCAAGGGGTTCATATTGCCCTGAGCATCGCGCTCGAACTGCATGAACACCAGGTTCCAGATCTCGATGTAGCGGTCGCCGTCTTCCTCGGGAGATCCCGGGGGACCACCCCAGATCTCGGGGCCGTGGTCATAGAAGATTTCGGAACAGGGGCCGCAGGGGCCGGTGTCGGCCATCTGCCAGAAATTGTCGGACGCATAGCGACCGCCCTTGTTGTCGCCGATGCGGATGATGCGCTCGACCGGCACGCCCACCTGCTGCGCCCAGATGTCATGGGCCTCGTCGTCGTCCTGATAGACCGTGACCCACAGCTTTTCCCTGGGCAGGCCATAGACTTCCGTCAGCAGCGTCCAGGCGTAGATGATGGCATCGCGCTTGAAATAGTCGCCAAAGCTGAAATTGCCCAGCATTTCAAAGAAAGTGTGGTGGCGCGCGGTGTAGCCGACGTTTTCCAGGTCATTGTGCTTGCCCCCGGCCCGCACGCAGCGCTGGGCAGTCGTCGCCCGGTGATAGGGCCGGGTGTCCTTGCCGGTGAACACGTCCTTGAACTGGACCATGCCGGCGTTGGTGAACAGCAGCGTCGGGTCGTTGCCCGGCACCAGGGGCGAAGACGACACGATCTGGTGTCCTTTGGATTCAAAAAAGGACAGGAATTTCTGACGGATTTCGGAGGTTTTCATTCGTATGACCGCAAGGGGAAACCAAGCGGGGATTATAAATGGCTTTCCGAGGGCTGCTGCGCACTCGGTATCCGCCGCGCGGCCCTGACGCACAAAGCCCCATCCAGCAGGACGGGGCAGTGGCCGGAAAGGGACTGGATGCGGGCATGACCCCGCCGCCGGACCCTGGCACCCTAAGCGTAGGCGTTTTCTGCCAGGGTCTCGATAGCGGGGTAGAACTCGTGATTTTCACGAACCATCCGCGTGTGGACGCTTTTCAACACGGTGTTGGCCTCGGCGCGAAAACCCTCGGGGTCTTTCATCAGCAAAGTCGCGTTGCTCCAGCGACGGGCAAAATTGATGAAAGCGCTGGCAATACCCTGCATGTCGTTCTGATACATGCGGCTCATGGCAGCCATGCGTTCATCCCCGCTGCGTTCCAGCGAGGGATACAAGATACGGTCCTCGATAGCCAGATGCTGCGTCACCACCTGCGACAGGGCCTTCAGTTCGTGCGCGAGATCGACCGCATGATCAGCTACGCCTTGATGGGACAATTTACGCAGTGTCGCAATACCGCTCAGGATTTCTACATGGTGGTGCTTGAAACGATCAATATTCATGACGGACCTTCCTCTCTCGTGAAACGGCTGTTTCAGCCGGATAAGATATATATTATATGAATCTTTTGCACCGCACAACGACCCACCGACCAGAGCGCCCGCGCCTTACAACAAATTCTCGAAATCTATTTCGTCGTCATCCGGCGCCCAGGAATGACTGGACAGCCAGGCCCGGATACGCGCCACCGCCTGGGATCGCAGCTGGGAGACGCGCCCTTCCGTCACCTGCAGCACAGCGGCGATTTCCTTCTGATTCAAATCCTGCTCGAACTGCAGGGACAGCAGCAGCTGCTCGCGCTCAGGCAGATTGCGGATCGCTTCAATCAGGGCATTGCGCAGCCCATCGCGCAGCAGCCAATCCAGCGGGCTGGCGTTCACCGGGTCGGTGATGGCATCCAGCACCCCGACACCATCAGAATTTTCACGATGCTGCACCAGGTCTTCGACCATCAACACCTGCACCCCTCGGGCTTCTTCCAGCAAAGTCTGATAATCGGTCAGCGCCAGGCCCATTTCATCGGCGATTTCTGCTTCAGTGGGCGCGCGCAGCAGCCGATGGTGCAGCGCTTGGACGGCCTCTTCGATGGTACGAGCCTTGCTGCGCACACTGCGCGGCAGCCAATCCTGGCTGCGCAGTTCATCCAGCATGGCGCCCCGGATCCGGGTGACGGCATAGGTCTCAAATTGCGCATCCGCCTGCTGCTGATAGCGGCGCACGGCATCCAGCAGGCCCATCATGCCGGCTTGCATCAGATCATCGAGTTCGACACTGGCAGGCAGGCGACCGATCAGAATAAGCGCCTGCCGACGCACGAGCGGCGCATATTGAGCAATCAACTGGTCCTCTGACAGAGGCATCGCGCAATCCGTAATCCACATAATAAAACGCAAGTATGCACTAAGTGGCTGATGGACAATGAGCGGATCATCCCGTATTTCCCCCAGGATTTCCGCCAGCCACCCTGCTACGCCCCGCCAAAACCCGCCTTTCCTAAACTTTTCCCGTTACCTGCCGTTATGCCGACAGAGAAGACCTAGTCGAACGACGCTGGGCGATGCCCGGTCGTTGTTTTTCGGAACACGAGGATGATTTCCGCAAAGGAACGCACATGATTCACCCAATCGGCAACCAATTGACCTCTGCCAGTCTGGGTCTGACCCCCGTGGTCTCCGAACGACCCGCCGGCAAGCCTGAACCCGTCACTGAAGTCGCCTCTGGCGACAAAACCCAGTCCGGCACGTCCAAACAGGCAGGTCAGCAGCATTCCATGCTGAAAGACTACCCCGAACAGCCTAAATCCTCTCTGGAAAAAGCGCTGGAAGCCGTCAACGGCAATCTCCAGGCCTGGTCCACCGGCGTGCGCTTCGACATGGACAAAGACACCCAGAAACTGGTGATCTCCATCGTGGACAGCGCCACTGGCGATGTCATCAAGACCATCCCCTCCGAAGCCATGCTGCGGATCGCCAAGATGATTACGCAACTGCAAGGCTCGGGCGTGGACACCCAGGCCTGATCACCAAATACTGAACTGAAACTGAATACGACCCCTGCTGCTGGTTTTACCGATTGTCAAACCAGTGCATAATGGTTTAAAGGAGTCCTCATCATGGCAACCGTCTCTTCCATCGGCATTTCCGGCTTACCACTGGCTGATCTGCTCCAGAATCTGGAAAAAAATGAAAACCAGGTTCTGCTCGTCATCAAGGATCGGCATACAGCCGCCGAAGCCAAGCTGACAGCTTACGGCAAACTCAAAGAAGCCATTACCGCCTTCCAGAAAACCGCCGAAGTCGCCGGCAACACTGACTCCTTTGGCGCTCTCGCAGCCAAAACCGGCTCGGATGCCATTTCCGTCACCACGACCAACCAAGCCATCCCTGGCCAGTATTCTGTACAGATCGACTCGCTGGCTGCTGCGCAGACGCTGGTGTATGGTGGCCGCGCTGATCGTGGCGCCGATATCGGCACTGGCGGCACGATCACCTTCACCGTCAACGGCGAAGAAAAAACCCTGGATCTCACGGGCAAGGGCACCTCGCTCGATAGCTTGGTACAAGCCATCAACAGCAACCCCGATCTGGGCATCAATGCCACGATTGTGAACAACGGCACGTCCGGTTCGCAGTACCAGTTGCTGCTGACCAATCGCGATACCGGCACCGAAGCCGCCGTCTCGAAAATCCAGGTCGACGGCAATGCGGACTTGCAAGCCTTTCTGGGCTACGACAGCACAGGAACAAATACCGGCATCACGGTTTCCGCCGCCGCCAACGCCTCGTTCAGCATCAATGGCATCGCCATCACCAGCCAGTCCAACACCATCAGCAATGTGATCGATGGTGTCACGTTGACGCTCAATCAGACCACCGCATCTGCCACCAGCCTCAGCCTCACCCAAGACACATCGGTCGCCAAAAAGGCTGTTGAGGATTTCGTCAAATCCTATAACAACCTGCTGGGCTCCATCAAAGGCCTCACCGCCTATGATGCTGAGAGCCAAAAAGGTCAACCGCTCATGGGTGACTCGGTCACGCGCTCCGTCCAGAACCGCATGCGCGATGCGATCTCTGGCAGCAAGGGCGATGGTGGTATCAACCTATCCCAAATCGGCATCACCACCGATCCAAAAACAGGCGAACTGCTGATCGACAGTGCAAAGCTAGGCAAGGCCCTGACTGACAACGGTGAAGCCGTGAAATCCCTGTTCACCAGCGACACCGGTTTAGGCAAGCGCGTTACCGACACGGCAGAGAGCTTCACCAAATTCGAAGGCGCGCTCAGCTCTGCCGAAACCGGCATGACGAAAACCGTCGCCGACATCAAAAAACAGTTCGACGCGACTTCCGACCGCATTGCTGAGCGCATGGACACCTACCGCAACCAGTTTACTCAACTGGATGTCATGGTCAGCCAGATGAACTCGCTCAGCAGCTATCTGTCGCAGCAACTCAGCGCTCTGAACGGCGCCAAGAAATAAGGCCTTATGACGACTTACGTGCCCCGCTCCCGGTCCGCCAGGGCCACCGGATCCTATGCCACCATAGGGCTCGAAACAGAGGTTCTCAGCGCTTCCCCGGAACGCCTGATTTCCCTGCTGTTCCGGGGTGCGCTGACGTCTCTGGCGCAGGCGCGTCATCATCTGGACAACAACAATATCGCGGAACGCGGCAAGGCGATCTCCAAAGCCATCGACATCGTGGATTCCGGCCTGAAGGCCGGGGTCGATACCGAACGGGGCGGCGAAGTCGCCCGCCTGCTGATCGGATCCTACGAGCTCATCATCCGCGACCTGATGCTGGCCAATCTGCATAGCGACGCGGAAAAGCTCGCGGCAACCGAAAAACAGCTCGGCGACTTGGCGGATGCTTGGTACACGGCGGTCGACCCGCAATTCAAGACGCCGTCGTCCAACGGCTGAATGCGAGGGCCCGGCAATTGAGCACTCCCAAAGACTCTCTCCTGCAGCACTATCAGGCTATCGCAGATATCTCTTCGCGCATGCGAACCATGGCCCAGCTGCAGCAATGGGACAACCTGGTCGCTCTGGGTTCGGAATACCACCAGGCAGTCGAACGACTGAAGCAGCTTGACCCTCTGGACGACGACCAAAGAGCGGCCCGGCAGGAACTGCTGGCCCGGATTCTGGATGACGACGCCCAGATCCGTCAGCTGATTTCCCCGGAACTGGACCGCCTCAGCCATCTGCTGGGCACCATCAGACGCCAACGCACCGTCCTGCAAGCGTATTACAGCACTGTACGCCCCCAATAAGCCATGAGCATCGGGGCCCCATCCAACCTCGGCACAACCCTCATCCAGCGCCTCGATACCGCGCTGGGCGTCACGCTGGGGCAACAAGCCAATGTGGCATCCGGGGCCGGCCCTCAGGCGGTCCCGCAGCCGGGCAATGCCGAAAACCCCCAGGCGCTGCAAAACCCAACCCAGCGCGACACCCGCCAAGCGGTCGACCAGGCCAACGCCGAAGGTCAGCGCCGAGCTGCCGTGGGCAAAGCCAGCCGGGAAATGCAGCTGGACAATCTGCTCGGGCGAGCCAGCACCTTTCGGGGCGCGACGCAATCCGCGCCCACGACGCTGGGTTATGCGGCGCGCATCATCCTGGCCCTGCTGAACCAATTCCCCCAGGCCAACCAGACCATCCAAGGACGCGCCCCGCTGCTGCCGCCCCCCCCAGGGCCCGCCGGCGGCAATGCTCCGACCGGTGGCTCAGCGCCGGCTCCAGGCGCCTCGAACCAGGCAGCCAGCACCACTCAGGTCTGGGCGCAGCTGGCGACGAACCTGAATCAGCCAGGCGCTCTGGCGGCCCGCTTTGCCCATGCCCTGTCGCAGTCCATCCAAAGCAGCGGCCTGTTCTACGAATCCCATGTCGCTCAATTGGCGGCAGGCAAGACCTCTGCGCATGCCCTGCGCCAGGAACCCCAAGGCCAACTACTGCTGGGGCAGCAGTCTCAGCTCCCCGGTACGCCCGCCAATCCGGCGGGTCAGCCCACGTCCCTGACGTCGATCATCCAGCAAGCCCAGGCCGCCGCCCCCCAAGACCCCGGGCAGCAAACCAACAACACGGCAAGCACCCAAAGCAATACAGCCCAGACTGCCACCGCCCAGCATTCCGCACCGCAGGCGCCCATCCCCGGCATTGATCCCCAAACCCAGTTGATGGTGCGCCAGCAACTGGAAGTGCTGGCCAATCAGGGTTTCATCTGGCAGGGAGAAGCCTGGTCGGGCGCGGACATGCACATGGAAGTCCGTCGGCGCCAGCCCGACGACGGCCAGCATCCTGCCGCATCCGAAGAGCACTGGTCCACCCATCTGAATCTGCAACTCCCCACGCTGGGCCAGGTCGAAGCCCGACTCAGCCTGTCGGGTGATCAGTTGGTCATGCGCTTGACCGCGCCTCAATCGGCTGAGCGCCTGAGCCAGTCCATCGAGCCCTTGCGTTCACGCCTGCTGGCCCAAGGACTGCAGGCCAGCCAGCTGTCGGTGCTGGACCAGGCTCCAGACGTTCCTGACCCGGACCCTATAGAGCATGAAGTCGCCACCCCTTGACCCCCATCGCTCCAGCGCAGTAGCGATCACCTACGACCCTTCGGATCAGGCCCCCCGGGTGGTCGCCAAAGGCTATGGCAATCTGGCGGAAACCATTATTCGTACAGCGCGCGAACACGATCTGTACATTCATGAATCTCCGGAATTGGTCAGCCTGCTGATGCAGGTGGATCTGGATGCCCATATCCCGCCGAAACTGTACATCGCCATCGCCGAACTGCTGGCGTGGCTGTACGATCTGGATACCGGCGGCAAAGACGGCGTGGTGAAGAAAACCGCGCCGAACCTTCCGGCTTAGACCGCCATATTGGCGATTTCCTTATAGGCCTCGACCAGACGGTTGCGCACCTGAACGGTAGCCTGGAACGACAAACCGGCCTTTTGCAAATCGATCATGACATTGCTGAGCGATACATTGGGATCGCCCATCTCGAAGGCGCGCGCCTGAGCATTGGCGCTGTTCTGGGCCTCTGATACCCGATTCAACGTACGGGCAAGTTCCGATGCGAACCCCCCTGTTTTGCCGACCTGCGCAGTGGCTGATTCAGCCGTCAAGCCCTGAGACGCACGTGTGACCGCCCGCATCTGGGCAAGCAGATTTTCAACACTGGCCAAGGCTTGGGAATTGATCATGTCGGGGCTATTGAAAAGGTTGCTGATCGGGTTTGACCCATACAGGGGTGGGCCAGCGTTGTACTATACGCGGCTTGTGCCCGCCGCTAGACCGGCAATAGCAGGAACAAGTCCCGACTATTTAAGCAATTCGCGATATCACCCTAACTAAGCCCCAAAAACCGGGCTTTTCAGGGCTTGCCCAAATCGCAAATCCCGCCATAATGGCCGCCATCCATCTTCCATACTGCCGCATCAGCATGCATATCATCCAGACCGACGGTTACTGGCCCGGGCGCAGCCTGACGGCCTCTTCTGCATCTCCCGCTCGATGAATCCGATTGCCGACTGGATGAACAAGAACCCTGTCCTCGCGCGCCTGGCAGCCCTGCCTCGCCCCTTGCTGCTTGGCCTGGGCGCTGCCGTGATCGCGCTGCTGGTCGTCGCATCCATGTGGATGCGCGAACCCGACTATAAAACGCTGTTTTCCAACATCGAGGCCCGCGACGGCGGAGCCATCGTCTCGGTACTGAATCAGCGCAACGTCCCCTATAAATTCGCCGACAACGGCGCCACCATCATGGTGCCGGCGGACCAGGTCTATGCTCTGCGCCTGCAGCTCGCCGAACAAGGCCTGCCGCGCGGCGGCAGCGTAGGTTTCGAATTGCTGGACAAGCCCCAGTTCGGGGCCAGCCAGTTCACCGAGCAGATCACCTACCAACGCGCCCTGGAAGGCGAATTGGCCCGCTCCATCGAAGCCATGCACCCCGTCAAATCCGCCCGGGTGCATCTGGCCATTCCCCGGCAATCCCTGTTCGTGCGCGACCGCGAGGCCCCCACCGCCTCGGTGCTGATCACGCTGTACCCTGCCCGCAGCCTCAGCGAAGCCCAGGTATCGGCGATCACCTGGCTGGTCTCTTCCAGCGTGCCGAAGCTCAATGCCGAAGACGTCTCCATCGTCGACCAGGATGGTCACCTGCTCTCCAAGCCCAGCGGCGAAGCCGCCATGGACAGCACTCGCCGCAATTTCATCACCGACATCGAACAGCGCACCACCCAGCGCATCCTGACCCTGTTGACCCCCATGGTCGGCCCCGGCAACGTCCGCGCCCAGGTCAGCGCCAGCGTCGATTTTTCCCAGCGCGAACAAACCTCCGAGGTCTACCGGCCCAATGAAACGCCCGGTACGGCTGCGGTGCGCAGCAAACAAACCAGCGATTCCGTGCAAAACGGCATCACATCGCCCGAAGGCGTGCCAGGCGCGCTGACCAACGAACCTCCGGCCAATGCCACCGCGCCCATCCAGACCGCGCCGGCTGCCCAGGCAGGCAATCCGCAGAATCCGGCCCAGGGCGCCGCTGCCCAAACCCAGCAAGGCACCATCAATGGCGTACCCGCCGCCGCACAACCGGCCAATCGGGGATCGGCGCGCAATGACGCCACCGTCAATTACGAAGTCGACCGCACCATCAGCCACGTCAAACACGAGATGGGCACGATCCAACGCCTGTCCGTGGCCGTGGTCGTCAACTATCGCAACAAGGACGGTGAGCCTGCCCCGCTGGAACAGTCCGACATGGACAACATCAATGCCCTGGTGAAGCAGGCGATGGGCTATTCCATGGATCGGGGAGACACCCTGAGCGTGGTGAATAGTGAATTCACCGACCAGGAACCCTCCGTCAAGCCTTGGGACAACCCGGCTTACCAAAATCTGGCCCTGCAGATCGCTAAAGTTCTGCTGATCCTGGCAGTACTATTCTTCCTGTGGCGCTCGGTCATTCGCCCCATTGTCCAGGGCTTTGCCAATGCCCAGGTCGAACGCGTCAAGAACGAAGCCCACCTGGAAACCATGCGCGAACAGCGCCGCCAGGACGAGCTGCGGGCCTCCGAGATGAACCGCTACGAGGAAAACCTGGACACCGCCCGCGAATTGGCCCAGCGCGACCCGCGTGCCGTCGCCATGGTGCTGCGATCCTGGATGGACCCCAAAAATGCCAAATCCTGAACCCGATCTGAACCGCTGCGCCATCCTCATGATGTCTCTGGGTGAGGATGCCGCCGCCGAAGTCTTCAAATACCTGTCGTCGCGCGAAGTGCAGCAGATCGGCTCCGCCATGGCCAATCTGAAACAAGTCACGCGCGCCGACGTCGACAGTGTCCTCGAAGACTTCCGCCGCGAAGCCGACCAGTTCATGGCCGTCACGCTGGGTTCGGACGACTACATCCGCTCCGTGCTGACCAAGGCCTTGGGCACCGACCGCGCCGCCAGCCTGATCGAAGACATTCTCGATGCAGGCGATGGCACAGGATCAGGTATCGACGCCCTGAACTGGCTGGAACCCGCCAACGTCGCCGAACTGATCGCCGACGAACACCCGCAGATCATCGCCACGATCCTGGTCCACCTGGAACGCGATCGGGCATCGGCTGTGCTGGCGCTGCTCAACGAGCGTTCGCGCAACGACGTGATGATGCGTATCGCCACCTTCGGCGGCGTCCAGCCTGCAGCCCTGCATGAACTGACCGACGTCCTGAACGAAGTCCTGTCCGGCCAGGGCGCCAAGCGCTCGAAGATGGGCGGCGTGCGTACCGCAGCCGAGATTCTGAACTTCATGAACACCACGGAAGAAGAAGCCGTGGTCAGCAGCCTGCGCGAAATCGACGCCGATCTGGCGCAGCGCATCGTCGACGAAATGTTCGTCTTCGACAACCTGGCGGATGTGGAAGACGCGGCCATCCAGCTCATCCTGAAGGAAATCGATACGGCCTCGCTGACCATCGCCCTGAAGGGCGCCAGCGAAGAACTCAGCGCCAAATTCTTCAAGAACATGTCCAACCGCGCCGCCGAGATCCTGCGCGACGACCTCGAAGCGCAGGGACCGGTACGCATGTCCCGCGTCGAAACCGAACAAAAGGCCATCCTGTTGGTGGCGCGCAAACTGGCCGATGCCGGCCAGATCAACCTGAGCATGGGCAACGATCAGTATGTCTGACAAGCCTTCCATCGATCTCCAGATGCGTGCCCGCTGGCAGCGCTGGGAAATGGAATCTCTCAGGGCCCAGCAACAACAGCAACGGCGCGCTACCGACGCAGAGCCGCAAAAGGCCGATCTGCTGCGCCGCCGCGCCCAGGCGTTGGCCCAGGCGCGCCAGGAAGGTCTGGACAAAGGCTACCAGGAAGGCTACGACAAAGGTCAAGCCGAAGGCCATGCCCAGGGCCTGGAAGCGGGCCGCGCCGAAGGCCATGCCCAGGGTCTGGCCGCCGGTCGCGCCGAAGGCCATGCCCAGGGCATGGAATCCGGCTACACCGAAGGCCTGGCCCAGTCTCAGGAACAGGCTGCCCGCCTGAACGCCCTGGCCCAGGCCTGCGCGGCCGCCATCAACGATCTGGAATCCGAAATCGGCCAATCCCTGATCAGCCTGGCCACCCGGATCGCCGAACAAGTGCTGGGCGAACAACTGCGCGACCATCCAGGCTATGTGCTGTCCCTGGTCCAGGATGTGCTGCAATCCCGACCCGAACCCGGCGCACCGCTTAATCTGCGCCTGCACCCTGAAGACCTGGGCCTGGTCAATACCTTCCTGCAGCAGAACCCCGATATCAGCAGCTACCGCCTGATCGCCGACGAGCGCATCACACGAGGCGGTTGCATTGCAGAAACCGCCCTGGGATCCGTAGACGCCACGCTGGAAACACGCTGGCAGCGCATCGTCTCGGTACTGGGCCAAAAACCCGGGAATCCCCCGGCCCGACATGACGGCCCCTGATTTTCCTTCCCTGGACACCGCTGGCGACCGCTGGCGGGCCCAGCTGGAATTCTGCGAACAGCGCATCGAAGCCCGTCAGGCCACGCGCCGTCAGGGCCGCGTCACCCGCGCTACCGGCCTGGTCCTGGAAGCCACTGGCCTTCAGCTGCCCGTAGGCGCCGCTTGCCAGGTGCAAGTCTCGCCGGGCCGCGATCTCTGGGCCGATGCCGAGGTCGTCGGCTTTCACGCCGATACGCTGTATCTGATGCCGCAAAGCGACATCACCGGCCTGCGCCCAGGGGCACGCGTGGTGCCATCGGAAACCCTGCTGCTGGACCCCGTCCCCCTGCCCACCACGCAACGCCTGGAAACCATCGCACCGTCCAATATCGATCAGGCCCGCCATCTCCCGGTTGGCCAGGCTCTACTGGGCCGGGTACTGGATGGCGCCGGCAGGCCGCTGGACGGCAAGCCGCTGCCCACGGATCTGGATATGGCGCCGCTGACGGCCACACCGATCAACCCCCTCACCCGCGCCCCGGTCGATACGGTGCTGGACGTGGGTGTGCGAGCCATCAATGGCTTGCTCACGGTGGGGCGAGGCCAGCGCATGGGTCTGTTCGCGGGTTCAGGCGTCGGCAAAAGCGTGCTGCTGGGCATGATGGCCCGCTACACCCAGGCCGATGTCATCGTGGTCGGCCTGATTGGCGAACGGGGCCGGGAAGTCAAGGAATTCATCGAACTGAACCTGGGAGCAGACGGTCTGGCGCGCTCGGTGGTGGTAGCCGCCCCGGCGGACGTCTCGCCCCTGCTGCGCCTGCAGGGGGCTGTCTACGCCACGCGGCTGGCGGAATTTTTCCGCGACCAGGGCAAACACGTGCTGCTGATCATGGATTCCCTGACCCGCTACGCCATGGCGCAGCGCGAAATCGCCCTGGCCATCGGCGAACCGCCGGCCACCAAAGGCTACCCCCCGTCCGTGTTCGCCAAACTGCCCACGCTGGTCGAACGGGCCGGCAATGGTGCGCCCAGAGGCGACCAGGCCGCCGGCTCGATCACTGCCTTTTATACGGTGCTGACCGAAGGCGACGACCAGCAGGATCCGATTGCGGATTCGGCCCGTGCCATTCTGGACGGCCACATCGTGCTGTCGCGCACGCTGGCCGAATCCGGTCACTATCCGGCCATCGACATCGAAGCGTCGATCTCGCGGGTCATGTCGGCGATCGTGCCCGCCAGCCAGTTCCACTGCGTGCATCAGTTCAAGCGCATGGTGTCCCGTTACCAGCGCAATCGGGACCTGATCGCTGTCGGGGCCTATACTGCAGGAAACGACCCGGAAATTGACCAAGCGATCGAACGTTATCCTTGGCTCGAGGGGTATTTGCAACAAGGTATCGACGTGCAGGTTGACTACCCGGCTGCCACGGCTGCTCTGGCAAGCGTGCTGGGTCAGGAGATCACTCATGAACCCTAATACTTCGCTTGACGTCCTGATCAACTTGACTCAGGACAAACTCGACGAAGCCGGGCGAGTGCTGGCCGAACTCAGTACTCAGCGACGTGAAGCCCAGGGCCAGCTCAACACCCTGGACCACTACCGCAGCGACTATACCCAGAAACTTCAGGACACCACCGAAAGCGGGGTAACCGCCTCGAATTACCATAACTTTAGGCACTTTATTGCCACATTGGACGAGGCCATTTCCCAGCAAAATAGAATCATCGCCCAGATCGACATCAAAATCGAGACCGGACGCCAACAGTGGCACGATGAAAAGCGCCGCCTGAATTCGTACGAAACTCTGAAAACCCGCCAGCTTCATCAGCTGAGAACTCATGAACAACGCCGCGAACAGCGCGCCAGCGACGAAGCCGCTGCCGGACTGTACCGGCGACTGAGACAGTCACACTGAATCTGCCCTAGCCATGAACATGCCCGTTCTTCCTGTAGTCCACACCAGCCAACCCTCGGTCGACAACACGACGCGACCGGCGGATGCTGGCGCCGCTCAGGACAGCTCTCCCGCATTTTCAAATGTGCTGTCCGGCCAGCGCAATACGACGGCTGACGACCAATCCCCGACGCGTCGGGTCGATGTCCCATCCTCCGATGCCGCCAAAAAACAGGACCCGCTCGGGCCGGATGAAACCCTGGCACTGATCCTGGACAGTGCCGCCCTGCCGCTGATGCAGCCGCTCGTCCAGACTCCGGCCACGCTGCGCCATCAAACCGGTGCTGCCTCACCCAAGACCGACGCCATCACCGGCGATCAACCTGCCCCGCAGCGCGGACAGGCTGTCGCTGCACTGCTGGCAGACGATAGCGCTGCCGCCGACACGCCGCAGCCCGGCCAGAAAGCACAGGGCGACACAGCGCCTCTGACCGTCCGCGCCACTCAACCGATCCTGACGCCTACTGCACCGACCCGCCTTCAGGCCGCCGCCGTCGATCTGCCGCAGGCCGATAAACGCACGCCCGTGACCAATCGTCCCGTCACAGCCTTGTCAGCGTCAGCGGACACCACGGTGACATCACCAGCCAGCCTGGCATCCGCTACGGCGACCCACACCGCGGTAGCCACCCAACTGAGCAGCGCGCCGGCCCTCCTGACAGATACGCCGGTCGCGGCACTGGGCGCGAGCCTGTTGCCTGCCGCGACAAGCAGCAGCATCCAGCCCGCGATCCAGCTTGCCGTCCCCACACCGCTGAACAGCCCCCAATGGCCGCAGGACTTCAGCCGCCAGATACTGAATCTGACACAAGCCGGCGCCTCTGGGCACACCGTCCAGATGCGCGTCAATCCGCCCGAACTGGGCCCGATCCACATCACGCTGCACTTGGGCGACACGCTGGCCCAGGCATCCTTCATTTCGCCGCATGCCAATGTGCGCCAAGCGCTGGAAAACGCGCTACCGCACCTGGAACAGCAACTGGCCCAGGCGGGTCTATCGCTGGGCCAGGCAAACGTCAGCGACCAGCAGCCCGGTCAGCAGGCATTCGGCCAGTCTGCCCAGGGGTCCGGCTCATCCGATGGCGCGACATTCAGCCTGGATGGCGGCACGAACACGGTCGCCAGCGATGCCAACCCCGCTGCCTCGGCTCCTCGCCCGCTTATCCGCCCGGACGCCCTGGTGGATACCTTCGTATGACCCCATTGCTCTATGTCGGGTCTCCCAGGCATTACAATGCTGCCTCCCGATCCCAGTGACACCTTGAACCGGAACCATGCTCAGGCTACTTAAATTCATTCTTCTGCTCATCGTGATCATCGGCGCCTCCGTGGGAGGCACGATGCTATTCATGGACAGGACCAGCATGCCCAGCCCCGCGCTTAGCCAGGCAGAGAATGCCGCCCCTGTCGCGGTCCCTGTCGTGCCGGCGCCCATCTTTGCTGATCTCGAACCCTTCACCGTCACTCTCTACGGTGAGATTCGCAATCGTATTCTCTACACCGCCATCACGCTGCGCCTGGGCGACGAAGGCTCACGCAAGCAAATCCAGGACTACATGCCCGAAGTCCGCGATCGCATCCTGAAAGTTCTGTCTTCCCAGGAACTCGCCACCATCCAGACGCCAGAAGGCCGTCTATCGCTTGGCACCATCATCAAGGCCGATCTTTCCCGCCCCTTTGCGGCGCAATTGCCCGGCCCCCATGTGGCTGACGTGTTGTTCACCGCTTTCGTGGTTCAGTAATGCCCTATCAAAGCATGCTTTCCCAGGATGAAGTCGATGCCCTGCTGGCAGGGGTCACCGGCGAAGAATCCTCGACGCAAACGGCGGCCGAAGTCCCTCAGGACGGCGTGCGGCCTTACGACCTGGGCTCTCCCGACCGGGTCGTGCGTCATCGCATGCAAACGCTGGAACTGATCAACGAACGCTTCGCCCGACGCCTGCGCTCGATGTTCTTCGGTTTCATGCGGCGCAACGCAGACATCACGGTCAACGCCATCAAAATCCAGAAATACTCGGACTTTGAACGCAATCTGCCCGTCCCCAGCAATCTGAACATGGTTGCTCTGAAGCCACTGCGCGGCACGGGTCTGTTCACCTTCGACCCCAACCTGGTCTTCCTGGTCATCGACAGCCTGTTTGGCGGCCATGGCCGCTACAATACTCGCATCGAAGGGCGCGATTTCACCAACACCGAACAGCGCATCATCCGCCGCCTCCTGAACCTGACGCTGGAATGCTACGGGCAGGCTTGGGACAATATTTATCCGATCGAATTCGAATACATGCGATCGGAAATGCACACCAAATTCGCCAATATCGGTTCGGGCAACGACGTGGTGGTGCTGACCACCTTCAACATCGAACTGGGTGCCTCGGGCGGCAAACTGAACGTCTGCCTGCCCTATTCCATGCTGGAACCCATCCGCGACATCCTGACACAACCGCTGCAGCAATCCGCCGCCGATTCCATCGACCAGCGCTGGACCCAGCAGCTATCGCGCGAAGTCCGCAGCGCCGAAGTCGAACTCGGCGTCGAATTCGCCCGCATCGAAACATCGATTGCCGAACTGTTGCATCTGGCCGTCGGCGACGTATTGCCCGTCGACGTCCAACCCAATGTGACGGCGCGCGTCGGAGGCGTCCCTGTGCTGGATTGCAGCTACGGGACCTTCAACGGCCGTTATGCCCTGCGCGTGCATAAAATTCTTGCCTCGCCCGGCGATTCCGACCAACTGCTAGCCCGCACGAAGAAATGAGCGACATCAAAGACGACGACACCCAGGATCCCAGCCAGCCGGATCCCGCCTCTACCAACAAACTAGAGGACGACTGGGCTGCCGCTCTGGCAGACCAGCAGGCTACCGCCCACGACCAGCCGACCCAGGCAGCCGGCCTGGGCGCCGAGGACGATTGGGCCTCTGCCTTGGCGGAACAAACCGCCGCCACGCCGCCCGCCGCGCCGGCGCAAGCCCCGGCTGCCTCGCAGGTCTTCCAGCCCCTGGTGGGCCAGGCCAGCGGCGCCGACAGTGACATCGACATGATCATGGACATCCCGGTCCAGCTGTCGGTTGAACTGGGCCGCACCCGCCTGACGATCAAGAATATCCTGCAGCTTGGGCAGGGTTCGGTCGTCGAGCTCGACGGCCTGGCAGGCGAGCCCATGGATATTTACGTGAACGGCTACCTGATCGCCCAGGGCGAAGTCGTGGTCGTGGATGAAAAATACGGCATCCGCATCACCGACATCATCACGCCCTCAGACCGGATCGCCCGGCTGAACAACCGCCGCTGATCGCTGATGGACCAGGCTCAGACTCTGCGCGTCATTTTGGCGCTGCTGTTCGTCCTGGTCCTGCTGTTGGCCTTGGCCTGGTTGGCCCGCCGGGGCGGATGGGCGCGCCACGGCAACCGCACGGCCAATCTGCGCGTGCTGGGCAGCCACAGCCTGGGCGCACGCTGCTCCCTGTCTCTCGTCCAGATCGACGACACCCGCCTGCTACTGGGTGTGACTCCCCAGCAGATCACCTTGCTGCACACACTGCCCGCCTCACCCGACACCCAGGCTGCACAGCCCGATTTTGCCGAATCCCTGGGCAAAACCCTGTCGAGATCCTGATGTTCCGCTGGCCAGCCTTTTCATACGCCCTTTCCCCCGCCGGCGCCCTGGCGCTGCGCTGCCTGTCCGCAGGTCTGTTGCTGCTGCTGATCTGGCCGGGCAATACGCTGGCTCAGGCCACCCTGCCAGCCCTGACCACCACCCCAGGCCCCAACGGCACCGAAACCTGGTCACTCAGCGTGCAGACGCTGGTCATGCTGACCATGTTGTCATTCCTGCCGGCGGCATTGCTGATGATGACCAGCTTCACCCGCATCATCATCGTGCTGGGCCTGCTGCGCAACGCCCTGGGCACCGGCGTATCGCCCCCCAACACCATCCTGGTGGGCCTGGCCTTGTTTCTGACGCTGTTCACCATGTCACCGGTCTTCGACCAGATCTACACCCAGGCCTACCAGCCCCTGGCCAGTGATCAGATCAGCTTTGAAGAAGCCCTGAATCGGGGCGCTCAACCACTCAAGACCTTCATGCTGCACCAGACCCGCGAAGCGGATCTCAGCATGTTCGCCGATATGGCCGCCATCGGCCCGCTGGAAACCCCCGATGCCACGCCGCTGCGGGTGCTGGTCCCCGCCTACGTCACCAGCGAACTGAAAACCGCCTTCCAGATCGGCTTTACGATCTTCATTCCTTTTCTGATCATCGACCTGGTCGTCGCCAGCCTGCTGATGGCGCTGGGGATGATGATGGTGCCGCCTGTCAGCATTTCCCTGCCTTTCAAGCTGATGCTGTTCGTGCTGGCCGACGGCTGGCACCTGTTGCTGGGGTCCCTGGCCCGCAGCTTCTATCAATAAGGGGGTACCGCCCATGACACCCGAAGCCGTCATGTCTCTGACCTACCAGGCCTTGCGAGTCGCCCTGTCTATCGCCGGCCCCCTCTTGTTGGTCACCTTGCTGGTGGGCTTGCTGATCAGTATTTTCCAGGCGGCCACCCAGATCAATGAAATGACCCTGTCCTTCATCCCCAAGCTGCTGGCGGTGGGGGCGACGCTGGTCTTGCTGGGGCCCTGGCTGCTGTCCACCATGGTTGACTATATCCGGGCCCTGTTGGAATCCATTCCCGGTCTGGCCGTCTAGCCGGACTGGACATGATCGACGTCCAGCTCGACCAACTGTACGCCTGGATCACCGGCCTGCTGTGGCCCCTGTTCCGGATAGGCGGTCTGGTCATGATGGCGCCCATCCTGGGCGAATCGTCGGTTCCCATCCGCATCAAGGTGGGGGTTTCGGTGGTTCTGACCCTGGTGGCGGCACCCCTGATCGGCCCTGTCCCGACCATCCCTCCCAGCTCATATGCCGGCCTGCTGATCGCCGCGCAACAGGTGCTGATCGGCATGGCGCTAGGCTTTTGCATGCGCTTGATCTTCACGGCAGCGATGATGGCGGGCGAGTTCGTCGGCCTGCCGATGGGGCTGGCCTTTGCATCCTTTTTCGACCCCGCCACCGGCGCGAATACCGCCGTGCTCTCGCGCCTGATCAATATCGTCGCCATGCTGCTTTTTCTGGCAGTCGACGGCCATCTATTAATGCTGGATGGCCTGATGCGCACCTTCGAAATCCTGCCGATCGGCGCCCCTTTGCACACGGACGGCTGGGCAGCCGTCATCGACTGGAGCGGCCAGATCTGGATTTCCGGCATGCTGCTGGCGCTGCCCATCATCATCGTGCTGCAGACCATCAATCTCTCGCTGGGGATTCTGAACCGCACGGCGCAACAGCTATCGGTATTTGCAGTGGGTTTCCCGATCACCCTGACGACCGGCCTGATCATGCTGGCGATCGTACTGCCTCGCAGCAGCGAGTTCCTGATGAAATTGTTCCAGGACGGATATCAGGCGATGGCGCAGATCGCCCGCGGGCTGGCGGGCCTGTAAAGGCGCCCGCCAGCACATCACACCGGACGGCGCGACCGCGGCCCTATGAAGAAGACAAGGGATAGGTCACGCCCGGCACCACCTTGGACCCCCTCGGCAGCAGCGGCTGCGTGCCCGCAGGATCGACAGTCGAACTACCCGATACCGGCGGCGGCGGAGGCACCGGTATCGGGTCTACTGCTGCCGGCTGTGTGCCGGGTTCGCCATTACCGGGGATCACGATCATGCCATCGTCCGCCGTCGGCTGAGTATCCGCAGCCTTTGCCGCGGACTGGGCCTTGGCGCGCTCCTGGGCGGCTTCGCGATCGGCTTCGGCAGCCGTCCTGGGGTGGCGCAACGCCGGCACATTGATGCTGTTTTCCATCCGCTGGAATGTACCGTCCGGCCCGAAACGCAGCCAGACTTCCTGACGGGCATACACGGCATCGGTCGCCAGCGTGGCCTTGTAGGCCCAACGAGCCAGCACGGTATCGCCCTGCTGCCAGACATCCGTAGGCTGAGCGCCCAGATCTTGAGAGGCTTGGTCCAGCGTCGTGCGCCCCACCACGATGCGATCCAGCCCCGCCGTATTCAGGCCATTGCCGCTGAAAGCACACCCGGTCAGCATCAACGCAGCGGCGGTCAGCACAACCGCCCCGCGCATGCGCCTGAGCGGTTCCGATAAAAAAGAAACCGGCCTCAGCGCCTGATCCTGCGCCCCACTGGAAAGCCCTTGCCTACGATGCTTCATATTCAGAAATTCTCCCATTCTTCCGTATCCGAGGCAGCCTGCGCTGCCGTATGTTGTGACGTCCGTGCTGCTGCGGCAGGCGCTGCCAGGCGTGGCTTGGTCGACGCAGGGCGTGCAGCAGACGATGCATGACGGGCAGGCGCCGGCCTGGACGCCGGGCCGGCAGATGTCGAGGACGTTGTGCGGGCAACCGTCTGCGACACCGGCAAGGCGGGCGCCGCCGCCAAGACCGCGGTTTCTTGTGTCGCCTGATCGGCATCTTCCGGATCGACGGTGCTCATGGCCTGTTCGCTGAGCTGGAAGACCGCCAGCGACTGGCTGATTTCGGCTGCCAGCGTTTCCAAAGACCCGGCGGACACTGCCGCCTGCTGCACCAGCGCGGCGTTTTGCTGCGTAACCGCATCCATCTGGGCGATGGCCAGATTGACCTGGTCGATACCCGAGGACTGTTCCACCGTGGCCGCCGTGATCTCGCTCATGATGTCGGACACCCTGGTCACGGCCTGAACGATTTCCTGCATGGTCTCACCCGCGCGATTGACCTGTTCCGAGCCTGCCTGAACCCGACCGACGGAATCCTCGATCAGTTCCTTGATTTCCTTGGCGGCGCCGGCGCTGCGCTGAGCCAGGGCGCGGACTTCGGCGGCGACCACGGCAAAGCCCCTGCCCTGCTCACCGGCGCGGGCGGCTTCCACCGCCGCATTCAGCGCCAGAATGTTGGTCTGAAAGGCGATGCTGTCGATCACACCGACGATGTCGGCAATTTTCTGCGAGCTGCCCGAAATACCCTGCATGGTCTGCACGGCTTCGCCCACCACCTGACCGCCTCGCGACGCCACTTGGGATGCGGTGCCGGCCAGCTGATTGGCCTGCCGGGCATGATCGGCATTCTGTTTGACGGTGCTGGCCAGTTCTTCCATGCTGGCGGCTGTCTGCTGCAAAGCGGCGGCCTGCTGGTCGGTGCGGCTGCTGAGATCCAGATTGCCGCTGGCGATGCGCCGGGCGCTGTCGGTCATCCGGCCCATGCGGGTACGCACCCCCAGGATCAGGGATTCGAGACCTTCGCGCATGTCTTTCAGACCAAACAGCAGCTGCCCGATCTCGTCTCGGGATTTGGGGTAGATCGCCAGGTCCAGATTGCCGCCCGCCATTTTTTGCAAATGCCGGCCCACCCCCTGCAGTGGCCGCAGGACCGTACGGATCAGGGTGCGGTACGCCAGCAGAGCCAGCACAACCGCCACGGCCAGCAGCGCTATGAAGCCGTAATTGGCCCACTCGAACTGCTGCGCCAGGGCCCGGCGCGATTCGGCGCTGCTGTTCTGGATGTACTGATCGAATTGCCCGAAGGCCCGATCCATCCCCCGCGCGGCACCCCGCAAGCGGCCACGCTTCAGGGCTTCGAAAGCCTTGGCATCCTGCTTGGCGGCGAAATCGCGCAATTGGTCGACCTGCGCCCAGTAGTCTTTGAAGGTCGTGTCCAGAATATGCTGCAGCGATTCACCCTGAGCCCCCGTCAAAGCCTGGGAATCCACCAAGGACTGCATATGGTCACGGGACCGTTTCAGCAGTTGATCGGCCTGCCCCAGTTCCCACACGCGCTGTTTTTCATTCGATATCCCCAGAGCGCCTTCGATCTGGGTGGTCGCCTGCTGGGCATAGATCAGCGCGTTTTTTACATCTGAATTGGCCTGCACCCCCACGACCGACAGCTGAGCAATGGTGCGCTGGCTTTGCTGCTGCACGAACCAGGCGCTGCCTACGGCAGCGAACGTCAGCAGGGACAACAGCCCCACCACCCATGTCAATCGGGCGCGCAAGGACAAGGCGACGCCACGCCCCTTCCAGAACCGAAATTTCATGTCACCTCACCTTTGTGATTATTGTCAGCATGCCATACGCATGCTGCTTGTCTTCCTAAGAAAATAGGGCCTTGTAGGCCCTATTCGCTGGAACTGCATCGGGTTCGCGATGAGCAAACCCGAATTGATCACTGCTGGCTATCAATCAGCGGCCCAGATTGAACAAGCTGAGGCCTTGAATCGTCTGAAATGCCAAGCCCGCGCCTTCCAGGGCGATCTTGCGCAGGCTGAGTTGCGTCGTGGCTTGGTAGTAGTCCAGGTCTTCCAGACCGGACAGCGCCTTCCTGAAGCCTAGATTGCGCTGGGCGCCGCTGTCATTCAAGGCATCCAGCTCATTCATCCGGGCGCCGATGGACGAACGCACCGTCAGGATATTGTCGTAGCTGGAAGCCAGTTGCTGCATGCTATTGTTCAGGATATTGTGCAAATTGGCGGTGGCCGCTTCGCTGCCCTGAGACGGATCGTTCAGAGCCACGATCAACTGATCGAGAGCCTGGAAGACGTCAGCATCTTTGTGCCGCAAAGGATCGACACTGAAGGTGTCACCAGCAACCGGGGCGCCAGTGAACTGCACCTTGGTGCCATTACCCAGATCCATTTCCGTCGCCCCAGGAGCTAGCGTGTAGCCGACCGGCGCTGCCGGCACTCCTGTTGATTCGTCCGTGACCACGACGGTGTAGTTCGTCGGGCTAGTAAAGCTGATTTCGTAGGAATAACGAGCATCCGGATTCTGTGCGCGATCCGAAACATACGGCCCCGTCATGACCGCTGACCCGCTATTGCCGACGCCAGCAGCACTGGCATACGCCAACGTGCCTGGCTGCGATCGCAAAAAAATATCCGACCCGATATCGCTGCCTGCGATCTGGCGGGTAGCATCTGCCTGGATCAGACGCTGCAGCCTGTCGCCGTTATAACTGCCATTATCGGCAAAGGCGGGCGTGCTACCCAAAGATCCGGAAAACACATACTGCCCGTTGCCGTCGGTCGTATTGGCAATGCCCAGAGCCGTATCACGTGCACGCTGCAGCACATTGGCCAAGGTCTGACGGTCAGCGTCCGACATCGTGCCGTTGCCCGCCTCGACGAGACGGGTGCGCACGTCCTGCAGCAACAGAGTCAACGAATTCAGCGCGTCTTCTTCGGTACTTAGATTGCGGGTGGCGACCGCTCTATTTTCACCATAGCGCACATTCTGCGCCTGGGATTGCGACAGGTTGATGGTCTGTGCAGCTGCCAAAGGGTCATCAGCCGGCGTCACCATCCGCTGTCCAGTGCCGATCTGTTGATACAAGTGCATCAGATCGGACTGCTGAAGATTGATGGTGTTCAGGCCCGTCTGGAACATGAGGCTGGAGCTGATACGCATGATGGTTTCCTAGTGAAAGCAGCGCCAATCAGCTGCGCAGGCTGAGCAGGGTATCGAACATGGTCGATGCGGTGTCAATCAGTCGCGCGGCGGCGCGGTACTGTTCCTGGTATCGCTGGATGTTGATGTATTCCTCGTCCATATTGACACCGGATACGGCCTGTTGGGCGGCGTAATTCTGCTGAATCAGGGTTTCTTGCGCCTTTTGCGACGTGGTGTTGGTCTGCGTCTTGACCGCCACGCCGTTGACCAACTGGGAATAGGCTTCGTTCAGGCCCATGGTGCCCTGGCCCGCAGGCGAACCCGGCAAACCACCCAGGATTTTTTTGTCCCGCAATTGCGCCAGCAGCAAGGCATTGTCGCCATTGGCGGAACCAGCCGGACCGCCCGCCCCGCCATTGGCGTCCGGGTCCCAGCCGGCTGCTGCGATCTTGGACGGATCGGTCAGCGCCACGTCCATGCCGCCCGCAGCGTCGCGAGTGGGCTGGATCAGCCAGGAATCCCCTGCCGCAGCGCCGGCCACCGACGCCAGGTCGAAGGTCACGCCATCATAGGTTGCGTTGCCCCCCACCGGCACCGGGCCCAGAACCGTACCGTCGGGGACGCGCGTCACCGTGTAATTGGCGCCGTCGAAATCCAGGCGGTAATCCTGGTTGGTCAGCTTGGAGACATCTGCGATGCTAGCCGTTGGATCTGCCGTAGCGGCATTGCCAGCATTCATGATGATCTTTGGGGTGGACACATTGAAGAAATTCGTACCCGGAGCACCAGAAGGATCATAGCCCTGCACATGCTGTGCATTGATGGACATTGAAATACCCAGCGCCAAACGTCCCAGATCATTCTGCGTGACGTCCAGCACGTCCGCCCGAAAAGTCAGCAGGCCACCCAGCTTGCCGCCGGCGATCAGGCTGTCCTTCATCTCGACTGGCTGCAGTACGCCTCCCGGGCCTTGCACAGTATAGTGCACCGCCATGCGGCTAGGATCGGCAGCAGACGGTTTCACCTGTAAGTGATAGACTGAATTGCCGCCCAGCACGGTCTGCCCATTGCCGATGGTGATGCTAAAGCGGTCGTCTTGTTCGTAGACCTTGATGTTGACCAGTTGCCCCAAATCGGCTGCCAACTGATCGCGCTGATCCAACAGGTCGTTGGGCGGCTGGCCGGGATTGGTGGCCTTGGCCGTGGTGATCTGGCGGTTCAGGTCGTTGATGCGATCCAGGTAGCTATTGACCTGGGTAACAGTCGTGTCGATCTGCGTATTGACGTTCTGCCGCTGGTCATCCAGAAAGGCATTGGCGTCGCGAATCTGTGTGGCCAGACTATTGGCGCGACCCAGCAGTTCCTGACGGGCGGCCACGTCGGCGGGCGCCGTCGCCAGCGCATCCAGGCCATTGAAAAACTGTTGGATATTGGGCGAAATACCCACCGTGCGATCCGCCACCAGATTATTGACCTGGCTGACCTGATCACCGTAGGTTTTCAGCGCCGCGCCCTTTGTCAAAGACGTGGTGAACTGGTTGTACAGGAAATTGTCGTAGGAGCGCATCACGCTGACGGCCTGCACCCCGCGACCGATCCAGCCACCCGCCGTCGGCGTGGCGCCGGCAGTCTGGGACAGCACGGTCTGGCGGCTAAAGCCTGCCGTAGCGGCGTTGTTGATATTGTGCCCGGCAGTCGCCAGCCGGTTTTGTGCGACCAGCAGGCCGGCTTTACCCAGATTCGCCAGATTCATATGCTGCAATCCTATCCATGATGCGGATGCCTGATCGGCATCCACGAAAATTCGTCTTACCTGATAACGGCAGCAGAGCGGAATAATTTAGCGGTGGACTGGCCGCCGCCCCGCACCCGTCAACGGGCGTTGAAATAGCCCATGATGCTGATCAGCTTGTCGGCGTAGGACGGATCGGTGGCATAGCCGGCGGCCTGCACCTTGCGGGCGGCGTCCTCGGCGCTGCGGGCCTTCATCACGTCGCTATAGCGGTCGCTCTGGCTGATCAGTTTGGCGTAATCCCTGAAGGAATCCGCGTAGGAATCGTAAGCCCGGAACGGCTGCGACATTTTGCGCGGCTGGCCGTCGACGTATTCCGTTGTCATCACGTGCACCACGTCGCCGCGCCAACTTCCGCCGGCCTTGATGCCAAACAGGTTATGGCTGGTGCTGCCGTCCGGGCGCATGATTTCACGCTGCCCCCAACCGGATTCCAGCGCCGCCTGGCTCAGGATCAGTTTGGCCGGGATGCCGCTATCGCGAGCCGCGGCACCAGCCGCCACCGCCATCTGATCCACAAAGCTGCGGATGTGTTCGGGCGCCCCCTGGATGGCGCTGCGCACCTTTTGCCCCAGATTGCGCTGGGCCAGCATATCGATCAGCGAGGAAATCGAATCCGCCGCCTGCTGTCGGCCTTCGCCGATGCGCGACTGCAAACCCGGCAGGCGGGAACGGGCGGCTTCGGGCGGATTGGCCAGGGGATCCAGGGGCTTGTTCAGCACTCCGCCCTGCATCTGCGCCATCAGCGCATCCGCCAGGCCAATGCCGGGGTTGGACAGGGCCAGGGACGCCTGCTCATCGCCCAGGCTTTGCGCCATGCGCGTGGCCTGGGAATCAAACAGGGACGGCATCTGGGTAGATGTCTGGCGGGCCTGCTTCATCAACATCTGGATGAACATGGCCTCGAACTGACGAGCGATCTCGCGCTGCTTGTCCGCCGACGCGGGATTCGTCTGCACGCCACGCTTGAGCGTATTCAGACCGCTGAAATCCAGCGCCGAGGGCGTCGCGTCCGAACTGGGCAGAGGGGTGTGGGTCGTGAAAGCCATATGTCAGATGACGTCCAGATCGGCCCGCAGGGCGCCGGCGCTTTTCAGATTCTGCAGGATCGACAGCAGATCCTGCGGCGTAGCGCCCAAGGCATTCAGCGCCCGCACGACGTCGGCCAAGTTGGCGCTGGTGTTCACGCGCTGCAAAGAACCATTGTCGCTGCGCATCTCGATCTGGGTGTTGTTGGTGACCACGGTTTCGCCGCCGCCAAACGGAGTCGTCGGCTGGCTGACCTGCTGCTGCGGACTGATGGTGACGGACAGATTGCCGTAGGCGATGGCGGCCTCGTCGATCATGACGGTGCGGTTCATCACCACCGACCCGGTGCGGGCATTGATCACGACGCGGGCGCGGGCCGGCGGCAACGACACCTGCAGATTTTCAACCTGGGACAAGAAGGCCAGCTGCGATTTCGGGTCCATCGGCGCCCGCAATTCGATGGTACGGCCCGTGATCGCCGTGGCGGTCTGCCCGCCGAACTTGCGATTCAAGGCCGTCACGACATTCTGCGCCACGGCGAAATCGCTGGAATTCAATTCCAGCCGCACAACCCCGTCCTGCACATACGTCGTCGGCACGCCGCGCTCGACAATGGCGCCGTCGGGAATGATGCCGCCATTCAACTGATTGACCTGCACGCTGGCCCCGCCCTGCGAAGCCCCTGCACCGCCCACCAGCAGATTGCCCTGGGCCAGGGCATACACCTGGCCGTTGGCGCCCTTCAGGGGGGTCATCAACAAGGTGCCGCCGCGCAGGCTCTTGGCGTTGCCCATTGACGACACTACCACGTCCAGGCTCTGGCCCGGCTGAGCAAAGGCGGGCAAGCGGGTGGTGACCATCACCGCCGCCACGTTTTTGACCTGCATATTGGTGCCCTGGGGCACGGTGACCCCCAACTGAGACAACATATTGGTCAGGCTTTGCTGGGTGAACGGCGTCTGGCGCACCTGATCGCCGCTGCCGTCCAAACCCACCACCAGGCCATAGCCGATCAACTGGTTTTCACGCACGCCGGTAAAGGATGCCAGATCCTTGATGCGTTCGGCCTGGGCGGCCAAAGGCATCAGGCCCCCCAGACAGACCAGCAACATCGCGGCCAGCCCGGCGCGCACACGGCTGCCGCGCGGCGGGGGATTCTGGGGATGAGCGTACACGGCAATCTTATTCATCATGAGATCAGAACGGGGCGATATTCAGGAAGAAGCGCTGCAGCCAGCCCATGGTCTGGACCTCGTCCATCACGCCTTTGCTACGGTATTCGATGCGAGCATCGGCCACCTGAGTGGACGACACCGTATTGCTGCCGGTGATGGAACGCGGGTCTACCACACCGGAAAAGCGCACATATTCGCTGCCGCGATTGATGGCGATCTGCTTTTCACCGGCGATCTGCAGATTGCCGTTGGGCAGCACGCCAATCACCGTGGTGGTCAGGGTGCCGCTGAAAATATTGGTGGCGCTGCTGGAACCCTTGCCCTGAGACTGGTTGCCGCCGCCTGCTTCGAAATTCTGCTTGGCCCCCAGATCGGTCGGCAGGATGGCAGGTTCAATGCCGATGTTCATGCTGGCGCTGCCGTTGCGATTGGTGCTGGTATCCACGCTTTTGGCAGCGTTGGTTTTTTCCTGGATGACAATGGTGACGATGTCGCCGATGTTGCGCGGGCGGCGGTCTTCGAACAGAGGGTAATTGCCGTAGGCCGTGGGCTGATAGATAGACCCATTGGCCAGGGCAGCCGGCGCCAGGGGCGGCGGCGGGGGCGCCGTCAGCGGGCCGGTGACGATAGGCTCCGGCGGCACCAGGGCGCACCCGGAGAGCAACAGGACGGCGACAGCCACCCACGATCCAGCAAAACGGCGCAAACCCTTCATGGACATCCTGATTACAGCTGTGTCAAACGGGCAAGCATCTGATCCGACGTCTGCACGGCCTTGCTGTTCATTTCGAAGGCGCGCTGCGTGGTGATCATATTGACCAGTTCCTCGGCCACATTGACGTTGGAGGTTTCCACGTAATTCTGCAGCAGAATGCCCGCGCCATCCAGCCCCGGTTGCAACTGATTGGCCGGCCCCGACGCGTCGGTTTCCGCGTACAGATTTTCGCCCAGGCTTTGCAGGCCGGTGGGGTTGATGAAGGTAGACAACTGCAACTGGCCGACTTCGACGTTGGTGCCGGCGGCGCCGGGCTGCGTCACGGACACGGTGCCGTCGCGGGAAATCGAGATCGACAGCGCATTGTCGGGGATGTTGATGCCCGGCTGGATGGTATAGCCGCCAGCGGTTACCAGCATGCCGTTCTGGTCGCGCTGGATGCTGCCGTCGCGCGTATAGGCAAACGAGCCGTCAGGCATTTCCACTTGCAGAAAGCCGTTGCCCTGGATGGCGACGTCCAGCGTATTGCCGGTTTCTTTCAGGTTGCCCTGGGTCTGGATGCGTTCGGTCGCCACGACACGAGCGCCCGTGCCCAGTTGCAAGCCGGACGGCAGTTGGTTGGCGGCCCCGACGGTGGCGCCGGGCTGGCGCATGGTCTGGTACATCAGATCGGTAAACACTGCGCGGCTGCGCTTGAAGCCGGTGGTGTTGACGTTGGCCAGGTTGTTGGAAATCACGTCCATGCTGGTCTGCTGGGTTTCCAGACCGGTCTTGGCGATCCACAGAGAACGTATCATCTTGAAAAATCCTGTTCAGGGCGCAGGGCGTCAGCCCACTGCAGAAAGTATGGAATTGCCGCGTTCTTCGTTGGTGCTGGCGTTTTTGATCACCTGCATCTGCAATTCGAACTGGCGGGCATTGGAAATCATGGCAACCATGGCTTCTGCCGGATTGACGTTGCTTTTTTCGATGAAGCCAGGGGCGATCCGCATGGATTCGTCCGCCTGCGCAGGCTGGCCGCCAGCCAGACGGAACAGGCCGTCGTCGCCGCGCAGCATCTGCTCTGTCGGCGGATTGACCAGCTTCAATTGGGCCAGCATTTGGATGTCGCGCGGATTGTCGCCCGCACCCAGGGCGCTGATCTGCCCGTCGGTGGCGAACGTGACACTGCCGCGTTCGGGGATCTCGATGGGACGCCCGTCATTGGACAGCACCGGCAAGCCGGTGTGCGTCACCAGTTGGTTTTCCTGATTGACGGCAAATTCGCCCGCCCGCGTGTAGGCCTCGGTGCCATCCGGAGCCTGCACGGCGAACCAGCCCTGACCGGCGATGGCGGCATCCAGGGCGTGCCCGGTTTCCAGCATGGCGCCCTGCCCGAAGCGGCTGCCGGGCGTGGAGGCGACGGTGCTGACGCGAGTAGGCAGTTCGCCCGCCTGCGGCACCACCGGCACAGACCGGTAGACAGCCAGCTGTTCACGAAAACCCGTCGTGGAGACATTGGCCATATTGTTGGAAATGGCCGACTGCTGTTCCAGGATGCGGGTGGCGCCGTTGGACGCCGTATACAGGATGCGATCCATGCCGTCCTACCGCGCTTAGCGCATGGTGATCAAGGTCTGCAGGATCTGATCCTGCGTCTTGATGGTCTGGGCGTTGGCCTGGTAGGTGCGCTGGGCGATGATCATATTGACCAGCTCCTGGCTCATGTCCACGTTGGATTCTTCGACGGCCTGACCCTTGATGGTGGCCATCCCGTTTACGCCCGGAGTACCAGGAATCGGTTGACCCGAATTGGCTGTCTCGGCCCAGGCGTTGCCGCCAACAGGCTGAAGCCCTTGCAGGTTCTTGAAGTCTGCCATCGCGACAAACCCCATGACCTGCTTGGCGCCGTTGGTGTAGTTGGCCACCACCGAACCATCGGTGCCAATAGACATGCTGGCATATTCACCTGTGCCATAACCGTCCTGAATGAAGTCGGTCGTGAACCCACCGGCAAACTGCGTCGTACCGTCATACCTTACTGTGGTAGCGATGGGGTCCGCCCCCGGAGGATTAAAGGCGATCGCGCCTGTTGGAGCAGGTGTAGGAAGCGCACCAGCGGTATTGAAGTTCAAGGTTGCAGTGCCGACTGGCGTTGGTGTGCCGGCATTATTCCAAATATACGTAGCCGTCCACGTATTAACACCTGTCTTTTGATAAACCTGATCAATGCGATGCTCATTACCGAGGGAATCGAAGACCGTCGTCGGGAAAGAGGTTGAATAGGTTGTTGGATCGGTCAGGTCAGGCGCGGGAGGTCCGGCGAGAATCGGAGAACCTGAATCCAGGTTCAGCTTGTCCGTGATCGTGGTAGTTGCCTTGGGATCGATGTTTCCGGAAGGCACGGTCAAGCCGAGCAAAGTGCCCATGATGGGCTTGGCCGGCGTAACGGAAACGTCAGCACTGTACCCCATCAATTGTTGGCCTTGAGCATTCACAATATTGCCGCTTTTATCGGCAAAGAATTGACCATTCCGGGTATAAAGCGTCGCGCCACCGTTAGGTTGCTGCACGACAAACAAACCCTTTGCCCCGTCAATTGCCATATCGAACTGATTGCCGGTTGTGGACACAATGCCGGTCGTAAAGCGCTGATTGATGGACGCCACCTGCACACCCAGACCCACGCGGGAGCTGGCGTAGACGTCGGCGAAGGTGGCCGAGCCGGCCTTGAACCCCACAGTGCCGGAGTTGGCGATGTTGTTGCCGATGACATCCAGGTTCTGCGAGGCGGCGTTCAGACCGCTAAGACCTTGACCGAAACCCATGATTGACCTCTTTCAGTACGTATTGCGTTGCTGCGTTGATATGGAACCGGGGGCGGCAGATGGCGGCCCCCATTGGAATTACATGACCTGCCGGATATCCAGCAGGGAAATCTTTTCACCCAGGGCCAGGTTGAGCTTCAGGCCTTCGGTGGTGTAAGCAATACTGTTGATGTGGCCGGACGTCAGGGTTTCCGCCGACACCGGCTTGCCATTGGCATCGGATGCCTCGACGGACACCGCATAGGCGCCTGCCGGAACGACCACGCCCGCCGTGTCCTTGCCGTCCCATTCCAGGGGATAGACACCGGCTTTCTGGGCTTCCATTTCTTTGGAATAGACGACCTTGCCGGCGTTGTCGCGAATCGTGACCGTGACCTTGGCCGCCGATGACATGAGATCGATGCCGAAGGTCGTGGCGGCGCCGGCTTCGCCGACTTTGATCTTTTCGCCCGGATACAGGACGCTTTTACCGATCAGACCGGCTGCCTGCAGCGACTGGGACATGTCCATCTGGCCCGAGAGGGCCAGCAGGGTGTTGTTGAGGCTTTGGATGCCGTTGACCATGGACAGCTGGGCGATCTGCGAGGTGACCTCGGCGTTGTCCATGGGGTTGAGCGGATCCTGATTTTGCAGCTGCGTGACCAGCAGGGTCAGGAAGCGATCCTGGGTGTCCCCCATCAGGGACTTGGTCTGGGCATTGGCCAGTGCGCCGGCGGCGTTGGCGCCATATACGTCATTGACGGTTGTCATGATCGGATTCCTTATTGACCGATGGTCAATGTTCTAGCCATCAGCGATTTAGCGGTGTTGATGACTTCGATGTTGGCCTGATAAGAACGCGACGCCGAGATCATATTGACGGTTTCGGCCACGACGTTGACATTGGGCATCGTCACGTAGCCGCGGGCATCGGCCAGGGGATTTTCGGGGTCGTACTGCATGCGCGGCGGCGCGCTGCTTTCCTGAACGGAGGACACGCGCACCCCGCCGACGGCGTCGGACTGAGCGGACGGCGTCATCTGGAACACCACCTGGCGGGCGCGGTAGGGCTGCCCATCGGGGCCGACGGCGCTATCGGCATTGGCGATATTGCTGGCCGAGACGTTCATGCGTTCGGACTGGGCGGTCAAAGCAGAACCGGCAATCTGGAAAATGCTGAAGGTGGACATAAGCCTGGTTTCCCTGAAATCCGGTGATTACTGCTGCATGGCGGTCAACAGGGATTTGATGCGCCCGTTGAGCACCTGCAGATCGGTCTGGTATTTGGCCGTATTGTCGGCGAACTGTACCCGTTCGACGTTCATGTCGACGGTATTGCCATCCAGGCTGGGCTGCAGGGGCGTGCGATAGAGTTCCTGCGCCGGTCCGCTGCTATGGGCCTGCGCCGGAATGTGGCGCGACGAGGTCAGCGTCAACGACGTGTCGGGCAGACGCGGCAAACCATTGCCCTGCCCCATCGCTTCGCGCAGCGTGGCGCTGAAATCGATGTCACGCGCCTTGTAGTTGGGCGTGTCGGAATTGGCGATGTTGGTCGCGAGAATTTCCTGCCGCTGCTGACGCAGAGCCAGGGCTTTCTGGTAGAACTCGAGGTCCTTGCCGATTCGATCAATCATAGCGTGCAATGCAATCAAGTGAATGAAGCGCGCACCCACCGGGCACCAAATGATCCCTGACCATTCGCGGTTTTAGCGCACAGTGGCATAGTAAGGCGGCGGCAAAACCCATAAAGGCCGGAACAAAGCAGGGTTTGAAGGGCTATTCGAGCAATGTGGCAAGGCATCTCTTTTACAATGCAAGCATGCCCATCCGCCCCGCTCCGCCGCCGCTGCCCCGACCGCCAAGCCATCGCCTGCTGTCGAGCTGGCTCTGCCTGCTGATCACCGCCTTGCCCGTCATGGCTGCGCTGGCGCAAGGCGGCAGCCCCGCCACGATCACCCAGGACCCGACCGCGATCGTCGAGCAGGTCGAAACCCTGCTGAAAGATCGCGCAGCATCCTATCCCGGCACGGCGACGATCGCGGTGGATATCCCCAGAATCACCAACCAATCGGCCTGTAGCCGGATGGACACCTTTCTGGCCGGATCCGGCGGCCTGCAGTCACGCACATCCGTGGGTGTGCGTTGCCTGGCGCCCCAGCCCTGGACCCTGTACGTGCAGGCCAGCGTGCAGATCACCGGCCCTTACTTCGTCGCCAACCGCATATTGGACCGCGGCACGGTCATCAGCATGGATGACCTGGATACCCGCGAAGGCGACCTGCTGCGCCTGCGCCGGGTGATCAGTGACCCTGCGCACATCGTGGGCTGGATCACCACTCGCCGCATCCGCTCCGGCGGCCCGATCGAAGGCAACGCCTTGCGCGATCCCAATTCCATCGAACGCGGCCAGCAGGTCCGCACGATAGCGCGCGGCCCGGGCTTTGTGGTCTCTGGCGAGGGGCAGGCGCTGGATTCCGGCAATCCCGGCACGCAGATCCAGGTGCGCACGCCCAACGGGCAGATCATCACCGGCACGGTGCTAGATGCCCATACAGTTCAGGTTATGATGTAGGGTCAAAGAAACGGCCCCAAGATGCGGCGCTAAAGTTCCGCTTTCTGCTGCCGTAATAAGGGATGCACCAATTGATCCCAACCCTTTCCCGGAGACGAGCCTTGAAAGTCAATTCCACATCGTCCAACCCCCTGCTGAACGGGGTGTCCGGGAACACGCGTACCGACAGCGGCAGTCAGGCCGGCAGCGCCACTGGCAGCAGCCGGTCCGAAGTCGATCTCAGCCCGGCGGCCCGTCAGTTGGCAGCCCTGAACAACAGCGACGCCGACGTGCACACCGCCCGCGTTCAACAGATCCGCGATGCGCTGGCATCGGGTGAATTGAAAATCGACGCCGGTCGCATCGCCGACCGCTTGCTCAGCAGCGTGCGCGAACTGCTGAAATAAATCCGGTACACTGATCGCCTGTCTCGACCCCATCTATTCCACCATGAGCCACATCGACGCGCTGCTGCAATGCGTGGACGAACAATCCGCCCTGCTGAACGATTTCATCCAGCTCCTGGAAGCGGAAAACGCCCTGCTGCTGGAAACGCCCTCCAACGAGGCGCTGGGTTCACTGACTACCCGCAAAAACGATTATGCCCGCCGGCTGGGCGAACTGGATCAGGCTCGATCCGACCTGCTGACCGCGATGGAACAACCCGCCGACCGCGCCGGCATCGACACGGTTTGCGCCATGCACCCGGATTTGCGGCCTGCTTTTGACATGTTGTTCGAACAGGCGGCTCAGGCCAGCGCCTTGAACCAAAGCAATGGCCAGATCCTGCAAACGTTCATCGATCATAATCAGCAGGCGCTGGATACTCTGCGCAGCCTGATGGGCCAGGACCTGTACGACGCCCGCGGGCGCCTGTCCAATAAATAGGCAGCCGCCTGCTGCAGACGGCCAGTTTCGGCAGCAAGCAGCATCGCCGCAGGCTTAAGCCGCCAGCAATTCCTTCAGCGCATACAGTTTCAACAAGCCCGCAGGCGACTGCCGGGCCGATAGCTGGTCTGCGCCCAGCATGCGGGCCACGACCTGCGCGGCAGGGGCCAACGCGGGGTCCTGCACCAAACGCCAGGCGGCCAGGCCCATCTGAGCGGCCAGCACCGCGCGATCGAGCAACGGTTCACGGCCCTGGGCATCCGCCAGCCAGGGAGTCGCCAAACGCCAAGCAGCATGACATTCCTGACGCAGCACCAACGCGGCAGCCACCTGCGCGGGATCGGCATCCACCCCCTCGACCAGCAAGGCATGCCAGACCCGTAAGACGCGACCATCCAGCGGGTCTACCGCCCTCACGCAATAGACATGAACGGGTAGCGGGGCTTCCCCCCGCGTCTGCAACTGAGCAGGCCCCATGCCGGCCCACCAGGCCAGCGGCACGGCGTTCAGGCCGGCAGGGGCCAGCAGATCGGCAAACAGATGCGCGGGCAGCGGCTGCAGCAGCAGCCGCTGGGCGGCAGCGGACACCACGCAGGCTTCGCCATCCTGGTAAATCCGGGTACGGGCGCCGCAATTGGAAATCCAACGATACCCCTGACTGCTGAGCGCGCGCAGCAGAGTTTGACTGCCACCGTCGAAAACATGCCAAGGCGCGGGCTTGCTGCCATCGGATTCGAGTTGAATCTGCGCCAGCAGCGCGTCGGCGGGCGATGGCGCCACGGATGAAGCGCCCTGCGGCGCATACCAGCCATCCGCCAGACCGGCCTGCTGGGTGGCCGCCGCCAAAGGTCGGCAATGGTCGTCAAACCACGCCGCCCCAGCCCAGGCGCCGCGCCGCCCCTGCCAGGAAAGCAGCTGGCGGTCATGGACAATCAGGGCCGGACTGGATTCCCCCAGACCCGCTTGCGCCACCCGGCGCAGATGGTCGACGGCGTCGGCTGCGGCAGGCAGATCGCCCGCGGCACGGCTATGCCACAGATCGTAGGCTTCCGACAGCACCGGGTCTTCATCCAGCAGGGTCACGGCTGCCTGCAAGGCATCCAGCCCCAGGGAATCGCCCTGGGCGGATTGCGTCAACAGCTGCGGCAACAGCACTTGCTGGCGACGGCGCTGGGCGGCAGATTCGGCGCTGGGTTCCGGCTGCGTGATCGACAGCAAGGCAGCCAGGTCCGCCTCGGTAGGGGCGAACTGCGGCTGGGCGGATTGCAAAGGCGCCAGCGCACGATCCACCAGTTCGGTGGGGGTCAGAAACAGCAGGTTTTCAGGGACTTTCTGCCCATTGGACACATAATGAATCGGCAAGCGGTAGCGAATCGCCGTATCCAGCGACGCGCCCAGACAGGCGGCCTCGTCGATCTTGGTGATGATGCAGCCGCGCAGCGGCGTGCCGCCATCCCGTGCATAGGAACGCGCGACTTCGTCCAACGTGTCGCCGTGACTGGATGCATTCAGGGCCAGCAGACGTTCCACCCGGCGACCGGCGCCCGCCAACAGCGCTGCCTGATCCGTCACATAGCGGTCCCGCTGGCTGATGCCGACGTTGTCGATCAGCACCGTCTGATCCGGGCGCACCGTCTGTAGAATGCGGCGCAATTCATGGATGTCCTGCACCACGTGCACCGGCACCCGCATCATCTGGCCGTAGATCTTCAGTTGTTCATGCGCCCCGATCCGGTAGGTATCGGTGGTCAGCAGCACCAGGCTGCCGGGGCCGCTGCGCCGCACGCAGCGCGCCGCCAACTTGGCGATGGTCGTGGTCTTGCCCACCCCGGTGGGGCCGACCAAGGCCAGCGCCAGCCCCGGTTGCCATAATTCGTCTTCTGACGCCAGCACGGGCAGATGCGTGATCAGCTCGTTGCGCGCCCATTGAATGGCTGAACGGGTACCGGAAAGTTCCGGCAGCGTCTTGAGCATGGCCCGCAGCAAGGTGGTGCTAAAGCCAAAGCGCAGCAGATTCTGGAACAGCGCGACGGCCTGGGGGGAACGGCGCAGCTGGTTGCCCCACAGCAGTTCGTCGATACGGCTTTCCAGAGATCCCTTCAGTTCGTCGAGCGCACCGGCCAGCGCATCCCCGCTGGGTGCCGCCGCTGGCGGCGGCGCGACGGATGTCGGCGCTGCGGGTGCATGCTGCGGCAAGCGGGCGGTCTGCGGCGCATCGGCGGCATCGACGGCGGCCTGGGCGTCTTCGGGCAGCGAGGTCTGGTCCGTGGCCAGGATTTCTACCCCGCCATTGACCCGTTTACTGGAAATGATGAGCGCTTCGGAACCCAGCGCCAAGCGAACCTGACGCATGGCCTCCCGGTTTGTGGCGCCAAAGAAGCGACTGATTCTCACGCAGGACTCCCGCCGATGACCGATGTAATCTTGATCATACGATCTTCAGGAATTTCGGCGCTGGACAACACGGCCATATGCGGCAGGTGATGACGCAGGAAACGTGACAAAGAGGCCCGCAGCACGGGCGGCACGACCAGTACCGGCGCATTGCCCCGGTCTTCCTGTTCCTGCGCCAGACGCTGGGCTTCGCTCAATAGATTGTCCGCCAGGCCGGGTTCCAGCGCCCCATTGGCGCCCAAGGCCTGCATCAGCACCCGTTCCAGACGGGCATCCAGACCGATGACGCGCAGTTCTTCTTCGCCTGCGAACCAATGCTGAACAATCGCGCGGCCCAATCCCACCCGCACCTGCGCCAGCAGTTCGTCCTGGTTGGGGCCGGTGCCGGCGGGATTGAGGCCGGCCAGGCGCGGCGCATGGTCGGTGATGACTTCCAGGATGGTGCGCATGTCGCGGATAGGCACATCCTCGTCCAGCAGGCTGCGCAGCAGGGTCTGCAGCTGCGGCAAGGTGATGGTCTTGGGCACCAGGTCTTCGATGAGCTTGGGCACATCGCGAGAGACATGATCCAGCAGTTGCTGGGTTTCCTGCCGGCCCAGCAGTTTCGCCCCGTAGCGGTGCATCAGATGATTGAGGTGCGTCGCCACCACCGTGGCCGTGTCCACCACGGTATAGCCGGCGATCTGCGCCTGTTCGCGCAAAGAAGGATCAATCCAGACCGCAGGCAGACCAAAGGCCGGGTCCTGAGTGGTCGTGCCCGGCAGCGGACTGGTGACGCCGCCCGGATTGATCGCCAGCCACTGCCCGACCTGCGCGACGCCCTTGCCGATTTCCACCCCGAATAGCAGGATGCGATAGTCGGTGGGTTTGATCTCTAGATTGTCGCGGATATGCACCACGGGCGGCAGAAAGCCCATTTCCTGGGCGAATTTTTTCCGCAGGCTGCGGATGCGATGCAGCAGTTCGCCGCTTTGCTGGTGATCGACCAGAGAAATCAGGCGGTAGCCGACCTCCAGGCCCAGCGGGTCGACGGGCGAGACATCATCCCAGCTGGCCTCGGCTGCAGCCGCCACCGCGGCGGACTGTTCCTGATCGGGACGGCTGGCCGCCAACTGCAGATCACGCTGCTGGCGTTTCAACAAGGCCCAGCCGCCGCCGCCAATGATGGCCGCCAACAACAGAAAGGCCACGTGCGGCATGTTGGGGATCAGGCCCATCAGGGTCAGGATGCCTGCCGTGATGAACATCACATTAGGATTGGAGAACAGCTGTCCCAGCATCTGCTGGCCGACGTCTTCGTCGGTCGCCACGCGCGACACCACGACACCGGCGGCGGTGGAAATCACCAGCGCCGGGATCTGCGCCACCAGACCGTCGCCGATGGTCAGCAAGGTGTAGACCGTGCCGGCGTCGCCCACCGACATATCGTGCTGCGCGACGCCGACGATCAGGCCGCCGATGATGTTGATCACCATGATCAGCAGACCGGCGACCGCATCCCCCCGCACGAATTTACTGGCGCCGTCCATGGCGCCGTAGAATTCGGCTTCCTGGCTGACTTCCGCGCGCCGCTTGCGAGCTTCGTCCTCGCCGATCAGGCCGGCGTTCAGATCGGCATCGATGGCCATCTGCTTACCCGGCATGGCATCCAGCGTGAAGCGCGCGCCGACCTCGGCGATCCGCCCGGCGCCCTTGGTGATCACGATGAAGTTGATGATCACCAGGATGATGAAGACCACGATCCCGACCGCAAAATTTCCGCCGACCAGGAAATGCCCGAATGCCTCGATCACCTGACCGGCGGCATCCGGGCCTTTGTGGCCATTCAACAGCACGACACGAGTGGAGGCGACGTTCAGCGACAGACGCAACAAGGTCGCGAACAGCAGGACGGACGGGAAGGCGGCGAAATCCAGGGGTTTGCGGGTGAACATCGCCACCAGCAGGATCATGACCGACAGGGAAATATTGAAGGTGAACAGCAGATCCAGGATGAACGGCGGCAAGGGCAGAATCATCATGGCCAAGACCATGAGGATCAGGACAGGCCCAGCCAGCAGACGGGCATGCCCAAAGCCTTGGTTCTTAAGAAAATCCAGGAAACTATTCATGAGGAGAAGACGTGAGCCGGTTCAGAGCGATGTTGCGGATCGAGTTCGGGCGGGACCGGCAGAGCTTGCGGCGCCTGCGGCAGTGTACCCGAGCCTTGCTCCCAGGTACGGACCTGATACACCCAGGCCAGGACTTCCGCCACGGCAGAATACAGGGCGGCGGGGATTTCCTGGTCCAGGTCGACGTGATGATATAAAGCGCGGGCCAGCGGCGGGGCTTCCAGTTGGGCCACCCGATGGTCCTGCGCCAGTTGACGGATCTGCGCGGCGATCAGGCCGGCGCCCTTGGCCACCAGCACCGGAGCCCCTCCCCGCCCTTCGTCATAGCGCAGGGCAACGGCATAGTGGGTCGGGTTGGTGATGACGACGTCGGCATCGGGTACCGCCGTCATCATCCGCCGTCTGGCCATGCTGCGCTGCTGCTGGCGAATGCGGCCCTTGACGTGGGGGTCGCCTTCGGAGTCCTTGTTTTCCTGTTTGAGATCTTGGCGGGACATGCGCAATTGCTTGGCGTGATTCCAGAGCTGCCAGGGAACGTCGACCAGCACCAGGATGACCAGGGTCGAGGCGATCAGCAGGCAGCACATGGCCACCAGCGTAATCCCGCGGGCCAGCGCGTCGTTCAGCGACATATGTGGCAAGGACAGCATATCGGGCAGATACGCCCAGATGACTTTGACGGCGACAAAGCCGATCAGCGCAGCCTTGGCCAGGGTTTTGATCAGTTCGATCGCGGTCTGCGCCTGGACAAACCGTTTCATGCCTTTCAGGGGATTGAGACGTTCCAGCTTGGGTTCCAGCGCTTTGCTGGAGATCAGAAAGCCCCCCAAAGCGACAGCTGAAAAAACCCCCACGACCATCAACAGGCCGAAAATCGGCAGCACCAATCGCAGACCCTGCCAGGCCGACTCGCCCGCGACGTTCAGCATGACCTGGGTATCGTGCGTGACCCGGGTGTCAAACCACAGACCGCTGCGCACCACCCCTTCCAGCGTGAAAAACAGGTTGCTGCCCAGAAACCAGAGCGCCCCGATCCCGCAGATCACCGCCAGAAAAGAACCGAGTTCCCGCGAACGCGCAACCTGGCCTTCGTCCCGCGCCTTTTGCAGGCGCTGGGGCGAGGCTGGTTCGGTTTTTTCGAGATCGCTATCCTCGGCCATCCTGGCAGCTATCCGGCGATGTTAAAACAGCCTGGATTGTAGTCTGCGGACCGTGGATGGGAACAGCGGATAAAAGCGCAATACCCGCGACAATTCAAGAGCTTGCCAGCTGAGCGACCGCCACGCCGACCGGTTCGGGCTGCCCGGCCTGCTCGAAACGCTGGTAATCCAGGCCGATACGCACCGCGCCCCAGCGCGTGCCGTTCAGTTCCACCGGAACGGACACATCGGTGATGATCTCGCCCGTATCGCGCATATAGGTCTGGCACAGCACGCCGCCCCGGTTGCGGATGGCGCCCTGACTGATCTGATCGTCGAACAGGCGTTTATCGCGGCAATGCGCCGTATCGTGCGCCAGATCGCCGGTGGGCGGCTGCGAGTACCGGCGATTATGGGTCGGCGCATAGCCGTTCATGTCGATCAGAATCGCGTAGGAGCCATGTGGAATGCGCTCCAGGATGTCTTCCAGAATCTGCTGCAGCGCGCGGTCGAGTTTTTGGTCGTAGGCGACGTGATAGCGCGGCGGCTGGCTGCCCGGGATCTGGCGATAGGCCTTGTCGAAGACGTCCAGGCCTTCGGCCTGCCCTTGGCGCAACAACGCCCCCGCCTGATCGCGCAAACGCCCAAGGCAGGATTCCAGATAATCAAAGGGCGTCGCCCCCGTGCGCCAGGCCGCCAGCATTTCCTGCAGGCTTTCGGTCTGATCGCGCACGCCATGCACCTGTTCGCGCATGGACTGCATGCGCTGGCGCAGCACGGCGCTATGATCCGCGATGAGCTCGATCGATGAGCTCATCGCCTGATTGGTGTCGTTGACCTGCGCTACCTGGTCGGCGACGCCATCCATCTGCGCCCCGATGGCGCTGAGCTCGCGCACCAAGGCGCCGAACTGCCCTGCAAAGTCGCCCACCAGCCCATCCGAAGCTTTCATGTCGGTATAGATGGCACGGCTTTGCTTTTCGGAATCGGAAACCAGCGTCAGGATTTCACCCGTGTGCTGCACGATGTCGCCGGTGGCGGCATTCACACGCTCGGCCAATTTTCCGACTTCGGTGGCGACCACGGCAAAGCCCTGCCCGGCATTGCCCGCCCTGGCGGCCTCTACACCGGCATTGAGCGCCAGCAGATGGGTCTGCAAGGCGATATCCTTGATCAGACGGGTCGTGTCTTCGACGGATCGCGCGCCGACGCTGAGCTGCGCGATGACCTGGGAAAAGCTCTGCATCTGGGACGTGACCCTGGCCACGCGCTGCTGCAGATCCGCCAGTTGATTCTGGGTAGTCTGCAGCCCGGTCAACTGAGTGCGAAAGACTTGGGTGGCCTGCATGACGGTATCGCTGGTCTGCTGCGACAGGCTGGCAATCTGCACTCCCTGTGCGGACAGGCTTTCGGCCTCGCTGGCCTGGGCCTGGGCCATGGTTTCGCAGGCCTGGGTATGCGCCTGCAAGCGGGCGGCATTGATCGCGATCCGGATGCTGGACTGACGCATCACCACCAGACGCTTGCGCAAGGTGGTCAGAAAAGAATCGACCGACCAAGACAGCGGATTCAGGGTCCAGGCCCTGTCATTCAGGGTGGCCCGCCCTCGACGCAATTGCCGCAACAGGCGCCCCAATCCAAAAACCCGCATTCGCCTCTGGTTCATGTCGCCTCCTGCCCAAGCAGCCTGTTGACCGGCTGTCATGATGATCGGATTGTGCCGGCTTAGGGCCGACGGGACATCGGTTTCTTGCCTGGACTTCGGGCATATTGAGTTTCGGAACTTACGCGGAACTTACACGCCGCCCCGGTGTGACATTCTCCAGGGAAAACCCCAGGGCGTCGGCGGCCCCCCAGGGGCCGTGGATCGTTCCCCACGTCGCCGCTTGCAGGCGGCTGCGATTTTGCAGGCTCCCAACAGTCCTCAAGGACTGTTGGGAGTCCATCAGAATCCTAAACTCGACAAGAGGTCGTCGACTTGGTCCTGATTGGTCACGACGTCGTTCTTGCCCTGGGCATTGACCACCGGCCCATTGAGCAGCGTCTTGGTTTCTTCGCGTTTTTCAAGCGGCGCATTGTCGATCAGCACCTGCACCAATTCGCTTTCGATGGCGCCGATCACGCCCAGCATTTTCATGATGACCTGCCCGGTCAAATCCTGAAAATCCTGAGCCATGATGATTTCCATCAGATTGCTCTGGGAGGCCTGGGTTTTTTCCGGCACGCCTTTGATGAAGGTGCGAGTGTCATCCACCAAGGCACGGGCCTGATCGAGCTCGACCGGATGGTCGAACCAGTCCTGCCAGCGAGCATCCAGGGCCTTGGCGTCCTTTTCCATGGATTCCTGCCAGGGCTGAACTTGTTCCGCCGCATTCAGCACCCGATTGGCCGCTTGCTCGGTCATCTGCGCGACGTAGTGCAGACGATCCCGGGCATCGGGAATGGCGTGCGCGGCGTCCTTGATGGCCTGATCCAGCCCAAGATCGCGCATGTTTTCGCGCAACGAACGCGTCAGCTGCGCAATCCGGTGGATCAGATCGACCGGGGGCGCTTGCAGATCCAGATTGTCCGCCGAGGATTGTGCTTCCACCATGATCTGCCTCTCAGAGTTTTTCGAAGATTTTGTTCAGCTTTTCTTCGAGTGTTGCCGCCGTGAAGGGTTTGACCACATACCCGCTGGCCCCGGCTTGGGCAGCGGCAATGATGTTTTCCTTTTTGGCCTCGGCCGTGACCATCAGCACCGGCAGATTGGCCAGATTCGGGTCGGCACGGATGTTCTGCAGCATCGTCAGACCATCCATATTGGGCATATTCCAGTCCGAGACCACGAATTCAAAACCGCCGTTACGCAGTTTTTCCAGGCCCTGGACGCCGTCTTCGGCCTCGTCGACGTTTTCATAGCCCAGGTCTTTCAGCAGGTTTTTGATGATCCGGCGCATCGTCGGAAAATCATCGACGACCAGAATTTTCAAGGTTTTTTGAACCACGGATCGTTCTCCAATCAATAAATCAGGCAAGATAGGTGGCAAGCATCTGCCGTTTGTTCACACACGGTGCCCGTAGGCGCCCGCACTTTTCAAAATCAGTTCGCTGATGTCATCCAGCGGGACGGCTTCTTCGGCGGCCCCGATCAACAGGGCTTCGCGAGGCATGCCAAATACCACGCAACTGGCTTCGTCCTGGGCAAAAGTACGCGCCCCGGCCTGGCGCATGGCCAACAGCCCTTGGGCGCCGTCCTTGCCCATCCCCGTCAAAATAACGCCTACGGCGTTTTTCCCCGCCACCTGGGCTGCCGAATGAAACAGCACATCCACAGAAGGGCGATGACGATTCACGGGGTCAGTGTATTCAAGTTTGACCACATAATTGGCCCCGGAACGGGCCAGTTTCATGTGGGCGACTCCACCCGGCGCCAGGTAAACGTGTCCCGGCAATACCCGCTGCCCGTCTTCCGCCTCGTGCACCTGCACCGCGCACAGGCCATCCAGGCGTTGCACAAAGGATTTGGTGAAACCCGCCGGCATGTGCTGCGTGATCATGATGGCGGGGCTATTGGCAGGCAGGGGTTCGAGCACCTGACGGATGGCCTCGGTTCCCCCGGTGGAGGAACCGATCATGATGAGCTTTTCCGTTGTGGAAAAATTCCCTGCCAGACGGGGCCGCGCCGGCGCATCGTCGGTACGCGCCATTCGGGGCTGCAGGCGGGCATGCGACGCGGCGCGGATTTTATCCGCAATCATGTCGCCGTATTCCAGCAGGCCGTCGCGCAAGCCGAGTTTGGGCTTGGTGACGAAATCCACCGCCCCCAGTTCCAGCGCCCGCAGAGTGACTTCGGAATTGCGTTCGGTCAGGGACGACACCATGACGACCGGCATGGGTCGCAGACGCATCAGCCGTTCAAGAAAATCCAGACCATCCATGCGGGGCATTTCGACGTCCAGCGTCAGCACGTCCGGATTATGCTGCTTGATCAGTTCGCGGGCGATCAGGGGGTCGGGCGCGGTTGCCACGACCTCCAGGTCGGGCTGCGCATTGATGATTTCCGTCATCAGGCTGCGCACTAACGCCGAGTCATCCACGCACAAGACACGAATTTTTTTTGATTCAGCCATCTCAGCAATGATTTCCAATATCAGGCAAGGGCATAGACCGTCTGCCCTTGCAGGCGCAGGGATTTCGTCAGATACGTGAAGTTCTCGGAATGCCCTGCAAACATCAACCCGCCTGGCTTCAGCAAAGGCACGAAGCGTTCCAGAATTCTGGTCTGGGTGGGCTTGTCGAAATAGATCATCGTATTGCGACAGAATATCGCGTCGAACTTCTGGTTGATCGGCCAATGGGGCGCCACCAGATTCAATTCTTCGAATGTCACCAGATTGCGGATGACGGGTTTGACCATCGCCATGCCGGCTTGCCGACCCGTGCCGCGCAAGAAATAGCGGCGCAGGAATTCTGGCGGGATGGGTTTGATGCGGTCCAGCGTATAGACGCCCTTGCGCGCCTGCGCCAGTACCTGACGATCGATGTCCGTGGCCAGCACGGAAATACCGACGTCGGACTGGCCACAGGCATCATGCAAGGTCATGGCCAGGGTATAGGGTTCTTCGCCGGAGGACGAGGCGCAACACCAGATGGAGATGGGCTTGTTTCGGGTACGCACGAAGTCGGCCAAAATCTGGAAGTGATGCTGCTCGCGGAAAAATGCCGTGTGGTTGATGGTAAAGGCGCTGATGAACCGATCCCACTCATCCGACTGAGGGTTTTGTTCCAGATGGTTCAGATAGTCGCGCACCGACCCCATGCCGGCATGATGCGCCCGCAGACCCAGTGTGCGGGCCGCCATGTCTTTTTTATGGTCGCCCAGCACGATGCCTGCCCGCTTGTGCAGCACGTCGACAACCCGCCCAAGATCCTGCGCATCGGCCTTAGGCAAGGCCGGTTGCGAGAAATAAGAAGCGGATGCGGCATCATCAATCATGAACGGAACCCAAAATTCAGACCTGTCGCAGAGCCAGTGGCCGCTGGGCTGCCGCAGGGCTGTACGTCAACTGCCCGCCATGCACATCGATCACGGGGCCGCCTTCCTGGATGCGAAACACCGAGACAGCCGCACTGAGATGCTCTGCCTGATCCTGCAGGGACCCGGCGGCGCTGGCGGCTTCTTGAACCAGGGCGGCATTCTGCTGCACGACCTGATCCATATCGGTGACGGCGGCATTGATCTGATTGATGCCATCGGCCTGTTCACGCGACGCGGAGGAAATCTCGTTCATGATGGCGGTCACCCCCTGCACGGACTGGACGATGTCCCCCATGATACGGCCCGCATCCTGGACACGCTCGGAGCCTTCGCGAATGCGTGTGACGGAATCCTCGATCAGGCCCTTGATTTCTCTGGCTGCCTGGGCGCTGCGCTGGGCCAGAGAACGAACCTCGCCAGCCACCACGGCAAACCCCTTGCCTTGTTCGCCGGCGCGGGCGGCCTCTACCGCGGCGTTGAGCGCCAGGATATTGGTCTGGAAGGCAATGCCATCGATCACACCGACGATCTCGGCAATCTTGTTGGAACTGCCGGTGATGCCTTCCATGGTTTCAGCCACGCTGGACACCGCCGCCCCGCCTCGCTGAGCCACGTCGGCGGCGTTCTTCGCCAATTGGTCGGCCTGTTCGGCGTTGTCGGAATTCTGGCGCACGGTGCTGGCCAGTTGTTCCATGCTGGCCGCCGTCTGCTGCAACGAGGCCGCCTGTTGTTCCGTGCGGCTGCTGAGATCGGTATTGCCGGCGAAAATTTCCTGTGAACCCAGATGGATTTCACCCACGCCGCTACGCACCTGCGCGACCATGCTCACCAGGCTGTCCTGCATGCGCTGCATGGCCAGATACAGCACCCCGATTTCATTGCGCGACGGCACCTGAATGGCCGTCGTCAGGTCGCCGGCGGCGATACGATCGAAATGTTCCCCCGCGCGGCGCAAGGGAGTCAACACGACGCGTTGCAGGAACATATAGGCCGCAATGGCAAACAGCAGCGCCACGACCATCGAGACCCCGACGATGATCACCACCCATCCCAGGTAGCGGCCCTCGTCAGCCACCGATTGGCCGATCACGTTGGTCTCTTTCTGCTTCAAGACCTGATAAGCCTGGATAAGCGTCTGTTCCAATGGATCGACCTGGTCGATCAACACTTGATTGTATTGATCGATCTGCCCCGCTTTCAGCTGTTCCAAAGCAGCGGGCAATGCCTTGCTGACCAGCTCGTCATACGCTTTGCTGATCTCGGCAGCGCCGCTGTCGGCGGGCAGATGCTGCGCCGCCGCCTGCTGGAATTGCCCCATCGCCTGAGCCGTACTTTTGATTCTGTCTTCTACCTGAACCAGCAACGCCTGGGTGCCGGCGCTCAGCACCGTAGCAGAAGCGCCCGTATCGTCCGCATTCCAGTTGCTCAGGATGGCGCTGTTGGTCAAATCGCTGTTGACGACGATGCTGGCCAAGGTGCGCCCCATCACCACATGCACGTTTTCATACTGGTAGATGGCGTCATCCAGCAGGGAGACGGTTTCCTGTTCGTGCGCGATACGCTGAAGCGCGTCATTGTTCATTTTCAGGGACAAAACCCCCAAGAGGGCTCCCGAAATCAGCATGACAAAGAAAAAAACAAGCACCAGAACCAGACTGGTGCGGACTTTGAGCGCGCTGAAAAGACGCTTTTGACCTGCCTGCATGGAACTAAGACCTCGTGTGCATGAATGAATCTGCGAACATACCAATGGCTGCCTGCATCAGGCCACCGCGCTTTCAACCAGCGCCATTTCTTCGCTGGTCATGAGTTTTTCGATATCCACGAGAATCAGCATGCGATCACCCACCGTCCCGATGCCGGTCAGGTGCTCGGTGGAAAAGGCCGAGCCGAACTGCGGCGCCGAGCTGATCTGCGATGTCTGCAGGATCAGTACGTCCGACACCCCGTCTACCACCACGCCGACAATGCGCGAATTGACATTGAGGATCACCACCACGGTCTGGGCGGTGTATTCCACATTGTCCATATTGAATTTCATGCGCAAATCGATGATCGGCACGATCACGCCACGCAAATTGGTCACGCCCTTGATGAAGGACGGAACGTTGGCGATACGCGTCACGGTCTGGCTGTCATAGCCTCGGATTTCCTGTACTTTCAGGATATCGATGCCGTATTCCTGGCTAGCCAGCGTAAAGATCAGAAATTCCTTGCCTTGGGTTTCGGCCTGATCTTGTTTGACGTCGGTAAGATTCATGGTGGCTCCAGAAGCGAGATGAATAAGGTCAGGCCGCTGCCGACGACGCGCGCAGGGCTGTCGTGCGGCGCAGCGCGAAAACGTCCACGATCAATGCAACGCTGCCATCACCCAGAATGGTGGCGGCGGAAATGCCCGGCACTTTGCGGTAATTGGTTTCCAGGTTCTTGACCACAACCTGATGCTGGCCGATCAGATGATCCACCATCAGGGCGAAGCGCTGGTCTTCCGCCTGCAGGATGACCGCGATGGCCTTGGTCAGATCGGCCTCGGCATTGGCTACATTGAAGACTTCGTGCAGCGCCACGATGGGCAAGTATTCGCCCCGCACGTGCAACATCTGTTCGGTGTCGGAAATCCGATGGATCTGCTCAATGCTGGCCTGCATGGATTCGGTGACATGCGACAAGGGCAGAATGAAGGTTTCCTCGCCGACCTTGACCGACATGCCATCCAGAATGGCCAGGGTCAGCGGCAACACGATGCGCGTGGTCGTGCCCTGCCCTTTACGGGACGACAGCTGCACGTGTCCGCCCATGCTCTGGATGTTACGCCGCACGACGTCCATCCCCACACCGCGGCCGGAAATATCCGTGACCTTTTCCGCCGTCGAGAAGCCCGGCGCGAAAATCAGCTGCCACAGTTCGTCGTCCGGAGTCGATTCGGACACCGGGAAACCCTGGGTGATGGCCTTTTTCAGGATGCGGTCGCGATCCAGACCCGCGCCGTCATCGATCACGTCGATGATGATCTGTCCGCCATTGTGCTGGGCGGACAGCGTCAGCGTGCCTTCGGGGTCTTTGTCCTGCGCCATGCGGGCTTCGGGCATTTCAATGCCGTGGTCCAGGCTATTGCGCACCAGGTGGGTCAGCGGGTCGATGATGCGCTCGATCAGGCTCTTGTCGAGTTCGGTCGCCTGACCCTTGGTGACCAGTTTGATCTGCTTGCCCAGTTTATGGGCGTTTTCACGCACCACCCTGGGGAAGCGGCTAAAGACATAGTCCATCGGCATCATGCGGATGGACATGACGGCTTCCTGCAGGTCGCGAGCATTGCGGTCCAGCTGTTCGATGCCGTTGAGCAGCCGGTCATGCAGGACCGGATCCAGAGACTGCGCGGTCTGGACCAGCATGGCCTGCGTGATCACCAGCTCGCCCACCAGATTGATGATCTGATCGACCTTTTCGACACCGACCCGGATGGTGCCGCTTTCTTTCTTAGCCTTGTGCGTGGCGGATTTGTCGCCGCCATCCGACGCGCGATCGGCGGCGGCAGCCGGATGGGCCTCGTCCTCGTCGTCGGCGGGTTCGACAGCGGCAGTACGCGCGGGCGCCTGGGCCGCGCTGACGGCGGGCGCCGCTGCGCCTGCCGCCGCGGAATCCGCCGGCAGGGCTTCGTGGGTGACGTCCACCTGATCGGCATTGACGATGAAGCAGCAAACAGCTTCAAGAG
>NZ_JBATXG010000019.1:0-104781 GCF_049673105.1 Castellaniella sp.
GACGAACTACCCCACCTGCGGCACAACGACTCCCCTGCGGCACAACGGCGGCCAGATCAGCTCATCAAGCGCTCTGGTCCTGGTTGGACAATACCTGCCCCAAGCCCTGGCGTTCCAGCAAAGCATCCAGGTGCGCCCAATCGGAAAAGTCGATAACCAACTGACCGCCTTTGCGGGCGCCGGATTTGATCCGCACTTTGGTCGCCAGATGATCGGACAGCGCCTTTTCCAGGCGCCCCAGGTCGCCAGCGCCGGGTTTCGGGGCTGCCTTGGCGGCGCGTCCGGATGGCGTAATGATGGCTTCGTCTTCCTCGCGCAAGGCGCGAGCGACTCTTTTTTCGGTTTCACGGACCGACAGACGGCGGGCGATCACCTCGTGGGCCAGCAATATCTGGCGGGCCGCATCGGTCGCCAACAGGGCGCGGGCATGGCCCATGTCGATGTCACCGGCCAGCAGCATGGTCTGCACCGGTTCGGCCAGATTCAACAAGCGCAGCAGATTGCTGGTGGCGGAACGCGAGCGGCCAATGGCAGTCGCTGCCTGCTCGTGCGTCAGACCGAACTCGTCCAGCAAACGGCGCACGCCGTGGGCTTCTTCCAGGGGATTGAGATCCTCGCGCTGGATGTTTTCGATCAAGGCCATGGCTGCCGCATTTTCATCAGCGACCTGGCGCACCAGTACGGGGATTTCTGTCAGCCCCGCAATCTGAGCGGCGCGAAAACGGCGCTCGCCGGCAATGATCTCATACTGTCCCGGATCTGATTCCAGCGGTCGCACCAGGATCGGCTGCATGATGCCCTGGACGCGAATCGAATCGGCCAGGTCATTGAGCGCCCCTTCATCCATCCGGGTGCGCGGCTGATAACGACCGGCTCTCAGGACAGCGACCGGCAGCTGGTTGGGTGCATCGGACGGAGCAGAACTGCCGACCGCGTCCAGAGCGCCGCGATCGGCGCCTAGCAGAGCATCCAGGCCGCGGCCCAATCCTTTTTTTCGAGTTGCCATGGGAATGTCCTTTTCAATGTGGGCCAGGGTCAGGCAGCGCGGCGAATGCGCCCGCCCACCCGGAGGATCAGCTCTTCGCCAAATTCCAGATAGGCCTTGGCCCCGCGCGAAGATTTGTCGTAGATCACCCCCGGCATGCCGTGGCTGGGGGCTTCGGCCAGACGCACATTACGCGGTACGACGGTTTTAAATACTTTGTCGCCGAAATGCGATTCCAGTTGTTCAGACACCTGTTGCTGCAGCGTGACCCGGGTATCGAACATGACGCGCAACAGGCCGATCAGTTCCAGCCCCGGATTCAGATTGCGATAGATGCGCTTGATGGTGTTGACCAGATCGGACAGGCCTTCCAGCGCGAAATATTCACACTGCATGGGAATGATGACCCCATGCGCGCCGGCCAAACCGTTCAGCGTCAATAACGACAAGGTAGGCGGGCAGTCGATCAGAATGAAATCGTAATCCTGAACAACCTGATCCAAAGCCAGTTTCAGCTGGATTTCCCGATGATCCATGCCGACCAGGTCGATTTCGGCGCCGGACAATTCCCGATTGGAAGGCAGTACATCGTAATTGCCGGATTCCGACCGGATCCGCGCTTCCGCAACCCCGGCCTCGCCGATCAAGACCTGATACAGATTGATGGCGGCGGCATTTTTGTCGATACCGCTGCCCATGGTCGCATTGCCTTGGGGATCCAGGTCTACCAGCAAGACGCGCTGTCCATGCAAGGCCAGAGCTGCAGATAGATTGATGGCGGTGGTGGTCTTGCCCACCCCGCCCTTCTGGTTGGCGATGCAAAAGATGCGGGCAGCAGGTTTCTGGCTATCGACAGTCATGGGATTCCTTCAATCCGAGTTCCAGCAGACAGCGCTGCGCATCCATATCCGGAACATGCAGCGTCATACAAGATTTCACGATCCAATCGGTGGTGGATTCCAGCGCCTGGCATTCCTCGTGCGGATACTGGCCCTTCATGGCCAACAACGTCCCCTGCGGCGCCCGGTGATGCCCTGCAACCCGGACGAAATCGCACAGTGAAGCAAAGGCGCGAGAAATCACCACATCGGCCTGAAGGCTGTCCAAGGATTCGATCCGACCATGAACCGCCTGCACGTTTTTCAGACCTAGCACCCCGGCTGCCTGGCGGACGAAGGCCGTTTTCTTGCCCACGGCGTCTACGCAGAAAATTGTCCAATCCGGCTGGCAAATGCCCAGAATGATACCCGGTAAACCAGCCCCGGACCCCATATCCGCGACCCTGATATCACGTCCATTGCAGCGGCGGCGCAGTTCCGGCACAACCGCCAGGCTGTCAAAGACATGCTGCACCAGCATGTCCGCAGGATCGCGCACCGCCGTCAGGTTGTAGGCCTTGTTCCAACGATGCAGTTGCTGCAAATACGCCAATAACTGATCCGCCCGCGCCTCGTCCTGTGACATCCCAAGGGACCGCAGGGCTGCGACCAGATCGTCCTTGAACGGCGAAAAATCGGGACTCATGCCGCTTTCCGGCCTTGATGAGCTCGCTTCAGATGCACCAATAGCAAGGATATCGCCGCCGGCGTGACGCCCGACACCCGACCGGCTTGCCCAATGGTCGCCGGTCGTGCAGTTTCCAGCCGTTGGCGAACCTCTGTGGACAGACCAGGGATCAATTCATAATTGAAATCGTCCGGGATCTGCTGATTTTCCTGTGTGCGCTGACGCTGAATTTCCACACGCTGACGTTCTACATACCCGGCGTACTTGACCTGGATGCCCAGCTGTTCAATCTGGTCCATGTGCGTCAGGCCGGGGCCGGCTAGCGCTGTTCCGTTTTCATCGTGAAGAGCCATCAGCTGGTCGTAATTGACGTCCGGGCGCTTTAGCAGATCCAGCAGACTGGGATGCCGATCCTGATGCACCAGGGACAAACGTTCCCGATCATGGGCACCCAGGACGGTCGGATTGATTCTGGTGTTCTGCAAACGCTGAATTTCAGCGGCAACCGCATCGCGTTTGCGGCTGAAAGCATCCCAGCGCGTATCGTCAACCAGCCCTAGGTTGCGGCCGATTTCCGTTAAACGCTGGTCGGCGTTGTCCTCTCGCAGGCTCAGACGATATTCCGCCCGCGACGTAAACATTCTGTATGGTTCTGTAACACCTTGTGTTATTAGATCATCCACCAGCACACCCAGGTAGGCTTCCTGCCGAGGCACGATCCAAGGATCTTGTTCTCTGCAACGTAGTGCCGCATTGGCGCCGGCCAGCAAACCCTGGGCAGCCGCTTCTTCATAGCCTGTCGTGCCGTTAATCTGACCAGCAAAAAATAGATTGCGGATGGCCTTGGTCTCTAGCCAGGCATGCAAATGCCGAGGGTCGAAATAATCGTATTCGATGGCATAGCCTGGGCGCATGATCTGCGCATTCTCCAGACCCGGAAGACTTCTGACCAAAGCATATTGAATATCAAAGGGCAAGCTGGTCGAGATCCCATTCGGATAGATCTCACACGAAGACGACCCTTCTGGTTCCAGGAAAACTTGATGACTGGTTTTATCCGCGAAGCGATGGATCTTATCTTCAATCGAGGGACAATATCTTGGACCGATACCCTCGATCGTTCCCTGATCGCTGTACATGGGTGAGCGATCCAGGCCGGAACGTACAATGTCATGCGACTGTTCTGTGGTGTGGGTAATCCAGCACGGTACTTGTTCCGGGTGCATATCTGCACTACCTAGAAACGAGAATACTGGCACAGGGTCCAGATCCCCTGGCTGAACTTCCGTTTTCGAAAAGTCGATGGTCTTGGCATCGATCCGCGGCGGCGTGCCTGTTTTCAAGCGCCCCTGAGGCAAGCGCAACTCTTTCAGTCGTTGACCCAGGCTCGTCGCCGGCGGATCCCCTGCCCGGCCAGCCGCATAGTGTGACAAACCTACATGCATCAGACCATTTAAAAATGTTCCTGCTGTCAGCACGACGGTTTTGGCACGAAATACCAGGCCGATCTGCGTCTTCGCCCCGACAACCCGATCTCCTTCCAGAATCAAATCATCCACAGACTGCTGGAAAATCATCAAATTTCTTTGACTCTGCAATAGCATGCGAATCGTCCGGCGATACAGGGATCGATCTGCCTGAGCACGGGTAGCCCGAACTGCGGGTCCTTTTGAACGATTCAGAATTCGAAATTGAATGCCTGCTTGATCAGTGGCCCAAGCCATCGCTCCGCCCAAGGCATCGACCTCTTTAACCAGATGGCCTTTGCCAATCCCACCAATGGACGGATTGCAGGACATCTGACCCAGCGTATCCATGTTATGAGTCAACAAAAGCGTGGATGCTCCCATACGAGCAGCTGCCAATGCAGCCTCGGTTCCTGCATGGCCGCCGCCAATCACAAGAACATCAAATTCTTTGGAGTAATTCATGGGGAAAGATAGAGGAGAACTCGAAGACATTATACGTCTTCACCTCTTTGAGAACGACCATTGTTTCACGTGGAACAACTTTATATTAGTAGTTGAGTGTTCACGCATAAAGTGATGTTCCACGTGAAACATCATCACCGGAATCCAGATCTCTAGACACCCACAAATAACATTGTTTCACGTGGAACAAATATTTCCCTAGGAAGGATAAGTCTGTGGACAAGTATGGGAAAACCGCGTACAACTTCTTTGCCCGGGAAAAGAAAAAGGCACTCAGTGAGTGCCTTATTGAAAACCTAACGCTATTGAAACTTACAGCGGTCGGATTTCAGCTGCCTGGGGGCCTTTGGGGCCGTCCTTGACTTCGAATTCAACAACTTGTCCTTCGTTCAGGCTGCGGTAGCCGCGGCCTTCGATAGCGGAGAAGTGCGCAAACACGTCAGAACCGCCAGCATCCGGAGTAATGAAGCCGAAACCTTTTTCAGCATTAAACCATTTGACTTTGCCCGTTTGAGCCATGATCAGGTACGTCCTAAATATAAAAGAAAGAAAACAACAATGAATCAAGAACGCGAAACGAAACAGATCGTGCCTGAGTAGCTCTGAGCGACAGGGCAAGTCTACTGCGAGACATGCGTGCTGCTTGAATTGCATTGCAACAGGGAGAATAACCACGCTTGATTAAAAGTCAAATCATAGTTTTCCCTAGTAGAGATTGTATCCGTGACTGCTATCCGATGCAGAGAAAATTATTGATTTTTCTTAAACAGTATTTTAAATCCAACATTCATGACCAATACAAAATCAAAACTGCCTTTGGTAAGAGACACCATCTTCAGCGAAATGAGTCACCTGGCTCAACAATCCAAGGCAATCAATCTGGGGCAGGGCTTCCCGGACTATCAGCCAGATCAGGAATTATTGAATGCAGTCTGCCAGGCCATTCAGTCAGGTCCTAATCAATATGCTCCGATGACAGGGGTACCAGCGCTACGGCAAGTCATCCACGACAAGGTAATTGCCCACCAGGCTTGTCATTACGACGTCGATACGGATATCACGGTGACCTCTGGCGCAACAGAAGCATTGACCAGCACCATCCTAGCCCTGGTTCATCCAGGAGACGAGGTTGTTCTGATTGATCCTGCCTACGATCTATACGAACCGGTCGTGACATTGGCCGGAGGGCAGTCAATCCGGGTAGGCATGATTCCCCCGACAGAGAAAAAACATAGTTTCTCCATCGACTGGGACGCCATTTCCGATGCCATCAATTCGAAGACGCGATTGTTGATATTGAATTTTCCGCATAATCCGACCGGTGTGATATTGCAGGAAAAAGATCTGGACGCATTGGAACAGATTGCTTCGCGTCATGATTTCCTGATCTTGTCTGATGAGGCATATGAACATATCGTCTTCGAGGGAGAACGTCATGTCAGTCCGGCATCCAGACCCATGCTGGCGACACGGTGCGTGCTGGTTTCGTCCTTCGCTAAAACCTTGCACGCCACTGCATGGAAAATAGGTTATTGCTGCGCGCCGACTGACATATCCAAAGAAATCCGCAAAGTTCACCAATACGCCGTGTATTCCGTCAATACACCGATTCAAATGGGGATCGCTGCTTATCTGAAACAGACACAAGCCATTCGTTCTTTGTCTGCTTTCTATCAGAAAAAACGGGATCGTCTGGTCTCCGGCCTGCATTCCACAAAATTGAAGCCTTTACATGCCGAGGGCACTTTTTTTCTACTGGTGGATGCGCGTGAACTAGGGGGTTTCTCTGAAAAGGAACTTGCCGTTTTCCTGACGCGGCAAGCAGGCGTAGCCACCATCCCGGTTTCCGCGTTTTATGCAGATTCCCAGTCACCAAACGCCAACCATCATCTGCTGAGGCTGTGTTTCGCCAAGCAGGATACCACCCTGGATGCGGCAGTAGAAAGGCTGTCGGGTTTGTAGACGGCGCTAGCCCGTTGGCTGACAGGTCTTATGTTTATTTCTATCTTCTATATCTAACTGATAAGACTAATGGGTGCCTGTGGATAACTGGAATAAGTTGATTTTGTGTTTTAAATCAATGCATTAGGATGAAATTCCGAGTGGACCACCCTGTGTTCAGCATGAGAACCGATTGGGGATACTTTTCGGCCTTGCTCCGAAACCCAGGTTTGTGCAAGGCCTATCCACAGAACATGCACAGGAAGCGTTCCCTCTGCTTATCCACAGGTAGTTTTCTTGTCTGTGCAGGCTGTTTTGGGGGCTTTGGAGGGAGTAGAGCGGGGATTTCAGATCGTCGGAAGCTGCTGACCGTCGTCAAAGACTAATTGCCGTTCAGGCCACAGCAGAGCGGCCAGACGATATTGGGTAGCGCTGCCGTCTTGCTGTTGGCGTCGCTCGTTCCAGCGGGCGCCCACGGAATAGTCGATGCAGTAGGCCTGACGGTGAGCGCCGTGCCAGGCGGTGGGGGCGATATGCCGGAATAAACGGCTGTATCGCCAGGCGTCCGGGTTCTTTGGGGGGTGGAACAGCCGCCAGTAGTGGCCGATGATGACAGGGGTGGGATCTGGATCCTGGTCCCACCAGGCGATGCGATCCGAATAGCGCCACCGGTGACCGGAATAGAAGGGTTGGGCACTGCGCGATTCGATGCCGGATGTCATGCGCTTGATGGGGTTGAAGCGCTGCTGCAGGAATTCGAAATCCGCGACGGCATCCAGATAGGGCGGAGGGTTGTTCGGATCCTCTAGCTCTTTGGACCAGCGTTCGCGTTCGGCTATATAGCGGGCTCTCAAGTCGCTTTCTTCCGCCATTTTTTTGATGCGCAGATCCCATTCGTGGATGAGCGCCAGGATATTTCCACAAGGCACCTGAGCAATGGCATCGATGGCCACGGGATCCCAGGCCGCATGGACAATCCTGAGACCCGGCATGCGTATGGCCAGTGGAAGGCTGCAAAAGAAATCACGAACTTCTGGGCGTTGAGTGGCGGTCGCCCTGTTAAAGGGGGCATAGTAGGGAATATCGGATGCCTCGCGGCTGTCGAAGAACCACCCTGAGCCATCTTTGGCGTCATTGGCCAGCAGATTGATTTCATGGTTGCCCAGGATGGCTAGCGCCCGTCCTTGGTCGATGAGTTCGCGTACTCGCGTGATGACGGCCACGCTGTCGGGACCCCTGTCGCAGAGATCCCCTATGAAGACCAGACGTCTGTTCTTTTGCAGGGGATGTTGGTCCAGCTGATCCAGCAGGGCTTCCAAGGCCTGGAATTCGCCGTGGATGTCGCCGATGATGGCCAGAGGTTGCTCGGCGAGGGTGTGGACAAGTGTTGGGTTCATGTCCCTATTTTCCTTCCTGCGGGGATTGAGGACAATGGGCAATATTCTGGGTTGCCTTATGTGCGTTGCAGGAGACGGTCTGATGAACAGGTATCAGGTCAGTGGATGGCAGAACAGCTACCAGGAAGGATCTGACGAAGAGGTCCTGAGAAACAAGCTGGGCATCGTGGCGCGCGATGATATGAATCATGCGGAACTGATGTTGCTGCGCAAACTGTATTTGTATGTTTTGCAGCAGCTGCCGCAGGGGCAGATTACCGTCCGTCTGATCCGGGAATGGCACCGGCGCTGGCTGGGAAACGTTTACGCCTGGGCAGGCTACGAGCGGTCCGTCAACATGAGCAAAGATGGGTTTCCCTTTGCGGCGGCGGATCGTATCCCTGCCTTGTTAGAGGATTTTGACAGACGCTATCTGGCTCGTTATACCCCATGCTTTGGCATGCGGCGTTCTGATCTGATCGACGCGATTGCCCTGACCCATGTGGAATTCATTTTGATTCACCCGTTTCGCGAGGGCAACGGCAGGATATCGCGCTTATTGGCCGACGTCATGTCGGTTCAGGCAGAATTTGGTCCTTTGGATTACAGTGTTCTGGAATCGAACAGAGTCCAGTATATCCAGGCGATTCAAAGAGGACTGGCTGGGGACTACCAGCCGATGAAAAGCTGGGTGGAACGCATTGTGCCGGAATCAGGCGGAAATGGGGGCAGCCAGTTCTAGCGCGGAGTAGCGGCTGTCGGATTGCAGCTGGAATTCGAGTTCCTGGATGGTCTGGCCGGTTTCGATGGCTGTCGAACTGGCGACAGCGCGAAGGATGCGGCGCAGATCTACGGCAGGCGCCGCAGACAAGAGATCAGGGACAGGGGAAAAGGTGCTGGAGAGCATGTCCCATTATACTGCAAGACATGCTGAAGTGCCTGATTTAAGATGGAAAATTTGTATTCAAAGCGTTTAGATGCAGGCATTTTGAGACACCAGAATATCTGTGAATTCTGAACGGCAATTTGGCTTATGCCGATCATGCCAGCGTCTCGATCCTGACTACTCTAAGGCTCAACTAAGCATCGCGGTGTACTGTGGTCAGCCATAGGCTGTTTTGGCCGGTTTGAGCAGGATGTCGAGATGAAGAGTGTTTCCGTGAGTGCCGGCTTGCATCAGGACGATGCGGGTAAAGCGTTGCTGGATGCGTGTTGGGCGCATCTGGCCGGCGCGCAGGTAAAGCGTCGGCGCGCCTTGGGTGGGTTGGCTGTCCTGGCCGTGGCGGCGCTGCCCTGGATCGGTTCTGCCTGGCCGCAGACCGGTTGGGTGAACGAGGGGCTGGAATGGGCGGGGCTTGCCTTGCTGGTGCTGGCGGTATTGGGGCGCTGCGCCTGCATGCTTTACCTGGGGGGACGCAAAGGCGCCGATCTGGTGGCCGAAGGCCCGTATTCGGTCAGCCGTAACCCTTTGTATGTCTTTTCCATGGTGGCTGTTTTCGGCATGGGTCTGCAGACCGGCAGCCTGGTCGTGGGGCTGGTCCTGGCAGCAGCGGCGGGGCTGATCTTCCATTGGATCGTAGGCGAGGAAGAAATCCTATTGCGGCAGGCCTTTGGTGACCGCTATGCAACGTATTGCAAGCAAGTCCCCAAATTCCTGCCCAGATGGTCTCTGTGGCAATCGCCTGGGCACGTCACGGTGGATCTGCACGGCGTCTGGAAAACCGTGCGAGATGCGCTGCCATACTTTTTATCGATTCCGGTGTTTGAAGCCATCGAAGCTGCGCAACAAGCCGGTTGGGTGCATGTATACTTTTTTCTGTTCTGACTAAGCTGTAGCCAGATTTGCTTGAGTAGTCTCTTGATCGTTGGACACCAAGGACCTGCATGCGAAAGAACAGAAATATCGGCGCCATTCCGCTGGTGCAAAATTTGCGCCAGTACCAGGCTCGTTATCAGGCGGACATGCACAAGCTGGCGGGGCTGGTGCAGACAGTCTCGCCAGGCCTCTTCCTGAAAGAACTGCTCAACAATCCTGAATCCGTCGGGGCGGTCTGGCCGAGTTCCCGGCAATTGGCCTGCCAGATGGCGGCACAAGTCCCTTTGTCCGGCGATGGCTTGGTGCTTGAATTGGGCGCGGGCACGGGGGCGGTGACGCAGGCGCTGCTGGATCGGGGCATTCCCGCCAGGCGTCTGTGGATTGTGGAACGGTCTCCTTCCTTTGTGCAGCATCTGCGGCACCGTTTTCCCGCCTTGACGATTATTGGCGGCGATGCGGTCGAGCTGGAATCCTTGCTGCCGGCCAACAAAACCATCGATGCGGTGGTGTCCAGTCTGCCGTTAAGATCCTTGCCTGCCGATGTGGTGCAGGCGGTCCTGGCGCAATGGCGGCAGTGCCTGGCAGTGGATGGCCGGCTGGTGCAATTCACGTATGCCTTGTGGGGCGGCGATGCGGACCTGTTTACCGGTTTTGTCGAAGAACCCAGCCATTACGCCTGGCTGAACTTGCCGCCGGCCAGGGTGCGAACGTTCAGACGGGTGTTTTCTGCTGCAGGCGTATCGTGACTGTCAGCCCCGTCCGGGCGGCAGCATCCGAAAAGTCCAATACGATATCGGCGCCCAGACGGGTGGCGATTGTCTTGACGATGGCCAATCCCAGACCGGACCCAAGCTGTTCCGTGCCCAGTATCCGGTAGAAGGGATCAAATACCCGATTTCTTTCTTCGATCGGGATGCCGGGGCCTGTATCGGCAACGCATAATTCGATGATGTCGCCTGTGATGCGAGCCGACAGGTCAATGCGCCCACCCGCGGGGGTGTAGCGGATGGCGTTGTCGACCAGGTTTCTGATCAGCGTGCCCAAGTCCAGTGCGCTGGCTTGAATTCGGACATCGGGGATGTGCGTGACGCCCAGATCGACCTGCTTGGCCTGCGCCTGTGGAATCAGATCTTCCAGCACGTGGCGGTATAGCGTGGCGATGGCGACCGGGGCGGGCGCCGGTTCGGCGGCGGATTGCGCCTTGGCCAGGCTAAGCAGCTGATCAAGCAGCTTGCGACCTCTCTCGATGCCTTGTCGCAGGACCGCCAGCCGCGCGCGGGCGTCCGGCGGCAAAGTGGATTCGTTCAATCGTTCGGCCTGAAGCGACAGCGCCGTCATGGGCGATCGCAGTTCGTGGGCGGCATCGGCAACGAAGCGGCGCTGAGCTTCGCGGGACCGGGCCAGCCGGCCCAGCAGGCGATTGATGGCGATGGTGAAAGAGCGTATTTCCGTGGGCAGGCTGTGATCCGGCACAGGGCGCAGGTCTTCGAACGAGCGGTGATCAATTTCACTGGATAGTCCGGCAATCGGCGTGAACGTCGTGCGCACCAGGTAAGTGACGATCAGCAGCAGGATCGGCATCAGAATCAGAAATGGCATCAAGGTCCGCAGGGCGCTTTCGCGCGCGATCTTGTTGCGAAAATCTGTGTCCTGAGCGATGGCGATGCGTTCGCCCGTGGGGTATGTCTTGACCAGCACCCGGTACGTATCGTCATGCGATACCAGGGTGTGCAGCCCCTCATTCAGATCCGGCGGCAATGACAGGGCATGTTGATCCTGCGCCAGGGCATTTGTGCTGCCAGATGGCGCCAGGCGTTGGATGATGATGTGGGAGTCGTCGTCATCGTCGCTCAGGCGAGTCGATGGGCTGTCCGGCGCCAGGATCAGGTGCTGTTGATCCATCAGTTCGGCGATCTGGTAGAGCGCCTCGTCCTGCAATTCGTTGGTTTCTTCCAGGGTCGAGGAAAAGGAAAAAACCCCCGTGATGAGGGCGATGACAGCGATGACGATCGACAGCGTGAAGGACAGGCGAAATTGCAGAGAACCATTCAGCCGTTTCTTGAGACCATCCATCCTACCCCCCTGACGTTACGGATCACGTCGTGTCCCAGTTTGCGCCGCAAGGCGTGAATCAGGAATTCGATGGCGTTGCTTTCGACTTCTTCTCCCCAGCCATACAGGCGGTCCTCGAGTTCGGCCCGTGACAGAATGGCGCCGGGTTGCGCCAGCAGGGCCTGCAGCAGGGAAAATTCGCGACCGGAAAGCTGCAGGGATGCGCTGCCTTGGACGCTTGCCTGTTTGGTGCGCAGATCCAGCGTGACGATACCGTTGCTGAGTGAGGAGCTGGGCTGTCCGCTTTGGCGCCGGATGACGGCGCGCATCCGGGCCAGCAATTCGGCCATCTCAAAGGGTTTGAGCACGTAGTCATCCGCGCCGGCGTCCAGACCGCGCAGGCGGTCGTCCAGCGCGTCGCGCGCCGTGATGATCAGGACCGGAACCGGATTCTGGTGCGCGCGCAGGGATGCCAGGACGTCCAGTCCATCTTTGCCAGGCAGACCCAGATCCAGCAGCACCACATCGTAGTGCTGCATGGCCAGGGTATCGAGCGCGGTCTGGCCGTTTTGCACCCAATCGGCGGCGTAGGCGGCGTCCTGCAGGCCATCGCGGACGATCTGGCCGATCATGCGGTCGTCTTCGATCAGCAGGACGCGCATGGTTGGGCCGATTGTGTCTTGGGCAACAGCCGTGCGAGGCGAAGCAGCCGTTCGCGCTGCAGGATATCGGCCAGCGGCTCGGGGGCACGGCCCAGCGCCGCCGCATCGGCCACCACAGCCTGCACGGCGGCGTCCAGGCGCGAAGGTTCTGCCCGCCACCAGTCGGCCAGCAATTGATCCGGGGTATGCACATCCAGCCCCTGGCGCCGTAACTCGGATCGATTGAAATCCTTCAGGTTCCAGGTCATCACGCGCACTGCGGGCGGCGGCTGCAAGCCGCAGCGCGCTTTGCGCGCCAGGCCGGCGGCAATCACGTGAAGATCTTTTGGGTCGCTGTAGCGCAAGCCGACTTCGTAGGGGGCGGTGTTGGTTTCCAGGGCGCCCGGGAAGCGTTGGTTCATGACGGCCCATTGTTCCGCCAGCGTTTCCGGTGGAATCTGCCACAAGCGCGCCGCGTTGCGGCGCCATTCCTCGCCGAGGCGTTCGGTCCAGACCGGCTGGAAGACGCCCTGGTCGGCCACGCGCAGCAGCAATTGCCGCTGCAGCGTGGACATCAGCACGCAGGCGTCCAGGACGATGAAGGGTGGGACCTCTTTTCCGAAATCCAACACATCATCACACGTCGATATTGCCCGCCTGCAGTGCGTGCTTTTCAATAAAGGCGCGGCGTGGTTCGACGTTGTCGCCCATCAGGGTGACGAAGATTTCGTCGGCGGCGATGGCGTCTGCGATTTCCACGCGCAGCAGGCGGCGCACGGACGGATCCATGGTGGTTTCCCAGAGCTGTGCGGGATTCATTTCACCCAGGCCCTTGTAGCGTTGTTTACTGATGCCGCGTTCGGCTTCGGTGCGCAGCCACTGCATGACTTCGCGGAAGTCGGAGACGGATTTTTCCTTGGCCTTGTCGCCGACGCCTCGGCGCACGACGGCGCCTTCGCCCAGCAGATCCAGGAAGATCTTGGCCGTGCGGGACAGCACGGCGTAATCGCCGCCGCGCACGAAGCTGCGGTCGAACAGGCTGACACGCATATTGCCGAAGTGGGGGCGGATGACGGCCAGGCGCCAGGCTTCTTCGATCTCGTCGTATTGGGCTTCGACATGGACGGCGTCGGGGGCTTCCGGGTCGCGCAGGGTCTGTTCCAGAGCGGCAGCGCTGGCGCGGGCGGCGGCTTCATCCACCAGGCTGATCTGCACGCCTTCGGCCATGGCCGACAAGGCTTCGGTATCCATGATGCGCGACAGGCGGGCGATCACGTGATCTGCCAGCACGTACTGGCGAGCCAGGTCCATCAGCGCATCGTCGCGGATGGGCGTGGCGCCGGTACGGGTCACCAGTTCGGTGTCCTTCAGGGCCAGCTGCAGCATGAACTGGGCTTCTTCGCCGTCGTCCTTCAGGTAGCGTTCTTCGCGTCCGACCTTGACCTTGTAGAGCGGCGGTTGGGCGATGTAGATGTAGCCGCGCTCGACCAATTCGCGCATCTGGCGGTAGAACAGGGTCAGCAGCAGGGTGCGGATGTGAGCGCCGTCCACGTCCGCGTCAGTCATGATGATGATGCGGTGGTAGCGCAGCTTTTCGATGTTGAAATCGGGCCCGATGCTGGTGCCCAGCGCGGTGATCAGCGTGGTGATCTGTTCGCTGGACAGCAGGCGGTCGAAGCGGGCCTTTTCGACGTTCAGCACCTTGCCGCGCAGCGGCAGGATGGCCTGGAATTTGCGATCGCGACCTTGTTTGGCCGAACCGCCGGCGGAATCGCCCTCGACAATATAGAGTTCGGACAGGGCCGGGTCTTTTTCCTGGCAGTCGGCCAGTTTGCCCGGCAGACCGGCGCCTTCCAGCACGCTTTTGCGGCGCGTCATTTCGCGGGCCTTGCGGGCGGCTTCGCGGGCGCGGGCGGCTTCGACGATTTTGGCGCACAGGGCGCGGGCGTCATTGGGGTTTTCGAGCAGCCAGGTTTCCAGGGTGCGGCTGACGGCGTCTTCGACGGCGGGGCGGACTTCGCTGGAAACCAGTTTATCTTTGGTCTGGCTGCTGAATTTCGGTTCCGGAGTCTTGACCGACAGTACGCAGGCCAGGCCTTCGCGCATATCGTCGCCGGCGGTGTCGACCTTGGCTTTTTTAGCCAGGTCGTTGTCGGCGATATATTTGTTCAGCACCCGGGTCATGGCGGCGCGCAGGCCGGTCAGGTGGGTGCCGCCGTCGCGCTGCGGGATGTTGTTGGTGAAGCACAGCACGGTTTCGGCGTAGCTGTCGTTCCACTGCATGGCGACTTCGACGGCCACGCGCACGCCGCCCGCATCCGATTCGGTGGAGACGGCGAAGATGTTCTCGTGCAGGGGGGTCTTGGCGCGGTTGATGTACTGGACGAAGCCTTTGACCCCGCCCAGGAAGGCCAGGTTTTCGTCCTGGCCGGTGCGTTCGTCCACCAGGCGGATCTTGACGCCGTTGTTCAGGAAGGACAGTTCGCGCAGGCGGCGCGCCAGGATTTCGTAGGTGTAGTCGATGTTATTGAAGATTTCCGCATCGGCCAGGTAGTGGACCCGGGTACCGGTACGATCGGCGTCGCCGGTCACGGCCAGCGGGGCCATGCGTTCGCCCCGGCGGAATTCCATCTGGTGTTCCTGGCCGTTGCGCCAGATGGTCAGGCGCAGCCATTCGGACAGGGCGTTGACGCAGGACACCCCCACCCCGTGCAGACCGCCGGAGACCTTGTAGGAATTCTGGTCGAACTTGCCGCCGGCATGCAGTTCCGTCATGACGATTTCAGCCGCGCTGCGGTGATGTTCGTCGTCTTTGTGGATGGCGGTGGGGATGCCACGGCCATTATCCATGACGGAAATGCTGTTGTCCGCGTGGATGGTGACGACGATATCGTCGCAGTAGCCGGCCAGCGCCTCGTCAATGGCGTTATCCACCACCTCGAAGACCATGTGGTGCAGGCCGGTGCCATCCGATGTGTCGCCGATGTACATGCCTGGACGCTTGCGGACCGCTTCCAGGCCCTTGAGCATCTTGATCGAATCGGCGCTATAGCCGGTGGATGATGTGTTCGGGGTAGTGGGTTCTGACATGGAAATCCTGTGATTGAATCAGTCGGGCGCGGTCGGTGATCAGATGCGCATGGGCATGACGACGTACTTGAATTCGTCGTCTTCGGGCACGGTGATCAGCACCGAGGCGTTGACGTCCGGCTGCACCGACCAGCAGACCTGTTCCGTTTTGATGTTGGCCAGGACGTCGAGCAGATAGGTGACGTTGAAGGCCACATCCAGCGCTTCCTGGGCGTAGTCGACTTCCAGTTCTTCGCGCGCTTCTTCCTGTTCGGCGTTGGACGAGGAGATGCGCAGCAGGTTGTCGCCCAACTGCAGGCGCACACCTTTGAGTTTGTCGGTCGTCAGGATGGCGGCGCGCTGCAAGCTGGCCTGCAGGGCTTCGCGGGCGATCAGGATGTGGCGCGTGTAGCCGGTGGGGATGACGCGTTTGTAGTCGGGGAATTTGCCCTCGACCAGCTTGGAGACCAGTTCGATCTGATCGAAACGGAAGCGGATCTGGCCGGCGGCCAGGTCGATCTGAACGGGGGTGTCGTCATCGGCCAGCAAACGCAACATTTCGTGCACGGTCTTGCGCGGGATGATGGCATCCACCTGCGCGTCCAGGCCTTCGACGGCGATGCTGCTGTGGGCCAGACGGTGACCGTCGGTCGAGACCGCGCGGACTCGGCCAGGTTCCAGCACCATCAGCAGGCCGTTCAGGTAGTAGCGGATGTCCTGCTGGGCCATGGAAAAGTGCACCTGATTGAACAGTTGCTTCAGGGCTTTTTGCGGCACGGAAAAAGACGCCGCCCATTGTTCCGCCTGGGACACCGTGGGGTAATCGGCGGCGTCCAGCGTCTGCAGGGCAAAGCGGCTACGGCGCGCCTGGACGGACAGTTTTGCGTCTTCCAGCGACAGGCGAACATCGCTGGCTTCGGGCAAGGCGCGCAGGATGTCCAGGAATTTGCGGGCGGCCACGGTCGTGGATTGAACGTCGTCGCCCACCCCGAAGTCGGCCTGCGTGGTGATCTGGACTTCCAGGTCGTTGGCGACAAACGCCACCTGGGTGCCTTGCTTGCGGATCAGGACATTCGCCAGGATCGGCAAGGTATTGCGCCGCTCGACGATCCCCACCACGGTCGTCAAGGGCTTGAGCACGGCATCGCGGCTTGCTTGTATCAGTAGCATGTCATTATCCTTTGAGGGTTTGCTCGAGTACGTGAAGTGCGTGATTCAGTTCGGTTTGTTTGGCTCGCAGATCGGTGATCTTGCGGACCGCGTGCAGCACGGTGGTGTGATCGCGTCCGCCGAACAGGTCTCCGATTTCGGGCAGGCTTTTCTGGGTCAGTTCCTTTGCCAGGTACATGGCGATCTGACGCGGCAGCGCGATATTGGCCGGCCGACGCTTCGAGTACATGTCGGCGACCTTGATTTTATAGAAATCGGCCACGGTTTTTTGGATGTTCTCGACCGTGATCTGGCTGTTGGAAACGGACAGCAGGTCTTTCAGGGCTTCTTTGCAGACTTCGACGGTCAGGACTTCGCGACCGTGGAAGCGGGCATAGGCGGATACCTTGCGCAGGGCGCCTTCCAGTTCGCGCACGTTGCTGCGCAGATGTTTTGCGATGAAGAACGCGACTTCCTCGGGCATGGTGATGCCTTCGGTGTGCGCCTTGCGCAGCAGGATGGCGACGCGCATTTCCAGTTCGGGCGGCTCGATGGCGACGGTCAGCCCGGAATCGAAGCGCGAGATCAGGCGGCTGTCGATGTTGGCCAGTTCTTTTGGATAGGTGTCCGACGTGATGATGATCTGCTTGCGCTGGGCCACCATGGCTTCGAAGGCGTAGAAGAATTCTTCTTGCGTACGGTTCTTGCCGGCGAAAAACTGGATATCGTCGATCAGCAGCAGATCCAGAGAATGGTAATAGCGCTTGAAATCGTCGAAGGCGCGGCGCTGGTAGGCCTTGACCACGTCTGATACGTATTGGTCAGCATGTACATAGCGGATGCGCGGGTTGTTGCCGCTGGCCAGCATTGCATTGCCGATGGCGTGGATCAGGTGGGTCTTGCCCAGGCCCACGCCGCCATAGAGGAAGAGCGGGTTATAGGATATGCCCGGGTTTTCCGCGACCTGCAAGGCAGCGGCGCGCGCCAGCTGGTTGGCCTTGCCGATGACGAAATTGTCAAAGGTGAGGTCCAGGTTCAGACGCGAACGATCCTGGACGGCTTCGTCGGTCGCGATGTGTGCGGGCGAGGGTGCTGCGGCAGTGGCTGGCTGGCTGATGGCGTTGTTGGCCGGTACAGGCGCGAGCGCAGGCGCGGCGCCCGAGCGTCCGGCGGTCTGCCGTGCCGGCGCCGCGTTGAGTTCGAACTGTACCTGGACGGCCTGGGAAAACCAGTCGGTCGCCAAAGCTTCAAGCCGTGTGGAGAAGTTCTTGCGCACCCAGTCCAGTTTGAAGCGGTTGGGCGCACCGATCCTCAGGACCGCGAGTTCCTCGTCGTAGCCAAGCGGGACCAGAGGTTTGATCCAGGCGCTGATTTGTTGGGGGGGGAGTTCCTGCCCCAGTTGCTGGAGACAGGCCTGCCAGAATTCATTCATAGGTGCCATCGTGCGAAACCTCGATTCTACCCTTTCCCGTGGTAAGTTATCCACAGATGGCCGGATGGTCAGCGCGACAGAGCAGGGGATAAGTTCTCAAGTGATTGACTCCGCTTCAAAAATTTGTTGAAATAGTGGGCTTTTCTGTACACTTTTACCCCCCCAAGCTCTTTTGGATTCGCCATGAAACGCACTTTCCAGCCTTCTGTTACCCGCCGCAAGCGTACCCATGGGTTTCGTGTCCGCATGAAGACGCGTGCCGGTCGCGCTGTTCTTAGCGCCCGCCGCGCCAAGGGCCGCAAGCGCCTGGCCGTCTAATTCGGCATTTCCTTTGCGGGTCTTTCTGGCCGGCATTGAAATCATCCGCCATGCCTTCCGATTTTCCTTCGGCGGCTCGGCTGCATCGCCCCTCGGAATATGCTGCGGCCCTGAAAGGCCGACGTGTCGCCAGAGGGGCGTTGTTCGTCGTATCCAGCCCCAGACAACCCGAGGGGACTCCTGTCCGGCTAGGGCTGGTCGTTCCTAAACGGTATGCGCCGCTGGCGGTCACGCGCAACGCGATCAAGCGTGTCATCCGCGAGGCTTTTCGTTTGCGCCGTTCCGACCTGCCGGAAGGCGACCTGGTGTTCCGATTGGTCAATCGGCCGGATCCGGCCAGCCTGACGGTGCTGAAACGCCAGGTGCGCGCGGAAGTCGATGCCCTGCTGGGCAAGATCAGTTCGGCATGAGCCTGATCCGGTCTTTATTCATCGCGCCGATTCGCTTTTACCGGTACTTCCTGAGCCCCTGGGTGGGGCAGCAGTGCCGTTTTACCCCGACCTGCTCCGCCTATACGATCGAGGCGATTGAAACGCACGGCGTGCCGCGCGGCATCTGGTTGGGGATTCGCCGTATCGCCCGCTGCCACCCCGGTTGTCCCGGCGGACATGATCCTGTGCCGCCCCCTGCGGACAGGCGGGGGTGAGTCATGAGAGCGCGGGGATGTCTGATCAAGTCTTTGTCAGCCTCCCTGCGTTAAACTGGTGGGCTTTTGCTCTGACCTTATTCGAAAACAGGCGCCAATGGACATTCGACGCACCATCCTCTGGATGATCTTTTCTTTTTCGCTGCTGCTGCTGTGGAACAACTGGCAGGTATACCAGGGGCAGCCATCCCTGTTTTCCGCGCCGCCGCCCGCTGCGGAACCGGCCAAGGCCCCAGAGGCGCCCGCTGGCCAGGGGGGTGTGCCCGACGTGGCTCACCAGGGCGGCGCGGCGCAGACCAAGGTTCCTGTGTCCGATGCGCCCCCCCAGGGGCAGCCGGTGCAGGTAAGGACCGGGGTGTTCAACCTGACGTTCGATACGCTGGGGGCGCAGTTGGTGCGCGCCGAGCTGCTGGACTACAGGAACGAGGAAGCCACTACGGGCATCATCCCCTGGTTCAAGAGCCTGATCGGTAAAAAGCCGCCGCAGGATGCGGGCAGCATCCTGTACCTGCTGAACAACCAGCCTGGCGATACGTATGTCGCCCAGACGGGCTTGGTGGGCGCGCCGCAGGGCCAGAGCTATCCCACGCATCTGACGCCGTTTGCGCTGGTGGGCGACGGGCCGGTGGTCAAGGGCGATACGACCGAGATCTCGTTCGAGGCCGTGTCTGCTCAGGTGCGGGTGGTCAAGACCTTCATCCTGTCGCGCGACAGTTATGACATTCGCGTGCGCAATGACGTCACCAATCTGGGCGATCAGCCCGTCAGTCCGTCCCTGTACCTGCAATTGACGCGCGATGGGCACGAGCCGTCCAGCCTGTCGGGCTTTTACAGCACCTTCACGGGTCCGGTGGTCTATTCGGCGGAAGACAAGTTCCAGAAGGTGACGTTCGAAGACATCACCAAGAACAAGGCCAGCTATACCCAGCAGGCCGACAATGGCTGGGTCGGCATGGTGCAGCACTATTTTGCGACGGCCTGGGTGCCTCAGCAGGGCGTGGTGCGCACGAATCAGGCCCTGGCGCTGCCGGGCGATCTGTTCGCCGTCCGTACGATCGAATCCCTGGGCGAAATCGCACCGGGGGCGAGCAAATCCGTGGATGCGCAGCTGTGGGTCGGCCCGCAAGATCAGGAGGCCATGAGCGAAGTGGCGCCCGGTCTGGATCTGGTGGTGGATTACGGCTGGGTGACGATCATCGCCAAGCCGATGTTCAAGCTGATGATCTGGCTGCACGGCCTGGTGGGCAACTGGGGCTGGACCATCGTGCTGTTGACGCTGCTGATCAAGCTGGTGTTCTATCCGCTGTCGGCGGCCAGCTACCGGTCCATGGCCAAGATGAAGCTGGTCGCGCCGCGCCTGAAGCAGTTGAAGGAAAAATTCGGCGACGACAAGGCGAAGATGAATGCCGCCATGATGGAAATGTACCGCACGGAAAAGATCAATCCGCTGGGCGGGTGCTTGCCGATGGTGGTGCAGATTCCGGTGTTCATTGCGCTGTACTGGGTGTTGCTGGGCAGCGTGGAGATGCGCGGGGCGCCGTGGCTGTTGTGGATTCACGATCTGTCGGTCAGCGATCCCTGGTTCATTCTGCCGGCGTTCATGATGTTGACGATGTTCCTGCAGATCAAGCTGAATCCGACGCCGCCGGATCCGATGCAGGCCAGGGTGATGATGATCATGCCGCTGGTGTTCGGCGGGATGATGTTCATGTTCCCGGCCGGGTTGGTGCTGTACTGGTGCGTGAACAACACGGTGTCGATCATTCAGCAGCGGGTGATCATGAATCGCCTGGATCGGGAAAAGGCGGCGTCGGCGTCCAGTTGATGGTCTGGATGTCGGCATGATGAAACGGCGCTCTTTTTGGAGCGCCGTTTTTTTGGTGGGGAGTCGCAGTTTAGGTTCTTAAGGGGAACGCTGATCAAGAAGGGCCTGGCGCTCACCAGCCGGTGGCCCTACGGGCTTCCCGGGTCTACCTCGTCCATCGGGGCGGCGGACGAACTCGGCCTTCGGCCTCAAACACGTCCGCCGAAAGCTCCCCGATTCCCTACGGTAGCACCCGGCACCGGCCGACTGCGAGCGCCAGGCCCTTCTTGATCAGCGCTCCCGGGCCGTCGCGCGTTGCCTGGCGTGATTTCCCGATATCATGCAGATGGATTATGTTGGCTGTGCGCGGATCTCGCCGCACTTCCTGTTCGTGGATTTTTGAACGACTTTTGATATGAGCGTATCGCAGACAGACCCCATCATCGCCATTGCCACTGCCCCTGGCCGGGGGGGTATTGGCGTGATTCGGGCGTCGGGGCCGGACCTGCGGGCCTGGGCGGATGCGCTGTGCGGCCAGGCGCTGCGGTCCCGGCATGCGCATTACCTGCCATTTCGCAATCGCGAGGGCGAGGTGATGGACGAGGGGCTGGCGCTGTTCTTTCCCGGCCCGCATTCTTATACGGGCGAGGACGTGCTGGAACTGCAGGGGCACGGCGGGCCGGCTGTGTTGCGGCGGGTGCTGGACGACTGTTTGGCGCGAGGCGCCGATATCGGTTTGCGGCTGGCGCAGCCGGGGGAATTTACCCAGCGGGCTTTTTTGAATGAGCGGCTGGATCTGGCGCAGGCGGAAGCGGTGGCGGATCTGATCGAAGCCAGCTCCGCCGCGGCGGCCCGCAGTGCGATGGCGTCCTTGTCGGGGGCGTTTTCAGCCGAGATCGATGGCCTGAGCGAACGCATCGTGCAACTGCGCATGCTGGTCGAGGCGACGCTGGATTTCCCGGAAGAGGAAATCGATTTCCTGGAAAAGTACCAGGCGGCGGACCGCTTGGATACGGTGACGGCGGCGCTGGACGGGGTGCTGCGCACGGCGCGTCAGGGCATGGTGCTGCGCGAGGGCCTGCACGTGGTGCTGGCGGGGCAGCCGAACGTGGGCAAGTCCAGTCTGCTCAATGCGCTGGCGGGCGAGGACGTGGCCATCGTGACGCCCATTGCCGGCACGACGCGTGATCGGGTGATTCAGCAGATTCATGTCGACGGGATTCCGCTGCACATCGTGGATACGGCAGGGCTGCGCCATACCGAGGACACTGTGGAGCAGATCGGCGTCGAGCGCAGTTGGTCGGAAATCGCCCGCGCCCAGGTGATCGTGCATCTGCAGGATGCGCGGCACCCGGATGATCCGCTGGATGCGGACATCGTGCGGCGTCTGCCGGCGGGCACGCCGATGCTGCGGGTGTTGAACAAGGTGGATCTCTTGAATGAGTCCGCTCAAGCGCAGCGTGAGCACAGCGGGACGGACAGGTTGGATACATCGGAGCGGATCCGTATTTCCGCCCGCACGGGGGCGGGTCTGGACGAGCTGCGCGCTCGTTTGCTGAGCATCGCGGGCTGGACGCCGGGGACGGAATCGCCCTGGCTGGCACGCGAGCGCCATGTCCTGGCGCTGGAAGCGGCGCGGCAGCATTTGCTGCTGGCCCGAGAACACGCTGCGCACAGCGATCAGGTGCTGGATCTGTTTGCCGAAGAGCTGCGCCTGGCGCATGAGTCTTTGTGCGAGATCACCGGGCAGTTCACCAGCGACGATCTGCTGGGCGAGATCTTTTCGCGGTTCTGCATCGGGAAGTGACGCCCGCCTATTCCCCGACCACAACTTCCGTATGCACGACGTCCGGCGCCTTGGCGAAGAAGCCGCCGACGATGCCGCGCCAGGCCTGGAAGTCTTCGGATTCGCGGAAATGCTTCATATGGTCTTCCAGGGTCTGCCAGTGGATCTGCAGCACGTATTGTTCGGGGTGCTCGATGATGTGGTGCAGTTCCAGGCGGTGAAAGCCGCGTGCCCGCTGGAACAGGGGCAGGGCTTTTTGCACGCCAGCCTCAAAGTCGGCCTGGGCACCGGGTTTGACGGTGATATGGGCCATTTCGCGGATCATGTCGGGTTCCTTGGGGGTGAGTGACGATGCCTGTGATTATGCACCGTTGCGCTGACCGCCAGCGGGGTTGGCAACAGACGGTCGTGTCGTCCGGGTAAGCCTCGTCAATCCGTCTGGTGAGTCAAGCGCCGCATCACTTCGTCGGCGATGGCCAGGCAGGACGTCAGCCCCGGCGATTCGATGCCGTACAGATTGATCAGGCCTGGCACGCCGTGTGTGTGGGCGTCCTGGATCAGGAAATCCGCATCCTGCCCATCAGCCATCACCAGTTTGGGCCGGATGCCGGCGTAGCTGGGGTGCAGGGCCTCATCGGGCAGCTCGGGCCAGTAGCGGCGGATGGCGGCGTAGAAATTGTCTGCCCGGGCGGGATCCACGTGATAGTCGATGGCATCCACCCATTCGACATCAGGGCCGAAGCGCGCCTGCCCGGCCAGGTCCAGGGTCAGATGCACACCCAGCCCGCTGGGTTCGGGCACCGGGTAGATCAGGCGGGAAAAGGGCGCCTTGCCGGACAGGGCATAGTAATTGCCTTTGGCGTAGCGACCGGCGGGGATGGTGGCGGGCGGTATGCCCTGAATGCGGGCTGCGATGTCCTGGGCGTGCAGGCCGGCGCAATTGACGACGCGGCGGGCCATGATTTCCATGGGTTCATCGCCGCCGATGCGCAGCACGATGCCTGGTCCGCCGGCGGTCTGCACAGCGCCGCCTATGACAGGGGATCGCAGGGCCAGCAGGCCGCCGGCGTGTTCCAGGTCGCCCAGCAGCGCCAGCATCAGGCCGTGGCTATCGATAATGCCGGTAGAGGGCGATTCCAGGGCAGCGACGCATTGCAGCGCGGGTTCGCGGGTTTGCGCCTGGTGGCGGTCCAGCCAGCGCAGGTCGTGCACGCCGTTGGCGGCAGCCGCAGCGGCGATCTCTTGCAGACGATCTTGTTGCGCATCGTGCGTGGCGACGATCAGTTTGCCGCAGCGCTGGTGCGCCACGCCATGATCCGTGCAGTAGTCGTACAGAGCCTGGCGGCCTAGCACGCATAGCCGCGCTTTCAGCGATCCACGGGGATAGTAGATGCCTGCATGGATGACTTCGCTATTGCGTGAGCTGGTGCCGGTGCCGATGGTGGATTCGGACTCGACCAGCAGGGTTTCCAGGCCGGATCGGGCGCAAGCGCGGGCAACCGCCAGGCCGACGACGCCCGCGCCGATGACCAGGCAATCGACGGTATCGGTCATGGGGATTCCTATCAAGGCTGATGCAATGCTTCAGTGTACTGTGGCGTCGGCGGGCGACCCTGTGTGACGCGTGACAGCGAAGGCGGCTGGGGCAAGGCATGTCAGCCATATGTCCGCAATTAAATAGCTTGCAATTAAATAGCGAGCTATTTAATATGGGAGCATGTATCCAAAATCTGGCGATCAAGCGGATATGACACCTGCCTCTCTCGCGCTGGACGCGCAACTCTGCTTTGCGCTGTATTCGGCGCACCTGGCGATGGGCAAGGTCTATCGCCACCATTTGCGCGATCTGGGGCTGACCTATCCGCAATATCTGGTCATGCTGGTGCTGTGGGAATCGGATAACTTGACGGTGACCGCGTTGGGGGGCCGGCTGTATCTGGATTCGGCCACGCTGACCCCTTTGCTGAAACGCCTTCAGATGCTGGGACTGCTGCACCGCGACCGCGATCACGCCGACCAACGCCAGGTGTTGGTCACGTTGACGTCGGCGGGGCGTGCGCTGCAGAAACGGGCGCATGCCATTCCGCAAGAGGTGATGTGCGCGACCGGCTGTAGGCCGGATCAGGCGCTGACCTTGAAGGCCGATCTGGAAGCGCTGCGTACGCATCTGCAACACGCGCAGCTGATGCAGGAACATACGGCAATACGATAGGAACGGCGTTTCCGACCGCATGCGGTCGGGGACGAGGACTTATCTGCTTTGCTGCTGGGGAAGTCGCCGTTTGTGGTGCCGAGGCTTTCTTTTTCAATCGCACCACCAGGAGTCCAACCATGACAGTCGAAAACGTTCTCTACACCGCTCATGCCACCGCCACGGGTGGGCGCGCCGGCAGTGCCAAATCCTCGGATGGCCGTCTGGACATCAAATTGTCCGTCCCCAAGGAACTGGGCGGCGATGCCGGCCCCGGCACCAATCCGGAACAGTTGTTTGCGGCGGGCTATTCGGCTTGCTTTCTGGGCGCCCTGAAGCTGGTCGCCGGCAAAGAAGGCGTTGCGCTGCCGGATACGACTCAGATCGCGGGTTCCGTGGGCGTCGGTCCCATCCCCACGGGCTTTGGCATTGCCGTGGAACTGAAAATTTCCGCACCCGGCGTGGATCATGCCAAGCTGAATGATCTGGTGCAAAAAGCCCACGTGGTGTGCCCGTATTCCAACGCCACGCGCAACAACATCAAGGTCACGCTGACCGTGCAATAGGGCGGTTGGCGCCTGCCTGACGGGCAGCTTGCCAGCGTCTGAATGACAGAGGGCTCCGTTGAGTTGAACGGAGCCCTCTGTCATGGTGATGAGCTTCGGCCAGCGGGAGACTCGGATGATTCAGGTCAAATAACGGCACAGGTAATAGGGATATGATCGCTTTCTGGGCGAAAACATTTCGCCAGGGGAGCCCATATGTCATTTGAGACACAGACTCAAGGCGGCGGCGCATCGCGCCAAGCGCTGTCCGTCCTGTTTTCCAGCACCTTCGCGTTCACGATCTGTTTCGCTATCTGGACCATGTTCTCCGTCCTGGGGGTGCCGCTAAAAGCCGAGCTGAGCCTGAATGAAACCCAGTTTGGTTTGCTGATCGCCACGCCGGTGCTGACGGGGTCGCTGATCCGGGTGCCTTTGGGGATGCTGACGGATCGTTTTGGGGGGCGGATCGTTTTCTTTCTGGTCCTGTTGGTGTGTGTGCCGCCGCTGTATCTGATGGCGCATGCCACCAGCTATACCCAGTTCCTGGTGCTGGCCTTGTTTGTCGGGCTGGCGGGCGGGACGTTTTCCGTGGGCACGCCTTATGTGGCCCGCTGGTTTGTGCCAGAGCGCCGGGGCTTCGCCATGGGCGTATTCGGGGCGGGTAATTCGGGTTCAGCCCTGAACATGTTTGTCGCGCCCCTGATCATCGGCGCTTTTGGCTGGACCATGTTGCCGAAGGTCTACGCTGCGCTGATGCTGGGGACGGCCATCTTGTTCTGGCTATTCAGCCATACGGACCCGGCGCATCGTGTCTCGACTGATACGGGGATTTTGCGGCAGCTCAGCGTGCTGAAGGACCCGCGTGTCTGGCGGTACTGCCAATATTATTCCGTGGTGTTTGGCGGCTATGTGGCGCTGGCCCTGTGGATCACCAAATACTATGTGGCCGAATATGGTTTCGATCTGACGCTGGCGGCGTTTCTGGCGATGATCTTTTCCCTGCCGGGCGGGGTGTTGCGGGCCCTGGGGGGCTGGTTTTCGGATCGTTTCGGCGCCTACACCGTGACCTGGTGGGTCATGTGGGTGTGCTGGGTGTGTTTCTTTCTGTTGTCTTATCCACAGACGCAGATGACGATTCAGACCTTGAGCGGGCCTGTGTCCCTGGACATCGGCTTGAACGCCACGGTGTTCACGATCCTGCTGTTCATCGTCGGGGTGGCGATGGCGATCGGCAAGGCATCGGTATTCAAGTTCATCAGCGATGATTACTCGGACAATATCGGCGCGGTGTCCGGCGTCGTGGGCCTGGCGGGGGGATTGGGCGGCTTCATTCTGCCGATCATGTTCGGTGCGCTGCTGGATATCACCGGCGTGTATTCCAGTGCCTTCATGCTGCTGTATGGATCAGTCTGCGTGTCGCTGATCTTCATGCACTATTCGTACCGCCGCGCGCCGCGCGCCGGGACGGAACTGGTGGAGCCGGCGTGAGGGTGTGGCGCCGTCCACCTCACGGCCTGCAGGCCGCTCGGATAAATTTGGCAGAGCACAGTCCGCAGGATGTGGCGCCGTCCCACCTCGGCGCTTGCAAGCGCCTCGGATAATTCCTGCGCATGACAGCCCGCAGGGGCTGTCATGTGTCTGGAATTATCCCCCGCACCCGCCGCAGCAGTTGCCGTCTTCGCCGTGGACGGGCTTCATGGCTTCGTAGCCGGCGTCGGCGACCGCCACCTGGATACGCTGTGTGGATGCCTGCGCCGTATCGAAAGTGATGGTGGCCTTCTCGTCGGCCAGCGACACGCTGACTTGAGATACGCCAGGCAGTGCGGACAGAACGCGATCCAGCTTGTCGGCGCATTCGGGGCCGCGCAGACCCACGAGGCGCAGCGTCTCGGTTTTCTGGGAAGATCGTTTCAGGGTTTCAGCTTGCATAGGTCCTCGCGAACGGGGAAATGCCCCTGGATAGGGCGGGGTTATAGATACATTTTAAATATATCTTAAGATGTCGGCTAGTATAGCAGTGCCTGTCCGCTTTTGGCGTCAGGATGTCAAAAATGTCTGGATCCCCTGCCCGTCGTATCGCTCATCTGGATATGGATGCGTTTTTCGCGTCCGTGGAATTGTTGCGCTATCCCGACCTGCGCGGGCAGCCGGTCGTGATCGGAGGGCGGGGCGAGGCCCCCCGCGATGGCCGTTATGCGCGCCTGCGCGATTACGTCGGGCGCGGGGTCATCACCACGGCAACCTACGAGGCGCGGGCCTTTGGGGTGCATTCGGCGATGGGCATGATGAAGGCGGCACGCCTGGCCCCGGATGCGGTGCTGCTGCCGGTGAACTTCCCCGCCTATCGCCATTATTCGCGGCTGTTCAAGGCGGCGGTGGCCGCCATTGCCCCGCAGGTGGAAGACCGCGGGATCGATGAAATCTATATCGACCTGACTGACCTGCCCCAGGATTCCACAATCCTGGGGCGCCAGCTGAAGCAGGCCGTGCGCGATGCGACGGGCCTGGTCTGCTCCATCGGTATTTCACCCAATAAGCTGTTATCCAAGATCGCCTCGGATCTGGACAAGCCCGATGGTCTGACACTGATCGGTCCCGGCGATCTGCAGCGCCGCATCTGGCCGCTGCCGGTATCAAAGGTCAATGGCATCGGCCCCAAGGCCACCCGCCGCCTGCAGGGCATGGGGATCGAGACGATTGCGCAGCTGGCCGCCGCCGCGCCCGACCGCCTGCAAGAGGCATTCGGCCTGGGGATGGCGCGCTGGCTGCTGGACGTCGCTCACGGCATCGATGAGCGACCGGTGGTGACGGTGTCCGAACCGCGCTCGATCAGCCGGGAAACGACGTTCGAGCGCGATCTGCACGTGGTGCGGGATCGGGAGCTGCTGTCGGGGATCTTCCGGGAATTGTGCGATCACCTGGCCCAGGATCTGGCCCGCAAGCGGGTCTATGGATCCACCATCGGGATCAAGCTGCGTTTTGACGACTTCCGGATCGTGACGCGTGATCTGACGCTGGACGAAGCCATCGGGGACGCCGACGCCATTCACCGAGCCGCTGGGCAATGTTTGAAACGGGTCGTCCTGGACCGCCGCCTGCGCCTGCTGGGTGTGCGGGCCAGCAAGCTGGAGCCGGCTGGCGATTCGCCATCTGGGCACCATCCGGTGCAGCTTTCCCTGTACTGATCCGGGCTACGACTTTGGTGCGCACTGCACCGTCTTGACGCACGCGGCGCCATCAACTCCGCCTGGCAGACAGGCGGCTCTCTCCTGTGGGAACTGCAGTAAGCAGTTGGCATGCTGTTTGCTTTTCCCTCTGTGTCCACGGATACATACGGGAGAATCTCATGTACGACGACACGATCAATGGCTTTGCGCGCGCAGCCGACGCCAAACTCCACCAACTGCGCGGGAATCCGCAGGGCTTTTTGGTCGCCAGCATGCTGGCTGGCGCCTATATCGGATTGGGCATCATCCTGATCTTTTCGCTGGGCAGTTTTGTCCCGCCGGCCTTTCGCCCGCTGGTGATGGGTGCGACGTTTGGAATTGCCCTGATCTTGGTCGTGATCGCCGGCGCCGAACTTTTTACCGGTCACACCATGGTGATGGCGCTGCGGCGCTACTGTGGGCGGGGAACCTGGGCCGAGGCGGTGGCCGTGCTGTGCGCGAGCTGGGTCGGCAATCTGTGCGGCGCACTGGTGTTGGTTGGTCTGTTCGTGATGGGGGGCGGAGGCGGTTTGCTGGATGATCCGCAGGGGCTAGTGATGACGGCTGCTGCGCACAAGATGACGGCCGGTGGCGCCAGCCTGTTCGCCCGCGCCGTTCTGTGCAATTGGCTGGTGTGTCTGGCGGTCTGGATGTCGGCCCGGGTGTCGTCCGACAGCGCTCGCTGCATGGTGATTTTCTGGTGTCTGCTGGCCTTCATCGGCAGCGGCTACGAGCACAGCGTGGCCAATATGACCCTGCTGCTGCTGGCGCTGGCCGGCCATCATCCCGACGCGGTGAGTCTGGGCGGCATGGCCTGGAACCTGGGCTGGGTGACGCTGGGCAATATCGTGGGCGGTGCGGTGTTTGTGGCGGGCGCTTATCGGGTCGCCTCGTCGCCTGCCGCCGGGCGCGCCGCGCGGGACGAGGTCGCTTTCAAGGAGCCGGCATGAATCCCGCGCGATTGGATGCGGCGGAGCCGGGCCCGGACGACGGGACGCGCCTGGTGGTCATCGGTAACGGCATGGTCGGTCACCGCCTGCTGGAGGAACTGGTCCGGCATGGGCGGGGCGGCGACGGCATCACGGTACTTGCCGGCGAGCCTCGGCTGGCCTATGACCGTGTGCAGCTGAGTCAGTGCTTTGTCGGGGCGGAGCCCCAAGATTTGGCCTTGGCCGATGAGGGGTTCTTCGAGACGCACGGCATCACGGTGCTGCGTGACAAAAAAGCGGTCTGGATCGACCGCAAGCAGCGCCGCGTCCATGTCACGGACGAGGAATTCTATCCTTATGACCGGCTGGTGCTGGCGACGGGGTCCGTGCCGTTCGTGCCCCCGATCGAAGGGGTGGATCGACCGGAATGCCTGCTTTACCGGACGCTTGATGATGTCGCGGCGATCCGGGCGCGCGCAGCCGGCGCCCGGCGAGGTGTTGTCATCGGCGGCGGATTGCTGGGGCTGGAGGCCGCGCGCGCCTTGCATGGTCTGGGCCTGGATACTCATGTCGTCGAGTTCTCGCCGTGGCTGATGGCCACGCAGCTGGATGAGTCCGGTGGCCGCTTGCTGCGTGGCAAGATCGAAGCGCTGGGCATCCATGTGCACACGGCGAAGACCACGTCGTCCATCGGCGCGGGCCTGCGTTCGCCCTTGCGCCTGAAGTTCTCGGATGGCGGTCTGCTGGAAGCCGACATGGTGGTCTTTTCGGCAGGCATCCGACCGTGCGACCGGCTGGCGCACAGCTGCGGCCTGGTGATCGGGCCGCGCGGCGGCGTCGTGATCGATGATCGCTGCCGCAGCTCCGACCCGGCCATCTATGCGATTGGCGAAGTCGCCAGTTGGCGGGGTGCCACCTACGGTCTGGTAGCGCCAGGCTATGAGATGGCACGGGTCTGCGCGGCTCACTTGCGGGGTGACGAGAGCGTGGTCTTCCAGGGCGGGCAGCCCAGCACCAAGTTGAAGCTGCTGGGGGTGGACGTCGGATCGATCGGCGACGCCCAGGGCCGTACGCAGGGCAGTGTGTGCTGCGTGTTCGAAGATGCGCTGGCGGGCGTCTATAAAAAGCTGGTGATGGATGCGGACGGGAAGCGCCTGTTGGGCGCCGTCCTGGTGGGGGATACGGCCTCGTTTGGTATGTTGGACCAGTATTGCACCAATGGTCTGGACTTGCCGGCTCGGCCCGCTGCGCTGATTGCGCCAGCGGCGGACGCGGTCCCCGCGCTGGGGGTGAACGCTTTGCCGGATACCGCGCAGATCTGTTCCTGCAACCAGGTGAGCAAAGGGGCCCTGTGCCGCGCGATTGAAGACGGGTGCGCCACCCTGGGCGACTTGAAGGCCAGGACCCGAGCGGGTACGACCTGCGGCGGCTGCGTGCCGTTGGTGAAACAGATCCTGGATCTGGAACTGGAACGGCGGGGGATCGCCGTCGATCATGGCCTGTGCGAGCATTTCCGCTACAGCCGGCAGGAACTCTACCACCTGGTCCGCGTCAACGAGATCCGCGATTTCAAGACGCTGATCGCCCGTCATGGCGCGGGCAAGGGTTGCGACCTTTGCAAGCCGGTGGCCGCGTCGATCTTTGCGTCGTGCTGGAATGATTTCGTGCTGACCCCCGAACACGCCCCGCTGCAGGACAGCAATGACGCCTATCTGGGCAATCTGCAAAAGGACGGCACCTATTCTGTGGTGCCGCGTATTCCCGGCGGTGAGATCCTGCCGGAGAAATTGATCGTTATCGGTGAAGTCGCCCGCAAGTACGGGCTGTACACCAAGATCACCGGCGGCCAGCGGATCGATCTGTTCGGCGCGCGCCTGGAACAGCTGCCCCTGATCTGGCGGGAACTGATCGATGCCGGCTTCGAATCCGGGCATGCCTATGGCAAGGCCTTGCGCACGGCAAAGTCGTGCGTTGGCAGCACCTGGTGCCGATTTGGTGTGCGCGATTCGGTGGGCCTGGCCATCCGCCTGGAGCAGCGCTACCGAGGGGTGCGCGCGCCCCATAAGATCAAGATGGCTGCGTCCGGCTGCACACGCGAGTGCGCCGAGGCGCAGAGCAAGGATGTCGGGGTCATCGCCACGGACAAGGGCTGGAACTTGTATGTGTGCGGCAACGGCGGCATGCGGCCCCGGCACGCGGAATTGCTGGCCGTGGATCTGGACGACGAGACGCTGATCCGGTACATCGACCGATTTCTGATGTTCTACATCCGCACGGCGGACAAGCTGCAGCGCACGGCGGCCTGGCGCGAAAGCCTGGAAGGCGGCCTCGACTACCTGAAAGCAGTCGTAGTGAACGACAGTCTGGGTCTGGGCGCGGAACTGGAGGCCCAGATGCAGCGGCTGGTCGATCGGTATGAATGCGAATGGGCGGCAACCCTTAAGGATGAGCAGGCGCTGCGGCGCTTTCGGTCGCTCATCAACGACAGTGCGCCGGACGAGCATATTGTCCATGTGCGGGAACGCGGCCAGATCCGTCCGGCCACGGTGCGGGAACGCCGGGAATTGGCGGTCAAGGCAGAGATCGAGTGAGGGCAGGATGATGAAAACAGGGCGTTCCCGCCGTCAGGGCGGACTGGTGGAGCCTTCTGGGTGGCAGGTGGTCTGCAGGGGCGATGAGCTGATCAACGAGGCCGGGGTGGCCGTTCGGGCGCATGGCGAGCAGGTCGCCGTGTTCGTGACCGGGACGGGGCTGTTCGCCATCGATCATGTCGATCCGTTCTGCGGCGCAGCCGTGCTGGCCCGTGGCATCGTCGGCGAGCTGCGGGGGAGACCGGTCGTGGCCTCGCCTATGTACAAGCAGCATTTTTTCCTGGATACGGGGGAATGCCTGGAAGATGCCGGTGTGCGCGTCCGCTGCTGGCCCGTGCGCTTGGGCGAGGATGGAGTCCTGCGCCTGGGCCGTCCGGCGGATGCCTTGAAGGATGCTGATCATGCCGCCTGATGTCATGATGAACGCCGCGCATTCCGCGCCCTCGGGACGGATGGGTCACGTCTGGCTGGTAGGGGCGGGGCCGGGAGATCCCGAGCTGATCACGGTGAAAGGGCTGCATGCCTTGCAGGCAGCCGATGTGGTGGTCTACGACCGATTGGCCTGCACGGACTTGCTGGCGCACTGCCGTCCGGATGCCGTGCGCGTTTCCGTGGGCAAGCAAGCAGGGCTGCACAGCGTTTCCCAGGGTGGCATCCATGCCTTGCTGATCGCTCATGCGCGGGCGGGCCGTCGCGTCGTCCGCCTGAAGGGCGGCGACCCGTTCATTTTCGGGCGGGGGGGAGAGGAGATGATCGCCTTGCGGCAGCAGGGGGTTCCGGTGTCGATCATCCCTGGGGTGACGGCGGCGGCCGGTTGCGCGGCGGCGACGGGCATTCCGCTCACGCACCGTGATCTGGCGGCGGGTGTCAGCCTGGTGACCGCGCATCGGCAGGAAAATGCGGTCGATCTGGATTGGGCGGCCTTGGCGGCGGACCGGCAGCGCACACTGGTTTTCTACATGGGTCTGGCCCAGGCGGACCATGTCGGGATGGAATTGATGCTGCATGGCCTGTCCGGGACGACACCGGTCGCGCTCATCGCGTGTGGAACGACGCCGGCGCAGCGTGCGGTCCGGTGTCTTCTGGCGGATCTGGGGGGGGTTGCGCTCCAGTGCGGTCTGGTGTCGCCGTGCCTGATCATGGTAGGCCAGGTGGTTGCGCTCGCCGACCCGGATCTCGTTGCATGGGCCCGGCTCTGCCGGGAGCCTGTGCCGGTCGGTACGATATGAAGCCGCTCTATCCGCTGTTCGCCAATCTGGAGGGGCGCCGGGTCCTGGTGGTGGGGGGCGGCGCCGTTGCGGAGCGCAAGGTGCGGTCCTTGATGAAATGCGGCGCGCGGGTTCTGGTGGGCGCCCCCCGCCTGACGATCAGGCTGCAGCGCTGGGTGGATGACGGCAGTCTGGCTTACTTGCCGGGGCCGTTCGATCCTGGCTGGTTGAGCGCCGTCTGGTTGGTCATTGCGGCAACCGGGGACCGCCGGGTCAATGCGCGGGTGAAGGCCGCTGCGGATGAGCGCAGCGTGCTGGCCAACGTTGTGGATGATCCGGCGTTGTCCTCGTTCCAGGTGCCAGCCGTGGTCGATCGGTCGCCAGTGGTGATTGCCATCTCCTCGTCGGGCGCAGCCCCGGTCCTGGCGCGGCGTGTGCGGGAACGGATGGAGGCGCTGTTCGATGCCTCCCTGGGGACCCTGGCGGCACTGGCGGGACGATATCGCCAGGCCATTCGCCAAGCCTATCCGGAGCCCGGTGATCGCTGCCAGTTCTATGACTGGCTGTATGACGGCCCTGTGCTGGCGCAGCTGCGTCAAGGCGACCTGGTGGGTGCGGAGCAGCGCGTGCGCAGCCGTCTGGCGGTAGCGGCAACCGAGGATGCCGCATGGGAACACCGTGTCACGTGGATCACGGCCTTTCCGGATCAGCCAGGGCGCCTGACGCTTGATGAACTACGGGCGATGAACGAGGCCGATGTGCTGGTGCATGAATGCAGCCTGCCCGAGGCATTGCTGGACATGGCGCGGCGGGATGTGGATCGCCGCGTCATCACCCGGCTTGCGGGGGCCCTGACCCCCCAGGCCTTGGCGGCATGCGCGGGCTATCGTCGCGCGGTCATCCTGCTGGCCGATCGAGGGCCGGAGCGGGATCAGAAATCGAATTCCGGTTCGATCGCATCGCCCACCCGCAGCCAGTGATCGCCGTCCGGCAGGGCGGCAATAGCGTTCATGCCGAACAGCACGCCCTGTTCGAATTGCCGATGCTGTGCCAGGGTGCGGCCAGGTTCGGGGGCGCTTTCCCCTGTTCCGGGATCAACGTTCGGGATGGGGCAGCGGGCGCAGGCCTTCACGAAGGCGAATCCCAGTCCACCGGTGCGAAACCCCGCCAGGTGATCCTCGTCGTAGGGCTCCATCCCTTGCAGCACGATGTTGGGCCGAAAGCGGATCATGTCCACCGCGGCGTGACCGCCGCTTGTCAGCTGGCCGTTCAGCTCGTCCAGAGACTGCTGGTTCGTGACCAGGAATGGAAAGCCGTCGGCGAAGGCAAAGGCGTGGCGGTCCACCGGCAAAAAGGACTGCGGCCAGTCGGGGTGGGTCTGTATCCATTGCGTCACGTGGCGCATGCTGGCCAGGCGGTGGGCGTGGGGATGAACATGCAGCAGCCGGCAAGGGATGCCCAGAAAGCTGCTGAGCCAGCGCGCAACGTCGTCGCCCTGGTCCGCGCCGATGGTCGCGGTTCCCCAGATGGCGACGGGGACGGCGGGCAGTTCGCCGCCGATCACCGGCGCGTAGCAGTCTTGCTGGCCTGGAGCTTTCAGCCACACGCCGTCGGGGCGTGGGTCCGGCTGGATCAGCACCATGCGGGGGCGCTGGCGCTGGGTCAGAAAGATGCCCTGATCATCGACGATCACCCAGTGGCGATCGTATTCCAGCCCGGCGCCGCTGATGCGGATGCGCTCGTGGCGGATGCCCGCGCAGGATTTGACGGGATAGCTGTAGAGACTGTGGATGGTCTGGGACATGATCACAAGGCGAAGACACCAGAAACAAGACAAATATTCTAGCGGCAGATGGCATGCAAAAATGCCGTAGCATGGCGTTGTTTGCACGTGCTGCTGCATCCCTTGTCCCGCAGGAACCCTCATGCCCTTGAAAGATATCCTGGCTGCCCTGGTCGTCATCGTGGTCTGGGGGGCGAATTTCGTCGTCATCAAATTCGGTGTGGACGAGATTCCACCCATGCTGCTGGGCGCCCTGCGGTTTTTGTTCGTGGCGTTTCCAGCGGTCTTTTTCGTGCCCCGACCGGCGATTGCCTGGCGCTATGTCGTGGGCTACGGGCTCACCATCTGTCTGGGGCAGTTTGTTTTTCTGTTTCTGGCCATTTATCTGGGCATGCCGGCGGGGCTGGCATCTCTGGTGCTGCAGGCGCAGGCATTTTTTACCGTGACCATCGCCGCGTTGGTGTTGCACGAATCTATCCGCGCGCATCATGTGCTGGGCATGGGGCTGGCCGTGGTGGGGCTGGTGATGCTGGATGCCGGGGCGGATTCGACCATGGTGCCGCTGGTGGGTTTTCTATTGACGCTGCTGGCGGCTTTTAGCTGGGCCTGCGGCAATATCGTTCTGAAATGCGCGGGACAGGTGCGCATGCTGTCCATGGTCGTCTGGGGGGCGCTGCTGCCGCCGATACCGTTTCTGCTGCTCTCGGCAGTGTTCGAGGGTCCTGACCGCATGCTGGACAGCCTGACGCACATCAGCTGGCGCGCCGTGGCGGTCGTGGCCTATTTGTCGGGCGTGGCGACGCTGGTGGGGTACGTGCTGTGGGGGCGGCTGTTGTCGCGTCATCCGGTGGCCCGCATCGCGCCGCTCAGCCTGCTGATTCCGGTGGTGGGCCTGTTGTGCGCGGACTGGATCCTGGATGAAAAACTGGGAATGTGGCAGTGGCTGGGCGGCGTTGTGGTATTGATGGGACTGACGCTCAATCTGTTTGGCGCCCGCTGGGCCGCTTTGCTTCGGAACCGTTCGTAAGCGACCTAAAATGGGCGCTTTGACGCCTGGGGCGTCAGGCCATCGTTTTTACTGGAATTCATACTCATGACCATCGATCGTGCAGGGATCAATGCCCTGATGGAAATTACATCGCGTCCTGAACTGGTATTCGTCGGCGGGCAAGGGTCCTGGCTGCAGGACAGCGCGGGCAAACGCTATCTGGATTTCATCCAGGGCTGGGCGGTGAACTGCCTGGGGCATAATCCGGCCCCGATGATTGACGCCCTGACGCATCAGTCGCATGCCTTGATCAATCCGTCCCCCGCGTTCTACAACCAGCCGTCCATCGACCTGGCCAAGCGCATCGTGGATGCGTCCTGCTTTGACCGGGTGTTCTTCGCCAACAGCGGCGCCGAAGCCAACGAGGGCGCCATCAAGCTGGCCCGCAAATGGGGGCAGTTGCACCGCAAGGGCGCCTACAAGATCATTACTTTCGACCACAGTTTCCATGGTCGCACGCTGGCGACCATGTCGGCATCGGGCAAAGCGGGCTGGGATACGAAATTCGCCCCGCAGGTCGATGGTTTCCCCAAGGCCGATCTGAACAACCTGGATTCCGTCCGCGCCCTGATCGACGATCAGACCGTGGCTGTAATGCTGGAACCCGTCCAGGGCGAAGCCGGCGTCATCCCCGCCACGCCCGAATTTCTGCAGGCGCTGCGGACGCTGACCCGTGACATGGGCCTGCTGCTGATCGTGGACGAAGTGCAGACCGGCATGGGCCGCACCGGGCGGATGTTCGCCTATCAGCATGCGGGTATCGAACCCGACATCATGACCCTGGGCAAGGGCATCGGCGGCGGTGTGCCGCTGGCCGCGCTGTGCGCCCGCGAGGCGGTCTGCTGCTTTGAACACGGCGATCAGGGTGGCACGTATAACGGCAATCCGCTGATGACGGCAGTCGGGGTGGCGGTGTTCGATACCCTGGCGGCGCCTGGGTTCATGGAGTCCGTCAATGCGCGCGCGCGCCATCTGTCGGACGGCTTGGCGGCGCTGTCGGCCAAGTGGGGAATGAAGGGTGAACGCGGTGTCGGCCTGCTGCGCGCGCTGGTCATGGATCGCGATGACGGCCCGGCCCTGGTGACCGCCGCTCGCGAACGGACCCCGGAAGGTCTGTTGCTGAATGCCCCGCGCGGCAATTTGCTGCGCTTCATGCCGGCCCTGAACGTGACCGACGGCGAAATCGACACGATGCTGGCCTGGCTGGACGAGCTGATCGCGCAGGTACGCGGTTAATCCAGCTTGGATGTGAAAAAAGCCCTGATCGACGGTCAGGGCTTTTTCTTGGGTGCCTGGCGGCGGTACGAGCCGCCAGGGGGTGCCGCATGGTGGCATCAGGCCTTAGCGGTCAGTTCCGCCTTTTTCACCTGGCGCCAATGGTGCAGCAGCGGTTCGGTGTAGCCGTTGGGTTGTTCCAGGCCCTTGAAGACCAGGTCGCTGGCAGCCTTGAAGGCGCAGGACGTGTCGAAGTGGCCGTCCATGGGTTCGTAGGCGTCGTCGCCGGCGTTTTGCTGGTCCACGACGGCGGCCATGCGGCGCAGGGTCTGTTCGACCTGAGCGCGGTTGGTGACGCCGTGCAGCAGCCAGTTGGCGATGTGCTGACTGGAAATCCGCAGGGTGGCGCGGTCTTCCATCAGACCGACATCATGGATGTCGGGGACTTTCGAGCAGCCCACGCCCTGGTCGATCCAGCGCACCACGTAGCCCAGGATGCCCTGGCAGTTGTTATCCAGTTCCTGCTGGATCTGTTCCGCCGTCCAATTCGTGTCTTTCGCCACCGGCACGGTCAGGATGCGGTCGGTGTAGTCCTCGTGGCGGCCTTCCAGGGACTTTTGCACCTCGACCACATCGACCTGGTGATAGTGCAGGGCATGCAGCGTGGCGGCGGTCGGCGAAGGCACCCAGGCGGTGTTGCCGCCGGCCTTTACGTGGGCGATCTTCTGTTCCAGCATGGCGGCCATCAGGTCGGGCATGGCCCACATGCCCTTGCCGATCTGGGCGTGACCGCGCAGCCCGCATTCCAGGCCGGTCTGCACGTTGTTCAGTTCGTAGGCCTGGATCCAGTCCTGGGTCTTCATGTCGCCCTTGCGCACCATGGCGCCGGCGCGCATGGACGTATGCAGCTCGTCGCCGGTGCGATCCAGGAAGCCGGTGTTGATGAACGCCACGCGCGCGGTGGCGGCGGCAATGCAGGCCTTCAGGTTGACGCTGGTGCGGCGCTCTTCGTCCATGATGCCCATCTTGATCGTGTTGGGCGCCAGGCCCAGCAGCTGTTCCACGCGGCCAAAGACTTCGCTGGCGAAGGCGACCTCGTCGGGGCCGTGCATTTTGGGCTTGACGATGTAGATGGACCCGGTGCGGGAGTTTTTGCGGGCCTGCAGGTCGTGGATGGCGATCAGCGACGTGCAGACGGCATCCAGAATGCCTTCGGGGATTTCCTGACCGTCGCGGTCGAGGATGGCCGGGTTCGTCATCAGGTGGCCGACATTGCGCACGAACATCAGGGAACGGCCGTGCAGGGTCGCGGCGCTGCCGTCGCGCGCCGTGTATTCGCGGTCCGGATTCAAGCGGCGGGTGATGGTCTTGCCGCCTTTGACCAGGTCTTCGGTCAGGTTGCCCTTCATCAGGCCCAGCCAGTTGCGATAGGCGACGACCTTGTCATCGGCATCGACGGCGGCGATCGAGTCTTCGCAGTCCATGATGGTGGTCAGGGCGGATTCGACGACCACGTCCTTGATGTGGGCGGCGTCGGTCTTGCCGATGGGGTGCTGGGCGTCGAATTGGATTTCGAAGCGCAGACCGTGATGACGCAAGATCAGGGCGTCAGGGGATGCGGCATTGCCGCGATGGCCCAGCAAGGCCTGGACATCGGCCAGGCGGGTGACGGAGCCGTCTTTCAGCGTGACCTGCAGTTCGCCTTTGACGACGGCGTAGCCGGTAGCGTCGCGGTGCGAGCCCTGGGCGAGGGGGATGCTGTCGTCCAGGAAGTGGCGGGCGAAGGCGATGACACGCGCTCCGCGCACCGGGTTGTAGCCGCCGCTGCGTGCCGCACCGTCGGTGTCGGGAATGGCATCGGTGCCGTACAAGGCATCGTACAGACTGCCCCAACGCGCATTGGCGGCGTTCAGGGCGTAGCGGGCGTTCATCACCGGCACGACCAGCTGCGGGCCGGCTTGTTCGCTGATTTCCGTATCGACGTTGGCCGTGGTGACGGTGACCTTGGCCGGGATTTCTTTCAGGTAGCCGATGTCTTTCAGGAAGGCGCGATAGGCAGCTGGGTCGGCGACGGGACCAGGGTGCTGGGCGTACCAGTCATCCAGTGCGGCCTGGAGGCGGTCGCGTTCGGCCAGCAGCGCGCGGTTTTTCGGGGCCAGATCATGCACGATGGCAGCCAGTCCTTCCCAGAAGGCGGCGGCTTGTACGCCTGTGCCGGGCAGTGCTTCCTGTTCGAGGAACTGGTGCAGTACGGCTGCGACCTGGAGTCCGTGGCTGGAAATGCGATCGGTCATGATGGTCCTTGGCTAATCTGAAAGTCAATCCGTCGATTATAGGCAGTCTTCTATAAGAGTTAAAGGGTGCGCGCGGTACGCCGTATGTTGTTGAGCATCGGCTAAGGCATTGTCACCAAAAAGAAAAAAGCCCGCATCCTGAGAGGCGGGCCAGTCATATGCCAGGGTAGATACTGCTTATTTCTCTGGCACTTGCGCGATGTGCAGCAGATTGGTGCTGCCGCTGCGCCCGAACGGCAGGCCGGCGATGACGATCAGCGAGTCGCCCGCGGCTGCCAGGCCGGCTTGCCGGGCGGCATCCGTGGCGCAGTGGATCATTTCGCTGGATTCCTGCAGTTGTTCCGGGAAATGCACCGGGCGCACGCCCCAGGCCAAGGCCAGGCGGCGGGCGGTGCGCAGTTCCGGGGTCAGCGCCAGAATCGGGGTGATGGGGCGTTCGCGGCTGGCGCGCAGGGCGCTGAAGCCTGATGCGGTGTAGGCCACGGTGGCCGCAGGTTCCAGCAGATCGGCCACGCGGCGCAGGGCGCAGCAGATGGCATCCGGGATATTGGCTTTGGCGGGGCTGTGGGTCGCGTCCAGGTTGGCGCGCCAGGATGGGTCGGACTCCACTTCGCGGATGATATGTTCCATGATGGTGACCGCCTCGACCGGATACTGGCCCGAAGCCGATTCCGCCGACAGCATGACGGCGTCCGCCCCGCTGTAGATCGCGGTGGCGACGTCGGATGCTTCGGCCCGGGTGGGCACGGGCGATGTGATCATGGATTCCAGCATTTGCGTGGCGACCACCACCGGCTTGCCGGCGGCGCGTGCCCGGCGCACGATGCGCTGCTGCAGCACCGGCACGCGCTGCGGGGGCAGTTCTACGCCCAGATCGCCACGCGCCACCATGATGCCATCGGCTTGCGCCACGATGGCGTCCAGGTGCTCGATGGCGGCGGGTTTCTCCAGTTTGGCCATGATCCAGGCCTGGTCGCCGATCAGGCTGCGGGCTTCGACGATGTCTTCCGGGCGTTGCACAAAGGACAGCGCCACCCAGTCCACACCCAGCGACAGACCGAAAGCCAGATCGTCGCGGTCCTTCGGGGTCAGCGGTGAAATTGGCAGGATGACGCCTGGCACGTTGACGCCTTTGCGGTCGGATAGCGGGCCGCCCACCATGACGGTGGTGTCCGCGAAATCCGGACCGTGGCGGTCGACCCGCAGGCGCAGCTTGCCGTCGTCCAGCAGCAGATCGGTGCCGTCTTCCAGGGCGGCGAAAATTTCCGGATGCGGCAGGTTGGCGCGCTGGGCGCCGCCTTCGGCCGGGTCCAGATCCAGACGGAAGGGCTGACCCGTCTGCAGCGTGATTTTGCCGCCGCCGATTTTGCCGATCCGCAGCTTGGGACCCTGCAGGTCCATCAGAATACCGATGGGGCGGCCCACATCCTGTTCGACCTGACGGATGATGCGGTAGCGTTCGGCGTGGTCTTCATGGCTGCCGTGGCTGAAATTCAGGCGGAACACATTGGCGCCGGCCTCGACCAGGGCGCGGATCTGTCCGGCGGTGGAACTGGCGGGCCCCAGGGTCGCCAGGATGCGGGCGCGGCGTTCGTGGTTCATGCTTGTCTGCCTTTGTGCAGGTGGTCTGCGCCGTCCAGGGCGGCGACTCCGGCGCGGGCGACCTGTGCATCCTGGCCTGCTTGCACGCCGGACACACCGACTGCGCCGATGACTTGCTGGTCGTCGTAGATGGGTTCGCCGCCTTCCAGGGGGACGACTGGCATGGACAGCGCGGCGATGCGGCCCTGATTGACCATATCCTCGTAGACCTTGCTGGGCTTGCCGCTGAGCACGCAGGCGCGCGCCTTGTCCGGCGCGACCATGGCGCTCATGATCGGCGCGGCGTCCATGCGCTGCAGCCAGATCGGATACCCGCCCGCATCGCAGATGGCGATGCTGACGTTCCAGCCGTTCTGACGGGCTTCGGACTCGGCGGCGGCGGCCATGCGGCGGGCGTCTTCCAGGGCCAGGACTCGCATTGTTTTCATGGGGATGTCTCCTTGGGGCGTCACCCTGTCACAGGATCAGGATGGCGCGAAAATCATTGACGTTGGTCAGGGTGGGGCCGGTGATCAGAGAATCGCCCAGCCGTTCAAAAAAGCCGTGGCCGTCGTTGTCGTCCAGATGCGCACGCGGCGGCATGCCCACCGCCCAGGCGCGCGCCAGGGTATCGGGGCCGATCAGGGCGCCGGCGATTTCCTCCTGGCCGTCCACGCCGTCGGTGTCGCCCGCCAGCGCGTGGATGCCGTCGGCGCCGTCCAGCGCGATGGCCGTGGACAGCAGGCATTCCACATTGCGTCCGCCACGGCCCTGACCCCGCACGGTGACGGTGGTTTCGCCGCCCGACAGCAGCACGCAGGGCGCGGGCGCGGGTTGGCCGTGGGCGCGGACCTGCAAGGCGATGCCTGCCAGCACCTTGCCCACGTCGCGCGCTTCGCCTTCGATGCGGTCACCCAACAGCACGGGGGTGACGACGGCCTCGCGGGCGACGGCGGCGGCGGCCTCCAGCGCCATCTGCGGCGTGGCGATCAGGTGGGTTTCCACGCGGGCCAGCCGCGGGTCACCGGGTTTCAGGGTTTCGCCCTTGCCGGTTTCCAGCAGGGCGCGCGCGCCGGCGGGCAGGTCGATGCCGTAGCGGCGCACGATGTCCAGCGCATCGGCGCAGGTGCTGGGGTCGGCCACCGTGGGGCCGGATGCGATGTCGCTGGGTTGGTCGCCGGGCACATCGGAAATCAGCAGATTGATGACGCGGGCCGGCGCGCTGGCGGCGGCCAGGCGACCGCCCTTGATGCCGGACAGGTGGCGGCGCACACAGTTCATCTCGGAAATTGTCGCGCCGGACGTCAGCAGAGCGCGGTTGATCGCCTGCTTGTCGGCCAGCGTGACCCCGACACCCGGGACGGGCAGCAGCGAAGACCCGCCGCCGGAAATCAGGCAGATCACCAGGTCATCGGCGCTCAAACCCCGCACCTGATCGAACAGGCATTGGGCGGCGCGTTCGCCGGCTTCGTCGGGGACGGGGTGGGCGGCCTCCAGGATGTCCAGGCGTTCGCAGGGTACGGCATAACCGTAGCGCGTGACTACGACGCCTTCCAGAGGGCCGGGCCAGTGTTTTTCGAACGCCTGCGCCATGGCGGCGGAGGCTTTACCCGCGCCGATGACGATGGTGCGGCCTTTGGGGGGCGGGGGCAGAAAAGCGGGGATGCAGTATTCCGGCTGGGCGGCGCGCACGGCGGCCTGGAACATGCGGGTCAGAAGATCGCGGGGTTCTGTCATGGGGCATCCGTGCAAAGGGAACGGTGCGCCGCAGGCCGGCGCACCGCACACAGCTTACTGGCCGATTTCGTGGTTGGCCATGATTTCCAGGGCGCGCACCATGCCGGAATGATCCCATGCCGCGCCGCCGTGGGCGACGCAGGCGTTGAACAGTTCCTGGGCGACGGCGGTGCTGGGCAGGGACAGCCCCAGTTGGCGGGCGGTGCTCAGGGCCAGGTTCAGGTCCTTTTGGTGCAGATTGATGCGGAAGCCCGGATCGAAGGTGCGCTTGACCATGCGTTCGCCGTGTACCTCCAGGATGCGCGAGCTGGCGAAACCGCCCATCAGGGCCTGACGGACCTTGGCCGGATCGGCGCCGGCCTTGGAGGCCAGCAGCAGGGCTTCGCCCACGGCCTCGATGGTCAGGGCGACGATGATCTGATTGGCGACCTTGGTGGTCTGGCCGTCGCCGTTGCCGCCGACCAGGGTGATGTTTTTGCCCATCAGTTCGAAGATGGGCCGGCATTGCTCAAAGGCTGCCTGGCTGCCGCCGATCATGATGGTCAGGCTGGCGGCTTTGGCGCCGACTTCGCCGCCGGACACCGGGGCGTCCAGGTATTCGCAGCCCAGGGCGTTGATCTTATTGGCGAATTCTTTGGTCGCCACGGGCGAGATCGAGCTCATGTCGATCACGATCTTGCCCTTGGACAGGCCGGCGGCCACGCCGTTTTCACCGAACAGCACGGCGTCGACGTCCGGGGTGTCGGGCACCATGACGATGATGATGTCGGATGCCTGGGCGACTGCCGTGCTGCTGGCGACGGCCTTGGCGCCGGCGTCCAGCAGGCTTTGCGGGGTCTTGCCTTGGGTGAAGGTGACCAGGGAATGGCCGCCTTTGATGAGATTGGCCGCCATGGGGGTGCCCATGATGCCCAGACCGATGAAGCCGATATTAGCCATGAGGATGCTCCTGATGATGTTTATGAAGGTCAGGCCAGCGCCTGGATCCAGCCCAAACCGTCTTCGGTGCGGGCGGCGGGTTTGTATTCGCAGCCGATCCAGCCGGTGTAGCCGACCTGGTCGATGTGGCGCAGCAGCCAGCGATAGTTGATTTCGCCGGTGCCGGGTTCGTTGCGCCCAGGGTTGTCGGCCAGCTGAATATGGCCGATGGACCCCAGATGCTGGCGGATGGTGTTGCCCAGTTCGCCTTCCATGCGCTGGGCGTGGTAGATGTCGTACTGCACGTGCAGATTGTCGGAACCGACTTCGGCGATGATGGCCAGGGCCTGGTCCGTGCGGCTCAGGAAAAAGCCGGGGATGTCGAAGGTATTGATCGGCTCGATCAGTAGCCGGATGCCGGCTTTTTTCAGCTCGGCGGCGGCAAAGCGCAGATTGTCCACGAAGGTCTTGTGCGCGCTGGCCTGGTCGACGCCGGCTGGCAGCTTCCCGGCCAGACAATTGACCTGGGTGCAGCCCAGCGCCTGGGCATACTGGATGGCCAGGCCCACGCCCTGTTTGAATTCCTCGACGCGTTCGGGATGGCAGGCGATGCCGCGCTCGCCGGCGTCCCAGTCGCCTGCGGGCAGGTTGTGCAGCACCTGGACCAGGCCGTTGTCCTTCAGACGCCGGGCCAGGTCTTCTTTGGGGTAGGCGTAGGGGAACAGGTATTCGACGCCTTTGAAACCGGCGTTGGCGGCTGCTTCGAAGCGGTCCAGAAAGTCGATCTCGGTGAACAGCATCGAGAGATTAGCGGCAAATTTCGGCATAGATGGCTCCTTGAAATGCTTCCTGGCGGCCCTTCCGGGGGAAGGGCTGCGGTGTCTGGCGTCAGTCCAGCAGCGTGATGGCGGTCGGGGCGTCTTCGCCGCTCTCGGCCAATTCCTCGAATTCGTTGATGGCGTTGATGTCGTTGCCCATCGAGATATTCGTGACGCGCTCGAGAATGAATTCCACCACGACGGGCACCTTGAATTCCTGGATCCAGGCGCGGGCTTGCGCGATGGCAGGCTGGATGTCCTCGACCTTTTTCACGCGGATCGCCTTGCAGCCCAGACCTTCGGCGACTTTGACGTGATCCACGCCATAGCCGTCGGTTTCCGGCGCGTTGATATTGTCGAAGGCCAGTTGCACGCAGTAGTCCATGTCGAAGCCGCGCTGCGATTGGCGAATCAAGCCCAGATAGGCATTATTGACCACGACGTGGATGTAGGGCAGATTGAATTGCGCGCCGACGGCCAGCTCTTCGATCATGAATTGAAAGTCGTAGTCGCCCGACAGGGCCACGATCTCGTCGCCGGTGTTGGCGGCCACCACGCCCAGGGCGGCGGGTACGGTCCAGCCCAGGGGACCTGCCTGGCCGGCATTGATCCAGTGGCGCGGGCCATAGACGTGCAGCAGCTGAGCGGCGGCAATCTGCGACAGGCCGATGGTGGTCACGTAGCGGGTGTTGCGGCCAAAGGCCTTGTTCATTTCCTCGTACACGCGTTGCGGTTTCAGCGGTGTCTGGTCGAAATGCGTTTTGCGCTGCATGGATTTTTCGCCCTTGCGTGCGCGGCATTCCTGCGCCCAGGCGCTGCGGTCGCGCAGCTGGCCGGCGGCCTTCAGGCGCTTGGCTTCCTCGATCATCAGGCGCAGGGCGACGCCCGCATCAGAGGCGATGCCGTAATCCGGGCCGAAGACTTTGCCGATTTGCGTGGGGTCCACGTCGATATGCACAAAGGTGCGGCCCTCGGTGTAGACGGAGGTGGAACCGGTGTGGCGGTTGGCCCAGCGGTTGCCGATACCCATGACGAAGTCCGAGGCCAGCAGACTGGCGTTGCCGTAGCGGTGCGCCGTCTGCAGGCCGACCATGCCAGCCATCAGCGGGTGGTCGTCGGGAATCACGCCCCAACCCATCAGGGTCGGGATGACCGGCACACTGGTCAGTTCGGCGAATTCTTTCAGCAGATCGGCGGCATCGGCGCTGAAGATCCCGCCGCCGGCGACCAGCAGCGGGCGCTCGGACGCATTCAGCATGGCCACAGCGCGGGCGGCCTGGGCCTGGGTGGCCGAGGGTTTGTAGACATCCAGCGGTTCGTAGGTGTCGATATCGAATTCGATTTCGGCCATCTGCACGTCAAAGGGCAGATCCACCAGCACCGGGCCGGGACGACCGGAGCGCATGACGTGGAAGGCCTGCTGCAGGATGCGCGGCACCAGTTCCGGCTCGCGCGCCATCACGGCCCACTTGGTGACCGGCTTGGCGATGGTTTCGATGTCCACGGCCTGGAAGCTTTCTTTATGCAGCTGCGAGCGCGGCGCCTGGCCGGTGATGCACAGAATGGGGATGGAGTCGCCGGAGGCGGAATACAGGCCGGTAATCATGTCGGTGCCGGCGGGGCCGGACGTGCCCAGGCACACGCCGATGTTGCCGGGGTTGGCCCGAGTGTAGCCTTCGGCCATGTGTGAAGCGCCTTCGACGTGGCGCGCCAGCACGTGCTTGAAGCCGCCGTTTTTGCGCAGCGCCGAGTACAGCGGGTTGATGGCGGCGCCAGGCACGCCGAATAATGTGGTGATGCCTTCTTTTTGCAGGACTGCCGCGGCGGCGTCCACTGCTCTCATCCGGGCCATGAATTACTCCTTGGTGTGATCCGATAGGTCTGCGAGGTTGGGATCAGCATAAAGACTGGCGTCCGGGACCGGAATCCCTGTGGCTCTCGTTTCTGTCGATACTATAAGTATGTGGTGAGCTGGTGCTGGGGTAGAATTTCCACACGATCACCGAACGGAGGCCGCTGTGGGGCGCTATACCGACATCAGCAGTTTTGTATTGATTGCCGAAAAAGGCAGCTTTGCCTCGGCCGCCTTGATCGAGGGTGTGACGCCCGTGGTCATGGGGCGGCGTCTGACGGCGCTGGAAAAGCGCCTGGGCGTACAGCTGATGCACCGTTCGACCCGGGGTCTGGTGCTGACGGAACTGGGTGAACACTATCTGGAACTGTGCCAGCAACTGATCCAGGATTTCGGCGATGCCGATGCCAGCGTCATGGCCCGGCGGCGCACGCTCAGCGGCCATCTGGTGGTTTCGGCGCCGGCGTCTTTCGGGCGCCAGCATGTCGCGCCCCATGCCTTGGCGTTTCGCCGCCGCTATCCCGATCTGGCGTTGTCCTTCAATTTCACCGACAGCGTGGTGGACCTGGTGCGCGAAGGCTACGACATGGCGATCCGCATCGGCGAGGTCACGGATCCGAACTATGTGGCGGTGCGGCTGTTTCCCAACCAGCGCGTGGTCTGCGGCACCCCGGCGTATTTCGATTCGCACGGCGTGCCCAGGGTGCCCGAGGATCTGGTGCGGCACAATTGCCTGGCCTTCAATCTGCAGGGCGGACAACATCGGGGCTGGACGTTTGTGCGCGATGGCAAGCCGTTTGCCGTGCGGGTGCGGGGCGATCTGGCGTGCAACGACGGCGAACTGCTCTATGACTGGGTGCGCCAGGGGTTGGGCATCGGCTGGCGATCCACCTGGGAAATCCAGCGCGAATTAAAGCGCGGCGAACTCGTGACCGTGTTGGATGAGTTCGCCCTGCCTGCCTACGATATCCAGGCGGTGTACCCCCAGCAACGCTACCTGCCGGCCAAGGTGCGTTATTTTATTGACGATCTTAGAAACCATTATCATGAGCCTGGATATTGGGAAGGACAGGGAACACCATGACACCCGCGCAAAGGACAGCCCGCCGTAACGAACGCTTGGCCTTGCTGGCGCTAGCCGGCATGGCGCTGGGCTGGGGCTACAACTGGGTGATCATGAAATCGGTGCTGGCGTATGTCGGGCCATTCGATTTTTCCGCTTTGCGCACCCTGTTCGGCGCTTTGTTGCTGCTGGCTGTGCTGGCGGTGTTGCGTCGCCCGATGCGTGTTCAGGCCTGGGGGCGGGTGATTTTGCTGGGGGTGTTGCAGACGGGGGTGTTTTCCGCGCTGATCCAGATTGCCCTGTTGCAGGGCGGGGCGGGCAAGACATCCATTCTGGTCTACACCATGCCCTTCTGGGTCATTCCCATGGCTTGGCTGGCCTTTGGGGAACGTGTGCGCGGCCTGCAATGGCTGGCGCTGGCGCTGGCCGCAGCAGGGCTGATCCTGATTCTGGAACCCTGGACCCTGCACGCTGACGTCATGAGCGAAGGGCTGGCGGTATTGGCGGGCCTGTGCTGGGCCGTGGCGATCATCGTCGCCAAATGGATCAAGCGCGACTATCCCATGGAAGCCTTGCCGCTGACTGCCTGGCAGATGCTGTTCGGCGCTCTGGCCCTGTGCCTGGCGGCCTGGATCGTGCCTGAAAAGCCGATCGATCCTGCACCGTATTTTTACGGCGCCTTGATCTACAACATCGTCATCGCCACGGCGCTGGCCTGGTTTTTGTGGCTGTTTGCCCTGCAGCATCTGTCGGCGGGCGTCGCCAGCATGTCCACGCTGGGCGTGCCGGTGGTGGGTGTGCTGGGCGGCTGGCTGCAGTTGGGCGAACAGCCCGGTGCGCTGGAATTGACCGGCATGATCCTGATAGCGGTCGCGTTGGCGGTGATCGGCCTGCGTTCGTCGGGCAAATGATCGGAAAGCCGTCGCGCGCGTCAGGGATCGCCGCGCGGGCTTTCGTGTAACATCGGCGAAATTTTAAAACTAAATCATCAGATCCTACGGGAGACAAGCATGGCATTTCGCAAAACGCTGCTGGCAGCGGCTCTGGCCCTGTCCTTGGGGGTGTCGGCTGGGCCGGCGCAGGCAGAGGTCAAGATCGGTTTTCTGGCCACCCTGTCCGGTTCGGGCGCGGCGCTGGGTCAGGACATGGTCGATGGTTTCAACCTGGCGCTGGAAGAACGCGGTGGCAAGCTGGGCGGGCAGGACATCGTTCTGCTGAAGGAAGACGATCAGCTCAAGCCCGACGTCGGCGTGCAGGCGGTGCAGAAATTCCTGGAAAAGGACAAGGTCGACCTGGTGGCCGGGGTCACGTTTTCCAACGTCATGATGGCCATCGCCAAGCCGTTGGCGGATGCCGGCATGACCTTTGTCGGATCCAACGCCGGCCCGGCGCCGCTGGCGGGCGCGCAATGCAATCCGGGCTTCTTTTTCGCCGCCTGGCAGAACGACGGGCAGGCCGAAGTGTTGGGTCAGTTCGCCACGGACCGGAAATACGAAGACGTCTACCTGATCACCCCCAACTATCAGTCGGGCCGCGATCAGGTGAAGGGTTTCACGCGCTTCTATAAAGGCCGCATTTCCGGCGAGGTCTACACCCAGCTGGGCCAGCAGGATTATTCCGCGGAATTGCTGGCGCTGCAGGCCGCCAACCCATCTGCCGTCTGGGTGTTTCTGCCCGGTGGCATGGGCGTGAATTTCGTCAAACAGTACAAGCAGTTCGGCCTGATGGGCAAGATTCCGCTGCTGGCAGCGTCCACCGTGGATGGCAGCACCTTGCCGGCACTGGGCGAGACCGCGCTGGGCGTCTATGCCGGCACTTTCTGGGGGCCGGATTTCCAGAACCCGGTCAGCCAGGCCTTCGTCGCCGCCTTCGAGAAAAAATACAATCGCATCCCGTCGCAGTATGCGGCGCAGTCCTACGATTCGGCCTTGCTGATCGACAGCGCCTTGCAGAAAACCGGCGGCAAGATCGACGATAAACAGGCGTTTCGCGATGCGCTGCGGGCCGCTGACTATGCCTCCGTGCGCGGCGCCTACAAATTCAACGTCAACGGCTTCCCGATCGAAAACTTCTATGCTTTTGAAGTCGCCAAGGATGCGCAGGGCCGAGTCTCTCTGAAGACCATCGCCCAGCCCCTGACGGATCATGCCGACGCCTATGCCGGCAACTGCAAATATTGATGCGTGTCTGCGAGCCCTGACAGGCGGGCGGTGATTGCCGCTCCTCACGGAGAACGGACATGAGTCCGCAGCTGGTGTTCATGCAGGCCTTGAACGGCCTGCAATATGGGATTTTGTTGTTTTTGCTGGCGGCGGGCCTGACCCTGGTCTTCGGCATCATGAGCTTCATCAATCTGGCGCATGGCGCGCTGTATATGATGGGGGCCTATTTCGCAGCGGCGGCCTTTGGCTATACGGGTTCGTTTGGGCTGGCGATCATTGCCGGTCTGGGGGGCGCCACGCTGCTGGGCGTGCTGCTGGATCGCAGCGGGTTTTGCCGTTTGTATCCCCGCCAGCACCTGGATCAGGTGCTGGCGACGTTCGGCCTGATGCTGTTTTTCAACGAGGCCGTGCGCATGATCTGGGGCTCGGCGCCGATCTTCATGAGCCTGCCCGATGCGCTGGGCAACACGGTCATGGTGCTGGGCACGCCTTATCCCTTGTACCGTCTGCTGATCATTCTGGCGGGCCTGTTGGTCGCGCTGGGTCTGTACCTGCTGATCGAGCGTACCCGTATCGGAATGCTGATCCGCGCCGGCGCCAGCAATCGCGCCATGGTGTCGGCGCTGGGGGTGAACATCGGCTGGCTGAATACCTTTATTTTTGCCCTGGGCGCCGGCCTGGCCGGCCTGGGCGGCGCGCTGATGGGGCCGATTCTGTCGGTGCAGCCGGGCATGGGCGATTCCATCCTGATCATGACGCTGGTGGTGATCGTCATCGGCGGCATCGGCTCGATTCGCGGTGCCTTTCTGGGGGCGCTGGTGGTGGGGCTGGTCGACACGCTGGGGCGCACGATCCTGCCGGGCTTGCTCAGACAGGCGCTGGCGCAGGACCTGGCCAGTACGCTGGGCGCCGCGCTGTCGTCTATGGCGGTCTATATCCTGATGGTGGTCGTGCTCGTCATCAAGCCCGAAGGCCTGTTCCCCGTGAAGAAGCGTTAAGGGCCGGCTGACGATGGCATCCTCGATCCTCGAACCGGGCGCCTCGCGCCGCGTCGCCGCCCGGTCCTTGCCGACCGTGCTGACGGTCCTGGTGTTTGTCTTGCTGTTGCTGGTGCCGGTCTACGCCGTCCTGAGCGACAGTCCTTACGTGCTGCTGCAGTTCAGCCGCATTCTGGTGTTCGCTCTGGCGGCGGTCGGTTTGAACCTGGCGCTGGGTTATGGCGGCCTGGTGAGCTTTGGGCATGCCATGTACATCGGCATCGGCGCGTATTGCGTCGCCATTGCGTCTTACCATGGCGCCGACAGCGGCGTTGTGCATCTGCTGCTGGTCGTGCTGGTGACGGCGCTGGTGGCCGCGCCGGTGGGCTTGATTGCGTTGCGCACCCGCGGCATCGCCTTCATCATGATCACGCTGGCCCTGGCGCAGATGTTCTATTTTCTGGCGGTGGGGCTCAAGCAGTACGGCGGGGACGAAGGCCTGCCGATCCGGCAACTGAGTCATTTCTGGTCGCTGACGGGCAGTCATGTCGGTCTGTATCTGTCCCTGCTGGCGAGCCTGGGATTGAGCCTGCTGCTGTTGCGTCGGGTGATCCGCTCGCGCTTTGGCCTGATTCTGCGGGCCAGCAGCCTGGATGCCAGACGCGTACAGGCGGTCGGCACGTCGCCGCTGGGGTATCAATTGCTGGCTTATGTGCTGTCCGCCGAACTGTGCGCGCTGGCGGGGTTTTTTCTGGCCAACCTGACGTCTTTCGCCTCGCCCGCCTACATGGCGTGGACCGTATCGGGCGAGCTCATCGTCATGGTGCTGCTGGGCGGCGCCGGCACGCTGTTCGGGCCGGTGATCGGGGCGGCGGGGTTCCTGTTGCTGGAAGAGGTCTTAAAGGGGCTGACAGAGCACTGGATGATCATCATGGGGCCGGTGATCGTGCTCATTGTGCTGTGCCTGCGCAACGGGCTGTGGGGCATGGTCAGTCCGTCCAAGGGAGGGCGCTGACATGCAGCCCTTGCTGTCAATCCGCGGTCTGGTGAAACGCTACGGCGGCCTGCTGGTCACCGACCATGTGGATCTGGACATCCTGCCCGGTGAAATCCATGCGGTGATCGGCCCCAATGGGGCGGGAAAAACCACCTTGATCGGCCAGATCATGGGGGAAATTCCCAGTGACGAGGGGCACATCAGCCTGAACGGGCAGTCCATTGATCGGCTGCCCATGCCGCAGCGGGTGCGCGCCGGCATCGGGCGATCCTATCAGCTCACGTCGGTGATCCAGCGGTTGACGGTGCTGGAAAATGCCGTCCTGGCCGTGCAGGGCGCTCGGGGGCATGGCTTTCATTTCTGGACGCCGGCGGTGGAAACTCCTGCCCTGAAAGACCGGGCGGACGAACTGATCGACTTGATGGGGCTGTCCCGCCAGCGGGACGCCTTGGCGGCATCTCTGTCCTATGGGCAGCAGCGTCAGTTGGAAATGGCGATGGCGCTGGCGTCCAACCCCAAAGTCCTGTTGTTGGACGAGCCCATGGCCGGCATGGGGCATGGGGATACCGGCTCGGCCATGATGGTGGATCTGTTGCGGCGCTTGAAAGACCAGTACGCTATTTTGCTGATTGAACACGATATGGATGCGGTGTTTTCGCTGGCCGACCGGATCAGCGTGCTGTCCTATGGCCGGATCATCTGTTGCGGCGATGCGCAGACCATTCGCCAGAGCCCCGATGTTCGCGAGGCCTATCTGGGCGACGAGGAGATACCGGCATGACGGCGCCATTGCTGCAGGTCGAAGGCTTGGTCTCTGGTTACGGACGCAGCCAGGTGCTGTACGGCATGCATCTGCAGATCGACGCCGGGCAGTGTGTGACCCTGTTGGGCCGCAATGGCATGGGCAAGACCACGACCGTCAAAAACATCATGGGCATGCATCCGGCCTGGCAGGGCCAGGTGCGCTTCAAGGGCGCGCCGATCCAGCATCTGCCGAGTTACCGGGTGGCGCAACAGGGGATCGGCCTGGTGCCGGAAGGCCGCCAGGTGTTTCCCAATCTGTCGGTCGAGGAAAATCTGATCGCCACGGCGGCGGATCGGCATCGCAAAGCGCATCCCTGGATACTGCCGCGCATCTATGATTTGTTTCCGCGTCTGCAAGAACGCGCCGGCAATTTCGGCAATCAGCTGTCCGGCGGAGAGCAGCAGATGCTGGCGATCGGTCGGGCGCTGATGACCAATCCCGATCTGCTGATTTTGGATGAGGCCACCGAGGGCCTGTCCCCCCTGGTGCGTCAGGAAATCTGGGCGGCGCTGGCCGTGTTGCGCGGCGAGGGCATGGCGATTCTGGTGATCGACAAGAATCTGGCGCCGCTGCTGCAACTGGCCGATCGCCATTACATCGTGGACAAGGGGCGGATCGCGTGGGAAGGCGATTCAGATGCCTTGAAAGCCGACCCGGACGCTCGGCAAAATTACCTGGGAGCCTGAGGCGGTTCAGCGCCGTCCCGACAGTTGCCGCTGGGCGGCGCTACGCATGATGTGGCTTAGCTGAGGGCGGAAATCACGCTGGGGGCTTCCATCTGCACGATATCGCAGTTGTCGCCAGGGCCGGCGCGATCGATGACCAGGAAATCGGACACGGCATCCAGGCCCAGCAGCGGATGGTGCCACACGCCTTTCGCGTAGTTCACGCCCTGCTGGCCAGTGCACAGAAACACCCGGAGATCATCCACCGTGGGCGTGGATTCGGGTTTGGCCACCACCACCAGGTAGGGGCGACCGGATAGCGGGATGAATGCCTGGCTGGCCTGGGGGTGGCGTTCCATCATGGTGATGGTGAACGGCAGACTGCGCGGCTGACCGCGAAAGATCGAGACGATGGCGCGACCGTCGGTGCCCGGTTCGATGTGCGCCAAGTCGTGATAGCGTTCGGTGTTGCCTTCGTTGATGGTGAAGTGCCTGACCGTGTCATCGGCCTGGATCACGTCGCCAAACGGCGCAAAGGCCTTGCGGGTCAGAGGTTCGATGGTCAGGCGGATGGGCGTGCTCGTGTTCATGAGTAGGATTCCGTACAGTCAGGCGAACTGCGCATCCAGACGAAAGCGGGCGATTTGCCCGATCTGATCCAGGCAGGTGGCGAATTCAGTATCCCGGTCATTGTGCAGCCGTTCTTCGATAGCGTCCATGATCTGGTAGCGATTGCGGCCTTTGACAGCAATGACGAAGGGAAAGCCGAAATGTTCGCGGTAGCGGGCGTTCAGGGCGCGCAAACGCTGCAGTTCCTCGGCGCTGCATTGATCCAGGCCGGCGCCGCGTTGCTCGCCGGTCGAGGCATCGGTCAGCGTGCCGGCGGCGGCTTCCTTGCCCGCCAGTTCGGGGTGGGCGGTGATCAGCGCCAGTTGTTCGGACGGGGCCGCCTGCTGTACGACGCGCACCATGGCCTGGTGCAGGGTATCGATGTCGGCAAACGGCCGCGCGGCCCAGGCGCGTTCCGGAATCCAGGGGGAATGCTCGAAGATCGCCCCGAGCGCCTGGGAGAACTCGGATTGCTGCAGTGCGGAAAGTTCGCTCAGGGTCATGGTCGGTGTCGTCAAATATGTCATGATGGAAAGTCTACGGGGTATCCCGTCCCAAATGAAGGGCCTGGCAGCGTATAAGTGGTATAAGCAGAACCGCATTTCCAGAACAAGGAGTCACCTCGATGTCGACGCGACGCAGCAGCGCCATGCTGGATACTTATTTGCTCAAGGTGTTCTGCATCCTGATGGCCGAACGCAGCGTGTCGCGCACGGCTTTGAAATTGAATCAGTCCCAGCCGGCCATCAGCGTGGCCCTGAAGAACCTGCGGCTGATTTTTCAGGATCAGTTGCTGGTGCGCGAAAAGGGCGGCATGGTGCCCACCGACCGGGCGCTGGCGATTCTGGAACATGCCAAATCGGCGCTGGCATCCATCGACACCATGCTGGAAACCGACGAGGACTTCGATCCGGCCAGCAGCCATCAGGTGTTTCGCATTGGTTCGCCCGACTATCTGGCCCCCGCCTTCGCTGCGTCGGTGGTGACGCGCTTTCGACGCGAAGCGCCCCACGCGCGGCTGGTGCTGCATGCGCTGGGGCCGGATTTCGATTTCGAGCATTCGCTGGCCGAGGGCAATCTGGATGTGGTGATCGGCAACTGGCCTGAACCGCCTGATCGCATGCATCTGTCGATGTTGCTGGAAGACGAAATCGTCTGCCTGATGTCGGAGGATCATCCGCTGGCTTCGCGGCGCCTGACACAGGATGATTTCCGCCGTCTTCAGCACGTCGTGCCCACGCCCTATTCCATGACGCAGCGCGGCATGATCGACACCGTGCTGACGTCGCTGCGCATCCAGCGCGAGGAATGTGTCGAGGCGCAGTCTTTCATGCTGGCGCCGTATCTGTTGCCGGGCACCGACCTGGTCTTCACCACGACCCGGCATTTCGCCCAGTACTATGCGGGCTTGCTGCCGCTGACGATCGTGGAATCGCCCATCGACTTCCCGCCGATGCGGTTTTATCAGCTGTGGCATGCGCGCAATCACCATGCGTCCTCCCATCGGTGGCTGAGGCATTTGCTGGGGGACTGTGGCCGGGCGCTGTTGGCCCGGTCATGATCAGTCTCTCGTGTGCCTGGGCTGCGGGGCTTAGATCGCCCAGCCGCCCAGATAGAACACCGCCAGAGCCACGGCGATGGCCAGGGTGCCGATGTTCAGTTTTTGCCATTCGCCGGCGAAGACCCGGCCGATCACCAGCGTGGTAAAGCCCAGCATGATGCCGGTGACGATGTTGCAGGTCAGCACGATGAAGACGGCGCAGACCATGCCGGCCATCGTGTCCACGGTATCGTCCAGGTTCAGCTTGCGCACACCGCCCAGCATCAGCAGGCCCACGTACATCAGGGCAGGCGCGGTGGCATAGGCTGGCACCAGGGACGCCAGCGGCGACAGAAAGATCAGCGCCAAAAAGCCCAGGCCGACGATGGTGGCGGTCAGGCCGGTCTTGCCGCCCGCCGCCGTGCCTGCCGCCGATTCGATGTAGGCGGCAGCGGGCGCGCCGCCCAGGCCGGCCGAGACGATGGAGCTGACCGAATCGGACGTCAGGGCCCGACCGCCATTGATGATCTGGCCGTTTTCATCCAGCTGACCGGCCTGACCGGCCACGGCCCGGATGGTGCCGGTGGCGTCAAACACCGCCGTCATGACCAGAGCCAGCACGCTGGGGATGACCAGCGCGTTGAGGGCGCCGCCGATGTCCATGGCGCCGATCAGCGAGTGCTCGCCGCCAAAGGACGGCAGGGCGAACAGGCCCTTGAAGGTGACGGCGGGGTCCCAGATCAGGCCGACGCCGGACAGGGCCAGGATGACCAGCAGGATGCCGCCGGGAATGCGGCGGCGCTCCAGGCCGAAGATCGCGGCCAGACCGATGACGGACAGCAGCGCCGGCATGGCGTTGAGCGCGCCCAGGGAAACAGGCAGGCCGGGGCCGGGGTTCTTCACCACCAGGCCGACTTCATTGGCGGCGATCAGCAGCAGGAACAGGCCGATGCCGATACCGGTGCCGTGCGCGATGCCGATCGGCAGATTGCGCAGGATCCAGGTCCGTACGCCGGTGACGGAAATGGCGGTGAAGATCACCCCCATCAGGAAGATCGCCCCCAGCGCGACCGCCGGCGACAGGCCTTGGCCCAGCACCAGGTCGAAGGCGGTGAAGGCCGTCAGGGAAATGGCGCAGCCCACGGCGATCGGCAAGTTGGCCCACAGGCCCATCAGCAGCGACCCGAAGGCGCTGGTCAGACAGACGGCGATGAAGACCGACGAGGTATCGAAGCCGGCCTTGCCCAACATGGCCGGGACGACGAAGACCGAATAGACCATCGCCAGAAAGGTCGTCAGGCCGGCCAGGGTCTCCTGGCGCACGTTGGTGCCGCGCGCCGTCAGCTGGAAGCGTTGTTCCAGCCAGGTGGTGGGGGTGATGCCGGGTGCAGCGGAGGTCTTGAACCCCGCAGGTAAAACGGTTTCCTGCTTGCTCATGAGCCTTGTCTCCTGGTGATCCGCCGGCTCATGGGCCGGCTTTGTGTGAGGGGCGCGCGGCTGCAAATGCAACCGGCCCGATTTATTCTAGGGACAAGGTTTTGCGCTGTGCGCGCGCAGCGCTGATGACAATTATCAAGCTGCGCTGATGTGGCTACGGCAGCGGTTGACGCTGTCGATAGGCCCTGTCAGGGCCTTATGAGCCGCCGTGCTCCCCCAGGCTGGCCTGCAGCATCGACGCCACCCGGACGATGCACTGGCGCAGCCAGATGACCTCGGGCGCGCCGTGGCAGCGGCGATGCCACAGCAGGTAAAAACGCATCGCCGGAAAGGGGAAGGGCGAGGGCAGGATGGTGATGGGCAGATAGCGGGCGTAGTGCTGGGCGAATTGGCGGCCTGTCGTGAACACCAGGTCGGTGCGCAGCAGCATGCCGGCCACCTGGCCGAAATAGGGGATGGTCATCTGGATGTTGCGCCGCAGGCCCTGGGCGGCCAGGTAGCCGTCGATGAAGCTTTGCCGTTCGGACACGTAGGGGAAGGGCGCCAGATGGGGCAATTCCAGGTATTGCTTCAGGCTTAAATCCCGTCGCGCGATGGGGTTCTGGCTGCCCACCATGCAGACGACTTCGTCGTCGAACAATCGCGCCATGTGCATCTGCGGCGGCGGTTCCAGCCAGTTGCCGATGACCACGTCCAGGCCGCCGTCTTCCAGGCCGCCGGCATAGTCGTAATCCGCATTGATCGGGTGTACGATGAATTTGGCATGAGGCGCTTCGCGACGCAGAATTTCCGCGATGTTCGGCAGAAACATCGCATCCAGGTAGTCGGGCGCGCCCAGATGAAATTCGCGCGTCGAATGCGCGGGGTCGAAAGCTCCCGGCGGCTGGGTGATGCGTTCGATGGCGGACAGCGCGTCGTTGGCGTGGGCCAGCAGTTCCAGGCCGCGTTCAGTGGCCACCATGCCGGTCTTGCTGCGCACCAGCACCGGGTCGCCGGTGATCTCGCGCAGTCGTCGCAAGGAATTGCTGATGGCCGGCTGGGACAGGCCCAGTTTGATCGCCGCACGCGAGACGCTTTGCTCGGTCAGCAGAATCTGCAGGATACGCAACAGGTGGGTATCCATGGAATCACGGGTTTTGCTCATGCGGTCCATTATTCACGGGGCTGGCGTCGGCGTCCATGATCAGCGACCCTGATAAGCGCCATCATCGTTTGCGAATGCCGGGGCTTGCGGCTTAGTGCTATCTTGGACCATAACACCCGGCTAGAACATAAAAAGGTACCACGATGGAGACAACCGCCATTCGCTTTCATTATCGTGGCGAAATCCACGAAGTCACGGATCAGCCCACGACCCGCACCGTGTTGCAGTATCTGCGCGAAGACCTGGGCTGCATGGGCACCAAAGAAGGCTGCGCCGAAGGCGATTGCGGCGCCTGCACCGTCATGGTCGCCGAACCAGACGGCCAGGGCGGCGTGACCATGCGCGCAGTCAATTCCTGTATCCAGTTCCTGCCCACACTGGACGGCAAGGCGTTGTACACCGTCGAAGACCTGCGCCAACCCGATGGTTCGCTGCATCCGGTGCAGCAGGCGATGGTGGACTGTCATGGCTCGCAATGCGGTTTTTGCACGCCGGGTTTCATCATGTCCCTATGGGGCATGTATCTGGCCCACGGCCCGCAGGACCCCGCCCCCACCCGCACGCAGATCGACGACGCCCTGTCGGGCAATCTGTGCCGTTGCACGGGCTATCAGCCCATTGTGAGGGCGGCGGGCGAGATGTATCAACATCCCGCCGTCGAATTCGACCGCGCCGCGCTGGCGAAAGTCCTGAACACGCTGCAGCGCGACGAGGTATTTTCCTACACTCATGACGGGCATACCTTTCATGCGCCGCGCACCTTGGCCCAGCTGGCGCAGCTGCGACAGGATTATCCCGATGCGCGCATCCTGGCCGGCAGCACCGACGTCGGTCTGTGGGTGACAAAACAGCAGCGCGATCTGCCGCACCTGATCTACATCGGTCAGGTAGCCGAACTGCGCGACATCCACCTGGAAGGCGACGACCTGTTGATCGGCGCGGGCGCCTTGTTGAATGACGCCTACGACGCCCTGGTGGCGCATATCCCCGAACTGGCCGAATTGCGCCAGCGCTTCGCGTCCTTTCCGATCCGCAACGCGGGCACGCTGGGCGGCAATGTGGCCAATGGCTCGCCCATCGGCGATTCCATGCCGGCGTTGATCGCCCTGAATACCAGGATCATCCTGCGCCTGGGCGACCGGGTCCGGGAAATGCCCCTGGAAGACTTCTATCTGGCCTATCAGAAAAACGCCGCTGAACCGGGTGAATTCGTGCAGGGCTTGCGGGTGCCGGTGCGGGTCGAGGGGCGGCAGTTCCGGGCGTACAAATTGTCCAAGCGATTCGACCAGGATATTTCCGCCGTCTGTGCCGCGTTCGCCGTGGTGCTGGACGATGCCGGACAGGTCCAGCAATTGCGCACCGGCTTTGGCGGCGTGGCTGCCACGCCCTGCCGGGCGCGGGCAGTGGAGGCCGCCTTGCAGGGCCAGGTCTGGGACGAAACCCATGTGCGCGCCGCCATGCAGGCGATAGCCCAGGATTTCAAACCCCTGACCGACATGCGCGCCAGCAGCGCTTACCGTCTGTTGGCATCGCAGAATCTGCTGTATCGCTTTTATCTGGAAACCGCCCCTGGGGCGCCGTTGGCGACGCATCAGGTGAATACGGCCAATCTGGCCGAACTTGCTTGAGGAGGCCAATATGAACATGCGTGTCAATATCCCGGTCGAACTGGACCGGTTGGCAGTCGGCAACGACAGCATCCCGCGGCCCGTGGTGGGCGAACCGGCTGCAGGCGCATCCAGTCCGCACGAATCCGCGACGCTGCACGTCAGCGGCGAAGCCGTCTATACCGACGACATCCCCGAGTTGCGCAATACCGTGTATGCGGCGCTGGGCCTGTCCGACAAGCCCCACGCCCGCATCGTCGCGATGGATCTGGATGCCGTGCGCCGCGCGCCCGGCGTGCTGTATGTGTTGACGGCCAAGGACATTCCGGGCGTGAACGATTGCGGCCCGGTGATTCAGGATGACCCCATCCTGGCAGATGGTCTGGTGCAGTACGTCGGCCAGCCCATGTTCGCGGTGGTCGCCAAGACCGTAGACCAGGCCCGTCGCGCCGCCCGCCTGGGGAAAATCACCTACGAAGAGCTGCCTTTTCTGCTGACCCCTAAACAAGCCAAGGACGCCGGCGCCAGCACCACGGACGAATTGCGCCTGATTCAGGGCGACGTGCAAAAGGCGCTGGATGGCGCCCCGGTGCGCCTGACCGGTGTGTTTTCCTGCGGCGGCCAGGAACAGTTCTACCTGGAAGGCCAGATCGCCTATGCCATTCCGCGCGAAAAAGACGGCCTGCAGGTCTTGTGTTCCACCCAGCACCCCACAGAAATGCAGCACGCGGTGTCGCACGCCCTGGGTTGGCAGCGCCATCAAGTCGAGATCGAATGCCGGCGCTTGGGCGGCGGGTTTGGCGGCAAGGAATCCCAATCCGCGCTGTTCGCCTGCGTGGCGTCCATCTGCGCCGTGCGCTTGCAGCGCCCGGTGAAGCTGCGGGCCGACCGCGACGATGACATGATGATCACCGGCAAACGTCACGGTTTCTATTTTGAATACGACGTGGGCTTCGATGCCGAAGGTCTGATCCTGGGCGTGCGGCTGGATATGACGCTGCATTCCGGGTTTTCGGCGGACCTGTCCGAAGCGGTCGCCAGCCGCGCGCTGGCCCACTTCGACAATGCCTATTACATCCCGGCGGCTGACATCCATACGATGTGCGGCAAGCTCAACACCCAGTCGGCCACCGCCTTTCGCGGCTTTGGCGCTCCGCAAGGCGCGCTGGTCACGGAAGTCCTGATCGATCGTGTGGCCCGCCAGCTGGGCAAAGATCCGCTGGACGTACGCTACCTGAATCTGTACGGTACCGATACGCGCAACGTCACGCCGTATGGCGAGGTCGTCCAGGGCAATCTGCTGCATCCCATCATCAGCGAACTGGAAGATAGTTCCGACTATCGCGCCCGCCGCCAGGCCGTGCGTGAATTCAACGCCCACAGTCCCATCCTGAAAAAAGGCCTGGCGTTGACGCCGGTGAAATTCGGCATTTCCTTCAACGTGCCGGCCTTCAACCAGGCGGGCGCGCTGGTGCATATTTACCGCGACGGGTCGGTGCTGCTGAACCACGGCGGTATTGAAATGGGTCAGGGCCTGAATACCAAGGTCGCGCAGATCGTGGCCAACACGCTGGGCCTGGATCTGGAATGCGTGCGCGTCACCGCCACCGACACCTATAAGGTCGTCAACACGTCGGCGACGGCGGCGTCGACCGGGTCCGACTTGAACGGCAAGGCAGCCGAGGATGCCGCCTTGACCTTGCGGACCCGGCTGGCGGATTTCGCCGTCCGCAAATACGGCGGCAAGGCCGAAGACGTGACCTTCGCCTGGCGCCAGGTCAGCGTCAACGGCAAGACGCTGCCATTTGCGCAACTGGTCGAAGAAGCCTACTGGGACCGGGTGCAGCTCTGGTCCGACGGGTTCTACAAAACCCCCGGCATCAGCTGGGACAAGGCCACCTGCCGCGGCAATCCGTTCTTCTACTATGCCTTTGGCGCAGCCGTGTCCGAAGTCGTCGTCGATACCCTGACGGGCGAATGGAAACTGCTGCGGGCCGACATCCTGCACGACGCGGGGGCCTCCATCAATCCGGCCATCGACATCGGTCAGGTCGAGGGTGGTTACATCCAGGGCATGGGCTGGCTGACCACGGAAGAGCTGGTCTGGCGCGATGACGGTCGCCTGACCACGCATGCGCCGTCCACCTACAAGATCCCGGCGATCAGCGACTGCCCGCGCGACTTCCGCGTGAAGCTGTTCAAGGCCCGCAATCACGCGGATTCCGTCCACCATTCCAAAGCCGTCGGCGAGCCGCCGCTGGTGCATGGCGTCAGCGTGTTCAACGCCATCGCTGATGCGCTGTCAGCCCTGGGCGATGGGCATGTCTCGCCCGATTTGAACGCCCCGGCGACCCCCGAAGCGATTCTGATGGCGGCAGAGGGCCTGCGGCAGCGGCACGCCGCGACGGCCTGAGGAGACGGCGATGACTGCCTGGATCGATCAGGCCCTGTGGTGCCTGGACCGCCAGCAGCCTGTGGTGCTGATCAGCGTCGCTGCCGTGCGCGGATCCGCGCCGCGGGAAGCCGGCGCCAAGATGCTGGTGTCGGCGGCCCACCAGTGGCTGACGATCGGCGGCGGCCAGCTGGAATGGCAGGCCACGCATGTGGCCAGGGCGCATCTGCAAGACCGCGACGATCAGCCCGACCGATGGGTGCGGGACATGCCCTTGGCGGCATCGCTGGGGCAATGCTGCGGCGGCTTGGTCACCTTGCTGTTCGAACAGTTGCGGGAAGGGGATCGCGACTGGCTGCTGCGGGCGCGGGATCGCCTGCGGGGCCAGGAATCCTTTGAGCGCGAGGTCGGCATCGGCGGGCCCGGCCTGGCCCCCTGGGTCCGCTTGCAGGCGCCGTCCGCCGCGTCGCGCCCCGGCAATCGATTTCAGGCCAGCCGCCTGCTCGATCCGCAGGATCCGCGCGGCTGCCCGGTCCTGACCGAACCCCTGGTGCCGGATGCACTGCATGTGGTGGTCTTTGGCGCCGGCCATGTGGGCCATGCCCTGGTGAATATCCTGGGGACGCTGCCTTGTCGCGTCACCTGGGTCGACGCCAGAGACGATCTGTTCCCCGATTCGGTCGCGCCGAACGTCACCATCGAGGCGACCGACACCCCCGAGGCCATCATCGACCAGGCGCCGGCGGGCGGCTGCTATCTGATCATGACGCATGATCATGCGCTGGATCAGCATCTGTGCGAACAGCTGATGAAGCGCGGCGATGCCGCTTATGTCGGGCTGATCGGTTCGGCCACCAAATGGCATAAATTCCAACAGCGTTTTACCGCTCGCGGCATCCCGCCGGAACGCCATGCGCTGATCACCTGCCCGATCGGCGAACCCGGCATCGAAGGCAAGCAGCCCGCCGTGATCGCGGTATCGGTGGCGGCGCAGCTGATGCGCTTGCGCACCCGCCTGATGCATCAGAACGTCGCGTCGGCATCCGCGCCGACCGATGTCGCACTGACGCACTAGCAGCCTTTACTTCCGGCATTGGCGCCGGCACCTACAAGATTCAGGAGACTTCCCCCATGACCTCGACGTCGAATGCTCAGGCTGTGCCTGACCTCCAAGCCTATCGCGCTCAACTGCTGTATTTCCGCGATACGCCGAAGGCCGAGGACGAGGCCTGCGAGTGGATCCAGGACGGTCTGCTGGTGGTGCGCGACGGTCGTATCGAGCAATGCGGTGATTACGCCCAGCTGGTGCGCCAGCTGCCGGCTGGCACGGCAGTGCACGACTGGCGCAAGCGCCTGATTACGCCGGGCTTCATCGACACACATATCCATTATCCGCAGACCGACATGATCGCCTCGCCCGCGCCCGGTTTGCTGCCCTGGCTGGAAACCTACACGTTTCCCACCGAACGGCGTTTCGAGAACCCCGATTATGCGCAGGACGTGGCCAGGTTTTTCCTGGACGAGCTGCTGCGCTGCGGCACGACCACGGCGTTGGTGTATTGCACGGTGCATCCGGGATCGGCTCAGGCCTTCTTCGAGGAAAGCCATGCGCGCAATCTGCGCATGGTGGCCGGCAAGGTCATGATGGACCGCAACTGCCCGGAATACTTGCGCGACACGGCGGAATCCGGCGCGCGCGACAGCGAGATGCTGCTGCAGCGCTGGCACGGCACGGGCCGCCAGCTGTATGCGCTGACGCCGCGTTTTGCGCCCACCTCCACCCCAGAACAGCTGGGTCGCTGCCGCGAGCTGGCGCAACGTTATCAGGATGTCTTCATCCAGTCCCATGTGTCGGAAAACCAGGATGAAGTGAAATGGGTGATGTCCCTGTTTCCCGGCCATCGCAGCTATCTGGATATTTACGACGACTATGGCCTGCTGCGCCCGCGCTCGGTGTACGGCCACTGCGTCTGGCTGGACGATGACGACCGGCGCCGCATGCGCGATGCCGGCGCGGTGGCGGCGCACTGCCCCACGTCCAATCAGTTCCTGGGCAGCGGTCTGTTCGATTTCGCCGCCGCCAAGGACTTCGGCATGCCCGTGACCCTGGCCACCGACGTCGGCGGGGGCTCGTCTTTTTCCATGTTGCAGACCATGAACGAAGCCCACAAGGTCGCGCGCTTGTCGGGGTACTACCTGACCGCGCGGCGCATGTTCTGGCAGGCCACGCAGGGGGCTGCCAAGCATCTGGGCCTGACTGGGCAGATCGGTACGCTGGAAGCCGGAGCCGAAGCCGATTTCATCGTCCTGGACCCTCAGACAACGCCGCTGTTGGAACGCCGCACCGGCCACGCCGAGTCCCTGGAAGAACTGCTGTTCGCCCTGGCCATGCTGGGCGATGACCGTGCGATTGCCGCAACCTATGCCGCAGGCAAAGAGGTGCATCGAAGGGGGTGATGGCGGTAGCGTCCTCCATGTGTCATAAAGACCTGCCATAATCAGGCGCATGAACACATTCATGGATGCTACCCGCCCGACCCGTCTGCCGCCGCTGGTGCCGTTTGCCAGCTATGACGATGCCGATGCCGCCGTCGATCAGCTGATCACCTTGTATCGGCGCAACACCGCCTTTATCCGCGATGCCTTTCGGGAATACAACGCCGGCACGCTGGAAGTCGGTCAGCGTGTGCGCGCCTGTTATCCGGCCATCCGCATTCGCATCAACACGTATCCCGACGTCGACAGCCGCCTGTCCTACGGCCATTTGGTCGAACCCGGCGTCTACATGACCACGGTGACGCGCCCGGAATTGTTCCATGATTACCTGCGCGAGCAGGTGCGCTTGCTGTTGCGCAATCACCGGGTGCCGATCGAAATCGGCGAATCGGACCTGCCGATCCCCCTGCACTTTGCCTTCCCGGAAGGCGAATATGCCCAAGGGGAATATTCCGAGGCTCCCGGCCATGCGCTGCGGGATCATTTCGATGTGCCCGATCTGGCGGTCACGGACGATGCCATCGTCAACGGGACCTGGCGTGGCCGTTCGAACCAGCCGCGACCGCTGGCGCCCTTTACCGGGCCGCGCATCGATTATTCGCTGCAGCGCCTGCAGCATTACACCGGCACATCGCCGTCGCATTTTCAGGACTTCGTGCTGTTCACGAACTACCAGTTCTACGTGGATGAGTTCGTCAAATGGGCGCGGGATTCGCTGGCGGCCGGCTCGGGCGGTTATACCGCGCTGGTACAGCCCGGCAATCATATCGTCACCCGGGAAACGGCCTCGCAGCCTGCGCCGCCGATGGCTTTCAACCCGCAGATGCCCACCTATCACCTGAAGCGCGAAGGTCATACCGGCATCACCCTGATCAATATCGGCGTGGGGCCGTCCAACGCCAAGACCATCACGGACCACGTGGCGGTGCTGCGCCCATCCGCCTGGCTGATGCTGGGCCATTGCGCAGGTTTGCGCACGACACAGCGGTTGGGCGACTATGTGCTGGCCCACGGCTATGTGCGCCAGGATCACGTGCTGGACGACGATCTGCCCATCTGGGTGCCGGTGCCGCCGCTGGCCGAAGTCCAGGTGGCCCTGGAAGACGCCGTGGCCGAGGTCGCCGGCCTGTCGGGCTGGGAACTGAAAAAGATCATGCGCACCGGCACGGTCGCCACCATCGACAACCGCAACTGGGAACTGCGTGATCAGCAGGAACCGGTGCAGCGCCTGTCGCAGTCACGGGCGATCGCTCTGGATATGGAATCCGCCACGATCGCTGCCAATGGCTTTCGCTTCCGGGTCCCCTACGGAACACTGCTGTGCGTGTCCGACAAACCCCTGCACGGCGAACTGAAATTGCCCGGCATGGCCAGTGCGTTCTATCGCACCCAGGTCAATCAACATCTGCATATCGGCATCCGGGCGCTGGAACGCCTGCGCGATATGCCCAGCGAACGTCTGCATTCTCGCAAGCTGCGCAGCTTCATCGAGACGGCCTTCAAGTAGAGTTTTATCCAGGAATCATCATGGCCCTGCGCGCTACCATCTACAAAGCGGCAATCAACGTTGCCGACAACGATCGCGGCTATTACGGCAGCCACACCGTGACGGTGGCGCGTCATCCCTCGGAAACCGACGAGCGCCTGATGGTGCGCTTGCTGGCCTATGCCCTGTGGGTACAGGCCGATGAACGGCTGGTGTTTACACGCGGGCTGAGCGACACCGACGAGCCCGACCTGTGGAATCTGGATCTGACAGGGGCCGTGCAGCAGTGGGTCGAAATCGGCTTGCCCGATGAGCGTCGCCTGCTGAAGGCCTGCGGTCGCGCCGACCAAGTGCTTGTCCTGGCGTATGGGCGCGGCGTCGATGTCTGGTGGGCAGGGGTCCAGAACAAGACCACCCGCGCCGGCAATCTGCAGGTATTCGCCCTGGATGCCGAGGAGACCAAAGCCCTGTCCCTGCTGGCGGATCGCAATATGGACTTGAGCATCAACATCACCGACCGCAACGCCTGGGTATCCTGCGACCGTGGTGATGTCAGTCTGGATGTGCGCAGCCTGCGCGAACTGGTCTGACGCGCCGCCGGCAGCGGCGGTGTGCTTATCGCGAGCACCGCGCGTCGCGCTGTTGTAGCGGGTCAGACGCCAGCCTTGTCCAGCGCGTCGAATTCCTGATCGCTCAGGACGACCTGGGCGCCTGCTACGTTCTGAGCCAGATGATCGGGATTGCCGGTGCCGGGGATCGGCAGCATCACCGGGGACCGTTTGAGCAGCCAAGCCAGAGCGATGGCGCTGACACTGACGTCGTGATGCCGTGCAATATCACCCAGGACGGAATCGGGCTGCGCCAGTTTGCCTGCGTTCAGCGGATACCAGGGAATGAAGCCGATATTGTGTGCGGTGCAGTAGTCCAGCACCGCCTCGCTTTTGCGTTCCCCCAGGTTGTACTGGTTCTGGACCGTGGCGACGGGAAAATATTGCTGGGCTTCTTCGATATCGGCGGGGTGGACTTCGCTCAGCCCCACATGGCGGATCAGGCCTTCCTGGCGCATGTCGGCGATGATCTGCAACTGTGCCTGGCGTGATGTGCCGTGGTCCAGGCGGTGCAGCTGCCACAGGTCGATGCGATCCACGCCCAGCCGGCGCAGGCTCATCAGCACGCACTGGCGCAGATAGTCGGGCTGGCCCAGTGGTACCCACTGATCGGGGCCGTGGCGCAGCAGACCGCCTTTGGTGGCGATGAGCAGCCCTTTATATGGGTGCAGGGCGTCGTGGATCAGGGTTTCGCTGACGAATGGCCCGTAGCTGTCGGCCGTATCGATGAAATTCACGCCCAGTTCGGGCAGACGTCGCAAGGTGGCCAGGGCGGCTGCCGGGTTTGCCGGCATGCTCCAGATGCCTGGCCCGGTGATGCGCATCGCCCCGTAGCCCAGCCGGTGAACGGGAATGTCGCCGCCAATCAGAAATGTGCCGGATGCGGCTGCATTGGGTGCTGTGGACATGAAAACCGCCTCATCATGAAGGGTGTTGGAAGATTCATGATAGGACGGTGTCTGCACGCGCGCCAGAGTGCGTCGTGCGCCGGGCTGATGCGCCAGGGGCGCTGCAGGACGCCTACTGTTCCAGAATCATCTTCACCGATACGATGACGGCCATCGTCACCATCAGGACGCGGATCAGCTGGTGACCGCGCGTGACCACCAGCCGGGCGCCAATGGTGCCGCCCACCCATTGCCCCGCCAGCATCGGCAACCCATAGGACCAGATGATGCTGCCATGCCAGGCAAAGAAGAGGACCGCAGCCAGATTGCTGCACAGGTTCAGCAGTTTGGCGTGCGCAGTCGCTTTGACCAAATTCATGCCCAGCAGGACAACGAATGAGATCGCCAGAAACGTGCCGGTGCCCGGCCCGAAGAAGCCGTCATAAAACCCGATCAGCGGCGCCAGGGTGGCAGCGTACAGAGCCATCGAGATACGTTGCGCCCGGTCCTGCGCCCCGACTCTGGGCGACAGCAGGAAATACAGGGCGAATCCGATCAGCAGCACGGGGATGATCTGCTTCAGGATGCTGCTGTCGATGCGGGTCAGCGCGATACCGCCCGCCAGCGATCCCAGAAATGTCCCCAGCATCATCCAGCGGCTGCGTTTCAAATCGATCTGCCGCATGCGCAGAAAATGCAGCGTTGCTGCCGTGGACCCGGCAATCCCGCCGATCTTGTTGGTGGCGATCGCTGCCCCCGGCGGCAGGCCCACGGCCAGCAGCGCAGGGATCGTGATCAGCCCGCCGCCGCCCGCAATGGCATCGATGATGCCCGCGACCAGGGCGACGATGAACAGCAGGGCGACGATGTCAAAAGTGATTTCCATGATGACCGGATGCAGATCCCGAAGGCAGGCGGTCACATCATACGCGTGTGGGCGGGGGATTTCTTACGAAACCGGGTGGGCCGGGGCATACCCCCTTCATCCGGTTTACGTCGCCCGGTCCCGGCTTTGCCGGGACTGCCCTCCTTCCAGACCACCATCGGGGCGCTCGCCAAACGCGCGGGGTGATTCGTCCACTGGACGAATCACAAGCGTCCCGCTTGAACGGTGGCTCGCTTGCCTCCCCGATTTCCATGCAATGACCGACGGCCTCCAACAGCGCCGGGAAGACCCGGCACCATCCAGCCTGAGGGATTGGCAGGGCGGTGAGAGCAACCAAGGCCTGTAGCCATGGAGGCAAACAGAAAACTACCTGTCCAGCCGCTGCTTCAGCACCGTATTCACCTGCTGCGGATTCGCCTTGCCCTTGGCGGCCTTCATCACCTGGCCCACCAGCGAATTGAACGCTTTTTGCTTGCCCGCGTGGTATTCCTCGACAATCGCCGGGTTGGCCGCCAGCACTTGGTCGATCATCGCTTCGATCGCCCCCGTATCGCTGATCTGGCGCAGACCTTTCGATTCGATGATCGCGTCCGCGTCGCCGCCCGATTCCCCGGCCCACATCGCTGCGAACACGTCGCGCGCGATCTTCGTCGAAATCGTGCCGTCCAGGATGCGCGTGATCAGCGCCGCCAGTTGCGCCGGAGACACCGGCGACTGCGCGATATCCAGCCCGTCGCGGTTCAGCGAAGCCGACAGCTCGCCCAGGATCCAATTGGCCGCCTGTTTTGCCTGATCGGCGGGCAGGGCGGCGGCGGTCGATTCGAAATAGTCCGCCACGGCGCGGTGCAGCGTCAGTTGTGCCGCGTCGTAGGCCGTCAGGCCCATGTCCGATTCGAATCGGGCGCGTTTCGCCGCCGGCAGTTCCGGCAGGGATGCGCGCACCTGCTCGATCCATTCAGTCTCCACCATCAGCGGCGGCAGGTCGGGATCGGGGAAATACCGGTAGTCGTCGGAATCTTCTTTCGTGCGCATGGCGCGGGTTTCGTCCCGGTCCGGGTCGTACAGCCGAGTCTGCTGGATGACCTTGCCGCCGTCCTCGATCAGTTCGATCTGACGGCGGACCTCGTACTGGATGGCGCGTTCCAGGAAGCGGAAGGAATTCAGGTTCTTGATCTCGCAGCGCGTGCCGAATTCGGCCTGCCCGCGCGGGCGCACCGAGACGTTGGCATCGCAGCGGAAAGAACCTTCCTGCATATTGCCATCGCAGATGCCCAGCCAGACGACCAGGCCGTGCAGGGTGCGGGCGTAGGCCACCGCCTCGGCGGCGGAGCGCATTTCCGGTTCGGTGACGATTTCCAGCAGCGGCGTACCGGCGCGGTTCAGGTCGATGCCGCTGGACGATTCGCCGTGCGGCCCGGTGAAGTGTTCGTGCAGGGATTTGCCCGCGTCTTCTTCCAGGTGGGCGCGTGTCAGGTTGACCGTGTGTTCCTGTTCACCCACGAAGAACGACAGCTGACCGCCCACCACGATGGGCAGTTCGAACTGGCTGATCTGGTAGTTTTTCGGCAGGTCTGGATAGAAATAATTTTTACGCGCGAACACAGACCGATGCGCCACCTGCGCGTTGACGGCCAGGCCGAACTGGATGGCGCGTTCGACCGCGCCCCGGTTCATGGCGGGCAGCGAACCCGGCAGGGCCATATCCACAGCATTGGCCTGGGTGTTGGGTTCGGCGCCAAAGCGTGTGCTGCTGTGTGAAAAGATCTTTGACTGCGTGGACAGTTGGGCGTGGGTTTCCAGCCCGATGACGATTTCCCAATCCATTATGCGTGTTCCGGTGTGCGTTGGTGCCAGTCGGTGGCTTGCTGATAGCGATCGGCCAGGGCCAGCAGGCGGCCTTCGTCGAAATAGCGACCGACGATCTGCAGACCGATGGGCAGACGGCCTGATTCCCCGCCAAAGCCGCAGGGGATGGACATGCCGGGCAGGCCGGCCAGGCTGACGCCCAGGGTGTAGATGTCGCCCAGCCAGTCGGCGATGGGGTCCTGGCGGTTGTCGCCGATGCGGCGAGCGGTGCCGGGTGTGACCGGACCCATGATGACGTCGCAGTCCTGGGACAGGACACGCTGGAAGTCATCGACGATCATGCGGCGCACACGCTGGGCCTGCAGGTAATAGGCGTCGTAGTAGCCGTGTGACAGCACATAGGTACCGACCAGAATGCGGCGGCGGACTTCGTCGCCGAAGCCTTCCGAGCGTGAGCGGCTGGTCATGTCGGCCAGGTCTGTGTATTGGGCTGCCCGGTGGCCGTAGCGCACCCCGTCGTAGCGCGACAGATTGCTGGATGCTTCTGCAGGGGCGATGACGTAATACGCCGGAATCGACAGGCGGGTGCGGGGCAGGGAAACATCCACACGGGTCGCGCCCAGCGATTCGAAGACCTGCAGGGCGGATTCAATGGCGGCGCCGACATCGGCGGCCAGGCCTTCGTTGAAGAATTCGCGCGGCACGCCGATGCGCAAGCCTTGCAGGGGGCGGTCGCCGTTGGCCTGGAAGGCGGTCTGGCTGGCGGCGAACGCAGCCTGGATGCGACCGGCGGTGTTGGCTTGCCCGTCGCAGGATTCCAGGCTGGTGGAATCCTGGGGGTCGAAACCGCTCATGGCATCGAGCAGCGGCACCAGATCCTGGGCGCTGCGCGCCAGTGGGCCGGCTTGGTCCAGGCTGGAGGCATAGGCGATGATGCCGTAGCGCGACACGGTGCCGTAGGTGGGTTTGATGCCGCTGACGCCGCAGTAGGCGGCGGGCTGGCGCACCGAGCCGCCGGTGTCGGTGCCGGTGGCGCCCAGGACCAGGCCTGCCGCCACGGCGGCGGCGGAGCCGCCCGACGAGCCGCCGGGGATGCGGTCGGCGTCCCAGGGGTTGCGCACCGGGCCAAAGGCGGAATTTTCATTGCCCGAGCCCATGGCGAATTCGTCGCAGCTCAGTTTGCCCAGCGACACGGCACCTGCCTGACGCAGATGATCCACGACAGTGGCGTCAAACGGGCTGACGTAGTTGGCCAGCATGCGGCTGGCCGCCGTGGTGCGCCATCCGCGCGTGACGAACAAGTCTTTGTGAGCGATGGGGATGCCGGTCAGCGGCCCCGCCTGGCCGCCGGCCAGCGCCTGATCGGCGTCGCGGGCTTGGGCCAGGGTCAGATCGTCATCGATGTGCAGAAAGACATTCTGGTCGGAATGGCCGCGCGCGGCACGCAGAGCGTCGGTGGCCAGTTCGGTGGCGCTGATCTGCCGCTTGTGCAGGGCATCGCTCAGTGCCTGGATGCTGTGGAATTCTGAAAGCTGGTTCATGGCATCATTCAATGACGGTAGGCACGAGGAACAGGCCCTGGTGGGCCGCCGGCGCGTTTGCCAGGAAGGCATCGCGCTGGGCCGCCGATTGCGCCGGACTGGCCGTGTCGTCGCGCAAGCGCAGGGCGATATCCTGGTGGGCCGCCAGCGGGTGGGCCATGGGTTCGATGCCGGCGGTATCCACGGCCTGCAGTTCTTCGATCAGGCCCAGGATGCGGTTCAATTCCTGGTGCGCGCGGGATTGGTCATTGGAGTCCAGTCGCAAGCCCGAAAGCCGTGCGAGCCGGGCGATGTCCTGTTCGGTCAGTGCCATGTCGTCTTGCCGGAGAGGCCGTCGCCAATGCGGCAGCCGGATGAGTGTGTGAGGATGTGTCCGAAAATGCGGAAAGCGGATGTTTTGCAAAACTTTCCACTTAATTCCGAGCGTGTCCCTATAGGATTATAAGTTATCATTACCGATTCTATGCGGCTTGCCTGGCCTGTGCCCGCCGTGCTGGCGGTTGATCGTCGGTAACACTGGGCCCTACGTGAGCAAATCACATTCCACCCCTTTTCATTAGTGCGCCCATGTTCGGATTCCTACGCAGCTATTTTTCCAGCGATATGGCGATTGACCTTGGTACGGCCAATACGCTGATTTATGTCCGCAGCAAGGGCATTGTGCTTGACGAACCCTCGGTCGTCGCCATCCGCCATGACGGCGGACCCAACGGAAAAAAAATCATCCAGGCCGTCGGTCACGAGGCCAAGCAGATGCTGGGCCGGGTGCCGGGCAACATCGAGGCCATCCGCCCGATGAAAGACGGTGTGATCGCCGACTTCACCGTCACCGAACAGATGCTCAAGCAGTTCATCCGCATGGTGCATCCGCGCAGCATGTTGGCCCCCAGCCCGCGCATCATCGTTTGCGTCCCCTGCGGCTCGACCCAGGTCGAACGCCGCGCCATCCGTGAATCCGCTCTGGGTGCGGGCGCCAGCCAGGTCTACCTGATCGAGGAACCCATGGCTGCAGCCATCGGCGCCGGCTTGGCCGTGTCGGACGCCAGCGGCTCCATGGTCGTGGACATCGGCGGCGGCACCACCGAAGTCGCTGTGATCTCCCTGGGCGGGATGGTCTACAAAGGCTCGGTGCGCGTCGGCGGCGATAAGTTCGACGAGGCCATCATCAACTACATCCGCCGCAACTACGGCATGTTGATCGGCGAACCCACCGCCGAACTGATCAAAAAGGAAATCGGCTCGGCCTTCCCGGGATCCGAAATCCGCGAAATCGAAGTCAAGGGCCGCAACCTGTCCGAAGGCGTACCGCGCAGCTTCACGGTGTCGTCGAACGAAATCCTGGAATCCCTGACCGACCCGCTCAACCAGATCGTGTCGGCGGTCAAGACCGCCCTGGAACAGACGCCGCCCGAACTGGGCGCAGACATCACCGACAAGGGCATCGCCTTGACGGGCGGTGGTGCCTTGCTGCACGATCTGGATCGCCTGCTTCAAGAAGAAACCGGCCTGCCCGTGGTTGTGGCCGAAGACCCGCTGACCTGCGTGGTGCGTGGCTGCGGCGAGGCGCTGGAACATCTCGAGCGTCTGGGCGGGGTGTTCATCTACGATTGATCGAGCGGCATCCGCTCTTTGTCCGTCATGCGTGAACCTGGGACGCTCAGACTTTTCAAACGGGGACCCAGCGTCGAGGTCCGTCTGGCCTTGCTGCTGCTTGTCTGTCTGTCGCTGATTGTGACGGATGCGCATTGGTCTGTCCTCAGCCCCGTGCGCCAGGCGCTGGCAACGGCTATTTACCCATTCCAGCGACTGGTCCAGGCGCCGCGCGAGGCGATGGACTATGTGGACAGCTGGTCGCATGCGGCTGCGCTGGCCCGCGAGGAACAAGACGCGCTGCGCCGTCAGCAGATCGAGATGGCGCAGCTGGTCATGCACGCCGCCCAGCTGACCACCGAAAACGAGCAATTGCGTCGTCTGCTGAAGGTTTCCGAATCCATTTCGCAACGGTCGGTGGCGGTCGAAGTCTTCTATGTGCCGCCCAATGCCTTCAGCCACCGGCTGGTGTTCAATAAGGGTTCCCAGGCAGGCATTGAGCCGGGCATGCCGGTCATCGACGAAGGCGGGGTCGTGGGGCAGATCATCCGCGTGACGCCTTTTACCTCCGAAGCCGCTTTGCTGATTGACGACCAGGTGTCCATCCCCGTTCAGGTCTTGCGCAACGGGCTGCGTCTGATTGCCTTTGGCAGCGACGAAGTCGGCAAACTCGAAGTCCGCTACCTGACTGCCAATATGGATGTGCAACCCGGTGATATTCTGGTCACCAGCGGGATTGGCGGCCTGTTCCCGGCGGGCCTGTCCGTCGGCAAGGTCGAAAAGGTCGACCGGGATCCCGGCACGGGTTTTGCCATGGCGCTGGCCGAGCCTTTATCGCATCCCGAACGCTACCGCCATTTCCTGGTGCTGCGCGTCGATGTGTCGAAAGTGCCCAAAACCGAGGAGGTCGAACATGCCCGTGGCCAGCCCTAAGTCGTCTGCCGGCAGATCCTCGCTGATGTCCCTGCAGCCGGTGGATGCGGCGCCTTTCCATCGGCCTTCTTCTGCCTGGCTGGTTTGGGGGTCCTTGATCCTGGTCTGGCTGGCGTCTCTGTTGCCCTGGCGGCTGTGGCAGCCGGTCCCCGACATGCTGCTGCTGGTGCTGGCCTTCTGGTGTCTGTATGAACCCAGTCGCGTGGGGCTGCTGACGGCCTTCGTGCTGGGGTTGCTGATGGATGTGCATGATGCCGATCTGCTGGGCCTGCATGCCCTGAATTATGTTCTGTGCGCCTACGGAATCCTGCGGCTGCACGGGCGACTGCACCATTTCAATGTCTGGGTTCAGACGGTGCACCTGATGCCGATTTTCGTCGTCGCCGCCCTGGTGTCGCGCCTGCTGGGGGCTTGGCTCAATGGGGAATGGGTGGGCTGGGACTGGCTATGGACGGCGCTGATCACCGGCGCTCTCCTGCCCCTGGCGGATGTGCTGCTCCTGCTGCCCCAGCGCCGACTGGACGGCGATGATGGCGGATCGGTGTGATGGTCCGGCATGTTTGAGTTTCGCAAGACCGGCCAACATCAGCGCCAGATCGTATTGCTGCGCGCCTGGGTGGCCGGAATATTCGCCCTGGTGTGCCTGCTGCTGCTGGTTGGCCGTTTGTGGCATTTGCAGGTGGTGCGGTATGACAATCTGGCGGCGCGCGCCGACCAGAACCGTATCACGATCGTGCCGATTCCTCCCCGGCGCGGCCAGGTCACTGACCGCCATGGTGAAATCATGGCCACCAATCTGCGGGACTACACACTGCTGGTGACGCGGGCGCAGATTCAGGGGAAAGTCGAAGACTTGCTGGATCGTTTGCGGGAATTGGTCTACATCAGCGACGGCGATGAACGTAAATTTTTACGTGCCTATCAGCAAAGTGGTCGTTATGCGCCGGTGTTGTTGCGCAACAATCTGAATGATGTCGAGGCGTCCTGGTTTGCCGTGCATGCCTTTGAGTTCCCAGGGGTCAGCCTGGAGGCTCGTTGGGTGCGCGCTTACCCTCAGCATGAATCGGCGGCGCATGTCCTGGGTTTCGTGGGGCGGATATCGGAAGAAGATCAACAGCACCTAGAGGAAACCGGCCAGGAAGGCAATTACCGGGGTACTCTGGTGATGGGCAAGAAAGGCATCGAAAAGACCTGGGAAAGCATGCTGCATGGCCGCACCGGGGTCGAAGAACTGGAAGTCACGGCCACCGGCAGGCCCGTGCGCGAACTCAATCGCACGGATCCGATTCCCGGCGCCAACCTGGAACTGTCCCTGGACACGGGGTTGCAGCAACTGGCCGAGGCGCAGTTCGCGGGCAGGCGGGGGGCGCTGGTGGCCATTGCGCCGCACACCGGCGAGGTCCTGGCCTTCGTGTCTTCGCCCTCTTTCGACCCCAATCTGTTCATCGATGGCATCGATGTGGAAAACTGGCGCAAGCTCAATGACTCGCCGGATCATCCGCTGATCAACCGGCCCCTGTACGGCACCTATCCCATTGGCTCGACCTATAAGCCGTTTGTGGCAATGGCCGCTCTGGAAATGGGCTTGCGCGGGGCTCAGGACCTGATTCCCGATCCGGGCTATTTCGAATTGGCGGGGCAGCGGTTCCGCAATGCGGGCGGCGCGGTCTACGGGCCGACCAATATGCGTCGGGCGATTGCCGTGTCGTCGGATACCTATTTCTTTTCATTGGGCGCGCAGATGGATATCGACGCCTTGCATGATTTCAGCCAGCAATTCGGCTTTGGCCAGATCACCGGTATCGACCTGGATGGCGAGCGGCGCGGCGTCCTGCCCTCGCGAGCCTGGAAGCGCAAGACCTACAAGAAGCCGGAACAGCAGCACTGGTATCAGGGCGAGACGGTGTCGGTGACGGTAGGTCAGGGCTACAACGCGTTCACGCTGCTGCAGCTGGCGCAGGCGACCTCGGTGCTGGCCAACGACGGGGTCTATATGCGACCGCACCTGGTGCGACGTATCATCGATCCTCTGACGGGGCGGTTCTCTTATCCGGTGCAGACGCCGCAATACACGATTCCGCTCCAGCCCGCCAATCTGAAAGTGGTGCGCGATGCGATGGTCGATGTGATCAACAAGGGCACGGCGCGGCGCGCTTTCGAAGGGGCGCCCTACCAGGCGGCAGGCAAGACCGGCACGGCGCAGGTCTTCAGTCTGAGAGGCGCCAAATACAAGGCGCATGCCGTGGACGAGCGTTTGCGCGATCATGCCTTGTTCATGGCCTACGCGCCGGTGGACGATCCGCAGATTGCCATCGCGCTGATCGTGGAGAACGGCGGTTGGGGGGCTTCGGTGGCCGCGCCGATTGCGCGGACCGCCTTTGATTATTGGTTGAACCCGACGCGCGTGGCTCAGCGCACCTTGCAGCGGCAGGCGGAGCAGGCTGCGTATCAAACGATGAATGCCGTCGCGCCGCCCGTCCGAGGGATGCCGGAGGCGGCTCCCGCGCCGGATGACGATGCGGCGCCAGAACCCGCGCCCCCGCCAGATGCGGATACTCCGCCAGAGGACGGCGCCCCGGAGAACACTCCATGAAATTCATCGTGCTGGCCGTGCGCCGCATGCTGTCGGTCCTGGACTGGCCTTTGTTGATTCTGCTGGTGGTGATGGCCGTGGTCGGGATGGCGACCATGCATTCCGCCGTCGGCAACACAGATTGGCGTTTCGCCGATCAGCTGCGCAATTTTCTGATTGCCTTTGTCGCCATGTGGGCCGTTGCCTTGATGCGCCCGAGTTTTATCATGCGCATGGCGCCCGTCCTGTATGTGGCCGGCGTGTTGCTCCTGGTGGCCGTGATGTTGTTTGGCGTCACCAGCAAGGGGGCGACGCGCTGGCTGGATCTCGGGATAGGGCGCATTCAGCCCTCGGAAATGATGAAGATCGCCGTGCCGCTGATGCTGGCCTGGTATTTTCAGCGCCAGTCCAGCGGGCAGTTCCGGGTGGCGGACTTTCTGGTGGCCGGGGTGCTGTTGCTGATCCCCGCCGCGCTGATCATCGAACAGCCGGATCTTGGGACGGCCTTGCTGGTGCTGGCCTCGGGATTCTGCGTCATTTATTTCGCCGGGCTGCCCTTCAAACTGCTGGTGCCCGTGGCGCTGGTAGTGATATTGGGTCTGGGGACGTTGGTGGCCTACGAAGACCAGATCTGCCAGCCGGATGTGGACTGGGTGGTGCTGCACGACTATCAGAAATACCGGGTCTGCGTGCTGTTGAACCCGGGGTCCGATCCCCTGGGCAAGGGGTTTCACACCATCCAGTCGATGATCGCCGTCGGCTCGGGCGGGGTGTATGGCAAGGGCTATATGCAGGGCACGCAGACGCACCTGGATTTCATTCCTGAACGCACGACCGACTTCATCTTTGCAGTGTTCGCCGAGGAATTTGGCCTGTATGGCGGCGTGATGCTGTTGCTGCTGTATGCCCTGATGGTCTTGCGCGGTCTGACGATCACGGTGCGTGCCCCAACCCAGTTCGGGCGTCTGCTGGGCGGGGCCATGTCCATGATGATGTTCGTCTACGTCTTCGTGAACATCGGGATGGTGACGGGCGTACTGCCCGTGGTCGGGGTGCCGTTGCCTTTCATGAGCTACGGCGGGACGGCCCTGATGACGCTGGGGGTGGCCTGCGGCCTGCTGATGGGCATCGGCGGGCATCAGCCGCGCTCGCCTGGATGACGTAACAGCACGCAGAGGCCGCACCGCTCAAAGGTGGGGCGGGTACAGGCCCAGCAGCAGGCGTGACAGCGGAGCGGGTTGGCCGATGTTCGGTAGCTGCGTCAGCGGTACCCAGGTGGACTCGCCCGACTGGTTCGGAATCACGGCTGGGTTGCGCGTTCGCGCCGGCTTGCCTGGCGCGGGATCAGGCGCTGCCGTGATCGGGATTGGGTGGGCCGATAGCGGTCCCTGCAGTTGGATGCGCACCGGCTGGATCAGCAGGCGGAAATGCGTGAAGACGTGTTCGATCGTCGCCAGTGTCTGTATTTGACTGGCGGCGGGGCGTTGTGGGCAGAGCGTGTCCAGCGTGGCGCGGTCGTCAAAGGTCGGCAGCGCCCACAGGCTGCCCCAGATACCGTCTGCGGGCCGGCGTTGCAACCAGAGATGGTCTTCGCATTCGATGATCGGCATCCAGCAGCTATGCAGGGCCTGAGTGCGCCGAGGACGAGGGTTGGGCAGGGTGTCTTGCAGGCCTTGTTGCCGGGCGGCGCAATCCGCCGTCAGCGGGCAGCGCAGGCAGTCTGGTCGGGATCGGGTGCAGATGGCGGCCCCCAGGTCCATCTGCCCCTGGGTATACGCCCGCATGTCCAGATGATCGGGCGCCTGGTCCAGCCAGGCTTGGGCATGCGTCCAGAGCGCGCGGGTCATGGCGGTGCTGCCGGGGTCTCCGGCCAATGCCAGATAGCGGATCAGGACGCGGCGGACATTGCCGTCCAGAATGGGCGCGCGCTCGCCATGGGCAAAAGCAGCGATGGCGGCTGCCGTGGATCGACCGATGCCGGGTAGCGTTTCCAGCGAAGCGGCGTCGGGCGGGAATTGACCGCCGTGCGCATCGCGCACCAGCTGAGCGCAGCGGTGCAGATTCCGGGCGCGGGCATAGTAGCCCAGCCCGGCCCAAGCCTGCAGCACGGCGTCGGCAGGCGCATCGGCCAGCGCGGTCACCGTCGGGAATTTTTCCAGGAAGCGCAGGAAATACGGAATGACGGTCGCTGCCTGGGTTTGTTGCAGCATGACTTCCGACAGCCAGATTCGGTATGGGTCGCGCGTATGCTGCCAGGGCAGTCCGTGACGGCCCGATTGTTTCTGCCAGGCCGCGATACGGGATGCTGGATCTGACGCGTGCATCAGAATTGGGTATGTCGGGTCACCGACAGACGGGCAGCGATGGCCCCCAGCAAAATGATCAGAATGCCGGACAGCAGCAGATCAGAGGCGGCAGGCAGGTGTAGAGACCAGGAAATGCCGTAGCTTTGGGCGAACCGCCCCAACAGGGCATTCAGGGGCGTCATGGTCAGCCAGGCCAGCAGCAGGGCCAGCAGACTGGCGGCCAGGCCGGTCAGGGCGCCCAGATACAGAAAAGGGCGCCGCACGAAGGATTCCGTGGCGCCCACCAGGCGGGCTACCGCAATTTCCTCGCGCAGGGTCAGGGCTTGCAAACGGACGGTATTGAACACGGTGGCCAGCACCACCACGATGACGGCGATGGCCAGTAAACCCAGACCGACCCGGACGAAGGACAGCAGGGATTCCAGGCGCCGCACCCATTCGCTGTCGAGCTGGACGTGGTCTACGCCCGGCCATTGCCGCCAGGCATCGGCGAGTGCGCGCGCTTGTTGAGCAGGGGCCTCGGAATCCTTCAGCGTCACGATCAGGGCATCGGGCAGCGGGTTGTCCGCCAAGGCGTCCAGCGCCTGCGCCCAGGCGGGGTCGGCCCGCAGTTGAGTCATGGCCTGGTCGCGCGGCAGCAGCCGGGCGTCCGCAATGTGGTCGCTGGCTTGATCCTGCAGGCGCTTGAGCAGTGCCTGCTGTTGATCTGCGGATGTGCCGGGCGCCAGGAACAGGGTCAGTTCCGGGGCGACCGCCAGTTCTTTGGCCAGGGGTTGGCTGGATTGCAGCACCGCCGCGCCCAGGATGGGGACAGCCAGCATCAGGGCGATGACGACGATGTTCGCCAGGGACGAAAAAGGGTGCAGGCGCAGTCGGCGCAGGGCGACTTGCAGCGCATAACGATGGTGGCGCAGCCAGCGTGTCATGTGGGAACTCCGGGCAGATCCGTGAAGCGACCGCCCTCGATGTGCAGAGTGCGTTGGGCGTAGCGCGCCATCAGCGCGGTATCGTGCGAGGCGATCAGCGTTGTGACCCCCACCTGATTGAAGTCGCGAAAGACATCCATGATGTGTGTGGCGCTGTCATGGTCCAGATTGGCGGTGGGTTCGTCGGCGATCAGGATCGCCGGTCGCCCGACGATGGCGCGTGCGATGGCCAGCCGCTGCTGTTCGCCGCCGGACAATTCGATGGGTAGCATGGTTTCCTTGCCGCGCAGGCCGACTTTTTCCAAAGCGGCGCGAGCCCGCGTGGTGGCCCTGTCGGATTCCAGGCCCTGCACGGCCAGGGGCAGCAGGACATTGTCGAAGGCATGACGGTCGAACAGCAGATGGGCGTCCTGCAGAATCAGGCCGACGGTGCGGCGCAGATAGGGCAGGGTACGAGAGGACAGCCGGTCGATGCGGTGACCGTTGACTGTGACCGCGCCTCGGCTGGCTGGTTCCAGGCCGCCCATCAGTTTCAGCAGGGTGGATTTACCCGCCCCGGACGGGCCAGAGACGAAAATGAATTCTCCCGCTTCGATGCGGAAGTTGACGTCGGCCAGGATGTTGCGGCCTCGTCCGTAGGATTTGAAGACGTGCTGGAATTCGATCATGGGGTCTCTGTGCCTGGTCCCGGCGCTTGTTGGTCCCGATTGTATTCCGTGTCGCCGGCCTGGATGGCGGGTTCTCTGCCTGAGCGACGAAAAGCCAGATTTGCAACGAACACTTACAACCGAGCAGATACATCCTGCTACGCTAGTTGAACCATCAATAATCAGGAGGATGCTATGGCGACAACAAGGTATTTTGCTACCCGCGTAGCGGCGGTCGGGATGCTGGCCATGTTAACGGCTTGCGCCAATGTGACTCCGCAAGGCCAAAACACAGCGGTGGGAGCGGGAGCCGGGGCGGCCATCGGCGCAGGGCTGGGGGCTTTGATCGGGGGCAGCAGCCACGGTGCGTTGGTCGGTGCGGGGATCGGTTCCGTTGTGGGCGGGGTGGTTGGCTACAACTGGAAGGCCATCAAAGGAGATGTGGAAAAGTCCGGTGCATCCGGTTTGGGGGTAGCGGTGATCGAAATGCCTGATGGCACGCTGAAGGTCAATATTCCCAGCAATGTGTCGTTCGATACGAACAAGTCCGTGCTGAAACCGGAATTGCTGCCGGTGCTCGACAGTGTGGCGCGTGCTTTGAACCAGCACCCGGAACTGAGGGCCAAGGCGATTGGTTATACGGATGCTTCAGGGTCGGATGCGATCAATATGCCTTTGTCGCAGCGCCGGGCGGGCGCGGTCACGCAATATCTGGCGGGCCAAGGCGTCGCGCCGGGTCGTTTGACGGCGGAAGGCCAGGGGTCGGCGAATCCGGTGGGCGACAATAATACGGCGGCGGGCAAGGCGCTGAACCGGCGGGTGGAATTGTTCCTGTACGCGGTGAAGTAAGGCTGGTTCTTAAGTCGCCTGGGGGGGGCCATGCCCCCTCTGCCGACTGTGCCAGGCGGCCCCTTCAAAGAAATACCAGAGCCATCACGCCTTCTGATACACCTCCGCCCCCTGCGCAATGAACTCTGCTGATTTTGCTGCCATTCCCTGCGCTAAGGCGGTGGCCTCGTCCAGGCCGTTTTCCTTCGCATAATCCCGCACATCCTGCGAAATCTTCATGCTGCAGAACTTCGGCCCGCACATCGAACAAAAGTGCGCCACCTTCATCGAATCCTTGGGCAGCGTCTCGTCGTGAAAGGCGCGGGCCGTGTCCGGGTCCAGGCCCAGATTGAACTGATCTTCCCAGCGGAACTCGAAACGCGCCTTGGACAGCGCATTGTCACGGATCGCCGCGCCTGGATGACCCTTGGCCAGATCGGCTGCGTGCGCCGCGATCTTGTACGTGATGATCCCGTCCTTCACGTCCTGCTTGTTGGGCAAGCCCAGGTGTTCCTTGGGCGTCACGTAGCACAGCATCGCCGTGCCGTACCAGCCGATCAGCGCCGCGCCGATGCCTGATGTGATGTGGTCGTAGCCGGGGGCGATGTCCGTGGTCAGCGGCCCCAGGGTGTAGAACGGCGCCTCATGGCAGTGCTTCAGCTGCAGATCCATGTTTTCGCGGATCATCTGCATTGGCACGTGGCCGGGGCCTTCGATCATCACCTGCACATCGTGTTTCCAGGCCACCTGGGTCAGCTCGCCCAGGGTGCGCAGTTCCGCGAATTGGGCTTCGTCGTTGGCGTCGTAACCCGAGCCAGGGCGCAGACCGTCTCCCAGGGAAAAGCTGACGTCGTAGGCCTTCATGATCTCGCAGATATCTTCGAAGCGCTCGTACAGGAAACTTTCCTTGTGGTGTGCCAGGCACCATTTGGCCATGATCGAACCGCCGCGTGACACGATCCCGGTCATGCGGCTGGCCGTCATCGGCACGAAGGGCAGACGCACCCCGGCGTGGATGGTGAAATAGTCCACACCCTGCTCGGCCTGTTCGATCAGGGTGTCGCGGAAGATCTCCCAGTTCAGTTCCTCGGCAACCCCACCGACCTTTTCCAGGGCCTGGTAGATCGGCACCGTGCCGATGGGCACCGGCGAATTGCGGATGATCCATTCGCGCGTTTCGTGAATGTGCTTGCCGGTGGACAGGTCCATCACCGTGTCGCCGCCCCAGCGGATCGCCCAGGTCATTTTCTCGACTTCTTCGCTGATGTCAGAGCGGATCGCCGAATTGCCGATATTGGCATTGACCTTGACCAGGAAGTTGCGGCCAATGGCCATGGGTTCCACTTCGGGGTGGTTGATGTTGGCGGGAATGATGGCGCGGCCCAGCGCGATCTCCTGGCGTACGAAGTCTGCGGTGATGGTGTGCGGGATGGCTGCGCCGAAAGATTGCCCAGGATGCTGGCGGGTCAGGCGCTCGGCCAGGCGGTTTCCTTCCGGGCCGCTGTCGCGCAAGCTTTCCACGTAGTGCGCGCGGCGCAGGTTTTCGCGGATGGCGACGAATTCCATTTCGGGCGTCACGATGCCGCGTCGCGCATAGTGCATCTGCGTCACATTGGCGCCGGGGCGGGCGCGGCGCGGGGCGCGGGTGCGGGTAAAGCGCAGGGCGTCGAGCTCTGGATCGGATTGGCGGGCGCGGCCGTATTGGCTGCTCAGGCCATCTAGCGTTTCCGTATCCTGGCGCTCCAGAATCCAGGGCAGGCGGGGGGTATCAAGGCCCTGCCGGATGTCGATGGTGACGTCCGGGTCGGTGTAGGGGCCGCTGGTATCGTAGACCGTCAGGGGCGGATTGCTTTCACCCCCGAACAGCGTGGGCGTGTCGTCCTGCTGGATTTCCCGGAACGGGACGCGGATGTCCGGGCGGGAGCCCGTTTCATAGATCTTGCGGGAAGCCGGCAAGGGCTGGATGGCGGCGTTGTCGACCGTGGCCTGAGTGGCGAAAAACTGAGGATTGGTAGTCAAGAGGAAGCTCCAGGTTCGAAAAATTTCGGAAATGGAGCCGAATCGGGGAGGACGGAAAGCGCGTTCCGGGGAAAGGCTGGACACCGCGCACGCTCCCAGCATCGGCATTATCCGTACTGGTACGAAGGGTGTTTCTCAACCTGACGGCTGTGCCGTCGAGTACCCCTGCGAAGACTTGCAGTATAAGGGGATGATTGCAGGCCGGCCAGTGCCGATCCTGGAATAATCAGTATTTGGGGGAAGCCATCAGGCTGTCGATCAGGGCTGAGACCGTGGTTTCCACGGTCTGCCTGTCCTTGGGCTTCAGCGACCAGAACACATGAGGTTCTATCGAGGGAAATGGCCAGGGCGCCGCGTGTTCGTGCATGGTCGCCAGGTCGCTGGGCGCCGGTTCCGCAGTGCCTTCGCCGCGGCTGAGCCAATAGATGTCCACGGACAGGGTCTGGGCCAGATTCAGCAATTTCTTGGGGGATTGGCGGCTGCCATTTTCGTAGCTGGAAATGGCGCTTTGCGACAGGCCGCAAGCGTGCGCCAGCTGAGCCTGGGATAGGCCGCGCTTGATCCGGGTCTGTCGCAATCGTTCGCCAAAGGTCTTCACGCACCCATTGGACTAAAAACGACCAGTACATTGGTGATCATGATTGATTACTAATGTAATAATAAGCACTAAATCAATGCTGAACACATTGCAGCCCAAGGCATCATGGATGATGCTGTCGAGATCGCCGTTGCATGTCGATTTGCCACAGGAGAATACATCGTGATGACTGACAAGGCCGTCTGGGTATTGGCGCCGACAGACAGCGATTGGACACGATGTCTGGCCTCCAGCGTTTGCCGGATGCAGCTGTTTCCCGAATCCGCTGCTTTGCAGAAGCGGTTGATTCAGGGGGGCCAGCCACCCGACGCGCTGGTGCTGCTGGCGGATGTGGCCTCCAACTGCCGGGGTGCGCAATCCACCCGCGCGGTGTGGCCAGACCTGATCATGGTGGCCTGGCATGGCCAGCCGGTGGGGCCCGAACAAGCCGCCTTGTTGGCCTGTGGGGTGGATTATGTCTTGCGTCCGGATGATCCTCACACGCTGCTGGTCTCGGTGCTGTTGGCGCTGGATTATCGGCGCGCGCGCTTCGGCCCGGATGTCCAGCCCCGTCCCTTTGCGCAGCTGAGCCAGGCGGGCGCAGATCTGCATATCGGGCCGTGGCGTCTGATGGATCAGGGATGGAGCCTGGGGTACGAGGGCGCGGGGGCGCTGCATCTGACGGTATCGGAACGCGCCCTTCTGTTATGCCTATTCGAGGCGCCCGGCCATGTGGCCAGTCATGCGGATCTGATCGCCGCCGTGCTGCAGGTCTGGCAACCGCGCCAAAGAGCCCGCATCCGCGACCCCCGCTGCCGCAGCATCATCAGCCGCTTGCGGCTGCGAGCTTGCGACGCCGGCATGCCGGCGCCACCTGTCGAGTCATTGCGGGATTTTGGCTATGCCTGGGCGCTGTGATGCGCCCGCCGGCGGCGTCGTGGTAACGCCGCCGGGTCTGGACGGGCTTAGCTGTTGTAGCGCTTGGCGTCCAGGTCGTCGCTGCGGATGGCAGTGGGCTGCGAGGACACGATGTCGGCGATCAGGCGACCGCTGCCGCAGGCCATCGTCCAGCCCAGCGTGCCGTGGCCGGTGTTCAAGAACAGATTGTCCAGCCGTGAACGACCGATGATGGGGGTGCTGTCCGGTGTCTTGGGACGCAGGCCGGTCCAGAAGTGCACGTCGCCGGGCGTGTAGCTGCCGGGGAAGAGATCGTTCAGGACCATTTCCAGCGTGCGCTGGCGGCGCGGGTCCAGATGCGTGTCGTAGCCCACGACTTCGGCCATGCCGCCCACCCGGATGCGTTGATCAAAGCGAGTCAGCGCGATCTTGTAGGTTTCGTCCAGCAAGGTGGATACCGGCGCCCGTGCCGGGTCGGCGATATCCACAGTGATGGAATAGCCCTTCATCGGATAGATCGGCAGATCCAGGATACCGCGCAGCAGCAGCGGGGAATACGAGCCCAGCGCCACGACGTAGGCGTCGGCCTGCATCAGACCCGACGCGCACTGCACGCTGCTGATGCGCCCGCCCGCCTGGTGCAGGGCCTGGATGGTTTCCCCATAGCGGAACTGCACGCCCTGGGCTTCGGCCAGCCGGGTCAACTCGTGGGTGAACAGACGGCAATCTCCGGTCTCGTCGTCCGGTGTGCGCAGGCCGCCGACCAGCTTGTGGCGGACCTGATGCAGCGCGGGTTCATAGTCGACCAGGCGATCCCCATCGATCATCTCGTAGGCGACGCCCGCATCGCTCAAGGCCTGCACGTCGAGCTGGGCGGCGTCCATCTGTTTCTGGGTACGGAAAACTTGCAGCGTCCCCTGGCGGCGGCCCTCGAACTGGATGCCGGTATCGGATTGCAGTTCGTGCAGGCACTGACGGCTATAGGCCGACAGGCGCAGCATGCGGTCTTTGTTGACGGCATAGCGGGCCGGGGTGCAGTTGCGCCACATGTCGAACATCCAGCGCAACTGGAACAGGCTGCCATCGGGCCGGATGGTCAGCGGAGCATGCTGGGTGAATAGCCATTTCAGGGCTTTCAGGGGGATGCCGGGGGCTGCCCAGGGCGAAGAATAGCCGAAGGACAGCTGCCCTGCGTTGCCGAAGCTGGTCTCTTCCGCGGTGCCCGATTCCCGGTCAATCACGGTCACTTCGTGCCCCTGGCGTGCCAGGTAATAGGCGCTCGTGACACCCACGACGCCGGCCCCTAAAACGAGAACCTTCATGGTCGAACCTCGATTAAATTAAATTTTAGTCATGATAGGCAATATCATCAGGTTATTTTTCATGAAAAAAATGAGTTTCCATGAAATACACACTGTGCCGGCTGGTCAAACCTTGCGCAGTAGTACAAAATGCTGCTTGTATGGAATGCCGCTGCTGCAGTGGCGGTTTTCACCCTGTTTCGCACCGACTTTAGCCTGCGCGCGCCGGCCTTTGTAACCGGCGCGGGGTGCGGCTTTTTGCGGTGAATCCGGGTAGCGCCTTTAGGAGAAAATATCGTGCGTATACAGAAAGAATCGGTGCATACGCTGGATAAGATCGATCGCCGCATTCTGGACATGTTGCAGCAGAATGGTCGCCTGTCGATGACCGAGTTGGCCGATGCCGTCGGCTTGACCGTCACCCCTTGCATCGAACGCGTGCGACGTCTGGAACGGGATGGCACGATCACAGGCTACCATGCCCGCGTGTCTCCTGCCGCGCTGGATGCCGGTTTGCTGGTGTTCGTGGAAATCAGCATGTCCAGCAAATCCGAACGCACTTTCGAGGAATTCCGCCGCGAAGTGCTATGCGTGCCCCAGGTCCTGGAATGCCATCTGGTGTCGGGCGACTTCGACTACATGGTCAAGGCGCGCATCAAGGAAATCAGCCAGTACCGCAATCTGCTGGGCAATATCCTGCTGCGCCTGCCGGGGGTCACACAGACCAAAAGCTGCGTGGTCATGGAAGAAGTCAAGGAAACGCTGTTTATTCCTGCGCAGAAGTAGCGGTGCGCGCCCGGACCACCACCATATTGTCGCGGTGGATCAGTTCGGGGTCGGACAGGTGCCCCAGGATGTCCGCGATGCGGGCGCTGGGCTGGCGCAGGATACGGGCCGTATCGGCAGCGGAATAGTTGATCAGTCCGCGACCGCATTCCACGCCATGCTCGTCGACACAGGCCACGACGTCGCCGCGTTCGAAATCGCCTTCCACATGCGTCACGCCGATCGGCAGCAGGCTGCGGTGTCCCTGCGTCAGGGCCCGCACGGCTCCGGCATCCAGGGTGACGCGCCCGCGCAGGCGCAGGTGATTCGCCATCCAGCGCTGGCGGGCGGACCGGACCGGCAGCACGGCCTGTAATTCGGTGCCGATGGCCTCGCCGGATGCCAGACGCTGCAGCACCGCCGGTTCGCGCCCGGACGCAATGATGGTGTGGCCGCCGCTGTTGGCGGCGCGTCGGGCAGCCAGGACCTTGGTCAGCATGCCGCCCGTGCCGATGGCGCTGCCTGATCCACCTGCCATGGCTTCCAGAGCGGGATCGCCTGCCTGGCCTCGGTGGATGAATTGCGCATCGGCGTGCTTGCGCGGATCGGCGCTGTACAGTCCCGCCTGGTCGGTCAGGATGATCAGCACGCTGGCTTCGACCAGATTGGTCACCAGGGCGCCCAGTGTGTCGTTGTCGCCAACGCGAATTTCGTCGGTGACGACGGTGTCGTTTTCATTGACGATGGGGACCACGCCCAGGTTCAGCAGCGTCACCAGGGTGCTGCGGGCGTTCAGGTAGCGGCGCCGGTCAGACAGGTCTTCGTGGGTCAGCAGAATCTGGGCCGTGCGGATGCCGTGGCGGGCAAAGGCGGCCTCGTAAGCCTGGATCAGGCCCATCTGTCCGACGGCTGCCGCCGCCTGCAGCTCGGACATGGCCTTGGGCCGGCGCGGCCAGCCCAGGCGGGCCATGCCTTCGGCAATGGCGCCGCTGGAGACCAGCACGATCTGGCGCCCTGCGGCGTGCAGATCGGCGATTTGTTCCGCCCATTGCGCCACGGCCTGCAGGTCGATGCCCCGGCCTTCATTGGTGACCAGAGACGAGCCGACCTTGAGAACCAGACGATGAGCGTCTCGGGCGACTGAAGAAGGCAGGGCAGGCGTAGACATACGGGCGGCGCGCAGCAGCAAAAGGTGGCGATCAGAGGCTCGCCTGATGGTGCAATCAGCCCGTCAGGCGAGTGTGATGCAGTGTAGCGCAGCCCGGCTCAGGATGGCGTCGGTTCCTGGTCGGGATCGTGGCGTCCGCGGTGCGCCGGATTCCCGGTAAAGCGGGGGTCGTCGTCTTGCGCGTGCGCGGCCTGCTGTTGCGCGTCCAGCCAGGACTGGATGGCGCCCATCAGCGCCGGTGCGCCCGATCCGGTCAAGGCGGAAATGCAGAATACCGGGCCGGTCCACTTCAGTTCGCGACAGATGCGGTCCTGGATGGCGGCGGGGTCCTCGATCATGTCCAGTTTGTTCAGCACCAGCCAGCGCGGCTTGGCCGCCAGTTCGGGGCTGTAGCGTTCGAGTTCGCGCACGATGGCCCGGGCGTCCTGGATGGCCTGGCCGCAGGCGTCGATGTCAGGATCGGGCGAATACACGTCCAGCAGGTGCAGCAGCACCCGTGTGCGGCTGAGGTGCCGCAGGAACTGATGACCCAGCCCGGCGCCTTCGGAGGCGCCCTCGATCAGGCCGGGGATATCGGCGATGACGAAGCTGTGGGCCGGAGACGTGCGCACCACGCCCAGATTCGGGTGCAGCGTGGTGAAGGGGTAGTCGGCGATCTTGGGCTTGGCATTGGAGACGCGCGCGATCAGCGTGGATTTGCCGGCATTGGGCATACCCAGCAGGCCGACGTCGGCCAGGACTTTCAATTCCAGTCGCAGGCGGCGTTGTTCGCCTTCGCGCCCAGGGGTGCATTGGCGCGGCGCCCGGTTGGTGCTGGATTTGAAGTGCAGATTGCCCAGGCCGCCGTTGCCGCCGGCGGCCAGTGTGACCTGTTCGCCGTGCCGGTTCAGGTCGAACAGCTGTTCGCCCGTATCGGCGTCGTGCACCACGGTGCCCACCGGCATGCGCAGGACGATGTCCGGCGCGCCGGCCCCGTATTGATCCGATCCCCGACCGTTTTCGCCGTTTTTCGCCCGATGCAGGCGGGCATAACGGTAATCGATCAGGGTGTTGATGTTGCGGTCGGCGATGGCCAGGATGGAACCGCCGCGCCCGCCGTCGCCGCCATCGGGACCTCCCATCGGGATGAATTTTTCCCGGCGGAAGCTGGCTACGCCGTTGCCGCCTTTACCGGCAACGACTTCGATGGTGGCTTCGTCTACGAATTTCATGATAAATACATTCTAATGAAAAAAAAGACCCTGCTGGATAGCAGGGTCTTTACACTAATCCAGGATGATTAGTTCACCGCTTCGACCGAGACGGTGCGCTTGTTCAGCGCCCCTTTGATCGAGAACTGCACGGTGCCGTCCACCAGGGAAAACAGCGTGTGGTCCTTGCCGATGCCGACGTTCACGCCGGGGTGAAACTGCGTACCGCGTTGACGGACGATGATGCCGCCAGCCAGGATCGCCTGGCCACCGTAGACTTTCACGCCCAGTCGTTTCGATTCTGAATCGCGGCCGTTGCGAGTCGAGCCGCCGCCCTTTTTGTGTGCCATGAGTTGTGCTCCTTACCGGATCAGGCCGCAACGGCGTCGATGCGGATTTCGGTGTAGTTCTGACGATGACCTTGATGCTTCTGATAGTGCTTGCGACGGCGCATCTTGAAGATTTTGATCTTGTCGTGACGGCCTTGTGCAAGAACGGTGGCTTTGACCGCAGCGCCGGCAACGAAGGGCGTGCCGATCTTCAGCGTATCGCCTTCGCCGACCGACAATACCTGGTCCAGCGAGATTTCTTGCCCAATGTCAGCCGGTATCTGTTCGATTTTCAATTTTTGACCAGCGCAAACACGATACTGTTTGCCGCCGGTTTTTATGACCGCGTACATGGGGATTCCCTGTTAAAAATGACCGGCGAGAACGGCGCGCGCCCCTGTTTTCAAGGGTGACACGCAAAGCCCGATTCATGATGCCGGGGATGCCAAAAACGGCCCAACTTCGCTAAAAGCTGGACCAAGCTTGTTATTTTTGCAGAATTCCGTTTGTAAATCAAGGGGATCTGGGTAAACGGGTGCTATGACCGGTAATCCGCATTGATGGTGACGTATTCGTGCGAAAAGTCGCAGGTGTACACCGTATCGGCGACCGTACCGCGCCCCAGGGCGACCCGTACCAGGATTTCGGCCTCAGCCATGATGCGCTGGCCGTCTGCTTCGCGGTAGCCGGGGTCGCGTCCGCCTTGGGATGCGACCTGCACATCGCCCAACCACAAGGTCAGCTTGGAGACATCCAGATCGTCGATGCCGGCGTAGCCGATGGCGGCCAGGATGCGCCCCAGATTGGGATCGGATGCATAAAAAGCGGTCTTGACCAGAGGGGAATGCGCGATTGCATAGGCGACTTTCAGGGCTTCTTCGGTGGTGGCGGCCTGTTCCACGCGGATGGTCATGAATTTCGTCGCGCCTTCGGCATCGCGTACGATTTTCTGAGCCAGATCGCGGGCGGCGTCTGTCAGGGCCTGGGCCAGGGAAGCGTAGCGCGGGTCCTGTTCGGATTCGATGCGCACGCCGCTGGCGCCGGTGGCCAGGATGATGAAGGAATCATTGGTGGACGTGTCGCCGTCGACCGTGATGCGATTGAAGGACTGATCGGCGATCTGGCGGGCCAGCGTCTGCAGCAACTGGGGCGCCAGGCCGGCGTCCGTACCCAGGAAGCCCAGCATGGTCGCCATATTGGGGCGGATCATGCCGGCGCCTTTGCTGATGCCCGTGATGGTGACGGTCGCGCCGTCCAGGTCGACCCGGCGCGAATGGATCTTGGGCTGGGTATCGGTCGTCATGATGCTGTGCGCGGCGTCGAACCAGTGGTCTTCCTGCGCATTCGCAATGGCGGCGGGCAGCGCGGCGATCAGGCGGTCCACCGGCAGCGGTTCCAGGATGACGCCGGTGGAAAAGGGCAGGATCTGATCGGCCCGCAGGTGCAGCTGGCTGGCCAGGGCGGCGCAGGTGTCGTTGGCGGCCTGCAAGCCCGGTGCGCCGGTGCCGGCATTGGCATTGCCCGTATTGATCACCAGGGCGCGGATGCCCTGGCCGGCGGCCAGGTGGGCTTCGCAGACCTGGACCGGGGCGGCGCGAAAGCGATTGCGCGTGAACACGCCCGCCACGGAGGTCCCCGCGTCCAGCAGCAGCACGGTCAGATCGCGGCGATCCGCCTTGCGGATACCAGCTTCGGCGATGCCGATACGAATGCCGGCGACCGGAAAAATGGCGTCACGCGCCGGGATATGCAGATTGATGGCCATGGGGATCGAGGGTCTGGGTTATTCGCAGGGGTCAAAAAACAAACTCCCATTCTATGACGAATGCGGTGGGCAGACCTAGACGCCGTCCCTGCGGATGCCCGACTCAGACGGCGGGCAGGCGCGCGTAGGTGGTCTGTTTCAGGTCGCCCAGCAGTTCGAACAGCGTGCCGCGCGCTGCCGGCGCCATGCCGCCCAGCAGCGACTGGATCCAGGATTCGTGCGCGCGCTGCATGCGGCGGTGATGACGACGGCCTTTGAGGGTCAGGCGGATCAGGGAACTGCGCCGGTCGCCATCGTCTTTCAGGCGTTCCACCAGGCCGTCTTTTTCCAGCTGGTCGGTGATGCCGGTGATGTTGCCGTTGGTGACCATCATCAGGCGCGAGAGTTCGCTCATTTTCAGGCCCTTTGGGGCATGCGTCAGCTGCGACATCAGGTCGAAGCGCGGCAGCGTCGTCTGAAATTCGCTGCGCAGGCGGCTGCGCACTTCGTTTTCGATCAGTGTGCAGCAACTGAGCATGCGCAGCCACAGGCGAATGTCAGCAGGTTCCTGGCCGGTGGCGCGCGTTTCCAGATCGGGAAAGTCCAGTGCAACGGCAGGGTGCTGCGTGGCGGCGTAGTTGGTGTAGTCAGTCATGACGCGCCCTTGGGCCGCCTGGCGGCCTCTTCTGTGAATGATGAACTTAGTTTAGGGGTCGAATGCCTGCGCGTCTTTGTTCTGGGTCAAGGGATTTGAAGTTCGTACTATTTCGCCGCCAGCTTCGCAAAGACGCGATCCGCTGCGGCCAGGGTTTCCTGGATGATGGCGTCGTCATGGGTGATGGAGACGAAACCGGCCTCGAATGCGGACGGCGCAAAGTGCACGCCCGCATCCAGCATGCCGTGGAAGAAGCGCTTGAAGGCGTCCTGGTCGCAGGCGGAGACCTCGGCCAGGCTGGTGGGAATGCTGTCGCGGAAATAGATCCCGAACAGCCCGCCCTGCCAATCGCCGCTGAACGGCACCCCGTGGCGGCGGGCGCAGTCGACCAGGCCTTGGATGAGCTTGCCTGTTTGCGCATGCAGCCGGTCGTAGAGGCCGGGTTCCGTCAGGCGGCGCAGCGTCACCAGGCCGGCTGCCACGGCGACCGGATTGCCCGACAAGGTGCCGGCCTGATAGACCCCGCCCAGGGGGGCGATGTCGGCCATGACGTCGGCGCGACCGCCAAAGGCGCCCACCGGCATGCCGCCGCCGATGATCTTGGCCAGCGTCGTCAGGTCCGGCGTCACGCCCGACAGACCTTGCACCCCTTGCGGCCCGACGCGCAGGCCGGTCATGACCTCGTCAAAAATCAGCAGGGCGCCGTACTGTGTGCACAGCGAACGCAGGCCTTCCAGGAAGCCCGGCGCAGGGCGCACCAGGTTCATGTTGCCGGCGATGGGTTCGACGATGATGCAGGCGATCTCGTCTGGATATTGCGCGAAGGCGGCCTCGACGGCGGCCAGGTCGTTGTAGTCCAGCACCAGGGTGTGCTGCACGAATTCCGGTGGCACACCCGCCGAGGACGGATTGCCGAAGGTCAGCATGCCCGATCCGGCTTTGACCAGCAGGCTGTCGGAATGGCCGTGGTAGCAGCCTTCGAATTTGACGATTTTGTGGCGGCCCGTGTGGCCTCGCGCCAGGCGGATGGCGGACATGGTGGCTTCGGTGCCGGAACTGACCAGCCGCACCTGCTCGATGGACGGGATGCGGTCGATGATTGCTTCGGCGATCTGGATTTCGGCCTCGGTCGGGGCGCCGAAGGACAGGCCGCCTTCGGCGGCGGCTTGCACGGCGCGGACGACTTCGGGGTCGGCGTGGCCCAGGATGGCCGGCCCCCAGGAGCCGACGTAATCGATGTAACGGACGTCGTCGGCATCCCACAGATAGGGGCCTTGCGCCCGCTGGATGAAAGGCGGGGTGCCGCCCACCGAGCGGAAGGCGCGCACGGGGGAATTGACGCCGCCGGGGATGGCGCGGCAGGCGCGTTCAAACAGTTCGGTATTGCGGGACATGAGTGGGTTCCGGAATAAAAAGGTCAAGAAAACAGCGCGCTGCAGCGGCGCGCGGCGTCGCGGATGTCGGCGGCGTCGAACAGGGCGCTGATGACAGCGATGCTGTCGGCCCCCGCCTGGATGACCGGGCCGGCATTGCCGGGACCGATGCCGCCGATCGCCACGAGGGCGGGGCGCGGCGTGGTTTGGTCCGCCAGCAGCCGTCCGGCGCGGATATGGTCCAGCGTGGCGCGGACCGCGTCGGGCTTGATGGCGGATGGGTATAGCGCGCCAAAGGCGATGTAGTCTACCCCGTCTTGCAGATGCCGGCGGGCCAATTCGGGCTGATCGTAACAGGAGCAGCCGATCAGCGCGTCCGGCCCCAGGGTCTGGCGGACCGGCGCGATGGCGCCGTCGTCTTTGCCCAGATGCACGCCATCGGCGCCGAGCTCAGCGGCCAGCCGCCAGTCGTCATTGATGATCAGCGGCAGATGCAGGCGCCGGCACAGATCGCGCACGGCGGCGGCCTGTGCGCGACGCTCGTCGGGCGTGCCGTGCTTGCGCCGCCATTGCAGCACCTGCATGCCGCCGGCATGGGCCTGTTCGATGGCGTTTAGCAGGCGGTCGGTGTCGGCCCAGTCAGGCGTGATGCCATACAGGCCGCGGGGGAATCGTGTCGGGTTCATAAGGCGGCGTGGTGCAGGATGTGCTGGCCCATACCGGGATGGAAGCTGTGTTCGGTCATGGTAGTGGCCGTGGCGATGGCCTGTTGGACGGCCATGACGGGGTCCAGGCCCTGCGCCAACCGACAGGTCAGGATGGTCGCCAGCAGACTGTCGCTGTCATGGGCCCGGATAAGCGGCGGCGCCCACGGCCAGCGGCGGCTGGCCTGGTCCTGGGAATGCAGCGACAGGCCGTTCAGGTCGGGGCTGAGGGCGGTATTGCTGCACAGCACGTGGTCGGCGCCCAGTTCCAGCAGGGCCTGGATGGGGTCGTCCGCCCCGGTAGACGACAGCAGGCCCTGGCTGGCCCATTGTTCCGGCAACGCCGCGTCGACGATCACCATGCGGGCCTGGGGCACCAGCAGGTCCAGCAGCGCGCCAAGCGTGTCTTCGGGGTCCAGGTCATCCAGATCCGGGACGGGCGGCGGGGCGGCCAGATGCAGCACCAGGGGCAGCGTGCTGTAGTCGGCGGCGATCTGCGCCAGCACGGCGATGGTTTCCGGGTCGTATTGCGGGCCGATTTTCAGGGCGCCGATGGCCATGTCTTCCAGCAGGCAGCGGGCTTGGTCGTCGATGAGTTCGGGCGACAGGCGCTGGATGGATTCGATGCCGCTCGTATCCTGGACATGAATGGCCGTCACGACCGAGCCGGCATGCATCCCCAAACGGGCGCAGATGACCGCGTCGACCGGCAGGTTACTGGCGCCGCTGGGGTCGAACGAGCCGAAAATCAGAGGCAGGGAAAGGGTGGAGACGAGGGGCGGGGCCATGGATGCGAACGACTGGCCGGCAAGGGGGCCGGCGGATTAGGTACTATGGCATCCATTCTAATGGATGCGGCCTGCCGGTGATCGGTTGGGCCTGTTGCAAGGTTGGGATTGTCATGCGGACCTGGATGTGTCTGATTTGCGGCTGGATCTACGACGAGGCAGCCGGCTTCCCGGAGGACGGCATCGCGCCGGGCACCCGGTGGGAAGATGTGCCGCCAAACTGGGTGTGCCCGGAATGTGGAGCGCGTAAAGAAGACTTCGAACTGATCGAGATCTGATACTCTAGTCACATGGGCTCGATAGCCGGTCATCAGGAGACTGCCATGAAGACGGAAACGCATGATTCTGACACCCGTTCGCGGATCGATCTGTCCCGGCAGTTCTTGCTGGCCATGCCGGGCATGGTGTCGGGTGAATTGGCCAATACCGTGATCTATGTCTGCGAGCACACCGAACACGGGGCGCTGGGGCTGGTGGTGAACCGTCCTACCGACTTGACCATCGGCGATTTGTTGCAGCGCATCGACCTGCCGCTCTCGCTGGAAATCGGCCCCGTGCGCGAGGCGCCCGTCTTTTTCGGCGGGCCGGTGCAGACCGACCGGGGTTTTGTGCTGCACGTGCCCAGGGGGCAATACAACTCCAGCATTCCTTTGGGCGACGATGTCGCGCTGACCACCTCGCGCGATGTATTGCAGGACGTCGCCGCCGGGCATGGTCCGGCGCACCTGCTGGTGACGCTGGGGTATGCGGGATGGGGGGCGGGGCAGCTGGAAGACGAGCTCTCTCGCAATGCCTGGCTCAATGTCCTGGCCTCCAACGATATTCTGTTCGATACGCCGGCCGAGCAGCGTTACGACGCCGCGCTGGCTCAGCTGGGCATACGCTCGTCCATGCTGGCCAGCGATGTCGGCCATGCCTGAAGACGTCCTGCTGGCTTTCGATTTCGGGCTCAAGAAAATCGGCGTGGCGCTGGGCAATACCCTGACGGGACATGCCCGGCCCCTGTGCATCCTGACGCCGTCCACACGCGAACAGCGTTTCGCTCAGGTTCAGGCGCTGCTGGACGAGTGGCAGCCCGACCGCGTGGTGGTCGGCCTGCCCTTGACGCTGGACGGCGGCGAGCAGCCCGCCTCGCAGCATAGCCGCCGTTTCGCCCATCAGTTGGAAGGGCGCTTTCGTGTGCGGGTGGAACTGGTCGATGAGCGCGGCTCCAGCCTGGAAGCCCAGCGGATTCTGGGTTCACATGCCCCGGACGACGCGATGGCAGCCGCCGTCATCCTGCAGCGTTACCTGGATCAGCAGGTATGATGTGCGGCGTCGCCCGGGCTGGCCGGGCGTGGGGATGCCTGTGGCGTTAGTGCTGTTCCTGTTCCGATTGACGCTGGTGCTGTCCTGGATCGTGTTGGGCCTGCTCACGGAATTGCTGATCTTCCCATTGCTGAGCCGAACGCGGCGGCGGGCGGTTGTCAGTGGCTGGTCCGGTTGCCTGCTGGCCTTGTGCGGTGTGCGGGTACGTGTCCAGGGCGCCCCGGTGCTTCAGGGCGCTGTCCTGTGGGTGGCGAATCATGTGTCCTGGGTGGATGTCTTCGTGCTGAATCATGTGCGGACCACCTCTTTCGTCGCCAAAAGCGATATCCGCCGCTGGCCGGTGATCGGCCTGCTGGTTGCTTGGGCCGGCACCTTGTTTATCGATCGTCGGCATCGTCAGGCGGTGCGCGAAGCGGGGCGGCAGATCACCGCCTGCTTTCAGCAGGGCGACGTGGTCGGTCTGTTCCCCGAGGGCACGACCACGGATGGTCTGGATATTCTGCCGTTTCACGTCGGCCTGTTCGAAGCCGCCGTGCAGGCAGCCGTGCCCGTGCAGCCGGTGGCTTTGCGGTTTTTGCAGCGCGGTCGTCGTGCGCCTGAGCTGGCCTTCGTGGGAGATCAGACGCTGGCTGGGAATCTATGGTTCCTGCTCAGCGCACGGGGCGTGGTGGTCGAGTGCGAATTCCTGCCGCCGATCGCCCCTGCGGCGGGCCTGGATCGCAGCCAATTGGCGCATCGCGCGCACGCTGCCGTGCGCCGCGCCGTGACAGGCGCGGCACACTAGCGACAATCCGCGCAGTCTTGCTGGATCAGACGGTGGTCGCGCAGGCGCAGCGCGGTCAGGGATCGCCCCCAGACGCAGCCTGTATCCAGGCAGATGCTGTCAGGCCGGATATGCAGGCCCAGCGCCGACCAGTGGCCGAACACCACCGTCTCGTTCAGGTTGCGCCGACCAGGCAGATCGAACCAGGGGTGCAGATCCGGTCCCGCATCGGGGCCGCCCTTGTAGCGGAATTCCATGCTGCCGTCGGCGCGGCACACCCGCATGCGGGTGAGCGCATTGACGATCACCCGCATGCGGTCCGGCCCGCGCAGGGCGTCGTCCCATTGCAGGGGTTCTTCGCCGTATAGATCATGCACCGCGCGGGGCCAGTCATCCTGGCGCAGGGCCGTTTCGATTTCCTGGGCCAGGGCTTGGGCCTGATCCAGTGTCCAGGCCGGCAGGATGCCGGCATGAACCATGGTGTGGCCGCAATCGCGCACCATCAAGGGGCGATGGCGCAGCCAGGTGATCAGTTCGTCCCGGTCCGGCGCGTGCAGGATATCCTGCAAGGTGTCGGATTTGCCCTGTTTGCGCACCCCGGAGACCACCGCCAGCAGGTGCAGGTCGTGATTGCCCAGAATGGCGCGGGCCTTTGCCCCCAGGCTGCGGATCAGGCGCAAGGCGCCCAGGGAATCCGGGCCCCGGTTGACCAAGTCCCCGGCGAACCAGATCTCCGTATCGGGATCGGCCAGTTCGGGCCGCGCCAGCAGCGCCCGCAATGCGCCCGCGCAGCCTTGTACATCGCCGATCACCCAGACGTCGCGAACAGCGGTCATGCGGGCTTTTTCTCCGGGCGGCGGTGCTGCCACCAGAGAGCTAGCGGGTGCCGGTGTTCCATCGCCAGCAGGGTGAGTAGCGCCAGCCCCAAGCCCAGCAGGCTGGGCACCAGGGCAGTGGCCCAGGGTGGCCAGTCGCCCAGCATGCCGGCGTTCAGCGCCAGCTGATTCAGCATGAAAAATCCCACCCCCAGAATGATGCCCAGAAAGACCTTGGGGCCGATGCCGCCGCGCCGGGTCTGCATGAAGCTGATCGGCGCTGCAATGGTCATCATGACCAGCAGCGTGAAGGGGTAGGCGACCTTGCGCCACAGGGCGACTTCCTGGCGGTCGGTTTGCAGATTGTTGTTGTGCAGATACTGGATATAGTCCAGCAAATCGGAGATCGCCATGCGTTCCGGTGTCAGAATGCGGGCGATCAGGCGTTCCGGGCTGAGCGATGTGGGGATGCTGCGGCGTTCCAGGTGCAGGACTTCGGCCACCGGCGATTTGGGAATGCGGGCATCGGCCAGCGCGCTAGTCGATTGGGGCAGTGTCCGGGTTTCCGTCACATCCTGCAGGGTCAGCGTGCCCTGCTCGAATTGCCCGGTCTTGGCCTGGACGTAGGCTTGGAGCGTATCGTCCGGGCGGAATTCATACAGGGTGACGCCCTCTACCTGGCCCTGACCGCTCAATTGGTGGATGTTGATGATGCGTGTGCCGCCGCCAGCATCGGATTCCTTGAACCAGTAGCCGCTGGATAGGCGACCGCCGTCGGTGCGCCCCAGCAGCGACAGACGGGACTCGCTGCCGCGAAGTTCAGCAGCCGGTGTGATGTATTCTGACAGAATGTAGGCCCCCAGGACCATGGGGATGGTGATCAACCACAGCGTGGTCAAGAGTTTCAGGCCGCTGACGCCCGATGCCCGCAGGATGGTCAATTCATTGCGCTGAGCCAGACTGGCCAGGGCCAGGACGGCGCCGATCAGCAGTCCGATCGGCAGCAGTTCGTATAGGTGGTTGGGCAGGTCCAGGGCTTGCAGGTAGAACAGATTCAGCAACGATAGCCGCTCGCCCACCTTGTCCAGGCCTTCGATCAGGGCAAAGAACATGAACAGACCCACGAGCGCCACCAGCACGATGGTCGTCGAGCGGTAGATTTCGCGGGCAAGATAGTGTCGGGCCGTGCGCATGGCTTGGACTGCGGGGAAAACCTCAATAGTACCCCGATCCGTTTGGGGGCCGAATCAGGGCGGCGCGACGTGGCGCATGCGGGCGTGCACGGTTGCGGCGCGGGACCTCAGGTATTGCGTGACGCCTCGCGTATCGTAATACGCCGGGTTGGGCAGCATGGCGGCCAGCTGCGCGGCCTGGGCGCTGGACAGGCGCGCCGCATCGGTCTTGAAATAGTGGCGGGCGGCCGCCTGCGCCCCGAATGTGCCGGCGCCCCATTGGGCGATGTTCAGATAGAGCTCCAGGATCCGGCGTTTGCTCATGACGCCCTCGATCATATAGGTCAGAATCAGTTCCTGTCCCTTGCGGAAGTAATTGCGTGAGTTCGACAGAAACAGATTCTTCGCCAGTTGCTGAGTGATCGTCGATCCGCCGCGTCGGCGGCTGTGGCCCAGGGATTCCTGGCGCTGGTTGTAGCGCCAGGCTTTGCGGATGGCATCCCATTCCACCCCGTCGTGTTCCATAAAGCCGGAATCCTCGGAGGCGATCACGGCCCGTTTCAGGTTGGCGCTGATGCGGTCGTAGGGCACCCACTCATAGGCCAGACGGGCATCGGCGTCATGTGCGCGCAGCCCGTTGAGCGTGTCCTGCATGACCGGCGTATTGGCGGGGTCGCGGAAATTGAACCAGACCACCATGCCCAGCAGGCCGATCTGATAGAGAAAGCCGGCACATAGCGCCGCGAGGGCGATCGTGGCGATCAGGCGGCGCAGGCTCATGGGGAGTCCGTGTCCAGCCCTGCATGGGTAAAGTGCCAAGTCCGCGTGATGGCCAGGATATCGGTACGCTCCGCCAATTGGGCGGGCAGGGGGGGAAAGGGCGCCGCCAGCTCGACGATGCGGCGGGCTGCGCTGTTCAGGACCGCTTGGCTGGATGGCCGGTCAAAGGTCAGGTGGTCCAGCTGGCCATCGCGGCGGATGTAGACAGTCAGTTGCAGGTCGCCATAGATGCGTCCGCGGGCTTCGGGCGGATAGTGCTGCGTACCGATCAATTCGATACGCTGACGCCAGGCTTCGACGTATTGAGCGTAATCGGCGGCCTGTGTCGACGGCGCGACGAAGGTCTGCCGGGGCAATGCGTTGTAGTGCTCGATCCGGGCCTTTAAAGCCGCGATGCGGGCGGCGAGCACCACGCTGTCCTGCTGGCGGTCGTCGTCGCCTGGTTCTGTGCTTTGTCCCAGCAGCTGGGGGGCGGGCGTGGCGGCGGGGACGGTATCGGCGGAATCCAGCAGCGTCAGCAGGCGGCGCTGTTCGGCTTCCAGTTCCGCCTGTCGGCGGCGCAGGGCTTCCAGGACGATCTCGTCTGCGTTGCCGTCGCTGGTGCGCGGCAAGGGCGAGGCCGCCATGCCCTGCTGTTGTTCGCCGCCGCCATCCAGATTTTGCTGGGCCAGCGCCTGAGGCGCCAGCGGAGCCTGTTCGCTGCGGCTATTGACCAGGGTGATTTCCAGCGGAGAGTCCAGAGGACTGGTGGTCGGTGTGTGCACCTGCCAGGCCAGCAGCAGCGCGTGCGCGCACAGCGACAGGAGTACAGCCAGCGCCATGCGGCTGCGGCTCTCGCGGCGGGGTTCCAGCAACTGCAGCGGCAGCGGGCTCTCCGGCTGTGTCATGTCGTTCAGAGCGCCTCGCGCAGGCGGCACTCGATTTCCAGTCCCAGCTCATCGTAGCCCAGAATGTCCAACATGATCTCCTGGCCGCGTTCGAAGGCGGGCAGGCCGTTGATGCGGGTCACCAGGGGCGCGCAGGCCAGCCGCACCAGATTTTCGCGCAACACATGGGCGCGGACCTCTTTCAGGCCCTGTTGCTGCAGCCAGCGGATGCACCAGTAGCGTTCCAGCGACGATTGGAAGTCGCCCCACAGCGTGTATTGCGAGTCGAAGGCGCCGATCAGGGCATACAGGTCGGCGTCTTTGGGCTTGAAGGGGGCGACCAGCCGCGCGGACACCCCGTGTTCGGCGGCGGCCAGGATCTGCCCCTGGTTGATCAGGTCCACATAGCGGCGCAGCGGCGAAGTCGACCAGATGTATTGCGGCACCGCGATGGATTCGTGCGGCAGGGCCTGGGTGGACATGCGTGTGCGTCCCATCTGCTGCGAGCGATAGATGCCCGGCACTCCGTGCTTGGCTAGCAAGCCGCCCCATTGAGTGTTGGTCAGGATCATGTATTCCGCCACCAGCCGCTCCAGCGGGGCGTTGCGCTGACGGGGGATCAGGCGGATCGTGGAATCCGGCGAATCAGGCGGCCCGTCGATCTCGAAGCTGTATTCGATGCGGTCGTTGTTTTCGGGCTTGCCGCGCACGCGATCCCGGGCGGCGCACAGCTGCAGGGCGAACTGCCATAGGGGCCGCAGCCAGTGGCCGTAGGGGATATCGCTGTCCGGGTCGGCCAGGGCCTCGGTCGTGATGCCGTCGCCGATCATGTCATGGCGCAGATTGGCCGTCACGCGAATGCGTTCCAGGCGGGTCTCGGTCGCCAGGATTTCGCCGTCCTGTGGCCGCGCCGTCACATACAGCGACAGAGCCGGGCGCCATTGGCCTTCGTCCAGAGAAAAGGCAGAGATCAATTCTTGCGGCAACATGGGGATTTTATCGCCCGGCATGTAGACAGTGGACATGCGGCTGCGGGCCATGTCGTCAAAAGCGCTGCCGCGCGGGATGGCGAGGGCGGGCACGGCGATATGGATGCCGACCCGGATGGTCTCGGCATCCGGCTGCGTGATGGACAGGGCGTCGTCGATTTCCGTCGTGCTGGAATCGTCCACCGAATAGGCCTCGATCTCGGCTTCCGGCAGCTCGGCGCCCCAGGGCTCGACAGCCACGGGCGGCCAGTCGGTGCCTTTGGGGAAATGCGTTGCCAGAAACCGCTGGCGCATCATCGCCAGGGGATTGGGCCAGACCTGCAGCGACAGCAGCAGTTTTTCCGGGCTGATGCCCAATTGCTGCACGGCGGCGTCAAAGGCCTTCCATTCCAGCGTGTTTTTATCCGGCTGATCCAGGAACGTCTGGGCGACGGCGCGCAGCGCGTCGGGCAATTGGCCGGCGACCAGCGCCTCGGTCCATTGCTGCTGCTGTTCGGCTTGCAGGCGTTTCTTTTCAATCGCTGCCAGGGCGGCTTGCAGAATGTCGGGCGGGGCGGGGCGAAAGAGGCCGCGCCCGCGCCGATGGAAGTAGGCCGGCGCAGCCGACAGGGCCAGGATCAGGGCCGTCTTTTCCACGGCGTTCGGCGCGTGGCCGAAATAGTCTTCCGCCAGGGCCGCCGCCTCGAACTCCTGCTGGGGCGCGAATTCCCACAAAAAATCAGGTTCCAGCGTGGCGGCCAGCGTTTCTGCGCTAGGCAGCAGGGTGTCGGGAGCGGGCTGCTCGAAGGTGAACAGCACATTGTTGCGCTTGATCTTGCTGCGCTTGCCAGAGGCCGATTCCACTTGCAGGGACGTATCGGCTTCGGAAAAAATCGTTTCGGCCTTGAGCTTGCCGGCGTCTTCGTAGAGAACGTGCATAAAAGAATGAGTGTGATCAGTGAGGGTGCTGGTTCGGTGAGACATCCGAGGCGCGCCGTGCCAATGCATCCAGCAATTTCAGGTGGATGCCGCCAAAGCCGCCGTTGCTCATGATGAGAATTTGATCGCCCGCCCGCGCCTGGCGGCTCAGGGTGTCGATCAGGGCGGGCAGATCGCTGCCTGTCCAGGCCAGACGGCTGCCTAGGGGCGCCAGGACTTGAGCGGCATCCCAGCCCAGCGCTTGTTTGCCGGTGGCTTCGCCATAGCAGTACACCTGATCGGCCTGCGCCAGGGCGTCCGGCAGCCGGGCCGCCATGGCGCCCAGTTTCATGGTGTTCGACCTGGGTTCCAGGACCGCCAGAATGCGCGGCCCGGCGCCGATGCGCCGCCTCAGGCCGTCGATGGTGGTGGCGATGGCGCTGGGATGGTGGGCGAAATCGTCATAGACGGCGATTCCGTCCACGGTGCCGCGCAGTTCCAGCCGTCGGCGCACACCTTGAAAGGCGTTCAAAGCGGCCAGTGCGGCAGGCACCGGGATGCCTGCGTGGCGGGCGGCGGCCACGGCGGCCAGCGCGTTGAACTGGTTATGCAGGCCTGTCATCGACCAGTCCAGCCAGCCTTGCGGCTGCCCATCGCGCAGGATCTGGCAGCGTCGGTCGTCATCGGTGTCTGCCTGAGCCTGCCAGAGGCCGCCCGACCCGAAGGTTTCGACTGGCGTCCAGCAGCCTTTGGCCAGCACCCGGTCCAGCGCCTCGTTGGTGACGGGGCGGATGATCCTGCCGGTGGCGGGGATCGTGCGCACCAGGTGATGGAACTGGGTTTCGATGGCGCTCAGGTCCGGAAAGATGTCGGCATGATCGAATTCCAGGTTGTTCAGAATCGCCGTGCGAGGGCGGTAGTGGACGAACTTGGACCGCTTGTCGAAAAAGGCCGTGTCATATTCATCCGCCTCGATGACGAAATGGCGGCGCTGCGCCTGATAGCGTGCCGAGACCTGCAGATCCGGAGCGACGCCGCCGATCAGGAAATTGGCCGGTTGGCCTGCATGCTCGAAAATCCAGGCCAGCAAGGCGCTGGTGGTGGTCTTGCCGTGGGTGCCGGCCACGGCCAGCACATGCTGGCCGGGCAGGATGTGTTCAGCCAGCCATTGCGGGCCGGAGATATAGGGCAGGCCTTGGTCCAAAATGGCTTCCATCAGCGGATTGCCCCGGCTGACGACATTGCCGATGATGTACAGGTCTGCACCCAACCCTGTCTGGTCGGCATCGAAGCCTTCGACCAGGTCGATACCCTGTTCTCGCAACTGCGTGCTCATGGGGGGATAGACGCCGGCGTCGCAGCCGGTGACCTGATGCCCCGCTGATCGGGCGATCAGCGCCAGGCCGCCCATGAACGTGCCGCAGATTCCCAGTATGTGTACGTGCATCGTATCCTCCGGGCTGTATTGTAGGGCGCAATGCTATGATGGTCCGGCAAGGATTTACGTAGTGGATGATTTCATGAACAGACGCTCATTTCTACGGGCGGCCTCGGGGGCTGCGCTGAGCATCACGACAGGGGTGGGGCAGGCTGGGGCCGCCATGTTGCCGGCAGATCCGGTATTCGGGCGTTCCTTCGACGATTTGCAGGGGACTGCACAAGCCTTATCCGCGTATGTGGGGCGTCCTTTGATGATGAATTTCTGGGCCAGCTGGTGCGCGCCTTGTGTGCGTGAAATGCCGCTGCTCGAATCCCTGCATCAACAGCATCCCGATTTGACCATATTGGGGCTGGCCGTGGATACCCGCGCCAATGTGCTGCGGTTTCTGGATAAGGTCCAGGTGTCCTATCCCCTGCTGCTGACGGGCACACAGGGCATTCCTTTGATGCGTGAACTGGGCAATAAGGGCGGCGGTCTGCCTTTTACGGTCTTTTTTGATCGCCGGGGGCGCGCAGACGCGACCGTCCTGGGCGAACTGAAACACGATGATCTGCAGGCGCAGGTCGCCCGGATACGATAGGTTTCAAACTTCTTGTCGTCAGGCCTGTCCGGCCCTTATTTAATGGACAAATCGATGGTTTTAGCGTAAAAAGGCGCTTTAAGGGCTGATGCGTTCAGGCTGTGGCTGCATTTCCGGCAGACCCCTGGATGTCACGTCAGATGCGGCCGTCGTAGATTCTCCCTGTGTTGGGCAGGGCAGACCGACGGCATATTTGTTTCTGCTGCCCGCTTTTCATCATGAATGGCCTGCCGATTCAGGCCTGCATACAGGAATCATTTCTCATGGATCTCAGAAAGCTGAAAACATTGATCGACCTGGTGGCCGATTCGGGGATTGCCGAACTCGAAATCACCGAGGGCGAGGGCAAGGTCCGTATCGTGAAGTTTTCCCAGACGCCGGT
>NZ_JBATXG010000020.1:0-183048 GCF_049673105.1 Castellaniella sp.
TCGCGTAGGGCCTACGGCTTCAGAAACTTTGAGAATTACCGCATGAGGGTCTTGGCTCAATGCGGCTGGAACGGTGTCATCAACCGTGTCTGATGGATGCCCATCCCCCGTTAATGGGGTAGAGCCCGAAAAGACTGGGCAGTCAGACGGCCGGAAAATAGCACCACACCGCACCGCACCGCACCCGTCCACCAATGGACTTGACAGAAAAGTGACGGACCAACAAAAAACCCAACGGAGAACCGTTGGGTTAGTTGCAACTGGTGGCCCGGGGCGGAATCGAACCACCGACACAAGGATTTTCAATCCTCTGCTCTACCGACTGAGCTACCGGGCCAAGACGTCGAATCATACACGAATTTTTTACCGTATGCAGGTGTCCGGGCCGGGAAATGGCCCAAGACCCTTCTCGCGACTTATAATATGGGAGTCTCCCTCTGTAAGATTTTGCTGCGGCATGTCCGTTGACGTTCTCACCTTCGGCTTGAACCATGTGTCCGCGCCCGTTTCCGTGCGCGAGCGTGTGTCGTTCCCGATCGAATTGCTGAAGCCCGCGCTGTCCGCGCTGCGGACCACGTTCGGCCCCGCAGTGCGCGAAGCGGCGATCCTGTCCACCTGTAATCGCACGGAAATCTACTGTGCCGCCGATCCGGGTGTGCGCACGGCGCTGCCTGGCTGGCTGGCGGATTTCAACCGCCTGACAGCCGATCAGCTGACGCCGCATCTGTATGAATACCAGCGCAATGACGCGGTGCGGCACGCCTTTCGCGTGGCCAGCGGCCTGGATTCCATGGTGCTGGGAGAACCCCAGATCCTGGGGCAGATGAAAGACGCCGTGCGGGCCGCCGAACAGGCCGGCACGCTGGGGACGCTGCTGCATCAGTTGTTCCAGCGCACTTTTTCCGTCGCCAAGGAAGTCCGCTCGCAGACCGCGATCGGCGCGCATTCGGTCTCGATGGCCGCCGCCGCCGTGCGACTGGCCGAACGTGTGCTGGGGGATCTGTCCGACGCCAACGTGCTGTTCATCGGCGCAGGCGAAATGATCGAACTCTGTGCGACCCACTTCGCAGCGGCGCAACCCCGCCAGATGGCCGTGGCCAACCGCACGCTGGAACGCGCGGAACTGCTGGCGGCGCAATTCGACGCCCGCACGCTGAAACTGTCCGCACTGCCGGATCACCTGGCTGAATTCGACGTGGTCGTATCCTGTACGGCCTCATCCTTGCCCATCCTCGGCCTGGGGATGGTGGAAAGGGCTGCCCGCACGCGCCGCCATCGCCCCATCGTGATGGTCGATCTGGCCGTGCCGCGCGACATCGAACCGGAAATCGGTCGCCTGGCCGACGTCTACTTGTACACGGTCGATGATCTGGGCCGCATGGTGCAATCCGGCACCGACGCCCGGCGGGCCGCCGTGGTCCAGGCCGAGGCCATCATCGAAGCCCGCGTCCAGCATTTCATGCACTGGCTGTCCAATCGCGCCATCGTGCCGGCGATCATCGACTACCAGCAAAGTGCCGATGCCTTGCGCCAGGCCGAGCTGGACCGCGCCCGTCGCCTGCTGGCGCGCGGCGATGATCCGCAGGCCGTGCTGGAACACCTGGCCTATAGCCTGACGCATAAATACATGCACGGGCCTTTGGCTGCGCTCAACCGCAGCGAGGGTGCAGAACGCGAGCAAATGCTAGCGTTGTTGCCGCGGTTGTTGCCCGAAGCCGGCGCCCGCCGCCGGTAGCTGAACGTCCCGCCTTTGTTTTTCGACCTGGCGGCGGGGCCGCTGGGTCGCATCCCTTCTATACACCCCCTCGGAATCTCTCCATGAAAAGCTCGATGCGCAGCCGCCTGGAACAACTCAGCCATCGCCTGGCGGAGATCGATGCCATGCTGGCGGAGCCAGACAGCGCCGACGATATGGACCGGTTTCGCAAATTGACGCGCGAGCGTGCGGAACTGGAACCCGTCGTGCATGTGTTCGGGGCCTGGGAGCAGGCCTGGGCGGATCGAGAAACCGCCCGCGAGATGCTGTCGGACCCTGATATGAAACTGCTGGCTGAAGAAGAACTGGCGGGGGCCGATGAGCGGATCGGCCAGCTGGAAGCCGAGCTGCAGATTTTGCTGCTGCCCAAGGACCCGGATGACGACCGCAGCATCTTCCTGGAAATCCGCGCGGGAACGGGGGGGGACGAAAGCGCCCTGTTTGCGGGCGATCTGTTGCGTATGTATGCCCGCTATGCCGAAATTCGCGGCTGGCGGGTCGAACTGGTGTCCGAAAGCGCATCCGAACTGGGCGGCTACAAGGAAGTCATCGCGCATATCGAAGGCGATGGCGTGTATGGCCAATTGAAATTCGAGTCCGGGGCGCACCGGGTTCAGCGCGTGCCGGAAACCGAATCCCAGGGACGGGTGCATACCTCGGCCTGCACGGTGGCGGTGATGCCGGAAGCCGATGCCCAGTCGGACATCCAGATCAATGCCAACGACCTGCGCATCGATACGTTCCGCGCCAGCGGCGCGGGCGGCCAGCATATCAACAAGACCGATTCCGCCGTGCGGATCACCCACCTGCCCACCGGTTTGGTGGTGGAATGCCAGGACGACCGTTCGCAACACCGCAACAAGGACAAAGCCATGCAGGTGCTGGCGGCCCGCCTGAAAGACCGCCAGCAGCAGGAAGTCCATGCCCGCGAAGCCGCGCAGCGCAAAAGCCTGGTGGGGTCGGGCGACCGGTCCGAACGCATCCGCACCTACAATTTTCCCCAGGGGCGGGTGACCGATCACCGCATCAACCTGACGCTCTACAAGCTGGCCCAGGTGATGGACGGGGATCTGAGCGAAGTCACCAACGCCTTGCTGGCGGAACATCAAGCCGAGCAACTAGCCGCCTTGGCGCTGGACTGAGCGAATGGCGAGATCGCTGCGGGACTGGCTGGCGCTCAGTCCCTTGCCGCGCCTGGAGGCGCGCCTGTTGTGGCAGCAGGTGCTGGGCGTGTCCCGCGCCTGGTTGATCGCCCACGATGCCGATCAACCGGATGCCGAGCAGGCCTGCGCGTATCAGGCGCTGGAAGCGCGTCGCCTGGCGGGCGAACCCATGGCTTACATCCTGGGCCATCGGGAATTCTGGAGCCGGGATTTCCACGTCAGCCCGGCGGTTCTGATTCCCCGGCCCGATACCGAATTGCTGGTGGAATGCGGCCTGCAGGCGATTGCCGGTGTGCCATCCCCCTGTGTGCTGGATCTGGGCACCGGCAGCGGCATTGTGGCGATTTCCATTGCGCTGGATCGGCCCGATGCGCAGGTGCGGGCCACGGACTGCAGCCAGGCTGCGCTGGATGTGGCAGAAATGAACGCACGCGCTTTGGGGGCAAAGCTATTGTTTTCACACGGGAATTGGTACGATAGTCAGTTGGATTCGGAACACTATGATTTGATTGTGTCCAATCCACCCTACATCGACTCACAAGACACTCACCTGGTCCAGGGCGACCTGCGCTTCGAGCCGCAGGGGGCCTTGACCGACGGGGCGGATGGCTTAAGCGACCTGCGTTGCATTGTGCAGGGGGCGGTGGCTCATCTGCGGCCTGGCGGGGCCTTGTGCGTGGAACATGGTTGGGATCAGGCCGCCGCCGTGCGTGCCTTGTTCCATTCATCGGGGTTTTCCGATGCGGTCAGCCTGCGGGATCTGGCCGGCATCGAACGCGTTACCTGGGGCCGGCTGCCGGCCTGAATTTTAAAGAGATCACCATGAGCGAAACAGCCCAATCCGAAGTCCAGAATTTCATCCGCGAAACCGTCACCGGTCATCCGGTCGTCCTGTTCATGAAGGGTACCGCGCAGTTTCCGCAGTGCGGGTTTTCCGGACGGGCGATCCAGGTCCTGAAGGAAATCGGCGTGACCAAGCTTGTCACGGTCAATGTCCTGGAAGACGCCGAAGTCCGTCAGGGGATCAAGGACTACGCCAACTGGCCCACCATCCCCCAGCTCTACATCAAGGGCGAATTCGTCGGCGGCACCGACATCATGAATGAAATGCACGCTAGCGGTGAACTGGCCACCTTGCTGAAGGACGCCGGGGCCATCGAGTGAGCTCAAAGCGCCGGCTGGTTGTCGGCATCAGCGGGGCGACCGGCGCTCAGTACGCCATTCGCCTGCTGATGCTGGCCCGCACGCAGGATGTGGAAACCCATCTGGTGATTTCCCCGTCCGGCGTGCTGAATATCCGCCACGAACTCGGTCTGGATCGCCAGGCCGTCCATGCCCTGGCCGATCATGTCTACAGTCCCCGCGACGTGGGGGCGACGTTGGCCAGCGGCAGCTTTGCCACGGCCGGCATGGTGGTGGCGCCATGTTCCATGCGTACATTGGCGGCCATCGCGCATGGCCTGTCCGACAATCTGATCACCCGCGCCGCCGATGTCACGCTGAAAGAACGCCGCCGGCTGGTGTTGATGGTGCGGGAAACACCCCTGAACCTGGCGCATCTGCGCAATATGACAGCCGTGACGGAAATGGGCGGCGTCATCTTCCCGCCGCTGCCCGCCTTTTATATGCGGCCCGCCAGCCTGGACGACATGATCGATCATACGGTCTGCCGGGTGCTGGATCTGTTCGATATCCGTGTGCCTGGTCCGCGCTGGGAAGGTATGGATACCCCTGAAGGCCCAGTGCGGGGATCTTCGGATACACTCTGACTGGCCGTTCATCCCCCTTCGATATCGCACATGATCAAAAAAGTTCCTGTTTCTCAGTTATGCGTGGGTATGTATATCCAGGATCTGGGGGGATCTTTCCTGGATCACTCGTTCTGGCGGTCCCGTTTCCTGATTTCCAGTGAAAGCAAGCTGCGAAAGCTGCAGGAATCACGGCTGGAATGGGTGCTGATCGATACCAGCCGGGGGCTGGATGTGGGGCAAAGCGCCGCATCGACCACCGCGCCGGCTGTTGCAGCGTCGGTTGCGGTCGCCGCTGGCGCGGCGGCGTCTGTGGCGACGGCTCCGGCGCCGCAGGCGACTTCGGGCGCGGCGGTCGAACACCGGGCTTTCGAGGATGCGCGGGAAATCCTGGACGAATCCCGGGATCAGGTCAAGCAGTTGTTTGCCGAGGCGGAATTGGGCAGCAAGCTGGACTTGGGCCAGATACAGGGCCTGGTGCAGGATATGGCCGACTCCCTGGAAGGCCACCCCGACGCGCTCACCAGCCTGGCCCGCCTGAAAAAGGCGGATCAGTATCTATATGCCCATTCCGTCGCGGTCGCTGCGCTGATGACGGCCCTGGCCCGCACCATGCGGTTGGCGGACGAACACGTGCACCTGGCCGGCATGGCCGGCTTGCTGCATGATATCGGCAAGGCTCACGATCCTGCCGATGCGCCAGGCAAGATCGGTCGTCCGGTCCAGCAGCCGCAGGCATTGCTGCATCAGCACCCCGGGGCAGGGGCGGCCATCTTGCGGGCTGATCCGTCCATCCCGCCTGAAGTCATCGAAGTCTGCCTGCATCACCACGAGCGCATGGACGGCAAAGGGTTTCCGGACCAGTTGGCAGGCAAGCAGATCGGCCTGCTCTCGCGCATGGCGGCCATCTGCAATTTCTATGACGAAATGACGTCCAGCCGCCCTTACCGGAAAGGCTGGGATCCGGCTTTCACCTTGTTCAAGATGCTGCAGTCCGACGGTCAGTTCGACATGGATGTGCTGGGGGCGTTCGTCCGTTCGGTCGGTCGCTATCCAGTGGGTTCCATCATCAGCCTGATCAATAGCGAATTAGGGCTGGTGGTGGCGCAGAACCCCGATCTGCCGGAACAGCCGGTGGTCAAGGTCTTCTATTCGATCCGATGGGCGCATGCGATCCCCGAACGCCGCGTCGACCTGTCGGATCCGGATTGCGGCAGCGCCGTGCAGCCGGTCCGTGCCCCTGTGGACTGGGCGCAATCCGGCTTGCCGGTGCCGTCGATCAGCGATTAGGCATTGTCGCCGCTCTGGGTGCGGCGCCGGATCTGAAGCGTCAATCCAATCCCGGCCAGCGCCATCGCGCCGGTCGCCACCCAGGTCCATTGCCAATCGCCGCCCGCCTGATTGACGACCCAGGCGACCAGCGGCGGGCCTGCGAACTGGCCCAGTGACGAACACTGCTGCATCCAGCCGATCGTGGTCGACGTCGTTTGAGGGCTGGGCGCCAGCGTCAGGGCCAGCACGAACAAAGTGGCCGGCACCAGGCCGCCCATCATGGAAAAAGTAAGGACGGCCAGAAACTGCGCGGTCGCCGGCAGGCTGGCGCCAAAAGCGAGATAGGCGCAGATGATCATGGCGCCCAGACCCAGCAGCAGCAATTGCCAGGCGGGAACGCCTCGGTGCAGCAGCCGTCCGGCGGACAGATTGCCGATGGCGTTGGCCCCCGCCACCACGGCGGTCAGCAGGCCGGCGGTGGTGCCGGCGATGCCTGCCGACATATAAATCGTGGGCAGAAAGCCGATCACGGCGATCCATTGGCTGGAATAGGCGCCGAACGTCAGGGCCACCAGCCAGACGTTCTGTGCTTTCAGTGTCGTGCCGACCAGCGACAGCGTGGCCGGGCGGGGCTGGTCGTGGTGAAGCGCCGGATCTGGCGGGACCTGGGATAGCGTCAACAGCAGGCAGGCCAGTGTCAGGGCAGCCAGCAGCAGCCACAGCAGTTGCCAGTTGCCCAGAGTCAGCACCCAGGACCCCGACAGCAGAATGATGACGGTGCCTAGCGGCATATAGCAGCCCCACAGGCCCATGATGCGGCTCAGGTGTGCCGGGGCAATCAGGCGGCGGATGAGGGAAGGCACCGGCATGGCGACCATCAGGAAGCCGCAGCCTTCGATGGCCCGGCATAGCAGGATGGCCGTGGCGGAATCCAGCCATGCGCCCAGAACCGATGCCAGCGCCAGAATGGCCAGGCCGATCACGATGCAGCGGCGCAGGCCGATGCGTTCAGCCGCCAGGCCGACCGGCAGGCCCAGCGCCATGCCGCCCATCTGCACGACGGACAGCAGGAAGCCCGATTGCACCAGGCTGAGTTGAAACTGGGCTTGCAACTGGGGCAGGGCGGGCGGGAGTTTCCAGATGTGCAGAGCTGCGCAGATGCCGATCAGCACCAGGAACAAGGCGGCTCGCAGCCCGGTCGTGGTGGGGGGCGGGCCGACATCGGCGGTCTGTGAGGCGCAGGCTGTCATTGGGTGACCGGGCCTCTGGGCAGCCAGCGCCAGAACATCCAGGCGGCCAGCAGGCCGATCCCGCCAATGGCGCTAATGCCGGCTGCCAGCGATGCCACCGCCGTCAGCCCGGATAGCAGCAGGGGGCCGCCGCTGGCGCCCAGGTCGGTGATCTGGCGCCAGAGGCCTAAAAAGACGGTACGGCCCTCGCGCGGCGAGGCGTCGGCCCCGATGGTCATGAGAATGCCCGAGCCGATGCCGTTGCCAAAACCCAGCACGAGGCACACGATCAGCAGGCTGTTGAAGTCGGTCGTCCAGGGCATGGCCAGCAGGCTGAACCCCATGATCAGCATGCAGGGCAGCGCGACCCATAGCCGACCGTGCTGATCCATGACCTTGCCTGCGGGATAGAACAGCAACATGTCCACGGCGCCCATCGCGCCGTAGATCAGGGCGGTGGATGTCGCATCCAGGCCGATCTGGACGGCCCATAAAGGAATGACGATCTGTCGGCAGGCGCGCAGCGCCGATACGAGTGAGGTGGCGATGCCCAGGGTCAGCATGATGCGCCCGTGCTGGCGCAGTATCGCGAGCATGCTGATCTTTGGGGCGGCAGGCGTCGAGGTGTTAACGACGCGTGGCGCCAGGTCCGGGACGGTCATCGAGATGATGCCCGCCCCCAGCATGGCCAGAATGGACAGCCAATATGCGCCGGCCAGCCCCATCAGGTGGATCAGGCCTGCGCCGGCGAAGGGGCCGATGAACATGCCGATGCGCATGGTGCCGCCCAGCGTGGACATGGCCCGCGCCCGCATGTGCAGGGGGACGGCCTCGATGAGGTACGTCTGCCTGGCCAGCAGAAAGACCGCGCTGGCCAGTCCGACCATGAAGACGCCCAGCCCGAACACCCAGGGGTTCGATGCCAGCAGACAGAACACCAGGCCCAGCATGGAGAATAAGGACGCCCCGACCAGGGCCTTGCGTTCGCCGTAGCGGGTGGCCAGTGCTGCGGCGGGCAGATTGGCGATCAGAGAGCCGATGCCCACCAGGGCGACGATCAGGCCGGCGACGGCGGAACTGGCGCCCAGATCGCGGGCGCTGATCGCCAAGATCGGGAAGATGGCGCCTTCGCCCAGGCCAAAAAGCAATGAGGGGCCAAATGCAGGTAGCGCAATCTGGCGCAGACTGAAGGATTCGGGGGCAGGCGGCACGTAGAGAAAGGTCACAAATTCAATGGGCTATTGTCGCATAAGGCCATGCGCCCCGCCTGGGGATATATCCTTGGCTTGCGCAAGGAAATTGCCGTGTGTCCACCCTGGGATCATTCAATGGGTGGATTCGGCTCCGGAAGCTGCTAAGCGTTATTACCGATTGCGCCATCTACGGCGCGCGGGGGACAATTCGCGCGCTCTCGCTGTTTACAAAACAGTACAAAACTCGGGTTTACCATTAACTCTTAGGGGCTCTCTCTCATGCAACGTCGTTCCTTTCTTAAGAAGGCCGCCTTTGGCGTGGCCGCCGGCGGCACCACCCTCGCCGCTCCCGTCTTCGCTCAAGATGCGCCTACCCTGACTTGGCGCTTGGCCTCCAGTTTCCCGCGCAGCGCGGATGCGATTTATTCCGGCGGTGAAAATGTCGCGAAATTCGTCTCCGAAGCCACGGGCGGGAAATTCCAGATCCGCGCCTTCCCGGGGGGTGAAATCCTGCCGGCGCTGGGCGTGCTCGACGGGGTGCAAAACGGCACCGTCGAATGCGGTCATACGGCGTCCTATTATTACTTCGGCAAAGATCCTTCGCTGTGCTTTGACGGCGCCGTGCCCTTTGGCCTGAATACGCGCCAGCACAATGCATGGGTCATGCATGGCAATGGTCGCAAGCTGATGCGTGATCTGTTTGCCAAATTCAATATCGTGAACTTCCCTTGCGGCTATACGGGCTGCCAGATGGGCGGCTGGTTCCGCAAGGAAGTCAAAACGGTCGAAGACCTGAAAGGCCTGAAATTCCGCACGGCAGCCTTTGCCGGCGCAGTGCTGATGAAGCTCGGCGTGGTGCCGCAGCAGATCGCCGGCGGCGACATCTATCCGTCTCTGGAAAAAGGCACGATCGACGCGGCTGAGTGGATCGGCCCCTATGACGACGAAAAACTCGGTTTCCACCGTGTGGCGCCGTACTACTACTTCCCCGGCTGGTGGGAAGGCACGCTGCAGGTGTCCTTGTACGTGAACAAGGACAAATACGAAGCCCTGCCCAAGCACTACCAAGCCGTGCTGGATCAGGCGTCGGCGCTGGCGACCAACACCATGATCGGCACCTTCGATGCGGAAAACCCCAACGCCCTGAAACGCCTGATCGGTGAAGGCGCCAAGCTGCGGGCCTTCCCGAAACCCGTCATGGACGCTTGCTACAAGGCCGCCCAGGAAACCTACGCGGAATTGTCCGCCAAGGATCCCGGCTTCAAGAAGATCCATGACGATTACATGGGCTTCCGCGATCATGAAATCCCCTGGTTCCGGATTGCCGAAGGCAGCTACGACCAGTACCTGGCCTCTGCCGCGAAATAATCGTTTGCGCCTTTCGCACCGGCCTTTTCCAGGCCGGCTGGCGTGCCCGGTTTCGCACCAGCCCCCGCTTGCGGGGGCTGGGCGTGTCCGGGCGTTCCTCCCTTTTTTTGACAGATTTTCACCATGAATACACTCCTAGCCCTGTCGCGGGCGATTGATGCCATCAATCGCCGCGTGGGTCAGGCTGTGACCTGGTTGATCCTGATTGCCGTGATCGTCAGCGCCACCAACGCGACGGTCCGCAAAATCTTCAATCTCAGTTCCAATGCCTGGCTCGAATTGCAGTGGTATCTGTTTGGCGGCGTTTTCCTGCTGGCCGCCGGCTATACCTTGCTGAAAAATGAACACGTTCGCGTGGACGTGCTGGCGACGCATTTGTCCCGTCGCACGCAGCTGTACATCGAAATTTTTGGCGTCCTGTTCTTTCTGCTGCCGATGGCCGGCATGATCATGTGGCTGTCCTGGCCCTTCTTCATGGATGCCTTCGTGAATCACGAACAGTCTTCCAATGCGGGCGGTCTGATCCGCTGGCCGGCGAAAATCCTGATTCCCATCGGCTTTGCGCTGCTGGTGGCCGCCGGCCTGTCGCACTTGATCAAGTGCATCGGCTGCTTGCGCGGGCTTTGCCCGGATCCGCGGGATACGCATGTGGGTAAATCCGCAGAAGAAGAGCTGGCCGAGCAGATCGCCCAGGAAGCAGCACAGCGCGAGGCCGCCTCGCACGGGGAGCGCTGAACATGGAAGCCTTTTTGCTTGCCTATATGGCGCCGGTGATGTTCGGCATGCTGGTCGTCTTGTTGCTGCTGGGTTTCCCGGTCGCTTTTGCGCTGGCCGCCAACGGCATTTTGTTCGGCCTGATCGGAATTGATCTGGGCTTGTTGACGCCGGCTTTGTTCCAGGCGCTGCCGCAGCGGGTGTTCGGGGTCATGTCCAATGAATCCCTGCTGGCGGTACCATTCTTCACCTTCATGGGTCTGATTCTGGAACGCTCGGGCATGGCCGAAGACCTGCTGGAAACCGTCGGTCAGCTGTTCGGTCCGCTGCGCGGGGGGCTGGCGATCGCCGTCATTCTGGTGGGGGCCATGCTGGCGGCGACCACCGGCGTGGTGTCGGCGTCGGTGATCTCCATGGGCCTGATCTCTTTGCCCATCATGCTGCGCTACGGGTATGACCGTCGTTTGGCAACGGGCGTGATCGCCGCCTCGGGGACGTTGTCGCAGATCATTCCACCGTCGCTGGTGCTGATCGTGCTGGCTGACCAGTTGGGCCGTTCCATCGGCGATATGTACAAAGGCGCTTTCCTGCCGGGCTTTGCCCTGACGGCTTTGTACATCCTGTACGTGGTCGCGGTGGCATTGATCCGCCCCAAGGCAGCGCCGGCCATTCCGCCCGAAGCCCGCACCTTCATCGAACCCAACGGCGGACATGGCATTCCATCCCTGTTGGTCTTGATGGCCTTGTCGGTCGGGATTTCCTACGCAGGGGTGCAGTATTTGCTGGATGAGCAAGCTCACGTGGATGAACTGATCGTCACCAGCATTCTGTTGTGGGGCGCAGCGGCCTTCGTCATAGCCGTGTTGAACAAGGTCTTGCGTCTGGGGCTGTTGTCGAAAATCGCCGAACGGGTGACGTTCGTCATGATTCCGCCCCTGGCGCTGATCTTCCTGGTGCTAGGCACGATCTTCATCGGCGTGGCCACCCCCACCGAGGGCGGCGCCATGGGGGCGGTGGGCGCCTTGATCATGGCGATCATCAAGCGCCGCTTGAACTTCAAGCTGCTGCGTCAGGCGATGGATACCACCACGACCCTGACCTGCTTCGTGGTGTTCATCCTGATCGGCTCTTCAGTATTCAGCCTGACCTTCCGGGGCGTCAATGGTGACCTGTGGGTGGAACATCTGCTGACCGGCTTGCCGGGCGGCGAGATGGGTTTCCTGATCGTCATCAGCCTGCTGACCTTTGCCCTGGCCTTCTTCCTGGATTTCTTCGAGCTGGCTTTCATCATCGTCCCCCTGATCGGCCCGGTGGCCGACAAAATGGGCATCGATCTGATCTGGCTGGGGGTCTTGCTGGCGGTCAATATGCAGACTTCCTTCATGCACCCGCCTTTCGGCTTTGCGCTGTTCTACCTGAGATCGGTGGCGCCCAAGGACGACTACAAGGACAAGGTCACGGGCAAGATGATCGCCAAGGTCACGACCGGTCAGATCTACTGGGGGTCTTTGCCCTTCATCGTCATCCAGATCATCATGGTGGTGGCGGTTCTGGCGTTCCCAGGCATGGTCACGCACTACAAGGCGGACAGGCCACAGGTCGATATCGAGGAAATCAAGATCGATCCGGGTAATTTCGGCGGCTATGGCGGCGGGGGTTATGGCGCCTATGGCGGCGGTGATGCCGACACGTCCGGCGCAGCGTCGGATGGTGCGTCATCGGGTCAGTCCGATCAGGATTACAACAGTATGTTCAAGTAAGGCGGACAACCGATCTGCCCAAGGCTGAAGCGCCCCGTCCCGGAGTCCCGGGCGGGGCGCTTTGCTATGGGAACGATCAGAGCTTGTTGCCGCCCGGGGGCGGACAAGCGCCGGCGGTGTCAGTCCGGGTCGCGCTGGCTGGCCTGACGGCGCTCGCGCACGATCTGCAACCAGCTGTCGATCGGCATGGGGCGCGCCAGCAGGAAGCCTTGCAGGGCGTGGCAATCATGCTGGAACAGGAAGCGGGATTGGTCTTCGGTTTCGACGCCTTCGGCCACGACCCGCAGATTCAGTTGATCGGCCATGGCCAGGATCATTTGCACGATGGCGATGCCATCGGCGTCGTGCGGCAGATCCTGGATCAGGCTTTTGTCGATTTTCAGCTCGTACAGGGGCAGGCGCTTCAGGCCGGCCAGATTGGAATAGCCGGTGCCGAAATCATCCACGGAAAAACGGATGCCCAGCCGGGCCAGCGCCCGCATGCGCTGGGCGACGGCCTGCATATCCTGGATCAGGACGCCTTCGGTGATTTCGAAGATCAGGCGGTTGCCGGGCACGCCCTTTCTGTCCAGTATGCCGCGCACGTATTCCACGAACTGCGGATCCATCAGGCGCTTGGGGCTGACGTTGATCGACAGTGGATAGGTTTCCCCCAGGGCCTGCAGCGTCAGCAGCGTGTCGCATGCGATCCCCAGCGTCCAGGCACCCAACAGATCGATCAGGCCGGATGACTCGGCCACCGGAATGAAGATGGAGGGCGAGATCGGCCCGTGCTGCGGGTGAGTCCAGCGGGCCAGCAGCTCGCCCCCCGTGACCTGGCCGTCCTGGCCGAATTGCGGCTGCAGGTGGAGGGACATCTGCGGGGTGTTGATGGCTTGCAGCAGGTCGTGTTCCAGCCATAGGCGCTGTTCGACTTCCGCTTGCAGTTCCTGCTCGTAGAAGGCGGCCTGATTACCGCCTCGTTCCTTGGCTCTTTGGGTGGCCATGTCGGCTTCGCGCATCACTTGGTCAGTCGTCTTGCTGCCGGGGTGGATGAGCGTCAGGCCGATGCTGGCGGTGATGAAGGCCGGATTGTCCTGGATGGTCAAGGCGCTGCTCGAGATCGATTGGCGCAGCTTGTCTGCAATGTGCATGGCGGTGCGGGCGGCATCGCGCTGTTCGAGGCCCAGACCATCGACCAGCACCACGAATTCATCGGCGCTGGTGTGGGCCACCATATCGCGTTCCCGCGTCGTGCGGGCCAGCCGCGAGGCAATGGCGGACAGCACTTGGTCTCCCACTTGATAGCCCTGCGTATCGTTGATTTTCTTGAAGTTGTCCAGATCGATCTGCAGCAAAGCGCCATAGCTTTTGTCCTGCTGCGCGCGTTCGATCTGCTGAGAAAGGCGCTCCAGCGCCAGCCGTCGGTTGGGCAGATCGGTCAGGCTGTCATAGAAAGTCAGACGGTGAGCGGTTCTTTCCGCCTGCAGGCGGTCGGTGATGTCGGTGGCGACGACGCAGATGGCCTCGAGGCCGCCGTCGGGCGCGTGCAACGGCGCTTTGATGGTCAGCAGCGTGCGCGCGTCGCTGTTGATGGGGTATTTCAGGGTCTGCTCGATCACGCTGCGTTCCCGGGTCTTTAGCACCGTTTGATCGCTTTGTTCGATCGACACCAGCGAGGCGGGGTCGGTGATGAAATCCGCGTCGCGGCGACCGGAGAGCCCGCCGGGGCCGACGTTCATGAGTTCTTCGAGCTTGTGGTTGGCGAAGATGTAGTGGCCGCTGGGGTCCTTGATGCAGACGATGGCATCGATGCTGTCCAGGACGGCATCCAGCCGCCGTTCGCTGGATTGCAGGCGTTGACGTTGGGCGCGGATCTGGATTTTGAGCCACAGCACGATCAGCAGCACCAGCGCCAGCAAGCTGGACAGGCCGCCCATGATCCAGGCGGCGTTGTTGACCAAAGCGGATGAGGGAGGGGACGCCCGCCACGAGTTGAGCGTGCGGAAATAAAAGGAATTCGGATCCGCCTGCCAGGCGCTCAGGTAGCGGTCGATGGCGGCCAGGACTTCCGTGTGCGCGCCTTTTGGAGTGGCGAAAAAAGCCTGGGTGGGTTGAAAGATGATTGCGGTCGCGCTCAGGTTGTAGTGTCGTGCGGTGAGCTCGCCGACGTAGAAATCGGCGGCGACCGCATCGGCCTGATGGCGGTTGACCATCTGAAAGCCTTCTTCAAGCCGTTGCACCGGTACGAACTGGGCGTCGATGTTCAGGCCTTTGAGCGTGGCGTACAGATAATCCTGTTGGGTGGAACCCGCCAGCACGGCGATCGTGTGGTGTTTCAGGTCGGTGATGGCGTGCAGGGAATTGGTGGGCAGCGCATAGATTTGCGACCAGCTGTGCAGCGCGGGGACATGGTGAAAGCTCAGGGTCTGGGCGCGTTCCGGCGTGTAGTAGACATCGGGCAGCAGATCAATCTGGCCGGTCTTCAGTAGCTCCATGCAGTCCGCCCAGGCGCAGGGCTGGGTTTGCAGGGCCCAGCCCTCGCGGTGGGCGATGTTATTCAATAATTCGCCCAGTATGCCTGCGGGCTTGCCGCCGGCATTGATGTAAATATCAGGCCTTTGCTCGTAGATGCCGACCTTGAGATCCAAGGCGTGAGCCTGCGCGGCAGCCAGGGCCAGGCAGCATGCCAGGGCCAGCTGAAAAACCGCGGAGATCATGCGTAGGGGAGGGCGCATAAGGCTGAAAGTAGAACAGGTGTTGCAATCATAGGGCGTTGTGTTGCAAAGCAATAGTGTGCACAGGCCGCCGGATTGTCAACAGTTTCACCGATTGTCAGGCGTAGAGCGCCTCGGCGTACAATGCCAGGCAGTTATTGGCGTTCCCCCAAAAGGTGAATCATGTCTCAGGCATTCCTTGCCGATGTGCAGGCCCGGATCGGGCAGTTGCGCTCCGAAGGCTTCTATAAGTCCGAACGCGTCATCGCCAGCCAGCAGGCGGCCTTGATCACACTGTCAGATGGCGCGCAGGTGCTGAACTTTTGCGCCAATAACTACCTGGGATTGGCCAATGATCCGCGTCTCATCAAGGCCGCCCAGGCGGGGCTGGCCGCAGATGGTTTCGGCATGGCGTCCGTGCGTTTCATCTGCGGGACGCAGTCCGGGCACAAGGCGTTGGAATCCGAACTGGCCCAGTGGCTGGGCATGGGCGATGCAATCTTGTATTCCAGCTGTTTCGACGCCAATACCGGTCTGTTCGAGACTTTGCTGGACGAGCAGGACGCTATCGTCAGTGATGCCCTGAACCATGCCAGCATCATCGACGGCGTACGCTTGTGCAAGGCCCGTCGCTATCGCTACGCCAACAATGACATGGCGGATCTGCGCGCGCAGCTGCAGGCCGCCCGCGAAGGCGGCGCCCGCCACGTGATGATCGCGACGGACGGGGTGTTCTCGATGGACGGCATCATTGCCGATCTGCCCGCCATCTGTGATCTGGCCGACGAATTTGACGCTCTGGTCATGGTCGATGATTCCCATGCCGTGGGCTTTATGGGGGCAGGGGGGCGCGGCACGCCGGAACACTGTGGCGTTCAGGGGCGGGTGCACATTGTGACCGGCACACTGGGCAAGGCGCTGGGCGGGGCGTCGGGCGGCTACGTGGCCGCTGATCCGGTGATCGTCGACCTGTTGCGTCAGCGCTCACGGCCCTATCTGTTTTCCAACACCCTGGCCCCCGCCATCGTGGCGGCTTCCCGGCGGGTGCTGGCTTTGCTGCAGGATGCCGAAGGCGAACGCTTGCGCGCGCAGGTGCACCGCAACGGGCAGCACTTCCGGCAAGCCATGCAGGCCTTGGGTTTCACCCTGGTGCCGGGTCAACATCCCATCATTCCCGTCATGCTGGGCGAGGCCGCGCTGGCCGGTCGTATGGCCGAAGCCCTGCTGGCGCAAGGTATCTACGTGATCGGTTTTTCCTACCCGGTCGTCCCCAAGGGCAAGGCCCGCATCCGTACCCAGATGAGCGCCGCGCATACGCCGGCGGACATTGACCGGGCCGTGGCGGCGTTTGCCCAGGTGGGCCGGGAACTGGGCGTGATCGGGCATGTCTGACGCCCGCGCATGATTCAGCAGGCTGCGGTGGCAGCCTGCATTTTTTCTGCTATTGGAGTTTCCATGAGAGCCTTGGCTAAAACCCAGCCCGCCGCAGGACTGGAACTGGTGGACGTCCCCAAACCGGCCATTGGTCACAACGACATCCTGATCCGCATCCGCAAGACAGCGATATGCGGGACCGACATTCATATCTGGAAGTGGGACGAATGGGCGTCGCGCACCATTCCCGTCCCCATGCACGTGGGCCATGAATACGTGGGCGAAGTCGTGGAGATCGGCCAGGAAGTCCAGGGTTTCAAGATCGGCGACCGCGTGTCCGGCGAGGGCCACATCACCTGCGGGCATTGCCGCAACTGCCGCGCGGGGCGCCGCCACCTGTGCCGCAACACACAGGGCGTGGGGGTCAATCGGCCCGGCGCCTTCGCCGATTATCTGGTGATTCCCGCGTTCAATGCCTTCCGGATTCCGGATGACGTGTCCGACGATCTGGCCGCGATTTTCGACCCTTATGGCAATGCGACGCATACGGCGCTGGCCTTCGATCTGGTGGGGGAAGACGTGCTGATCACCGGCGCCGGCCCGATCGGGGCGATGGCGGCGGCGGTTGCCCGCCATGTGGGCGCGCGCAACGTGGTCATCACCGATGTGAACGATTATCGCCTGGACCTGGCCGCCCGCATGGGGGCCAGCCGCACGGTGAATGTGGCCCGCGAAGACCTGCGCGACGTCATGCACGAGCTGGGTATGACCGAAGGGTTTGATGTCGGGCTGGAAATGTCCGGGGTGCCCAGCGCTTTTGCCACCATGCTGGAACAGATGAACCACGGCGGCAAGATCGCCATGCTGGGCATCCTGCCCGACGGGGTCGGGGCGGCCTGGAGCCAGGTGATCTTCAAAGGCCTGGAAATCAAGGGCATCTATGGTCGGCAGATGTTCGAGACCTGGTACAAAATGGTCGCCATGCTGCAAAGCGGCCTGGACCTGTCACCCATCTTGACACATCGCTATCCGGTGGCGGACTTTCGCCAGGGATTCGACGCCATGCTGTCGGGGCAAAGCGGCAAGGTGATATTGGACTGGATGAGCCCGGACGCTGAGTAGTCCTTGAGGACTATTCAGCGCCTGGCGAATCGGAGCCGCTAGCAAGCGGCGAGGTTGGGGGGACGTATTCTTTCTACAGGCGCTGCAACAGCGCCTGAATGGCATCACGATCCCAGTTGTGCGCCAGCGCCAGGCGCAACGCAATGCGCGCCTGTAGCGGGTTCAGATCCTGGGCGGCCAGCAGGCCGGTGTCCGTGTCGGCGGCCTTGGCGGTCACGCTACCGCGCGGCACCCGGCTGGCCCGTATGCAGATCAGGCCCCGGCGGATCGCCTGGGCGCAGCCGCGTTCGGCTGCCGGACTGAGACTGCCATTGCCCATGCCCGCCACCACGATGCCGCGCACACCGGCCTGGATGGCCGCCAGATAAACGTGCGCGGGGGCGTCCTGGTAGTCGTGGATGATGTCCACCGCCGGCAGGGATCGCAGGCCGGTCAGACTGAAAGCCGGCACAGCCAGGGGATCGAGACGCTGGCGGTAACGCACCTGCCCGTCGCACACTGACCCCAGCACGCCCAGGCCGTCGTGGCCAAAGGCATCGACCCGCGTCGTGTGCCCTTTGGCCGCCTGGCGGGCGGCCAGTATGCCGTCGTTCATCACGATCAGGACGCCACGCCCGGCGCTGGCGGAGTCGCGGGCGGCCAGCAGGGCGTTGATCAGGTTCAGGGGGCCGTCGGCGCTGGGTGCGGAAGCTGGACGCATCGCGCCCGTCAGGACAACAGGTTTAGGGCTGGCGATGGTCAGGTGCAGCAGAAACGCGGTTTCTTCCAGACTGTCGGTGCCGTGCGTGATGACGACGCCGTCGATGTCCGGGTCGCGCACCGCCTGTTGCACCCGGCGCGCCAGCTGCAGCACCTGGGTGGTGCGCAGCGCCTTGCTGTCCGTGTTGAACGGTTGTTCGCAGCGGATGTCGGCGAGCGCGCTGGCCCCCGGGATGGCGGCCAGCATGGCCTGGATGCCCTGGGTGACCTGATAGTCGGTCAGACGACTGGCATCGGCGGACGTGGCGGCGATGGTGCCGCCCGTGCCGATCAGCAGCAGACGCCGCATCAGGGGTAAAGGCCGCGCACCTGGCGGGCTTCGAGGATGCGCGAGCAGGCCACGATGAAGGCGGCTGTGCGCAGGGATACCCCGTGCTGGCGGGCCACGTTCGACATGGCGCTGTAGGCAGCGCGCATCATGGCTTCCAGGCGGTGGTTGATTTCCTGTTCCGTCCAGAAAAAGCTGGAGAAATCCTGCACCCATTCGAAGTAGCTGACCGTGACCCCGCCGGCATTGGCAACCACGTCGGGCACGATGACCGTGCCCTTGGCCGAGATGATGTCGTCCGCTTCCGGTGTGGTGGGGCCGTTGGCGCCTTCGACCAGGATGCGGGTGCGGATCAGATCGGCGTTGTCATGCGTGATCTGGCCTTCCAGGGCGGCAGGGATCAGGATGTCGGTTTCCAGGGACCAGAATTCCTGCGGCGTCAGGGTATCGGCGTCCGGGGCGCCGGCGACGCCGCCGTGTTCGCGGACATAATCGATCAGCGCGGGGATGTTCAGGCCGCGCGCATTGTGCACAACGCCGGTGTGGTCGTAAATCGCGATGACATGCGCGCCGGCGTCATGGAACAGGCGCGCTGCGGTGCCGCCCACATTGCCGAAGCCCTGGATCGTCACGCGGGCGCCCTTGATGTCGATGCTGGATTCTCGGGCGGCTTCGCAGGCGATGACGTAGACGCCGCGCCCGGTGGCCTCGATGCGCCCCAGGCTGCCTCCCAGAGAGACCGGTTTACCCGTCACGACGCCGGTCGTGGTGCGGCCCTCGTTCATGGAATACGTGTCCATCATCCAGGCCATGATCTGGCCGTTGGTGTTCACATCCGGCGCGGGGATGTCTTTGGCGGGTCCGATGATGTCGTGGATTTCGCTGGTGTAGCGGCGCGTGATGCGTTCGAGTTCGGATTGGGAATGCTGGCGCGGGTCGATGCGGATGCCGCCCTTGGCGCCGCCAAAGGGCAGATTGACGGCAGCGGATTTCACCGACATCCAGGCCGACAGGGCCATGACTTCGGACAGTGTGACATCCTGGTGGTAGCGTACGCCGCCCTTGCCCGGTCCGCGCGAGGTGTTGTGCTGCACACGATAGCCTTCGAAGTGGGCTACGGTGCCGTTGTCCAGTTCGATCGGCACGTCCACGATCAGAATGCGTTTCGGACGTTTGAGGGTTTCGACCCAGCGGGCCAGATTGCCCAGGTAGGGAGTCACCCGATCGACCTGTTCCAGGTAAATCCCCCAGGGTCCAGGGTGGGCCTGGTCCAGATACGAGGGGAGGGAGGGGAAATGCGGTTCAGCCATGGTGTGCAGCCTTTTTATGAATATAGAGAGGGCGACGACATACAACTGACCCCATTTTAGTGCCACCCGGATCGCCTGGGGAATAGGCCAGGCGAATCGGTGGAGGCATCAAAGGGCAATGACCGTGCCCAGGATCTTGTCAGGGTTATATGAAACCAACGATTTGTTCGTTCCGTTGCCATGGCCGCGAAGGCACACTGGGACCTGTTGTCGGCAGACGCTTGCTGTCTTTGCCGCCGGCTTTCCTGAATGGAGTGTCCCGTGCCCACCCCCCTGACCGCTTCCTTATCGCGCCTTTGGCAGGCGGTGCTGGCCCGTCTGGGTGAGATTGCCGCAGACCATCCCGATGCCGTGCTGGCCTCGTCGATGGGGGTCGAGGACACCCTGCTGATCCATGCCTTGGCTCAGTTGCCGCAGCCGCTGGGCGTATTCATGCTGGATACCGGGCGCTTGCATGCAGAGACCATCGCCATGGTGGATGTGATCCGTGAACGCTATGGCATCGTTGTACAGCGCATGCACCCCGACCCGGCTGCCGTGCAGGCGCATGTCGCGGCGCATGGCGAATTCGCCTTTTACGAGAGCGTCGCGCTGCGCAAGGAATGCTGCGGCATCCGCAAGGTCGAACCCTTGCGCCGGGCGCTGGCGGGCCACACCGCCTGGATCACGGGCCAGCGCCGGGAACAGTCCGTCACGCGCACGGAATTGCCGGAATTCCAATGGGACGAGACCTTCGGCTTGTGGAAATTCAACCCGCTGGCTGCCTGGACGAGCGAAGACGTCTGGGCGGTGATCCGGGCGCTGGACATCCCCTACAACCCCTTGCATGACCGAGGCTACCCTTCTATCGGCTGCGAACCCTGTACGCGGGCCGTGCGTCCGGGCGAGGACGCGCGCGCGGGCCGCTGGTGGTGGGAGCAGCGCGACAGCCGTGAATGCGGCCTGCATGCCTCCAATCTGGCAGATCGTCGTCCCCTGGTGCGCCCGCGGCGCGCTGGCGATCCTGCTTATCCTGACTCCGTCGAATCTTCACTTTCATCATGACGACTGCTACAGCTTCCTCTACCCGCACCCATCTGGATTGGCTGGAATCCGAAGCCATTCATATCCTGCGCGAAGTCGCCGCCGAGTGCGCGCGGCCCGTGCTGCTGTTTTCCGGCGGCAAGGATTCCTGCGTGCTGCTGCGACTGGCGGAAAAGGCCTTCCGGCCGGGACGCTTTCCCTTTCCCCTGATGCATATCGACACCGGGCACAATTTTCCCGAAGTCATTGCCTTTCGCGATCAGCGCGCGGGCGAACTGGGCGAGGAACTGATCGTGCGCAGCGTCGAAGATTCCATCGCGCGCGGCACGGTGGTGTTGCGCCACGCGACGGATTCGCGCAACGCCGCGCAGGCCACGACGTTGCTGGAATCCATTGCGGAATTCGGCTTTGACGCTTGCATCGGCGGCGCCCGGCGCGACGAGGAAAAAGCCCGCGCCAAGGAACGCATCTGCTCTTTTCGTGATGAATTCGGCCAGTGGGACCCCAAGGCGCAACGGCCAGAGCTCTGGAATCTATACAACACGCGCGTGCATCCTGGCGAAAATATCCGGGTGTTTCCCATTTCCAACTGGACTGAACTGGATGTGTGGCAGTACATCGAGCGTGAACGACTGGCGCTGCCGTCGCTGTATTACGCCCATTCCCGGGACATCGTGCGCCGCCAGGGCTTGCTGGTGCCGGTGACGCCGCTGACGCCGCTGCGCGACGGCGAACACCAGGAACGGCTGACGGTGCGCTTTCGCACGGTGGGCGATGTGTCCTGCACCTGCCCGGTGGCGTCCGATGCCGCCACGCCTGCCGACATCATTGCCGAAACAGCGGTCGCCACGCTGACCGAGCGGGGCGCCACGCGCATGGATGACCAGACCTCGGAAGCGTCGATGGAACGGCGCAAGAAACAAGGATATTTCTGATGAATGCGATCAATGAACAGTGGCCCGCATCCGGCGAGACCGGGGTGTTGCGTCTGATCACGGCGGGATCCGTGGACGATGGCAAATCCACTCTGATCGGGCGTTTGCTGCTGGACAGCAAGGGCGTCTTCGCCGATCAGCTGCAGGCCATCGCCGGGTCGAAATACACCCGGGCGCCGGACGCGCAATACGATCTGGCTCTGTTGACCGACGGCCTGGAGGCCGAGCGCGAGCAGGGCATCACCATCGACGTCGCCTACCGATATTTCGCCACGCCGGCGCGCAAATTCATCGTCGCTGACGCGCCCGGACACGAGCAGTACACGCGCAATATGGTGACGGGTGCGTCCACAGCGGATGCCGCCGTCATCCTGATCGACGCCAGCCGCGCGACCGATGGCGATTTGCTGCCGCAGACCAAGCGACACAGCTCTCTGGCGCGGCTGCTGGGGCTGCAGCACATTGTCGTGGCGGTTAATAAAATGGACCTGGTGGGCTGGGACAAAGCCGTCTTTGACCGGATTCATGCAGCCTATCAAGATCTGGCGGCGCGGCTGGACATTCCGCATTTCCATATCGTGCCCCTGTCGGCCCTGTCCGGCGACAACGTCGTGCAGCGCAGCGAACGCACCCCCTGGTATCAGGGTCTGCCCTTGCTGGCCTTGCTCGAATCCCTGCCGCTGGATCCGCATCAGGGCAATGGCCAGGCCCGCTTTTTTGTGCAATGGGTAATCCGTCACCAGGGCAGCGGGCCGGATGCCTTCCGGGGCTATGCGGGCCAGCTGCAGGGCGGGGCCTGGCGGGTGGGCGATGCCGTGCAGGTGCTGCCCAGCCAGGAAACCGCCGTCATCACCCGCCTGCTGCGCGGGGACCAGGTGCTGGACGAGGCGCTGCCAGGCGACAGCATCACCGTGGTGCTCGATCGGGACATCGACGTATCGCGCGGTGATCTGCTGGTCGATGGCCACGCACAAGCCGTGTTGCGACAGGATTTCGAGGCGGATTTGTGCTGGCTGGATCAGCAGGCCCTGAATCCGGCCCGGCTGTACTGGTTGAAGCTGGGCAGCCGCCTGACGCAGGCCCGGATTCAGGCTGTGCAGACCCGGCGCGACATCCATGAGCTGCGTTCCGTCGACTGGAACGGCACCCTGGCCATGAACGATATCGGTCGGGTCCGCCTGCGCACCCGCGATCCCCTGGTGCTGGATGACTACGAGACACAACGGGCCACGGGGGCCTTCATCCTGATCGACACGGCCACGAATCAGACTGCGGCGGCGGGCCTGGTGCGCACCCGATGAGGGAGCGGGCAGGCGCGTTGGAGCATGAGTAGGCGGTGATTTGGGGGTGTGACACAATGCCGGATCACTCCTTCTCTTGGTGTCCGGACCCCTGCGATCATGTCACTCGTCCAACAGAATATCCGCTTGCCGTCCCTGGCGACGATACGGGCGTTTGAGTCCGCCGCTCGGCTGGGGTCTTTTGGGCGGGCCGCCGAGGAACTCTGCGTGACCGCCAGCGCGGTGGGCAAGCGCATTACCCAATTGGAAACCTTGCTGGGCCAGCCGCTGTTCGAGCGCGGCAGCCGGGGGGTGGCGCTGACCGCCGTCGGGCATGAATACCTGGAGCAGATCGAAACCGCGCTGCACCTGCTGTCGAACGTATCTTTGCACCACCGGGCGAAAAAGCCGCGCGACAGCTTGCGGCTGGTCACGACGCCCTCGTTCGGCCATTCCGTGTTGGGGCCGCATCTGCACGAGTTCATGCAAGCGCATCCCAATCTGGATCTCAGTGTGGTGATGTCCATTCCGTACCTGGACATCGGGCCGTCGCAGGCGGATTTCTGGATCCGTTTCGGACTGGGGCGTTACCCTGGCGCAGTGTCCGAGCTGCTGACCGACGATGTGGTCTTTCCGGTATGTTCTCCAGACTATCTACGCCGTCATGGGCCGCTGCGCCAGCCATCCGATCTGCAGTTCGGCCATCTGCTGCACAGTCCTCTGGATCCTTGGAAACCCTGGTTCGACGCCGCCGGGCTGGATTGGCCCGAACCCGAGGAGGGCATCAGTTTCTTTGATCTGGGCATGGCCATGGCGTCCGCCCGCGCCGGCCAGGGGGTCATGATCACCCGCCGCAGCCTGGCCAGCCACAGTCTGCGGACAGGGGAACTGGTGGCGCCCTTTGCGGTCACGGCGGCCCCGGATTCTCACTACTACTTGTGTCACGACGCCTCGATGCCGCTGGTCGGCGTCAGGCTATCGTTTTCCCTATGGCTCAGGGATCTGTGCCGCCGGATTCCCAGTTTTCCTCTAGGGGACTGATGCGGTGCGGAATTATTTTCCGCCCTGTCCCGAGGCAATTTCCAACCGCTCCTGTGGTGGATCGCTAGACTTTCGCCGATACCACTCATGGCTGGCAAGACAGTCAGCCGCACGACAACAGGAGACCTCATGAAACTGTCCAAAACCTGCTTGGCCGCAGCGCTGACGCTGTCGCTGGCATCCACTGCCTATGCCGCCGAGACCATCAAGATCGGGGTGTCCGGCCCCTATACCGGGGGGTCGTCGTCGATGGGGGTCAGCATGCGCGAAGGTGTGCGCCTGGCCGCCCGCGACATCAACGCCAACGGCGGTGTGCTGGGTCGTCAGCTGGAACTGATCGAGCGCGACGACGAAGCCAAGAACGAACGCGGCGTCCAGATCGCCCAGGAACTGATCAACCGCGAACAGGTCGTGGCGACGGTGGGCTTCATCAATACCGGGGTGGCGTTGGCCGCGACCCGCTTCTATCAAAAGGCCGAGATTCCTGCCATCGTCAACGTGTCGACCGGCACGGTGGTGTCGCGGCAGTTCGAACAGCCGAAATATCCGGCCAACTATATCTTCCGCACCGCCGCGGCTGACAATATCCAGGCGCCCATGATCGCCGCCGAAGCCGTGACCAAGCGCGGCTTGAAGAAAGTCGCCATCATGGCCGACTCCACCAACTACGGCCAACTGGGTCGCGAGGACATGGAAAAGGCCCTGGACGCGCTGGGCGTCAAGCCTGTCGTGGTGGAAAAATTCAATATCGGCGATGTGGACATGACGGCGCAGTTGCTACGGGCCAAGGAAGCTGGCGCGCAAGCCCTGCTCACCTACGGCATCGGGCCCGAACTCGCGCAGTTGGCCAACGGCATGGCCAAGCTGGGCTGGAAAGTCCCGATGATCGGTAGCTGGACGCTGGCCATGGCGAACTTCATCGATACGGCGCGGGTCAATGGTGACGGCGCGCTGATGCCACAGACCTTCATCCAGAACCCCAACACACCGAAACGCAAGGCCTTCATCGACGCCTACGTCAAGGACGCCCAGCCGAAAAACGGCGTGATCGAATCAGCCGTGTCCGCGGCTCAGGGCTATGACTCGGTTCTGTTGCTGGCAGCCGCCATCGAGCAGGCCGGCAACACCAAGGGGCAAGACATCCGCGCCGCCCTGGAAAATCTGCAGAAACCGGTCGAGGGCGTCATCATGACCTACAAGCAGCCTTATTCGACGACCGATCACGAGACCATCGACAGTCCTGACACGGTCTATATGGGCGAGGTCTCCAAGGGCCGGGTGGTGTTCGCCCACCCCGAAGACGAACAGCGCAGCGTGGCCAATTCCGGCCAATCCGCGCAGTAAGCCTGCTCGATCCATGCTTCCCCCCGACAGTCTGACAGGACGGGGGCATGCCTTGTAGCGCCGTCGGGGCGGCCTTGTTCCGCCGGACGGCGCGTTTTGCTGGAATGTGTCATGACGATTTTTCTGCAGCTTGCCTACAGCGGCATTGCTTTGGGCATGATTTACGCGGTCATCGCCTTCGGGTACCAACTGACGTATGCCACCTCCGAGACCCTGAATTTCGGGCAGGGCGACGCCCTGATGCTGGGCGGCCTGGTGGGCCTGACCTTGGTGGGTTTTGGGATCAGCTACTGGCTGATGATTCCCTTGGTCTGCATTTTCGGAATGCTGCAAGGGTCCGTGGTCGAACGCGTGGCGGTGCGGCCCGCGATCCAGGCCCGATCCGAATTCGGCTGGATCATGGCCACGATCGCCCTGGGCATCATCTTTCGCAATATGGCGGAAAACATCTGGGGCCGCGACGCTTTGCGCTTTCCCTCGCCGGTTTCCGAAACGCCGTTCACCGTGCTGGGCGCGCGCATCCTGCCGATGGAATTGCTGGTCGTGGCGGGCGCTCTGCTGATCATGGGCGCCATCGAATTGTTCACCCGTAGCTCGATCTATGGCAAGGCCGTGGTCGCCACGGCGGGGGACCGGGATGCCGCCGGCCTGATGGGCATCAATACCAAACTGGTCATCACCTTTTCGTATGCGCTGTCGTCCTTGACGGCGGCTTTTGCCGGCGTGCTGGTCGCGCCGCTGACGCTGACCGGCGCCTCGATGGGCGCCGTGCTGGGCCTGAAGGCCTTTGCCGTCGCCATCGTGGGGGGGCTGAACAGCGGGATGGGCGCCATCGTCGGCGGCCTGTTGCTGGGGATCATGGAGACCATGACGGGTTTCTACCTGTCCACCGGCTACAAGGATGTGCCGGGCCTGATTCTGTTGCTGCTGGTGCTGACCGTACGTCCTGCCGGTCTGTTTGGCAAAACCGCCATCAAGAAGGTCTGATCCATGAACAAGAAGTCTTTGCTATCGTTTGCGGCGCTGGTCGTGGTGCTGGCGGCGGTGCCTCTGGCAGTGAGCAACCCTTACTACCTGCACCTGGTCGAAACCATCCTGATCTACGCGGTCTTGCTGCTGGGGCTGGATATCGTCGTGGGCTATACCGGTCAGGTGTCCCTGGGACATGCCGGGCTGTTTGGCATCGGCGCCTACACGGTGGGCGCGTTGATCTTGCATCTGAATTTGCCGTTCTGGCTGACGATTCCCGCAGCCATCGCGGTGACCTCGGTTTTCGGGGCGGTCCTGGCGCTGCCGTCGCTGCGCGTGACGGGACCGTATCTGGCGATGGTGACGCTGGCATTTGGCACCATCATCCAGATCCTGATCAACGAGATGGATTTCCTGACGGCCGGCCCCATGGGGATCAGCCTGGACAAGCCCATGATCGGCGATCACATGCTGAGCGGTCCGGAATTCTTCTGGCTGGTGCTGGGTCTGCTGGTGTTGTCGGTGCTGGTGACCGAACGCGTGGCGCGCTCGCATTATGGGCGGGCCTTCGAGGCCCTGCGTGACAGCCCGATCGCTTGTGATTGCATGGGGGTGTCCGTCTATCGCTACAAAGTCGTGGCCTTCGTGATCAGCGCGGGGCTGGCCGGCTTGTCGGGGGCCCTGCATGCCTATTCCGAACAGTACATTTCACCCAATACCTATACGTTCGAGCTGATGGTGCTGTTCCTGCTGGCCATCATCATGGGCGGTCGCAAGACCCGTTCGGGCGCCTTGCTGGGGGCGGCCATCATCGTGCTCTTGCCCAAGATGCTGGATGATGTGTCCACCTTCCGACCGCTGGCCATCGGTCTGGCGGTGCTGGTGATCATCGGCTCGACACTGGCCGTGCGCCGTGGCCGGGCCACCTGGAAGCGGATGGCGGCCCCTGTGGCGGGTGCGCTGGTGCTGGCGGCGGGTTCCCTGATCCTGGAACAGATGACCGACTGGCGTTTGACGATCTTCGGTTTGATGATCCTGTTCGTCGTGTACTACCTGCCTGACGGCATCGTCGGTTTTGTCCTGCAGTTCTGGGGACGGCATCACCGCGACGCGGAGACGCCGAAGCCGGTGGCCGCCGATCTGGCCCAAGTGGGTCGCCAAGAACCCGACGCCTCGCATGGCGTGTTGTTGTCGGTCGGTCAGGCCATCATGCAGTTCGGCGGTTTGCGGGCGCTCAACGAGGTGGATCTGGACGTGCGGCGGGGCACCATCCATGGCCTGATCGGCCCCAATGGTTCGGGCAAGAGCACGATGATGAACGTGCTGACCGGCATTTATGTGCCGACGTCCGGCTCGGTGGTGTTTGCCGGCAAGAATCTGTCCGGCCTGACGTCGTCCGAGATCGCGGCGCGCGGGGTCGCCCGGACGTTCCAGAACGTGCAGTTGTTCGGTGAAATGACTGCGCTGGAAAACGTGCTGGTCGGCCTGCATCATACGTTCACGAGCCGCCTGAGCAGCATCGCTTTGCATCTGCCCTTGTGGCGCCGGGAAGAACAGGCGGCGCGTGAGCGGGCCTATGCGCTGCTGGATTTTGTGGGTTTGGCATCGTTGGCGCAGGAAGAAGCCCGCAACCTGCCCTATGGCAAGCAGCGGCTGCTGGAAATCGCCCGGGCGCTGGCTCTGGACCCGCGCCTCTTGTTGCTGGATGAACCGGCGGCAGGGCTGACGGCGCCCGATATCGAGGACTTGCTCGCCATCATGCGCAAGATCAAGGACCGTGGCCTGACCGTGATCCTGATCGAGCATCACATGGACGTGGTGATGGAAATTTGCGACGCGGTGTCGGTGCTGGACTTCGGCCAGAAAATTGCGGAAGGTCTGCCGCAGGAAGTGCAGGCCGACCCCCGAGTGATCGAAGCCTATCTGGGCGGTGAACAGGCAGGAGCCCAAGCATGCTGAAAATCGAAAAACTGGAAGCCGGTTACGGCAAGGTCAAGGTGCTGCACGGCATCAGCCTGGACGTGCCGGCAGGCAAGGTCGTGACCTTGATCGGCTCCAACGGGGCGGGCAAGACCACCACCATGCGAGCGATCTCGGGGATGCTGCGGCCCACGGCAGGTGTCATCACGCTGGACGGGCGTGAGATACAGGGCCTGGAATCCCATCGGATCGCCCGCCTGGGCTTGGCGCATTCGCCCGAAGGCCGGCGGGTCTTTCCGACGCTCAATGTGACGGACAATCTGCTGCTGGGCGCCTTTCCGCGCCTGACCGGCAGCCGGGCCAAAGGCAATGTGGCGCAGGATCTGGATCGGGCCTTGGAACTGTTCCCGCGTTTGAAAGAACGTCGCACGCAGTTGGCGGGGACCTTGTCCGGTGGAGAACAGCAGATGCTGGCGATGGCGCGCGCCATCATGCTCAACCCGGAAGTCGTCTTGCTGGATGAACCCTCGATGGGACTGGCGCCGATTCTGGTGGACGAGGTGTTTCGCATCATCTCGCGCCTGAAGAGCGAAGGCGTCACCATGCTGCTGGTCGAGCAATTCGCAGCGGCTGCATTGGCCGTGGCCGATTACGGTTACGTGCTGGAAAACGGACGGATCGCCATCGAGGGGCCTGCTGCCCGGTTGCGCAGCGACCCCGCCGTGGCTGCCGCCTATCTGGGCGGTCGCTAGTGTGCTGTTCGACTAATACGCGTACTAGTCGAGCAGCACACTAGATCCCGTATTTCCCCAGGCCGTCCAGGTCCAGCACCTGGACGGCGCCGTATTCCACTTTCAGCAGACGGGCGGCTTCCAGGGCGCGCAGCGCCTGGTTGGTGCGTTGGCGCGATATCCGCGCCAGATAGCCGATTTCTTCCTGGGTGATTTCCAGCCGGGTGGAATTGCCTGGATACAGCAGTGGATTGAACAGCTCGGCCAGACAGCGCGCGACCCGCGCGTCCGGTGCCAGCAGGCGGTCGTGTTCAGCCTTGCCGATGAATTGGGCCACGCGTTCGTTCAGTTGATGCAGCAGGAAACGGTTGAAGGGGATGCTGTTGTCCAGCAGCCAGTTGAACGTATCGCCGCGCAGGCGGGCGATGGTGCTGCGGCGCAAGGCGATGATGTCGTATTTGCGGGCCTCGCGTTTCAGCAGCGAGCCTTCGCCGATCCAGCCGCCCGCCGGCACGCCCGTCAACGACGCCAGCTTGCCTTCGGCATTGCCTACGGAAACCTTGATCAAGCCGTCGAGCACGCCGATCCAGGCGCCCGCCACGACGCCTTTGTGTTCGATGATGGTGCCGGCCTCGACCTGGGCCGCCGTGGTGTCCCGGATGACCCGTGCTTGCTGGGCATCGTCCAGCAGTTCAAACCAGGCGGCATGGGTCTGCAAAGACCGTGACAAGTTCATGGGGAATTACCCTAGATCATGTGTGAATGTCATATGTGCGACAGTCCGGTGCAGGCGCGACCTGTACCTTAGGATGCATGACGCCCTGGATAGAGGCGCACCACCCGGCTCCGTGCGATGGCGCGTGGCCGGGCCAAGGAGACATCATGGTACAGGAATCCGCCGGGGCGGTGACATTTCCCGCCTTGTTGATGCATCATGCGCAGGCCCGAGGCCAGCGGCCCGCCATCCGGGAAAAGGATCTGGGCATCTGGCAGACGCTCAGCTGGCGCCAGGTGGCGACGGAAGTCCGCCGCATCGCCGCCGGGCTGGCGGATCTGGATGTCGCGGTGGGCGAACATGTGGCCGTCGTCGGCGAGAACCGGCCCCGGCTGTACATGGCCATGATGGCGGCCCAGTGTCTGGGGGCTATCCCGGTGCCGCTGTATCAGGATGCGGTGGCCGAGGAAATGGCCTTTGTCCTGCAGGATGCCCAGGTGCGCGTCGTCGTGGTCGAAGACCAGGAACAGCTGGACAAGATGCTGGAAGTCTCCGATCGCTGCCCCGCGCTGCAGGCGCTGATCTACGACGATCCACGCGGGCTGCGCCACTATCAGGATGAACGCCTGCTGTCCTGGGACGCTTTGCTGCTGCGCGGGGACGAACGCATCGGTCGGCTGCCGCAGGAAATCGATGATCGCATGGCCGCAATCGACCCTGCCGATACCGCCGCCATGTTCTATACCTCGGGCACCACCGGCAAGCCCAAGGGCGTGGTGCTCAGCCACCAGGCGCTGATCGACCGGGCTCGGGTCATCGAACGTTTCGAAGGCCTGACCGACCATGAAGATGTGTTGGCCTATCTGCCGCCCGCCTGGATCGGGCAGAACATGTTCTCCTACACGCAGTTCCTGACCACCGGCTTCACGGTGAATCATCCCGAATCACCCGATACGGTGTCGATCGACATGCGCGACATCGGTCCCACCTATTATTTTGCGCCGCCCAGGGTGCTGGAAGGCCTGCTGACCCACGTCATGATCCGCATGGAAGACGCGGGCCGCTTCAAGCGCTGGCTGTTTCACTGGGCCATGGGCCTGGCGCGGCGGGTCGGCACGCACGTGCTGGATGGCGACGGAACCGTAGGTCTCTGGGATCGCCTGAAATACACCCTGGGGGACCTGCTGGTCTATGGGCCGCTGCGCAACACCCTGGGCATGAGCCGGGTGCGGGTGGCCTACACCGCAGGCGAGGCCATCGGCCCGGATCTGTTCGTGTTCTACCGGTCCATCGGCATCAATCTGAAGCAATTGTATGGCTCCACCGAAACCTCGGTCTTCGTCTGCGTCCAGGCCAATGGCCAGGTGCGCGACGACACGGTCGGGCCGCCTTGCGACGGCGTGGACATCCGCGTGGCCGATACCGGGGAAATCCAGGTGCGCAGTCCCGGCATGTTCACCGGCTACTATCAGAACCCCCAGGCCACGGCGGAATCCTACACGCCCGACGGTTGGTATCACACGGGGGATGCCGGCTATCTGGACGCCGACGGGCAGCTGAAGATCATCGATCGCGCCAAGGACGTCGGCCAATTGTCGGACGGCAGTCTGTTCGCGCCCAAATACATCGAAAACAAGCTCAAATTCTTTCCTTTCATCAAGGAAGCCGTGGCCTTCGGCGCCGACCGCACCGAGGTCTGCGCCTTTGTGAACATCGATCTGGAAGCCGTGGGCAATTGGGCGGAACGCCGGGGCCTGCCGTATGCGGGTTATACCGATCTGGCATCCAAGGACGAAGTCTACAAACTGATCCGCGATTGCGTGGAACAGGTCAATCGCGATCTGGCGCAGGACCCGAAATTGACGGCGTCCCAGGTGGTCCGTTTTCTGATCCTGCATAAAGAACTGGACCCCGATGATGATGAACTCACCCGCACCCGCAAAGTGCGTCGCGCCTTCATCGCGCAGAAATATGCCGTGCTGGTGGAAGCCCTGTTTGAGGGCCGCAGCCACCAGCACATCGAAACCGAAGTCAAATTCGAGGATGGGCGCACCGGCCTGATCGCCGCCGATCTGCGCATCGAAACAGCGACCGTCAGCCGGGCGGAATCCCTGAAAAAGGTAGCCTGAATGAGCAGCCAGACCACCCAGGCAACGCAAGACATCCCCGCCGGCACGGGCCGGGCCGGGCGGATCGGGCCCGCCATCCTGGATCTGCAGAACATTTCCCTGTCCTTTGGCGGCGTCAAGGCGCTGACCGATATTTCCTTTGATGTGCGCGAACATGAAATCCGCGCCATCATCGGTCCCAACGGGGCGGGGAAAAGCTCCATGCTGAACGTCATCAATGGCGTCTATACCCCCCAGGAAGGCCGCATCCTGCTGCAGGATCAGCAGTTTGCCCGCATGAACCCGCGTCGGGCCGCGGAAATGGGCATCGCCCGCACCTTTCAGAACCTGGCTTTGTTCAAGGGCATGAGCGTGCTGGACAACATCATGACAGGCCGCAATCTGCGCATGAAAAGCGGGGTGCTGGCTCAGGCCCTGCGCCTGGGCTCCGCCGAGCGCGAGGAACTCGCCCACCGCGCCTTTGTGGAAAACATCATCGATTTTCTCGAAATCCAGGCCTGGCGCAAAACGCCGGTAGGGCGTCTGCCCTATGGCCTGCAAAAGCGAGTCGACCTGGGCCGGGCGCTGGCGATGGAGCCTCGCATCCTGTTGCTGGACGAACCCATGGCCGGCATGAACGTCGAGGAAAAGCAGGACATGAGCCGCTACATCCTGGATGTGAATGATGAATTCGGCACCACCATCGTGCTGATCGAGCATGACATGGGCGTGGTCATGGACATCTCCGATCGGGTGGTGGTGCTGGACTATGGCCGCAAGATCGGCGATGGCACGCCCGAAGCGGTCCGCGACAACCCCGAAGTCATCCGCGCCTATCTGGGCACCACTCACTGAGGCGGCATCATGGGATTCTTTCTGGAAACGGTGATCGGCGGCTTGACCAGCGGCATGTTGTACGCGCTGGTGGCGCTGGGTTTCGTGTTGATCTTCAAGGCCTCCGGCGTATTCAATTTCGCCCAGGGCGCCATGGTGCTGATCGCGGCCCTGGCCATGGCCCGCCTGTCGGGCTGGATCGACGCCTGGCTGGGCGGCGGCCATCCCTGGCTATCCAATCTGCTGGCTTTCGTGCTCAGCGCCGCTTTCATGTGGCTGATCGCGGTGCTGGTGGAACGCTGGGTGCTGCGTCATCTGGTCAACCAGGAAGGCACGACGCTGCTGATGGCGACGATCGGCATCAGCTATTTCCTGGATGGCATCGGCCAGATTCTGTTCGGCAGTTCCGTATATTCCATCGACGTGGGCATGCCCAAGGACCCGGCCTTCATTCTGGAATCCGTGTTCGAAGGCGGCGTGCTGGTCAGTCTTGAAGATCTGACGGCGGCGATCGTGGCCGCCGTGCTGGTGGCGGTGCTGGCGTTCTTCTTTCAATACACCACGATAGGCCGGGCCTTGCGCGCGGTGGCGGACGATCACCAGGCCGCCCAGTCGGTGGGCATTCCCCTGAATCGCATCTGGGTCGTGGTCTGGACGGTCGCCGGTCTGGTGGCGCTGGTGACGGGCATCGTCTGGGGATCGAAATTCGGCGTGCAGTTCACCTTGTCCACCGCTGCCTTGCGGGCGCTGCCTGTGGTGATTCTGGGCGGGCTGACCTCGGTGCCGGGGGCCATCGTGGGCGGGCTCGTCATCGGTGTGGGCGAAAAGCTGTCCGAGGTTTACCTGGGGCCGTTCGTGGGGGGCGGCATCGAGATCTGGTTCGCCTACATGCTGGCCCTGGTGTTCCTGCTGTTCCGACCGCAGGGGCTGTTCGGCGAAAAAATCATTGACCGCGTCTGATCAGTTCAGGCGTCACGGGGGAGTCCGCATCCATGTTTTATCGTGAAAACGGCCAGTTCAAAAGCACGTACCGCGCGGATCAGCAGATCTTTCCGATCCGTCAGGACCGCTGGTTCATGGGCGCCCTGCTGGTCGCGGCCTTTGTGGGCGTGCCGGCCCTGGCGTCGGAATACTGGCTGCAGGCCATTCTGATTCCTTTTCTGATCCTGTCGCTGGCGGCCATCGGCCTGAACGTGCTGGTCGGCTATTGCGGGCAGATCTCTATCGGTTCAGGGGCCTTCATGGCTGTGGGCGCTTACGCCGCCTGGAACTTCGGCGTGCGTCTGGATCTGCCGCTGCTCGCGCAGATCCTGATGGGCGGGGTATTCGCCACCCTGGCGGGTGTCGTGTTCGGCGTGCCCAGCCTGCGCATCCGCGGCCTGTACCTGGCCGTCACGACCCTGGCGGCGCAGTTCTTCATGGATTGGGCTTTTCTGCGCATCCCGTATTTCACCAACTATTCGACATCTGGCAATGTGTCCGTCCCTGCTCTGGATTTCTTCGGCTTGCCGGTGGTCACGCCGGTTCAGAAATACCTGTTCGTGCTGTGCTTCGTCGCGGTGATCGGCGTGTTGGTCAAAAACCTCGTGCGCGGCGCGATCGGTCGGCAGTGGATGGCCATCCGCGACATGGACGTGGCCGCCGCCGTCATCGGCATCCGCCCGGTCTACGCCAAGCTGACCGCCTTTGCGGTCAGTTCCTTCATCATCGGCGTGGCGGGCGCCCTGTGGGCCTATGTCCATTTGGGGTCCTGGGAACCGCTGGCCTTCGACCTGAACCGTTCGCTGCAACTGCTGTTCATCATCATCATCGGCGGCCTGGGGTCGGTCATCGGCAGTTTCTTTGGCGCGGCCTTCATGGTGCTGGTGCCTGTGCTGCTGACCAACGTGCCACATGCCCTGGGCTTGTCCATCCCCGTGGACGTCGCCGCTCATATCGAACACATGGTGTTTGGTTTCCTGATCGTATTTTTTCTGATCGTGGAGCCGCACGGCCTGGCCAGGCTGTGGAGCATTGCCAAGGAGAAACTCAGGATCTGGCCATTTCCCCACTAAAACCGTTCTGCAGCGCACTCATCCGTCCGCGCCGCAGAACGGTTCCAGTGGTGTCATTCCGGCGACATCCGCTTGGATGCGCCTCATTCAAAGGTGCCTTCAGCACCAGGAGGAGCTACAGATGAAGCATGCATTGATCAAGACCACGGCAGCCGTCGTGGTGGCTGCCGCCGGGCTGGCGGGTGTCTCCAGCACGGCCCAGGCCGCCGAAGAAAATTTCATTCCCCTGCTGGTGTACCGCACGGGATCGTTTGCGCCCTTGGGGATACCCTGGGCCAATGGCAAGATCGACTATCTGAAGATGGTCAACGAGCGCGATGGCGGGGTCAATGGCGTCAAGATCGTCTACGAGGAATGCGAAACGGCCTATTCCACGGACAAGGGCGTGGAATGCTATGAACGCCTGAAGGACAAGTTCGGCGGCGCGACGGGCTACGACACGCAATCCACCGGCATCACCTTTGCCGTGACCGATAAGGCGATGGTCGATGGCCGTTCCGTCGTGACGGTCGGTTATGGCCTGTCGCAATCGGCGGATGGCCGGGTGTTCAAATGGAACTTCCCGCTGCTGGGCAATTACTGGACCGCCTACGATGTCATGATCCAGGATATTGCGAAAAACCTGGGCGGTGAGGACAAGCTGAAAGGCAAGAAGATCGCCCTGGTCTATCATGACTCGCCCTTTGGCAAGGAACCCATTCCGCTGCTGGAAGCGCGCGCCAAGGACAATGGTTTCGAGCTGCAGCTGTATCCGGTGGCCGCGCCGGGGGTGGAACAGAAATCCACCTGGCTGCAGATCCGCAAGAACCGTCCGGATTTCGTCCTGATGCAAAGCGCGGGCATCATGACGCCCACCGCCATCCGCGAGGCGCAGGCAGTCGGCTATCCGCGCGACAAGATGTACGGGATCTGGTGGGCCAGTTCGGAAACCGACGTGGCCGACCTGGGCGATACGGCCAAGGGCTATCACGGCATCACCATCCAGAACAGCGCCGAGCATGGCCGTGTGCATGACGACGTCAAGAAATACGTCTACGACAAGGGGCAGGGGGCCGACACCGACGGCAAGACCTTCGGCTCCATCGCCTACACGCGCGGCATGATGATTTCCATGCTGCAGGTCGAAGCCATCCGCACCGCTCAGGAAAAATTCGGCAAGGGCAAGGCCATGACGCCCGAGCAGGTGCGCTGGGGCTACGAAAACCTGAACCTGGACCAGGCCCGTCTGGAAGCACTGGGCTTCGCCAAGCTGATGCGTCCGGTCAAGACCACCTGCGAGAACCACATGGGCACGGACTGGGCGCGCATCATTCAGTGGGATGGCAAGGCCTTCAAGGTGGTGTCCGACTGGTATCAGTCGAACCCCAAATACATCACGCCGCTGGTGCAGTCTCTGGGCGAAAAATACGCCACGGAAAAGAAACTGCCCGTGCGGGATTGTGCAGCCGAGTAAGCCGTGCCGGGGCCGGGCGCATGCCCGGCCCCCAGGAGAATATTCATGGAAAGCGCACTGGCCCCCGAACCCGCCGTCCTGCTGGATGTCAATGGCATCGAGGTCATCTACAACCACGTGATCCTGGTGCTCAAGGGCGTATCGCTGAGCGTGCCGGAAGGCCGCATCGTGGCCTTGCTGGGGGCCAATGGCGCTGGCAAGACCACCACGTTGCGGGCTATTTCGAACCTGCTGCGCGGTGAACGCGGCGAAGTCACCAAGGGCAGCATCGAATATCGCGGCGAACGCATCGAATCGCTGTCGCCCGCCGATCTGGTGCAGCGCGGAGTGATTCAGGTGATGGAAGGCCGCCATTGTTTCGCCCACCTGAGCATCGAGGAAAACCTGCTGACCGGGGCCTATACCCGGCGTCTGGGGCGCGGCGATCTGGCGGCGGCGCTGGAACGGGTCTATCAGTATTTCCCGCGTCTGAAGCAACGGCGCAAAAGCCAGGCGGGCTATACGTCCGGCGGCGAACAGCAGATGGCGGCGATTGGTCGGGCGCTGATGGCCGATCCGCGCATGATCCTGCTGGATGAACCATCCATGGGGCTGGCGCCGCAGATCGTCGAGGAAATCTTCGAGATCGTGCGCGACCTGAACCAGCGCGAAGGCGTCAGTTTTCTGCTGGCCGAACAGAACACCAATGTGGCGCTGCGCTACGCCGACTATGGCTACATCCTGGAAAACGGTCGCGTCATGATGGATGGTGCGGCCCAGTCGCTGGCTGAAAACGAAGACGTCAAGGAATTCTATCTGGGCGTGTCGGGATCCGGTCGCACCAGTTTCCGCGACACCAAGTTCTATCGCCGGCGCAAGCGCTGGCTGGCCTGATTCACGAGGGGATGCATCATGCAGGCTTATTACGATGCGCGCGAGACGGCATCCGCCCCGCAGCGGGAACAGGAACTATTCGCCCGGCTGCCCGCCGTGTTGGCGGCGGCCCAGGCCGGGGCGCCGGCGATTGCGCGGCAGTTGCAGGGGGTGGACTTAAACAGCCTGACGTCGCGCCAGGCCTTGGCCAGGATTCCGGTGCTGCGTAAAAGCGAATTGCTGCAGATCCAGCATACGGCCCGCCTTGCCCAGCCGGCGATGCAGGGCGAGGCGGAAAGAGTGCGGGTCTTTGGCGGGGTATCCACCGTCGGCTGGGGCGCGGCGCGGCGCGTGTTCGCTTCGCCAGGCCCCATCTACGAGCCCGAAAGCGCCCGGACGGATTATTGGGGCTTTGCACGTGCTTTGCATGCGGCGGGCGTGCGTGCCGGAGACCTGGTGCACAACTGCTTTTCCTATCATTTCACGCCGGCAGGCTCGATGATGGAAACCGCCGCGCATGCCTTGGGCTGCACCGTCTTTCCCGGCGGCGTGGGGCAGACGGAACAGCAGGTGCGCACGATGGCCGATCTGGCGCCTCAGGCGTATACCGGCACGCCCAGCTTTTTGCGCATCATCCTGGAAAAGGCCGACGAGATGGGGGTGGCCCTGCCGGCGCTACGCTGCGCTCTGTTTTCCGGCGAGGCCTATCCGCCGTCGCTGCAGGCCTGGTTCCAGGCCAGGGGCATTCAGGGTTTTCAGGCGTATGGCAGCGCGGATCTGGGCATGATCGCGTTTGAAACCGAGGCTCGTGCCGGGCTGGTCCTGAATGAAGATTTGATCGTGGAAATCGTGCGACCCGGCACTGGCCAGCCCGTGCCGGACGGCGAAGTCGGCGAGGTCGTGGTGACGACCTTCAATCCGGACTATCCGCTGGTGCGCTTTGGCACCGGGGATCTGTCCGCCCTGATGCCGGGGGAATCCCCCTGCGGTCGTACCAATGGCCGCATCCGGGGCTGGCTGGGGCGGGCGGATCAGACCACCAAGGTGCGCGGCATGTTCGTGCATCCTGAACAGATTGCCCAGGTGCTGGTCCGCCATCCGCAAATCAGCCGTGCCAGGCTGGTCGTGTCGGGCGAAATGGGGCATGACATCATGACCTTGAAGGTCGAATCAGGGGATGATCTGGATCTGGCGAGTGTGGCCGATACCGTGCGAGATCAGACCAAACTGCGGGCCGTCGTCGACAGGGTGCTCGCGGGCACTCTGCCCAATGACGGCAAGGTGATCGAGGATATCCGCCGCTACGACTGATTTTAGGTCTTCTTGCGATAGACCAGGCTGATGTGCGCAAAGGCGGTCTGCAGTTCGCGGCTGCCCGCTTGAAAGAAGACGGGCCGGCCCTTGGCCACGAAGCACACCAGTTTCTTCGACGCCAGCTGCGGAATGAATTTGGTGGACTGGATATCGGCCCAGGAAACCTCGCGCCGCGAAATCCAGGACTGGCGGATACCCCAGTCGGAAATTTCCGTCACCGATGTCCACATATGCCAGCTCATCCACAGCAGCGCGCCGAAACACACGACCAGGCTGGCGACGACCGGCAGCGGCAGCGCGATATCGGGGGTGAGTTGCAGCACGATGAACAGGCGCACGGCGATGAGCGCCATGAATATCCAGGCGATGGCGCCGATCCAGCGTGGCCAGGCGCGTCCGCGCAGCGGCAAGGGGGCGATCTGAGCCAGGAGTTCGGCGTGTTCTTCGGGGGTGGGGCGGTCGAAAGGGGACATCGGAATGTATGGTGAGACAGCTTGCTCCAGGGGGAACGTGCTGTGCGGTTCTAGGGAAGCGGGCGTGTGTCTGGGGGACTGCAGGGGTCAGGCTCTTTTCAGGGCCAGGGCGCGGCCTGCGCGGCTGGCCGTGGGTCGTCCGATCTGACTGGAAATCCATTGCCCGATGTCCACGACGGCATCCAGGTCGACGCCGGTGTGCAGGCCCTGTCCGTGCAGCAGATACAGCACGTCTTCAGTGGCGACGTTGCCGGTGGCGCCCTTGGCGTAGGGGCAGCCCCCCAGGCCCGCCACAGAGCTATGGAAGATGCGCACTCCGCATTCCAGAGATGTCAGGATATTGGCCAGCGCCTGGCCGTAGGTGTCGTGGAAATGGCCCGACACCCGCGTCCCCAGATCGGTGATCTGGCCCACGGCTCGCATCACGCGGGCGACCTGCGCAGCCGTGCCCACCCCGATGGTATCGGCCACGTCGATTTCATCGCAGCCCAGGCGCAGCAAGCGTTCCGCCACATCCACGACGGCGGACACCGGGGTTTCGCCCTGATAGGGGCAGCCCAGGGCGCAGCTGATGCTGCCGCGCAGCCGCAAGCCGGCTTGCTTGGCCGCTGCCGCCACCGGCTCGAAGCGGGTCATGGATTCGGCGATGGAGCAATTGATGTTGCGCTGAGAAAAGGCTTCGCTGGCAGCCCCGAAAATAACCACTTCGTCTACCTGCGCCGCCTGGGCGCCCTCCAGCCCACGCATATTGGGCACCAGGGCGGAATAGATCGTGCCGGGCCGCCGCGTGATGCCTGCCATGACTTGCGTTCCGTCGGCCATCTGCGGCACCCACTTGGGCGAAACGAAAGAGACCGCTTCGACGTTAGGGAAGCCGGCGGCGGCCAGGCGGTTGACCAGTTCGATCTTGACCGCCGAGTCGAGGAATTGCTGTTCGTTTTGCAGGCCGTCGCGTGGGCCGACTTCGACGATCTTGACGTGTTCGCTCATGGAGATCCTTGCCGATGCGTGGGAGCCGGCCCCGGTGAGCCGGGGCCGGTCTGTAAAGTCATGCCCCGATCATAGCGCGGCGCTTGCGGACGCGGTGCAGGCAGGGCCGGAGATACCCCTGGCCGCGAGCTTATGCCGGGTCTGGCAGGCGCCGGTAGCGGCCATCCGCCTGGCGTTCCAGGGCGCCGCCGAGTTCCAGCAGCGTCAGTTCACCCATCAGCCGGTCGATGGTCCAGCCGGTGCGGGCCTGCAGGGTATCGAGATCCGCGGGTTCATAGCCCAGGGCCTGCAGCAGAGGCGCTGCCTCGGCGACAGGAGGATTGCCGGCAGGCCTTGCTGCCTGAGGAGCCTCGGCTGCGCTGGCCGGTGGCTTGGGGGTGAGGGGCGGCGCCGTCCCCGGCAAGACGCCTTGGCGCAATTCTTCGATGATGTCCTGCCCGGATTCGACCAGCTTGGCCCCCTGGCGGATCAGCGCATGGCAGCCGCGCGACAGCGGGGAATGGATGGACCCCGGGATGGCGAAGACCTCGCGCCCCATCTCTGTGGCCAGCCGCGCGGTGATCAGCGATCCGCTGCGAGCGGCGGCCTCGACCACCAGCACGCCGCGGCTCAGTGCCGCCACCAGGCGGTTGCGCTGCGGGAAGTGAAAGGGCAGACCCTGGGCGCCCAGCGGGAATTCCGACAGCATCAGGCCGTGTTCCGCAATGCGATGGGCCAGTGCGCGGTGCGCAGGCGGGTAGACCCGGTCGATACCGGTCCCCAGCACGGCCAGGGTGCCGCCGCCCGCCGACCCGGCATCCAGCGCGCCGGCGTGTGCCGACCCGTCGATGCCGCTCGCCAGACCGCTGACCACACACCAGCCCTGTTGCGCCAGATGCTGCGCGAACGCATGCGCATTGCGGGTGCCTTCCGGGGTGGCGCTGCGCGCGCCCACGATGGCCAGCATGGGCCTGCTCAGGATATCCAGCCGTCCGTGTGCGTACAGGATGGGCGGCGGATCGTTCAGTTCATACAGCGCGTGGGGATACTGCGGGTCGGCGAGCGTCAGCAGATGATGTCCGGGGTCGGCCAGCCAGTCCAGGCTGGCGTCGATGGCCTGCTGCAGGGCTTCGTCGGGCGGCTGGCGCAGCCGCGCCGCCAGGCCGGGGTCCAGGTAGCGCGCCAGGCTGCTGATGGAGGCCGCGCAGATGTCCTGGGGCATGCCGAAGGCCGACAGCAGCAGGCGGATGCGCGCCGCCCCAAGATCGGGTTCCAGGCTCAGGCGGATCCAGGCCCGCAGTTCGTCTTCGGCAATGGTCAATGGCATGGCGGCAGTGTGCCACGGATCGGAGACTTCGACTGGCTCGCGTGACATCCGGGTCCCGTAGGAATCGCAAATCTTGTTTTATGATAGAGCTTTAGGCATCATCGAATCAGGCAATTGTCATGGCTTTGCTTCCCATTCTCAAATATCCGGATCCCCGGCTGCACAAGGTCGCTGCCCCGGTGCAGCAGGTGGACGACCGCATTCGGCAATTGGTCCGCGACATGGCGGAAACCATGTACGCCGCGCCGGGCGTGGGCCTGGCGGCCACTCAGGTAGACGTGCACGAACGCATAGTCGTCATCGATGTATCCGAAGACGGCAATGATCTGCACGTGCTGATCAATCCCGAGATCACTTGGAAAAGCGACGAACTACAGGTCTACGAAGAAGGCTGCCTGTCCGTGCCGGGGGTCTACGACGAGGTCGAGCGGTCGGCCCGCATCCATGTGCGTGCGCTCAACGAGCAGGGCGAGCCCTACGAATTTGATGCGGACGGCCTGCTGGCCGTGTGCGTCCAGCACGAACTCGACCACCTGTTGGGCAAGGTCTTTGTCGAATATCTGTCCGTCCTGAAACAGAACCGTATCCGCACACGGCTGCGTAAGCAGCAGCGTGAAGCTGCCGGGGCCTGATCCCATGCGGCTTGTTTTTGCAGGAACCCCGGAATTCGCCCGGCAGGCTCTGTCGGCCATCCTGGATGCCGGTCATATGGTCGTGGGGGTGTTGACCCAGCCGGATCGTCCCTCCGGGCGAGGCATGAAATTGCAGGCCAGCCCCGTCAAGCAGGCGGCGCTGGATGCCGGCATCGCCGTGCTGCAACCGCGCAGCCTGCGCCTGGACGGCAAGTATCCCGACGAAGCCCAATCCGCGCAGGACACCCTGCGGGCCTGGGCGCCGGAGGTGATGGTGGTGGCGGCCTATGGTCTGATCCTGCCGCAGTGGGTGCTGGATCTGCCGCGTCATGGCTGCCTGAACATTCACGCCAGCCTGCTGCCGCGCTGGCGGGGGGCGGCCCCCATTCAGCGGGCGATTCAGGCCGGTGATGCGGACAGCGGCATCACCATCATGCAGATGGATGCCGGGCTGGATACTGGCGACATGCTGTTGCGGGTCGAATGTCCCATCGGACCGCAGGACACCGGGGCCAGCTTGCATGATGCGCTGGCCACCGCCGGCGCCAGTGCAATTGTCCAGGTGCTGGGCGATCTGGATGTCGGGCGTCTGCCTGATCCGGTACCGCAGCCCCAGGACGGCATTACCTATGCCGACAAACTGCAGAAATCCGAATCGGCCCTGGATTTTTCTCTGCCTGCCACCGAGCTGGCCCGGCGCATTCGCGCCTTTGATCCCTTTCCGGGGACTACGATGGCTTTGCCGGGCATCGAGCAGCCCGTGAAGGTCTGGGCGGCGCGGGCGCTGCCCATGCCGGATCAGTCGGCAGGCGCAGCGCCCGCCCCCGGCACGATCGTGCAGATGGGGCGCGAGGGCATCGACGTGGCGACGGCCCAGGGGCTGTTGCGGATCACCTTGCTGCAGAAGGCCGGCAGCCGGCGTCAGGCGGCAGACGTTTTTCTGCAATCGTATCGGGTGCCATGAGATCGGCAGGTGGGGCCATGACGGCGCTTGCTTGACGTGTGCCGCAGCCTGACCGATAGGGATTCAGCTGCTGGATGATTTCTTGCGCGAGGTATCGATGCCCAGCTGTTTCAGCTTGCGGTACAGGTGGGTGCGTTCCAGTCCGGTGCGTTCCGATACCCGTGTCATGCTGTGATTTTCGTGCAGCAGGTGGTATTCGAAATAAATGCGTTCGAATTCGTCGCGTGCTTCGCGCAGCGGCTGATTCAGAGAAATCGCGCCCAGATGGGAATCATCCGGCGCCGGGGCGGGCGCGGCTTGAGCCTGGGCGGCGGCGTTGCCCAGGGCGGGCTGCTGGGTGAAGACCGGGTCCGGCATGATCGGTCGTTCGGTGCGGCTGCGCATGGATTCCGGGATCACGGGTCGGGCCAGGCCGGCTGCCACGGTTTTCAGCAGCTTTTGCAGCGTGATGGGTTTTTCCAGGAAGTCGACGGCGCCAATGCGAGTGGCTTCCACGGCGGTGTCGACTGTGGCGTGGCCGCTCATCATGATGACGGGCATATTCAGCAGTCCCTGGCTGGACCATTCTTTCAGCAGGCTGACGCCGTCGATGTCGGGCATCCATATGTCCAGCAGAACCAGATCCGGTCTTTGGCGCAGGCGGTAGTCGCGAGCCTGGGCGGCGTTTTCTGCGAGAGCGACCGTATGGCCTTCATCGTAGAGAATTTCGGATAGCAGCTCACGAATGCCGATTTCATCGTCGACCACCAGAATTCTGGCCATATCACCTCACCTATGTATTGTGCGTATTATCCTGTGCCTGATCCTCGGCGTCCAGCAGCTCAGGCGCGCGTGTCAGCAGCGGGAACAGAATCGAGATGCGGGCGCCGCCTTCGGAGCGGTTGGAGATATCCACCTGAGCGCCGTGTTCCTCGACAATCTTCTTGACGATGGCCAGCCCCAGGCCGGTGCCCGTCGCTTTGGTGGTGACATAGGGCTCGAACACCCGGTGCAGCACTTCCGGCGCGAAACCGGGGCCGTTGTCCGAGACCGTCAGGCGGATGTTGGCATGGTCTGCGGCGTCTTCAGGGTCGATCAGGCGTGTCTGGATGCGGATTTCCGCCTCGCCGGGGGCGGCATGTGCGCTGGCAGCATCGCGAGCGTTGGCCAGCAGGTTGTGGATCACCTGGCGCAATTGCGCCGGGTCCCCCTGGATCGTGGGCAGGCCGTTGGCCAGGCGGACATCGATGCGCACGCCCGCTCTGGCCGGGGAGTCGCCGGTGTCGGCAGAGTCCCAGCCGTACAGCGTCAGCACATCGCTGAGCAGGGCGTTCAGGTCGATCTCCTGCATCTGTGGCGGCGGCGTACGGGCGTATTCCCGGAAATCATCCACCATGTGCTTGAGCGAGGTGACCTGATTGACGATGGTCTGGGTGGACCGCTGCAGCATCGCCGCGTCGTCGGCGTTCAGGCGGTCGGCCAGTTTCATGGCCAGACGTTCCGCCGAGAGCTGGATGGGAGTGAGCGGGTTCTTGATTTCGTGCGCCAGTCGGCGCGCGACCTCGCCCCAGGCAACCGTGCGGCTGGCCGAGATGACTTCACTGATGTCGTCGAACACGACCAGATAGCCGTCCTCGTGCCCATCCATCGCCAGGCGAGTCCCGCGGGCCAGCAGCGTAATGACGTGCTTTTTGCGTTCATTGTCCGGCGCCTGCTGCAGCTCGATTTCAAACTGCTGTTGCCAGTAGGGGCGCGTGGATTCCACGGCGCTGTGGGCGGCAAAAGCCTGGCGGATCAGTTGGGATAGGGCCATCGCGCCGTCCACGGTTTCCAGGGGACGGCCCTGGCAGGTGCGCAGGTCCAGGTGCAGGATGGATTGCGCACCCTGATTGAACAGGCTCAGGCGAAAGGCGTGGTCGAACACCAGGACGCCGGACGACAGGTTGCTCAGGACGGATTCCAGGTACAGATTGCTTTGTTCCAGTTGGCGCCGGTGGCGGTCCACCATCCGCCGCGCTTCGTCCAGTTGACGTGTCATGGCATTGAAGGACCGGGTCAGCTGGCCGACCTCGTCGCGCGCGGGGGGTTCGGGCAGGGGTCGGTAGTCGCCTACGCCGACCGCCTGGGTGCCCGAGGCCAGCGTCAACAAGGGTCGCGCCAGTCGGCGCGACACCGCCAGGGCGACGACGACGGCGGCGAATACCGCCAGGATCAGGGCCAGGGTCAACGTGATGCCGTACAGTTTGCGCAGACCCAGCCGCGACAGGGCTAATTCCTGGTAATCGCGAAAGCCTTGCTGTACCTGGCTGGCATTGTGCGCGATGCGTTCGGGCACGGCCTGGATGAGCTGCAGCCAGCGGGTGTCGCTGCCCAGACCTGTCGGAGAACCCAGGCGGTCCGCAGCTGATCCCAGCGGGATGACGACGCGCAGATGCAGTCCTGTACTGGTCGGCCCGCTGCTGGGTGTGACATCGGCCTCGGCAGCCGAGTAGCCCTGGGAGACGCGCAGCTGATTCATCACGCTGCTGGGCGGCAGATCGGGCAGTAACTGGCCGAAAGCAGATGATGAAAATGCTACCAGTCGACCGTTGCCGGTAAAGACCATGGCTTCGTCGATACTGCCGCTTTCCCGCAGCGAGGTGATCAGCAGCGCGGTTTCAGCATCGCTGGCGTTGTTCAGCCGCAGCGCCATGGTGTGGGCGCGGATATTCAGCTCGTTGAGCTGTGCGTCCAGCGCCGCTCGGCCCAGATTCAGGCCGGCTTCCAGGGCGCTGTCCACGCGCACGTTGAACCAGGATTCGATCGAGCGCGACATGAACTGCACCGACAGGACGTAGATGACGACGCCGGGCAGGATGCCGATCAGGGTGAAGTACAACGTGAACCGGGCCGTCATGCGCGCGCCGAACTGGCGCCGCCGGATCTGGCGGATCAGTCGAACGGTCAGCATGGCGACCCAGAACATCAGCGCCACCGCCAGCACGCCATTGAGCAGCAGCAGCAGATCGTATTGCTGCGCGTAGCGCGAGGCGTTGCCGGTGGACCAGACGAGCAGACCCAGCAGGGCCAGGGCGCTGATGGCGGCGATCAGCAGGGCGATGCGTAGTGTCCAGCGGATCAGTTTTGGGGCGTGTCGGCGGAAAGAGAAAATGTGAATTTTTTCCATGGAGTGGTCAGGGACCAGGTATTGCTGTTAAGCGCGTCCACCTGAAACGGTCGAGCCAGCCGTGACGTGTCCAGCCGCAGCCGCAATTGCCCTTCGTAGTCGATGCCCGGCTGGAACTGGTCGGCGGCGCCCACCTGCCAGCCTCGGATGTGGCGCACCAGATCCAGGGCTTCGTCCAGCGTGGCGGCGGGCAGAGACAGCTCGTCCAGAGAAACACGCCATTGCCGGGTCAGTGCATTGAACTGGATGCGCCAGGTCTGTTCGACGGCGACGACGGTCTGGTCGAACCACCACCAGCGGGGGCGATGGATCTGCAAATCGGCGGTGAAATAGAGCGGGACGCCTTTTTGTACGGCGTCGCGCAGTTCCCCGCCCAAGGTGAAATCGATGTCAGCGTCGATCAGCAACTGACCTTGCTCCACCAGGGGGTCGATGCGCACGACCTGGCCTTCGCGGCCATAAGCGGCTGGCAGGAGGTTCAGTAAACAGAAGGTCAGCGTGATCAGAAAACGGAGCATGCACGAAGCTGAGCGACGAAGCAGACGATGGCGGTATTGTTGATGACGTCGCGCCGGAGCGCAAGCCGGGCGTGATCTCGCGCCTTGCGGTTGGGGCGGTCGGCACTGCTCAGCCGCGGGCGTTTTCCGGTTTGCGGATCAGTGCATAGAAAAACCCGTCGCCTTGGTCGACTCCGCCCGGCAGGATCTGGCCGGGGGCAGCTCGCCGCAGGGCATCCGGGTGGCGATCCAGAAAAGCCTGGATCTGGGATTCGCCTTCCTGGGGAAAGATCGAGCAGGTGGCGTACAGCAGGTGGCCGCCGGGCGCCAGCAGCGGCCACAGGGCATCGGCGATGTTCGCCTGCAGCGCGGCGGTGCGGGCCACGTCCTCGGCGCGGCGCAGCCAGCGGATGTCGGGGTGGCGGCGCACGACACCGGATGCGGTGCAGGGCACGTCCGCCAGGATCGCATCGTAAGGCTGACCGTCCCACCAGTCCGCAGGCGCGGCGGCATCGGCGCAGCGCAGGTGCACGGTGTCCGATGACAGGCCCAGCCGCTGCAGATTGTCGGCGACGCGTTCCAGGCGGGCTGCATCGCTGTCCAACGCGGTCAGCGCCAGGGTATGGCGTTCCAGCAGGTGGGCGGTCTTGCCGCCCGGCGCGGCGCAGGCATCCAGCACCCGCATATTGTCTTGCAAGGGCAGCAGCTCGCCTGCGCGCTGGGCGGAGGCGTCTTGCACCGACCACCAGCCTTCGGCAAAGCCAGGGATATCGCGCACCGGCAGCGGGCGTTCCAGGATCAGGCCGACGGATCCGATCGGCGCGGCGGCGATGCCCGCCGTCTGGAGCAGTGCCAACAACTGCGCGCGGGATTGTCGACGGACATTGACCCGCAGCGTCATGGGCGGCGGCTGGTCGGCGGCCTGCAAAATCGCCTGCCAGTGCTGCGGCCAGGCCTGGCGCAGGGCGTCGACCCACCAGTCGGGATGGTTCCAGCGGGCCAGCGACTGCGCCTGAATCTGCGGCAGCAGCGCCGCCCGTTCCCGGCCATAGCGGCGCAAGACGGCATTGATCAGGTTTTTAGCGGGGCGTGTGCGGCGGTCCGATTGCGCGGCCTGCACCAGTTGGTGCACCAACGTGTGTTCGGCATAGATCGGCGTGCCGGGAATTTGTGGCGTACCTTCGGTCTGGCGGAGACCGGCTTCCAGCAAGCTGATGCCCAGCAGCAGCATGGCCTCGGTCAGGCGTTCGGATGGACGTCTCGGCACCAGCTGCGCCCGGACTGCCTGGGCGAAACCCAGTTGGCGCATGGCATGGAAGGCCAGCGCCTGGGCGGCAGGACGCAAGGCGCCAGGCGTTTGGGCCAGGGACTCGGACAGCGACTGGCCTGTCAGTACGCCGCGCACCGCCTGGGCGGCTGCCAGCAGCTGCTGCGACAAGGCGATGCTCGTCCGGGACGGCGGTGCGCTGTCCGGTGCTGTGGGGGAGGCGTGTGGTGATTCTGGCACGATGGGGGGGTGAATTCAGCGGATCAAGGAGATTTTCTGGGGACTGTAGCACCAATTCATTAAAATCAAAGGTTTGCTTCGCACCTCGAGGATTCCATGAGCTCTTCTCCCCGTGTCGGTTTCGTCAGCCTGGGCTGCCCCAAGGCCCTGGTCGATTCGGAACGCATCCTGACCCAGCTGCGCATGGATGGCTACACCATCAGCGCCGATTACGACGGCGCCGACGTGGTGGTGGTCAACACCTGCGGCTTCATCGATAGCGCCAAGGCCGAATCGCTGGACGCCATCGGCGAGGCCATCACCGAAAATGGCAAGGTCATCGTCACCGGTTGTCTGGGCGTCGAGGCCGACATGATCCGCGACGTGCATCCGGCGGTGCTGGCGGTGACCGGTCCGCAGCAGTATGAACAGGTGGTGCGGGCCGTGCACGACGCGGCTCCGCACGACCGTGCCCACGATCCCTACGTGGATCTGGTGCCGCCTCAGGGCATCCGCCTGACGCCGCGCCACTACGCCTATCTGAAAATTTCCGAGGGCTGTAACCACAATTGCAGTTTCTGCATCATTCCGTCCATGCGCGGGCGCCTGGTCAGCCGCCCGATCGGCGACGTGCTGGGCGAGGCCCGCCGTCTGGTGGATGCGGGCGTGAAGGAACTGCTGGTGATTTCCCAGGACACCAGCGCCTATGGCGTGGACGTCAAATACCGCACGGGCTTCTGGGATGGTCGCCCCGTCAAGACCCGTCTGACGGAGCTGGCCCAAGCCCTGGGCGAATTCGGCGTCTGGGTGCGCATGCACTATGTGTACCCCTATCCTCACGTGGACGAGCTGATCCCCCTGATGGCCGAGGGCCGTATCCTGCCGTATCTGGATATCCCTTTCCAGCATGCCAGCCCGCGCATTCTGAAAGCCATGAAGCGCCCCGCCTTCGAGGACCGTACCCTGGCCCGCATCCGTCAGTGGCGCGAGGCTTGTCCGGATCTGACGCTGCGCTCTACCTTCATCGTCGGTTTTCCTGGTGAAACGGAAGAAGATTTCCAGTATCTGCTGGATTGGATGAGCGAGGCCCAGCTGGACCGTGTCGGCTGCTTCCAGTATTCCCCGGTGGATGGCGCCAAGGCCAACGAGTTGGCCGATCCCGTGCCCGACGAGGTCAAGGCCGAGCGCTGGGAACGCTTCATGGCGCATCAGCAGGCCATTTCCACTCAGCGTCTGGCGGCCAAGGTCGGGCGGACACTGACCGTGCTGGTGGACGAGGTTGATGATCAGGGCGGCGCCACGGCGCGTTCCATGGCGGACGCCCCGGAAATCGATGGCAGCGTGTTGCTGCGGGACGCCGCTGGCTGCGCCCCCGGCGATCTGGTCCAGGTGCGTATCGAAGACGCCGACGAATACGATCTGTACGGGGCGCCGGTTTAAGCGTCCGGCTTGCGTGGCACCACCCTGGGCGGCGGCTTGCCGTCTTCCAGAGGCTGGGCGCGCTTGAAGACGGTGACGGGCAGTTCGCCGATCACGCCGCGTCGGGCGGCAGCTCGCCAGGCGTGGCCGTAGGCGACTTCCAGGGTCAGGTGGATGGTCCCGTCCTGATGGCGGCGGCGCTCCAGCGCCTGAATCAGTCGGTCGCGCCAGGCGCGGCCCGCCAGCCCCGCACGCCGCTGCGGATGAGGATTGCCGCCCAGCAGGCGCACATCGTCCAGGAGCTTGTCGGCGGTCTTGTAGGTCAGGGTGATGATTTCCTGATCCATCACGGGATCGGCGAAACCGACCTGTAGCATCAGGTCGCCGAAATCGTGCATGTCCACGAATTCCATGGGGTGGGTGTCCAGACCCGCCTCGGCGGCGGCTTCGCGCAATTCGCGCAGCGACCCTGGCCCCAGGCTGGAATACATGGCCAAGGCGTCGTTGCGCAGAATGCGGCGCCATTCTTGCAGCACCAGGTGGGGTTCCGGGTGCCAGTGCAGGGCCAGGTTCGACCACACCAGATCCAGGCTTTGGTCGGACAGACCAGTTTCCGCCAGGTCGGCCTGCAGGAATTCGGGTTGCGGCGTGGGCTTGTTGCGCAAGCGGTGCCAGAAGCCCGGCTTGCTCAGGAAGCGTTCGCGGGCGGTGTCCAGCAGGGCTGCGCAGTTGTCCAGGCCGGTGTAATGCAGGTTCGGATAGCGGGCGCGCAGGGGGTCCAGCGCATGCGCCGCCCCGCAGCCGGCATCCAGGATGTCGTGCGGATCGATCCGGATATAGCTGAGCCGGCGCAGCATGCGCTGGGCGATCTCGCCCAATAGAAACTGGGATGCATCCAGCGGTGCGCGCCGGGCGAATTGCCGTGCGACAGCCGCAGGATCGATGGGCAGACGGGGAAGCTGTGACATAAAGGATCAAGACCGGTGCCGTCGCGCGCGGCACTGTGATGTGATGGAGCACACGTGGCGGAAAGGAAGGTGACATTATGCGGCATCTGACAGCCTGGCGCGACTGGCGCCGCTGGATACCGGCGCAATGCCCTGGGTGCGGGCGGCGCATCCTGGGACAGGGCCTGTGCGATGCCTGCCGTGGGGCGCTGGCGCTGGACTTGACGCATCCCCGCTGTCGGGTGTGTCTGCATCCGCTGGTGGCGGGCGTCTGCCCCGATTGTCCTGACGAGGCTCCCGCATACGACCGGATTATTGCTGCCTTTGATTATCAAGCGCTGGGAAGAGACCTGATCCAGGATTACAAGGTGCGCTGCCGCTTGTCCCTGGCCAGTGTGCTGGCGGATCGGCTGGCCTGCGCCGTGCGCGCCGCGCCGCCTGCGGATCGCCCCGACTGGATCGTGCCAGTGCCCGCGCGGCGTCAGGCCCTGCGCCAACGAGGATTCAGCCCGCCTGCGGAGATCGCGCGCCTGTTGGCGGTACGGCTGGGCCTGGCTTACCGCCTGGACGGGGTGCGGCGTGTGCAGGACGGCAGAAAGCAGGCGGCGCTGGGGCGTGCGGATCGTTTGCAGGCGCAGGCGGGGCTGTATGTCTGCGGCAGGGGCGGGCGCGGGGGCGCTCGCCAGTTCCAGTGGCATCGGCCCGACGGGGAATGGACGGGGCGCCTGGACGGCCTGCGGATTGCCGTGATCGACGATGTGTTGACGACCGGGGCGACGCTGCAGGCGGTGTCCGTGGCGTTGAAGGCCGCCGGCGCGGTCAGGGTAGAGGGCTGGGTCCTGGCTCGCGCGGTGCGCCGCCCGCTCCCGCGCTAGGTGGGGCCGGTGCGTTTTACAATGGGCGTCTTGCATGCGCCTGCCGCGCAGCGCTTCCCTTTGCCGCCATGTTTCACGTCGTCCTCGTCGAACCAGAAATTCCGCCCAATACGGGCAATGTCATCCGTTTGACCGCCAATACCGGCACGCATCTGCATCTGGTGCGCCCGCTGGGCTTTCCGCTGGACGACGCCCGCATGCGCCGGGCAGGGCTGGATTATCACGAATGGGCGGACATGCAGGTGCATGACACGCTCAGTCAGGCGCTGGCCGCCATCGGCGGGGATTCTGCCCGCCGCTTCGCGCTGACGACTCATGGTTCGGTGCTGATCGGGACGCAGCCCTTGCAGCCGGGCGATGTGTTTGTGTTCGGGCGGGAAACCGCCGGCCTGTCGGCGGAACAACTGGCCATGTTCCCGCTGGATCAGCGCATCCGTCTGCCGATGCGCCCGCAGCAGCGCAGCTTGAATCTGTCCAATGCGGTGGCGGTCACCGTGTTCGAAGCCTGGCGGCAAGCCGGCTATGCCGGCGGCATCTGACGGGATCGGGGCGGGACCCGGCGAGCGGCTTATTCGGACCGCGCCTCGCGGGCCAGCAGGGCCGCTACGGCTTGCCGGGGCGGCAGGCTTTCGAATAGGACTTGGCAGACGGCTTCGGTGATGGGCAGCTCGATCTGGTGGCGTTGTCCCAGAGCCAGGGCCGCTCTGGCGCAGCGTACGCCTTCTGCGGTCATGCCGCTGGCCAGGATCGCGTCCAGCGACTGGCCCTGGCCCAGCGCGATGCCCACCTGACGGTTGCGCGACAGATCGCCCGTCGCGGTCAGCACCAGATCGCCCAGTCCGGTCAGACCGGTAAAGGTTTCAGCGCGCCCGCCCAGTGTGACGCCCAGGCGCTGAATTTCCGCCAGCCCTCGGGTGATCAGGGCCGCCCTGGCATTGGTGCCCAGTTGCAGGCCATCGCTGATGCCGCAGGCGATCGCCATGACGTTCTTCAGCGCCCCGCCCACTTCGACGCCGATGATGTCGCGGGTCGTGTAGATGCGCGCCTGTGTGCCGTGAAAGGCGGCCTGGGCGGCCTGCCCGGTCTGGGCCTGGGTGCTGGCGACCGTCAGGGCGACCGGCAGACCTTGGGCGACTTCGCGGGCGAAAGACGGCCCGGACAGGACGCCGGCCTGCAGCCAGGGGGCATGGGGCAGGGCGGCGCTGATGATCTGGTGCGGCCACTGCTGGGTGTCGGGGCTGATGCCCTTGCAGGTCCAGAGCAGATGGATGGGGGTGCGCGTGCTGGCGGGCAGATCGTGGGCCAGGCGGTGGCACAGATTTTCCAGCCCTGCCATGGGGACACCCAGCACGATCAGCCGGATGGTGTCGTTTGGCCCCTGCAGCACGTGATCCAGCGCCGTCGACCAGTCGTCGGTGGCCGACAGGAACGCCGGCAGATCGATGCCGGGCAGATAGCGCGGATTGCGGTGGGTCTGCTGGATGGCGCGAATTGTCTCGGTATCGCGGGCCCAGAGCAGGGTATCGCTGTGCTGGCTGGCCAGTGCGGCCAGCGCGGTGCCCCAGCTGCCTGCGCCCAGGACGGTGAGTCGAACGGATGGCATATGACGGGTCCTGTCGACAGCGAGGAGGCGAAGGTCCGCAGGCGGCAGTGTGCCACCTGCGGACCGGACCGCTTAGTTGCGGGCGCCGGGGGGCAGGATCAGGCCGGAGTCTTCGCCCTGCGCGGGTTCGCCGCTTTGCTGGGCCAGGCGCTGTTCGTACAAGGCCTGGAAGTTCATTTCGCTGAGATGCAGCGGCGGCAGCGAGGTGCGGGTGATGGCATCGGCCACATTGGCCCGCAGATAGGGATACAGCATGGTCGGGCAGACGATGCCCAGCAGCGGGTCGAGCTGTTCGGCGGGAATGTTGGAGGCTTCAAAGATGCCGGCCTGGCTCAGTTCGACCAGGTACAGGACCTTATCGCCGATGCGGGTGGTCACCGTGGCCGTCACCACGGCTTCGAAGACGGATTCAGCCAATTGCTGGCCGCCCACCTGGATCGAGACCTCGACGGTCGGTGCTTCCTGTTCCAGGAAGATCGATGGCGCATTGGGCATTTCCAAGGACAGGTCCTTGACGTAGGTGCGCTGCAGCCCAAAGCTGGGGGCCTGGTCGGCGTTGTTTTCTTCAGACATGAGATTTTCCGTACAAAAGGTGTGGAGAGGGCGGGATCAGGCCTGCAGCAGCGGCAGCAGGCCGTCGGCACGGTCCAGGGCGGACAGGTCGTCGAAGCCACCGATGTGGCGTTCGTCGATATAGATTTGCGGCACGGTGCGCCGACCGGTGCGTTCCATCATGATGGCGCGCTGATCCGGCTCGCGGTCCACGTAGATTTTATGGATGTGCTGGACGCCGCGTTGCTTCAGCAGCATTTCAGCGCGTGTGCAATAGGGGCACACGGTCGTGCAGTACATGGTGATTTGGGCCATGGTGAGCTTCGGTCAGGATTTTTTCAGGGGCATGCCGCCCTCGGTCCAGGCGTTCAGGCCGCCTTCCAGGCAGAACGCTTGCGTAAAGCCGTGCTTGCGCAGTTGCGCGACGGCGCGGGCGCCCTCGCGGCCATGGGCATCGACGATGACGACGGGCTTGTCCTGGGGCAGGGTGCCGACGTGGGCATCCAGCGTGTCCAGGGTGATGTTGCGGGCTTGCGGAATGTGGCCTGCCTTGAATTGTTCCGTCGGACGGATGTCCACGAACACACCTTGTTCGCGGTTGATATGCTGGATGGCGTCGGCCAGGGCGATGCGTCCGTTGGAACGCCCCTTGGCCAGACTGGGCCACAGCAACATGGCCCCGGATGCCAGGGCAATGAGCACGATCCAGAGGTTGTTTTGACTGAGTAAAAAGTCCACAGTGCTTCCTGTAACAGTGGTCTAGGGAAATTGTATGCTGAGGGATTATAAAATGGTCCGCAGTTTTCAACTTTTCAGGTTAACCGATCATGCACAAACTGGTTCTTATGCGTCATGGCGAAAGCCAATGGAATCTCGAAAACCGCTTCACTGGCTGGACCGACGTGGACCTGACCGACACAGGCCGGACCCAGGCTTGGCAGGCCGGTGAACTGCTGCGTGCCGAAGGCTACGCCTTCGATCTGGCCTTTTCGTCGGTCCTGAAGCGCGCCATCCGCACGCTGTGGATCGCCTTGGACGCAATGGATGCCATGCATACGCCGGTCGGTTTGAACTGGCGCCTGAACGAACGCCATTATGGCGCGCTGCAGGGCCTGAACAAGGCCGAAACCGCTGCCAAATACGGGGATGCGCAGGTGCTGCAGTGGCGCCGGGCGTACGACATTGCGCCCGATCCGTTGTCCGTCGACGATCCCCGTCACCCGCGGTTCGATGCGCGCTACCAGCGTGTGCCCGTCGATCAGCTGCCGGCGACGGAATGTCTGCGCGATACGGTAGCCAGGGTGGTGCCGTTCTGGAATGATTCCATCGCTCCTGCCATCCGTTCCGGACGCCGGGTCCTGATTGCCGCCCACGGCAATAGTCTGCGGGCGCTGATCAAGCATCTGGACGGCGTATCCGACGAGGACATCATCGGCGTGAACATCCCCACGGGTCAGCCGCTGGTCTACGAACTGGATGACGATCTGCGACCGCTGCGCCACTACTATCTGGGCGACGAGGATCAGATCCGGGCTGCCATGCAGGCGGTGGCCAATCAAGGTAAGGCGCAACAGGCCTGATATGCGTCGTATCGGTCTGGGGCTGTGCCTGTGCCTGGCGTTAAATGTCGCTCAGGCGCAATCTTCCTTGCAGGAACGCCAGGCGCAGGCCCGCGAAGACCGGCAAGTTTTACGCGACCGGATCGATGCGCTGCAAAAACGCATCGGGGCGACAGAGTCCGAGCGTCAGGATGCCTCGCTCGCCCTGAAAGACTCGGAACAGGCGATTTCCGACATCAGCCGCACCCTCGTGGATCTGGACCGGCGTCGCAAGACGCTGGTCGCTACGCTGGAGCAGCTACAGGATGCGCATCGACAGCAGAGTGCTGAATTCGATCGCCAGCGCCAGGCGCTGGCCGATCAGTTGCGCGCACAATACGCCAGCGGCCTGTCCCCCTGGACGGCGGTGTTGTCGGGGCGGGATCCCCAGGAAATCGGTCGCGAACTGGCCTATCTGGCCTACGTATCGCGGGCGCGTGCCCGGATGCTGAAGACCTTGCAGGCGACGGTGTCGCGACTCGCCGACTTGCAGCAGCAGGCCGATCAGGGGCAACGGGAACTAGATGCCCTGGTAGCCGATACACAGGTTCAGAAACAGGCTTTGCAGGCGCAACAGGCGCAGCGGCGCGATGCGCTGGCTCAGGTGCAGGCCCGCCTGAAAGACGAGCACCAGCAGGCCAAGAGCCTGGAATCCAGGGATGCGCGGCTGGGCTCATTGATCGAGTCGCTGGATGCTGAAATCGCCCGCGCCGAGGCTCGTCGGCAGGCGGCGCTCAAGGCCGCCGCCGAGCGTCGCGCCAAAGAGCGGGCCGAGCAGGCGCGGCGCGAACAGCAGCGGCTGGCGCAGCAGCAGGCGCAGCAGGTGCGCGAACAGGCCGAACGCCACGTGCGGGAATCCGTCGGCACAGATTTGTCAGCCGAGGAACAGGCGGCCTCCGCCGGCCAATCCCGACCCGTGCCGCCGACCGCGGCAGAACCCGCCGAAGATGCCGGCAGGGCCATGCCTGATACGGGGTTTTCCGGCCTGCGCAAAAACCTTCCCCGACCGGTGGCGGGCGAGGTGCAGGGGCGTTTCGGGATGCAGCGTCCCGAGGGCGGCGTGTGGCGCGGCATCGTGCTGCGCTCGGCGCTGGGTACGCCCGTGCATGCCGTCGCCCCAGGGCGGGTGGTGTATGCGCATTGGCTCAGCGGCTTTGGCAATCTGCTCATCATCGATCATGGTCAGCAATATCTCAGCATCTACGGGTATACCCAGGCCCTGCTCAAACAGGTGGGCGACGTGGTGGCGGCGGGGGATGTGGTCGCACGCGTCGGCGCCACCGGGGGGCAGGTCGAACCGGGGCTGTATTTCGAGCTGCGCCATCAGGGGGCGCCGATCAATCCCCAACTATGGTTGCAGCCTTAATTTCTGTACTATGTTGATCTTGGTGCGTGCGCATCGCGCGACGGGCCGTTTTGACGGCAGGGTATTTGTTTAGGGAACACGCATGGGCATGCGAAAGAATCGAACGCTGGGTTGGATCATGGCAGGCTTTCTGGGGGGTATCCTGGTCAGCCTGGGCATTACCGCCGCGGCCCAGAAAGGCGAACCGCTGCCGCTCAAAAGCTTGCAGCAGTTCGCCAATGTCTATGGTGCCATCAAATCCAGCTATGTCGAGCCCGTGGCCGATCAGGTGCTGATAGACGATGCCATCAAGGGGCTGTTCACCGATCTTGATCCGCATTCCGTCTACCTGGACGAAGAAGCCTACAAACAGATGCAGGACATCACTCGCGGCGGTTTCGGCGGGCTGGGCATCGAGATCGGCACCCAGGACGGCATGCCTAAAGTCATCGCCCCCATCGAGGACACCCCGGCGGCGCGCGCCGGCATCCTGACGGGCGACCTGATCACGCAGATCAATGGCGAACCGACCAAGGGCATGTCCTTGAACGATTCGGTCAAGAAAATGCGCGGTGAACCCGGCACGCCCATCGATCTGACGATCGAGCGCGCCGGCAGCCCCAAGCCGCTGAAATTTCACATCGTGCGTGAAATGATCAAGACCCGTAGCGTACGGGGCAAGATGCTGGCCAACGATATCGCCTACGTGCGCATCAGCCAGTTTCAGGATCGCACGACGGCGGATCTGGTCAGGATGCTGGTCGATCTGTCGAAAAAGCAGGCGCCCAAAGGCCTGATTCTGGATCTGCGTAACGATCCGGGCGGCTTGCTGGACGGCGCCATTGGCGTGACGTCCGCGTTCATCGATGCGGGCAAGCTGGTAGTGTCCACCAAGGGCCGCATCCCTTCATCCAACGAAGAATTCTACGCCCGTTCGTTGAACAGCAATCATGGCGTCGATGCGGGGGTCACGCTGCCGTCCTGGACGCGCACCGTGCCCATGGCGGTGCTGGTGAACATCGGCTCGGCCTCGGCGTCGGAAATCGTGGCGGGCGCTTTGCAGGACTACAAACGCGCCCAGATCATCGGCAATCGCACGTTCGGCAAAGGCTCTGTGCAGTCGGTGCTGCAGCTTAGCAAAGACACGGGGATCAAGCTGACCACCGCCCGCTATTACACGCCCAGCGGTCGATCCATCCAGAACACTGGGGTGGCGCCGGACCACATCGTGGACGACAGCGCCGCCGGCAATCTGTTCCGCATGCAGCGCGAGGTCGATCTGCAGCATCATCTGGCCAGCCAGACCACGCAGCAGGCGGATGAAAATGAAGACAGCGATTTCGTCGAGGGCGAGATCAAGATGTTCGAGTTCGGCGGGGCGGACGATTGGCAGCTGCAGCAGGCGATCAACGTCCTGCAAGGGCGCCCGGTGATGAAATCCGACCCTGCGCTGACGCGCCAGGCCCGGGCGGCAGATAAGAACCCGGCGGCGGCGCCGGTTGCATCAGCCCCGGCCAAACCCGCCGCTGCTGAAAAAAAAACCCTGAATGAGGGTTCGGGTGACGTAGATCGCTACCGGATCACCCCCGAAGGGCTGATCAAGGTCCAATGATCCATGACACTGCCGGGCTGGGCGATGCGCAATTGATGCGCTACGCCCGGCACATCCTGCTGGATGAGCTGGGGATCGAAGGCCAGGAGCGCCTGCTGGCGGCGCGGGTGCTGATCCTGGGGGCAGGCGGCCTGGGTTCTCCGGCTGCCTTGTATCTGGCGGCTGCCGGCGTCGGCCATTTGCTGCTGGTGGACGACGACAGCGTCGAACTGAGCAATCTGCAGCGCCAGATCCTGCATACGATGGCAGGACTGGGTCGGCCCAAGGCCGAATCCGGTCGTGACGCCCTGTTGGCCCTGAACCCCGATATCCGGGTGCGGGCGCTGGTCGAACGGCTGGACGAAGTCCGTTTGCGCGAACTCACCGCTCAGGTCGATCTGGTGCTGGATTGCAGCGACAATTTTGCCACCCGACATGCCCTGAATCGGGCCTGCGTCGCCAACCGTGTGCCTCTGGTATCAGGGGCCGCCATCAAATTTTCCGGGCAGATCAGCGTCTACGATTTGCGGGACGATGCCTCGCCTTGTTATCACTGCCTGTTTCCTGAAGCCGACGATGTCGAAGAGCTGCGGTGCGCCACGACCGGTGTGCTGGGGCCGCTGGTGGGTATGGTGGGCAGCGTACAGGCCGCCGAGGCGATCAAGCTGATCACCGGCATGGGGGAACCCTTGGTGGGGCGGCTGTTGTCGGTCGACGCCCTGCGCATGCAGTGGCATACGATCCGTTTCAGGCGCGACCCGGAATGCCCGGTATGCGCCCGGCGCGGGCATGCAGCAGCAGGGTGCTCAAACGATTGACGCGCACGTCCACGTACAGGTCGCGGCCATGCTGTTGCCGGGTGAACGGCGTGCCGGGGTGGTAAAGATACGCTGTGCCCAGCCCGGCCTGACGCGCAGATTTCAGATTCTTCAGCGTGTCTTCCACCAGGATGATCCGGTGCGCCGGCACACCGAGCCGGGCGACGATCTGGCGCATCAACCCCAGCGACGGTTTGGGGCGCGGCAGCCCCATGGGCATCATGTGATCAATCGCCCATAGGCCGTCGAATTCCTGCAGAATGCCCAGCGTCTTGAGGACGCGGCGGGCATAGTGGGCCGGTGCATTGGTCAGCACGATCCGGGTGCCCGGCAGGTCGCGTAGCCGGGCCTTCAGGCCGGTTTCGGTGCGCACCAGGGGGGCGACATCAAAATCATGGCAGCTGGCTAGAAACTGCCGCAGATCGACTTGGTGATGGCGGACCATGCCGATGGCCGTGGCGCCATAGCGTTGCCAGTAGCGCCGCCGCAGTACATCGGCTTGATCGGCAGGCAGGTGCAAGGCCTGGGCGACGGCAGCGCCCATGCGCTGGTCGATCATGCCGAAAATGGCATGCGAGGCGTCGTGTAGGGTGTTGTCCAGGTCGAACAGCCAGATCGGGCCGCCCGGCAACGCAGGCCGCGCCCGCCGTAGCGGGCTGGGGGCGCGCAAGGGACTCATGCCGCTTTCCCGACGCGGCGCGCCGTCATCAGTGCGAACTGATCATGGTGCCGACCCCGCGGTCGGTCAGGATCTCTAGCAACAGGCAGTGGGGTACGCGCCCGTCGATGATGTGCACCGAATTCACGCCATGTCGCGCGGCGTCCAGGGCGGAAGAGATCTTCGGCAGCATGCCCCCCGACAGGGTGCCGTCCTGGAACAGCGTATCGATGGTCTGGGCCGACAGGCTGCGCAGCAGGGTGCCGGCTTTATCCAGGACGCCGGGGGTATTGGTCAGCATGACCAATTTTTCGGCGCCAAGGACTTCGGCCATTTTGCCGGCGACCACGTCGGCATTGATGTTGTAGGCCTGGCCGTCCTCGCCGTAGCCGATGGACGAGATGATGGGAATGAACTGATCGTCTTGCAGGGCCTTGACCACGGCAGGTTCGATGCGTTCGATGTCGCCGACGAAACCGATGTCCAGCAGATTGCCGGGCTGTTCGGGGTCGGGCATCATTTTTTTACGCGCCTGGATCATGCAGCCGTCCTTGCCGGTCAGGCCGACTGCTTTGCCGCCGGCCTCGTTGACCATCATGACGATGTCTTGCTGCACTTGGCCGCCCAGCACCCATTCGACGACTTCCATGGTTTCGGCGTCGGTGACGCGCATGCCCTGGATGAAGGTGCCTTCCTTGCCGATGCGCTTTAAGGCGCTGTTGATCTGCGGTCCGCCACCATGCACGACGACCGGGTTCAGCCCGACCAGCTTCAGCAGCACTACATCATGAGCGAAGCTGCGCTGCAGGTGTTCGTCGGTCATGGCGTTGCCGCCGTATTTGATGACGACGGTCTTGCCGTGGAAACGGCGGATGTAGGGCAGGGCCTCGGAGAGCACTTCGGCCTTGATGGTGGCCGACAGTGCCGGGGCGGTGTCCGCGGGAGTTGTCATGAAGCCAATGCCTTTTCCACAGTGGCCAAGAAGGCCTGTTCGTCGTAATTGCCTAGATAGCGTTTGATGATGTTGCCCTGCTTGTCGATCAGAAAAGCCGTCGGGGTCAGGCGAACGTCGCCGAAGGCCTGAGCGATCTTGCCCTGGGCGTCGATCACGACCGGGAAGGGCAACTGGCGGGTTTCAGCGTAATTTTTAACGTAATTGGGCGGATCGTACTGCATGGCCACGCCGATCGTATCGAAGCCCTTGGATTTGAGGTCTTGGTAGTGGCGGATGGTGTCGGGCATCTGGGCGATGCAGGTGGTGCAACTGGTCGCCCAGAATTTGACCAGTACGACTTTGCCGCGCAGGTCCTGCGTGGTGACGGTCTTGCCCTGCAGATCGGTGAATGCGACATCGGGGGCCGCCTGAGCGGCGTCTTGCAGTTGCCAGAGCGCGATGGCGCCGCCAATGGCGATCATCGCAGCCAGGCCGAGAATCAGTTTCTTCATTGCACAGGCATAGGTTGTGCGCCTCCGCCGTCAGCTGCGGGCGGCGTGGCGGTGGCGCTGGATGAGCTGGAATCCGTGACGGGGGCCGATTTGCCGTCATCGGTGATCAGACTTTCCCGCGAGACGATCTGGAATAATTTTACGACTTTGTTGACCCCCGTGATGCTGGAGGTGACTTTGGCGGCCAGTTCGCCTTCGGTGGCGGTGACTTTGCCCATCAGGTAGACGATGCCGCGTTCGGTCGTGACCTTGATGGTGCGGAAAGGCACGTTGTCAGTGGTCATCAGCTGGCTTTTGACCTTGGACGTGATCCAGGTGTCGTTGGTGCGCACGCTAAGCGGCGTCAGGTCGCCCACGCGGATGTAGTCGTCCACGGAATGCACCTTGGTGATGCCGCGGGCGATGCTGACCGCCTGCTGGCGGTCGGCATCGGTGGGCACGTCCCCCACCAGCAGCAGCCGGCCAGCGTAGGATGTACCCACGATGCGGGCCTTGTCGCCAAAGGCCTTGTTCATTTCGCTGGAGGCCCGCAGTTCGATGGTCTGGTCGTCGACCTGTTCGCCGGCGGTGCGGCGGTCGGTGGCGACGACGGCAGTGGTGGCTGCCGTGCCGCCGACGATCAGCAGGCCGCATCCGGACAAGATGGACAGGCCGGCTACGCCGAGCACGCAGCGGGCCAGGGTGAGAGGCAGGCGATTGGACAAGGTCATCAGAGGGGGTCTCCCAGGAGCAGGGCGTCGATACCGTCACATAGCGCATGCAGCAGCAGGATATGGACTTCCTGGATGCGCATGGTGCGATCGTGCGGAACGCAGAGATGGATGTCGGTTTCGTAGAGCAGGGAATTGATCTGGCCGCCGCCCTTGCCCGATAGCGCGATGATCTGCATTTCGCGTTCGTGGGCGGCTTCGATGGCCTTGATGATGTTGGGTGAATTGCCGCTGGTGGAAATGGCGACCAGCACGTCGCCTGGCTGCCCTAGTGCATTGACCTGGCGTTCGAAGATGGAGGCGAAGCTGTAGTCGTTGCCGACTGCCGTCATGATGGACGTGTCGGTGTTCAAGGCGATGCCTGCCAGCGGCAGGCGGTCGCGTTCGAAGCGCCCGACCAGCTCGGCCACGAAGTGCTGGGCGTCGGCGGCAGACCCGCCGTTGCCGCAGGCCAGGATGCGGGCGTTGTTCGTCAGGGCGCCAAAGAGCAGGTCGACCCCGGCGGCGAGTGCGGGAGCCAATTCGCGGGCGCTGGCCTTGAAGGTATCGACGGCGTCATCGAAGTGCGACGTCATGCGGGAAGTCATGTCCATATCGCCGATTATCGCATGACCGCGTCCGGCGGGTGAGGTGAATGTAACCATTATTCCAGCTGGAAAGCATCTCGGATCCAATCGATCCGGACGCCTTCGATGCAGACGACGTCAAAGCGACAGGGCGGCGGCCTGCCCTGGAAGTGCAGGCGGGTCAGGGCGGGCAGGAAGTAGCGGGCTGCCCGGATCAGGCGAGCCTGCTTGGCCCGGTTTACACTGGCGGCGGCGCCACCATGATGCTGGTTGCGTCGCTGCCGTACCTCGATGAAGACCAGCACGGCGCCCTCGCGGGCAACCAGGTCGATTTCGCCGGCTTTGCAGCGTAAATTCCGGGCCAGCGCCGCGATGCCCAGGGTCGCCAGGTAGCGGGCCGCCAGGTCTTCGGCAGCGTATCCCTGCCGTTGCGTGGCCGATCCTGCGGTAGCGGGCGATGTGTTCAGCGCCGCGGGTGGCCTGGATCGGCGCGCTGCCGCGCGCAACGCCCGCCGGCGCCGCCGTCGGGCCAGGTCCTGGGCGGCTTGCGCCCGGGCATAGGGGTCGGTGGGCATAAGACGGAGTCCTTCCGGGACAAGGAATTCAGTATGACGGACACAGACGGTCTGGATGAAGGGGCGGTGACGTGGAAACGTCACGCGCAGCAGGTAGCGGAACAGATGTGGCCGTCGGCCTGTCTGTATGTGGTGGCCACTCCGATCGGCAATCTGGGCGATCTCAGCCTGCGGGCCTGGGAGGCCCTGCGGCGCTGCGATGCCATTGCGGCGGAAGACACCCGCACCAGCCGGACGCTGCTGGATGCCTGGGGTATTGCCACCCCCTTGATGGCGGCGCATCGGCACAATGAACAGCAGGCGGCGGATGCCATTGTGCAGCGCCTGGCGCAGGGGCAGCGCATTGCGCTGGTGTCCGATGCCGGCGCGCCCGCTGTCAGCGACCCCGGCGCGCGTATCGTGCGCCAGGTGCAGGCGGCGGGCTATCGCGTCATCCCTTTGCCGGGGCCTAGCGCCGTGATCGCCGCCCTGATGGCCAGCGGGGCCACGCGCGACGACGAGCCGGGCTTTGCCTTTGCCGGGTTTATGCCTTCCAAGCCCCAGGCGCGTCGCAAATGGCTGGCGCGCTGGATAGGTTTGCCCGTACCCGTGGTGATGTTCGAAACCCCCCATCGGCTGCAGGCGGCGCTGGCGGATTTATGCGAACTGGCGGCGCCGGAGCGCGAATTGACGGTGGCTCGCGAACTGAGCAAGCGGTTCGAGGAAATCGCCACGTTGTCGCTGGGGCAGGTACAGGATTGGTTGGCACAGGATGCTCATCGCAGCCAGGGGGAATTTGTGCTGGTGCTGCATGCGCCTGCCGTCCAGGCGGCGCCCGAGGACGATCTGTCGGCGGATCAGCAGCGGCTGATGGTGGCGCTGCTGGCAGAACTGTCGGTGCGTGACGCCGCGCGGGTCGGGGCTGCCGCCACGGGCCTGCCGCGAGACCGTCTGTACGCCTGGGCGCTGCGTCAGAGTCCCTGATCCAGGGCGATGACGGGGTTCATCCCGGCGGACGCGGATAGGGCGCTGGCGGTCTGGTGGGCCTGGTCCCTGGATGGGAACGGCCCCATGCGCACTTTATAGAGCGGCGGCTGGTGGCTGACGGATGCCTGGCCCAGAGACCCATCCATTTGCGCATTGACGCGCTCGGCCAGGGCCTGTGCGTTGTCCATCGAGGAAAAGGCGCCGAATTGCAGGTAAATGCTGCCACCGGTCACGGCGCCCGTGAGCGGTGCCGGGGTCAGCGCGGTCGGCGTGACCGGCGCGCTGACTGGGCGGGCTTGCGGCTGAACGGGTTCGGCCACCGGGCTGGCCGAGGCCATCAGGGTAGCGCCGGGGACGCGTCCGGCGCGGATGTCGGCGTTGGTGATGGCCTGGACCACCACGCGCCCGCTGCCCGGACCGATCAGTCCCAATTTGGAGGCGGCGACATAGGATAGATCGATGATGCGTCCGGGATGAAACGGACCTCGATCATTGATGCGCACGACGATAGAGCGCCCGTTGACCCGGCTGGTGACTTTGGCATAGCTGGGAATCGGCAGGGTCGGGTGGGCCGCCGTCATGGCGTACATATCGTAGGTTTCGCCGTTGGCGGTTTTTTCCCCGTGGAATTTGCGCCCGTACCAGGAAGCGATGCCTTCTTGTTGATAGGGCTGGTCTTCACCGATGGGGATATAGCGTACGCCGAAGACTTCGTAGGGCCGGAAGTTCGCCGGCGCATGGCGCTCCAGGCGCGGCACAGCGTCGGGGATCGAGGCAATGTCGGCGGGGATGCGAGCGCCGGGGCCATCGTCCTTGTAGTAGCCGCCGGACCGCGACGCGCAGCCCGCCAGTACCGCCAGCAGAACGCACAGCCCGACTATCATCAGCGTACGCCAGAGCGATGGCTGCGGCAGCGGCGAGGGGCGGGCGGATAGGGGGAGCGTGGCGGTCTGGATCATGGTGCTGGCGTTTGCAACATCGGATTACGGTGGCGCACCAATAAGGGCGAGTGATCGGCAAAGCGTCGCGCCAGCTGCTCGGTGACGTAGACCGAGCGGTGCTGCCCGCCGGTGCAGCCGATGGCCACCGTCAGGTAATTGCGCGTGTCCTGCATATAGAGCGGCAGCCATTTGCGGATGAATGCGGAAATGTCCTCGATCATGGCCTCGACGCTGCCAAATTGCGCCAGCCACGCGGCGACGGACTCATCGCGCCCCGTCAGGGGGCGCAATTGCGGATCATAGTGTGGATTGGGCAGGCAGCGCACGTCGAAGACCAGGTCTGCGTCATGCGGCACGCCGCGTTTGTAGGCAAAGGATTCGAAGGTCAGGATGACCGAGGCCCGATCGACCTGCACCAGATCGCGCACCCAGCTGCGCAACTGGCCCGGCGTCAGGTCCGAGGTGTCAATGACGTGTTCCTGGTGGCGCAGCGATGCCATCAGATCGCGTTCCCGGCTGATACAGCCCTGCAGCGAGGCATCCAGGCCTTCGCGCTGCATCCGGTCGGTCAGGGGGTGTCGGCGCCGGGATTCGGAATACCGTTGCATCAGTGTGTGGTCGTCGGCATCCAGAAAAATGACGTGCAGCGCGGTTCCCATCGCGCGCAGGCTGGTCAGAATGCCGGGCAGTTCATCCAGGTCGCCGGGGGTGCGCACGTCGATGGCGACCGCCACCCTTTCCAGACCGCTGTCCTGGGTGCTGGCGATGAAGTCGTGCAGGAAGCGCACGGGCAGGTTGTCGATACAGGTGTAGCCGGTGTCTTCCAGCATGCGCAGGGCCACGGATTTGCCCGATCCGGAGATTCCGGTGATGAGGACGATGTTCAGCATGGCTCGCCTGTGAGGTGTGCGGGGAAGGAAGACGAAGTGCTGTGGATCACGGGCGTTTCTCTCGGGAGCTTTCCATGATGGCCAGTGCCTGGCGTTCGATGAATTCGCCCATGGTGTCGATGCCGCGCAGGCTCAAGATGGTATTGCGCACGGCGGCTTCGACCAGCACGGCCAGGTTGCGGCCTGCCGCCACCTGCAGCATGACGCGGCGGATAGGGATGCCCAGGATGTCCTGGTATTCATCTTGCATGGGCAGGCGTTCGAAATTTTCCGGTGTCATGCGCACCAGGTGCACGATGAGCTTGATTTTCATCTTGCGCCGCACGGATGTTTCACCAAAGATCGTGCGGATGTCCAGCAGGCCCAGGCCGCGGACTTCCAGCAGGTTCTGCAGCAGCGAGGGGCATTGGCCCTCGACGAAGTTGGGGGCGGTGCGGGATAGTTCGACCGCGTCATCGGCCACCAGGCCGTGGCCGCGCGAAATCAGTTCCAGCGCCAGTTCGCTTTTGCCCAGACCGGATTCTCCGGTGATCAGTACGCCCAGGCCCAGCACATCCATGAAAACCCCATGTACCGTGGTCTTGGGCGCGATCCGTTTGCCTAGATAGATACGCAGCAGATCGATCAGGTGCGCGGCGTCGGTGGGAGTGCCTATGAGGGGAATGGCCTTTTCCCGGCAGAAAGCCTGGAGGTCGGCGGGCGCTTCGGTGTCGCCTGCCAGGACGATGGCCGGGACACCCCCTGCAACCAGGTCTTCCAGGTGATGGAGGCGGCGCTTGCTGTCCAGATGCTGGTAGTACGAGATTTCCTCGGCGCCGAATACCTGGATGCGGCTGGGGTGGATCAGGTTCAGGTGTCCGACCAGATCGGCGGCGGCTCCCCGGGCGTCCGGGATAGCGCGCTCGGCAGCGGCTTCCTGCCCGGCTAGCCAGGTAAAGCTGATCTTGTCGGCGTTGTCACGAATCAGCTCTTGGATGGTCAGCATGTTCTGTCAGCGGGTGATCGGCGCCGTTCAGGATGAGTTGATGGATCTGCTGCGGGTCGGTGGCCTGCGTCAGGGTGTGGCGCACCTGCGGGTCGGACAGCAGGCGGGCGATGCCGGCCAGCAGATCCAGGTGGGTCTGGGTGGCGGCTTCGGGCATCAACAGAAAAAACAGCAGTCGCGCGGTGCGCCCGTCGTTGGCGTCGAAGCGGATCGGATTGGCCAGCCGGATGAAGGCGGCGTGGGGTTCGCGCAGATCTTTTAGACGACCGTGAGGAATCGCGACGTCGTGACCCAGCGCCGTCGAACCCAGGCGCTCGCGCGCCAGCAGGCTGTGAAAGACGGACATGCGGGCCACGCCCTGGTTGTTCTCGAACAGCAGGCCGGCGTGCTCGAAAGCGCGTTTTTTGCTGGTAGCCGCCAGGTCCAGGACGATATTGTCCGGCGGCAGAATGCGGGAGCTGAGGTTCATGGCGACATTATAGGTGTGAGATGCCCCCAGATATCAACATGGCCCCGAAGCAGCGCTGCGAGGCCATGGTGTCAGTGTCGGCTGGGCCGTGCCAGCCGGTCAGGATGCTTACTCAGCGTGGATTTCCTGACGTTTGGGTGGTTCGTGGGCATAAGTCTGAGCCTTGGATTTGTATTTGATCACCTGGCGGTCGACTTTGTCGACCAGCAGGTCGATGGCCGCGTACAAGTTGTCATCCGAGGCTGCGCAATGCAGGTCCTTGCCGCGCAGACGCATGGTGATTTCAGCCGTGTGTTTGAGCGGTTCTATCGAGAGCATGACCTGGGTATCGATGACCTGATCGAAGTGCCGTAGGACGCGGGCGGTCTTGGTATGGACGTATTCGCGGATGGCTGGGGTGATTTCCAGATGACGACCGGTGATTGTCAGGCTCATAGTGCAGGCTCCTTGCGGAAAAAAACAGAGGTGGTTCTGTATGCGAACCGGGAAAGTGGGGGAAGGGTCTCCTTTTCTGACAGGTTGATGACAGGTCCAGTGTACCGATTGGCAAAAAGACAGCAAGAGGGGATAAAAAGAGTAAGATAGCTGGATTGGCTGCCGGACGTTTGTTCTGCGCCACGCACGAAAGTCGCCCCTGCATGCAGGGGCGATTTGTTTTTGCGCGGGCAAGGCTGCGCGGCGTGGGGGCTACCTTTGGCGCGCCGGGCCGCCCCAAGCGCCAAAGCGCCCCCTTGGGGGGGCAGCAAGCAGCCGCAGGCTGCGCGGCGTGGGGGCTACATACGGAAGTTCTTGCCCAGGTAGACCTGGCGCACGGCCTCGTTATCGACGATTTCGCTAGGGTGACCGCTGGTCAGCACCCGGCCTTCGCTGATGATGTAGGCGCGGTCGCAGATGCCCAGGGTTTCGCGCACATTGTGGTCGGTGATCAGCACACCGATGTTGCGCCCGCGCAGAAACTGCACGATGCGCTGGATTTCGATCACGGCGATGGGGTCGACCCCGGCAAAGGGCTCGTCCAGCAGGATGAAGCGGGGGTGCGTAGCCAGGGCGCGGGCGATTTCCACCCGGCGGCGTTCCCCGCCCGACAGCGACAGCGCCATATTGCGGCGGATGTGCTCGATCTGCAGTTCGTCGATCAGGGATTCCAGGCGTTCTTCGATGGCGGGGCCGGACAGCGGATGGCCCTGGGAATCGCGCTGCAATTCCAGGACGGCGCGGATGTTCTGTTCGACGGTCAGGCGGCGAAAGACAGAGGCATCCTGGGGCAGATACGACAGCCCCAACTGGGCGCGCCGGTGCATGGGCACGCCTGTGACGTCGTGGTGGTCGATGGCGATGCGGCCCGTGTCGGCGGGGATCAGGCCGACAATCATGTAGAAACTGGTGGTTTTGCCGGCGCCGTTGGGACCCAACAGGCCGACGACCTCGCCGCTGTCGACGGATAAGGAAACATCCTGGACCACGGCGCGGCGGCCAAAGGTCTTGCCCAGGCCGGTGGCCTGGAGGCAGCCGCTGCTACGCGCGGGTTCGGGTGTGGAGTGTGAAGAGACAGGCATGAGGCGTGAGGCGATTATGGGCGTTGCGTCCGGCACTTGGCGATGGCTTGGTCGACGCGGGACTGCGGTTGCGCCAGAGATCGGACGCGCCCGCCGGCGGCAGCGGAATTCTGGCCGCCAAAGGCTTCGTAGGTGCCGGTTTTTTCGTGGTAGATGATGCGCGCGCCACGGACGTTGTCGAATGGCTGGCCGCAGATCTGTCGGGTGACGGTGGCTTGGCCTGTCAACGTGATGTCGCCGGCCTGCCCTGCGTAGTCTGCCTGCTGGCCGGTGGCGATCAGGGTTTCGAATTTGGCCGGATTTTCCTGGCGGATCGTGACGGTGCCGCCCTTGTCGGCGGTGGCCGTGCCAAACTGATTGCCCTGGGCGTCTTCGCGGGTGACGAGCTTGTCGGCCCGCAAGGTCATGGCGCCTCTGGTCAGGACCACGTTGCCGGTGAAGGTGCTGACCTTGTTCAGGTCGTCGTAGTGCAGGGTGTCGGACAGAATGATGGTGTCGGGATCCGCCGGTTTTTCCTGGGCGGGCGCCGCGTGCGCGGGCAGGGCCAGACCGTAGCCGATGGATGCGGTGAGCAAAGCGAGGGGCAGGATTTTCATGGTTGTCTGGTCTTATGAGGTCCGGTATCGCGGGCCGCCTGATCTTCGCCGGAAATCTTGACGTCGCTGGCGGCATTGACGGTCAGCTGGCGGGTGCGGTTATCGTAGCGCATCCCCTGGCCGCGCATGGTGGAATTGCCGTTGACAACCAGCGCCGGTCGGTCGGTGTAAACCAGATCCTGGTTGGGTTCGATCGTCAGTTGTTCGCTGCGCACGTCCAGCAGTTGATGATTGGCGTCTGGCAGACGCTGCAGGTGGGCGTCGCCAATCAGGACGATGCGTTCACCATGCTGATCCAGTGTGCCCATTTTGGCCGTCCCGACGGTGATGGGGGAATTGGGCTGATGGCCCGTGGCGCGAGGGGCTGTGATCTCGTAGCTGTCCGTGTCGGGGAAATGCTCCATCGCGCTGCCTTCCAGGCGATTGATGGCGCGTCCTTCGGGATCGGTGCGCAGCATGACGAAAGCGCTGGCCCAGGAATCGCGTTCGTGCGTGATGCGTCGGGGCGGGTCGATCTCGATCGAGCGCAGGGCGTAATCCGAGGCCCACCAGGTGCCCAGCACCAGCAGGCCCAGCAACAGGACCGCGACCAGACCGGGCAGGCGCTCTTTCATTGGATGGCGCCGCCCAAAGTAGACAGCGAGACGTTGAAGCAGGCCCCCAAACGGCCTTGGGCGGCCAGCAGCAGGTCGCAGCATTCGCGCACCGCGCCGCGCCCGCCGGTCTGGCTGGCGATCCAGTGCGCTGCCTGGCTGATATAGAAGGGGGCGTTGGGGACGCTGGCGGCGAAGCCCACGCGCTGCAGCACCGGCAGGTCGATGATGTCGTCGCCCATGTAGCCCACGGCGTCCAGTCCCAGCCCGGCTTCGCGGGCCAGGCCTTCGACCGTGATGAGCTTGTCGTGGATGCCCTGCAAGACCGGCGAGATACCCAGTTCGGCCGCGCGGCGGGACGTGATGGCGCTTTTTCGACCGCTGACCCAGGCGACGCGGATGCCTTGTTCGCGCAGCAGGCGCAAGCCGTGGCCATCCAGCGCATTAAAGGGTTTCACGGCCTCGCCGTGTTCACCGTACCAGAGGCTGCCATCCGTCAGGACGCCGTCCACGTCGAAGATCATCATGCGCACGGCGCGGGCGCGTTCGCGGACATCGGGGCTGGTGCGGGCCAGAATCTGGGCCTCTGCGGGATGGGAAAAGCCGGGCAGTTCATTCATCAGATCACCTTGGCGGCCAAAAGGTCGTGCATGTGCAAAGCCCCCAATAATAGCCCGTCGGCATCCAGCACCAGCATCTGGTTCAGCTTGTGCTCGTCCATGATGCTGGCCGCCTCGATGGCGGGGGCGTCAGCGGCGATGTTGCGGGGATGACGGCTCATGCCTGCGGACACCGGCAGCGCGCGGATGTCGCCGTGCTGGGCGATCATGCGGCGCAAATCGCCGTCAGTGAAAATACCGACCGGTCGGCCTTGGTCCAGCACGATGGTCATGCCCATGCCTTTCGAGGACATTTCCGTCAGGGCGTCGGGAATCAGCGTGTCGGGCGCCACATGCGGCAGAGCGGCGCCGCTGCGCATGACGTCGGCCACGGACGTCAGCAGGCGGCGGCCCAGCGCCCCGCCGGGGTGGGATCGGGCGAAATCGTCGCGGTTGAATCCTCGGGCTTCCAGGCAGGCCACGGCAATGGCGTCGCCCAGCACCAGAGCAGCCGTGGTGCTGGCGGTCGGCGCCAGGTTCAGGGGGCAGGCTTCGTGGTCCACGGCGGCATCCAGCGATACGTCGGCGCTGCGCGCCAGTTCGGATTCGGGATTGCCGGTCATGGCGATGATGCGTGCGCCCATGCGTTTGGCGACTGAAATGATCGTGATCAATTCCTGGGCGGACCCGGAATAGGAAATGGCCAGCAGGATGTCCTGGCCGGTCAGCATCCCCAGATCGCCGTGGATGGCTTCGGCAGCATGCATGAAGAAGGCCGGTGTGCCGGTCGAGGCCAGAGTGGCGGCGATTTTGCGGGCCACATGGCCGGATTTGCCGATGCCGGTGACGACCACGCGACCGGAGCAGTCCAGGATCAGGCGTGTGGCTTGCTCGAAATGGACGTCAAGGCGCCCCTGCAGGGCCTGCAGGGCCTGGATTTCGATGTCGAAGGTGCGCATGGCGCTATGGCGCAGCGCATCCGGAGTGATCTGTGGCTGGGTGTGCATGCGTCGATTTTACTGTGACTGGCGCTTATACTGCTGTCCATGGGATCCGCAGCCTATCGATGCAGTCGCAGCGTGCCGTCCGCCTGGGTGTGGGCGCTGTGTTTGGCGTGGGCGCTGCGCGCTCTGGTGCCGGCGGGGTACATGCCCAATCTGATGGGGGCTGCCGGCGGCTGGACGCCTGTCATTCTGTGCGGCGCGCTATCCCAAGCGTCGCATGATCTGCCCCTTCACGGCGATCCGGCAGGCCATTTTGAAACGAACCACTGCCCGCTTTGCCCGGCCTTCTCTCATGGGGGCGACGCTCCGCTGCCTTCCCAGGCGCCATCTTTGCCTGCGGTCTTGCTGGGTACGGTCTTGGCGTTGGTCCGAACAGCGGACCAACCATCCTTGGCCTATCGATGCGGCGCCCCGCTGGGTTCTCGCGCGCCGCCGTTGCAGGCCTGATTCCTTTGTGTTGATGGGCGCTGGCGGCATGTCGCCGCGCTGCCGCGCATGGATCCGTGATCCGTGCCGCCGCGTCCCGCTGCTGATTCGCACTCTGACTGAATAGGTTGATCTCATGAAACGGTTTTTTATCATCGGCGCTGCCGTTGCATCGCTTTTTTCCATTCCTGCTGCGCTGGCGCACGTGACCCTGGCCAACGGGCAGGCGACTGTCGGCGGCTATTACATGGCCGTGGTGCGGGTTCCGCATGGCTGCCAGGGGTCTGATACCACGCGGCTGCGGGTGCGCATTCCCGAGGGCGTATTGGCGGTCAAGCCTCAGCCCAAGGCCGGCTGGGCGATTGATATCGTCCAGGGAAAGTACGATCAGCCGCAGACGCTTCATGGCGCCAAGCTGGATCAGGGCGTGCGGGAAATCAGCTGGAGCGGCGCGCTGCCCGACGCCTACTACGACGAGTTCGTGTTCCGCGCTTTCCTGGCATCTTCGCTGAAGCCGGGCTCGACGCTCTACTTTCCGGTGGTGCAGGAATGCGCCCAAGGGGTAGACCGCTGGATCAACACCAGCGGGGGTGAGGACGCCAAGGATGCCGCGCCGCGAATCAAGCTGATCGCGCCGGCGTCCGGGGGAGCGGGGCATCATCACTGATGATGAAGGCCTTGCTTGCCCTGCTGTGCAGTCTGCTGATGTGGCCCCAGCTGGCATGGGGCCATGCGGCCCTTGTGAGGGCAGCGCCCGCGCCCGGCGCGGTGCTGGCGCAGGCGCCTGCCGTCATTGAGCTGATCTTCAGCGAACCCGTGGGCGTGACGGCTGCCCGCTTGTTCGGGCCGGATGGCAGGCTGCTGCCTCTTGGGACGATTCATGACCGGGGACAGCAGATCAGCATCCCGGTTCCCCAGGACACCGCGCAAGGCACGTACCTGCTGAGCTGGCGCGTCGTGTCGGCGGATGGTCATCCCATCGGCGGCACCCTGGACTATGCGGTCGGGGCCGGCAGCGCTTCTGCTGTGCTGGCCCAATCCCCGTCGTCACGCAGCCTCGATCTGTCCATCTGGCTCGCGCGATGGCTAGGATATCTGTGCCTGTTTTCGGTGGTCGGCGTGGCGGTCTTCCGTCTGCTGGACGAGAAAGCGCATCATGCATGGTCCCGCCCCTTGGCCGTTCTCGGGCTGGCGGCATTGCCTGTTAGTCTGGGCCTGCAAGGCCTGGACTTACGGGATGCCCCCTGGGCAGCGCTGGTGCAGTCGGCCACCTGGGCGCAAGCGCTCAACAGCACGTATGCCATGACGCTGGGGTTGCTGGCGTTGGGGTTACTGGCGGCCCTCGCGGCCCAGACAGCTCGTCCGCCAGCCCTGGGTCGGGCGGCGGCGCCGGTCAGCCTGCTGCTCGCCGGCGTGGCTCTGGCCACCAGCGGACATGCTGGAACGGCGCCACCCCAGTGGCTGTCGCGTCCCGCCGTCGCGCTGCATGTCATGATGGCGATTGCCTGGGCAGGCATGCTGATTCCGCTGTCGCGCGCTCTGCGTCGCCCCGCGGATCCGGCGGGTGGACATCCAGCGCTGGCGCGGTTCTCGCGCTGGATCACGCCGGTGGTGCTCTTGTTGGTCCTGAGCGGCGTCCTGCTGACCGTGTTGCAACTGGAACGCGTCACCGACCTATGGCGCACGGATTATGGACGCGTACTCAGCGTGAAGCTCTGTCTGGTCGGCCTGCTGTTCTGCCTGGCCGCCTATAACCGCTGGCGCCTGACCGAGCCAGCTCTGTCTGGCCAAGGCACGGCCCGACACCACTTGCGCCGTGTCATCGGGGCGGAAATCGCGCTGGTTGTCATGATCCTGGCCGTTGTGTCTGTGTGGCGCTTCACGCCGCCGCCCCGCAGCTTGACGACGGCCCCCGCTGCAGCGGCAGAGGCCGTGACCCTGAGCAATGAACGGATGCGTGCAGTTCTCGAGCCGGACGCCGGCGCCTGGACGATCCGCTTGACGCATCCCGATGGCCAGCCCTTGATCGCGCAGAGCGTGACGGTTGCACTGGCAGATCCCGACGCAGGCATCGAACCCGTGCGCCGGTCCGCGCAAGCCCGCAGCGGTGGCGTGTGGCATGTCGTGTTGCCGGTCTTGCCGCCCAACGGTCGCGCGCAGATCGAACTCACCGTGCTGGTGGATGATTTCGATCAGATCACCTTGGCAGCCCAGCGGTGAAATTTCCAGGCTACACTGTGGCCGCCTTGCCTTATTTGACAGGATGAAGTCATGCAAACCGATCCGGCCCAGTACATCCGCGACACGATCCGCACCGTGCCCGATTGGCCGAAACCAGGTGTCCAGTTTCGTGACATCACCCCTGTTCTCCAGGACCCGCGCTCGTTCCGAGTCCTGATCGACCTGTTCGTCTACCGCTACATGCGTCAGCGCCTGGACCTGGTCGCCGGCATCGACGCCCGCGGCTTCATCGTGGGTTCCGTCCTGGCCTACGAACTGAATCTGGGCTTCGTCCCCGTGCGTAAACAAGGCAAGCTGCCCTACCAGACCGTGGCCGAGGAATACTCCCTGGAATACGGCAACGCCACCGTGGAAATGCACACCGATTCCGTGCGCCCCGGCCAGCGTGTGCTGCTGATCGACGACCTGATCGCTACCGGCGGCACCATGCTGGCGGCATCCCGACTGCTGCAGCGCCTGGGCGCCAACGTCGCCGAAGCCGCCGCCATCATCGACCTGCCCGACCTGGGCGGATCGAAGGCGGTTCGCGATTCGGGTCTGCCCGTCTACACCGTCTGCGAATTCGACGCCGGATGAACCCGGACATGGATCGTCCTCTGCGGACGATCCATGTCCGGCGAATCCGGGCGGCGTGCAAGCCGCGAGGCGGGCCTGAGTCTGGGTCTGGGTCTCTACACCAGCACTCGCTCAATTCCGCCGGAATTCGCTGCCTTCACATAATCCGGCATCCAGCTTTCCCCCAGCACGTGCCTGGCCATCTCAACCACGATGTAATCCGCCGACAGCCCCGTATCCTGTTCGTAGCGGGCCAGCCCCTGCAGACAGGACGGACAGGACGTCACCATCTTGACCTCGCCCTGGAACCCGTCAGCGCGGATCGCCGCCGTATTTTTCGCCAGCTCTTCCTGCTTGCGAAACCGGATCTGCGTCGAAATATCAGGCCGTGACACCGCCAGTGTGCCCGATTCTCCGCAACAGCGATCCGTCTTGATCGCGTTCGATTCTCCCAACAGGGATTTCACCGTCTTCATCGGATCCTGCTGCTTCATCGGCGTATGGCAGGGATCGTGATAGATATAGCGAACCCCCTGCACCCCAGCGATATCGACGCCCTTTTCCAGCAGATACTCGTGAATGTCGATCAGCCGGCAGCCCGGGAAAATCTTGTCGAACTCATAGCTTTCCAACTGGTCGTAGCAGGTGCCACAGCTGACCACCACCGTCTTGATGTCCAGATAGTTCAGTGTCGTCGCCATGCGGTGGAACAGCACCCGGTTGTCCGTCACCATCTGTTCCGCCTTGTCGGCCAGGCCGTTGCCGCGCTGCGGATAACCGCAGCATAGATAGCCGGGCGGCAGCACCGTCTGCACCCCCACGTGCCACAGCATCGCCTGCGTCGCCAGGCCCACTTGGGAAAACAGACGTTCCGATCCGCAACCGGGGAAATAGAACACCGCCTCGGAATCGGGGGCAGTGGTCGCCGGATTGCGGATGATCGGGACCATATTCGGGTCTTCGATATCCAGCAGCTTGCGGGCCGTCTGTTTGGGCAGACCGCCGGGCATTTTTTTGTTGATGAAGTGGATCACTTGCTCGCGCACCGGCGCCTTGCCCACGGTGGCCGGCGGATGCGCCACCTGCTTTTTGGCGACCGGGGCCAACAGATCGTGGGCCAGGCGTTGCGCCTTGTAGCCCATATCGATCATGGCCGTGCGGGTCGCCTTGATCACGCGCGGGTCTTTCGCATTCAGAAAGAACATCGACGCCGCCGTGCCGGGGTTGAAGGACTTTTTCCCCATGCTTCGCAGCAAGGCCCGCATGTCCATCGAGACATTGCCGAAGTCGATATCCACCGGACAGGGGTTATAGCATTTATGGCATAGCGTGCAGTGGTCGCCCACGTCCTCGAATTCTTCCCAGTGACGGATGCTGACCCCGCGCCGGGTTTGCTCCTCGTACAGAAAGGCCTCGATCAGCAGCGATGTCGCCAGGATCTTGTTGCGCGGCGAATACAGCAGATTGGCGCGCGGCACGTGCGTCGCGCACACCGGTTTGCATTTTCCGCAGCGCAGGCAATCTTTGATGGCGTTGGAAATCGCGCCGATTTCGCTGCGCTGCATGATCAGCGATTCATAACCCAGCAAATTGAAGCTGGGCGTCCAGGCGCGAGACAGATCGGCACCGGGCATCAGTTTGCCGGCGTTGAAGTGGCCGTGCGGATCGATGCGTCGTTTGTAGTCCTGGAACGGTGCCAGTTCGGCTTCGTTCAGATATTCGAATTTCGTCAGACCGATGCCATGTTCGCCGGAAATCACGCCATCCAGGCTGCGGGCGATATCCATGATGCGCGCCACGGCCTGGTTGGCTTCGCGCAGCATCTCGTAGTCGTCCGAATTGACGGGGATGTTGGTGTGGACGTTGCCATCGCCCGCATGCATGTGCAGCGCGACGAAGACCCGGCTTTTCAGAATGCGGTCGTGCGTGGTTTGCAGGCCAGCCAGCACGGCGGCGCATTCCGCCCCCGCGAAGTGGCGTTCCATCGCGCCGCGGATGTCGGATTTCCAGGAAATGCGCAGCGTGTGGTCCTGGATGATGTCCACGATGCGGCAGTCCGGTTGTTCAGCCAGGCGCTCGTTCAGCGTGGGTAGCAGCGCGTCCAGACCCAGGCCTGTCAGGGTGTCCAGATGCTCGGCCAGGGGCGCGTCCAGATGGTCTAGCAACCAGGACCAGCGGGCGCGCACGGCGGCCAGGGTGTCCAGCGCGTCGTGGCGCCGGGTGGACAGGATGAATTCCCGTGTGTGTTCGGCATCGTCCGGGTCTTCGGCCTTGCCGACGGGCAGATCGCCTTGCAGATAGGTTTCCAGCGCGTCGATCAGGCGCAGTTTGTTACGCGTGGACAGCTCGATATTGATGCGTTCGATGGCGTCCGTGTATTCGCCCATGCGCGGCAAGGGGATGACGACGTCCTCGTTGATCTTGAAGGCGTTGGTGTGGCGGGAAATCGCCGCCGTGCGGGCGCGGTCCAACCAGAATTTCTTGCGGGATTCCGGGCTGACGGCGATAAAGCCTTCGCCGTGGCGTGAATTGGCGATGCGTACGACTTCGCTGGCGGCCAGGGCCACGGCGTGCTCGTCGTCGCCCACGATGTCGCCGATCAGCACCATTTTGGGCAGGGTGCCGCGCTTGCTTTTGGTGGTGTAGTCCACGGCCCGCAGGTAGCGCTCGTCCAGGTGTTCCAGCCCGGCCAGAATGGCGCCGGCAGCGCGGCCATCGGTGTCCAGATAGTGTTTGACTTCGACGATGGACGGCACGGCGTGGCGGGCCTGGCCGAAGAATTCCATGCAGACCGTGCGGGTGTGCGCCGGCATGCGATGCAGAATCCAGCGGGCGGCGGTGATCAGCCCGTCGCAGCCTTCTTTTTGCACACCCGGCAGACCGGCCAGGAATTTATCGGTGACGTCCTTGCCCAGGCCGGCTTTGCGGAAACGGCGTCCCTCGATTTCCAGGATTTCTGTTTTCAGCGCGATCTGGCCGGGGCGCTGCTTGCCATCGAACCATTTCAGTTCGAAGCGCGCATGCGCCGCATCATGGATTTTGCCCAGATTGTGGTCCAGACGGGTAATTTCCAGCCAGTTGCCCTGGGGATCGACCATGCGCCACCAGGCCAGATTGTCCAGTGCGGTACCCCACAGCACGGCTTTCTTGCCGCCGGCGTTCATGGCGACGTTGCCGCCCACACAGGAAGCATCCGCGGATGTCGGGTCCACCGCGAACACTCGCCCGGCGGCTTCAGCGGCTTCCGCCACGCGGCGCGTGACGACGCCTGCGCCGGTCAGGATGGTGTGCACGGGTTCATCGACGCCGGGCAGGGCGATGGCCTCGACGGCGCCGATGGCATCCAGTTTTTCGGTGTTGATCACCGCCGAACGCCAGGTCAGCGGAATCGCCCCGCCGGTGTAGCCGGTGCCGCCGCCTCGGGGCACGATGGTCAGGCCCAGCTGGATGCAGGCGCGCACCAGGGCGGCGATCTCGTCTTCGGTGTCGGGCATCAGCACGACGAAGGGATACTCTACCCGCCAGTCGGTGGCGTCGGTGACGTGCGACACCCGCGACAGACCGTCGAAGCGGATATTGTCCCGCTTGGTCAGGCGCGCCAGCTGCTTCATGGCATCGTGGCGCAGCTTTTCCACGGCGATGAAATCGTTCTCGAACGCGGTCACAGCGGCGCGGGCGGCGGTCAGCAGCTGCTGGACCTTGGCATCGCGGGCGCCGTGGTCATCATCGCGGCGGTGGTCGATTTCGCTGAGGCGGTGGTTCAGGGCTTCGACCAGTTGATGGCGGCGCTTGGGGTTATCCAGCAGGTCATCCTGCAGATAAGGGTTGCGCTGCACCACCCAGATGTCGCCCAGCACTTCGAACAGCATCCGGGCGGACCGGCCTGTGCGCCGCTGGCCGCGCAGTTCGGACAGCAGCTGCCAGGCGGGTTCACCCAGCAGCCGGAGGACGATTTCACGGTCCGACCAGGAGGTGTAGTTGTAGGGAATCTCACGCAGACGGGGCGCCTGGGTGGGTTCAAGCAGTTCGGGAGAGACGGGGGCGTTCATGGGGATATCGTGGCGGTAGTGCCCCTAGGGCAGACAGGGGCAATCGCTTAGTGTAATGGCAAAATCTCATCAAGCTGCTCATGCGGTCGCTAAGCGGCGTCCGGCAGGTAGATGCTGAAGCGGGATCCACGCCCCGGTTCGCTGACGCAGCTGGCTCGCCCTCCGTGGCGTTGAGCGACGGTCTGGACAAATGCCAGGCCCAGGCCGCTGCCCGCCGGCTTGCTGCTGTCTCCGGCAGCGCGCCAGAACCGGGTGAACAGGTAATGGATCTGATCAGCGGCGATGCCTGGGCCGGCATCCTGGACATGAACGCACCACGAAGACGCGTTCCGGTCGATGCTGCACTGGATTTCCCCGCCTTCGAGGCTGTACAGGATGGCATTGTCGATCAGGTTGCCGATGGCGCGGTGCACCAGTTGTTGGTCGAGGACTATGGGGTCTTGTTGAGTGCAGGGTGTGAAGGTCAACGTGATGCGGCGTTGCGCGGCCTGGGACCAGCGGCGGTCGCAGCAGTCCTGGACCAGGTCATTCAGGATGCAAGGGTGTTTTTGCAAGGGCATGGATTCGGCGCGCGCCAGCTGCACGAAATTGTCCACCAGTTGCAGGGTGGCGTGGGCTTGCTGCTCGATATGGGATAGCGTGCCGGCTTCCGGCCATTGGTCCGGGGCCTGGCGGCGCAGCTCTATGGTGGCCAGGATGGCGTTTTGTGGCGAGCGCATGTCGTGGGAAATGAAGCCCAGGGTGTCTCTTTGGTCCTGGGCGGCTGCTTTCAGGTGGGATACCGCCAGTTGCAGGCGGGCTGCCCGGGCGGGCAGGGTGTTGGGTCCAACCCATTGAGTGGTCGGCGCGAGGCCCGGTCTGGGCTGGATCTGCAGGCGTTCCAGTTCACGGTCTATTTGCTGCAGAGAGGCTTCCTGGATGCGCCAGCTCCAGAGCGGATAGGCGAGCAGTACCCCCGCCAGCAGGCCTGCCGGGGGGATCCAGAGACCCGCCTGGTACATCAGCCAGGCGTCTGCAAACAGAAAGCCCAGCAGTGCGGCCAGCGTGCCCGCCAGGCCCCAGCGCGGAGACAGTCTGCGCAACCCCAGACAGGCCAGCCACAGCACACATAAAGAGATCAAGATCGTGATCCATGCCGGTGTGATGCGGATCCACTGGGAATGTTTCAGGTTCTGGATGCTGTCGGCCAGGATTTCGACCCCGGCAGTCAGGCCGCTGCCCATGGCGGTCGGTAGCTGGTCGCCCAGCCCGGAGGCCCATGCGCCGATCAGGACGATCCGGTTTTGAAATTCCGCAGCGGGGATATCCCCGTTCAGGACCGCTGCGTAGGGGTAGCGGACAAAGGAATGCGCCGGGTCGGTGAATTGCAGGTAGGACGGCGTGTCGGCTTGCAGGCGGGCCGCCTGTTCTGCGGCAGTCTGCAGACCGGCGGCCTGGGCCAGCGCGACACTGAGATGGGGCAGGCGCTCACCCTGGTGGTTTGTGCGCCACAAGGTGACGGCGCGCACGCGGCCATCGGGGGCGGCCTGCGTATCGATGCGACCGGTGGCGGCTGCCGCCTGCGCGAGGACGGGCAGGGGCCGGATCAGGTGCCTGCCTTCAGGGTCCAGGACTTCAGGCAGCACCACGCGACCGTGGGCGGCCATGGCGCGGGCCAGCAGCGGATCGTCTTGGGGGTAATCCGGGCGCGGATCGGCCAGGATCAGATCCATGACGACTGCTCGTGCCTGGTTCAGGCGCGGCAGCAGCGCGGCATGAATCGACCGGCGCCAAGGCCAGTGGCCCAGAGCTTCGATGCTGGCATCGTCAATCGTGATCAGCACGATGTCGCGGTCGGCAATCGGTCTGGGAGTGAGCTGCATGCTCAGGTCGTAGGCTTGCTGGTTGATGTCGCGCACGACCGGAAGCCGGCCCCAGACAGACAGGGCGATGAGCAGCAGCGACAAGGCCAGTGTCAAACCCAGCCATTCCAGCAACAGCCGCCGCTGCAGGCGGGTGGAGTCGGCGTGGGCTGGCTGGGTCATGCTTTAGTGGTTGTTCAGCCGGACTGGCTCGCCGTTGCTGCTGAGGACGGGGCGATCGTCTGAACTGAGCAGGCCGCCAGAACCCTGGAGACGCAAGCTGGCGTCGCTGCCTTCGATGTCCAGCGCATTGATGGCTCGGACAAAGGCGTAGCGTGAACCCGCTTGAGTGTGGGCGAGCGCGATCTGCGTCTGCGTGACGCGCTGGGTGGAGAGTTGTTGCGTCCCCGCAGCGTCCAGGGCGATGCGGACCCGATAGGCCGCCGCGCCGGGGACAGGGTCCCAGGCCAGCGATGCCGTATCCGGCGTGGCGGGATGGATGCGGGGAGCCGGCAGCAGTGCCTGTGTTCCCTGCAAGGTTCCCGAGGCATCGTAGGCCGCCCCGTAGCTGTTGGCCAGCACCTGTTCGGCGCGGGCGGTGTTCTGGATCGCGGCTTGTCCGCTTAGCACTTCGTGCCGGGATCCTGATGCATCGGCGTGGACACGCAATTGTGTGCCGCGCACGCCCGTGACGGTGGCCGGGGTGCGGATCTCGAATCGGCCCACCCCGGTGTCGTCAGGCGCGACAGAGGATTCGACGCTGCCTTGCGGCAGGCCTAGCACCGTATCGCTCAGGCCGCTGCCGCGAAAGGTTTGCAGGTTGCGCACCTGCACTTCGGTATCCGGCGCGATGGTGAGCAGGCTGTGATCTTCCAGCGTCAGCGTGACGGACCCTGGCCCGCTGCGCAAAGTGTCACCGGTTTCAAGCCGGTCGCCGGTCTGCAGGGTCTGGCCATTGCGGGTGACGGTGCCATTCAGGTGCGTCACGGTGGCGTGGGCCGGCTGACGGGGGATCAGATCCAGTGGCATGCGCAAGATCAGGGCGATCGGCATGCGGTAGGGGTCCGCCACCTGGTTCAGGGTTTGCAGCACCCTCCAGTTGGCCGGATTCAGCGTGTAGTGGCGCGCCAGGGCTTCCAGGGTGTCGCCGGGCTCGACCTGATAGAGAAAGTAGTCGCCCTGGGCGCCCAGGGGGTGAGCCTGAGCGCCGGGGCTGTTCAGAAGCGCCGCACTGGCGCCCAGCAGCGCCAGGCAGAGGGGGATGTGGCGAAGGGCGGACAGGGCGGATGTCTTCATGAACTTTCCTGTGGATCGCCCAGCAGTTCGAGCCGGTAGCCCAGCGCATACGATGCGCTCAGCAAGGTGCCGGAGGCCGGGCCAAGCTGCAGTTTTTTGCGGATGTTGGACAAATGCGTGTCCAGTGTGCGGGATGTGCTGGGGATTTCCCGGTTCCAGACCAGCGCGCTGAGATCGTCGCGAGAAAACAGTCGCCAGGGATGCCGCAGGAACAGGGCGGAGAGATCGAATTCCTTTGGGGTCATCTGGATGGTTTCGCCGCGCAGCCGGATTTCCCGGGCGCTGGTGTCGACCAGGAATTCCCCCAGGCGAAAACCGGAATCGGGGCCGGCCTGGGTTTGGTGCGGGCGTAACAGTGCACGAATGCGGGCCAGGAGCTCGGCAGGGCGGCAGGGCTTGCACAGGTAATCGTTGGCGCCGGCGTCCAGCCCCTCGACGAGGTCGCTTTCCTGTATGCGGCTGGTGACGAAAATCACCGGGATGTTGCCGGGCAGATTGGCCCTGATCCAGCGCAGGACTTCCATGCCGTTGATGCCGGGTAATTCCCAATCCAGCAGCAAAAGCTGAAAAGTGTGGGCGGTGCGCAGGGCGGACAGCAGGTTGCCGCCGTTGTCGAAGGTCTCACATCCGAAGCCGGCCTGTTGCAGCAGGTGTTGCAGCCAGGTGGATTGCGCGGGATCGTCTTCCAGGACGGCGATCAAGGGAGCAGAGGCGGCGGAGGCAGTCATGAGAATCCTGTTGAAGCCTAGCATTATGCCAGTTGACCGCTCTCTGACGGCAATGCCGGTTTGTCAGATGCAGGTCGCTGGCGGTGCTACAGCCACTGACTGAACCAGGGCCAGGCGTGCATCAGAACGGTGGTCATCACGGTGTAACGTAGAAACTTACCGATCGCCATATACATGACGCTGGGCCAGAACGGCAGCTTCAGCCAGCCGGCCACCGCGCACAGGGGGTCGCCCACGCCGGGCAGCCAGGACAGTAGCAGCGCAGGCGGCCCGAAACGGCGAAACCAGGCGGTGGTCAGGATATGCCAACGCCCGCCGGCGGGGCGCCGGGCCGATGCAGTCGGTTCCGCGCGGGGGTGACGCCAACGCTGCCAGACATTTTCTGCGCCTGCCCCCATGGCATAGGTAATGATTCCGCCCAGCGTATTGCCCAGAGTGGCGACCAGCACCGCCGGCCAAAACATGGGGGGCGCCAGATGGACATACGCGAAGACGGCCGGCTCGGACCCCAGGGGCAACAAGGTGGCGGAGACCAGGCTGATGGTGAAGATGGCGGGCAAGCCGATGCCCGGCAGCGCCAGTGCGGCCAGCAGAGCGTGTATTGAAGATTCCAGCCAAGCTTCCATTGGCAGCAGTGTAATCGCTGCAGGCCGGTCGCTGCGGCGCTGGAGACGGCGGGCGTCAGCAGTCCGGCCGGAACGGCGTGGGGTCGATGGCCGGCGCAGTGTCGCGCATCAGACTGCCCAGCAAGTGGCTGCTGCCGCAGGCCAGGGTGAAACCCAGCGCGCCGTGGCCGATGTTCAGCCATAGATTGTCGGCGGCCCGGCTGCGGCCAATCAGGGGGCGTCCGTGCGGGGTGGCCGGGCGCAGGCCTGACCAAGCCTGGGCGGATTCCATCTGCAGGTGCGGCAGCAGGGCCTGCGCCTGACGTTTGACCAGAGCGATGCGGCCGGCCTCGATGCCCTGTTCCAGCGTGCCGATCCCGACCATGGCGGCAATGCGCAGGGTATCGCCCAGCTTGGCGTAGACCGTGCGTCGCTCGTAGTCGGTGACGCTGATGGCGGGGACCTGTGCCTGGCGGCAGGGCAGACTGAGGCTGTAGCCTTTCAGAGGATACAAAGGCGCATGGACGCCCAGGGCGGCCAGCAAGGGGCGGCTACCCATGCCGGCGGCCAGCACGAACTGGTCCGCTTCGATGGATTCCCCCGTCGTCGTCAGGATGCGGCGGATACGCCCGTCTTGACGATCCAGTTGTCGGATGACGGTTTGCGGCCTTAGTTCCACCTGATGCAGGGTGGCCAGTTGCTGGGCCAGGCCCTGCGTGAAGCGCGCGCAGTCCCCGGATTCTTCGCTGGGTGTGTAGATGGCGCCTGCCAGGGTGGCGCGGGCCGGCGCCAGGGCGGGTTCCCGTTCGATCAGCTGTTCGGTCGTCAGGAGCTGCTGCTCCGATCCCAGATCGGCTTGCAAGGCAAGCTGGGCGCGCGCCTTGGCCAGCAGCCCGGGCGTCCGGTAGACAATCAGCTTGCCGTTGCGCGCGTGGCCGAAGTCGATCGGGGTGTCTTGCTGGAGATCGTGCAGCACCTGCCGGCTGAGATAGGAGAGCGACAGCAACTGTGCGGATGTGGCCGAGGCGGTGCGGGCGTTGCAGGCCTGCAGGAACTGCAGGCACCAGCGCCATTGCAGAGGGTCTGCCCGCAGGCGAAAGCGCAGGGGCGAGTTCGGATTGAGCAACCAGACCGGCAGGTGCGGCAGCACGCCCGGCCCGGCCAGAGGGGCGACGTAGCTGTAGCTGAGCTGTCCGCCATTGGCGTGGCTGGCGCCGCTGGCCGGTTCGGCGGCGGAATCGACCAATGTCACTTGCCAGCCCTGGCGGGCCAGCTGCCAGGCTGTCGTGACGCCGATGACGCCCGCGCCGATCACGCATGCATGCATTTTTCATGTCCATGAATAGAGAACAATGCAAATTGTCGGCGCAGGCATGCAGGGTGACAAATGCCGATCAGGGCATCATCCATAACTAACAGGCATGGGTGTTCAGGAGGCGACCGTGAGTGGCGCCTGGGCCAGCGACGTGCAGATGTCCCGGACGCTATCGATGAAGTTGCGGTGCAGCAGGCTCAGGGGGTCGTTGGCGTGCACCATGATGTTGATCGGGATGGGCACGGAAGGGTTCAGGCGGCTGAGCGTCATGCCGGGTTTCAGCATGGCGCGCCCGGTCAGCAGGTCCACAATTGCGTCGCCGCAGCCGGCCTCGACCAGGCTGCAGGCGACGTAGTGGGTCTGGACGATGATGCGGGTGTCCAGACTGATGCCGGCCTGTTGCAGGGCATGATCCATGAGCGTGCCCACCTGGTCGCGGGTGTCCAGGGCGATGACCGGTCGTTTGGATAGTTGCGCCAACTGGACCGGATCGGCGGCGGGGGTCAGGCTGAGGTAGGCCAGCTCTGTGGTGCCGATGGGGATGCGGCGCAAGCCTGGGTGGTCGTGATTGTCAAAGGTGATGACCAGGTCCAGCGCCTGCGCGTGCAGGCCTTCGACCAGATCGGGGCTGTGCAGCGTGCTGATCTTGAACGAGGCGTTGGATGCCGGGTGAAAACGCTGGATGGCCATGGGCAGCAGGCCCAGGCCGATGGCGGGCGCGCAGCCGATGCGCAGGTGGCCTTGCCTGCCTTGGCGCAGATTGGCCGCCAGCCGGCGCACGTGAGCCAGCTCCTGACTGATCTGTTCGATTTGCGGTGTCAGGATTTCGGCTTCCCGCGTGGGGACCAGCCGGCCTTTGATCCGGTCGAACAGTTTGAAGCCTAGCTGGGCCTCGGCATGGGCCAGGATTTTGCTGGCGGCGGGCTGCGAGATATTCAGCAGCACAGCCGCCTGGGTCAGCGACCCGGCCTGGCGTATGGCCTCGAAGATTTCAATGTGCCGCAACCGCATGGAGGTGTCGGATTGAAAAGGGGGGAAAGGTCCGGCAGGCGCGACCGGATGGTGAGAATGATGCCTTTTAGCCCAGCAGTATAGAGCATAGCCTGCTGTTATGGGACCCCGTGAAATTGCTATTTGTACGAGCGCTGCGATCTGCTGATAATGGTTAAGATCACCTTGCTGCTTCCTGTGGCTTGGTGCCGAGGATGACTAATGATTACACTGACGGTCGCTTGCCGTACCCCTGGCAGGCCCCGTTCCCGTCATGAACGACGGAACACTTATTACAACAATCTAGGAGGAACCATGAAACTACTGCCCATCATTCTGGCAACTGCCGTCTCGGTCGCGAGTATGACCGTCGCCCAGGCAGAAACCAGCCGGATCGACAAAATCAAATCCACGGGGGAACTGACCCTGGGGCATCGTGACTCATCGATCCCCTTTTCTTACCTGGATGACAATCAAAAGCCCGTTGGTTATTCCATGGACATCTGCTACGGCATTGCCGATGCCCTGAAAAAAGAGCTGGGCCTGCCCGAACTGAAGATCAAGCTGGTCTCCGTGACGTCCTCTACGCGGATTCCGCTGGTGGCCAACGGCACCGTGGATATTGCCTGCGGTTCGGCGACCAACAACGCCCAGCGCCAGGAACAGGTGTCCTTCGCGCCGACCACCTTCGTCACGGCCACCCGTTTCGCCGCCCTGAAATCCTCCAACCTGAACGATCTGGCCGACTTCAAGGGCAAGACCGTCGTGTCCACGTCCGGCACCAGCAACCTGAAATGGCTGACCCAGGTCAATGCCGATCAAAATCTGGGCATGCGCATCATCCCGGCCAAAGACCACTCCGAAGCCTTCCTGACCGTCGCCAGCGGTCGCGCCACGGCATTCTTCATGGATGACATTCTGCTGGCCGGCCTGGTCGCCAGCTCGCAGAATGCAGGTGATTGGATGATCAGCGAAAAAGCCTACACCACCGAGCCCTACGGCATGATCGAACCCAAGGGCGACGAGAAATTCAAGACCGCGGTGGACAATGCAGTCAAGGCCATGATGAAGAACGGCGAAATCGACAAGCTGTACGCCAAATGGTTCACCAGCGCGATCCCGCCCAAGAACATCAACCTGAATTGGCCGATGACCCCCGAACTGAAGAAAGTCATCGCCAATCCTACCGACTCGCCTGATCCCGCAGACTATAAATAAATAGTCACCAGGGAAACACTTCACAAGTGGCGGCACCTCCCGGACTGAACGCCGGGAGGTGCCGTTTGCATCACTGGTGCCGCTGGATGCATGATTTGCCTCCAGATGCGCTGCACAGGATATTCGTATGAATTACAACTGGAACTGGCTGATTTTCTGGGCAGATGCCCCTGACGGCACCGGAACCTATCTGTATACCCTGATCCGAGGCATGTACTGGACGCTAGGCGTGTCGGTGCTGGCCTGGGTGATCGCCCTGGCCGTAGGGGTTGTGATCGGGGTGTTGCGCACGATCCGCGTCAGCTGGATCGAACGCCTTTGCGCGGGCTATGTCGAACTCTTTCGCAATGTGCCTCTGCTGGTGCAGATGTTCTTGTGGTATTTCGTCTTCCCCGAAGTCGTGCCGAAGTCCTTGGGCGATATGATCAAGCAGGCCGACCCGGTCTGGAGCACCTTCTGGACGGCAACCGTGTGTCTGGGTCTGTTTACGTCGTCCCGGATCGCTGAACAAGTGCGGGCCGGCATCACGGCGCTGCCTAGCGGGCAGAGCATGGCCGCTACCGCCTTGGGCCTGACCAAGCCCCAGATGTACCGCTACGTGCTGTTACCCATGACGGTGCGCATCATCATGCCGCCGCTGACCTCCGAAGCGCTGAACCTGATCAAGAACTCGTCCATCGCCTTTACCATCGGCCTGCTGGAAATCACCGGGGCCGCCCGTTCCATGCAGGAATTCTCCTTCCAGATTTTCGAAAGCTTCACGGCGGCGACTATTCTGTATCTCATCATCAATCTGGTGGTGGTGGTGCTGATGCGCCTGATCGAAAAAGGAATCAGCGTGCCGGGCTTTATCGGCACCAAGCGTTAAGGGGCGACCATGCACGGATTTGATTTTGAAGTCATCTGGCGCACCCTGCCGTATGTGTTGGGTACGGGCCTGATGTTCACACTGAAACTGACGGTGTTGTCGACGGTTGGCGCCGTCATCCTGGGCACCCTGATGGCCATGATGCGGCTGTCGTCGAATCGGGTGGTGTCCGGGGTCGCAGGCGCGTACGTCAATCTGATGCGCGCTTTGCCGCTGATCCTGATTATTTTCTGGTTCTATTTCCTGGTGCCCTACATCCTCGGTTGGGTGACGGGGGCGGGGCGGCCCATTGCCGTGGGCGGATTCACATCGGCGCTGATCACCTTTGTGCTATTCGAAGCCGCCTATTTTTGCGAGATCATGCGCGCGGGCATCCAGTCGATCCCCTTCGGGCAGGTCGGGGCTGGCTATGCGCTGGGGCTGAACTATTGGCAGGTCATGGGGCAGATCGTGTTGCCGCAGGCATTTCGCAATATGACGCCGGTGCTGCTGACCCAGATGATCGTACTGTTTCAGGATACGTCCCTGGTCTATGTGCTGTCTCTGACCGACTTCCTGGGGGCTGCCAACAACATCGCCCAGCGCGACGGGCGGATGGTGGAAATGTTCGTTTTCGCCGCCGTCGTCTATTTCATTATTTCCTATATTGCTTCCCGTTCGGTCAAGCGGCTGGAGCGTCGCATCGCCATCGTGCGCTGAGGGCAGGAGTTAACCATGATTGAATTCAAGAACGTTAGTAAATGGTATGGGTCCTTCCAGGTCCTGACGGATTGCACCACCAAAGTATCCAAAGGCGAGGTCGTGGTGGTATGCGGGCCGTCCGGCTCCGGCAAATCCACCCTGATCAAGACAGCCAACGCGCTGGAACCCTTTCAAAAGGGCGAGATCTTCATCGACGGGGTGTCGGTGGGCGCTGCCGGCACCAATCTGCCGAAACTGCGGTCGCGCATCGGCATGGTGTTCCAGCATTTCGAGCTGTTTCCGCACCTGTCGGTGATGCGCAACCTGACCCTGGCGCAAATGAAAGTCCTGAACCGCTCCGAATCGGATGCCAATGAACGTGGCCGGGCGCTGCTGGAACGCGTCGGGCTCAGCGCGCATATCGATAAATATCCCGGCCAGCTATCCGGCGGCCAGCAGCAGCGTGTGGCGATTGCCCGGGCCCTGGCGATGGATCCCATGGCCATGCTGTTTGACGAGCCCACCTCTGCGCTGGATCCGGAAATGGTCAACGAGGTGCTGGACGTCATGGTCGATCTGGCAAAGGAAGGCATGACGATGATGGTCGTGACCCACGAAATGGGTTTTGCCCGCAGCGTGGCTGATCGCGTGGTCTTCATGGATGCGGGATTGATCATCGAGGACTGCACCAAGGACGATTTCTTCAGCAATCCGGACGCGCGTTCCGACCGCGCCAAGCATTTCCTGTCCAAGATCCTGCATCATTGATGATGCGTTTTTAAAGGTGTGATTCATGATCCCCGGTGTCGACAATGACAGCATTGTCTATTTGAATGGTGAGTACGTCCGGCTGGGCGATGCCAAGATCTCGGTGCTGGACCGAGGCTTCATTTTTGGCGACGGCATCTACGATGTCGTCCCCTGCTATGGGGGCAAGCCTTTTCTGATGCAGCCACACTTGGCCCGTCTACAGCGCAGTCTGAAAGCCATCCGCCTGGAAACCGGGCGTAGCATGGCCGATTGGGAAAATCTGGTCGGCGCCATGCTGTCGCGCAATAACGTTCAGGGGGACTGTACGGTCTATCTGCAGGTGACGCGCGGTGTGGCGAAACGGGATCATGGCTTTCCCGCCGATAGCCAGGCCACGGTCTTTTGCATGGTGTCGCCGCTGAAACGCCCCGACCAGCATAAGCGGGAACACGGCATGACGGCTGTCAGCATGCCGGATGAGCGCTGGCTGCATTGCGAAATCAAATCGGTGTCCTTGCTGGGCAACGTGCTGGCCAAGCAATACGCCACGGATGCCGGTGTGGACGAGGTCGTGCAGTTTCGCGACGGCCATCTGTCCGAGGGCTCGTCCTGCAATATCTGGGTGGTCAAGGACGGCGTGCTGCGCGCTCCGCTTCGGGATCATTTGATCCTGGAAGGCATCCGTTACAGCTTTCTGGAACAGTTGGCTGCCAGCGCCGGCATACCCTTCGAGTCGCGCCCCATTACCCAGGCGGAAGTCGCCGCCGCCGATGAGCTGATGCTGTCGTCGGCCACCAAGGAAGTCCTGGCCATCACGCAATACGATGGGCGTCCGGTCGGCGCAGGCAAGCCAGGGCCGGTATATACCCGCTTGCGGGCGGCTTACGACGCGGCCATCTCTGCCTTGTAATTGTTTGGCTCCGCAGCCGTGCCCCAGGCGAATTGATTTTTGCCTGCGTTTTTGGCTGCGTACATGGCGGTATCGGCTTGTCCGATCAGCGTATTCAGATCGGTGCCGTGCAGGGGGTACAGCACGGCGCCGATGCTGGCTGAAATCCGGGCCTCGGCCCCGTCCAGCGTGAATGGCTGGGATAGGGCGGTCAGGATATTCAGGATGATCTGTTCGCCGTCCTTTTGGGTAAGCAGTCCGTCTAGCATGATGGCGAATTCATCGCCGCCGAATCGCGCCACGGTGTCTTCAGAAGAGGCGCGCACTTGTTGCGTCAGACGCTGGGCAGCCTGCTGCAATAGCGCATCGCCGGTGGCGTGTCCGTAGCGGTCGTTGACTTCTTTGAAGCCATCCAGGTCCAGGTACAGGATGGCTGCCAGGGTGCGATGACGGCGGGCGGATTCCAGGCTGCGCAGGCAGCGTTCCTGGAACAGGACGCGATTGGGTAGCCCGGTCAGCGGATCGTGCCGCGCCGCATGCGCCAACTGGATTTTGCTGGCCTGCAAGGCCTGGGTGATGGCCCGTTGGCGTGCCATCGCCAGGGTCAGGCCGATGGTGAGAGACAGGATCAGGGCCGAGAGCAGGCTGGCGGCGAACAGATAGACGGTGCGCCGGTGCTGGGTGGCGGCCACGGCTTCGTCATAGGCGGTGCCGACCACCGCCATCAGCGGATAGCCGTGCAGGGTGCGGTAGCTGATGACGCGTGAAATACCGTCGATCTCACCTTGGTCTACGAAGTTGCCTGTCGGGGCGGTCGAGCGCCGGGTGAACCAGGGCAGCGCTCGTGCGTCTTGATTGAAACTGATCTGGTCGCCGATCTTGCGCCCCCGCGTATAACCGTCCAGGCCTGTGACCTCTAGCAGGCCGTGCGCCCCCAGGTTGGTCTGACGATAAAAACTGGTGAGATTGGTCGGGTCGATGGCGATCACTACGACGCCGCCGAAGCTGCCGTCCGGTCGCGAAATGCGCAGGGACAAAGGGATGCGCCATGCGCCCGAGACACGGCCCAGCACGGGGCGGCTGATGAACAGGGTGTCCAGGGTGTTGTCACGCTGGGCCAGAAAGAAGTCCCGGTCCGCGTAATTGACGGTGGTCGGGATGTCCTGGCTGCTGGCGATGATCTGGCCGTGTTCGTCCACCACGCTGATGATCGTGAACATGCCTTCGCGGATGACTGAATCCCGAACCCAGCGGTGCAGGTCGGGGGCGGTGCCTTGCAGCAGATAGCCTTCGCGGACAAAGGCGGCGACTTGCTCGGCTGCCTTGAGCGTGCGCGAGATGTTTTGTTCAAAGGCGATGGTCAGATTGGAGTTGGCGCGCAAAGCGGCGTCGACTTCCTGGGTGCGTTCTATGCTGATGCGATGCTGGATGACCGCCCAGATGAAGGTGAGGACGATCAGACATAGCGATGCGCTGGTGAGGCATAGCCGTTTGGTGCACACATAGCGCGGTTCGGTGCTCATGGTATGAAATTTCAAACCTGTCATCTTTGATGCCGCCACGGTACTGGATAGCTGATTTGCCGTCGAGCCGGGGTGGTGATGGCGAAGCGTGCAGGATCAGTGATCTTAGGGCGCGGCACGAGACGTATGAATCCGGTTTTTCCCTGTGATATTCTTTTCAGCTTCCTTCATCACCTTTTGCGTGCCATGTCCGTCGATTATCTGAAGCGCATTCTGACGTCCAAAGTGTATGACGTCGCCCATGAAACTCCGTTGGACCTGGCCCCCCGAATTAGCAAGCGCATCGGCAACACCGTCTTGCTCAAGCGTGAAGACACCCAGCCGGTATTCAGTTTCAAACTGCGCGGCGCCTATAACAAGATGGCGCATCTCAGCGCCGGCGAGCTCAAGCGCGGGGTGATTGCGGCATCCGCCGGCAATCATGCCCAGGGGGTGGCGCTGTCGGCCAGCCGCCTGAAGTGCCGAGCGGTCATCGTCATGCCCGTCACCACGCCTTCGGTCAAGATCGAGGCGGTGCGCGCGCTGGGCGGGGAGGTCGTGCTGTTTGGCGACAGCTTCACCGAAGCGGCGGAGCATGCGGCCGAGCTGCAGGCGCGCGACGGTCTGACCTTCGTGCATCCCTTTGACGACCCGGACGTGATCGCGGGGCAGGGCACCGTGGCGATGGAAATCCTGCGCCAGCATACCGGCCCCATCGATGCCGTCTTCGTCGCCATCGGCGGCGGCGGCCTGATTTCCGGCGTGGCCGCCTACATCAAGCAATTGCGCCCGGAGATCCAAGTGATCGGCGTGCAGACCGAAGATTCCGACGCCATGATCCGCAGCGTACGGGCGGGTCGGCGGGTCCGCCTGAATGACGTGGGGCTGTTTTCCGACGGTACGGCGGTCAAGCAGGTGGGGCAGGAAACCTTCCGTCTGGTGCGCGAATATGTGGATGATTTCATCACTGTCGATACGGATGCGATCTGCGCCGGCATCAAGGACGTTTTCCAGGACACGCGCAGCGTGCTGGAGCCGGCTGGCGCGCTGGCGCTGGCCGGGGCCAAGCGCTATGCCGCCCAGCAGAAATGGAAGGGCAAGACCTTGGTGGCCATCACCTGCGGCGCCAATATGAATTTCGACCGCTTGCGTTTCGTGGCCGAGCGCGCCGATGTGGGCGAAGCCCGCGAGGCGCTGTTCGCCATTACCTTGCCTGAAAAACGCGGCAGTTTCCTGCGGCTGTGCGAAGCCGTCGGTCAGCGGGCCGTGACGGAATTCAATTACCGGATCTCTGATGCCGAGCAGGCCCATGTCTATGTCGGCCTGCAGATCCGATCGGAATCGGAAATCGAAAAGCTGGCGGCGCATTTCCGCAAGCAGGAATTCCCCACGCTGGATCTGACCAGCAACGAAATGGCCAAGACCCACTTGCGCTATATGGTGGGCGGTCATTCCAGTCTGGCCAGGCACGAGGTGCTGTACCGTTTCGAGTTCCCGGAACGCCCTGGCGCCTTGATGAAGTTTCTGGGCGCCATGAATCCCGATTGGAACATCAGCCTGTTCCATTATCGGAATCAGGGGGACGACTATGGCCGCATCCTGGTGGGTATCCAGGTGCCGCCGGACGACAAGAAGGCCTTTAAGGATTTCCTGTCGACCTTGGGCTATCCCTATTGGAACGAGACCGACAATCCCGCCTATCAGCTGTTTCTGTAGGCGCGTCTGTCAGGCGGCGTGGTCCGCCGCTGCCGCCTGACGGCTGACGCGTGCGCCGGGAAAGTGGATCGAAAAGGTGCTACCGGCGCCAGGGGCGCTGTCGATATCCAGCGCAGCCTGGTGGCGCAGGGCGACATGCTTGGTGATGGCCAGGCCCAGGCCCGTGCCTCCGGTAGCGCGTGAGCGCCCTCGATCCACCCGGAAAAAACGTTCTGTCAGGCGCGGGATGTCTTCGGTCGAGATACCGATGCCGGTGTCGTGCACTTGATAACAGGCGCCGCCGTCCGGCAGCCGTGCCCACGTGACGGTGATGGTCCCGCCCGCCGGGGTGTAGCGCACGGCGTTGGTCAGCAGATTGCCGAATGCCGATGACAGTTCCTTGCTTTGGCCGATGATCTGCAGCGTGTCGTCCAGGTGGACGTCAAACTGATGTTGTCCTTTGGACAGCGCCTGGCATTGCGTCAGCGCGGTGCGGATCAGAGCGGACACGGGGACCGGGTCCCCCGCGGTGTTGGGGGTCGTTTCCAGGGATGACAGGGTCAGCAGATCGGCGACCAGCGCCTGCATGTGATGCGCCTGCTGCGCCATGAGTTCCAGATAGTGCTTGCGCTGTGCCGTACTGATCGCTTCTTCGGGCAGGTCCAGCAGCGTTTCCACGAAACCGGACAGCACGGTCAGCGGGGTGCGCATTTCGTGCGAGACGTTGGCGACGAAATCCGTACGGGTGTTTTCCAGGCGCTCGATCTGCGTGATGTCGCGGGTGACCATCAAAAACTGCCCGACCCCGTAGGGCGCCAGGTGCAGCATGAGGGTGCGGGCCTGGCCGCCGTGGTTCAGATGCAGGATCAGCGGCTTGTCCCAGCTATCCTGTCGGGAATAGCGGGCGAATTCCGGCGACCGGATGATGTTCAGGATGCTGTGTCCCCGGTCCTGATGAGGATTCAAACCCAGGTGTTCGGCGGCGGTCTGGTTGCACCAGAGCAGGGATTTGTCCGGCGCCAGGGTCAGCGCGCCATCCGGCAGCGCCTCGGCAGCCAGCAAGGCGCGCTGGAAGTTGCGGCTGCGTTCCTGCAGGTCCAGGCGGTTCTGCTTCAGTTTGCGGTAGATGGGCGCCAGGATTTCATCCCAGGGGCCGATCGAGGGCGGTGGCGGATCGTCGATATTGCGTACCCAGCGGGCGATGCGCGACAGTTGCAGGCCGCTGACCAGAATCATGATCAGCAGCCCCAGGGCAAAGACCGCCCAGCCGGTGGCGGCGCCCAGCCATGCGCCCAGCAGCCAGCCGCTCAGCGCCCAGAGCGCGATGGAAACAAGCGTTTTGGTCATTCCATGTGTGTCGTGCTGAAACGGTAGCCGGCTCCCCGGATCGTCTGGATGAGATGTTCCTGGTGCGCGGGTGAGAGCGCCTTGCGCAGTCGGCGGATGTGGACGTCTACCGTGCGTTCCTCGACAAAGACGTGATCGCCCCAGACTTGGTCCAGCAGTTGGCTGCGGGTGTACACGCGCTGCGCATGCGTCATCAGAAAGTGTAGCAGGCGGAACTCGGTAGGTCCCATCGGCAGCGTTTGCTGGCGCGCCGACACTTGCCGCGTATTGGGGTCCAGGGTCAGTTCGCCCGCCTGGATCGGGTCGGGCGTCAACTGAGGGGCGCGTCGGCGCAGCAGGGATTTGATGCGGGCCAACAGCTCGCGCGGGGAAAAGGGTTTGGTCAGGTAGTCGTCGGCGCCCGCTTCCAGCCCGTCGACCTTATCTTGTTCCGCGCCGCGCGCGGTCAGCATGATCAGCGGGATGTCGCGGGTGCGGGCGGCGGCGCGCAGCTGCTTGGCCAGGCGGATGCCGGGCTGGTCCGGCAGCATCCAGTCGAGCAGGATCAGGTCGGGCAGCACTCTCTGGATCTGGGCCTCGGCCTGGCGGGTGTCTTGTGCCGTACTGACCGTGTATCCGGCATGCTGCAGGTTGACGGATAGCAATTCCAGGATGGCGGGTTCGTCTTCGATGATCAGAATCGTGGCGGACATGACAGATGTGTGAATCCTGTGGTCGTATTGAGCAGGGTCATCATACGGTCACATTATTTCATTCATATGACGGTGCCGCTGCCAGGCGGGGTGCGATTCGGTGGAAGGAATGCGGTACGATACGCGGATCATGAGTGAACCTTCCCGACAGCCCGGCCAGGGGCCGGAAACCCATTTTGGATTCGAGACCGTCCGCGAAGCCGACAAGGCGCATCGCGTGGCCGAGGTCTTCCATTCCGTCGCCAGCCGCTACGATCTGATGAACGATCTGATGTCGGGCGGCCTGCATCGGGCCTGGAAGGCCTTTACCGTGGGCCGGGCGCAGATCCGCTCCGGCATGCGGGTGCTGGATATCGCCGGGGGCACCGGCGATCTGGCGCGGGCCTTTGCCAAACGTGCGGGGCCGACCGGCGAGGTCTGGCTGACCGACATCAACGACTCCATGCTGCGGGTGGGGCGCGACCGCCTGCTGGATCGCGGCCTGGTGACGCCGGTGGCCGTGTGCGACGCCGAATGTCTGCCGTTTCCCGACCGTCATTTCGACCGCGTGTCGGTGGCGTTTGGTTTGCGCAACATGACGCACAAAGACCGCGCGCTGGCCGAAATGCACCGGGTACTGAAACCCGGCGGCAAGCTGCTGGTGCTGGAATTTTCCAAGGTCGCTCCGGCGCTGGCGCCGGCCTACGACTGGTACTCCTTCAATATCCTGCCGAAAATTGGTCAGTTTGTGGCGTCCGACGAGGCCAGCTACCGTTATCTGGCGGAATCCATCCGCATGCATCCGGATCAGAATACGCTGGCCGACATGCTGCGCACCGTGGGTTTTGGGCGGGTGCAGTATTTCAATATGACGGCTGGCGTGGTGGCCTTGCACGAAGGCATCCGGCTGGATTAGCCAAGCCGCCGCATCGATGCCCGGGGCCGCTGTGTGCGGCCCCGGTCTTTTGCGGACCGGAGGGTTCGCCGCCTGGTTCCCTGAGATGGATCGCTTGCTGCGGGCCTCTGGAATCTATGGTAATTTACAGAAATTCAGCTTCCTGTCAGATTCCGATGAATCTGGCTTTCAAGCTGGTGAACGATTTCACCCAGGAGACTCCATGTTTGTTCAAATGCCCCGCTGGGCTGTCGCCACTTTGCTACTGGTCGCAGCCTTGGTGATGCTGACAGTCACGTCCACTGCCGAAGCGCGCCGTATGGGCGGTGGCGGCAGTTTTGGTCGCCAGTCTTCCAACGTCATGAAGCAGCGTCAGGCTGTCACGCCGCCCGCCGCATCCACCGCTACTCAGCGCGCCGCGACACCGGCGGCTGGGGCTGCTGCAGGCACGGCTGCTGCCGGCGCCGCCAAATCGGGCATGTCCCGCTGGCTGGGTCCCATCGCCGGCATCGCCGCCGGTCTGGGCATCGCCGCCCTGCTGTCCAGCATGGGCCTGTCGGGGGCGTTCCTGGAATTCCTGTCCAGCGCCTTGCTGATCGGTCTGGTGATCTTTGCCGTCATGTTCCTGGTGCGTCGCCTGCGCGGGGCGCAGCGTCCGCTGGCTCCTGCCGGAGCAGGCGGCAATAACAGCTATCGCCAGACGCAGCAACCCGCTGCCTGGAACCAACCGTCCTCCGGGTCGGCGGCGCCGGCTGCATCCGCTGCGCCGGTGATTGAATCCGTGCCATCCTCCGCCGCCCAGGATCCGTCCTGGTTCATCCCCGGCGACTTTGATGTGCCGACCTTCCTGGCACAGGCCAAGCAACAGTTCACGCAGATTCAGGCCCTGTGGGATGCGGGTGACCGCGATGCCCTGCGGGAACTGCTGACCGACGATCTGCTGGCGGAAATCACGCCCCGCCTGCCTCAGCCCAACGAGGGCAACCGCACCGAGATCGTTTTGCTGAACGCAGAACTGCTGGGCATCGAGACCGTGGCGGGTGGTCATCTGGCCAGCGTGCGCTATTCTGGCATGCTGCGTGAATCCGCCGGTGCCGAGGCCTTCCGTGTGGAAGAAGTCTGGAATCTGTACAAGGCAGAAGGCGCTGGCTGGCTGCTGGCCGGCATCCAGCAGCTCGATCCGCAAGCGTGATGTCTGCCCCGTGTGACGGGGCAAGCGGCGGTTTACCACCCCGCGCATAAGCAGGCGGTAAAACCAGTAAACTGAGGGGCCAGGGGGTGCCGATACGGCGTTTCCCGGACCCTCAGTTCATTTGAATCCTGCCCACAGGGCTTCTTCGGGCCCGCGTCGGTCTCCGTCTCCGCGTGGGCAGGCCATCGGCTTTCTGCGCATGAATACATTGCTTCCTTCTTTTCTGCCCCGGCCTGCGGACCTGCTGCTGCATGGGTTCAATGCCCTATTGCGCCGAGAGCCCTGGGCCCGCGACCGCTTGGCCAGCCATGCTGGAAAATCGTTGCGGTTGTCGGCTGGCGCCTGGGCGTTGCAGGCCAGCATCGGGGCGGACGGCACGCTGCAGACCAGCGATGCGGCCATCGTGCCTGATGTCACCTTGTCCGTGCCGGCGCAGCGGCTGCGCGACTTGCCCGCCGCCTGGCGCGCTCAGGGGCTGGCGGGCGTGACGGCGCTTGCGCGCATCCAGGGGGATGCTGGTCTGGCGCATCTGGTGTCCGACCTGGCGCGGGATTTACGCTGGGATGTCGAGAACGACTTGTCCCGCCTGGTAGGCGATGTCATGGCCGTCCGGCTGGTCCAGGGAGGGCGGCACTTGGCCGCCGGCCTGCGGCAGAGTGCCGGGCGGGCGCAGGACAATCTGACCGAATACCTGGCGGAAGAATCCGGCATGGTCTTGCGGGGTGAGGATTTCCGTCGCTGGCGTGGCGATCTGCAGGCGCTGGAATCCCGCCTGAATCAGCTCGATAGCCGTCTGCAGCATTTGCCGGAGGCCGCATGCTGACGTTCTGGCGCCTGAGCTACATCCTGTGGATCGGCTTGCGGTATCGGCTCGACGAACTGGTGTTGTCCAGCCTGCAGCATCCCTGGGCGCATGCCTTGCTGCGGGTGATCTGCCTGGGGCGTCGGCCACGCACCCCCAGGGGGGAACGCTTGCGGCGGGCGCTGGAAACCCTCGGGCCGATCTATGTGAAATTCGGTCAGGTGCTGTCCACACGCCGCGATCTGGTGCCGGCGGATATCGCCGATGAACTCGCCCGCCTGCAGGACCGCGTGCCGCCGTTCCCGTCGGATCAGGCAGCCGCCATCATCCAGGAATCTTTAGGCGCATCCCCGCAGACGCTGTTTGCGCAGTTCGAGCGTGATCCGGTGGCGTCGGCATCGATCGCCCAGGTGCATTTTGCCGTGCTGCACGACGGGCGCGAAGTCGCCGTCAAAGTCTTGCGTCCCGGCATGCGCGAGGCCATCGAACGCGACCTGACGCTGTTGCGGACGCTGGCCGGTCTGGTCGAACGTCTGGCGCCGGATGGCCGCCGCCTGAAGCCTCGCGAAGTCGTTGCCGAATTCGATAAGTATCTGCACGACGAATTGGATCTGATCCGCGAAGCCGCCAATTGCAGCCAGTTGCGGCGCAATTTCGGGCCGGATACGGGGCGCGCCGATCTGTTGCTGGTGCCTGAAGTCGTCTGGGAATTCTGCGCCAGCCAGGTGTTCACCATGCAGCGCATGCACGGGGTGCCGGTCAGCCGGGTCGCCCAGTTGCGCGAGATGGGTGTCGACATCCCCCTGCTGGCGCGTCAGGGCGTGGAAATATTTTTCATGCAGGTGTTTACCGACGGGTTTTTCCATGCCGATATGCATCCGGGCAACATCTATGTGTCCGATGATCCTGCCACGCTGGGGCGCTATATCGCCCTGGATTTCGGCATCGTCGGTTCCTTGTCCGAATTCGACAAAAATTATCTGGCACAGAATTTCCTGGCTTTCTTCCACCGCGATTACCGCCGGGTGGCGCAATTGCATATCGAATCGGGCTGGGTGCCGCCCACGACCCGCGAAGAAGAACTCGAAGGCGCCGTGCGGGCGGTGTGCGAACCCTATTTCGACCGGCCTCTGGCGGAAATCTCTCTGGGACAAGTGCTGCTGCGCCTGTTCCAGACTTCGCGCCGTTTCAATGTGGAAATTCAGCCGCAGCTGGTGCTGCTGCAAAAGACCCTGCTCAATGTCGAGGGCATGGGGCGCGAACTGGACCCGAAACTGGATCTCTGGCAGACAGCCAAGCCTTTCCTGGAAAAATGGATGCATCAGCGCGTGGGCCTGCGCGGCCTGCGCCAGCGGTTGGACCAGGAAGCCAGTCAATGGGCGCAGATCCTGCCGCAGATCCCCAGGCTGGTCTACACCCGCTTGAATCACCCCGATCCCGGCCCCGCCATGCGCTCCGAACTGGAACGGCTGCGCCGCGCCCAAGAAGGCGCCAACCGCCTGCTGGTCGTGTTGTGCGGCATACTCGCCGCCGGTCTGGGCGTGGCGTTATGGGCGCTGACGCGGGGGGGCGGGGTATGACGACGGCCCCGCGCTTTGAATCCAAGATCCTGTCGCCGGACGCATGCCGGCAGATGCTGGCCCAGGGCGGTTTGCCGCGCCCGTGGGTGTTCACCAACGGGGTGTTCGACATACTGCATCGCGGCCATGTCACGTATCTGGATCAGGCCGCGCAGCTGGGCGGGTCGCTGATCGTCGCGGTCAATACCGATGCATCCGTGCGCCGGTTGGGCAAAGGCGCGGATCGACCCTTGAATACCTGCGCCGACCGGGCTGCCTTGCTGGCGGCGCTGGCCTGCGTGGATGCTGTGACCTGGTTCGAAGAAGACACCCCCCTGGAACTGATCCAGGCGCTGCGCCCGGACATGATCGTCAAGGGCGGCGATTACGATATGGATCTCTTGCCCGAAACCGCCGCTGTGCGCGGCTGGGGCGGTAGCGCCGTGGCTATTCCGTTCGAGCATGAACGGTCCACCACGGCTTTGCTGCACAAGATCCGGCAATAAAAAAACCCCCACGCTGCGCCTTCGGCTTGCTGCCCCCCAAGGGGGCGTTTTACCTTGGGGCGGCCCTGCGGTAAAAAAACCCCCACGCTGCGCCTTCGGCTTGCTGCCCCCCAAGGGGGCGTTTTACCTTGGGGCGGCCCTGCGGTAAAAAAAACCCCCACGCTGCGCCTTCGGCTTGCTGCCCCCCAAGGGGGCGTTTTACCTTGGGGCGGCCCTGCGGTAAAAGAAAACCTCTGCCGGATGGCAGAGGTTTTTGCCTGATGCGGGCGCGATCAGACCATCAGAACTGGAAGCGTGACCGGGCGGTGCCGCGCAGCGGCTTGGTCCAGGTGTCGAAGATTTGCACGGTTTCAAAATTGGCGGCGCTGGTGCGCGTAATGCGGCAGGCCGTCATGATGGGGCTGTGGCCGACGATGGCGACTAGGCGACCGCCGACGGCCAGCTGGTATTTCAGGGCATCCGGCACGGCGGGTACGGAACCGGTGATCAGGATGGCGTCGTATTCGGCGGTACCCCAGCCGGCATGGGCGTCGCCGGTTTCCTGGACCACATTGCCGATCTGGCTGCGGGCCAGATTCGCCTGCGCAAAGGCGGCCAGGCGGCTGTCGATTTCGATGGTCGTGACCTGTTGGCACAGGCGCGCCAGCAGCGCCGCCTGGTAGCCGGAACCGGTGCCGATTTCCAGCACGCAATCGCTGGGCGTCAGTTGCAGTTCTTCGGCGAGTTTGGCTTCGACCTTGGGTGAGAGCATGTGTTCGCGGGAATCGACGCCGTCGATGACCAGCGGCAGTTCGGTATCCGTGAAAGCCAGCGCCTGAAGTTGCGGCGGCACGAAGCGTTCGCGAGGCAGATCGAAAAGCGCCTGCAAAAGGCGTTCGTCCTGGACGTTCCAGGGGCGGATCTGCTGCTCGATCATATTGAAACGGGCACGTTCGGCGTCGCTGATGTCGTTGACGTTCATGTCTCTCGTAAGCCTTAGGGTTAACGTGAGGTGATTATAGGCCAGTCCCCCCCTCCTGCGGGAGATGCCGGGCGCTGTGCGACGCTCGGCCCAGAGGGGGATTTCGGGACATCGGCAGGGTCAGGCGGACTGTCCCCACCAGGCATGAAAATGATGCACCGGGCCGTGACCGGACCCTACCTGCAGTTGGCTGGATGCAGCAATGGCGCGTTCCAGGTAGTGTTTGGCCTGGCGGGCGGCCTCGGGCACGTCGCCGGTGCGCGGCAGCAGGGCGGCCAGCGCCGCCGACAGGGTGCAGCCTGTGCCGTGGGTATTGGGGGTGTCGATGCGCTTGCCCGGCAGCTCGATCATGCGATCACCGTCGTGCAGCATGTCGATCGTATCGTTGCCGGGCAGGTGGCCGCCTTTCAGGAATACCCAGCGATGCGCGTCGTCGGGCAGCAGGCGGCGCAGGCGTTCGGCTACGCGGCGCATGTCCTTCAGGTTGTCGACTGGATGCTGGTCCAGCAGCACGCCGGCTTCGGGCAGATTGGGGGTGATGATGGTCGCCAGCGGGATCAGGCCTTCGCGCAGCGCCTCGACGGCCTGACGTTCCAGCAGATGGTCGCCGCTTTTGGCGACCATGACCGGGTCCAGCACCAGATGGGCGGGCCGCCAATGCGCCAGCCGGTCCGCCACGGCGCGGGTGACGCCCGCCTGGCCCAACATGCCGATCTTGACCGCATCGATGCGTACGTCGGCAAACAGGGTGTCGATCTGCGCGGTGACGAAGTCCGGCGGAACCGGGGAAATGCCCGTAACGGCCTGGGTGTTCTGGGCTGTCAGGGCCGCGATCACCGCCATGCCATAGGCGCCCAGGGCGCTCATGGTCTTGACGTCGGCCAGCACGCCAGCGCCGCCGGACGGGTCAACGCCGGCGATGGAGAGGGTATTCGGAATCATCACGGATTTCGCTTCGGTCGGAAAACGCCGGGGCGGCGGTGTCAGAAAAAGGCGGCAATCAGGCTACCCGCGTCGAAGGCAACAGGCCTTCGGTGGGCGAACTGGGGTCCGCGTCGTAGTATTTGCGTTTCACACGGCCGGCCAGATAGGCCTCGCGCCCGGCCTCTACGCCCAGGCGCATGGCGCGGGCCATGCGGATCGGGTCGCGCGCGCCCGCAATGGCGGTATTCATCAGGATGGCATCGCAGCCCAGTTCCATGGCGATGGCGGCATCGGACGCGGTGCCCACGCCGGCATCCACCAGCACCGGAACCGTGGACTGGTCGATGATCAGCCGCAGGTTCCAGGGATTGATGATGCCCATGCCGGAACCGATCAGGGATGCCAGCGGCATCACGGCGGCCACGCCGATGTCTTCCAGCATGCGGCACTGGATGGGGTCGTCGCTGCAATAGACCATGACGTCAAAGCCGTCGTCCACCAGCGTGCGGGCGGCAGCCAGAGTTTCGGGCATGTTGGGAAACAGGTTGCCGGCATCGCCCAGCACTTCCAGTTTGCACAGATTGTGGCCGTCCAGCAGTTCGCGGGCCAGGCGCAGCGTGCGCACGGCGTCGTCGGCAGTGTAGCAGCCCGCCGTGTTGGGCAAGATGGTGTAGCGGTCCGGGGACAGGAAATCGAGCAGATTGGGTTCGCCGGGATTCTGGCCGATATTGGTGCGACGGATGGCGACGGTGACGATTTCCGTGCCGCTGGCCTCGATGGCCTCGCGGGTCTGATCGAAATCGCGGTATTTTCCGGTGCCGACCAACAGGCGGGAATGGAAGTTGCGGTCGGCGATGGTGAGAGTGTCTGCGGTGTTCATGGCGTATGTAATGGGCTGGCCTGTCATGGATGTGGCCGCACAGGGCGGCCACAGACAAGGATAATCCATTTGGCGCGGATCAGTTCAGAATGATGCCTCCGCCGTCCTGAGTTTGCTGATCCGATGCGGGCGATTTTTTGCGGGCCGGCGCCTTGGTCGGCTTGGGCTTGGGCGCGGCTTGCAGCCGGGCGATGGACCCGCGGGCGATGGCATCGGGGCTGCCGCTCACGATGTCGCCGTAGGCCAGTTTCGCCTGGACCGTGGTGATGCGGATCGTCGCGACCTGCTCTTCCGTGGTGCCGAGCTGTTCGCCGGTATCGGGATCGATCAGGGCGTCGCCGACGGAAAAGATGGCGTAGGTCTGTCCGGTTGCCGCCAGGTCTTTGCCTCGGTTGATGATGACCTGGCCGTTGTTCAGGCCGATGACCTTGGGCGGGCTGATGATTTCCGTGATGTCGCCGACGATCTTGTCCAGAAAACCGTCCAAGGCGGCGCTGAGCCGGTTGCCGCCGGAACTGAACTGGCTGGAATCCGACCAGCGCACGGCGCGGGTTGCCGATTCCACCAGCGTGTATTGCACCGAGGCCTTGGTCGAGGATGAGACCTCGCGGTTGCTTTCACCCGTCAGGTCGATGTATTCCTCTGTGACCTTGGTCGAGACGCCTGCCTGGGTCAGGTTGACGATCAGCATGAAATCCGCGCCCAGCATCTGCCCGAGCTTGCTGCGCTGTTCGTCGGATGCCTGGCCGCCCGCGAGGTGACCCATTTCCTGATCGAGGGCGCTGTCGTTGCTGCGGTCCAGCACGGTGAAGCGGCCGCTTTTGACGAATTTGTCCGTCAGCGATTGGCGCAGTTGGTCGGCATTGGCGGTTTTGCGCAGGCGGCCTGTGGTGACGATGGCGATACTGTCGCGCTTGGCCTGGGGGGCCTTGCTTTGGAATTCGGTCTTTTCAACGACGACTTCCAGATCGACTTCGCAGCCCTTGTTTTCGCAGGATTGCTTTAGAACCTTGTAGCCTTTGACCTTGCCTTGGCTGGTGACGCGGTTTTCGCTGCCCATGCCGGCTTCGATCGAGGTGCGGCTGGCGCCTTCGGCCTCGACGCGAGCGCTGCCGCTGGTGGTTTCGGTCGTGCCCTTGCCGGGGGATTGCAGTTTGCCTTGGGTCGTCAGGCCGCTATAGCCGGTGGTGATCTGACCCTCGCCGGATTCCTTGATGTCCAGCGTGGCTTTGGGGCCGGCGGAGCGCGTGGCCACCCGGGCGCCGGTGACCTGGCGGACCGCGTCGCCCAGGGCGGATTCCACGGCCTCTTCGTAAGTATCCCCGTAGCCGTGAGCCTGCACAGTGACATCCTGGGTCTGTTGCGCGAGCGCGGCCAGGGGCCAGGCCAGGCCCAGGCAGCAGGCCAAAAGCAGTTTCTTCATGATGCGATCACCAGGTAACGGTACGGTTGTCGCCGCGCTTGACGATGGGGTGTTCGCCTTCCCAGTAGGCCAGGCCGTCATCCAGATTGGTCATGGTCAGCATGAAGTAGTAGTCGACCTGCTGGGTGCTGCTGTTGACGCGATTGTTGCGCTGGATGATCTTGCCCGACAGGGAAAAATCCGGCGCAATCACGCGACCGTCTTTCTTGACGGTTTTCTGGTTCATCATCTTGGATGATTTCAGCTGGCGCGATTTGGCGGTCATGGCGTCTTCCGGGCCGTTGACCCCGACTGCCGTGGTGACGATGAAACGGCCCGAATTCAACAGGCTGATGCGGATTTTTTTCGTCAGCTGGTCGGTGTCGATGCGCTGCGCGGTGTCGTTGACCACGTTGGAGACGGTCAGCACGTAGCGGGCGCCCTGGTTGGATTTGGGGTGCACCATCAGCGGCGAGGCCAGCATCTGGTTGACCAGCTCGGTCGCGGCGCTTTCGAAGTCCTTGTAGTCCAGCCCCATGACGGCGACATTGTCGTTTTTCATATCGACGTAATGCGTGGGCGTGACGCAGCCGGCCAGGGCCAGGCTCAGGGTAGTGGTGGTAAGCAGCAAGCGTATATTCACGGTCAACCTCTTGACTGGATGTGATGGGGGGCTATATCAGGATCGAATCGCCGCTTTGGACGGCAGGATCTGGATGCTGGGCGGCGCCGTGGTGTTCAGGGCGCGGACGTAGACCACCAGGGACCGCTTTTCCTCTGGCAGCGGGATCTCGATCTCGGTTTCAGGGCCAGGCAGCGTCAGGGTCAGCGTGTTGTTGCCGGGGTAAGGCACCTGCATCAGGTGGAAGTTGTGCGGCAGGGTCAGCCAGCTGCGCAGATCGGCTTGTGTGCTGGCCGCCTGGGCGATAGCTGCGGCCAGGCCCAGCCAGGGGTTCTGGTCATTGAGCTGTTTCTGCATCACGGTCTTGGCCGTGGCGCGGATGATCTCGCGCACCAGGATGGCATTGAAGCGCGTCTTGAATTCGCCCTTGATGATGGTATCCATGCTGGCCAGCGGCTGGCTTTGCTGGCGGCCGATGGCGATGTGGTCATAGGCCGGGACGCCGTCTTCCAGCATGGGCAGGGCGATACCGGTGTAGTTCAGGGCGCCCGTGACCAGGAAGAGCGGCAGGTCGATGCGCAGTTCGCGTTTGGACGCGGCCATGCCGTTTTCAAAGACCACCCAGACGGCGGGTTTGAGCTTGCCGGGTTTGCGGGCCGAGGCCAGGTCGGCTTTGACCTGAGCGTGCTGGGTCAGGGCGAAGGCGCGTTCCAGGCTGGTCTTGGATTTGTCGAAGTCGGCTTTGCCTTCGCCGTTCAGCAGGAAGTACAGGCCGTGCAGGTACAGAGCAGCAGGATTGATGTAGCCCGCGTAGGGCGCCCATTGCTCGACGTCCACGCCGGCCTTTTCAAAGGCGGCGCCGGAACTGCTCAGGCTGCGGTTCACCAGATCGGAATTCTCGCTGGAGGCGACCTCGTCTTTTTGTTTGGCGATTTCGGATTCGAAGTGTTCCGCCGCGCGGCGCTGGCGATCGTCGGTGCGGTTCCATTCGACGCGCGCATTGTCGTGATCGCCCAGCTGCCAGAAATTCAGGGCCTTGTAGGTGTTCAGCATCACCGTGTCATAGACATTGGGTGAGTAGGGCAGCATGTTGTCATTGGTGAGAACGGCGGCGACCTGTTGGCCGCCGCTGGCGACGGCGTTACGGGTGTCGTCGTCTTTCATCAGGTCTTCGGCGCCGTCCAGCATGGCGGTGGACCGTTCGCTGAGCGTGTTGTAGCGCAGCATGGTGCCGGCTTCCAGGGACCAGAGCAGGTCTTCGGGCTTGCCTTCTTTGTTCTGGTCGGATTGTTTGACGGCTCGCTCGGTGGCGGCGGGGATGTTGCCCGCCTGCAGTTCCAGCTTGTAGTTCTTGGTAGATTCAGGCGTGGCGCAGCCAGCTAGGGCAATGGCGCAGGCGCAGCTAATGAGCAGTCGGCGCATGATGAGGTCCCCTCTCCAGGTATTGTGTGATTTATTTCTCTTAGGAGGAATGTGTCTCCAAGGTGAGCGATTGTCACATAATGTGTTCAAACCGGCAATATGTGTTTCTGGAATGAAAATTATGTGCGAAAAGAATACAGCCATATGGCCCGAGGGGAATCCCGGCAGGCGGCTGTAGAGCAGGTGCGGTCAGGCGGCCTGGCAGGCCGTGATCAAGGCGCTGCGGAAGCGCCCAGGCTTGCTCGGGCGCGCTGCAGATCCCGGCAGATTGCCTCTGCCGCGTCGATCAGCCTAGGGCCGGGGCGGTGCAGCCAATCGGGGTCGATGGCGTAAATGCGGCCCTGGCGGGCAGCGGTCAGGCCGTGTTCGGACCACCAGCGAGTGCGGGCTTCCAGGGTTTCACGGCCATAGGGCGACATGATCAGCACCTGGGGGTCCAGGTGCAGGACGGATTCCACGCTGACCTGGGGGGCGGCCACGCGGCTGTCGGCATAGGGATTGATGCCGCCGCAGCGGGCCAGCAGATCGTTAATCAAGGGATCGCGGCCCAGCGTGAACAGGGGGTCCGTGCTGATTTCGAGGAAGACGGTTTGCGCCGGCGGTGCCGCCGGCTGCAGGCGGTCGATGCGCTGCTGCAATGCTGCTGCAGCGGCATCGGCGTGGGCCTGTGTCCCCAGGCGCTGCCCCAGGGTGCGGATCAAGGCGGGAATCTCGTCCAGGGTGCCGGGGTTGGCGTACAGCAGGGGGATGTTCAGCGTTTGCAGGCGGCTGTCCAGCGCTCGGGTCGCCTCGGTCGGGTACCAGGCCACCACCAGAGTGGGTCGCAGGGCCAGGATGGATTCCTCGCTGGCCTGGATGCCGTCGCCGATGCGCCGGATCTCGCGGGCCGCCGGCGGATAGTCGCTGTGCAAGACCGTGCCGACGATGTCGGCGCCGGCCCCCGCCGCGTAGACCAGTTCGGTCACGCTGGGGGCCAGGGTAATGACGCGGGGGGGCGGGTCGGCTGCCTGGGCTGCGCCGACGCACAGCCAGACAGCAGTCATCAGGCCCAGGACGCGCCAGCGCATGATTTACATCCGCCAGGACAGATTGACGAACACGTTCGAACCCGGCGTGTTGTAGCCGTCCACCAGCACGTAGTCCTTGTCCAGCACGTTGTTCCAGCGCACCTGCACACCCAGGGACTTGTTGAAGTCGTAGGCGGCGGTCAGGTTGACGAGGGAATAGCCGCCCAGGCGGTTGGTGTTGGCGAGTTCGGCGTACCGGTTGCCCGTGTACTGGTATTCAGCGCCTAACTTGAGAGCCTGGATGCGATGTTCGACGCCTAGATGGAAGACTTGGCGGGCTCTGTAGGGCAGCATCGAGCCTTCCCCCTGCTTTGGATCGTCGTTGCGCGGGTCGAGAAAGTCAGCGCTAGCGCGCAGGGTTGTGTTGCCAACATTGTGTTCTCCAGCCAGCGTCAGCCCACGAATGGTGGCCTGATTAACATTCTGAATCGTCGTTTCGTAGAACCATGGCGCAGTTTCTGTAGTGGTGGTGGCGATCAGGTTGCGGACCTTGTTTGTAAAAACGGTCATCTTGATCCGCGTGTCTTCCGCATGAAATTGAACATGACCTTCGATATTTCTGGATTTTTCGGGTTTCAGATCAGGATTGCCACCATAGGATCCCCATGCTGAAGTTTCAAAAGGCCAGTAAAGATCATTGAACGTCGGTGCATGAAAGCCGGTGTTGCCTGCGACCCCGATTTGCCACGAGTCTGTGAGATCGAAATCCAGTCCTAGGCTGCCGGTCGTCTGGTTGCCGTAGCCGGAGATGTTGTCATTACGTACGCTGGCCTGGGTGTGCAGACGGTTGATCTTGCCTTTATAGATCAGCGCCGCAGCGTTCGTGTCGCGAGCATCCTGATCGAATCGTGTGGTCGTGGCTTGAACGCGCTCTTCCTGGCGTTCTAGCAGAACGGAAATCCGGTGGTCGGTGTGCGGCTTGAAGGAGTTAGTCCAGGTGTAATGGCGTTTGAACGAATTGAACACACTGGATGAGTCGCTGCGGTTGTCGCTGCTATCTTTGGTGAAACCGAAACGCAGGTCGCTTTCCCACCAATCTGTGATCTTGTCCATGCTGGTCAGGCTGTAGGCTTGTTGGCGGTTGATAGCGTAGCTGTTGGGGTAGCGTGTGAATTCATTGTCATAGTCACCATCGATATAACCGTTGTAGGCGGTCAATCCGATGCGGTGGCCCTCGGCCCAGCGATAACCCAGGGTTCCAGAGACAGCATGGCTGCGGTACCCATCCTTGTCCGGATAGTGGCCTGCGATGGTGCTATTGTTCGCTTTACGTTGACGCAAGGCATCAAACCCCTTGCTCTTCTCTGCACTGCTTGAAAAGCTGTAATCCCATCCTTGGGCTGCGCCCGACAGACCCATGCTGGACTTGGCGGTTTCATAGGTGCCATAGCCGATATTCGCCCAGGCCGACAGGGGACGGTCCTGCTCGCCTTTCTTGGTAATAATGTTGACTACGCCGCCGATGGCGTCCGAGCCATACAAGCTGCTGGCTGCGCCACGCAGGATTTCGATGCGCTCGACCATGGCCGGGTCGATAGCGGGGAACTGCACACTGCCCGAAGTCGAGCCGTTGATCCTCATGCCGTCGATCAGCACCAGCGTGTGATTGGCGTTTGCGCCGCGAATGAACAGGCTGCTCACCGTCTGCGGACCGCCGTTCGAGGTGAACTGCACCCCAGGCGCCCGTCCGATGATCTCGGCGATGCTGTCGCCGCGCGCCTGGGCCAGTTCTTTCGGACCGATCACCGTGACGTCGCCGATGGCATCGGACAAGGGTTCGGCGCTGCGGCTGGGTGTGACGACGATATCCTGCAGCGTCGGGACGGCGGCAGGGTTGGATTGAGCCGTGGCGGCCAAGGAGGAAAGAGAGATGGCGACGGCAAGCGCGCGCCGGGGGAGGGGGTGAGTCATGACAAGCCCTGTGTGGCGCGCGTCCCCGCACACCGGAATAATCAACACCCGCAGGCCGTGATGGATTCACCCGGATCAGTCGTCGGGCGCGGCAGGCAGGCAATCAGGAGGTTGAATCAGGCCGGTATCGGGCTGGCGCGGGCCGGGCCGAAGGCCTGGCGGGTGCGCGCACCGTTGCGGGGGCAGCACAGCTGGGTTCGCGGGCGAACCGTCTGTTTCCCGTTTGGATGCCGGGGCGCGGATGAGCGCCGGGGCATACCTGTTTCGACCGGTATTATAAGGGCCTTTCGCGCAAGATTTTGTTGCTTGTTTTCGCCTGCCTTGGCCGGCCAGCCGCTTTATTGGACGCTTGATGTCGATGGATGCTGAATTGCCCCCCATCGTCCCGATCCGGGATGAAACCCTGTCTCTGCGCTTGCAACAGCGCATCGATCTGAAGACCAAGCCGCGCGGTAGCCTGGGACGGCTGGAATCGCTGGCGCACCAGATCGGCCTGATCCGCGGCACGGTGTCGCCGCGCTTGTCGCCGCCGACCGTGTTTGTGTTTGCCGCCGATCATGGCGTGGCCGCCGAAGGCGTGTCGGCCTATCTCCAGGAAGTCACCTGGCAGATGGTGGAAAACTTTTTGGCGGGCGGCGCGGCCATCACGGTGCTGGCGCGCCAGCAAGATGTGGCGCTGCGCATCGTCGATGCCGGCGTCAAGCACGATTTCGGCAGCCGCGCCGGGCTGATCGACCGCAAGATCCGGGCGGGCAGCGGCAATCTGGCGATCGAACCCGCCATGACGGCGCAGGAATGCCGCCAGGCCCTGCGGGCGGGCATGGATCTGATGGCCGATGTGGATAGCGACGTGATCGGTTTTGGCGAGATGGGCATCGCCAACACCACGCCTGCCGCCGCGCTGATGCATGCCTTGACCGGCATTTCTGTCGCCGATTGCGTCGGGGCGGGCACGGGAGTGGATGCCCAGGGCATGGCACGCAAGATCCGCGTGATCCAACACGCCATGCAGCGGCATGCCGGGGCGCAGACGCCGCTGGATGTGCTGGCGGCGCTGGGCGGTTTGGAAATCGCCATGATGACGGGCGCCATGCTGGGCGCCGCGTCTCGTCGTCGAGTACTGCTGATCGATGGTTTCATCGCTACGTCCGCCCTGCTGGTGGCCGCCCGCCTGGCCCCCGCCATTCTGGATTACTGCGTGTTCTGCCACCAGTCCGATGAAAGAGGCCATGCCCGCATGCTTCAGGCGCTGGGTGCCCGGCCTTTGCTGGACATGGGCTTGCGGCTGGGCGAGGGCACCGGCTGCGTGCTGGCCTGGCCTCTGGTGCAGGCGGCGGCTGCCTTTCTGTGCGACATGGCCAGTTTCGAAGAGGCGGGGGTCAGTGATAGAGGGGATGAGCGATGAGCTGCTTCCGGCCTGTCTGGAACTCGCGGCGCGCATCTGCATCCGAGCGCTGGCGACATGAAATCCGCCTGTTCTTCACGGCCCTGCAGTTTTTCACGCGCCTGCCGGTCCCGGCCTGGGTGGGTTTCAAGCCGGCCTGGCTGCAGCATTGCACCCGCTATTACCCGCTGGTGGGGTGGGTGGCGGGGGGCGTGGCGGCGCTGGTGTATGCGCTGGCGCAGGCGGTCTGGCCGCAGCCCGTCGCAGTGCTGCTGTCCATGGCCGCCGGGCTGGTGCTGACCGGTGCCTTTCACGAGGATGGTTTCGCGGATGTCTGCGACGGTCTGGGCGGCGCGGTGTCAAAGGACCGCGCCCTGGACATCATGAAAGATTCCCGTCTGGGCACGTATGGCGTGGCGGGCCTTGGCCTGATGCTGGCGCTGAAATTTGCCGCCTTGAACGCCATGCCGCCGTCCGGGGTGGTGGGGGCTTTATTGCTGGCGCATCCCGCCTCGCGGCTGGGATCTGCGCTGCTGATCTGGCGGATGCGTTACGCCAGAGAAGAGGGCAAGGCGAAACCGCTAGGCCGCCGCATGCGCAATCAAGAATTCGCCGTGGCAGCCATCTGCGGCGGTCTGCCGGCGGGGCTGATGATCGTCTTCGGCCTGTTGCCTCTGGCGGGGGTGGTGTGGGCGGCGATGGGCCTGTTGACAGGCACTGCCTGGATCGCGTGGGTGTTGCAGCGACGACTGGGCGGCTACACCGGCGATGGCCTGGGTGCTGCGCAGCAGTTGAGTGAACTGGGCTGTTATCTGGGTTTGCTGCTGATCGTGACGTGACAGCCAGCCGTCTGTCGATGAAGACGGCTGGTGTGGCGAGACGGCGGCGTGCGAGACGCCGCAGTCAATCAGGCTTGGGGGGCCGGCTGTCTGGCGCCGAACAGCATGTCCAGCATGCGTGCAATCGGGCTTTGTTGCGGGCGATTGGCGCGAGCGGCCAGTTCTTCCGCCAGCAGGCGCTCGTAAGCTTGATTGACGGGGTAGTTCGAAAAAGGTGCCAACATTGCTGCTCTCCTTCTTTATGATTGCTTGTCGTTTGGCAAGTAGAGCGTAACCCTACTAGGGATAACCCTAGTATAAAACATGATCAATGAAATATCCAGTTTCTGGTTTATCGTGGCGCCCAACAACATCGATAGGTTTATGGTGATGACGCGACTCGCTGTCCAGCCGGTGTTCAAGTTGCTGTACCTGGATGCGTTGACCGTGCTGTCAGCGCATCCAGGTATCGCAGCGGAGCATGCTCCATGCGTCTGCTGCTGATCCGCCATACCGCGCCCGATATCGCAGCCGGCATGTGCTACGGTCGCCTGGACGTGCCTGCGCTTCCCGCCGAACGCGATGCCTGGTTGGCCGACTGGGACGCAGGCCGCCATCCCGGACAGCCTTGGTCTGACTACCAACGTCTGGTCTGCAGTCCAGCCCGCCGCTGCCGGTCCCTGGCCACCGCCTTGTCGCGGCGGCTGGTTCTGCCGCTGAATAGCGACCCCGCCTGGCAGGAAATGGACTTCGGCGCCTGGGAAGGCCAGTCCTGGGACGCCATAGCCCGATCTGCCATCAACGCCTGGGCCGCCGATCCACTGGACTATGCCCCCGGCGCAGGCGAATCCGTCCGCGCCATGATGCAGCGCGTCCTGACAGCCCACAAAGCCTGGCGCCAGCTGGAGCAAGACACGATTCTGGTCACACATGGCGGCGTCATCCGCCTATTGCAGGCCTGGCACGCCGCCCGGCCCGCCGACGACTTGCCGCCAGATCCCGCCACCCTGCGATCCGCCTGCCAGCAGGCACTAACGCTACCCACCCCGATGCCGGGCAGCCAGGTGCTTCTGCAGTGGAAAAGGTTCCCTTCCGAGCCTTGATGCAAGAGGCCGGGTAATAGAGATCTAAACCGTCAGCGATACAATGAAGGTTTGTCCAACATTCCCGGATTCCGCCGTGTCCTATCCCGCTTTGCCTTATCCCATCGAATCCTATACCCACGGCGCCGATTTCGTGCGCCTGCTGGGCAAGCGCATCGTGGTGCTGGATGGGGCCATGGGCACCATGATCCAGCGTTATAAACTCGGCGAATCCGATTTTCGCGGCGACCGTTTCGCCGATCACGACCGCGACGTCAAGGGCAATAACGATCTGCTGTCCCTGACCCGCCCCGACGTCATCCGGGAAATCCACCAGGCCTATCTGGAAGCCGGCGCCGACGTCGTGGAAACCAATACTTTTGGCGCCACCCGCGTGGCACAGGGTGATTACGGCCTGCTGGATATTTCTTACGACCTGAACGTCGCCGCCGCCCGCCTGGCTCGCGAGGCCTGTGATGCCGTGTCGACGCAGGATCATCCGCGCTTCGTCGCCGGTGCGCTGGGGCCTCAGCCCAAGACCGCATCCCTGTCGCCGGACGTCAATGACCCTGGTGCGCGCAACGTCACCTTCGAAGAACTGCGCGTCGCCTATACCGAACAGATCAACGGCCTGATCGATGGCGGGGTAGACATCCTGCTGGTCGAAACCATTTTCGACACCTTGAATGCCAAAGCGGCCATTTTCGCCATCGAAACTGTCTTCGAAGAACGCAACATCCGCTTGCCGGTGATGATCTCCGGCACGGTGACCGATGCGTCCGGGCGCATCCTGTCGGGCCAGACAGTGGAAGGCTTCTGGAATTCCGTGCGTCATGCGCGACCCGTCACCATCGGCCTGAACTGCGCCCTGGGCGCCGCCTTGATGCGCCCCTACGTGGCGGAACTGTCCAAGATCTGCGACACCTACGTCTGCGTCTATCCCAACGCCGGCCTGCCCAACCCCATGGCCGAAACCGGCTTTGACGAAACGCCCTCGGATACGTCCAGTCTGCTGGAAGAATTCGCCCGGGCCGGCCTGGTGAACGTGGTAGGCGGCTGCTGCGGCACCACCCCGGACCACATCCGCGAAATCGCCCGCAAAGTCCGTGCTTTGCCGCACCGCCAGCCGCCGGTCATTCCGATCAAGACACGCCTGTCGGGCCTGGAACCCCTAAATTTCGATCGCGACACTCTGTTCATCAACGTCGGCGAACGCACCAACGTCACGGGCAGCAAGGCATTCCTGCGCCTGATCCGCGAGGAAAAATTCGACGAAGCCCTGTCCGTCGCCCGCCAGCAGGTCGAAAACGGCGCCCAGATCATCGACATCAATATGGACGAGGGCATGCTCGACGCCCTGGTCTTGATGCCGCGCTTTCTGAATCTGCTGGCCTCCGAACCCGATATTTCTCGCGTGCCGGTGATGATCGACAGTTCGAAATGGCCGGTCATCGAAGCCGGTCTGCGCTGCGTGCAGGGCAAGAGCGTCGTCAACTCGATTTCCATGAAAGAGGGTGTCGAGCCCTTCATCGAGCAGGCGAAGCTGTGTCGCAAGTACGGGGCCGCCGTGGTGGTCATGGCCTTTGATACGGAGGGTCAGGCAGACAATCTGCAGCGGCGCATCGATATCTGTTCGAAAGCCTACGACATCCTGGTCAATCAGGTGGGCTTCCCGCCCGAAGACATCATTTTCGATCCCAATGTGTTCGCCATCGCCACGGGCCTGGAAGAGCACAATCGCTACGGTCTGGACTTCATCGAAGGCGTGGGCTGGATCACGGACAATCTGCCGCATGCGCGCACCTCCGGCGGTATCTCGAACGTCAGTTTCTCGTTCCGGGGCAACGAGGCCATGCGCGAGGCCATCCATGCCGTCGTGCTGTATTACGCCACCCAGCGAGGGCTGACCATGGGCATCGTCAATGCCGGTCAGCTGGGGGTCTACTCTGAACTCGATCCCAAGGTGCGCGACCTGATCGAGGACGTCGTCTTCAATCGCGAAGAACCGCTGGGCAAGACCGATCCCGCCGACGAGCGCACGTCCACCGAGCGCCTGGTCGAGCTGGCCGATACGCTGCGCGGCGCGGGCAAGAAAAAGGAAGAAGACCTGGAATGGCGCAAGGGATCGGTGCGCGAGCGCCTGACCCATTCCCTGGTGCATGGCATCACGACCTTCATCGTCGAGGACACGGAAGAAGTCCGCGTGGAAATCGACGCGGCGGGCGGGCGCACCATCGAAGTCATCGAAGGGCCGCTGATGGACGGCATGAACGTCGTCGGCGACCTGTTCGGCGCGGGCAAAATGTTCCTGCCGCAAGTCGTCAAATCCGCGCGCGTGATGAAGCAGGCCGTGGCCCATCTGCTGCCTTTCATCGAGGAAGAAAAGCGCCTGCTCGAAGAAGCCGGCGCGGATGTGCGCTCCAAGGGCAAGCTGGTCATCGCCACGGTCAAGGGCGACGTCCACGATATCGGCAAGAACATCGTCACGGTGGTTCTGCAATGCAATAATTTCGAAGTCATCAATATGGGCGTCATGGTGCCCTGTGCCAAGATCCTGGAAAAAGCCAAGGAAGTCGGCGCCGATATGGTCGGTTTGTCCGGCCTGATCACGCCCAGCCTGGAAGAAATGGCCTACGTGGCGTCCGAAATGCAGCGCGATCCCTACTTCCGCGAACGCAATATCCCGCTGCTGGTGGGCGGCGCCACCACCAGCAGGGTACATACGGCGGTCAAGATCGCCCCCAACTACGAAGGACCGGTGATCTACGTGCCGGATGCCAGCCGTTCGGTCGGCGTGGCCACCAGCCTGATGTCCGATCAGGTCGGGACCTATCTGCAGGGGGTCGCCGACGAATACGAGCTGGTCCGCGAACGTCACGCCAATCGCAAAGCCACGCCCATGCTGACGATTGAGCAGGCGCGGGCGGCGAAACCTGCGATCGATTGGGCCAATTACACGCCGCCGCGCCCAAAATTCATCGGTCGCCGCGTGTTCAAGCACTACGATCTGAATGAAATCCTGAAATTCCTGGACTGGACGCCGTTCTTCCAGTCCTGGGGGCTGATGGCACAGTTCCCCGCCATCCTGACCGACAAGGTGGTGGGCGAACAGGCCGTCAAGCTGTACGAAGAAGGCCAGGCCATGATGAAGCGCATCGTCGATGGCCGATGGCTGACGGCCAACGGCATCGTGGCGTTCTATCCGGCCAACAGCATCAATGATGACGATATCGAGATCTACCGCGACGAAACGCGCAGCGAAGTCCTGCTGACCTGGCGTGGTGTGCGCCAGCAGACGGAAAAGCGTGATGGCGTGGACAACAAGTGTTTGTCGGATTTCATCGCGCCCAAGGATTCCGGTGTCATCGACTACATCGGCATGTTTGCCGTGACCGGCGGCATCGGCATCGAAAAGTACGAAAAACAGTTCCAGGATGCCGGTGACGACTATTCCGTCATCATGCTCAAGGCCCTGGCCGATCGGCTGGCCGAGGGCTTCGCCGAAACCCTGCATGCGCGGGTGCGTCGTGATCTGTGGGGCTATGTGTCCGACGAAGACCTGTCCAACGAAGACATCATCGGTGAAAAATATCAGGGCATCCGCCCGGCGCCTGGCTATCCGGCCTGCCCGGAACACGTCGTCAAGCGCCTGATGTTCGACCTGCTGGATTGCGACGACATCGGCATGCAGCTGACCGAAGGCTTTGCCATGATGCCGGCGTCCAGCGTCTGCGGCTTTTACTTCAGCCATCCGCAGTCCAAGTATTTCAACGTCGGCAATATCGGCCCCGATCAGGTGGCCGATTACGTGCGCCGCACGGGCCGTGATGAAGAAGATGTGCGCCGGACGCTGGCCAGCACCTTGCGCTGACCCCGGCAGCCCGATTGCAGCGGCAGGCGGCAGGGGGATGCCTGCCGCTGCAGGGTCCCGGCGCTCGGGGGCCGCGCATGCCGCGTGACGATGCCGCTCGCCGTCAGGCGCTGGGGGCGTTTCTGCGCAGCGCTCGTGCGCGCGTCAGCCCTGGCGATCATGGCTTGCCGCCGGGTTTGCGGCGGCGCACCCCCGGATTGCGCCGCGAGGAAGTGGCGCAGTTGGGGGGCATCAGCACCACCTGGTACACCTGGATCGAACAGGGCCGCGAGGTCTCTGTGTCGGTGGATGTCTGGTGCCGGCTGGCCGATGCCCTGAAGCTGGCGCGCGCCGAACGGCATTATCTGTTCAGCCTGGCTGAATGCGCCGACCCCCAAGCCGGACGGCTGGACACGGTGGCCCTGCCCGATGGCCTGAGCGATTGCGTCGATAGCATCCAGGGGCCGGCCTACATCCTGGATCAGGCCTGGAACGTCCTGGCCTGGAATCCCGCTTTGCAGCAATTGTTTGACGGCTGGCCGGGACGGGGCCGGGCGAATCTGCTGCATTACATTTTCATGGAACCGGCGGCCCGCACCCTGGTGCTTGACTGGGAAGAGCGCGCCAGCCGCGTGGTGGCCGAATTCCGCGCGGACGTGGCGGCCTTGGCCGGCGATCCTGCGATCGGCTCGCTGGTCGCTGAATTACAGGCGGGCAGCCCTTTGTTCGCCCGCTGCTGGACACGCCAGACCGTGATCGACCGAGAGGGCGGGCTGCGGGAATTCCAGCACCCTTCGCGCGGGCGACTGCGGTTCCGGCAATTTACGTTTCGCCTGGCGATCCGCCCGGACTGCAAGCTGGTTATGTTGTTGGGGGATCAGTGACGGATGCGTCGGCCTGGCTGCGGCAGGCGCACCGTCAGGCTTTTTGGCGGCGGCGCAACTGGCTGCCGGACAGATTGGACAGGCGCCGGAACGACAGGGCGGATGCGGCCACGCACAAGGCGGTGACGGCAAAGCCCCACATCACGTCGATACGGTCGGCCTCGATGCCGCCGCGCAGATTGATGCTCAGGTTCAAGGTGGTTGCCGCGCAGGCCACGCCCAGACTGATGCCCAGTTGCTGAGCCATCGCGGCAAAGCTGCTGGCGCGGCTCATTTGCGCGGAATCCATGTCGGCGTAAGTCAGGGCATTGACGGCGGTGAACTGCAACGAACGAAAGAAGCCCCCGATCAGCAGCACCGTCACCATCAGCCAGACCGGCGTGCTGGCCTGAAATAGGGCGCAGGCGGCGGTAAAACAGGCTGCGATCAGCGCATTCCACACCAGCACGCGGCGAAAGCCGAAACGGTGAACGATGGGTGTGGCGACCAGCTTCATCAGCAGTGCGCCCGCCGCCGATGTAAAGGTGATCATGCCCGCCGAAAAGGCCGACAGGCCAAAGCCCACCTGCAGCAGGATGGCCAGCAGGAACGGCGCTGCGCCGCTGCCGAAGCGGCACAGATTGCCGCCCAGCACCGAGACGGCAAAGGTCTGGGTGCGCAGCAGGCTGAGGTCGATGATGGGGTAGGTGGTGTGGCGGGCATGGCGAATGTACAGCACTCCGCAGACCAGCCCCAGCGCGAGCAGGCTCAGGATGACGCCGATGCCCAGATCGCCGTGGCCGATGGCTTCCAGGCAGATCATCAGCGCCGCCATGGCGATGCCACTGAGCAGGAATCCGACCGTATCCAGCCTGGGCCGGCCATCGGGGATGTCGCGGGCAATGTAGCGCCGCACCAGCATGATGCCCAGGACGCCGACCGGGATATTGATCAGAAAGATCCAGTGCCAGGAGGCGTACGTCACCAGAAAGCCCCCGACGGGCGGACCCAGGACCGGCCCCAGCAAGGCGGGCAGCGTCAGGAAAGCCATCGCCTGGACCAGTTCGGATTTTGGGATGCGCCGCAGCAGGATGATGCGCCCGACCGGCACCATCATGGCGCCCGCTGCGCCTTGGGCCACGCGCGAGAGCACCAGTTGTGTCAGGGACTGCGAGACCGCGCAGGCCGCCGAGCTGAGGATGAACAGCAGAATGGCCGCCAGAAAGACGCGCTGCGCCCCGAAGCGGTCAGCCGCCCAGCCGCTGACGGGCACAAAGACCGCTGTCGCCAGCAGGTAGCCGGTGATGGTGAGATTCATGCGCACCGCCGTGACGCCGAAGTCCCGCGCCATGGCGGGCAGGGCGGTGGCTACCACGGTCGAATCCAGCATTTGCATGAACAGGGCGCAGCCGACGATGAAGGGAATCATCCGCTGTTCGAGCGTTCGGGGGGTGGCGGCGGGTAAAGAAGGGCGGTCGGGAGAGGACATGGGCACTCGGGGGCGCTTGAGTGCAGTACACTTGGGGCGCATCAGTCATGACGATCTGCAATGGCACTATTATGGCAAACAACTTCACCTCCGAACTGACTCAATTCATCACTCAGTACAAACAGGATCATCCCGATACCGAGGCTCGGCAGCGGGCAGGTCGGTTCCGTCTCTGGGACAAAGATCTGAATCCGGAACAGCAAGACGGTTTCCGCGCCGCCAAGGTCGCGCAGGATCCTTACGTCTATTACCAAAAGGCCTGATCGGTCGTCATGCCGCCCGCGCCCGCCACCGGGCTGGATGCCTTGATGGCGCCGGCTGTGGACAGTACGCCCGACGTGATTGATCACGTGGCGTTGGCGCGGCTGTACGGCGAACCTTTATTCGACATCCCGCAAGACCTGTACATCCCCCCCGATGCACTGGAAGTCTTCCTGGAAGCGTTCGAAGGCCCGCTGGATTTGCTGCTGTACCTGATCCGCAAGCAGAATTTCAATGTGCTCGACATCCCGATGGCGGAAGTCACGGCCCAGTATCTCAGTTATGTCGAACAGGTCCGGCGCACCAATCTGGAGCTGGCCGGCGAATATCTGCTGATGGCGGCCCTGCTGATTGAAATCAAATCACGCATGTTGCTGCCCGTGCGTCAGTCGGATACGGGGGAAGAGGTCGAAGACCCACGTGCCGAATTGGTGCGCCGCTTGCTGGAATACGAGCGCATGAAACTGGCGGCGCAACGCCTGGATGCCTTGCCGCGCGTGGGTCGCGATTTTCAGTTGGCCCATGCGCAGGCCGACCTGAGCGTCGAGGTTCTGTTGCCCGAAATCAGCCCGACGGATCTGAAAGACGCCTGGCAGGCCATTTTGCAGCGCGCGCGCCTGAATGCCAGCCACCGCATCACGCGTGAACAGCTGTCCGTGCGCGATCACATGAGCCACATCCTGCGGCGTCTGTCCGATGTGCGTTTCATGGAATTTACCGAATTGTTCATGGAACGCGTCCGCATGGGCGAGCCGGCGGCGGTGATCGTCGTGCATTTTCTGGCTCTGTTGGAATTGACGCGCGAATCCCTGCTTGAAATTACCCAGGCGGCGCCGTATGCGCCGCTGTATGTCAGATTGTCTTATACACGCTCGGCCTGATGGCCCGTGCCGGAGTTTCCTGTGAAAGTTGTTCATTCCATCGAAGATTTGCGCAACCAGCTGCGCGGCCAGTTGCGCGTTGCTTTCGTGCCGACCATGGGCAATCTGCATGCCGCCCATTTGTCCCTGATGCGTCTGGCGCGTCAGCATGGCGATCCGGTGGTGGCCAGCATTTTCGTCAATCGCCTGCAGTTCGGGCCACACGAGGATTTCGACCGCTACCCGCGCACGCTGGCGCAAGACATCGAAAAGCTGGAAGGCGAGCGCGACGTATATGTGCTGTTCGCCCCGGACGAGCGCGAACTGTATCCCGAGCCGCAAAATTTCCGCATTCAGCCCGGCGATGCGCTGGGCAAGATCCTGGAAGGCGAATTTCGCCCGGATTTTTTCATGGGTGTCAGCACGGTCGTGCTGAAGCTCTTTTCCTGTGTGCAGCCGCAGGTGGCGGTGTTCGGCAAAAAAGACTATCAGCAGTTGATGGTGGTGCGGGCCATGTGCCGGCAGTTTCAGTTGCCGGTGGAAATTCTCGCGCATGAGACCGTGCGTGATCCCGATGGCCTGGCCCTGTCGTCGCGCAATCGTTACCTGTCGGCGGATGAGCGCGCCGAGGCTCCGCAGCTGTACGGCCTGCTGCAGCAGGTGCGCGACATGATCGCCAGCGGTCGCAGCGATTGTGCAGCGGCGGAATCCCAGGCGCTGCAGACTTTGCGCGACCGGGGCTGGGACCCTGATTATGTGTCCGTGCGCCGCCAGCGCGACCTGTTGGCGCCGACAGCGGCTGAAATCCACGAGGGCGAACCGCTGGTCGTGCTGACGGCGGCCCGTCTGGGCGCAACGCGCCTGATCGACAATCTGGAATTTCAAGCCGGACGCTAAGCGCCTCGCAGATCCCCCCCGGGTGGCTGTTTTCTGTCTGTCAGGCCTGACAGCTGTTCGTCACCGGGGGTTATGACAGAATCCCTGCACCAAAAGCAAGATAAAAAGGGGGACTGTCATGTCGATCATGGGCATGCACCTGGGGGATGTTCCGCCCGGCGCTCAGGCCATTCAGCGTCTGACCCTGCGGGAACGCGAGGTCGCGGATTACATCACGCGGGGGCGCTCCAATAAATACATCGCTGCGGAACTGGGAGTATCGCAGCGCACCATCGAGGCGCATCGCGCCCGTATTTTCATGAAGATCGGCGTGCGCAATGCCGTCGAACTGACGCAGCACTACGTGCGCTGGAAATTGCCGCTGGCCGACGAGCAAGGGGCGGGCCGGCACCATCGGTGCCAGGCGCAGCGCCCGGCACCGGGGCAGCGATCAGGGCGCGTCGCAGCGCTGGGCCGGCTGGGACGCTAGCTCGGCGATCGGGTCCAGATCGGCCTGGCGAGTCAGGCTGGAGTCCAGCAAGGGCGCCTTGCCGTTCACCCGTACCACGCGCAGCACGTTCGAGGTGCTGAATTCCAGGCTGGCGCGGGTGTGTTCACCGCTTTGCAGCACGATGCGCACCGGGGCATCGCCGGTCAGGAACCAGCAGCCCATCGTGGCGCGGGCAGGACTGCTGCCATCCACAGGGGTGCTGCGGGCGCGCCATTGGCCATCGGGCGCCAGCGTCAGGGTCATGCGATTGGAGGGGCATTGCCCGCTGTCTGCGCAGGCGATGGTGCCCAGATAGGTGCGTGTGTCAGCGAGCGCCTGGGGCAGGTTTTGCCGGGCGGTGCTGGCCGCCGGTGCAGCGCCTGCGCCAGCTCCGGCGGACGCGTCTGACTGGCTGCCGGCTGCCGAGGATGCCTGAGCCTGGCCGCCAAAGCCCAGCTGAAGCTGAGAAGGCGCCTGGGCGGCGGAATCCCCCTGAGCACGCTGGCGGGCATCGGATACCGTGCTGTCGCGTGGGGTGTCGTAGTAGCCGGGGGCGCGCTGCTGGGCGCAGGCGCTCAAGAGCACTATCAGGCTCAGGCTGAGCAAGCGGATCGGGGAAAGGAAAGGAAGGCGCGGCATGACGGTATGGGTCAGGTGGGCGAAAACGCCATTCTACGCATTTGCAGCCTGCTTGGGCAGGGTGGCGCGGATATGAGCGCTCTCCTGGACGCCGTTTGCGCATCGTGGTCGTGGCTGGCGGCGGGGATGGTCGGCGGGTGCGCCTGGTGGGGAATGGGGCTGGCGCGCTGGGCACAGGCATATCACCGCCGTGTACGGGCCGGGGCGCCCGCCGTTGCCGCTACGCTATGGCGCGCAGCCCTGCATGCGCGCCGACAGCCTGTCCGATGGCGACGGGATGGCGTGGGCGGCGTGGCAGCCGGTACCCTGGCAGCGGGTATCTTGTATCTGCAGGGCTGGGCCGGCATGGGATCGTTGCTGCTTGGCATGGGCATGATGTCCCTGGCCTGGCTGGATGCGCGCAGCGGCTTGCTGCCGGATGCCTTGACTCTGCCTTTGATGGGAGCGGGCTGGTGGCTGGGGCGGCTGGATGTCTGGTCGGCGGTGCTTGCATCGCTTTCCGTCTGGGCGGGCCTGGCGATCCTGGCCTGGCTATATCGCCGCGTGCGCGGGCGGGATGGCTTTGGCGGCGGCGATATCAAATGCCTGGCCATGCTGGCCGGCTGGCTGGGCGGGGTGCCCGCGCTGACCCTCTTGTGGACGGCCAGTCTGTTGGGCCTGCTGGGCTGGGTCTGCCACCGATCCCGACAGCGGGTCTACCCCTTTGGCCCCTATCTGGCTCTGGCGACAGGCCCGTGGTTGTTGTGGCCCCAGGGGGTGGCCTTGCTGCTGGACGGGCTGATGTAAAGTCATGGTTTCATCTTTGTCGGGATCGACGCATGTTTTCCATCGGGCTGACCGGCGGTATCGGATCCGGTAAAACCCAGGTGGCCGACTGGCTGGCTGAATGGGGGGCTGCGGTGATCGATACGGATCAGATCGCGCATGCGCTGACGGCGGCTGGCGGCCCGGCAATCGAACCCGTGCGCCAGGCGTTCGGGCCGGCCTCGATTGCTGCCGATGGCAGCCTGGATCGGGCGTGGATGCGCGAGCGGGTCTTCAGCGATGCGTCCGTCAGGCAGCGGTTGGAGGCCATTCTGCACCCTTTGATCGACCAGGCAGTGCGGGATCGGGCCGCGCACACACAAGGCTTGTATCGGGTGTATGTAGTGCCGCTGCTGGTGGAATCCGGGCGCTGGCGGGATCGGGTGGATCGCATCTGCGTGGTCGATTGCGATCCGGCGACGCAGATTCGCCGGGTGCAGAGCCGCAGCGGGCTGACGCCAGAGGCCATTGAGCGTATCATGTCCGCTCAGGCTGCCCGGGGGGATCGCTTGGCTGTTGCAGACGATGTCATCGTGAATGACGGCGATACCAGTTTGGATATGCTGCGTCAGCGATCCCGGCAATGTCACCAGTTATGGTGCGATCTGGCCTCCCGGTCGTTGCGTGGGCCGACCATTCATGATTAGGGTCTTTTGCGTGTGATTCTATACGAGTATCCCTGCAATGAACGTGTACGCACTCTGCTCCGGGTAGAGTATCTCTTCGACCGCCTGTTCTATTTCATGCGCGGCGAAGACGCGCATCATCATCAGATCGCCATGGCGGCGCTGTTCGACCTGCTCGACGTATGCGAACGCGCCGATGTCCGCACCGCCGTCCTGCAGGATCTCGACCGGCATCGTTCGGCCCTGTCTGCCTTGCGGGAACACCCTGGGGTGGACCGGACGACGGTGGACAATCTGCTGGATGAAATCCAGGCCGTGTCGGCGGCCCTGGCCGGCCAGGGCCGTATCGGTCAGTGCTTGCGCGACAACGAATGGCTGGCCAGTTTGCGCGGGCGGATCACCATGCCGGGCGGCTCCTCGTCCGTCGATTTGCCGTCCTACTATGCCTGGCAGATCAAAGCGCCCGATGCGCGGATGCACGACCTGCAGGGGTGGATCGACCCGCTGTTGCCTTTGCACAGGGCCATGGCCCTGATTCTGCAATTGCTGCGCGATGCGGGCGATGCCCGCGATCAGATGGCCAGTCAGGGTGCCTACCAGGAAATGCTGGGCGGCAAGACCTTTCAGCTGTTACGGGTCTGGGTCGATCCGCAACTGCAGGTATTCCCCGAAATCAGCGCGAATAAATACGTTATCTGGGTTCGGTTTTCTGCGCAGGATAATGTGCTCAAGCCGCAGCCGGTCAGCCGCGACATTGCTTTTCGCCTTGCCCGCTGCAATCTTTAAATCCAGGTTTTTCCATCATGATCAATTCCAAGACGCAGCCTGTGGGCGCGCGCCGCAGATTTTGGGTCTGGGCGTTGCTGTGCGCGGGTGTCGCCGTGGCGCTCTGGCTGTTCTGGCCTCAGGGGGCGGACCAATCCGCGAGCCGGGGGTTTCGCGGCGGCTCGGGGCAGGCCACCCCGGTATCCGTCGTCTCTGTGGAAAGCGGTCAGATCGACCGCACGCTGCGTGCCTTGGGCACGGTCAACGCCCCGGCGACCATCACCATCCGCTCGCGGGTGGATGGGCCGCTGGAATCTCTGCATTTCACGGATGGCCAGTCGGTCAAAGCGGGAGACCTGCTGGCGGTCATTGACCCGCGTCCTTTCCAGATCCAGCTGCAACAGGCGCAAGGCCAGCAGGCGCAACATGCCGCTCAGCTGGACAACGCCCGCCGGGACCTGGCGCGGTACGAACAGCTCTTCAAACAGGACTCGGTGGCCCGTCAGCAACTGGATACCGCCCGCGCGCAGGTGCGGGAAATGCAGGGCCAGGCGACCATCGACCAGGCGGCTGTGGACAATGCCCGCTTGCAGCTTAGCTACACTCGGATTACCGCCCCCGTGACGGGTCGTCTGGGTTTGCGCAAGGTAGACGTCGGCAATATGGTGCATGCCTCGGATGCGGACGGGCTGGTGGTGTTGACCCAGAACCAGCCGATTGATGTCGTGTTTGCCATTCCGCAGACCCGCTTGCAGGCGTTGCTGGACGCCCGGCGCACCGAGGCCGGCCTGCAGACGCAATTGCTGGGCCAGGCCGGCGGGCCGGTGCTGGCGACGGGCCGATTGATCGCCGTGGACAATCAGATCGATGTCGCGACTGGCACGGTGCAGCTCAAGGCGCGCTTTGACAATGCCGATGAGTCCCTGTTCCCCAACCAATTCGTGCAGGTGCGGTTGCGCCTGGGTCTGGAATCCGGGCTGGTGGTGCCGCTGCGGGCCGTGCAGCGCGGTTCGGTCGGCGAATACGTCTACCGGGTGGATGCCGAACTGAAGGCCCATGTCGTGCCGGTGGTGACCGGGGTGGATGATGGCAGGCGAGTCGTCGTCGAATCCGGTCTGCAGCAGGGCGATAGCCTGGTGGTGGAAGGCACGGATCGTCTGCGCGAGGGCAGTCTGGTGGAAGTGGTGACGCCGCCGGCAGCCGCTGCACCCCAGGACCCCGGTTCGTGAATCTGTCGCGCCCGTTCATCTTGCGGCCCATCGCCACCATGCTGGCGATGGTTGCCCTGGCGCTGGCAGGTTTGATGGGGTACCGGGAGCTGCCCGTATCCGCCCTGCCTCAGGTGGACTTTCCCACCATTCAGGTGACGACGCTGTATCCGGGGGCGGGGCCGGACGTGATGACGGCGCTCGTGACATCGCCGCTGGAACGCCAGTTCGGTCAGATGCCTGGCCTGTCGCAGATGCTGTCCACCAGCTCGGGCGGGTCGTCGCGGATCACCCTGCGGTTCGATCTGGGCCTGTCGCTGGATGTGGCCGAACAGGAAGTGCAGGCGGCCATCAATGCGGCCTCGAATCTGCTGCCCTCGGATATGCCGTCCCCGCCCATCTACCGCAAGGTCAATCCGGCAGATGCGCCCGTGATGACGCTGGCGGTGACGTCGCCCACCTTGCCGCTGGATCAGGTGCGGGATCTGATTGAAGTGCGGGTGGTGCAGAAACTATCCCAGATCAGCGGCGTGGGGCTGGTCAGTGTGGCGGGCGGGCAGCGGCCCGCCGTGCGCATTCAGGTCGACCCTCAGGCGCTGGCGGCGCACAAGCTGACTTTGGCGGATGTGCGCCGCGCCGTGACCCAGGCCAACGTCAATCAGCCCAAAGGCAATCTGGACGGGCCGCAACGTTCCTTGACCATCAGCGTGAACGATCAGCTGCAGGACGCCGCCGAATATGAACGTCTGATTCTGACGTATGAAAACGGGGCGCCCTTGCGTCTGGGCGATGTGGCGCAGGTGCGCCGCGCCGCTGAAAATCTGTACCAGGCTGCCTGGTTCAACCGCCAGCCGGCGATTCTGTTGAACATCCAGCGCCAGCCTGGCGCCAACGTCATTCAGGTGGTTGATCAGATCCAGTCCCTGCTGCCGGGCCTGCGTCAGACCTTGCCCACCGGCGTGGACGTGCAGGTGGCGTCGGACCGCACGCATACGATCCGGGATTCGGTCGAGCACGTGCAGATTGAAATGCTGCTGGCCATCGCCCTGGTGGTGGCCGTGACCTTCGTGTTTCTGCGCACCTGGCGGGCCACCTTGATCCCCGGCGTGGTGGTGCCGCTGTCCCTGGTCGGCACATTTGGCTTGATGATGCTGATGGGGTTCAGCATCAATAACCTGACATTGATGGCGCTGACCATCGCCACGGGCTTTGTGGTGGATGACGCCATCGTCATGATCGAGAACATCGCCCGCCACCTCGAAGAAGGCGAAGACGCGCTGACCGCCTCGCTGCGCGGAGCGCGGCAGATCGGCTTCACCCTGGTGTCGCTGACGGTCTCGCTGATTGCAGTGCTGATTCCGCTGCTATTCATGGCCGATGTGGTCGGGCGCCTGTTTCAGGAATTCGCAGTGACGCTGGCGGTGGCGATTTTGCTGTCGCTGCTGATTTCCCTGACCCTGACGCCCATGATGTGCGCCCGCATGCTGCGCCCCGAAGCCCAAGAGCAGCACGGTCGCTTTTTGCAGGGGTCCGGTCGCATGCTGGATGCGCTGATCGCCTGGTACGACCGGGGCCTGCAGTGGGTGCTGCTGCATCAGCGGGCGACTTTGTGGTTCGCGGTCGGCACGCTGGCTCTCACGGCGGGCTTGTACGCCGGCATCCCGAAAGGCTTTTTCCCGCAGCAGGATGCCGGGGCGATCCAGGCCATCACCCAGGGCCCGCAGACGGCTTCGTTTGCCCTCATGTCGCGCCTGCAGCGGGATGCCGTCGATCAGGTGCTGCAGGACCCTGCCGTGGCGTCGGTCACGTCGTTCATCGGCATCGATGGTGACAACACCACGCTGAATACCGGGCGGCTGCAGATCACGCTGAAACCGCTGGCGCAGCGCAGTGATCGCGCACAGGCCGTCATGGACCGGCTCAGCCAGGCGCTGCATCAAAAGGCCGATCTGCAAATCTGGCTTCAGCCGGTGCAGGAACTCTCGGTCGAGGATCAGGTAAGCCGGGCGCAGTATCAGATGACCGTGTCCAGTCCTGACGATGCTGCGCTGGCGCAGTGGGCGCCGCGTCTGATTCAGGCCATGCAGGACTTGCCCCAGTTGCGCGAGGTGTCCAGCGATCTGCAGAATCGGGGCCTGGCCTTGGCCGTGCAAGTGGATCGGGATGCGGCTGCCCGCCTGGGGGTGACGCAGGCAGCCATCGATGATGCCTTGTACGACGCTTTTGGTCAGCGTCTGATTTCCACGATCTACACCCAGTCTGCGCAGTATCGCGTGGTGCTGGAAGCCGATGACGACTTTGTCGGTGGCGGCCCGCAGGCGCTGGCGCACATTCACGTGCCCACGGCGGGCGGCGGGGTGACGCCGCTGGCGACGGTGGCTCGCTTCGTGCCTGGCGCTGCGTCTTTGGCCGTGCAGCGTCTGGACCAGTTTCCTGCCGCCACGGTGTCTTTCAATCTGGCGCCGCGGACTGCCCTGTCGGATGCGGTGCAGGCCATCGAATCCGCCCGCGATGCAGTGGGCGTGCCGGATTCCGTGGATGTGCGGTTCCAGGGCGCCGCGCAGGCGTTTCAAGCGTCCCTGTCCAGCACTCTGTGGCTGCTGCTGGCGGCGGTCATCACCATGTATATCGTGCTGGGCGTGCTGTATGAAAGCCTGATCCACCCGGTGACGATTCTGTCCACGCTGCCCTCGGCGGCCATCGGCGCCTTGCTGGCCCTGTGGATTGGCGGCACCGAGCTGGACATGATCGGCGTGATCGGCATCATCTTGTTGATCGGCATCGTCAAGAAAAACGCCATCCTGATGATCGATTTTGCCCTGGATGCCCAGCGCGAGCGCGGGCTGGGGCCGCAGGCGGCCATCCACGAAGCGGCGCTGCTGCGGTTTCGACCGATCCTGATGACGACGCTGGCGGCGTTTTTCAGCGCCATCCCCTTGATGTTCGCCAGCGGGTCCGGGGCTGAACTGCGCCAACCTTTGGGGCTGGCGATGGTGGGCGGCTTGTTGTGCAGCCAGTTGCTGACCCTGTTCACCACCCCCGTCATCTACTTGATGTTTGAGCGCCTGGCCCATCGACGGGCAGCAGCGTCGCGGTCATGAGGTTCTTCGCCCTGTTCCTGAGCAGACCGGTGGGTACGTCCCTGCTGTGTCTGGCCATGGTGCTGGCCGGGGTGCTGGCCCTGAGATTCCTGCCGGTAGCGCCGCTGCCGCAGGTGGACTTTCCCATGATTTCGGTGTCCGCATCCCTGCCGGGCGCCAGTCCCGAGACCATGGCGTCCAGTGTCGCCATGCCGCTGGAACAGTCCCTGGGCGCGATCTCGGGGGTGAGCAGCATGAGTTCGCGCAACAGCGAAGGGCAGACCACCATCGCCCTGATGTTCGATCTGGATCGCGACATCAACAGTGCGGCGCGCGACGTGCAGGCCGCCATCAATGCGGCCCGGCCCCTGCTGCCGTCGGGGATGCGCGGCAATCCCGTTTACCGCAAGGTGAATTCCTCGTCCTCGCCGGTCATGACCTTGGCCTTGACCTCGGATACCGCCACGCAGGGGGAACTGTACGATCTGGCGTCGACCGTGCTGGCGCAGAAACTGTCCCAGGTCACCGGTGTCGGGCAGGTGACGGTGGGCGGCAGTTCCCTGCCCGCCGTGCGCGTCTTGCTGAATCCGCGCGCCCTGGAATCCATGGGTGTGCCGCTGGACCGGGTGCGTCAGGTCTTGCAGGACGTCAATTCCTTGCGGCCTGGCGGACTGGTGCAATTGGACGAACGGCAATGGCAGATTCGCAGCAATGCCCAGTTGCGCAAGGCCGCCGATTATGCGCCGCTGATCGTCGCCTGGAAGGACGGTCGTCCGGTGCGCCTGGCCGATGTGGCGCAAGTGCTGGATTCGGTCGAAGACACCAATCAGGTCGGCTATTTCAACGACCGGCCTGCGGTGCTGCTGATCATTCGTCGTCAGAACGATGCCAACATCATCGATACCGTGGATGCGGTGCGGGACTTGCTGCCGGCTTTTCAGGCGCTGCTGCCTGAACAGGTGCGTCTGACCATCGCTCAGGACCGCACGCCCAGCATCCGGGCGTCGCTGTACGAGGCCGAACTGACGTTGGTGCTGTCGGTGATTCTGGTGGTGGCCGTGGTGTTCGCGTTTCTGGGCAACTGGCGGGCCGCGCTGATTCCGGCCATTGCGGTGCCGGCGTCTCTGATCAGCACCTTCAGTCTGATGTGGTGGTTCGGCTTCAGCCTGAACAGCATTTCCCTGATGGCGCTGATCGTGGCGACCGGCTTCGTGGTGGACGACGCCATCGTGGTGCTGGAAAACATCATGCGCCACATCGAACGCGGCGTGCGTCCGGGCCGCGCCGCCTTGCGCGGCGTCACCGAGGTCGGTTTCACCGTGCTGGCCATGAGCGTGTCGCTGATCGCGGTGTTCATCCCCTTGTGGCTGGTGGGCGGTCTGGTGGGGCGGCTGTTCGAGGAATTCGCCGTCACGCTGTCGGCGGCCATCGGTGTGTCGCTGCTGATTTCCGTCACTTTGACGCCGGTCATGGCCTCGCGACTGCTGCGGGTGGCCCCTGCGGACCAGCCGCTGCGACGCAATGCTCTGGCCCGGTTGTCACAGCGGGTAGGCGAGTCCTGTCTGAAGGCCTACGCCACGTCGTTGCGCTGGGCGCTGGATCATTCCCGTTTGGTGCTGTTGCTGTTGCTGGCGACCATCGGGCTGAACGTCTATCTGTACATCAGCGTGCCCAAGGGCTTCTTTCCCCAGCAGGATACGGGGCAGCTGCTGGGGTTCTTTCGCGTGGATACGGGCACCTCGTTCGAGGAAACCCAGCAGCGCCTGAATGCGTTTCGCAAGATCCTGCTATCGGACCCGGCGGTGGATACGGTCACCGCGACGGCGGGCGGGCGCGGCGGCAGCAATTCCAGCTTCATCCAGATCCAGTTGAAGCCCCTGGATCAGCGCGACGTCAGCGCTGCCCAGCTCGTCAACCGTTTACGGTCGAAGTTCGAGCACACGCCGGGTGCGCGGATGTTTCTGGTGCCTCAGCAGGATATTTTCGTGGGGCATTCTTCTCGCGCCGGATCCTATTCATACCAGTTGATGGGCAGCGACCTGGCCTTGTTGAGCCAGTGGCTGGTGCGGGTGCGCGCCGTGCTGGCGGATTTGCCGGAACTGGTGGACGTCGACGACGACGTCGAGGACAAAGGGCGACGCCTGGAACTGCAGGTGGACCGAGACGCCGCGCGGCGCCTGGGGGTGCAGATGGCGGATCTGGCCGGGGTGCTGAACAATGCTTTCAGCCAGCGCCAGGTGGCTGTGTTGTACGGCGCCTTGAATCAGTATCACGTCGTGATGCGCGTGCAGCCGCAGTATGCCCAGGACGTGCATTCCTTGCAGGCGCTGCAAGTGCTCAATGCCCAGGGGCAGCGGGTTCCGCTGACGGCCTTTACCCGGATCGCGGAAGGCACGGCGCCGCGCGCCGTCAATCACGAAGGCCTGCTGGCCGCCGATTCCGTGTCTTTTGGCTTGGCACCCGGGGTGTCGCTGGACCAGGCCTTGAACGCCATCGATCAGGCGGTGGCGCGCATCGGTCTGCCGACTCAGGAACTGCAGGCCGGTCTGGATCAAAGCTCCGGCCTGATGCGCAATGCCGTGGCGCAGCAGCCCTGGATGCTGCTGGCCGCCCTGGTGGCCATGTATCTGGTGCTGGGCATGCTCTATGAAAGCCTGATCCATCCGGTGACGATTCTGTCCACGCTGCCATCGGCAGGGATCGGCGCCTTGCTGGCCTTGCGGCTGGTGGATATGGAATTCACCCTGATCGCCCTGATCGGGGTGTTCCTGCTGATCGGCATTGTGAAGAAAAATGCCATCATGATGGTGGATTTTGCCTTGCAGGCGCAGCGCCGCGAGGGCCTGGACCCGCGCGAGGCCATCTACCGGGCCTGCTTGGCGCGTCTGCGCCCCATCCTGATGACGACCTTGTCGGCAATGCTGGGCGCCTTGCCCTTATTATTGGCGACGGGGGCCGGAGTGGAGATGCGCCGGCCTTTAGGTTTGACGATTCTGGGCGGCCTGTTGGTCAGCCAGATTCTGACCTTGTATACGACGCCGGTGGTCTACCTGAGCCTGGACCGCCTGCGGGGTTCGCGCCGTTCGGCTGATCACCTTCGGAATGTGGTGCCGCATGTTTGATGTTTGTGTAAAAGCTTCAGCAGCCGGGGGCGCGGATGCCCCGTGTGCGGAAGGACTTCCGCCAGGCCGCTGCCGCCGTGCGCGCCGCTCTGGCCGCCTGGGCCTGGCGCTGGTGTTCTGTGCCTTGCTAAGCGCCTGTGCGGTCGGGCCGGATTACCAGCGACCGGCCCAGGATACCGGTGCGGCCTATGCGCATGCGCCGCAAGGACAGTGGCTGCCGGCTCAGCCGGGCGATGCGGGCCTGGCGGCTGATTGGTGGACACGGTTTGGCGATGAGGGTCTGGATGGCCTGATGGCGCAGATGCCTGCGGGCAATCTGGATATTGCGCAGGCCGAAGCCCAGTACCGTCAGGCGCGGGCGGCCTTGGGGTCTGCGCGCGCAGGGCTGTTTCCGTCCCTGAGCGCAGCGGCATCCACCACCCGCGCAGGTCAGGGGATTTCCAGCGCCAATAATCCGGCGACCAATTATTCCCTATCGGGCAGTGTCAGTTGGGAAGTGGATTTGTGGGGCAGGGTCCGCCGCAGCGTCGAAGCGGCGCGTGCCGGGGAACAGGCCGGCGCTGCCGACTTGGCGGCCATGCGCCTGAGCCTGCAGTCGACGCTGGCGCAGACGTATTTCAGCGTGCGAGCCAGTCAGCGTCAGGACGAGTTGCTGGCACGCACACTGAGTGAATATGAGCGCGCGCTGCGGATGACGCGCAACCGCTACGAGGCGGGGGTGGCGTCGTCGGCGGATGTGGCCGCTGCTTCGGCCCAACTGGATCAAGCGCGGGTGCAACGCATTCGTCTGGGCTGGCAGCGGGAACAGCAGGTGCATGCGCTATCCATTCTGCTGGGGCAGGTCCCTGCCGGGTTCAGCATGCCGACGGGCGCAGGCCTGCCGGATGCGCCGCCGCTTCCCGTGGGCGTGCCTTCCGCGCTGTTGCAGCAGCGACCCGACGTGGCGGCGGCGGAGCGCCGGGCCGCCCAGGCCAACGCCAGGATCGGCGTGGCCCAGGCGGCCTGGTTTCCCGATCTGACGCTGGATGCCCAAGGGGGTTATCGGGCCGGCGAATTCGCTTCCTGGATCATGGCTCCGGCGCGTTTCTGGACGCTGGGCCCCAGCTTGGCGCTGAGCCTGTTCGATGGGGGCGCACGCAGCGCCGCCCTGGATGCCGCCCGCGCTGCCTATGATGCGCAGGCGGCGCAGTACCGCAAGACCGTGCTCGATGCGCTGCGCGAGGTCGAGGACGCCCTGGTGCAGTCGCAAGCCTTGGTGCAGGAACAGAATGCGCAGGACCGTGCCCTGGCATCAGCCCGCGAAACGCTGCGGCAGGTGATGAACCAATATCAGGCGGGGCTGGTGGATTATCTCAGCGTCGTGCAGGCGCAAGCCAGCGCGCTGAGCGCGGAACAGAACGCCTTGGATCTGCGCCTGCAGCGCCTGACCGCCACGGTTCAACTGGCGGCGGCCTTGGGAGGCGGGTATCTCGAGCCGGCGTCGGATGCCGTGTCTGGCGGTCAGGCAGCGGTTGCCGCCGACTGATTCCAGCCCGGATGTCTGCGGCGTTCAGCTGGTTTCGATCAGCGATCCGCTGAGGGCTGCGATGCCGTGAGCCCCGTTGCGGCGGGCGGCTTCCAGGGTGTCCAGCGATTGCCCGCCAATGGCGAATACGGGTCGGCCGGCAGCGACGGACAGTGCGCGGAAGCGGTCCCAGCCCAATCCGGGAATGCCGGGGTGGCTATCGGTCGGGTGCACATGACCCAGCACCACGAAATCGGCCTGCAGTTGCTGGGCGCAGGCGATGTCCTGTTCGTTGTGCGCCGAGACGCCCAGCCAACCGGGCGGGCGGGTGTCCTGTTGCAGAATGCGGGCCGCATCGGCTGCTCGCAGCTGCACGCCGTCGGCTTGCGACCACCATGCATGCGGATGCGCGCTATTGATCAGGCACCGGGCGCCTTGCTGGCGGCATAGGGCCAGGGTCGCCTGAAAGGCTGCGTGCAGGCTGTCGGCATCTCCCCCCCAGGAAGGTTCGCGGAACTGCACCAATTGCAGGCCGTTCAGCAATTCCTGGCGTAACTGGGCCAGCCAGTCGGCCAGGCGGTCGGGATGGCCGATGCCGCTGATGCGGTAGCGGGTGGGCAGGCGCAGCCAGCGCAGGGGAGGCGTGGCGGCTGGCAGCAGGGACCCGCCGCCGGGCGCGATCGGATGTTCGGATTCGTCCAGGCGGATGTCCCAGGGGTCCACCCAGTCCAGCGCCTGGCTTTCGCGTCCGTGCGGTTCGCCTTCCCAGGCCGTCACCTGGCAGAAGGCCAGCTCGACGATGGATTTGGGATATTCGTGGACATGCACGACCCAGGGATAGACGCGGGTGGCGTGGATACCCAATTCTTCGTCCAGTTCACGAATCAAGGCTTGTTCGACGGTTTCGCCGGCCTCGATCTTGCCGCCGGGAAATTCCCACCAACCCGGCCAGGCCTTGCCGTCGGGGCGCTGGCCCAGCAGCAGTCGGCCCCTGGCATCGAGAATCAGGCCGGCGGCCACGCGAACATAGGGTTTGGGATCAGTCATGACAGGTCAAAAGCGAAGTGTTCTGTGAAGGGATCAGACATGGCGGGCCGCCCAGTCGCGGGCAAACTGTCGCGCCACCCGTCCGGATCGCGAGCCGCGAGCCAGCGCCCATTGCAGGGCTTCGGTGCGCGCCGCTGAAATCTGGTCCGGCGTGCAGCCGTGGAAGACCAGCCAGTGATGGACGATGTCCAGGTAGTCATTCTGGGCAAAGGGGTAGAAAGACAGCCACAAACCAAAGCGTTCCGATAACGAGATCTTTTCTTCCACGGTTTCGCCGGGGTGTATTTCGCCGTCTGGCTGGTGCTGGGCTTCCAGATTTTCACGCATGTATTCGGGCATCAGGTGGCGCCGATTGGACGTGGCGTAGATCAGCAGGTTGTCGCCGGGCGAGGCCACCGAGCCGTCCAGAGCGGATTTCAGGGCCTTGTAGCCAGCCTCGCCTTCTTCGAAAGACAGGTCGTCGCAAAAGACGATGTAGCGTTCGGGCCGATCGGCGATGAGTTCGATGATCTGGCTGAGATCGCCCAGATCGGACTTGTCGATCTCGATCAGCCGCAGGCCCTGATCGGCATAAGCATCCAGCAAGGCGCGGACCAGAGAGCTTTTGCCTGTGCCGCGCGCCCCGGTCATCAGGACGTTGTTGGCGGGTTTGCCCCGCAGAAAAGCCAGGGTGTTGCGTTCCAGCGTGTCTTTCTGCTGCTCGACGTGCTGCAGGTCGCCCAGTTGGATGGGAGCGATGCGCGGGATGGCATCCAGCCATCCGCGTGCGCCGCGCCGCTGCCAGCGGTAGGCGCGCGCGGTCCAGTCGATGGCGGGCGGGGCAGGCGGCAGCCAGGCTTCGAGCTGGGCCAGCACGCCCAGCGCCCGGTTCATGAGGGCCTGCAGTTGAGGGTCAGCCACTGGGTTCTCCTGATGATGATCCGGAAAGTATAATCTGGGTCTTTGCGGCTGGCGCCGCGCCCACCAGTATCCGGGTCCGCCTTGAATTTCTCTGAACTGTTCGCCCCCATTGTGTCCGACATGCAGGCGGTTGATGCCGTCATCCGCGCCCGTCTGGATTCCGAAGTCGTCTTGATCCGCACGATCGGCGATTACATCGTCGGCGCGGGGGGCAAGCGCATGCGCCCCGCGATGGTGCTGCTGGTGGCGGGCGCTCTGGGATACCGGGGGGACAATCACCATCGCCTGGCTGCCGTAGTCGAATTCATTCACACGGCCACTTTGCTGCATGACGACGTGGTCGACGAATCCGATATGCGCCGAGGTCGCGACACCGCCAATGCCGTCTTCGGCAATGCCGCCAGCGTGCTGGTGGGCGATTACCTGTATTCCCGGTCGTTCGAGATGATGGTGGAATCGGATTCGATGGCGGCCATGGCGGTGCTGTCGGCTGCCACCACGGTCATCGCCGAGGGCGAAGTGCTGCAGCTGCTGAACGTCCACGACCCGGACGTGTCCCTGGACCGGTACCTGCAGGTGGTGCGCTACAAGACCGCCAAGCTCTTCGAGGCCGCAGCCCAGGTGGGCGCGATCATCTCCGGCGCCACGCCGGAACAGGAACTCGCCGCCGCCGCCTATGGCCGTCACATGGGCACGGCTTTCCAATTGATCGACGACGTGCTGGATTACAGCGGCGATGTGCAGGCCCTGGGGAAAAACGTGGGCGACGATCTGCGCGAAGGCAAGCCTACGCTGCCGCTGATCCGGGTGCTGGAAACCGGCTCAGGTGAACAGCGCGCCCTGATCCGTCGAGCCATCGAAACAGGCGATGCGGATTTCGAGGCCGTGGCCCGCGCCATCCATGCCACCGATGCCCTGGACTACACCCGCCAGGCCGCCCTGGCCGAGGCCGATCTGGCCCGCCAGGCCCTGTCTGCCTTCCCGGATTCCGTTTACCGAGAAACTCTGCTAAAATTCTGTGCTTTCGCGGTCGAGCGTGATCGTTGAAAATTCCCGTGATGGGCGCAGGTGCTGGGTTTCCCCGATTTGACGTCCTTCAAGCATCCCCGTCGGGGTGTAGCTCAGCCTGGTAGAGTACTACGTTCGGGACGTAGGAGTCGCATGTTCGAATCATGTCACCCCGACCACTTATTTGAAAAGCCGGATTCAGCTTTAGCTGATCCGGCTTTTTCGTTATGCCGTGTTTCAGCAGCCCCTGCCGAGGCCGCCGCGCTGACATCTGTTCGGCCAGGGGGCGTTGGGAATTTTGGCAAATCTAGGTGAACAGTCGACTGCGCGTCGATTCAGGCTTACTTGGCGGTCAAGCGCAATAGCGCGGCGTCGGCGCCGTCCTGGATGATCCAGACGGCGCCGTCGGGAGCGACGGCGACATCCCGGATGCGCGCGTCCATTGGCCAGCGGTCGGCCTGCTGGGCGTCGCCGTTCGTCGCTAAGACCACCCGCACCAGGCTCTCGGCTCGCAGACCGCCGATCAGCGCCGATCCCTGCCAGGCCGGGAATTGCGCCCCCTGGTAGAAGACCAGTCCCGCAGGGGCGATCACCGGGGTCCAGTAGACGCGGGGCGCTTCGAATTCCGGGCGAGTGTCATGCCGGGGGATCGGGATGCCGCTGTACTGTCTGCCGTTGGACACCAGCGGCCAGCCGTAGTTCTTACCGGGTTGGATCAGATTCAGTTCGTCGCCTCCCCTGGGACCCATTTCATGTTCCCATAGTCGTCCATCGGGCGCGAAGGCCAGTCCGTATGGATTGCGATGGCCGGTCGTCCAGGTCAGTGCACGGATGCCCTGTTGTCCGGCCAGGGGATTGTCGGCGGGTGCGGAGCCATCCCGGTTCAGACGCAAGATCTTGCCGCGGGCGGCGTCGGGGTCCTGAGCCGTGTCAGGCTCCATCCGATCGCCGACGCTCAGGAACACATGCCTGCCATCCGGCGAAAAGGTGATGACGCCGCCGGGCTGGCCACCGCGGCTGCCTGCCGGCTGCCGCCACAGGATGTCCGGTGTGCTCAGGCGCGTAGCGCCCACGGATTCCTGCAGCTTGGCGCGGGCAAGGACCAGCGCGCCGCCTGCTTTGTCGGGCGCCACAAAGGTGAAATACAGCGTGTGATCCTGGTTGAAGTCCGGCGAGGGCGACACATCCAGCAGGCCGTTCTGGCCTCGGTCGTAGACGGCGGGGATGCCGTCGATGGCAGTCTTGGCGCCGGCTTGTGTGGCCAGGAACATGCGCCCGGCATTTTCGGTGACGACCAACCGACCGTCGGGCAGAAAGGCGATTGCCCAGGGGCCGTTGAACGAGGCGATGCGCTGGCTGGTGAAGGGGGCCTCGGTATCCGGCGCGAGCGCGCCCGCGTTGACGGACGCGGCCTGGGCGCTGGGCAGCGGCCAGGCCAGCGATGCGGCCAGCATCAGCCTGGCGAAGAAGCTGGATCGGCTCGTCAAGGCGTTCGTCCTGCGCCTGGCTGATCCATGAACACCTTGCACAAGGCTTCCATCCCGACCCGGTCGTCTTCATCGAAGCGACCGGTCACGGGGCTGTCCACGTCCCAGACGCCCAGCAGCGACCCGTCGGCGCGCACCAGCGGCACGACGATTTCGGATTGCGAGGCCGAATCGCAGGGGATGTGGCCGTCGAATTGATTCACATCCTGCACGACTTGCGTCTGGCGGGTCTGGGCGGCCGTGCCGCAGACGCCGGAACCGATGGCGATGCGGATGCAGGCGGGTTTGCCCTGGAAGGGTCCGACGACCAGTTCCGTGCCGTCGAATAGATAGAAACCCGCCCAGTTCAGATCCGGCAGGCTGTGGAACACCAGCGCGCTGAAATTGGCCGCGTTGGCGATCAGGTCGGGTTCGCCGGCGATCAGATGCCGCGCCTGCTCGGCCAGGCTGGCGTAGTGGGCGGCTTTGCTGGCAAAGGTTTGCGGAGATAGGTGAAACATGGGTGATTTCCGGGTGCAGTCAAATGAATAATGGCATTTTAGGCCCGGTGTTTTTTTTCATGCGGCCTGCGCCCTTCAAGGAACGCGAGTTCCGTGTATATTGAGCGGTCACCAGTATGAACCGTCGCGTACCGCGTCTGGAGGGGAAGCGCATTGTCCGGTGCCTTTAGCCGCTTATTCGCTGCAAGAAGCCTTACCGACTATCGCTTCGGCCTGCTTGGCAAAGTGCGCGCGCGCCTGCTGATCGCCGTCCTGGCAACGACCATTCCCATCATCTGCGGCCTCGGATACTACGTCTGGCATCAGTATCAGGGCCTGATCCTGAGCAGCGAGCGTTCGGCTGAAAACCTGGTTCGGGTGACAGCCGCCTACGACCGGACTTTGCTGAACGATGCGCGCGACGTGTTGCTTACCTTGTCCAATTCCCCGGTCCTGCGCGATGGTCGCTGGGATGAATGCCGGGGCTATATGGCGACGCTGCTGGGTCATCTGCCGCGATATCTGAACATTGGTGTGATCGGGGCCGACGGACGACAGGTCTGTTCGGGCCTGCCGGATCCGGATCGCGCCGGCTCGTTCCTGGGGGATCGGCCTTATTTCCAGGCGGCGATGAGTCAGGCCGATGTGATCCTGGGCGGGTTCATCCTTGGCCGGATGTCCGGCGTCGCCACGCTGGTGCTGGCGGTGCATGTGCCGGGGCATTCCGGCATCAGCGCCGGGGTGGTCTATGCCGGCATGAATCTGGGGTATCTGCGCGCCGGCACGGCTATTCCCGAGATGCTGCCGGACGCGAAGCTATGGGTCCTGGATCGCCGCGGTCATATCCTGCAGCGGATTCCGGGGGATTCCAGTCATCTGGGCGAGCGGCTGGAACCGCACCCCAGCCAGCAAACCGAATTGCTGCGCGGCGACCGTGTCGATGCGGATGGCCGTCGCTGGCGGACCTACGCCATGCTGGCAGGCCCGCGCGGCGACCCCCAGGGGCTGTCCGTGCGCTACGAAGTGCCCGAATCCGCTCTCTATGCCAGCGCCCAGCGGGCGCTGTGGACGGGCCTGGTGATCATGGCTTTGTTGTTGTGTGTGGCGCTGCTGGTGGCGGGTAACCTGATGCAGCGGGTCCTGGTCGATCAGGCCACGCATGATCCCCTGACAGGGCTGCTCAGCCGGGGGGACATTCTGCATCGTCTTCTGGTGCGCACACAACAAGGCCCGGCCCAATCCTGGATGCTGGTCATCACCAACATCGATGGATTCAAGGAAGTCAATGGCGCGCTGGGGCATGATGTGGGCGATAAGCTGCTGCAGGCCGTCGCGCAGCGGTTCCGGGACTGTCTGGGCGATGCCTGCGTGCTGGCGCGGCTGGGCAGCGATGAGTTCACCTTTCTGCTGGATAAGGACGATCAAGGGCAGGCCGAGGCTCAGGTGCGTGAACTGCTGGCTGCCGTGCGTGAGCCGTTCACGCTGAACGACTTGCAGATACGGATCAGTTGCAGCTTCGGGCTGGCCTCCTATCCGGCCCATGCGAGCGAACCCGACGAGCTGATCCATTGCGCGGATACGGCGATGCGCCGGGCCAAACGCGATGGCCTGGGTGTCGCGGTCTTCGATATCCGGGATCGGGCGCGGGCGCAGGATCGCCAGTTGCTGCGCGGGGACCTGCGCGATGCCCTGGCGCAGGGGCAGTTTCTGCTGCATCTGCAACCCAAGATCGTGCTGAACGACAAGGATCTGCCGCCGGGCGCGCCGATCGGTTTCGAGGCCCTGACACGCTGGCAACATCCAGAGCGCGGGCAGGTGTCGCCCGCTCAGTTCATGCCCATCATCGAGGTCAGCGATCTGATCCATCCGTTCACCCGCTGGGTGGTGGATCAGGCCGTGGCCGCGTGCGTGCGGTTGCAGGCCATTCAGCCGGGGGTGACCATCGCGGTGAATATTTCGGCCCGCAATCTGCTGGACGAATATTTCCCGCAGCAGGTGGAAGACGCCCTGATCCACCATGATCTGGACCCCTCGTTGCTGGAACTGGAAGTCACCGAAAGCGTCATCATGGCCGACCCTGCCAGGTCCCTGCGGACTTTGTATGCGCTGCACGCCTTGGGCGTGCGCCTGTCCATCGACGATTTCGGCACAGGCTATTCGTCGTTCGCCTATCTGAACCGTCTGCCGGTGGATGCGCTGAAAATCGATCAGTCCTTCGTCGCCGGCATGGTCGACGATGCGGATCTGCGCGCCATCGTGCGGTCCATCATCGAAATGAGCCATACCCTGGGTCTGAAGGTCATCGCCGAAGGGATCGAAACCGATGCCGTCCAAGCCATGCTGCGCGGCCTGGGCTGCGATGTGGGCCAGGGGTACGGCATTGGCCGTCCCATGCCGGAAGACCAGGCGCTCGCCTGGCTGCGCCGCGCTGCCGCCACCTGAAGGAAATCTCATGCCGGATGCATCCGATCATCATCTGCTGGAAACCTGCGTCGCCAGCGAGTCCCTGTGTGATGGCCATTTCCTGAAGGCGCGGCGCGATACCGTGCGCATGCCCGACGGAACGACCTCCACCCGCGAATACATCATCCATCCAGGGGCGGTCGTCATCATTCCGCTGCTGGATGACGGGCACGTGCTGCTGGAACGTCAGTTCCGCTATCCGGTGGGGCGGGTGATGAGCGAATTCCCCGCTGGCAAACTGGAACCCGGCGAAGACCCGCTGCATTGCGCGCGGCGGGAACTGCTGGAAGAAACCGGCTTTGCGGCAGGGCAGTGGGCGCATGCGGGCGCTCTGCATCTGGCCATTGCCTATTCCACCGAGATCATCCACATTTTCTTCGCCCGTGACTTGCGGGCCGGCGTCCGTCATCTGGATGCCGATGAATTCCTGGATGTCTGTCCGCAGTCGGACCGGGATTTCTTCCAGGCCTGTCAGTCGGGCGGCGTCACGGACGCCAAGACGCTCAGCTGCGCCCTGTGGTTGCAGAACGTGCGCAGCGGCGCCTGGACGCTGGACTGGCGCTCTGTGTGATCGGCGCCGGGGTGTCGCGCGTTGCGGGCGGATGTTCCGGCCTGCGCGGCAGGCTATTCCTGGTAAGGCTCGAAGGCGCCGGTGTCCGGGTTGCGGATGAACAACACCCCCGTGGCTACGCCAAAATAGGCGCCGTGGATGGTCAGTTTGCCGGCCTCGACGCGCTCGCGCACGGTGGGAAAGGTCAGCAGATTGTTCATGCTGTATTCGACCACGCCCCATTCCATATTGCGGATCCATTCGGCGTAGTTGCCCGTGCGCGGGCCGACTTTGTCCGCCACCGGTTTGATCTGCGACATCCAGGTGCCGATGAAATCGCGCTTGGACAGCGGCACGGTCTTGTTGGCATAGGCGGCCACGCCACCGCAACTGGCATGCCCCATGACGACGATGTGGGAGACTTCCAGGGCGTTGACGCAAAATTCGACGCAGGCGCTGGTGCCGTGAAAGGCCGATTCCGGATCTTCGTCGCAGGGCGGGACGATGCCGGCGATGTTGCGCACCACGAACATTTCTCCGGGTCCGACGTCAAAAATCGTTTCGGGCGCGACGCGGGAATCGCCGCAACTGATCAGCATGATGTCCGGATGCTGGCCGTATGCCGCCAGATCGAGATAGCGCGCGCGTTCGGTTTCGAGGCGCCCGTGCAGGAATGAGGAATAGCCTTCGGTCAGTCGTTGGGGAAACACGATGATGTCCTTGTGGGTTAGACGGGGTCGAGGGAATCGGGTGATGAGGCCCCCAGAATGTCGCCGGTCGTGGCGCGCGCCAGCAGCTGCTTCAGGGGGCCCGCCAAATGGCCGTGCTGCACGGTGATGGCGTAGAAGTGTTCGGTCAGTTGCGAGGAATGGCCCACATGCACGAGTTCGCCCGAGTGCAGTTCGTCCTGCACGACCACTTCCGGCAGGACCGTGAGCCAGCCGCTGTCGCGGGCGATCAGCCGCAGCATGGTCATGTCGTCGATCTCGGCGCGCAGTTTGGGCTGCACCCCCGCTGAAAAACACAGGGCGTCGAACTGCGGGCGCACACTGTGACGCAGGCTGGGCATGGCCATTTCGACACCGTCCAGGTCCTCGGGGATGCGCAGGGCGGCGCCCGCCCAGCGGTCGGCTCTGCCGACCAGCGAGATGACCTGGCTGCCGAGAAATCGCGACGACACCGGGCGTGCCGGATCGGAAGGGACGGGTTCGTTGGCCAGCACCACATCCAGCTGGTGGCGCAGCAGACGTTCGACCAGCGTTTGCAGCGAGTCGGAATTCACGGACAGAATGATGGATGGGTCGTGGAACAGGGGACGCAGCCAGTTGACCTGGAAGTTGCGCGACATGGTCGAGACACTGCCCACGCGCACATGGGTGGCGTCCGCGTCGCGGCCCTGAAGCCAGCCCAGCATCTGCTCGCCCAATCCGAAGATGTTTTCTGCGTAGGCGAAGACCCGCTGGCCTGTTGCGGTGAGCTCCAGATGCCGCCCCTGGCGATCGAATAGGGGTGTACCCAGTCGGTTCTCCAGTTGCTTGATTTGTGTGGAGAGGGCCGACTGCGACGTATGGATCTGTTCAGCCGCGTGGGTGAGAGAACCGTTTTTTGCCACGCGCCAGAAGTAGAACAAGTGCTTGAAATTCAGCTGGTTGATGTTCATTGTTCTGTTTTATAGAACTTTCCAATATTATAAATGTAATTTACAGAATATATAAAAAATCCAAGAATACGCGTGTCTTTTCGGGAGAGAACACGTGCTGAATAGCTTGGATGAATTGGATATCGCGCTGGCGCTCGCGCCGGTCGTGCTGATGTCGGGAGCCGCTCTGTGGGCATTGCGAGGCGGCGTATCCCTGCCGCAACAGTGGCGGCGCTTCCATGTGCTGACGCTGGCGGCGCTGGCTTGCGCAATGGCGAGCCTGGTGCTGCATCTGGCGCTGGCGCCGGTCGGTGACCCCGCCGGATCGGGCCTGGGGGGCTGGCTGGCAGTGAATCTGCTGGGCGCCTGGGTCAGCCTGCTGGTGCAATTGCTGGGCGCGGCCATTGGTCTGTATTCCGCCAATCACCTGAAGGGAGAACCGCGTCAGCCGGTATACATCACAGCCCTGGGCGCGGTGCTGGCTGCCGTGCACCTGCTGCTGCTGGCCGATCATTGGCTTGTGCTGATTGCCGCGTGGGCAGCCATCGGGCATGCGATGCACTATCTGCTGTGTTTTTACGGCGACAGGCCGTTCGCCCTGCTGGCGGCGCACAAGAAAAAAGTGACCGATCGGGTGGCGGATGCGCTGCTGATCGTCGCGGCCTTGCTGTCCTGGTCGCAGGTCGGCAGCGGGTCTCTGTCCGCCTTGTGGGCATATGTCGCGGCGGGGCATGCATCCGCCGCGCTCCATTGGAGCGGCATCTGTCTGGTGCTGGCCGTCATCGCGCGCACGGCGCTGATGCCGGTGCATGGCTGGCTGGTGCAGGTGATGGAGGCGCCGACGCCGGTGTCCGCCCTGCTGCATGCCGGGGTGGTGAATCTGGGCGGGTATGTGCTGGTGTTGTTCGCGCCTTTGTTGGGCGTGTCGCCGGCGGCACGCTGGCTGCTGGTGGGCTTCGGCCTGCTGTCGGCGGCGGTGGCGGGTTTGGTGCTGCTGACCCGCGTCAGCCAGAAAGTGCACCTGGCGTGGTCCACGATCGCCCAGATGGGCTTCATGCTGCTGGAATGCGGCCTGGGCCTGTACCTGTTTGCATCCCTGCATCTGCTGGGGCATTCGCTGTACAAGGCTCATCACTTTTTGAATGCATCCAGCGTCGTCAGGGATTGTGAACGCAAACTCATGACGGGCGAAGCCCAAAATTCCGGCTTGAGCATGCTGCTGGCCGTCCCCTTGGCCTTGGGCATCGTGTTTGCGCTGCAAGCTGCACTGGGGGATCAGGCCTGGCCGTGGTGGTGGAGCACCGTGCTGGCGCTGGCCTGGGCGCCGCTGTTGTGGGTGCCGAAGGCGGACGCCGGCGGTGCCAGGGCAGTACCCACACGGCTGGCGACTGCGGCGGCGATGGCCGTCGGCCTGACACTGGCGGCGGGCCTCCTGGATCATGCGCCGCTGGGGGTGCGCAATGATCCGCTGCCGGAGGCCGGCCTGGTCGCGCTGGTCGGCATGGCCCTGATGTACCTGGGCATGGCGGCGTTTCAGTTGTGGCCCCGGTCGATGGTGGCGGTGCGCCGCTGGGTGTACGCCGGCTTTTACATGGATGAGGGCTATACCTGCTGGGTGCTGAGACTGTGGCCGATTTCCTGGGCCGGCGCAGGCCGCGGGCCAGCGCCCCTTGTCTGGCATCCGGTTGAGCCCGCTTGCGGGAGGTCCGGATCATGAGCGTCGTCCTGCAAGCGGCAAACGCCGAAGATCAAGCGGATCCGACACGCATGGATGAGTCGGCGCTGCAATGCGCGATCGAGCAGGCGTGCTCGAGCATCATGCCGGCCTGGCCGCTGGATCAGGCAGTGGCAGTCAACCCGCATTGGCGGCGCATCGGTCTGCCGATCCGTCATGTGGCGGCGCGCCTGGCCGTGCAGGGCGGCTTCCAGGTGTTTCCCACGCGGGACTATATCCGGCGGGAATGGGATGCCGGTCGCATCACACGAGGGGATCTGGAGACAGCACTGGGTTTGCGCAGCGCGCAGCCTGTCGGTGCGGTGACAGCGGACCATTGCATCGCCGAATTGGCGGCGGCACCCACGATACGCCGCGAACCGCTGCTGGTGGATCTGCTCGATGATGCGGTTCAGCAGAACAAACGCTGGCCGTGGCGTGCCGCTGTCGTATTTCAGATGAGCCAGACGTGCGCGACCTACTTTGATCGTCACCAGGCGGATTGGCGGGCGGCCGGCCATCCCGACCTGTATGGATTCTGGCGTGAAAGCATGGTCGGCGATCATGGTCTGAGCGCCAGATTGGGCCTGCCCGGATTCACGCGGCAGCTGCGGCATCTGCCGCAGCTGCCGCAGGATGCCATGCGCTGGTCGCTGGCGGAACTGTCACTGGATGAATCCGTCTGGAAGGACTATTTCGAGGCGCTGCTGCTGTCGCTCAATGGCTGGGCGTCGTGGTGCGCCTACATTGGCTGGCAGAAGATCCCGGCGGGCCAGGATGATGCGCGACTGAGCGATCTGCTGGCCTGCCGGATCGCCTGGGAGGCCCTGCTGGCCCGCGCTGCACCCCCTGCCGTGCGGGGCGCCGCCATCGCCTCGCTGGGCGCGCATTGGCAGGATTTCAGTCAGCGAGTCTTTCAGGCCGAGACGGAACTGGTGGTGGATGAGTGCTGGCAGCAGGCGTTGGAGATCAGCTTTCAGCGCGGATTGGCCCAGACGCTGCGTGTCTCGGTGCCTGCATCGGCAGCGCGACCGCCCGAGGTTCAGGCAGTGTTCTGCATCGATACGCGCAGCGAGCGGATGCGGCGCGCCCTGGAAACTTTGTGGACTGGCGTGCAGACACGGGCGTTCGCGGGGTTCTTCGGCATGCCCATGCATTACACGCCCCTGGGGACAGATGCCCATCGTTCGCAGTTGCCGGGTCTGGCTTATCCCAGCATTGCGGTGCAGGAAATGATGACGGCGCCGCACACGGCCCACGCTGATCTGGCGGATACGGATCAGATCCGCAGCGCTCGCCGGACGCGGCTGGCGTGGCTGGATCAATGGCTGGGCGCCGTCCGATGGTCGAGCGCCACCTTTTCTTTTGTCGAGGTGGCGGGTGTCGGCTATCTGGGCAAGATCGCGCGCTGGATCAGACCGCCGGCCAGTCCGCGCGTCAACGCCGACCGCCTGGGTTTGCCGGATGTGGCTCAGGATCACTGTCGACCGATGGTGACGGGGCTGGATATCGACGAACGGGTCGATCTGGCGGCAGGCGTCCTGCGCACCATGGGGTTGGATGATCGTTTGGCTCCACTGGTGATTCTGTGCGGCCACGCGGGGCATAGCACCAATAATGCGCATGCTTCGACGCTGGATTGCGGGGCTTGTGGCGGCAGATCGGGCGAAGCCAATGCGCGCGCGCTGGCCTTGCTGCTGAATGATCCCCAGGTGCGTGCGGGCTTGCGTCTGCGCGGCTTGAACATTCCGTCCGGCACGGTCTTCATGGGGGCTTTGCACAATACCACCACGGACGAGGTCAGCGGCTTCGATCTGGATCTGCTGCCGCCGGCGGCGCAGGAACGCTGGAAGCACATGGAACGGATCTTCGCGCGGGCGGGCGACCGCATCCGTCGCGAGCGCGCGCCGGCCCTGTGGATGGACTGCAATCTCGCGCCCGAGGCCTTGCTGACGGCTTTCCGGCGCCGCGCCAACGATGGTTCCCAGACCCGACCGGAATGGGGGCTGACCCGCAATGCGGCGTTCATCATCGGTCCGCGCGCGCGCAGCCGGGGGCGGGTGCTCAGCCGCGCTTATCTGCACGATTACGATGCGCGGCGCGATGCGGACGGCGGAGTGCTGGAAAAACTCATGCTGGGGCCGATGCTGGTCACCAACTGGTTGTCCTGGCAGTATCACGCCTCGACCTGCGACCCCTTGCACTATGGCGCGGGCAACAAGGTGCTGCACAATGTCGTGGACGGTCATGTCGGCGTGTTCGAGGGTAATGGCGGAGATCTGCGCATTGGCCTGCCCAGACAGTCCCTGCACGACGGCGAGGGCTGGTACCACCAGCCGGTGCGCCTGACGGTCGTGATCGATGCGCCTGCCCGCGTGATCGGCGGCATCGTGGCGCGCCATGCGGTGCTGACCAACTTGTGCGACAACGGCTGGATGTTGCTGTGGCGCTACGAGGGCGATACGCTGCAGCGCTACGATCAGGGGCGCTGGCTGCCGCTGGAGGTCTGAACAAGGCCGTCCGCCGCCATCCGATGCGCTGTCTTGGGCGCAGCAGGACGAGACGGGTGAACTTTCTTCCATCATATTGTCATATGATGACGTATCACTAGTTCAGCATGTGGGAGTGCAGTATGGAAGATGGACGAATCGGGCGTTTGCTGTTGACCGGCGCCGCCGGCGGCCTTGGCAGGGTGCTGCGGGACACGCTCAAGCCGATGACGCAGGTTCTGCGCCTGTCGGATGTGCAGACGCTGGGCGCGCCACAACCCGGCGAGGAAATCCAGCTGTGCGATCTGGCCGATAAGCAGGCCGTGGATCGTCTGGTGCAGGGGTGCGACGCCGTCGTGCACATGGGCGGAGTGTCCGTGGAGCGGCCCTTCGAGGAAATCCTGGAAGCCAACATCAAAGGTATCTTTCATCTGTACGAAGCCGCGCGCCGTCATCAGGTGCGCCGCGTCGTGTTTGCCAGCTCCAACCATACGATCGGGTTTTACCGTCAAGGCGAACGGCTGGATGCCCATTCCCCCACGCGCCCGGACGGCTACTACGGCTTGTCCAAGGTCTATGGGGAACAGATGGCCAGTTTCTACTATGACCGCTATGGCATTGAAACCGTCAGTATCCGCATCGGCACGGCGGTGGCCGAACCGGGAGACCGGCGCGCCCTGCATACCTGGCTCAGTTTCGGCGACCTGACGGAACTCATCCGGCGCAGTCTGTTGACGCCCGGCGTCGGGCATACCGTGGTGTACGGCATGTCGGACAACCGCGATGTCTGGTGGGACAATCGCCTGGCTGCGCATCTGGGATATGTGCCGGCGGATTCATCCGAACCCTTCCGGTCGGTGATCGAAGCCCGGCCCGCGCCGGCAAAGGATGATCCGATCATGGTGTATCAGGGCGGCGTATTCACGGCCAGAGGGCCGTTCGAGGATGCCGATTAGCCGGATCAGTCTGGCTGTGTCGCCATCCCGAAATCAGCGCCGTCCCCGGCGCAGCAGCGCGCTGCCCAGGTGCCGCGCCTGAGGGACTGACAGCACCAGCCCGCCCAGCGCGATGACCAGGATGCCCACCCAGCCCATGGCGTCGGGCATGACCCCGAAGGCGATCCAGCCCAGCAGTGTGGCCCAGAGGATCTGCGAGTAGCTGTAGGCGCCCAGCGACGCCGCTGAAGCATGCAGCAAGGCATAGGTGATGGTCAGGTGTCCGATCGAGGCAATGCCGCCGATGCCCAGCAGGATCAGGAAATCGACGGGGGCCATGGGTGCCCAGACGCTGATCCCCCACGGTGTCAGCGCCAGGGCGCCGATCAGGCCGGTGTACAGATTGCTGGTGGCGGCGTGTTCGGATTGGCGCGAGGATCGCGTGAGCAGCTGGTAGATGGCGTTGGTCATGGCGGATCCCAGAGGAAACAGGATGGCCCAGGTCAGCAGCCCGCCGCCGGGACGAGCAATGATCAGGACCCCGGCAAAACCGCAGGCGACGGCCACCCAGTCCAGCGTGCGGGCTTTTTCTTTCAGCAGCAGGCCCGACAGCAGCGTGATGAGCACCGGTGCGAGAAAGACGATGGCGGTGGATTCCGCCAGCGGCAGACGCGCCAGACCGTTGATGACGAAGACGCTGCCGCAGCACAGGCACAGGCCGCGCAAGAGCTGGATGCCGTAGCGATGGGTATTCAACAGGCTCAGGCCCATGCGGGGCGCGAAAATCAGGACGACTCCGGCTGCTTGTGCGATGTAGCGCACCCAGACGATCTGCAGCAGCGGATAGTGCGCCGCCAGGTATTTGGTGCCTGTGTCCAGCAGGGCGAAACACAAGCTGGCCGCGCACATCAGGGCGGGTCCCAGCCAGGCCGGGGATCGGGTGTCGGTCGTCATGGAGTCGGAAAAGAACTGCCAGGCGCCGAAAACCGGTCGCCTGGCAAGGGAATCATAGTGCTTTTCCTGGGGCTTGGGGTGTCATCGCACCAGACAGGGCCGCTTATTGTCAAAGCGCCAGTCGGGGATCAGGAACTGCATCCCGACGGAATCGTCCCGGCTGCCCAGGCCTTTTTCCCGGTACAGGGCATGCGCCCTGTCCAGACTGTCGGGATCGATGCGTACGCCCAGACCGGGCGCGTCAGGCACGGCGATGCGGCCATCGACGATGCGCAGGGGATCGATCGTCAACTGCTGGCCGTCCTGCCAGATCCAGTGCGTGTCGATGGCGGTGATGTCGCCGGGGGCCGCCGCCGCGACATGCGTGAACATGGCCAGTGAAATGTCGAAGTGGTTGTTGGAATGCGAACCCCAGGTCAGGCCCCAGTCGTGACACATCTGGGCGACGCGCACCGAGCCGCGCATCGTCCAGAAGTGCGGATCGGCCAGGGGGATGTCCACGGACTGCAGCTGGATGGCGTGCATCATTTCGCGCCAGTCGGTAGCGATCATATTGGTGGCGGTGCGCAGACCCGTGGCGCGGCGGAATTCCGCCATGACCTCGCGCCCGGAGTAGCCGGACTCCGCCCCGCAGGGGTCTTCCGCGTAGGCCAGGACATGATGCTGGTCGCGGCACAGGCGGATGGCGTCCTTCAGGGACCAGGCCCCGTTCGGGTCCAGGGTGATGTGGGCCTCGGGGAAATGGTCCGCCAGTGCGGTGACAGCCTCGATTTCCGCGTCGCCGGCCAGTACGCCGCCTTTCAGCTTGAAGTGCCGGAAGCCATAGCGGTCATGGGCCGCCTGGGCCAGACGCACGATGGCGTCCGGGGTCAGGGCCTCGCGGTTGCGCAACTGGAACCAGGCGTTGTCGGCGCCGTCTTCCTGGCGATAACCCAGAGAGGTCTTGCCGGCGTCGCCGATGTAGAACAGATAGCCCAGGGCTTCGACGGCGTCGCGCTGGCGGCCATCGGCCAGCAGTGCCGCGACAGGAACCCCCAGGTGCTGACCCAGCAGGTCCAGCAGCGCGGATTCCAGAGCGGTGACGACATGGACGCCGGTGCGCAGGTCGAAGGTCTGCTGGCCGCGCCGGTCGTCCGCGCCGCCCTGGATGGCGCGGCGGCCTTGTTCCAGCAGTTCGTTCATCCGCCCGATAGGCTGGCCGATCAGCCGTTGGCCCAATCGCTGGGCCTCGGCCCGGATGGCCTCCCCGCCCGGGACTTCCCCCAGGCCCTGATGGCCGGCGTCATCGTCGATCAGGACGATGTTGCGGGTGAAGTAAGGGCCGTGGGCGCCGCTGAGATTCAGCAGCATGCTGTCCTGCCCGGCCACGGGCACGACCCGGACCTGGGTGATGCGCGGAGTGTTGCTGTCGGGAGCTGCGTGTGGATTCATGTTCAACGCTCGGTACGGGGAATATGCCAGGGATTGGCGGCTTGCAGGGCTGCGGGCAGCAGGGTGTCGGGGATGTCCTGGTAGCAGACGGGGCGCAGGAAGCGGCGGATCGCCAGCGTGCCAACGGATGTCGTGCGACTGTCGGATGTCGCCGGATAGGGGCCGCCGTGCACCATGGCATCGCAGACTTCCACACCGGTGGGAAAGCCGTTGGCCAGGATGCGACCGGCCTTCAGTTCCAGAATGGGGATCAGGCGCGCCGCCAGCGCCGCGTCGGCACCGGGTTCCAGATGCAGGGTGGCGGTCAGTTGGCCTTCCAGCGCCAGGGCGATGGCCTGGAATTCATCGGCATCGGCGCAGCGGATGATGAGCGAACTGGCGCCGAAGATTTCCGCGCCCAGACGTTCCGGGTCGGCCAGGAAGCCGCGCGCCGTGGTGACGGCCAGATTCGCCTGGCATGGCGCAGGCGCATCGCTGCCCTGGCCGCGCGCCAGGGCCTGAATATCCGGGTGGTCCAGCAGGCGTTGGACCCCTTTTTCGTAGGCTTGTGCGATGCCTGTGGTCAACATGGTGGCGACCGGGGCCGCCTGGATGTTCTGCGTGGTGCGAGCGATGAAACGATCCAGATCCGGGCCATCCAACGCGATCACCAGGCCGGGATTGGTGCACAGCTGGCCGGCGCTGCCCAGCAGCGAGACGGAAAACTGATCCGCCAGCGCATCGCTGCGGGCCGCCAGAGCGCCGGGTAGCAGATAGACGGGGTTGGTGCTGCTCATTTCCGCATAGACGGGGATCGGTACCGGGCGCTGGGCGGCGGCCTGCATCAAAGCGATGCCGCCTTGGCGTGAGCCGGTGAAGCCCACGGCCTGGATGCCGGGATGGCGGACCAGCGCCAGCCCCAGGTCGATGCCGGGACCGGTCAGCAGGGAAAACACGCCTTCGTGCAGACCGCATTGCTGCACGGCGCTGCGGATGGCCTGGCCCACCAGTTCCGATGTGCCGGGGTGAGCCGGGTGTGCCTTGACTACTACCGGGGCGCCGGCGGCCAGGGCGGACGCCGTGTCGCCGCCCGCCACGGAAAAAGCCAGAGGGAAATTGCTCGATCCGAAGACGGCTACCGGCCCCAGTGGAATCTGGCGCATGCGCAGGTCGCTGCGAGGGGCGGGCTTGCGCTCCGGCTGGGCGTGGTCGATGCGGGCATCCAGCCAATCGCCATCGCGCACGACGCGGGCGAACAGTCGCAGCTGGTTGGCGGTGCGTCCGCGTTCGCCTTCCAGGCGAGGACGGGGCAGGCCGGTTTCCTGCATGGCGCGTTCGATCAGTTCGTCGCCCAGATCCAGGATGGCCTGGGCAATGGCTTCCAGAAAGGCGGCGCGCTGTTCCAGGGAAATTTCCCGATAGGATCCAAAGGCGGCGGTCGCCAGCTCGACGGCCTGGGCGACCTGCCGATCATCCGCGCCGGCCCATGACGGAGCGATCGCCTGGCCGGTGGCCGGGTTGACGGCCTGAAAAGAAGGGCCGGCGCCGGTGACGTTCTGGCTGCCGATAAGCTGCATGCCGGTGATGGACATAGGGGAACCTCCGGGGTGGAAAATTTTCACAAGTAAGTTATCATACAACTCATTATTGAGGAAAGGAAATCCAGGGGAAAACCACAGTTTGTCTGTAGTGTTGCTGCTGGCTGACCTGTCTTTCTTCGATAACAAGAGATCATATCTGTCGTGATCTTTTTCGGTCTGTCCGGGGTGTTCCGGGGCGGGCTGTATCCCTGTGTTGATATCGTGTTCTCAAGAGGATTGCCCCCCATGTCTCGCCCAGAATCCGCTGCATTTTCCGAACCTGCGCATGTGGCTGCCGTCTCCGACGGCGGCAGTGACCGTATTGTCTGGATCAAACTCTCCCTGGCCTTTCTGCCGTTGCCCACCCCCATCAGCGACGCCAAGGTTTTCACCGGTCGCCAGAAGCCCCTGACCGAAGTCGCCATGATCTTTTGCGAGATCCGCACCCGCGACGGACATGAGGGCCTGGGCTTCGCCTATTCCAAGCGGGCGGGCGGTCCGGGCATGTACGCTCATGCCAAGGAAATCGCCCCCACGCTGCTGGGCGAGGATCCCAGCGATATTCAGCGGCACTGGGACCGGCTCTGCTGGGCGGGGGCGTCGGTTGGACGCAGCGGCCTGACGGTTCAGGCCATTGCGCCGTTCGATGTGGCCCTGTGGGACATGAAGGCCAAGCGGGCCGGCTTGCCGCTGGCGAAACTGCTGGGCGCGCACCGGGATTCGGTTCGCCTGTACAACACCTCGGGCGGTTTCCTGTCCACGCCGCTGGATCAGGTGCTGGACAATGTCGATGCCTCGCGGGCGAGCGGCATCGGGGGGATCAAAATCAAGGTCGGCCATCCCGATCATGCCGTCGACCTGCAGCGGGTCGATGCCGTGCGCAAGAAACTGGGCGACAGCTTTCCGCTGATGGTCGATGCCAATCAGCAATGGGATCGCATGACGGCGACCCGCATGTGCCGCGTGATGGAACAGTACGGCCTGACCTGGATCGAAGAACCACTGGACGCCTATGACGTCCAGGGCCATGCCGCACTGGCCGCCACGTTTGACACGCCGATCGCCACTGGCGAGATGTTGACCAGCTTCCGGGAACATGCGGAACTGATCGAAGCGCATGCGTCCGACTTCTTCCAGCCGGATGCGCCTCGCGTGGGCGGCATTACCCAGTTCCTGAAGATCATGCAGCTGGCGGATTATCATGGCCTGAGCATGGCGCCGCACTTCGCCATGGAAATCCACCTGCATCTGGCTGCGGCCTACCCCCGCGAGCCCTGGCTGGAACACTTCGAATGGCTGGAGCCGCTGTTCAATGAGCGCCTGATCATGCGGGATGGGCGCATGGACGTGCCCAATCGTCCGGGGCTGGGTTTCACGCTGAGCGATCAGGCACGGGCCTGGACGACGGAAACCGCCGAATGCGGCAAGCTGCCCTGACATACTGATGGCGGGAACAAGACGGGCGGCTCGCGGGCCGCCCGTCTTGTTCTGGCGTCGCTGCCGGGAGGCTACCCCGTGTCGGCGCGGACCGGACCGCGAGGCAGGTCGTGGGCCGGGGATCAGGGCCTGATGCTGAGCGTCATGCCGACGGTCAGCGTCTCGCCTGGCGCCAGTGTTTGCAGGCCGGTGCCTGGAATGCCGGCGGCAGCCAGATTCACGGCGTCGCAGACGTGGGTGGCCGGCTCCACGCACAGATAGCGTCCGGCATTGCAGTGCAGCACCAGATGATCCAGCGGACCTCGGGCCTGCAGCGTCAGGCCTGGCCCATCGGACCAGATGATGTCGGCCTGACCCGGCCAGCCGGACAGGAATGTCGTCCAGGTGTGATCGCTGCGCTGCCAGCGGGTCTGGCGGTTCGGGCGCGGGAACAGGGCCAGTTCCTGATCGTGCGCCCAGTCCTTGCCGGCCAGGGTGTGGACGCTGCTGGCGGTGAAATAGGGATGCAGGCCCAGGCCCGCAGGCATGGGCTGCGTGTCGTCGTTGCGCAGCGCCAGTTCGATATCCAGCTGGCCGTCAGCGGATAGCCGGATGGTCTGCTGCAGCGACCAGGCCCAGGGCCAGCCGTCTTCTCCTGCCAGAAGCCGCGTGCTCAGCGTCGCCTGGCTGGCGGTGGCGTCCAGCACATCCCAGGCCATGCGCTGAGCCTGCCCGTGCAAGGCATGCGCCTGTCCGTGCAGGGGCTGGATCCGGATCTCGCGGTCCGCCCAGTGCAGGCGGGCGTTACGAATGCGATTGGAAAACGGCGACAGAGGAAACAGGCCGCCTTTGGGCCACTCATGCGCCGGCCATGCCTGCGCCTGGATCGGCACCAGCCAGTCGCGTGGGCCGCCGGGCAGTTCGCTGATCCAGTCCAGAATGCGACCGCCGGCGGCAGGCCCCACCCGCAGTCGATGCGGCCCTTGCGTCAGGGTCAGGCATTGCTGCGGGTTGGCGTCCATGTGATCAGGCATCATGCCGATGTGCCTGGCTCACGCTTCACGCGGGGCTTCCTTGACCCGGCTGACCAGTTGGGTCGGGCTGACGAAGCGCAGGGCGATCAACACCCAGACCATGGTGATGGCCATGTAGATCATGGCCATGGCGTCGATGGCCTGCGGCGCTCGTACGCCCGTCGAGAACACGGCGTAATACAGCGCCACCACCAGCGTCTGGGAATCGGGTCCGGCGGTGAAGAAGGTCAGCTCGAACAGACTGATGGTGCGGACCAGCACCAACAGGCCGGCGGCCAGCATGCCCGGCACCAGCAAGGGGGCCAGCACATGGCGGAAATACTGAAAGGTATTGGCGCCGAAGATGCGGGCGGCGGATTCCAGGCCGGGATCGATCTGTTCGATGAAGGGCGTCATCACCAGGATCACGAAGGGCAGGGCGGGCACCAGGTTGGACAGAATGACGCCGGCCAGCGTGCCGCCCACGCCGATTTGATACATGGCCGTGGCCATGGGGATCCCGTAGGTGACGGGTGGCACCAGCATGGGGATGATGATCAGCAGCATCACCAGTCGCTTGCCGGGGAAACGGGCACGGGCCAGCGCATAGGCCGCCGGCACGCCCAGCACGATGGCCAGGATCACCACTGCGGCGACGACCTGCAGGGTGACGACCAGGATGTGGGCCAACTGGAATTCATCCCAGGCGCGACCGTACCAGTCCAGCGTGAAGCCTTCGGGCAGCAGGGTGCCGAACCAGCGGGTGGCGACGGAATTGACCATCACGGTGAGGATCATGAAGACGACGTTCAGCAGGAAGAATCCCATGACCGTCCAGACCGTGGCGCGCCAGAGCCAGCCCCAGCGTCGCTGGGCCGCATGGGCTGCGTGTGTAGTGGATTGCATGTGTATCACCCTTTGCCGCTGGTGGCCGGACCGGTATAGAAGGCCCGCCGGAATGCGAAGATCGCGCAGACGATCAGCAACTGCGCAAACCCCATGACGATGGCGATGGCCGAGGCCATGCCGTAGTCGTACTTTTCAAAGGCCGCCTCGTACGCGGCGATGGAAATCACGCGTGTCGGGCCTGCCGGCGCGCCCAGCAGGATGGCCGACGGAAAGACGGCGAACGTCTGCACGAAGGACAGGGCGGCTGCCATGCTCAGCCCCGGCACCAGCAAAGGCAGGTAGATCAGGCGAAACTGCTGCCAGGGACTCGCGCCCAGCGTGCCGGCTGCCTTGGCCAGGGTGGGGTCGATCCCGGAGATATAGGACAGAGTCAGCAGGAAGACGAAAGGAAAGTCCGAGATCACCAGGGAAATCAGCACCCCCCAGTAATTGTGTGTCAGGCGGACTTCCTGGTTGTACAGATGCAGGCCCTGAACGAATTGCGAGAACCAGCCCACCGGGCTGTAGAACGTCAGCATGCCGTCGGCGATCAGCACCGTGCCTAGCGTAATGGGGATGACCAGAATGGTGGTGACGATGCGCTGTTTACGGCTGTTGCGGCGCAGGGAAAAGGCGACCGGCACGGCCATCCCGATATTGATCAGGGTTGCGGGCGCAGCCAGCTTGAAGGTCGTCCACAAGGTCCCCCATTCTGTCGACGTCGTGAAGAAATGCAGATAGTTGGACCAGATGCTGCCGCCTTCCATGGGCTGGAAGGAAATCACGACCCCATAGAGAAACGGATACACGAATAAGGCCAGCAGCACCACCGTGGCTGGGGCGGCCAGCCAGCCGCGCCGATCCCCCCTGGGCGCCAGGGCAAGGTCTGCGGTGCTCATGCCGCCTCCGCATAGGCCAGGACGCGATCGGCGGGAATGTGCAGGCGAATCTGGTCGCCGGGCTGAAAATCCCCGCTCAAGCGCACGAACAATTCGCCGATGCTGCTGGTGACGACCAACAGGGAACTGCGACCGCCGAATTCAAGGTGCCGGACGGTGGCGTCGATGCAGTTGGTCTGGCGGTCGCCGGCGATCTCGAAATCATCGGGTCGTATGGCGACAGCCACGGTCTGGGTGCCGGTCGGCACGGACAGGGCGGTGCCGTGCAGCGAAATCTGCTGCTGGCTGACGGTGATCCGGTCGGCTTCCAGGTGCGTGACCTGGAACGTGAGGACGTTGCGGTACCCCATGAAGCGCGCCACGTGCAGATTGCGGGGCTGACCATAGACCTCGCGCGGGGTGCCGACTTGCTGGACGCTGCCGGCGCGCATGACGACGATGCGGTCGGCCATCGATAGCGCCTCGTCCTGGTCGTGAGTGACGTAGATCGTGGCGCGTTCCAGCTGGCGGTGGATGCGGCGGATCTCTGCGCGCATTTCCACGCGCAGCTTGGCGTCCAGATTCGACAGGGGTTCATCCATCAGGATGACGGGCGGTTCGATGACGATAGCGCGCGCGATGGCTACGCGCTGCTGTTGTCCGCCAGACAGCTGGCCGGGCAGCTTGCCTTCGTGGCCTTCCAGTTGCACCAGGGTCAGCGCTGACTTGACCCGTTGGGCGATTTCCGTTTTGGGTGTGCCCCGCATGCGCAGGCCGAAGCCGACGTTGTCGCGGACCGACATGTGCGGAAACAGAGCATAGTTCTGAAATACCATTCCGAAGCCGCGCCGCTCGGGCGGCAGCACGTCGATACGGGTGTCGTCCAGCCAGATGCTGCCCGAACTCAGTTCGGCCAGACCCGCCAGGCAGTTCAGCGCCGTCGATTTGCCGCAGCCGGATGGGCCCAGCAGAGCGATGAATTCGCCCCGCTGGATGTCCAGGCTGAGGTCGCTCAGGGCGGCGACCGTCGAACCGGATGCCGTGGGGTATTGCCGCCCGACGCCGTCTAGCCGCAGCTGTTGGAAAGATTCATTCATATCGCAAAATCCAGGGGAAAGACAGGCCGCCCGCACCCGTCAGGGGCGGGCGGGTTCATCAGGCGGGCTTACTTCTTCAGGGCGCCGATATCGGTATCCCATTTATGGAAGGCTTCCACCATCGCCTTGGCGTCCAGCGGCACGGCGCTGGGGCGGCGGGCCGTCAGTTCCTCGTATTCAGGACGACCGTATTTTTCGATGATCTCCTGGCTTTCCTTGGGCGCGGCGGATAGCGGGACGTCGCGAATGGCCGGGCCGGGATAGAAGTAGCCGGAATCGTAGGTCATGGCCTGCTGCTTGGGCTGCATCATGAAATCCATCAGCTTGAACAGGACTTCCTGCTTTTCCGGGGACACGCCTTTGGGGATGACCATGTAGTGAGCGTCATTGACCCAGGTGAAGTTTTCAAAGGCCTGGATCTTGAAGTCTGCCGGCACGATGCCCAGGGCGCGCGGATTGATGTCCCAGCCCGTGACGGTCGCCGTCATGGTGCGGCTGCCCTGGCCCAGTTCTTTCATCACCGCCGAGGTGCCGCCCGGATAGTAGGGCACGCATTCGTTCAGTTCTTTCAGGAACTTCCAGGTGTTGTCCCAGCCATTGATGGGATCATAGGGATCCTTGTCGCCCAACAGATAGGGCAGGCCCATCAGGAAGGTGCGGCCCGGCCCGGAATTGGCGGGACGGGCATACAGGAACTGGCCTGGGTTGGCCTGGCACCAGGCCAGCAGTTCAGCGGGGGTCTTGGGCGGATTCTTGACTTTGTCCGGGTTGTATTCCAGCAGCGGACCGGATTGCATGAAGCTGACTTCCAGGCCGTAGCCTTTGGCCAGTTCCTGCATGCGGGCGGCATTGCGGTGGTATTTGGTCAGGATGTCCTTGAACTTATCCTGGTGGTCGGGCAGCAGCTTGAGCCACAGATCCTGTTCGATGCCTGCAGCCAGAGCGTCGGTGCCGGTCAGCACCAGGTCGATATCCGCACGCTTGGCGTTTTGCATGGCCTTGATCTTGCCCGGAATCTGCGGCGCCGGCGCATTGGTAAAGGTCATGCTGGACACCAGATCCGGGTTCTGGTCGCGGAAGGCTTCCAACGCCTTTTGCGTCACGGCCAGATTGCCGGCCACGTCCACGATATTGAGCGCGACGGGGGCGGCATGCGCCGAAAAAGCGGCGCATGCCAGCGCCAGGGCGCCTGCCAGTGCGTGAAATCGCACTGGCAGCGTGGTCTGCTGATTGCTTTTCATGGGTTTGTCTCCTTGGGTATTCACCGGTTAGGGTAAAGGTCGGTTTATCGGTCCTTCCTTATAAGTCATCATATAACTTAGATCGGTATCCGAACAGGAGATTTTTTCGTTCATCCAGGGAAGCAACAGGCTCTATCGTTGTGTTTCTCCTGCAAGTAATTGATTATGAATATATTTTCTGATTCCTGCCGAAATATCAGTATATTCCCTAATAAGCAGGGATGAATTCAATTCTGGATATTTTCTTGTTGTATGACATCGTCGGTGCGCAGTCTGGCGCCCCCGGCAGGAAGTCTCTTGGCCGGGGGCGCCGATCGAGTTCAGCGAGGTTGTCGCGATTGATACAGGCTCCAGAGTATCGAGGCCAGCGACAGGGCCAGGAAAGTGGCCGAGATCGGGTTGCTCAGGAATCCGGTGAAATTGCCGTCGGACAATTGCAGTCCCCGACGCAGATTGGTTTCCGCCATGGGTCCCAGGATGAAGCCGATGATGAAAGGGGGCAGGCTGATGCCGACTTTCAGGAAACCATAGCCGATCAGGCCGAACAGCAGGATGGTCCAGACATCGAACATGCTGTTGCCCAGACCGAAGGCGCCCACGACGCACAGGACCAGGATGATGGGCAGCAGGATGTGTTTGGGCACGGCCAGCAGCTTGATGAAGATGCGCAGGCCGTAGAATTCGCACACCAGCATCATGATGGTGGACAGGACCAGGGCGACAAAGATCGTATAGACCAGCGCGCCCTGGGTCACGAACAGCAGGGGACCGGGTTGGATGCCTTGAATCATGAAGCCGCCCAACATGACGGCGGTTACCGCATCGCCCGGAATGCCCAGCGTCAGCAAGGGCACCATCGCGCCGCCGATGGACGCGTTGTTTGCGGTTTCTGATGCGACCACGCCGTCCATGATGCCCGTGCCGAATTTTTCCGGATGCTTGGATCGGTTCTTGGCGACGATATAGGACACGATGTTCGAGGTGCCGCCGCCGATGCCGGGCAGGATGCCGATGCTGGTGCCGATCACCGAGGAGCGGATGAAATTTCCGGTCTGGCCGAAAAATTCCTGCAGGGAAAAACCGAATCCCTTGACGTTTTTCATACTGATGACGCCGATGGATGCCTTTTGCTCGTGCTTGACGGTTTCAGCGACCTTGATGATTTCCGAGATGGCGAACAGACCGATCAGCACGGTCAGGATCTGGAAGCCGCCGTTCAGGTCGGCGTAGCCAAAGGTAAACCGGGTGATGGCGTCCACCGGCGCGATGCCGACCGTGGCAAACGCGAAACCCACGACGCCGGAAAAAATGCCCTTGATCATGGATCCGCTGGCCAGCGTCGCGATCAGGGTCAGGGAAAAAACGGCGATGGCAAAGTATTCATGCGGCCCGAATTTCAGGGCGACCTTGGCCAGTGTCGGGGCGATGAACACCAGGGCGGCGATGCTGAATATCGTGCCGAGAAAGGAAAACACGATGCCTGCGCCCAGCGCTTTGACGGCCTCGCCTTTTTCCATCATCGGGGCGCCGTCGAATGTGGTGGCGATGGAAGACGGCGTGCCGGGGATCTTCAGCAAAATCGCTGAAATCAGGCCGCCGGATGTGCCGCCTACGAACAGGGCGACCAGCAGCGAGATGCCGGCGCCGGGACTCAGGGTGTAGGTGATGGGCAGGAACAGGGCGACCGCCATGGTCGAGGTCAGGCCGGGGATCGCTCCGAAAATGATGCCGACGATGGTGCCGAACAGCACCAGTCCGAAGACCTGGAAGGTGAAGACCGCGTCGAGGCCTTGCTGAAGCATGGATAGCATGAGGAGCTCTCCTAGAACCCGAAGATGCCGGCGGGCAGCACCATGTCGAAGGCATATCTGAAAATGGCATAGGTGATGCCGGACGTCAGCACGGCGATCAGCGCGTACAGGGGCAGGTTCGGTTTCTTGGCGGCGGGGGTCAGCATGGTGAACTGGATCACCAAGTAGGCGACGGTCGACAGCAGGAACCCGACCGGCTCCAGAAGAGCCACGTAGGCGACGATCAGGGCGATGGTCTTGAAGACGGTCCGCTGATCGGTCCGGGCTTCCTGATCCGTCTCGCTGGCCGCCATGTTTCTGGCTGTCGCCAGCTGCAGGATGCCCAGCAGACACATGATGAGGCTGAGCACGTAGGGGACGAAAGATGCATCCACGAAGCCATACTGATTCTTGACGTGCGGGATCTGGCTGGTCAGGGTCATGTATCCCAGGCCGGATGCCAGCATGATGGCGCCGACGATGAATTCGCGCTTTTTAAGCCTGTCCATAAGCATAGGGTTCCGAAATCTGGAAGGAGGGCGGGAGCTGCGCTCCCGATGCTGCGCCCGCGCCGCCGGTAGGGCGGTTGCGGCGGGCGCTGGGCGTGCGCAGCGGCTTAGCGTTGTCGCAGCAGGTCCTTGTACTGCATCAGATCGGTGCGGATTTCATTGAGCTTCTGGACGGCGGCATCGGTGGGATAGAAAGTGACCGGCTGCTTGAAGCCGTCTTCCAGCGCCTTGGCGTAGCCAGGGTCCTGGGTGATCTTTTCCATGATGTCGGACATTTTCTTCACGATGGCCGGGTCCGTGCCCTTTGGAAAGGCAATGACGTAAGGCTTGGTCATGTCCAGCTTGATGCCCTGTTCGTCGAAGGTCTTGATGTCGCCCAGCAGGGGATTGGGCGTGCTGCTGTACTGGGCCACCATGGCCATGTCGCCGGTTTTTTGATAATCCTGCACCGCGCCGTAGGAGATCGAGGCCAGACCGATGCGCCCGCCCAGCAGCGAGGTGATCTTGTCGGATGCCGAGCCGACGTCGACGAACTTCATCGTGATGCCGGCTGCTTTCTGGAACATCAGCCCTTGCAGGTGGGAAAAGCCGCCGAATTCCGTGCCGTAGATGACGGACCCCTCGGCGGCCTTGGATTTGGACACGACGTCGCCGACGGTTTTCAGACCGGATTCCTTGCCCGCGACGAGCACCACGCTCTTGTCGACGGCGGGAATGCTGGAGATGGCCAGTTTGTCATCGAACTTATAGTCGATCAGGCCCGAGACCTCGTTGACGATCAGGAATCCGATATGGCCGAACAGCATCGTGTTGCCGTCCGGTTGAGCGGTTTGCACCTTGTTCATCGCCATGGTGCCGCCGCCGCCGTTCATATTGGTGACGATCATCGTGGTGCCCGTCATCTTTTCAAAGTACCGGGCCATGGTGCGGGCGTTGAAATCGGTGTCGCCGCCAGCGCCTGCCGGGACGACGACCTGAATGGGTTTGCTGGGCCATGCATCGGCAGCCTGAGAGGCCAGCGGGAGAGCTGCAGTCAGGGCGGCAATCAGGGTGCCGAGGGCATAGTGTCGGATGGGGGTCATGTCTCTTCTCCTCGAGTGGGTGCTGCTGGGTAGGGGTGGAAAGCTTTGGTTTTGAATGAGCGTGGTGGTTCAGGGGGGCTGCCGGCAGTCCGATTGGGCGGTGGTCCAGCGTGTGGCCTGTTCGCTCAGGCTCAACCCCAATCCGGGCAGGGTGGGCACCTGGATGCGGCCTTGCTGGATACGAAGGTCTTCATTGAATAAAGGGCGTAGCCAGTCGAAATGTTCGATCCAGGGGTCGCTCGAATCGGGATAGGCTGCGGCCAGATGAACGTGGATTTCCATCACGAAATGCGGCGCAAGCCCCATGCCGCGTTGCGCCGCCAGGTCCATCACCTGCAGAAACGGGGTGATGCCGCCGATGCGGGGGGCGTCCGGCTGAAGAAAGCCGATGGCGCAGTTGTCCAGCAATGCTTCGTGTTCGCGCCGGCTGCTGAGCATCTCGCCGGTCGACAAGGGGGTGGCGCTGGCAGCCGCCAGCGCGGCATAGCCCTGATGGTCGTAGGTATCCAGCGGCTCTTCGATCCAGGTCAGGCCGAAGGGTGCCATCCGCCGGCTGGCTTGCAGGGCGGCGGCACGATCCCATTGCTGGTTGGCGTCCACCATCAGGGGGATGGCATCCCCCAGTTTCGTCCGGATGGCGTGCAGGCGCTTCAGGTCGAGATCCAGATCGGGCTGCCCGACCTTGATCTTGATGCCGCCGATCCCGGCAGCCAGAGAGACGTCGATATTGTCCAGCACCTGATCCAGCGGCGTGGACAGATAGCCGCCGGATGTGTTGTAGACGGGCAGGGATTCCCGCCGCGCGCCCAGCAGGCGGGACAGCGGCAAGCCGGATCGCCGGGCCTTGAGATCCCATAGGGCGATGTCGAACGGGGCGATGGCGTGCATCGCCAATCCGCTTTGGCCGATCGAGGCCAGCGCCCAAGCCAGTTTGCTCCAGAGCGCGGAAATATCGTCGGGATTCTCGCCGATCAGCAGGGGCGCGATCTCGCGGGCCAGTTCGTACAGTGCGCCGCCGCCGGTGCGCAGGGTGTAGCTGAATCCTAGGCCCTCGTGCCCGTCGTGCGTCTGCAGACGCACGAAGATCAGAGCGACGTCGGTCAGAGGTCTTTGCCGCCCGGTCAGTACCTTGGCGTCGCTGATAGGGCGGGGCAGGGGCAGTCGGATCAAGGAAACCTGGGCCTCGCGCACGACATCGCTGCGGACATCGGTTTGCGAAACGAGGGCTTGGTCAGCTGTGTTGAGAGACATAGCCAAAAGCACTCCTGATGAGGATCAGTCTTTATATGTCATCGTATAACCAGTTTATTTTTTCGACAACTGGCATGGGTTTCAGGGCTTTTGAAACTGGAAAAATTGACCTGCTGGAAATATATAAATAATTGATTTTTAATATAAAAATTATATTTTTATAAAATTTTAGGGGAATTCCCTGATCAGTTATTTTGATGGGGTGATATACAGTTGTTATGTCGTACAACTGTGATATAAATCTGTTCAGAGCGTATTCACCCGTCTCCTGTCTCCCTTTTTCGGATCGATCATGCATCTGTCGTCAGTCAAGATTACCCCGATTGCTTTCAAGGATCCGCCGCTGCTGAACGCTGCCGGCATCCATGAGCCCTATGCCTTGCGCACCATCATCGAGCTGGAAAGCGACACAGGGCACATCGGTCTGGGGGAAACCTACGGAGATGCGCCCGTGCTGGATCTCTTGCACGCGCTGGTCCCCTTGCTGGCGGGGATGAACCCCTTCGATCTCAACGGTTTGCGGCGGCGTGTCCAGCAGGTGGTCGACCAGACGCGCGTCAGCGACAACACGGCCTTTACCCTGGCGCCGGGCACCGACCCCGCCAAGAACGTGCAGAAGCTCTACTCGGCCTTTGAAGTCGCCTTTCTGGATATGCAGGCCCGTTATCTGGGCATGCCGCTGGTGGATCTGCTGGGCGGGCGGGTGCGCGACGCCGTGCCGTTCAGCGCCTATCTGTTCTTCAAGTATGCGCGGCATGTCGATGCAGATTACCCGGATGACGCCTGGGGCGAGGCCCTGACGCCGGCGCAGCTGGTCGCCCAGGCCGAGACCATGATCGCTCGTCATGGATTCAAGAGCATCAAGCTCAAGGCCGGGGTGCTGACGCCGCAGGAAGAAGTCGCCTGCATCCAGGCCTTGGCGGATCGCTTTCCCGGCATGCCGCTGCGCATCGACCCCAATGGCAACTGGGCCTTGGATACGGCGATCGATGTCGGCAAGCAGTTGGACGGTCTGTTGGAATACTACGAGGACCCCTGCCCGACGCTGGCCGACATGGCCGCCTTGCACCAGGCGACCGGCATGCCGCTGGCAACCAATATGGTCGTGACGGACCTCGCCCAGTTCCGTGCGAATACGATGGCGCAGGGTTGCCAGATCATCTTGTCGGATCACCATTACTGGGGAGGTCTGCGTGACACGCAGTTGCTGGCGCGGATGTGCGAGACCTTTGGTTTAGGCCTGTCCATGCATTCCAATTCCCACTTGGGCATCAGCCTGGTGGCGATGGCGCATGTCGCCGCCAGCGTGCCCTTGCTCAGCTACGCCTGCGACACGCATTATCCGTGGCTGGACCCGGACGAGGAAGTCGTGGTCGGCGGTCAGCTGCGTTTTCAGGACGGCGCTTTCGTGTTGGGGGATGCGCCCGGTCTGGGTCTTGAGATCGATCAAGACGCGCTGGAGCGGCTGCATCAACAATACCTTGCCTGCGGCATCCGGTCGCGAAATGACGCGGCTCAGATGCGTAAATACCAGCCTGACTGGACCGGCAAGGCGCCCCGATTCTAGGCGGTCTCCATGAGCTATTGAAGTATGATGACCGTTCTCTAAACCTCAATGTGATCTCCATCATGGCCACTGCTCCTGTTCGGCGTTCGCGTAGCTTGACTCAGAATGTGGTGACGGCTTTATCCGAGCGGATCCGCAATGGCGAGTTTCACGTCGGTGAAAAGCTGCCCACCGAATCCGAATTGATGGAATCCTTCGGGGTCAGCCGCACGGTCATCCGCGAGGCCATTTCCCGGCTGCAGGCCGCGGGTCTGGTCGAGACCCGGCATGGCATCGGCACCTTTCTGCTGGAACCGCAAAACGAGCAGCACCTGCGCATCCGCACGGAAAACATCCTGACCATGCTGGATGTCATGGCGATCCTGGAATTGCGGATCAGTCTGGAAACAGAAGCCGCCGGCCTGGCTGCCTTGCGGCGCACCGAAGCCCATCTGCAGCAGTTGCGGGCCGCTCTGGATGAATTCGCCGCCAGCATTTATAAGAAAACCGGCAATGCCGTCGTGTCGGATGTGGCGTTTCACCTGCTGGTAGCCACCGCTACCGGCAATCGCTATTTCCACGACATCCTCAAGCAGCTAGGCAAGACGATCATTCCTCGGACGCGGGTGGATTCCGCCGCCTTGGCCGACGATGATCGCGTCCGCTACCTGGAACGCGTGCATGTGGAACACGAAGATATCTATAACGCCATCGCCCGCAAGGACTCGGATGCCGCCAGGGCGGCCATGCGCACGCACTTGGCAAACAGCCGCGAGCGGCTGCGAAAAGCGCAGGAATCCGTGGCGTAGCCGACTCGATTCCCGGGCGCTTGCTTCTCCTTCATTCGTGTGTCGTCATACCTGTGATCAGAACGGCGGTGCTGTCCTGATCACAGGGGTATTGCCGCCTGCGGTGACGTAAGGGTAAACGTCAGGTGCCTGGTCCTCATTTTGATTGCCCCTTTTTGTTTAACGTTGTATGATGACGTATGACATAAATAATGAGGAAGCAAATTCCGATTGCTCCCTCATCACCAGAGGACACTCTCATGATCTCGTGCCAGGAACTGAAGGTAATAATGAACGACGGGCTGCTGTCCTTTCCCGTCACCGATTTCGATGCCAATGGGGATTTCAACGCCAAGGGTTATCAGGCGCGGCTGGAATGGCTGATGCCGTTCGGCGCGCGCGCCCTGTTCGCGGCGGGCGGCACCGGGGAATATTTTTCTCTGACGCTGGACGAATTTTCAAAGGTCGTGGAAACCGCCGTCAAGACCTGTCAGGATCACACGCCGATTCTGGCAGGCGCGGGCGGGCCTACGCGCACCGCCATTGCTTTCGCACAGGAAGCTCAGCGCCTGGGCGCTGCGGGTCTGCTGTTGATGCCGCACTACCTGACGGAAGCCCCGCAGGACGGCATCGCGCGTCACGTCAAAGAAGTCTGTGATTCGGTCGAGATCGGCGTGGTGCTCTACAACCGCGGCCAGTGCCGCCTGTCGGCATCCGTGCTGGAACAGCTGGCCGAGGAATGCCCCAATCTGATCGGCTTCAAGGACGGCATCGGCGACATCGAAAACATGGTGCGGGTGCGCCGCCGCCTGGGCGACCGCTTCGCCTATCTGGGCGGTCTGCCCACCGCCGAGGTCTTTGCCGCTGCCTACCGCGCCCTGGGTGTGCCGGTGTATTCGTCCGCCGTGTTCAATTTCATTCCGGCCACCGCCATGAAATTCTACGAAGCGGTCAAATCGGGCGATGACGCCACCATTACTCATCTGCTGGATACTTTCTTTTTGCCGCTGCTGGAAATCCGCAACCGCAAGGCCGGTTATGCTGTCAGCATGGTCAAGGCAGGCGCTCGCATCGTCGGCCATTCCGCCGGCCCTGTGCGCGCACCGCTGGTCGAACTGAACGACCAGGAAGAAGCATCCTTGCGGGCATTGATCGAAGCCTTGCCCGCCTGACGAACGGAAACAGCCATGACGGAGACGGCGGAACTGGTTCTGCACCTGCGGGACCAGACGGGCGAAAGCCCCCTGTGGCATGTGGGCGAGCAGGCCCTGTACTGGGTGGATATTCCGGCGGGGCTGCTGCACCGTTGGCGATCGGGCGACGGCCAGCACACCAGCTGGCGGGCGGCTCAGCAACTGGGCTGCATCGCCCGGCTGCCCGAAGACGGCTGGCTGGGGGCTGCGGAAGACGGCATCTATCGCCTGGCGCCTGCGGCAGACCAGACCCTGACTATGGATCTGGTCGCCGAGGTCCGGCATTCCAGAGCAGCGATGCGTTTCAATGACGGGCGCTGTGATCGTCAGGGACGCCTATGGATCGGCACCATGGTGGGGGATACCTCGCTGGGGGCCGCGGCGGGGGCTTTATACCGACTGTCGGGGCAGGGCGCCGGTGCGCGCCTGGATGCCGTGCTGGATGATCTGGTCACGCCCAATGGGCTGGGCTTCAGCCCGGACGGCAGGACGATGTACCTGTCCGATTCCCACCCCAGCCGCCAATGCGTCTGGGCTTTTGATTTCGATCCCGACGACGGCGTGCCCAGCCGGCGCCGGCTGTTCATCGAACGCCTGGCCGGCGGCAGGCCGGACGGCGCCGCGGTGGACGCGGATGGCTGCTACTGGATCTGCGGCAACGATGCCGGCCTGGTGCATCGCTACACCCCCGATGGCCGTCTGGATCGCAGCATGCGCGTCCCCGCCGCCAAGCCGGCCATGTGCGCGTTTGGCGGTCGTGATCTGGACACCTTGTTCGTCACCTCGATTCGTCCGGCCAATGCCGCGCCGCATGCGCTGGACGGCGCGGTGTTCGCCCTGCGACCAGGGGTGCAGGGCATCGAAGAGCCGGCCTACACCGGCTGAATCACCCTGAATTCCGCAGCCCCGCCGCAATCCCGTTGATCGTCATGTGGATCGCGCGCTGGTCGCGGGATTCCTGCTCGTTGGCGCGGTGAGCCGAGGCCGGACCGGATCGCATGCGGCGCAGCAGTTCCACCTGCAGGTGGTTCAGCGGGTCGATATAGGCGAACCGTTCGGCCAACGCAGCCTGCAGTTGGGCGTCGTGGGCCAGCAGGCCATGCCCGGTGATGTCCTGGAAAAGCTGGACGGTGGCGTGATATTCCGCTTCGATGCGGGAAAAGATCTGCTTGCGCAGCGCCTTGTCCGTGAACAGTTCCGCGTAGGCGCGGCCAATGGCCAGGTCGGTCTTGGCCAGCACCTGTTCCATATTGGACAGCAGGGTGCGAAAGAACGGCCAGTCGCGGGCCATGGCCTGCAAGCGCTGCAGGCGCGCTGCGCGGCTCAGGGCGTGATCGGGGCCGCCTTCTTCCAGGTAGCGGGTAAGCGCCGCGCCGACCCCGTACCAGCCGGGCAGCGGCAGCCGGCATTGCGCCCAGGAAAACGACCAGGGGATTGCGCGCAGGTCTTCGATGCGCTGCAGCGCTTTGCGCGACGAGGGTCGCGAGCCGATGTTCAATCCGGCGATCTCGCGGATCGGCGTCGAGGCGAAGAAATAGTCTGTGAAACCCTCGGTTTCGTACACCAGGTTGCGGTATGCGTCCCGCGCTGTCTGCGACATCCAGGCCATGGCCTCGCCGTATTCCGTGGCGTGCTGATCCTCGTTGCGGGCTGCGGGCGCGCCGGCCAGGCTGGCTTCCAGGGTGGCGGCGACGAACAGTTCCAGATGCCAGCGGCCGACTTCGGCGTCCTTGTAGCGGCCCTGGATGATTTCCCCTTGCTCCGTCAGGCGGATCTGGTTGTTCACGGTGCCGGGTGGCTGTGCGATGATGGAATCGTAGCTGGGGCCGCCGCCCCGGCCCACGGAACCGCCACGTCCGTGGAACAGGCGCAGGCGGGTGCGGTGTTTGCGAAAGACTTCCACCAAGCGGCGTTCGGCCTGATACAGCGACCAGTGTGACGTCAGGTAGCCGCCGTCCTTGTTGCTGTCCGAATAGCCCAGCATGACTTCCTGGATGCCGTGCTGCGCCTGACGCACTCGGGCGGCGACCTCGGGCAGGGACAGCCAGGCGTCCATGATGTCCGGGCCGCGTTCCAGATCGGGGATGGTCTCGAACAGCGGCACCACCATCAGGCCTGTCTGGGGCGTGGCGTTGCCCACGGTGGGCGCGATCAGGCCGGTTTCCTGTTGCAGCACCAGAACTTCCAGCAGATCGCTGAGCGTTTCGGTGTGCGAGACGATGGATTGGCGGATCGCCGCCTCGCCAAAGCGGCGCCGGCAGTCAGCCGCCATGCGCAGGATGGCGAGTTCTTTGTCGGTTTCTGCGGAATATTCGATCCAGGGGGATACCAGCGGGCGCGGCTCGCGCAGCTCTTGACGCAGCACGCGGATCCGGTCGGCTTCGTTCAGCCGGGCATAGTGGACGGCTTTGCCGTCCAACGTAACCTGGGCCTGGCGCATCAGTTCGTCGAGCACTCTCTCGTGCACATCCGAGCTTTGTCGCAGATCGACGGTGGCCAAGTGAAAGCCGAAGATCTCGACCGCCTGGCACAGGTGGGTCAGACGCAGGCGGTTCACCAGGGCGCCGTGGTGGCTATCCAGGGATTCCGAGACGATGCGCAGGTCGGCAGCCAGGTCGGTAGCCGTCGGATAGGCAGGGGCATCGTAGGTGTTGCGCCGCGCCAGCCGGCGCCCGGTCAGTGCCTGTGCGGTGGCGGCCAGGCGGGCGTAGATGTGGATGCAGGCCCGGCGGTAGGGCTCGTCCTGGCGATGCGTGGACGGGTCCTGGCTGCTGGCGGCCAGATCGGCCAGAGCGGGGGTGACCTGCATCAGCGATTGGGACACGGACAGCTCGGATCCCAGTTCGTGGACTTCGGTCAGGTAGTGGCGCAGCGCGTGGGCGCACTGGCGCAGCAGCGCTTGTTCCAGTGTCGCGGCGTTGACGTTGGGATTGCCATCGCGGTCTCCCCCGATCCAACTGCCCATATGGGCAAAGGGCGGCAGCGGCGTGTTGTCCACGTCGAACACGGATTTCGGCGGCTTGCGCAGCAAGGCTCCCATGTCCAGGTGCAACTGGGGCAAAGTGCTGAAGAAAGTGCTGGTGTAGTAGGACAGGGCGTTGTCGATTTCGTCCAGCACCGTCAGCTTGCTTTGACGCAGCATGCGGGTCTGCCACAGGGCGGCGATCAGGCCGGTCAATCGTTCCTGCAGGCGGGCCGCTTCCAGCGGGGCGTGCGGGGTATCCAATTGCCGCAGATGGCGGGCGATTTCCTGATGCAGATCCAGAGTGCTTTTACGCTGGACTTCGGTCGGGTGGGCGGTCAACACCGGCACGATACAGGCCTGGGACAGATGCTGGCGGATGCGTGTGCCCGACAGGCCGCCTGATTTCAGGCGCTCGACGGCATGCTGCAGGCTGCCGGGCGTGGCCTGGCCTTCGACCTGCCATTGCTGACGTTGACGGCGTGTCTGGTCGCGATCCTCGGCGATGTTGGACAGGTGCAGGAAATAGCTGAAGGCGCGGGCCACCGAATTGGCCTCGCCGTCGGCCAGGCGGCGGATCTGCCGTTCCAGCATCCTGCCGTCGCTATCCTGGCCTTCGCGGCGGAACTTGACGGCGGCGCGGCGCAGCTTTTCGATCACATCGTAGATGGACCGCCCTTCGCATTCCCGGATGATTTCCCCCAACGTTCGGCCCAGCATCCGGATGTCTTGTCGCAGGGGGGAAATGGCGTCATTCGAGGATGCGGGTTTCACGGGGTCTCCATCGGCGTGAGGGTGGATAGGGGTGCGGCCCCAGGAAGGCCTGGAATCGGCAACCAACAATCATAAGCGTATTCCGCTTACGTCCAGACGGCTCTTATCTCTTTTTCTTATATGCTTAGTGCCGATCCAGGGGGGCGGTCGGGCCGGATCGGCCCCGGATGACCGGGGCCTTGGGGGGAGCGACCTAGAACTTGTAGCTGACGCCCGCCGTCACGCTGCGGCCATTGCCGGGCAGAAAGGTGGGGGCCGTGGTCAGGGCGCTGGCGGGTGTCGCGTTGCGGATGACAAAGGCGCTGGCGTAGGTCTTGTTCGTCAGGTTGTCCCCCTGCACGTACGCCTGCCAGTGCTTGCCGATCTGGTAGTCGATCTTGAAGCCGAGCAGGGCGTAGCTGTCCTGTTGCGTTCCGGCGATATTGGCGTGGGTGGTTTCTGTATCCGAGGGCATCCAGCGCACGTTCGGGCCGAAGCGCAGGCCGCCGATCCGGTACAGCACTTCGGCGCTGAGCAGATGGCGCGGCACACCGGCGATGCGGTTGCCGGCGAATTCACCGCCCTTGAAACGGAAGTCGCTGAAGGTGTAGGCGACGCGGTAGTCGAAGGCCGCGCTCGCGCCGGGGGCGGGCAGGCTGCCGTTCAGACCCAGTTCGATGCCTTGGTGGCGCGTGCCGCCCCGATAGTTATAGGTGCCCGCCGATGTGCCGTTGGCATTGCTGACGGACATGATCTCGTCCTTCACGTCGCTGCGGTAGAACGCCAGCGCCCAGCGGGGGGCGTATTGACCCGGCCCGAGCGTGCCTTCCCCGCCGATTTCCACCGTGTCCGCGCGTTGCACATCGAGCTTGCTCAGATCGGAGCGCATCGTCGGCGCGTTGTTCGGCGCGGCGTTGTCACGGATGATTTCCCAGTAGGTGGGGGCTTCATTGCTGCGGCTGACGTTCGCGAAGAAGCGCTGTGATTCGACCGGGCGCCAGATCAAGCCGATTTTGGGGCTGAGGTAGCTCCAGTCCTGGTCCAGCGTATTGCCCGAGGCTTGCTCACGCGCATCGCGAATGGCCTGGGTGAATTTGAGATCGCCGACAACGGTCCATTGGGGCGTGGCATGCCATGCCAGGCTGGCCAGGGCACTGCGATTCTCCGCCTGCAGATCGTAGGTTCCGAAGCGGCGCAGTTTGCTGCCGTTTTGCGGATTGACGGCGTATAGATCGCGGTCCATGTCGCTGCGGGACCAATCCAGGGCGACGCGATAGTCGATCGTCCGGACCTTGCCGGCCAGCTGCCACTGGGCACCATAGGTCATGCCGTCGGTGACGGTCGAGACCAGGGGGTCTTGAAAGGTATCGTCGATGTTCTGGGCGTAGACGCCAAAGGTGTTGTTCAGATCCTCCGTCCCCCAGTAGGTGCGGTTGGCCAGACGGAATTGCGACGACGTGCGGTGGGGATTGCGCTGGTAGACGTTTTGCGCTTTATCGAAGGGCCCGTTGCCGTCACCCAGGACTTGACGAGGATCGTCTTCCATCTGGCTGCGCGGCACGACGGTGGGGATGGTCACGTCCAGATCCACATACGACAGATACGTCCGGTTCTCGAAGCCGTCGCCCTGGATGCCGACATTGCCCTGCACGCTGGTGCGCTCCGACCCGGAATGGTGCCGGTAGCCGTCGTATTGGTCGTGCGTGACGTTCAGGCGACCGTCCAGATTGCCGGATTGGAAGCCCTTGGCCGCCTGAGCGCCGAAACGCCCGAAGCTGCCGCCTTCCACCCGCAGCAGGTCGCCCGATGTGCCGGTCAAGGATTGGAAGTCCAGTTCGCCGCCCAGGGTCGTGGCGGCGGGCGACAGCGCATTGGCGCCTCGGCGCACACTGATCAGGCGCGCATTGCGAGGTTCCAGGAAGCCGATGACAAAGGAGCCGTCGGCCTCGTTCAAGGGCAGGCCGTCCTGCATCAGCAGCACGCCCCGGTTGACCGGGTTGCTCTGGATGCCCGACCCCCGGATGTTCAGGCGCGGCTGATCCAGGCCGCCGAAGAATTCCTGCACCACCAGGCCGGGCTGGTAATCCAGGGCGTCCTTCAGCGTGGCCAGACGGGTTTCCTTTTGCGGCTCGATCAGATTGACGCCGCCGGCCACGCCATCCAGGCGGGTGCGTTCCGCCGCCACGCCGGGGTTCAGTGGGGAGGCCTGCCGGTCGCCGCTGACGGTGATGGGATTCAGGCTGGTGACATCCTGGGCCAGGGCGGGCGTCAGGCCGGTGAAAGCCAATGCCAGGGCCAGTGTCAGGGGGCGTTGATGTGCGTGTCGTGCGCGCATGGAGATCCTTGGTCAAAGAAGCGGGGTTGAAAAGTGTGCAGGGCGGGTTGTGGCGTCCGCCCAGGGGGATTCAGGGCGGGGTGGCGGTATCCCGGATCGCTGGAACCGCTTGTTCGCATATCCGGCCGTCGGCCACGCACAGGACGCGATCCACCAGCCCGGCGAGTTCCCAGGGCTGGTGGCTGATGCAGATCAGCGCAGCGCCCGTGACGCGGGCCTGATCGGCGCACAGACGCCCCAGGTCGGCACGGAGCGCCGGATCCAGCGCGCTGAAAGGCTCGTCCAACAGCAGCAGGTCTGGTTCCAGCGCCAGCGCGCGGGCCAGGGCGGCGCGCTGCGCCATGCCGCCGGATAATTCCGCCGGCCAGGACCGTGCCGCGTCGGCCAGTCCTACGCGCGCCAGCCAACTGTCCCGCCGCGTAGCGGCCTCGTGTGCCGGGATGCCGTGCGCATGCAAGGCGATGTCGAGGTTGTCCGCCACGCTGCGCCAGGGCAGCAGACGGGGTTCCTGGAAGACCAGGCGGGTGCATGCAAACGTGTTGCGGCACACCCCGGCGCTGGGGCGCAGCAGGCCGGCGGCCAGGCGCAGCAGTGTGCTTTTGCCGGCGCCGCTGGGGCCAATGAGGCCGAGACGTTCACCGGGACGTACGGTCAGGCAGATACCGTCGAGCACGGTACGTTGCCCGAAAGACCGGCTCAGGTCGCGAAGTTCAAGCATGGCTAGGTTCCTGCCAGCGGGTCAGGCGTCGTTGGATGGGCTGCAGCAGCAGGAATTCCAGCAGGGCCACCAGCCCCAGGATCAGCAATACCCAGGCATACAGGCGCGCGCTGTCGAAGGTGCTGCGCGCATTGGCCAGCGCATAGCCCACCCCGCTTTCGGCGCCCAGCACTTCGGCCATGACCACCAGTCGCACACCGCCGCAGGCGGCAATCAACAGGGCTGCCGTCAGGGGGGCGGCCAGGGCGGGCAGATAGATGTGGCGCAGCCGCGTCCAGGCGCTGAAGCGGTAGACGTGGCTCATTTCCAGCAACTGAGGATCGATCATCCGCATGCCCTTGACCGTGTTGACGTACATGCCCGGCGCCATCATCAGGACGGTGATGAAAATCACCATGCCCGACCCCAGGCCGAACCACAGCATCGCCAGCACGACTGCCACCACCGGCGGCAGAGCCATCAGCAGCCAGCGCAAGGGTTCCAGCAGGCCGCGCAGACGAGCATCGTGGCCGGCCAGCACCCCCAGCGCAAAGCCGATCAGGCAGCCCGTGCCGACCCCGGTGGCGATGCGCAACAGGCTGGCCCGGCTGTGTTCCCAGAAGCCGGAATCCTGGCTGAGGTCGGCGACGGCTTGCAGCGCCTGCAGCGGCGAGGCCATCAGCATGGGACCCATGGCGCGGGCCGCGAGCTCCCAGCCTGCGAAGATCAGGATGACGCCCAGGACCGACCAGCGCCGGGACGTGGGCGATGCAGAAGGTATGCCGGGGGCCTTCATGAGCCGTAGAAATCCGGAGCAGGCAGCTTGCCCCCCACGGCTTCCGGGTTGTGATCCAGAATCAGTTGGTACAGGGCTTCCAGCGCCGGGCGCGCGGCCTGGGCGTCGCGGCTTTCCAGCCGGGTGACGCGGATCGATGCTTCGATGGCGTCTACAGGCAGGAAATCCAGGTGTTTGTGGACTGCGTCCGCGCAGGCGGCGGGTTCGGCCTTGCACCAGCGGGCCGAGGCCTCATAGGCCTGGGCCACCGCCTGGTTCAAGGCGGGATCGCCCGCTCGGTGAGCGTTGGCCATGATGCCCGCCTGGGGCAGATCAGGCTGTTGCGGAAAGGCGGTTCGCCAAGCGTCTTCCAGGCTTTGCACCCGACGGATGGGCTGTTGCCCCTGACGGGCATTTTGCGCCAGCAGCAGCGACACGGAGGGTTCCGGCAGCAGGACCGTGGGGGCTTCGCCCGTCAGCATCAGGGCGGTGGCGTCCTGGGCGTCGCGCGCATAGCGGATTTTCGGGGCCTGGTCGCCGGTCAGGCCCTGGGCGGCCAGCAGCCGTTCCAGCAGCAGCGCCGGCAGGTCGCGCTGAAAGGTCGTCAGCAATGGTTGTCCCGCCAGATCGGTCACCGACTGAATGGCCGGATCGGAACTGACGAACCACAGCAGCCCCCAGACCGAGACATTCAACAAACGCACCGGCAGGCCGCGATTGGCCATGATGGCGGGCAGATTGACCGGCGCGGCGCTGAAGTCGACTTCCTGTTTGGCCAGCAGCACCCGCAACTGGTCCGGGTTCTTCCAGTGCCTGAATTCCACCTGGTCCGCCCAGCCGGCCAGCGCTCCCGTTTCCACCATGTGGATCAATGGAAAGCTGACGGCAGCGGTCGGGCCGGCCAGCACCAGTTTCTGATAGGGTGCCGTCGCCGCGGCTGGCGTGTAGGATAGTGCGGCTGCCAGCAGACAGCCGGCCAGGTAGCGGTATGATGTTTTCAGGGATTTCCACATAAAATGAATGCGAATTATTATCAGTCGCATATGGTCTCACTCTGTGGTTTTGCTCACAATGACAAAAGTCAATAAAACTGGTGATTCTCCTGTGCAAGTTCTGGGCCACAGCCTGTTTCGCGGCATGCCGCAGGACCTTGCGCAGGTGTTGTTGCGCGACGCCGCCATCCTGCATGTGCAGTCGGGCGAGGTGCTGTTTCACGAGGGGCAGAGCGCCGGGGAATACCTGTATGTCCTGGGGGGCGGTGTCGAGGTGCTGCGTCATACCCAGGAAGGGCAGGACCGGGTCTTCCAGATTTTTCAGCCCGGCCAGCTGGTGGCGGAAACCGCCATGTTCATGACGCATGGCCGCTATCCCATGGAAGCGCGCGCGCGGGGCGATGCCATCGTGCAATGTCTCAAGCGCAGCGGTCTGCAGGACACCGTGCAGGTCTGGCCGGAACTGGCCAGGCGCCTGCTGACTCGCCTGAGCGACCGCATCTATCAGCGGGTGAACGACATCGAGTGGTATAGCGACAGCACGGCGGCGCAGCGTCTGGCGGATTATCTGCTGCGGCTGCCCAGCGATCCTGCCGGCACGGTCCGCTTGCCGCTGACGCAGCGCCAGTTGGCCACGCATCTGGGCGTGCGCCCCGAAACGCTGAGCCGTCTGCTGGCGGATTGGGCGGCCCAGGGGCATATTTCCGGCGCCCGCCGGGAATGGGCGCTGCGCGACCCTGCGCTGCTGGCATCCTGGGCGCAGGCGGCACGGCGGCATTTTTAACGCTTTTCGGCACCGCCGCGTGGACGGATGCGGAAATATCCCTGTGCAGCGGGCCGATTTGCTGCGCGTTGTCTGAACAGGTCGTACACTTTACGATTGTCTGCAGAAATAACCCGTAAGGATCCGCTCATGTCCAAGCCTTTGCGCTCGTCCAATATCACCCAGGGGGTGGCCCGCGCACCGAACCGTTCCATGTATTACGCCCTGGGCTACACCGAAGACGATTTCAACAATCCCATGATCGGCATCGCCAACGGGCAGAGCACGATCACGCCCTGCAACAGCGGCCTGCAGCCGCTGGCGGATGCGGCGGCAAAAGCCATCAAGGAATCCGGCGGCAATCCGCAGATGTTCGGGACGCCGACGATTTCCGATGGCATGGCCATGGGCACGGAAGGCATGAAATATTCCCTGGTCTCGCGCGAAGTCATCGCCGACTGCGTGGAAACCTGTGTGCAGGGTCAGTGGATGGATGGCGTGCTGGTGATCGGCGGCTGCGACAAGAACATGCCCGGCGGCATGATGGGCATGCTGCGTTCCAATGTGCCGTCCATCTATGTCTATGGCGGCACCATTTTGCCGGGCCACTACAACGGCCAGGATCTGAACATCGTCAGCGTGTTCGAAGCCGTCGGCGAACACGCCGCCGGGCGCATGACCGAAACCGATCTGCGCAATATCGAAACCCATGCCATTCCCTGCAGCGGATCCTGTGGCGGCATGTACACGGCCAACACCATGAGTTCAGCCTTCGAGGTCATGGGCATGAGCCTGCCGTATTCCTCGACCATGGCCAATGTGCACCAGGAAAAGCTCGACTCGGCGGCTGAATCCGCCCGCGTGCTGCTGAATGCCGTCAAACTGGATCTGAAACCGCGCGACATCGTCACGCGCAAATCCATTGAAAACGCCGTGGCCGTCATCATGGCTACCGGCGGTTCGACCAACGCCGTGCTGCACATCCTGGCGATCGCCCATGCGGCGGAAGTCGAATGGACCATCGACGATTTCGAGCGCGTGCGCCGTCGCGTGCCGGTCATCTGCGACCTCAAGCCCAGCGGCGCGCATCTGGTGGTGGATTTCCACAAGGCGGGCGGTGTGCCTCAGGTGATGAAACTGTTGCTGAACGCCGGCCTGCTGCACGGCGACTGCATCACCATCACCGGCAAGACCATCGCCGAAACCCTGGCCGACGTACCCGACGTGCCCGTCGATCAAAGCGTGATCCACACGCTAGACAATGCTCTGTATCCCGAAGGTCACCTGGCTATCCTGAAGGGCAATCTGGCCGAACTGGGCGCTGTGGCGAAAATCACCGGCCTGAAGAACCCGGCCATCACCGGTCCGGCCCGCGTGTTCGATGACGAACAGTCCGCCATGGACGCCATTCTGGCCGGCAAGATCAAAGCCGGCGACGTCATGGTCCTGCGCTATCTGGGCCCCAAGGGCGGCCCGGGCATGCCGGAAATGCTGGCGCCGACCAGCGCGCTGGTGGGTGAAGGCCTGGGCGATTCGGTCGGCCTGATCACCGATGGCCGGTTCTCCGGCGGGACCTGGGGCATGGTCGTGGGCCACGTCGCCCCCGAAGCCGCCGTGGGCGGCACGATCGCCCTGGTCGAAGAAGGCGATTCCGTCACCATCGACGCGCACAAGCAGCTGCTGCAGGTGAATGTGTCCGACGACGTCCTGGCCAAGCGCCGCGCCGCCTGGACGCCGCCCGCACCCCGCTACACGCGCGGCGTGCAGGCGAAATTCGCCTTCAACTGTTCCGACGCCAGCACCGGCGCCGTGCTGGATCGATTCGAAGACCGCAGCTGATCCTGCGCGGCCCGCCCCTCGCGGGCGGGCGGTTCTGCGGTATCGTATCGGGCTGGTTCTCTTGTGGGGGCCGGCCCTTTTTGCTGGAGATATGCATCTTGTTGACTGCCGAGCAACGCGCTTTGCAACTACAGATCCGCCTGGGTCTGGGCATGCGGGACGACTTTGACGCCGCTGCGGAAATCGAACACCGCGTCGATTTTCTGGCCGAACTGCTGCGCAGCACGGGCGCGCGCGCTCTGGTGCTGGGCATCAGTGGCGGGGTGGATTCCCTGACGGCGGGCTGCCTGGCGCAGCGGGCCGTGCAGCGGGTGCGCGATCAGGGCGGCGATGCCCGTTTCGTGGCCATGCGTCTGCCCTATGGCGCCCAGTTGGACGAGGCCGATGCCCAGGCCTGCCTGCAGGTCATTCTGCCCGACGAGGCCCTGACGGTTGACGTGCGGCCCGCATCCGACGCCATGCTGGCGGCGGTGCAGGCATCAGGGCAGGGGTTTCGCGACGCCGCGCAGCAGGACTTCCTGCACGGCAACATCAAAGCCCGTCAGCGCATGATCGCCCAGTACGCCGTGGCCGGCGCGCGCGGCGGCCTGGTGGTGGGTACGGATCATGCCGCCGAGGCCCTGATGGGGTTCTTTACCAAATTCGGCGATGGCGCCGCCGATGTCACCCCGCTGGCCGGGCTCAACAAGCGCCGGGTGCGGGCGCTGGCCAGCGCCATGGGGGCGCCGGACGCCCTGGTGTTCAAAGTACCCACCGCCGATCTCGAATTGCTCACACCCCTGAAGCCGGACGAAGACGCCTTCGGCGTCAGCTACCAGCAGATCGATGATTTTCTGGAAGGGCGAGACGTGTCCCTCGAGGCCTTCGAGATCATCGTGGGTACCTGGCGGCGCAGCGCCCATAAGCGAGCGCTGCCGGTCGCTCCTTGATGCCTTGATGCGGTAAGGCCCCGCCTTCTGGCGGCGGGCTCAGGTCCCTGCCGCCTGATCGTGGCCTGGCGCTGCGTTGCTGATCAGCCCCGCCACGATTTCATATGACCGCAGCCGCGCCGCATGGTCGTACATATTGCAGGTGATCATCAGCTCATCCGCCCCGGTGCGGGCGATGAAAGACCGCATCTGGGCCGCGACTGATTCCGGCGCACCGATGGCCGCGCAAGACAGGATGTGGTCCAGTAATTCACGGGCGGCGGGCGGCAGGCTGTCCAGATAGCCGTCCACCGGCCTGGGCAGGCGGCCAGGCCGCCCGGTGCGCAGATTGACGAAGGATTGCTGCCAGGAACTGGCCAGGAAGCGCGCCTGCTCATCCGTGTCGGCGGCAAAGACATTGAATCCCAGCATGACGTAGGGCTTGTCCAGATGTTCGGACGGCTGAAAGTGCTGCCGGTAGACACGGATGGCGTCCATCATCTGGGCCGGTGCGAAATGCGAGGCAAAGGCGTAGGGCAGCCCCAGCGCCGCCGCCAGTTGGGCGCCGAACAGACTGGACCCCAGAATCCAGATGGGAACCGGATGGCCTTCACCAGGGACGGCGCGCACGGGGTTCTCGCCCCCGAAATAGCCCATCAGTTCGACGACATCGCGGGGAAAGGCATCGGGATCCGTCTGCAGCGTACGGCGCAGGGCGCGGGCGGTCGCCTGGTCCGACCCCGGCGCCCGGCCCAGCCCCAGATCGATGCGGCCCGGATGCAGGGCTTCCAGTGTGCCGAATTGTTCGGCGATGACCAGGGGCGAATGATTGGGCAGCATGATGCCGCCGGCCCCGACGCGGATGCGGGTGGTGGCCGCCGCCACATGATTGATCAGGATGGCGGTGGCGGCGCTGGCGATGCCCGTCATGCCGTGGTGTTCGGCCATCCAGTAACGCCGGTATCCCCAGGCATCCGCGTGGCGGGCCAGGTCTGCCGTATGCGCGAAGGATTCGGCGGCGCTGCCGTCCTCGGTGATCGGCGCCAGGTCCAGGACGGATAAAGGAATGGAAACGGTCATCGAGCGGTCCTGTATAGTCGAATGTCTGAAAAAATAAAGCAGGCAGCGGCATGGTGTGCCGCCTGAAAACGCAGTGCTCAACGATAAGCCATTTTCACCGGCTACCCAAAACGAGGCCACGGGCGGGCAGATCAGCCAGTCCTCCGGCGCAGGCTCGCGCCCCCAGGACGATCAGGCCCGCTTGCGCAAGAGCAAGGGTCTGTGGCTGGCGGTGGGTTTTGCCGTGGCGTCCATGATCAGCGTCCAGACCGGGGTGTCGCTGGCGGTGCCCGTCATCGCGGATTATGGGCCGCTGGGCACGTCCTCCTTGCGCATCTGCTGGGCGGCGGTGGTGCTCTATCTGTTCGTGCGTCCGCCGCTGCACCGTTTCAGCGCCGCCCAATGGCGCGCGACGCTGATCCTCGGGGCCGGCATGGCCGTCATGTCCCTGGCGTTTTTTGTGGCGCTCGAACGCCTGCCCCAGCACCTGGCCGTCGCGCTGGAATTCTGCGGACCGCTGGCGGTCGCCGCACTGGGCGTGCGCGGCTGGCGGGCGCTGGCCTGGCCTTTGCTGGCCGCCATCGGCATTGTGTTGCTGGCCTGGGGGGATGCGCACGACGGCCAGGGCGCGGACCCGATCGGCATCGCCTTTGCCTTGCTGGCCGCAGCAGGCTGGGCGGTGTACATCATCATGATGAAGCGCGTGGGCCGCAGCCTGCCGGGCTTGCAGGGGCTGTCGGCGTCTTTGTTGGCGGCTGCAGTCCTGTCCTTGCCGTTTGCCGTGATGGAATCCGGCACCGGTCTGTTTTCCTGGCAGCTGCTAGGTTTGACGGCAGGGCTGGCCGTACTGGTGCCCTTGGTGCCCTACATCCTGGAAATGCAGTCGCTGCGGCATCTGCCGGCGGCGGCCTTTGGCGTCCTGATGAGCCTGGAACCCGCCATCGGCGCCCTGTCCGGGTGGCTGATCCTGGGGCAGGGCATGCTGATCGGGCAGATACTGGGGGTCGGCCTGGTGGTCGCCGCCAGCATCGGCGTGGTGCGGGCAGGGCGTTAGCAGCCTAGCATTCCACCACGTTGACCGCCAGGCCCCCGCGGGACGTTTCCTTGTATTTGGATTTCATGTCGGCGCCGGTCTGGCGCATGGTTTCGATCACCATGTCCAGTGTCACGTGGTGTTTGCCATTGCCGTGCAGCGCCAGGCGCGATGCGTTGATGGCTTTGTTGCCGCCCATGGCGTTGCGTTCGATGCAGGGGATCTGCACCAGCCCACCCACCGGATCGCAGGTCAGCCCCAGGTTGTGTTCCATGCCGATTTCAGCGGCGTTTTCGATCTGCGCCACTGTGCCGCCCATTACTGCCGTCAGACCCGCCGCCGCCATCGAACAGGCCACGCCGACCTCGCCCTGGCAGCCGACTTCGGCCCCGGAAATCGAGGCGTTTTCCTTGTACAGAAAACCGATGGCCGCCGCCGTCAGCAGAAAATCCACCACCCCGTCCTCCGACCAGCCGGGAATGAAAGTGCGGTAATAGCGCAGCACGGCGGGCAGCAGCCCCGAGGCCCCGTTGGTGGGGGCCGTGACCACCCGACCGCTGGCGGCGTTTTCCTCGTTCACGGCCATCGCGTACAGATTGACCCAGTCCATGGCGAACATCACATCGTCCGGGCTGGCGGGGCGGGGCGTGCCGGTTTCGCCGGATTTCGCCTTCAGTTCACGGTACAGGGTCGGGGCGCGGCGGCGGACCTTCAGCCCTCCGGGCAGGGTCTCGTCAGCAAAATCGCCCTGCAGACCGCAGCCCCGGTCGATGGCGTCGTCCATCACCTGGGCGATGCGCAGCACCCCCGCGCGCACCTGATCCTCGGGCCGCATCGTGATTTCATTGGCCATCATCAACTGGGGGATGCTAAGGCCGTGGCGGGCGCATTGATCCATCAGTTCCGCCGCGTTGGCAAAGGGATAGGGCATGGGTTCGTGTTCGGGCACCGTTTCATCGGTATCGATGCTGTCCAGCGCCCGGATGAAGCCCCCGCCGATGGACACATAGCGTTCGTCGAGCAGGATGCCGCCCTGCGCGTCTTTGGCGATGAAGCGCATGCCGTTGGGGTGTTCCGGCAGCGGCTGGACTCGCCCGGAAAACACGGTTGCGGGATCGAAGGCGATCGTATGCCGCTGCCACAGCGTCAGGCGCCGGTCGCGGTCGACGGCGTCCATCAAGGCGCCGATGGCGGCAGGGTCCACGGTGTCGGGGGCTTCGCCCATCAGGCCCAGCATGATGCCCATATCGGTGCGGTGGCCCGCGCCGGTTTCGGCCAGAGAACCGTACAGGTGAATGGACAGGGTGGTGACCTGGTCCAGCAACCCGCGCGCATCCAGGTTGCGGGCGAAATTGCGGGCGGCCCGCATCGGACCCACCGTGTGGGAACTGGACGGGCCGATGCCGATCTTGAAGATGTCAAAGACGGATAAGGACATGCTTGTCTCGTTGTCATAGTCGTTCGGGAGCGGGCGCCGTCGCGCGGGGCGGGCATTCCCTGCTTGCCTCAGATTCTAGTGATTTGGCAAAATATGGATTGAATGAAAGCGACATTCATCAGGTATTTATATGCATTTTCTGCTATTGATGGAGGATATGATGCTTCATATTCCTTTTGATGAGTTTATATTTTGAATAAAAGCGACTTTATTGCGTATTAAATGAATAAAAACGACATAAGTACTACGAGCGATATTTCGGTGCGCCTGGGATTCGTCCTGTTGCCGCAGTTCGCGCTGGGCGCATTCGCCGCGTTCGCCGATTTGCTGGGCCTGCTGGATGCCCAGACCGATACCGCCGGCCCTTGTTCCTGGGAAGTGGTGGCCGACACGCTGATCCCCGTGCGCTGCGCCAGCGGCGTGCAGGTCGTGCCGACCGATCTCCTGGGCAATCCCCTGCGTTTCGACTACATCGTGGTCGTGGGCGGCCCCCAGCAACCGCAGGACAGCCCTGGCCCCGCCCTGATGGCGTGGCTACGGCAGGCCGCCAGGGGCGGGCGTCGTCTGGTGGGGCTGTGCAATGGTGTTTTTGCGCTGGCCCAGGCCGGCGTGATGGCAGGCCACCGCCTGAGCATCAGCAGCAGCCTGTACCGCGAATTCACGGAACACTATCCGGCCTTCGGGCCGGATGACCTGGTCACCGACCAGCCTGCTGCGTTTGATCGGCGGCGCATCAGCTGCGTGGGCGGCCCCGCCGTCACCGACGTTGCCGTGCGCATCTTAAGCCGCTACCTGCCCCAGGCGGACATCCGCCGCGCCCTGCGCCTGCTGCAGATCCAGGCGGGTGAACCCCATCGTCAGGTTCAGCCCCCGCCGCCGGACGTGCCGGCGGACAGTCCCCCGGCGGTGCGCCGCGCTGTCCTGTTGATTCAGCAATACGCCGGCCAGGCCCCGAGCCTGGACAATCTGGCCAGCCGCCTGGGCCTGTCGCCGCGCCAGTTGCAGCGCCTGTTCCGCCAGCATCTGGACACCACCCCCCAGGCCTACGCCCGTACTGTGCGCCTGCGCCTAGCCGCCTGGATGCTGCGCCAGACCGACAAGAGCATCGCCGCCATTGCGTCCGACTGCGGCTTCGCCGACGCCGCGCACATGGGGCGGATTTTCAAGGGGGAATATGGTCTGTCCCCGGGCGTTTGGCGGCGTCAGGCAGAAACGCCCGAAAACACCGTATAATGGCGATCCGTTTCCGGGGTGGCTGTCTGCCACCCCGACCCTGCCCGGGTGGTGAAATTGGTAGACGCAGGGGACTCAAAATCCCCCGCCGCAAGGCGTGCCGGTTCGATTCCGGCCCCGGGCACCACGTTTAGAATCAATAGGTTGCGTTGGGCTCTACCCCATGGCTCTACCCCATTAACGGGGGATGGGCATCCATCAGACACGGTTGATGACACCGTTCCAGCCGCATTGAGCCAAGACCCTCATGCGGTAATTCTCAAAGTTTCTGAAGCCGTAGGCC
>NZ_JBATXG010000021.1:0-113892 GCF_049673105.1 Castellaniella sp.
CGGCGGCACAGGAGCCTGCGCGGCGGCGGGCGCTGCCGCCGGCTCGGCGGCCTGGCCGCCTTGTTGGTGCTCCATTGCGAGCTGGTGCAGTTGGGCGCAGATGCGCTCGTAGACCTGCTGGTCAGGCTTTTCCGCGCCGCGATACGCGGCGACTTGATCAGTCAACACGTCCTTGGTTTCCAGAAAGAGATCAATCATATCCTGACGCAGGGGTATTTCACCGTGACGGATCAGGTCCAGGAGGTTTTCCAGTAAATGGGTGGTTTTGGCGAGTTCTTCAAAACAGCCGAACGTGCCGGCCCCGCCTTTGATGGAATGCGCCGCCCGGAAAATACCGTTCAGTTCATCCGAGTCGGGGTTTGCCAGATCCAGATTCAGTAACAGCTGTTCCATATTGGCCAACAGCTCGTCGGCCTCGTCAAAAAACGTATCGTAGAATTCGCTGAGGTCCACACCTGCGCTCATGATTACCCTCGCTTTAATTGCTGGCTGCCGGAGCGGGCGCTGCCGCCGGCACGCCGGATGATTGGTTTTCCACAGGCGGCGCTGAACCCGCCTGGGTTGCTGCATTGCCGGGTGCTTCTGCAGGGGCGGAAGGCGCGACCGTCGCTGACGGCGCGCCCCCATTGAGGCCCGCGGTTCCGCTGCCTGTCACGCCTGACGGCGGCATGACTGAAGCATTGGGAGAAGCCACCGAACCGTTGCCCGTCTGGCCCGGATGGCTGAGTTCCTCGAGCAATTGACGAACCTGCTTCCCGGTGGTGCCTGCCGCATTCTGCGCGTCGATACGCCGTTCGGCCCGACGATTCAGCACCAAAACGCTGATGCGTCGGTTGACGGCAGCCATGGGGTCGTCTTCGATCAGGTTGACGGTTTCTCCGAGCCCCAAGATGCGCTTGACCTTTCTTTCGACCAGCCCGCCTGCCACGAGCTCGCGCCGGGCCGAATTAGCCCGATCAGCGGACAATTCCCAGTTGCTGTAGCTACGGTCGCCGGATGCGTACTGCATCGCGTCCGTGTGACCGGAAATCGTGATCGAATTGGGCAACTGGCTGATGGGCACTGCCAATTCACGCAGAATGTCGCGCATATAGGGCTGGACCCGAGCGCTGCCCGTGGCGAACATGGGGCGATTCTGCTGATCCAGGATCTGGATGCGCAGCCCATCGGGCGTCATATCCAGCAAAAGCTGCGGGCGAAACTGTTTCAGCACCGGGTTGTGTTCGATCAGGCTTTCCAATTGCTGTTTCAGATTTTCCAGGCTTTCCTGGTCCATCTGATCTTCCTGGTCCATGTCGCTCAGGGGCGACTGCGGAGGCGTCGAATGATCATTGGGCAGTACGCTAGGTTCCCCGCCGGGGATCACCGACCTGCTGCTGTCGACCTTGGGCCCGCCGGTCACGGCAGTGATCAAGGGCGTGCGGAAGTATTCCGCAATGCCTTCCAATTCCGTTTTCGGGACCAGCAGCAAGAGCCACATGACCAGAAAAAACGCCATCATCGCCGTCATGAAGTCAGCGTAGGCGATTTTCCAGCTACCCCCGTGATGACCTTCGCCGTAAGCACGCTTACGGCGAACGACAACCCGGCCGGTATCCTGCTTAGCCATAGCCCTGCGCCCCTTTTATTTAGCGGCCTGGCTCTTGGCCTGGCGAACGTGGGACTCCAGTTCGGCAAACGAGGGCCGGACCGTCGAGAACAGAACCTTGCGACCGAACTCCACAGCCAAGGGCGGCGGATAGCCATTCATGCTGGCCAGCAGCGTGACTTTGATGCATTCCAGGACTTTGACGGCGGCGATGGACTGGCGTTCGACCGCAGCCGCGAACGGCGAGACAAAACCGTAGGACAATAAGATACCCAGGAACGTACCCACCATGGCCTTGGCGATCAGGTCAGCCAGCACGGCGGGCGGCTGGTCGACGGCGGCCAGAGCATGCACCACGCCCAGCACCGCCGCCACGATACCGAAGGCCGGCAGACTATCGGCCACGGCCCGGACGGCATTGATCGGAGTGTTGTGTTCGCTGTGCAGAGCCTCGATTTCCTGATCCATCAGGGTTTCGATCTCGAAGGGATTCATGTTGCCGCTAATCATGATGCGCAGGTAATCGGTCAGAAATTCCATCAATTTGGCGTCTTTCTGAACCTGGGGATACTGCGCGAAGATGGCGCTGGATTTCGGGTCTTCGATGTCGGATTCAATGGACATCAGACCATCGCGCCGGGCCTTGGTCAGCAAGGTGTACAGCAAAGCCAGCAGCTCCATATAGAGGGGCTTGCCGTAAGGATTGCGTTTGACAGCCTTGGGAATGGCCTCGAACAACAGCTTGATCGAAGCACCATTGCTGCCGCCGATGTAAGCCCCCAGAGCGCAACCGCCGATCAGCAAGAACTCAAAAGGCTGGTACAAAGCCCCCAGATGCCCGCCTACCCCGATGAAGCTGGCAAACACCCCGACCGTGACGATCAGATACCCCAGAATGATAAACACGTGCGCGCGCCTTGTTAGTCGTCAGAATGCTGTCAATGTTCGCCTGTTTTCATGCTTTTAAAAGCATGGTTAAACAGGTCTTTTTGTCCACAAATCCGGTATCTGGCACCGATCAGGCGGTGGTGGAAGCATGAGCCTTACGTCGCGCACGGGTTTTTCCGGCTCTGGGCGGCGGTTTGCAGATGGCGCAAACGAACGCGGATTCCGGATCATGAGCATGGGCCACGAACTGGCCATGACACTGCTGACAACAAGACAATTGCACCAGCCCGCTATCGAAAAACCGCACCAGCATCCAGGCCCGCGTGAAGCTGAGCACGGGTTCGGCAGGCGTCGCGTCGGGATGCAGGCCGGTTTCAGACTGCTCTAGATAGAGACGATAGGCCTGAACCAGCGCATGCGACTTTTTGGCCGGGGTGAAGGTATCCAGATAACGGTAGATGTTGTAAAACAGGCTGGAATGGATGTTCGGCAGCCAGGTCATGAACCAGTCAACCGAAAACGGCAGCATGCCCTTGGGGGGCGAAGCGCCTTTGACTTCCCGGTAAAGGCGGGCCAGGCGATCGTAGCTGAGCTGCGTTTCCGCCTGCAGCACCTGCAGGCGGGCGCCCAAACGGATCATGTCCGTGGCCAACAAAATATCATCGGCCTCGCGAGAGACACTCTTACCAGTCATAGATCAAGCAGAAACTGCTTCCTGACGGCTCATCAGGATGGTTGAATGCGCTTGCTGCAGCACCCCCCCCAGGACTTCTTGAGTCAAGGACGTGAGCAGTTGGGCATCGTTCAGGCGGAAGGCGCACAGAACGGAATTGGAACTGGCCAGTTTGACGATTTGGGCAGGCGACAGGTTCAGGATGATTTCTGCGACATCACCACCAAACCCCAACCGGAACATGCCGGCGGCCGGGTTCTCGCGCAAGAGGCGCTGCGCCAGCATCAGATAGGAGAGGTTGACTTCGCGAATATCATCCAACAACGCAGAATCAATAGCGGACATGGGATCCCTTAGGTTAATGACTGTCTTGATGCAGCAGTCCTGGAAGATGATCTTTCAGCTTTAAGCCACTGGCTGGAAGATATTTGTCACGTTTCAGAGCGCTACAAAAATCAAATTCAGACATCAAAGAAACATTTCCATGCACATTTGGCATAGACGGGGCTAGTATAGCCTTAACTAGCGGGGAATTTGCCCTTACTCATCTGGTTACAGATATCAAACTTGTTTCTAATTATTAAAATTACAAGAAATATTCAGATTTGCTCCGCCGGTTCAGGCCGGCACCTGCCGATACTGGGCAGCAAGAGCCATAAAGCTGTTCAAGCCACCGTCTGTGCCGATTTCGTCCTGAAGAATAGACGATACATCAGGGGCTACCCGGGCCGCCTGAGCGGCGTCAAGAAACAGCATTCTGTGGCGCCTAGCCAACACATCCTCGACGCAACGCGCGTATTCATGGCGCACGGCGTAGCGCACCATGGCCTCGGTCAGCCCCATTCCCAAAGATCTCTCGGCGCCAGGCAGCGCCTGAACGGCAGCGACTTCGGTGCCGTAGCTTTGCAATCCGGGCAGGACGCTGAGACGAGCGACAGCCTGATCCGGGGCCGGCGCCCCCACCAGAGAAAACCGGGCGGTACGGCAGGCGGGCAAAGGGTCGAGTCGCCCGGCCCGCACGCACTGCTGCAGGACGTCTTCGGCCATAGACCGGTAGGTCGTCCATTTACCGCCCGTCACGGTCACCATTCCGGAAGGGCTGATGCGCACGGTATGTTCGCGGCTAATGGACTTGGTGTTGCCGCCATCCTGATCGTCAGGACGCACCAGAGGCCGCAAGCCCACCCAGACGCTGAGGACATCGCCGGCCTTCGGCGCCCGCGCCAGGACATGGGCGGATTCGTTCAAAATGAAGGCCGCCTCGTCGGCCAAGGCGCGGGGTTCGCGCTCTACCCGGTCACGCGGGGTATCGGTGGTGCCCAGAATCACATGCCCCAGCCAGGGCACGGCAAACAGCACCCGGCCATCCCGCGTATGCGGGACCAGCAAGGCATGGTCAGATGGCAGGAAGGAACGATCGACGACCAGGTGAACCCCCTGACTGGGGGCGACCATCGGACGCATCGTCTGCCCCCTGGCCGTGTCGTCGAGTTGACGGACCTCGTCCACCCAGACACCGGTGGCGTTGACGACGCAACGCGCCCGCACCTGCCCTGTGCGCGGCGCATCATCGGGCGCCAGAGCATCCTGCCAGCGCACGCCGCGGACCTGCCCCTGCTCGTGCAGGATATCGATCACGGGGCAGTAGTTCAGCACCAACGCCCCCTGGGCAGCGGCAGTCCGCGCCAGGGTCAGGGCCAGGCGCGCGTCATCGAACTGGCCATCCCAGTATTTGACGCCCCCATACAGATGGCTGCTGTTGACCCCGGGCAATTCCCGCAGCGTGCTGGCACGCCCCAGCCACTGGGTCTTGCCCAGGCTGGCGGCGCCGGCGAGCGTATCGTAGGCCTTCAGGCCGATCCCATAGAACGGCAATTCCCAAGGCCGGTAGGCCGGCATGATGAAAGCCAAGGGCTGCGCCAGATGCGGCGCATTGTTCAGCAGGGCGCGCCTTTCGTGCAAGGCTTCGCGCACCAGGCCGATATTGCCCTGGGCCAGATAACGGACCCCGCCGTGCACCAGTTTGGTGGCGCGCGACGAGGTACCGCCTGCAAAATCATGGGATTCCAGCAGCAGGACCGACAGGCCCCGCAGCCGGGCATCCAGAGCGACCCCCAACCCGCTGGCGCCACCCCCGATGACGATCAGATCGACCTCGTGCAAGGCATCGAGGGAGTCCAGCAATTGAGCCCGATCAGTCAGGGCCGGAGAGTGGTCAGCAGGTTGGGACATCGTTATTGCACCATTGAGAGCTTAGTTGACGCGGCCTTCCTTCCAGGCCTGCAACAGTGAATCATAAGAGACCGTTTCCGGTTTCGGGTTCTCATTGGCGAGTTTCTTCCAGGGGGCGTGTTCATCGCTGAGCCACTTGGAAGGATCGCTCTTGGGATTGAGCTTGGGCGCGCAGCGCTGCATGCCGGCGCGTTCCAGGCGGGCCATGACCTTGTCCATCTCGGAGGCCAGACCGTTCATGGCTTGCTGGGGCGTTTTTTCTCCGGCGATGGCTTCGGAGATGCTGCGCCACCAGAGCTGAGCCAGCTTCGGATAGTCGGGCACGTTGGTGCCGGTCGGGGTCCAGGCCACACGCGCGGGGCTGCGGTAGAACTCGATCAAGCCGCCGTATTTATTGGCGTTTTTCGTGAAATACTCGCTATGAATATCGCTGTCGCGGATGAAGGTCAAGCCCGTGATGGATTTCTTCAGGGACGTGGTCTTGGCCGTGACGAACTGGGCATACAGCCAGGCAGCGGCGACCTTGTTGGCATCGTGGTTCTTGAAGAAGGTCCACGAACCCACATCCTGGTAGCCGTTTTGCATGCCTTCCTTCCAGTAGGGGCCGTGCGGAGCCGGCGCCATGCGCCATTTCGGCGTACCGTCTTCGTTGACGACCGGCAGGCCGGCCTTGGTCATGTCCGCGGTAAAGGCGGTGTACCAGAAGATCTGCTGGGCGATTTCACCCTGCGCCGGCACGGGGCCGGATTCGGAGAAGGTCATGCCCTGCGCCACCGGCGGCGCGTATTTCTTCATCCAGTCGATGTATTTGGTCAAGGCATAAACGGCGGCGGGCGAGTTGGTGGCGCCGCCCCGCTCGACGGAAGCGCCGACCGGCGTGCAATTGTCGGCTGCCACCCGGATGCCCCATTCATCGACCGGCAGGCCGTTGGGGCTGCCCTTGTCGGCGGAACCGGCCATCGACAGCCAGGCGTCGGTGAAGCGCCATCCCAGAGACGGATCTTTTTTGCCGTAGTCCATATGACCATAAATCGGTTTGCCGTCCAGGGTCTTGATGTCGTCGGTGAAGAACTTGGCGATGTCTTCATAGGCTGACCAGGTGACGGGCACGCCCAGCTCGTAGCCGTACTTGGCTTTGAACTTTTCCTTCAGGTCCGGGCGATTGAACAGGTCATAGCGGAACCAATACAGATTGGCGAACTGCTGGTCGGGCAACTGGTACATCTGGCCATCGGGCGCCGTGGTGAAGGATGTGCCGATGAAGTCCTTCAGATCCAGACCAGGATTGGTGTAGTCTTTGCCCGCACCCTTCATGTAGTCGGTCAGGGACAGGATTTCACCGTAGCGATAGTGCATGCCGATCAGGTCGGAATCCGAGATCCAGCCGTCATAGATGGATTTCCCCGACAGCATCGAGGTCTGCAGCTTTTCAACGACGTCGCCTTCCTGGATCAGGTCATGCGTGACCTTGATCCCGGTGATTTCGGAAAAGGCTTTGGCCAGGACCTTGGATTCGTATTCATGCGTCGTGATGGTTTCAGACACCACGGTAATCTCATTGACGCCTTGGGCCTTGAGTTTGGCGGCGGCATCGATGAACCATTGCATTTCCGCCTTTTGCTGATCCTTGCTCAGCGTCGAGGGCTGGAATTCGGTATCGATCCATTTTTCGGCCTCGGGCATGCCGGCCCAGGCGGCCTGGCTGCCCATGGCGCAGGCCAGCGCCAACGCCACAGCGGTATAGCGAAATTTCATGATGATCTCCTCTGGTTTGAATATCCCCGGGTCCTGCTGAATGGCTGCGCCGCGGGGGACGGCGATCCACTGAGCAGCGGCACTGATAGACACCAGCGCCGCCTGCCTTTTCCTAACCTTTGCGCATGACGAAGACCAGCGCGCCCATGGACAGCACAAAACTGATCCAGATCGAGGGTTCTTCCTGCAAGGCGAACCAGTCCATCAACTGCTCGCCCAAGCCCAGAAAGCCCAGGTTGATGTACGCAGCCAGCAGCAGACCGATGAACAGGCGGTCTCCGCGCGTGGTCTGCATGGGAAGAAAGCCTTTGCGCAGCACCGTGGGCGAGCGGGTTTCCCAGATCGTCATGCCGGCCAGCAGCAGCACGACGCAAATGAAAAACACGGCGGTCGGCACAGTCCAAACCATCCAATCGAACATGATGTATTCCCCCTTAGACCCGCCCCATGGCGAAGCCCTTGGCAATGTAGTGACGCACGAACCAGATGACGATGGCGCCCGGCACGATGGTCAGCGTGCCGGCTGCCGCCAGGGTGGCCCAGTCCATGCCCGAGGCCGAGACCGTGCGCGTCATGATGGCGGCGATGGGTTTGGCATCGACACTGGTGAGCGTGCGCGCCAGCAGCAGTTCCACCCAGCTGAACATGAAGCAGAAGAACGCGGCCACCCCAACCCCGGATTTGATCAGGGGCAGGAAGATCGTCAGGAAAAAGCGCGGAAAGCTATAGCCGTCGATGTAGGCGGTTTCGTCGATTTCGCGGGGCACCCCGCTCATGAAGCCTTCCAGGATCCAGACCGCCAGCGGCACGTTGAACAGCAGATGGGCCAGCGCCACCGCCCAGTAGGTATCCAGCAAGCCAAGCGTCGAATACAGCTGGAAGAACGGCAGCAAAAAGACCGCCGGCGGCGTCATGCGGTTGGTCAGCAACCAGAAGAAAACGTGTTTGTCGCCCAGGAAGGAATAGCGTGAAAACGCATACGCCGCCGGCAAGGCGACCGCAATCGCCATGACCATATTCAGAAAGACGTAGGCCAGACTGTTGACGTAGCCCATGTACCAGGACGCATCCGTCAGGATGGCGCGGTAGTTGGCCAGCGTGAATTCACGCGGCAAGATCGAGAATTCCGCCAGGATGCCCTGGTTGGTCTTGAAGCTCATGACCACCATCCAATAGATGGGAACCAGAGCGAACAACAGATACAGCCACAGAAAGACCGTCCGTTTGCGCGGCAGCCAATTGCGCTCAGTCATGATGGGTCTCCTTGGTGCTCGTGCCGACCCTGAGCATCCAGTTATAGAGGACAAAGCAGAACAGCAGGATGATCAGGAAATAAACCAGCGAGAACGCCGCCGCCGGGCCCATGTCGAATTGCCCGATGGCCTTTTGTGTCAGGTACTGGCTTAAAAAGGTGGTGGAACTGCCCGGCCCGCCGCCAGTCAGCACGAACGGTTCGGTGTAGATCATGAAGCTGTCCATGAAGCGCAGCAGCACGGCAATCATCAGCACACCGCGCAGCTTGGGCAGCTGGATATAGCGGAATACCGCCCATTTACTGGCGCCATCGATACTGGCGGCCTGGTAGTAGGCTTCCGGGATGGCCTGCAGGCCGGCATAAGCCAGCAGCGCCACCAGCGGCGTCCAGTGCCAGACGTCCATCAGCAACACGGTCAGCCAGGCCTGGGTGGGATTGCCCACATAGTTGTAACTGATGCCCAGCTGCGTCAGCACCCAGCCGAACAAGCCGATGTCGGCGCGCCCGAAGATCTGCCAGATGGTGCCCACCACGTTCCAGGGAATCAGCAGGGACAGCGACACCACCACCAGCACCGCCGAGGCCCGCCAGCCTTTGGCCGGCATGGACAGCGCCAGCATCACGCCCAGGGGGATTTCGACGGCCAGCACGGCGCCGGAAAACATCAGCTGGCGCCACAAAGCGGCGTGCAGGTCTTCGTCGCGCATGATGCTGGCAAACCATTCCGTGCCGACAAATACAGTCTGATTGGGGCCCAGGATGTCCTGCACCGAATAATTGACGACGGTCATCAGGGGAATGATGGCCGAAAACGACACACACAGAATGACCGGCAGGATCAGCCACCAGGCTTTCTGATTGACGGGTTTGACGGTTGCGCTCATGCGATGAGCTCCTCGTTCTGATAGAAGCAGGTATGGGAGTCCAGCAAGGCCAGATGCACCTGGGCGCCGACATCGGGGGCAGGAGCATCCGGCGCGATATGCGCCTTGAGTTCCTGATCGCCTATCTTGGCGCTGATCAACTGGCTGGTGCCCACGTGCCGCACCCGCTGCACGATGGCCGGCATCGTGCCGGATTCGGCAGCAGGCAGGACCCGCAGATATTCGGGGCGGATGCCCAGGATCAAGGGACCATCGGGCAGCGCCAGCACATGAGATCCGGCCAGCGCATGGCCGGCCAGCCACAGGGACCGGTCCGCACGCCGTTCGACCGGCAGCAGGTTCATGCCGGGCGAACCGATGAAATGACCCACAAAAGTATGGCGGGGCCGTTCAAACAATTCCGCCGGCGTGCCCTGCTGCACGACCCGGCCACGGGCCATGACCAGCACCTGATCGGCAAACGTCATGGCCTCGACCTGATCATGGGTCACGTAAATCAGGGTCAGGCCCAATTCCTGGTGGATCTGCTTGAGCTTGCGGCGCAGTTCCCATTTCAGGTGGGGATCGATCACGGTCAGAGGTTCGTCGAACAGCACCGCCGATACATCGGGGCGCACCAGCCCTCGCCCCAGGGAAATTTTCTGCTTGGCGTCCGCCGCCAGATTGGCCGCCCGCTGATCCAGCACGGGGGACAGGTCCAGCATTTCGGCGATGCGCCCTACCCGTTCACGCACCTGCGCAGCGGGGACCTTGCGGTTGCGCAGGGGAAAGGCCAGATTTTCGCCCACGGTCATCGTGTCGTAGATCACGGGAAACTGGAACACCTGGGCGATGTTGCGCTGCTGCGGCGTCGAGCGCGTGCAATCGACTCCGTCGAAACGCACAGTGCCGTGCGAGGCCGTGACCAAGCCCGAAATGATGTTCAGCATGGTGGTCTTGCCGCAGCCGGAGGGCCCCAGCAAAGCATACGCCCCGCCGTTTTCAAAAGTGATTTTCAGCGGCAGCAGCGCATAGTCCGCATCGGACTGCACGACGCGCTGATAGCTGTGCGCCAGGTCCAGATCAATGCGCGCCATGATTGACCTCCTGCGGTGCCCGCAACAGGAATTCATCCGGACCGAACACATAGACCTGGCGGCTGGAAAAATGCAGGGTGATCGCATCGCCCAGCGCATGATGACTGACGCCAGGGACCTGAGCGATCAGATTGCCCACCGGAGTCTGCGCATGAACATACGTGGCCGAGCCGGAAATTTCCGCCAGCTGGACTTGCCCGCTGATCCGGCAGTCGCCCCCCTGGTCTTGCAGCGACAGGTCGGCAGCCCGCAGGCCGATGGTCACGTCGCCGGACGGCACGGGACTGCCGGACAGGGCCACAGCGCCCATACCCTGGCAGCGCAGCGCAGCGCCATCGGCCCGCGCTTCGATGAAATTCATGGGAGGGTCGCTGAAGGCGCGCGCCACGCGCATGGAGTTTGGCCGTCGAAAGACATCGATGGTGGGACCATACTGCAGCAGTTCGCCGCGATCCATCACAGCCGTATAACCGCCCAGCAGCAAGGCCTCTGCGGGTTCGGTCGTGGCGTACACCACGGTGGAACGGCCCTGGGAAAACATATCGCCCAGTTCTTCGCGCAGGTCTTCGCGCAATTTGTAATCCAGATTCACCAAGGGTTCGTCCAGCAACATCAGGGGAGCGTCCTTGGCCAAGGCGCGGGCCAGGGCGACCCGCTGCTGCTGGCCGCCGGACAGCTCAGCCGGCAGACGGTCGAGGAATTCCTCGATGTGCAGGGTACGGGCGATATCCCGGACCCGGGGCAGCACGTCACGCTGCCCGCTGAGCCGTAAAGGCGAGGCGATGTTGTCCGCCACCGTCATGGAGGGGTAATTGATGAACTGCTGATACACCATGGCGATATTGCGGCGGCGCACCGGCACGCCGGTCACATCCTGGCCGTCGACCAGGACGCGCCCGTTCGTCGGCGCATCCAGACCGGCCATGATGCGCATCAGGCTGGTCTTGCCGGCGCGTGTGGCCCCCAGCAGGATCGTGACAGCGGATTCCTGCAATGTCAGGTCCATCGGATACAACCAGGTATCCGGCCCCACCTGTTTATCGATTCCAGCCAATTCGAGCAGCATGGACTGCTTCTCCTTAAGATTCTATTTTGAGCATTATTGTTCGTTTCTGATTGTTTTACTGTCCATATAAACCCTAAGATCGGTTCTTTTTGTTTCGTTGTACAGTCTTTTCGTTCGAACTCCGATTGCCATCATGAGCCTCAATCCGCGCCAGATCCGGCTGCTCAAACACCTGCACATCACCGGCTCATGCAGCCTGGAAGACCTGGCCAGTCACCTGCAGGTCACGGTCCAGACCGTGCGACGCGACGTGCAGCGCCTGGCTGAAGACAATCAGCTGATCCGCTTTCACGGCGGGGCGCGCCTGCCCACGTCCAGCACGGAAAACATCGCTTATCGCCAACGGGCGCAACTGCATGCCGATCACAAGCAGCGCATCGCGCGGGCCATCGCCCGGGAAATTCCCAACGACTGTTCGCTGATGATCAATATCGGCACCACCGCCGAGGCCATCGCCCATGCGCTCAGCGGACACACGGGGCTGCGCATCATCACCAACAACATCAATGTGGCCTGCACCCTGGGGCACCAGCCAGGCTGCGAGGTCATCCTGGCGGGCGGCAACGTGCGCCCGCGCGACCTGGCCATCGTGGGCGAGGCCACGGTCGAGTTCATCCGCCAGTTCCGCGTCGACATCGCCCTGATGGGGATATCCGGCATCGAGGCGGACGGCACCTTGCGCGATTATGATTACCGCGAGGTGAAAGTCTCGCAGGCCATCATGCAGTCGGCTCGCGAGGTCTGGATGGCCGCCGACATCAGTAAATTCCACCGCCCCGCGATGGTGCGCCTGGGGGATCTGCCCCAAATCGACCGCCTGTTCACCAATGCCCGCCCCCCCGAACCCTTCCCCGGCCTGCTGAAAGCCGCCGAAGTCGACTGTGTGATCGCTCCCGAGGATTTCTCATGACGTACCTGCTTGCCCTGGATCAGGGCACTTCCAGCACCCGCAGCATCGTGTTCGACCGCATGGGCCGCATCGTCGGTCTGGCCCAGCGCGAATTCGCGCAACACTATCCGCAACCGGGCTGGGTGGAGCACGACGCAACCGAAATCTGGCAGACGCAGCGTGAGACGATGCGCGAGGCCCTGCACCGGGCCGGCATATCCGCCCGCGATATCCGGGCCATCGGCATCACCAATCAGCGTGAGACCACCGTGGTGTGGGATCGCCGCACCGGCCAGCCCATCCACAACGCCATCGTCTGGCAGGACCGGCGCGCCGAACCCACCTGCGCCGAGCTGCGGGCCCAGGGGCTGGAATCGACGATTCTGCAGCGCACGGGGCTGCGCGTAGACGCCTATTTTTCAGCGACGAAACTGAAATGGATCCTGGACCAGGTGCCCGGCGCCCGCGCCCGCGCCGAGGCCGGCGAACTGTTGTTCGGCACCATCGACAGCTGGTTGATCTGGCAACTGACCGCCGGTCAGCGCCACCTGACCGACGTCAGCAATGCGGCCCGCACCATGCTGATGGACGTGCACAGCAATACCTGGGACGCGGAACTGCTGGGCCATCTGGACATCCCGGCGGCGATGATGCCGCAGATCCTGCCGTCTTCCGCCGATTTCGGCCTGACCGCGCCTGACATCCTGGACCACGCCATCCCCATCAGCGGCGTCGCCGGCGACCAGCAAAGCGCGCTGTTCGGCCAGGCCTGCTTTCGCCCCGGCATGGCAAAAAACACCTACGGCACCGGCTGCTTCATGCTGATGCATACCGGCGAACAGTTCCAAGTCTCGCAAAACGGCCTGGTGACGACCAGCGCCGCGCAAATCAACCAGCAACCGGCCTACGCACTGGAAGGCAGCGTGTTCGTCGGCGGGGCTGTGGTCCAGTGGCTGCGCGACGGGCTGCGTGCCTTTACGCGCAGCAGCGACATCGAGGCAATGGCCCGCAGCGTGCCCGATTCTGGCGGAGTCATGTTCGTGCCCGCCTTCACCGGCCTGGGCGCCCCCTGGTGGGACCCGGACGCGCGCGGCACGATCACCGGGCTGACACGGGGCACGTCCATGGCGCACATCGCCCGCGCCGCGCTGGAAAGCATCGCCTACCAGAGCGCCGCCCTGCTGCAGGCCATGAGCCGCGACGCCCAGGCGGCGGGCGCCGCCCCCCTGCAAGCCCTGCGGGTGGACGGCGGCGCCTGCGTCAATGATCTGCTGATGCAGTTCCAGGCCGACCTGCTGGGCATCCCGGTGCTGCGCCCCACCATGGTGGAAACGACCGCCCTGGGCGCCGCCTTTCTGGCGGGGCTGCAGGCCGGCGTCTACGCCGATTTGCAGGAACTGGAATCCCTGTGGCGCGTCGAACGCCAGTTCGATCCGGCCATGCCCCGCGATCAGGCGGCAGAGCGGCTTGCCCAGTGGGATCGCGCCATCCGTCAGACCGTCGCTCACTGAGGACATCCAATCCCGATAGAATGATGATTCAGACCGCCTGCCACCCTTGAGCCGCGGGCGGACCGATTCCGGATACCGGTCCATTTCCATGTTCAAAAAAATCATCCTGATCGCCGCCGTCTTCGTCGTCATTTTGCTGGCGCTCAGCTTTGGCGAACTGGCCTTCGGTCAGATATTCGACTGGATTTCCCGCCTGACGGGCGTGCTGATCCGTAATTTCGACGAATTGTTCACCGCCATCGGCAGCTACCTGCAAATCCATACCGGCAAGGTCCTGCTGGCCCTGCTGCTGACCGTGCCCGCCAGCATCTGGATTCTGGGGACGCGCCGCGAATCCCTGGGCAAGCCCGCCTCTCAGCGACGCATCGCCATCGTGCTGGCCATTTTCCTGGGTTGGCTGGGGGCGCACCGCTTCTTTCTGGGGCAGGTCGGCTGGGGCCTGGGTTTTTTGCTGCTCGCCTGGATCTTCGTGCCGCTGGCCGCCGTGCTGGGTTTGATCGACGCCATCCGCTATCTGTTCATGGATGACGAGACCTTCGCCGCCACGCAGTTGAATTGATGCCCGCGCCGCAGACCACGCGCTATCGCCTGCTGGATTCCGGCCCAGGCGACGGCCCGCTGGCTGACGAAGCCCTGCTGGCGCAGGCCGGCAAAGGCCCGGTCGCGTGTCTCTGGCAGGCCGATCAGGGCTTGGTCGTGCCGCGCACCTATGCCGCGCAGGCCGGGTTTCCCGATGTGCAAACCGCGTTTGCCGCGCGGGGGTGGCCGATCCACGTCCGCCAGTCCGGCGGCGGAGTCGTGCCGCAAGGGCCCGGCATCCTGAACATCAGCTTGGCGCAGGTATTCGACGGCAGGCCGCTGGACCATGCCGACGCCTTGTATCAACATCTGTGCGGCCTGATCTCCGCCGCGCTGCTATTTTTCGGCATCGATACGCGCGCCCAGACGGTAGAAGGCTCTTTCTGCGATGGCCGCTACAATCTGGCGGTCGGTTCCCCCGCCCGCAAAGTCGCCGGCACGGCGCAGCTCTGGCGGCGCCTCCCGCGCCCGACGCTGCCCACGCAAGCCGAACAGACAACGGAACGCCATATCGGACTGGCGCACGCGCTGATTTTGCTGCAGTGCGATCCGTCCACGGTGACTGCGCAGGCCAATGCGCTGGAAGCCGCTCTGGGCAATCGCAGGCGCTACGATCCGGATAAGATCCTGTCGCTTGACACCTTCTTGCCCCCGCCCGAGCGCACCGGATTTCCCGACGCCTTTCAGGCGCGTCTGGCCTCTCTGCTGCGCGACACCCCTGCCCACCCCTGAGCCGAGACGCGCAGCCCCTGCCCGCCAGTCTGGCGGCAATCGAGCGGCCTGCGATGCTGCACTGCAACGCGCTAGAATACGGCCTGCTCAATACCAATCTCGAAACACACCATGAGAAAAATCGTCCGCGCCAAACTGCATGGCATCCGCGTCACCGGCGCCGATCTGGACTATCACGGCTCCATCACACTGGACCCGGACCACTGCGAAGCAGCCGGCATCCTGCCCATGGAGTTCGTGGACATCTGGAACAAGAATTCCGGCGCCCGCATCAGCACCTACGTCATCTATGGCGAACGCGGCTCGCGCTGCTGCATTCTGAATGGCGCAGCAGCCCGCACCTGCCAGCGCGGCGACGAGGTGATCATCGCCAATGCGGAATATATCCAGACATCCGAGCTGGAACATATCAAACCCGTCGTGCTGACCTTCCACCCGGACAACAGCATCCGCGAACATCTGGGGTATTCGGTGGGCCGCGACGCTCAGGGCCGCTTGAGTTTCGAGATCGTGCAGCACAGCTGATCCGCGCGACCGCGACCACCCAGTAGCCTACCCGGCGCGCCGCCGCCCTTGTCCGACCGCAGCACGGCCTCTACAATGAAGACCGTTTTGCCCATTTTCGAGCCTCGCTAGGGGTGCCGCCACGGCGGCTGAGACAGTCCCTTCGAACCTGATTGAGATCATCCTCGCGCAGGAAAGCAGCTCGCCACGGCGACGGCTTTCCGTCGCGTGCGCCTGCATCCTGCCTATAGACAGACAGGCGCACCATGCAACAGACTCCACATTCCCCCCACCCCGGCGCAACCGCGCAGCCCGCCATCGAGCGTGTCTTCGGCTGGCACGATCACATGGCCCTGTGGTTCAGCCTGGGCGTGGGCCTGCTGGTCATCCAGGTCGGGGCCTATCTGGTCCCGGCACTAGGCACGCAAGCAGCCCTCGTCGCCGTGACCGCCGGCTCCATTCTGGGAGCGGGCCTGCTGGCCTGGGTGGCGCGGCTGGGCTGCGACAGCGGTCTGTCCAGCGCCGGCCTGATCCATGCGGTCTACGGCCAGCGTTTCGCCCGGCTGCCGGTCCTGCTCAACGTGGTGCAATTGCTGGGCTGGGCGACGTTCGAGTTGGTCATCATGCGCGACGGCACCCGCGCCATCGGCCAGCGAGCGCTGGGGCTGGATATCGGCCTGATACTGCCCACCCTGTTCTGGGGGCTGGTCGTCTTGCTGCTGCTGCGCGGGTCGATGGTGACGCTGGTGCGGCGCATCGTCAGCCGCATCGGCCTGCCCCTGGTCGTGCTGTCGCTGATCTGGCTGAGCGTGCAGTTCGGCCTGAAGCTGGACACCAACGCCATCCAGGCGCTGTGGCAGCGCGCGGGCGACGGCAGCATGAACACCTTTCAAGCCCTGGACCTGGTGATCGCCATGCCTGTGTCCTGGCTGCCGCTGGTGGCCGATTACGCGCGCCATGGCCGCAGCAGCCAGGGGGCGCTGGCCGGCACCTGGTTCGGCTACACCCTCGCCAACATCTGGTGCTACACCCTGGGCATCCTGGTCATCACGGTGACGGGGCCGGACACCGACATGGTCAGCGCCCTGCTGATGGCGCAAGGCGGCCTGCTGGCGCTGGGCCTGATCCTGATCGATGAGCTGGACAACACCTATGGCGACCTGTATTCCGGGTCCGTCAACAGCCACAGCCTGCTGCCGCGTCTTAGCCTGAAGACCTGGGGCACCGTCCTGGCGGTGCTGTCGATGGGGCTGGCGATGTTCCTGCCCATGCATTCGCTCGAACCCTTCCTGCTGACGCTCAGTTCAGTATTCGTGCCGCTGTTCGGGACGATCCTGGGGCGCACCGGCCTGCAGGCCACCGCGCTGGAGGCCGCGCCGCGCAGCGTCCACGCCGCCCCCGCGCTGATCTGGCTGCTGGGTATTGTCTGCTTTCATTCCCTGGCACAATGGGCACCTGATTACGGCAGTGCGCTACCCACACTGCTGCTGACCTTTACCCTAGGGGCGCTCACCGCCAGAAACGCAGGCCGGCCCATCGAGCCAGCCCGTTCCTAGTTGCGACAGCGCACGACCGTGCGGTCGGGACGCGCCCCTATCCGGAACCACAGGATATACGCAATGCAAATCGGCATGATCGGACTGGGGCGCATGGGCGCCAATATGACTACCCGGCTATTGCGCGGCGGCCATGACTGCGTCGTGCATGACCAAAGCCCGGAAGCCATCGCTCAACTGGCGGCGCTGGGCGCGACCGGCGCCGCTTCTCTGCAGGAATTGGTGTCGGCCCTGGCCGCGCCGCGCGCCATCTGGCTGATGGTGCCGGCGGGCACCGTCGACACGGTACTGGCCGAGCTGACTCCGCTGCTGCAGGCGGACGATATCGTCATCGATGGCGGCAATTCCCACTACCACGACGATCTGCGGCGCGCCAAGCAGCTACGCTCGCTGGGCATCCATTATGTGGACGTCGGCACCAGCGGCGGCGTCGCAGGGCTGGAACGCGGCTACTGCCTAATGGTGGGGGGTGATCAGGCCGTCGAGCGGCTGACCCCGATTTTCACCACCTTGGCCCCCGGCGCCGGCACGCTGCCACCCACCCCCGGTCGCCGCCCCGGCGACAGCACCGCCGACCAGGGCTGGCTGCATTGCGGCCCGCACGGCGCGGGCCACTTCGTGAAGATGGTGCACAACGGCATCGAATACGGCATCATGGCCGCCTACGCCGAAGGCATGAACGTTCTGCGCCACGCCAACATCGGGCAGCAGACGCACGCAGCGACGGCGGAAACAACACCGCTGCGGTACCCGGAACACTATCAATACGACATGAACCTGCCGGACATCGCCGAACTTTGGCGACGCGGCAGCGTCATCAGTTCCTGGCTGCTGGACCTGACCGCAACGGCGCTGGCCGCCAATCCGGCGCTGTCGGGCTTCGAGGGCCGGGTATCCGATTCCGGCGAAGGCCGCTGGACGATCCAGGCCGCCATCGACGAGGCCGTGCCCACGCCGGTGCTCAGCGCTGCGCTGTATTCCCGCTTTGCCTCGCGCGGCGAGGACGACTTCGCCAACCGGGTGCTGTCGGCCATGCGCCATGCTTTCGGCGGCCATGTAGAGTTGCCGGACGGGTCAACGAAGTAAAGGCATAAAACACCCCCACGCCGCGCAGCCTGACGGCTGCTTGCTGCCCCCCAAGGGGGCGTTTTTGCCTTGGGGCGGCCCGGCGGCAAAAAAACCATCCTGCCAGCGGCACCCGACCGCCCGGCGCAGACCCTTGGAAATCAGCGTGCCGTCCAGCCGCCGTCGATGGACAGCGTGGTGCCGGTCATTTGCGCCGCCGCGTCCGATGCAATGAACACCGCCGCCTGCCCCAGTTGCTGCGGAGTCACGAACTGCAGCGATGGCTGCTTTTCGGCCAGCAGATCACGAGCGGCATCCTCGACGCCTATCCCCTTTTGCTGCGCCAGCGCCTGGATCTGCTTTTCGACCAGCGGCGTACGCACCCAGCCGGGGCAGATGGCATTGCAGGTCACGCCGGTGCCGGCATTTTCCAGCGCCGTGACCTTGGTCAGCCCCACCACCCCATGCTTGGCAGCCACATAGGCGGATTTATTGGCCGATGCCACCAGGCCATGCGCCGAAGCGATATTGATGATGCGTCCGAATTTCTGCTGCTTCATGGCCGGCAGGGCTGCCGCCGAACAATGAAAGACCGCCGACAGGTTCAGCGCAATGATGGCGTTCCATTTGTCGACGGGGAAGTCCTCGATCAGATCGGTATGCTGGATGCCGGCGTTATTGACCAGGATGTCGATGCCGCCCAGCGCCTGGATGGACTGCGCGATGAAGTCGCGCGCCGCCTGGGCATTCATCAGGTCGGCATTCAGATAGACGGCCTTGATGCCGAAATCCTTTTCCAGCCCGGCCCTTTCTCGTTCGATAGCGTCCGCATCCCCGAAACCATTGATCACCACATTGGCCCCCTGTCGGGCCAGTTCCTGAGCGATGGCCAGGCCGATGCCGCTGGTGGACCCGGTAACGACTGCTTTTTTGCCTTTGAGCATAGGATGACTCCTGCTGAAACAGTTCATGGAAATGACTGAATTCAGTGTAGCGCGCCATGCTGAATGCCGCCTTGCAGCCCCAGTAAAACGCCAGTAGCATCAAGCATGTCCTTTTTCTACCACCCGATCTTTGCCATTGCCGTCGGCGCCTCCGGCGGCGCCATCCTGCGCTGGTGGCTGGGGCGCGCATTAAACGCGCTGTTTCCGCTGCTGCCGCCCGGCACCCTGGCCGCCAATCTGCTGGGCGGTTATGTCGTTGGCCTGGCGATCGCGGTCTTTGGCTCATCCCCGCACCTGTCGCCGCAACTGCGGCTGCTGATCATTACCGGCTTCTGTGGCGGGCTGACGACGTTTTCGACCTTTTCAGCCGAACTGGCGATCTTGCTGCAAGAAGGCCGATTCGGCTGGCTGGCGACATCCATCCTGGTCCACGTGGGGGGATCCCTGGGCATGACGCTGCTAGGCATCGGCACAGTCGCCATGATCAGAATACTGACGTCGGCCTGAGCCGCCGTCCCGCAGGTCAGGGCTACGCCTGCCGGCGTAGCCGCGCGCCACACGAATTATTCCGCAGCCGCAGCCGCAGCCGCCAGTTTCTTGCGGCGGGCCAGGAACTGACCCAGCACCACCACCAGCAACGCGCCGACCACTTCAGCCCCGATCTTCCAGGCGGTGGGGGGCGTGCCAAACTGCTCGACCACGACCACATCGGTGATCAGCATGCCGCCCGCAATCCAGCCCAGCAGACCGGCGCCCAGCGTCACCACGACCGGGAAGCGATCGATCAGCTTCAACACCAAGGTGCTGCCCCAGACGATGATGGGCACACTGACGATGAGACCGAACGCCACCAGCCCGATCTGATGATCGGCATGCGCGTTCTGGGCGGCGCCGGCGATGGCGATGACGTTATCCAGACTCATGACGAAATCGGCAATGATGATGGTCTTGACGGCTGCCATGATCGACGCCCCGCCCTTGATCTTGTCGTGCGCATCATCGTCGGGCAGCAGCAGCTTGATCCCGATCCACAGCAGCAGCAGAGCACCAACTACTTTCAGGAACGGCACGCTGAGCAGTGTCAGTGCGAAGGCGATCAGCGCCACGCGCAAGATGATGGCGCCGGCGGTGCCCCACAAAATGCCCTGCATGCGCTGTTTGGGCGGCAGATTGCGACACGCCAGGGCGATCACCACCGCATTGTCGCCACCCAGCAGGATGTCGATCAGAATGATCTGGAATACCGCGCCCCAGTGCAGGGTCTCTAAAAATTCGATCATGTGTCAGTCTCTATGAAAAATGGCCTGAAACCCATCGGGGCCAGGCCACTCTTAAGTAGAGACGCACCTTGCCCGTATTGGCAAGGTCTTGCTCGCAACTGCAAGTTGCCCGGACACCGGGTGTCTGCCTGAAGCAAACGACCGTCATGACGATGTCACGGAAAGTGAGCTACTCCCCTTGAAGGCGCAAGTATATAGGAAAAACTCCGCACCGGGGCAGCGAATGTCGATCACAGCCGCGCAGCAAGCCGACCGGAGTGAAACCCCGTCAGGCCGCTGTCGCAGGCCCCGGCATAAAACGCCAGGCGATCAGTCCGCCCAGGGTTTGCGTCAGCAGCAGGATCGCCACTGTGCCATGCCAGCCTCCCCAGGCATAGGCCACGCCGCACAGCCAGGCCCCGGTAAAGCCGCCGCAATAGTAGGCGGAATAGTACAGGCCGCTGGCCAGCGACCGCCCGCTGGTGATGCGACGGGCAATGAAACTCATGATGGCGGATTGGGTGACGAACGTACCGCACGCCGCCAGCGCCAACGCCACCACGATGCCCCAGGATGGCTGCACCAGGGTCAGCGCCACCCCCAATGCGGAGATCGCCAGCGTGCAGAAAACCGTGCGGCGCGCGCCGAGGCGGGGAATGAGACGCCCCGCCAGCGGCGTCACGACCACCCCCAGCAGATAGACGGCAAAGATATTGGCCAATTGGCCGGAGCTGAAATGATAGGGCTGCGCCGCGAGATGCAGATTCACAAAGGTGAACAGCCCGATCAGGACGAACAGCACCGTGAAGCCCAAGGCGCAGGCGGCCTGCAGCGAGGGATTGCGCAGCAGCTGTCCCAGGGCGTTCATACTGGATCGAAACCGGGCATTGGCCACGAAATGTCGCGAATCGGGCAGGCCGCGCCAGATGATCGCCGCCCCGGCCAGGTTCAACAGGGCCATGACGCCAAAGGCCGATTGCCACGCCATGTATTCCGTCAAATGCCCCAGGATGAAGCGCCCGGAAAATCCCCCCAACACGCTGCCGGACACATACAAGGACACAAAACGCACCATGCTGGGGCCGCGAAATTCCTCGCCGATATAGGCGATGGTCACCACCGACGCCCCCGGCACCGCCAGCCCCTGCAAGAACCGCAGCACCAGCAAACCCTGTATCGATTCCACCCACGGGATCAGCGCTGTCGGGATCGCCAGCGCGAATACCGACCCGACAATCAGCCATTTACGACCGATCGCATCGGACAGCATGCCGACAAAGGGTGAAATCAGCGCCACCGCCAGCACCGTCATTCCCACTGCGTTGCCGATCTCTACCACAGAAGCATTCAGATCGTGCTGCAGCTGCGGCAGAATCGACTGGATCGAATAGACCTGGATGAAGGCGAACATGCCCACCAGCACGACAGTCAGTTTCAGCAGCAGACCGGGGCGGTCATCAGTGTCGGCGGAGGGGGTGGTCACAGAAAATGGACATACTTTGCAGGAATTTTTCATTATATAGGGCCGAACGCGCATGGTATAAAAGGCTGTTTCACCCAGCAGGATCAGGGACCATGCCCATACGAACTCTCAGCCGCCTGGGCGCCGTGGTGGCGCTGGCCATGCTGGCCTCAGGATGCGCATCCGACAGCACCACCAGCAGCCTCGGTGACAGCATCAGCACCGCCCTCAGCAAACCGCTGTGCGCCGTCAGCCCCAGCAGCTGCTTGTACAAAGGCTCATACGAGCCAGGGGAAGCGGCTTACGCCGAACAGGAAGCCAGACGCCTGAACCAGGCCCAGTTGATCCGATTGCGGGGTATGTGAACACATGCCGGACGCCGTCATCTTTACCGACGCCCTGGCCGATCTGGCCTCGGCGGACGACCAGCGCCACGCCGCCGCCCTGGCGCGCGAAGCCTTCACGCAAGTATTCCGGCAGGCAGCCGCTGATTCCTCCACGGACCAGACCGCCGATCTCCCGGCGCGCTGTTTGGACTGGATCGCGGCGGCCCCCTCTCCGGATGCCGCCGCTTTGCGACTGGCGATGCTGTTATCGGGGCTGGATCAGTGGGGACTGGCCTTCAGCCAGGCCTTCGGCATCACCGCCATTCCGTCTCTGACGCGGCTGATCGGGGATCTGCGGGCCCAGACCGATGCCGCCGAAGACGCCCGTCTGCAGCAGCAACTGGAACGGCTGGATGCGCAGGATGGCAACGCCATCGATTTCAAGATCAGCCTGCGCCGCGATATCCACCTGGCGCTCTGGCATGCCTTGGCATCGGGCGCCGACATGCAGGCCGTCCAGGCGATCCTGCACACCCTGGGCAGCCTGCTGCTGACGCTGGATGCCCGCATGCCGACGCTGGGCTGGCGGCTGGTAGCCGACACCCTGGCTCACATCCAGATCCGCCTGCTGGGGACCGACCTGCCGCCGCTGGCGCAAAGCGGCACCCAGCAATTGCTGGATGCGCTCCGCCAGGCTCTGCCGCCCGAGCACTACAAAACCATCCTGGCGCACGCCTCCAGTGTGCTGCTGGACTGGCAGCGCAGCCGACGCGCCCACTGACACCGCGTCTGCGCCTGCCGGCGCAGCATCGCACCCCCTGCCCGCCGGGCGCCGGCATTCAAAGAATGCAAAAACGGGCTTCCCGCAATGGACTCATCGAGTCCGCGTAGCGATAATGAGCAAAAGTCCCGACTGGCCTGATGCCAGCGTGCGTCCAATGGCGCCGGGCGCGGCATCACAACAGAGAGGCGCGGATCATGTCATTCAGAATGCCAGTGCTGACACTCAGCCGACGGGCGATCAGGATTCTGGGCGGCATCGCGCTCACCCTGCTCCTGCTGGCCGCGCTGTCGGCATGGCTGGTGCCCAAGGCCGTGCACCATGCGCTCACCCGGAACGTCGCCGAACTGCTGGGCCGCCAGGTAGACGTGGGCGAGATCCGCTTCAATCCCTTCACGCTGGCGCTGAGCGCTCAGGATCTCGTCATCGCCAAGCCCGAATCCGCGCCGCTGCTGCAGATCGGCAAGATCGACCTGCGCGTGGCCTGGCGTTCCCTGGTGCTGTTCGCGCCGGTGCTCGACCGCATCCACATCGACCAACCCCGTCTCGCGTTGACGCGCCTGGACACGGCGCGCTTCAACTTTTCCGATATCGTCGACCGCCTGGCCAGCGAACCCACGCCACCGCCCGCCGAACCCTCGGCCCAGGAACCCCCGCGCTTTTCCCTGAACAATCTGTCGCTGACCGGGGGCGCCATCCAGCTAGACGACCAGGTCACGGGCCGCCAACAGAAAATCGACGACCTGACGCTGGGGATCCCTTTCATTTCCTCGCTAGGCTACGCCACAAAGATCGATGTGCTGCCCCAAGTGCGGATGCACATCAACGGCAGCCCCTTCGAGCTCACCGGCACGGCGCTGCCGTTCGACGACGTCCCCTCGTCCACGCTGAACGTGACGCTGGATGGTCTGAAACTCGATCCGTGGGCCGATTTCTGGCCGCTGGCCCTGCCCGTCCAACTCAAAAGCGCCCTGCTGGATTCCAAGCTGCAGGTGCTCTTCGAACAACCCGCAGGCGCAGCGCCACGGGTCCGAGTGCAGGGCGACGCGGGTCTGCGTCAACTCGACATGATCGAATCTTCGGGCGAACCGTTGCTGAACTGGGATCGCCTGCAGGTTCAGGGTCTGTCCGCCGACCTGAGCGCCCGCACCGTCTCCATCAGCACCATCCGTCTGGACAAACCGCATGTGGAAGCACACCGCGACGCCAAACAACTGAACTGGCAGCGCGTCGCGGCGGGCTTTGCCAAACTGGGCGCCCCCGCGCAGACTGAACCTGCGCCCGCCGAGACCGCTGAACAGCCCGCAGCACCGGCAGCCCCCGCCTGGAAGATCGCCATCGACGCCTTCAAGATGCAGGCCGGCGAGGTACGCCTGCGCGACGATCCCTCCGGCCTGGACTACCTCTTAAACGAGCTGGGCGCGGACATCCAGCACATCGCCCTGCCGCAGGCGGCGGACCAGCCCATGCTGGTGCACCTGGACATGGACAACCCCACGGACGGCAGTTCGCTGCAGATCCAGGCGCCCGTCGTGCTGCAGCCCCTGTCGGTCCAAGCGCAGGTCCGGCTGGACCAACTGGCGCTGACGCCCTTCGCGGCGGCGGTTCGCCATGTCGCGCCGCTGACCGTGCAGGATGGACGGCTGAGCCTGGAAGGCAAGGTCAACGTGGCCGATACGCGCATAGAAGCCCGCGAGCTCAAGCTGGCCCTGCAGCAATTTGCCGCGCGCGATGATTCCGTCAAACCCGGTGTGAACCTGTCGCTTCACTCGCTGACGCTGGAAGCCGATCGTCTGGCGCTGGATGCCCAGCCGACGAGCTTCAGTCTGCAGGCCGATGGCCTGCAGAAGCACGGCACCCTGGCGCTCAAGGGTTCCCTGACGACACAGCCGCTGCAACTGAAAACATCCGTCGATCTCAAGAAATTCGACGTGGCTTCCCTGGCGCCTTACATCGCTTCCAGCCTGAACGCCACGGTGCGCAGCGTATCCCTGGGCGCGCGCGGCAACGCGGAATTCGCCCCCGAACAAAACGGCAAACCGATGCGGGTGGATTGGCGCGGCGCAGTCCAGGTCAACGATCTGGACTTGCAGGACCGCATCAACAAGGCGGCATTCCTGAACTGGAAGCGCCTGGGCCTGAACAATATGCGCGTCTCGATGACGGGACAGGCGCTCAGCCTGGACCTGGGCGACATCGCCCTGGAAGACTTCTACGGCAACGTCCTGCTGAACAGCGATGCGCGGCTGAACGTCATGGATATCCTGGTGGACAAAGGCCAGGCGGGTGGATCCATCACGCAAAACACGCAAACCCGCCGCGCGGCCACAAGCAGCAGGCCTGCCGCTCGCCAAGCCGCCGCCCCCGACATCTCGATCCGCAGTGTCAAGCTCTCGCGCGGGCGCATGACGTTCAACGACCATTTCGTGCGGCCCAACTACCGCGCCGAACTGTCGTCCATCGACGGCACACTCACTGCCGTGTCCTCGTCCAAACCCACACCGGCCAAGGTCAGCATCGCAGGCCGCGTGTATGGCACGGCGCCCTTTTCCGTGTCGGGCACGGTGCAGCCTTTCGCGCGCTTCCTGGCGCTGGACCTGAAGGCATCCGCCCAGGGCGTGGACTTGCCCCGCTTCACCACCTACGCATCCAAATACGTCGGCTACGCCATCGAACGCGGCAAGCTGTCGGTCGATCTGCAGTATCAAATCAAGGACCGCGCCCTGCAGGCCAGCAACAAGGTGCAACTCAATCAGCTGACCTTCGGCAAACCGTCCGATAGTCCCGACGCCATCCAGCTGCCGGTGCTGCTGGCGGTATCCCTGCTGAAAGACGCCAACGGCAATATCGACATCAATCTGCCGATCTCCGGTTCGCTGGACGACCCTGAGTTTTCGGTGGGCGGCATCATCGTCAAGGTGATCATGAACACGCTGGTCAAGGCCGTGACTGCGCCTTTCTCGCTGCTGGCTTCCGCTTTCGGCAGCGACAACGATCTGTCGCACATCGCCTTTGCGCCCGGTAGCGCAGCACTGGACGACACCGCCAAATCCAGCATCGCCACCCTGGTCACGGCGTTGAACGACCGCCCCTCGCTGAAGATGGACATCATTGGCCGCGCCGATCCCCAAGCCGACGAAGCCGGCCTGCGCCAGGCCTGGGTGGATGACAAGCTGCGCGCGCTCAAGGCGCGCGACATCGGCAAGAAAACCGATCCGGCCAGCATCACACTGAGCGACGCCGACCGCGCCAAATATCTGGAAGACGTCTATGACGACACCAAAATAAAGAACAAGCCGCGCAACGCCATCGGCTTTGCCAAATCGCTGCCGCCGGAACAAATGAGCGCCCTGCTGCTGGCCGCCGCCCCGCTGAATCAACAGTCCCTGGAAACCCTGGCCGAAGCCCGTGCGCAAGCCGTGTACGAACAGATCCTGACGACTGCTCAGGACCTGACCAACCGGGTCTTCATCGTGGCGCCCAAGACCGATGCGTCGGACACGGACGACGGCGGCCCGGCGACCCGCGTGGATTTCGCCTTGCAGTAGCGGGCGGCGGGCGGATTCGATCCGCCCGCACGCCATCGCGCTACGATGCGCTGATAGCCTGGCGGGCGGACGCGACCGCGCGGCCCACGTCTTTGCAGAACTGCGCCGAGGCATGCTGTACCCCGTGACGCAACAAGGTATGCCGGACAGATCGGCTCGCCCCGGCGATATAGACGGCGGCGCCCCGCCGACTGGCCTTGCCGGCCAGATCCTCGATGGTGGCGACCCCGGTGGAATCCAGCAGAGACACATCCGACAGATCGACGATGTAGGCCTTGGGCTGATCGCCGATGCGATCCAACGCCGCCTGGACAGCCGACGTAGCGCCAAAAAAGAACGCCCCGCTGACACGGATGACCGCGATATCCGCATCGGCTGCGACCGCCAGTTCCTCGTCGCCCAGGGCCACGTCCGCGATCTCGTCGGGCCGGTCATCCGGTATCCACGAGGGATGGACGCGTTCCACCGCCACCATCCCCGCCATGCGGTGCATGAACAGAAAGGCGCTCAGGGCAAAGCCGATCAGGATGCCTTCGCTGAGATCGCGGAAAATGACCAGCAAAAAGGTCACGAGCAGCACCACGGCATCGCCCCAGGACACGCGCAACAAACGCGCAAAAGCGTGTTTTTCCACCATATTCCAGGCCACGATGGTCAACACGCCCGCCAGACTGGCCAGCGGAATGTAGGACGCCACCGGCGCCGCGACCAGCACAAACAACAGCAGGAACACGGCATGCAGCATGCCCGACACCGGTCCGTGCGCGCCGGAACGGACATTCGCCGCCGTGCGCGCGATATTGCCGGTCACGCAGATGCCGCCGAACAAGGGGGATGCGATATTGGCCATGCCCTGCGCGACCAGTTCGCAATTGGAGCGATGCCGCCCCCCGGCCATCGAATCCGCCACCACGGCGGATAGCAGACTTTCGATGCAACCCAGCAAGGTAAAAGCCAAGGCATTGGGCATCACGGCCAGGACTTTGTCGACCGTAACATCAGGCAAATGAGGCATAGGCAGCGCCTGCGGGATGCCGCCAAACTGGGTGCCGATGGTTTCCACCTGCAGGCCGAATACCGCCACGCCCGCGGCAGTCACCACGACCGCAATCAGAAACGAAGGCCATTGCGGCCGCACCCGCCGCACAGCGATGATGACGCCGATCGTGACCGCCGCCACCAGCATCGCCATCGGACTGGCCGTCGGCATCGCGGCGCCCAGCGCCTGCAATTTGGGCAGCAGCGGTCCCGGCTCGTGTTCCAGGCGCAAGCCGAACAGATCCCTGATCTGGCTGGCAAAAATGATGACGGCGATCCCGGCGGTAAAACCCACCGTCACCGGATACGGTATGTATTTGATGAAGGTGCCCAGCCGCAGAAAACCGATGGCAGCCAGCATCAATCCCGACAACAAGGTCGCCAGCAACAGCCCATCCACCCCGTGCTGGGCCACCGCCGCCGCCACCAGCACAATGAAAGCCCCCGCCGGCCCCCCGATCTGGAAACGGCTGCCGCCGAAAGCGGACACGATGAAGCCGCCGACGATGGAGGTATACAGGCCACGGTCGGGCGTCACACCGGAGGCAATGGCAATCGCCATGGACAGCGGCAAGGCGACGATCGCCACCGTCAAGCCCGAAAACGCATCCGCCCGCAGATTCGCCAGACTGTAGCCCTGCTTGAGCACAGACACGATCTTGGGGGTGTACAGTTCGCGAAAACTGGGTTTCGCGGCAGAGGTCAAATCCATGTCAATCCTTTGGCTGCCAAACGGACGGCTTATGCTATCGCCAGTTCGCTATTATGTAGGACCATCGGGTCTTTTTTCCAATCACACCGAGGCAACGGCATGAGCCAAATCACCATCTACCATAATCCCGCCTGCGGCACCTCGCGCAATGTCCTGGCGCTGCTGCGCGACAGGGGCGAAGAACCCACCGTCATCGAATACCTGAAAACGCCACCCGACCGCGCTACCTTGACGACACTGATTGCCCAAATGGGCGTGCCGGTCAGATCCGTGTTGCGCGAAAAAGGCACGCCCTACGCCGAGCTGGGCCTGGACGACCCGAAATGGACCGACGAGCAGCTGATTGATTTCATGATCCAGCATCCCATCCTGATGAACCGGCCCATCGTGGTCACCCCGTTGGGCGCCCGTCTGTGCCGGCCCCTGGACGTCGTCCGGGAAATCCTGCCCCAAGACGACGACCCAGGAATGCCCGCTCACCAGTGACGGGTAAACCGCGGACCATGTCATTCCGCCGGCGTTCATCTATTCATCGACCCAGACCGACGCCAGCGCATTGTTTTCAAAATTCAGGATGAAAGCCTGAGGAACAGCCGTCTTGCCGGTCTGGATGCGCAGCGTCAGGGCAGCGCCGCACAGCGTCGCGCTGTCCACTTTGACGACAGCGTCATCCAGCCAGGCGCTGCCGGTCACGTCCTGGAAGCGTTGCTCGAGCTGCACCCGGTACTGCCCGCCTTCCATGCCTTCCCATTCCCACACGCCTGCCACCTGAGCCGGCACGATCCATTTGTACAGGTTCACGCCTCGCTGGTTCCCGCCCCGCAATTCGATCTGTTCATCCGCCCGCCAGTCGCCCATCTTGAACACATGCGACAGAATGCGCGTACCGGGCCGGAGTTCTTTCAGCAGACGGGGCCGCAACTGGAGATTGACCGCTTCCAGGAGATACAACGTGATGACGGTCGCGTCGCGGATGTCTACGGTGAAGATGTCCTCTTCAATGAAATCGACCAGGTATTCCACGCGGACATGACCGGCCTCTTCCATGGCGTCTGCGATACGCAGCGGGTCGAGCTCCACCCCGATGCTGCGTGCGCCCCGCGTCCGTGCCGCAGCGATCACAATACGGCCATCGCCGCAGCCCAGGTCGTACAGCAAGTCCGTCGAGCGGACTTCCCCCAAGCTCAACAGGCCTTCGATCACATCATCATCGCTAGGGACAAAAGGCACGTCCAATAGTTTGCCCGGCGCGGGAGAATAATCGTCAAGGTCATCCAGCAAGTCTCTAAACATCATGAGGCGCCTATAAAAATGGGCCAGGGGAGATCCACGCAGCCCCCGCACAGTCCCGAACACACATCCGCCCACGAGCAGAGCCCAAAAAGAAAACCCGCCATCTGGCTGGAACCGGATGACGGGCTTCAAATAGCTGGTGGAGCCGGGGGGAATTGAACCCCCGTCCGCAAGCCCTCTGCAAGTAGATCTACATACTTAGTCGGCCTATTTTAATTTTTTAGCTTTGGATCATGCCGGACGACAGGCCCTTCCGCAGCGATTCACACTGATTTAAGAGGCGACCCAGTGACCTGGTCGAATCCGATTCCCTGTAAGTGACGCTGCTGTGGGTTTTACCCCACCCGACCCAGGGACAGATCGGTGCAGCGGCTCACCGCTTAAGCGGCCAGAGCGAAACGCTCGTCGTTGGCGTTTGTAGTTTTCCAGTGGATTTACGAGCGAACTGGGGCTCGGTATGCACTATCTTGTTTTGTGACCCACGTCGAAGCCATGTCGGCCCCATACCTCCTTATTGTACCGGTCTTTTTCGGATAATGAAATTACAATCAGGTCCCATGAGGACCATTCACCACACCCCTGCCCTGCCTGGGCGCCCATCATGCTGCGCTGGCTGACGGGGCGCGCCGCCCGGGATCGGGCCATCGACCAGGCCCTGGCGTCATTGGATGCGCAGGTCTGGCCGCAGCTTCTCGCACAGCACCGGTTCCTGCTGGGCCTGGACGAGCACAGCGCCGAGACGCTGCGCCACCACACCGCCTGGATTCTGGCGAACAAAGCCTTTCACGGCGCCCACGGCCTGCAGGTGACGCCGGACATGCGCCGTTCGATCGCGGTGCAGGCGGCCCTGCCGATTCTGGGCCTGGACACGTCGCTATACCGGGGCTGGACGCAGATCGTGGTGTATCCGGGCGGTTTCCTGGTGGCGCGCACCGATACCGACGAGGCGGGCGTGGTCCATGAATACGTCCAGGAAACATCCGGGGAATCCTGGGAAGGCGGCCCGGTGATCCTGTCCTGGGAAGACGCCCGGCCCGATCCGGACACCCTGGCGAACGTGGTGATCCATGAGTTCGCCCATAAACTCGATCAGCGGGCGGGCGGTGCGGATGGCATGCCGGGCCTGCGCGCGCACCGGGACCTGGATGCCCGCCACTGGCGCGACGTGCTGGAGACGACCTTCGACGATTTCAACGCGTGGGTCGACGAGATCGAAGCCGCCATCCCGTCCCACATGGACCCCGAATCCGATGCCGCCGCAGACTGGTACGCGGATCTGCCGCTGGACCCCTATGCGGCCCAGGACCCGGCGGAATTCTTCGCGGTCAGCTCGGAAAGTTTTTTCATCGAACCCTGGGCGATGGCGGCAGCCTGGCCGGACTGGTACGGATTGCTGGTCCAATACTACCGGCAAGATCCTCTGCAACGCCTGGAACAGGCGGGCGTGTCCGGCCAGACCGCCCCCTAAGACCCAGCCGCGACCCATGCGCAATGGGGTACGATCAAACGCATCTCTCTGATTCTGGAGCACGCTGATGGATATCACATTGACGGCCCGCGATGGCCATCCCCTGAAAGCCTATGTCAACGGCCCCGACGATGCCCACGCCGGCGTGGTGGTGCTGCCGGAAATATTCGGCATCAATCCGTACATCCGCAGCGTGGTGGACCGCTATGCCGCCCAGGGCTACCGCGCGATCAGCCCGTCCCTGTTCGATCGCAAGACTGCGCCCGACACCGGGCTGCAGCTAGGCTACAGCCCCGACGACATCCAGCGCGGCCTGGGCTACAAAAAAGCCATCCCGGACGACACTGCCCGCCTGGATATCGAAGCGGCTGCCGCCGCCCTGCAGGGGCAAACGGTCAAGCTGCTGACCGGTTATTGCTGGGGCGGCTATCTGTCCTGGCGCATGGCGTGTCTCAGCGATGTCTTTGCTGCCGCCTCGTGCTGGCACGGGGGCGGCATCACCAAACATTGCCACGACACGGCCCGCATCCCGGTGCAGATGCACTTTGGCGGACAGGACCCTTCCATCCCCCTGTCGGATGTGGATCAGATCCGGGCAGCCCAAACCCAAGTGGAAATACATGTCTACGACGGCGCCGGACACTCGTTCGGCAGGGATGCCACGCCTGCCTACCGCCCGGAGGCCGCCCAACTGGCCTGGGATCGGACACTGACGTTTTTTTCACACCACGGCGGCAACAAACGTTAGGATTTGTGCCGAATCGCCGCCTGATGCATCTCCAGGTAGCCTTTTGATGCGACTCTACGCAAGACGTCCATGCTTTCTCCTGCCCTGTCGGCCACAATCATGACCATCAACTGGCAGGAGAAACCAATGAGAAAAAGCATCATCGCAGCCGCTGTGCTGGCTGGCGCTCTGGTCGGGGGGCCAGTCGCCCAGGCAGGCGACATCGACGTGGGGATTTCCATCGGCATCCCCGGCATGATCTGGGGCGGCCCGGCCTACTATCCGCCCCCGCCACCTCGCTACTACCACCCCCCCAGGGTCGTTGTCGTGCCCGAACCGGTCTACGTCCCCGGCCCCGGCTATCGTCGCGGCTGGGTGGATCGCGGCCACTACGAACGCTACGAACGGAAATACCGAAAAAAGGCCTGGAAGCATTATCGCGGCCACCGGGACCGCGATTGGGACGACGATTGAATACAACAAGGGCGGATGAGGTGTCTCACCCGCCCTTGTTGTATCGACGTCCGACGGACGACAAAACCCTATCCAGCGCTGGCGGTATGATGCAGCGCTGCTAAGCGCCTTGCGCCGGCTGCGCCAATACCCCGTCGCGATAGTCGCGCAGGGCCTGCTCGATTTCCTGCTGGGTATTCATGACAAACGGACCATATTGCGCGATGGGTTCGTTCAGCGGCTTGCCGGCCAGCAACAGAACGCGCACCCCGTTGGCAGCCTCAGCCGCCGGGGCGATGCGCACGACTTCGCCCTGTTCGCCGTACCAGACGCTATGTCCGGCGGCGATCGCCTGGTCTTCGGCAGCCAACTGGCCCTCGAACACGTACAGCAGCAACTGGTGCGTGGCGGGGACGGGAATATCCACGGACTGGCCAGCCATGACGCAGATATCGGCGATCAGGGGTTGCGTGACGGATTGCTCCGCCCCCTGCCCCGGACCGACCAAGGGACAGGTCGCCCAGGGAATGGTCCCGGCGATCAGCTTGATGAAACCGCCCTCGGGCAGCTCGGCGGTCGTGATGTCGGCGGCGGGAATGTCCCGGTAGTGGGCCGGCTGCATTTTTTCGGTAGCCGGCAGATTCAGCCAGATCTGGAAACCGCGCAGCAAGCCGTTTTCCTGTTGCGGCATTTCTTCGTGGATGATGCCGCGTCCCGCCGTCATCCACTGGACGCCGCCGGCGCGCAGGTCGCCTTCGTTGCCCAGATGATCGCGATGGCGCATATGGCCGTCGACGATGTAGGTGACGGTTTCAAAGCCGCGATGCGGATGGGGCGGGAACCCGGCGATGTAATCGTCGGGATCATCGGACGAGAAGGCGTCCAGCATCAGGAATGGGTCCATCCGCACATGATGCTGATATCCCAGGACACGCAACAGGCGGACACCGGCCCCGTCCTGAGTCGCCTGAGCCGGGAGAATGCGGGTGATAGCTCGGGTCGTCATGATCACACTCCGTCTTGAATGCTGATACACGTCATTATGGATCACATCGTCCCGACCCATGCCCGCCGCGCGCCGTAGGCCGCGACGGGATCAGAGCCCGACGTTTTCTTTTTCCAGCACTTGTTCAGCACGGTAGCTGGAACGCACCAGCGCCCCGGACACGACTTCACGAAAACCCTTGGACAGACCCAGATCGCGATACGCACGGAATTCGTCTGGCGTGACGAAGCGGCGCACCGGCAGGTGATTGGCCGTGGGCCGCATGTACTGGCCAAAGGTCAGGATATCGACATTGGCCGCACGGATGTCATCCATGGCCTGTTCGATTTCATCGTCGGTTTCCCCCAGGCCCAGCATCATGCTGGTCTTGGTCAGCGTCTGCGGCGCGTAGGACTTCGCATGCGCCAGCACATCCAGCGTTTGCCGATAGCCGGCCCGCACGTCGCGCACGACATGGGTCAGGCGTTCGACGGTTTCGACGTTCTGGGCAAACGTCGTCAAGCCGGCATCGAGGATGGTTTCGATGCAACCGTGATTACCCTGAAAATCAGGCGTCAGCGCCTCGACCGCCGTGTGCGGCGAGCGTTCGTGGATGGCCCGGATACAGGCGGCGTAGTGCCCTGCTCCGCCGTCGATCAGATCATCACGATCCACGGACGTCAGCACGACGTATTTCAGCTGCATCAGGGCGACGGCGTCTGCCACGCTGGCGGGTTCTTCATGATCCAGCCAGCCGTGGGGATTGCCGGTGCTGACCGCGCAGAATTTACAGGCGCGGGTGCAGACCGACCCCATCAGCATCAGGGTCGCGGTGCCGCGACCCCAGCATTCGGCGATGTTCGGGCACTTGGATTCTGCGCAGACGGTATTGAGTTTGTGGGTTTCGACGATATCGCGGACTTCCTGGTAGCGGGCGCCGGACGGCACCCGTACCCGCAGCCATGAGGGCTTGGGGGCTGAATCAGGAATGTCAGCGAGTTCGCTGGGCCGCATGCCGTCCTTGACGGCGCGAGTACCCTGCGGACTGATGAATTTTGACCCCGAACGGGCGCGGATGATGGGGACTTCAGTCGTCATGGAGAAACCTGTGCAAGATGATGATCGGACGCGCGTCAGCCCCGGCGCACGCCTGCGGCGATAGTACCACGCAGCCAGGCGCACGCGACGGATTCCCCTGATGCGAACCGGGATCGTATACTGGCGGCCATGCAGCAGGCCCTACGCCCCACGATCCCCCTTCTGGCACGCCCCCCTGGGGACGCATTGGTGTTGCTTTGCCTGCTGGGCATGGCGACGCTGTGGACCACTTTGTGCGGGATCAGCCACTCGGCCCCTGATCTGGACGGCATGGAAGAACTGGTCTGGGCCGCCAGCCTGGAACTGGGCTATACCAAACATCCGCCCCTGCCTTCGTGGATCATGCACTTCGCCACCGAACTGCTGGGGCGTCCGGTCTGGCTGCCGTTCCTGATGGGACAGCTGTTTTCGGCGCTGGGCCTGTGGTTCGTCTGGAAACTGGGCTGCGAGCTGACCTCCCGTCGCCGGGCGCTGATGGCGACCCTGCTGGTCTCCGTCACCGCGTATTTTTCGCTGCGCGGCACGATCTACAACCACAACACGGCGCAGCTATGGTCCATCACGGCATCCATCTGGCTGTTTTACCGGGCGCTGCGCGGTCAACAGACCCGCGACTGGGTGCTGCTCGGGGTGGTCGGCGGGCTGTCCATGATGACCAAATACAGCGTCCTGATCCAGTTCACCGCCTTTTTCCTGTATCTGCTGCGCAGCGGCGCATGGCGTCAGCGGCGCACCTGGATCGGCCTGGGCTGGGCCGCTCTGGCCTTCGCCCTGATCATCAGCCCGCATGTGTGGTGGCTGATCCAGCACCGTTTCGAGCCCCTGCTGTATGCCGACGCCTCGCTGGAGGCGGGCGGTCGTTTGGCGGCGCTGGGCGCGCTGCTGTCCTTTATCCTGGATCAGGCGGGGCGGCTGGCGCCCATGTTGGTCGTGTTGGGCGCCTGGGCGCTGTGGCGCCGCCGCTGCGGGGATCGGGCGCCGGGCCATGCCGCCAACGACGAGTCCTTTGCCGATGCGCAGGATGCGCCACGCTATATCCAGGACTTCAACGCCAGCGACCGCCAGTTTCTGCTCTGGGTCGGGCTGGCGCCGTTTGTCTCCACCATCCTGGTCTCGATTCTGCTGGGATCACGGCTGGAAGCATCCTGGGCCAGCACGTTCTTCGTGCTGTTTGGCTTTTACGGCCTGTGGTGGCTGCGCGGCCCTGAATCCGTGCAGTTGCGTCGCATCCTGATCCTGACAGCCGCCCTGCACCTGATCATGGCACTGGGCTACGCCGCTGCACGCGGACCGCTGGCCCAATCCTTGGGACAGGCATCCCGTTCCACCTATCCGGGGCCGGCGCTGGCCGCCCTGGCCGTGCAGCACTGGCAGCAGCACCAGCCAGGCCGCCCGCTGCGCGTCATCGTGTCCAACACCTGGCTGGGCGGCAATATCGCCGTGCACGTCAGCCCACAGACCCAGGTCTACATCGACGCCAGCGACGAACAATCCCCCTGGTTCGCCCCCGGCACGGCGTTGCACTGCGGCGCGGTGGTCGCCTACAGCCCCCAAGGGCGGGCCGCCCCCTCGGCCAAGCTGCAGGCGCTATACGATGCAGCCCCCTGGAAAGGGGTGGATGAAGTGCCTTGGTCCGGCCCCAAGGGCCGCCTGATCGATCTGCACTGGGCTGTCCTGCCGGCTACTGCCGACTGCCTGAAAAGCCAGCGCCCGGACTGATCAACCCACTGCCGTGCGCCCCTGGAATTGTCCAGGGCGGATGTCGGTGCCGGCCTGCAGCAGGGCCTCGAAGGCATGCGCAGGCATGGGACGGGCAAACAGATACCCCTGCCCGTAATCGCACCCCGCCGCCGCCAGCAATTCGTACTGCTGGGCGGTCTCGATGCCTTCGGCCACGACCTGCAAGCCCAGTTTGTGGGCCAGCAGAATGATGGCCTCGCACAGGGCATGATCGGCGCCGCCAGGGTAAAGGTTGGCGACGAAGGACTGGTCGATCTTCAGGAAGTCGATATTGAATTTGCGCAGATAGGACAGCGACGAATACCCGGTACCGAAGTCATCCAGCGCGACGCGCACGCCCGCATTGCGGAAGGCTTCCAGTTGCTGACGGATGCGTTCATCATCGGAATCCATCAGCAGGCCTTCGGTGATTTCCACGATGACGTGACGCGGATGCAGGCCCAAGGTATCCAGATGCGCCGCCCAGAATGCCAGATCCAGGCCTTCGTGGCGTAGCTGGGCCGGGGAAATATTGACGCTGACCTGGATGTCCTGGCTGAAACGTTGCCGCCATTCGGCTGCCTGGCGCGTCGCCTCGCAAAACACCCAATCGCCCAGCGCCCGGATGATGCCGGTTTCCTCGGCCAGCGGAATGAATTCCGCGGGCGACACCAGCCCCCGCACGGGGTGATGCCAACGCAGCAAGGTTTCGGCCTTGGCCACCCTGCCGTCCTGCAGATCCACGATGGGCTGGAAATGCAGGGAAAACTGGTTTTGATCCAGCGCCAAGTGCAGATCGTTGACCAGGCGCATACGCGTCTGGGCGCGTTCCTGCATGGACGCAGTGAAATAGCGGCTGCGGTTGCGGCCATCGGCCTTGGCCGAATACATGGCCTGGTCTGCGTTGTTCAACAGGGATTCGGCATCGGTGGCGTCTTCGGGAAAGAACGTCACCCCGATGCTGGTGGAAATGAAGACGGTCTCCACCCCCAGACGGAAAGGTTCGGCCAGGGTGCGCAGGATGGACCGCGTCAGGCGTTCGACATCGCGCGGTTCGCGCACGTCGTCGAGCAGGACCGTGAATTCATCGCCGCCCAGACGGGCCACGGTATCGCTCTGGCGCACGCAGGCGCTCAGGCGGCGGGCGGCTTCTTTCAGCAGATCATCGCCCATGGCATGACCCAGGGTATCGTTGATTTCCTTGAAGCGGTCCAGGTCCAGAAACAACAGGCCCAGCCGCCCATTGCTGCGCTGGGCCTTGCGGATGCTTTGTTCCAGACGATCATGGAACATCTGGCGATTGGGCAGATCGGTCAGCCGGTCGAAATTGGCCTGCTTCCAGATGATGGCTTCCGCCTGCTTGATTTCAGCGATATTGGAAAAAATCATCACCCGGCGATGGACTTCGCCATCATCGCCGAACGAGGTATTGATACTGAGCCATTCCGGGTAGAGTTCGCCATTGACGTGCTGGCCCCAATGCTCGCCCTGCCAGCTGCCGGTTTCTATCACCGCGCGCCACATGGTGCGGTAGAACTCGCGATCATGGCAGGGGGAATTCAGACAGCGCACATGGCGACCGATGACGTCGGCTTCCGAACGGCCACGCAAACTGACAAAGGCCGGATTCACATCCAGGATGATGCCTTTCGGGTCCAGCACCAGCATGCCTTCGCTGGTATTGCGATACACCAGCGAGGCCAGTTCCGCCTGGCGATCGGTGTCGTCTTGATCTTTGTGGCGCTGGCGCATCACATACAGATGGCTGCGGCCCGAAGAAGAAGGAATCTGCGTCGCCGCGCCCGCCAGCGGGAAAATCCGGGACTCGCAATGCTGCCCCGGCCCTCGCCACAGCAAGGTATGACGGACGCCATCCTGATCCAGCCGCGCATTGACGTCGCCGATATCCGGCAACAACGTGGAGACGGGCATGCCCAAGGCGGTCTCACGCTGATAGCCGAACAGCCGCTCGGCGCTGCGATTCATATAGACGATGGCGCCACGTGTATCCGTGGCCAGAAAGGCATCCTGCGAAAAATCACCCAGACGTAGCAAGGCCAGGATGTGGGAGCGATCGGAGGGTCTGGTGGGCAAGAGCGCCTCGGCCCGAGCACCAAGCGTCTGGCCCTCGGGGAAATGAAATGAGGGGGTAGAGAGAGCCATCACGGAAAGACAAGTGAATGCAGCGCTAGGACCATGACGGCACTTCCGGAGAAAACTGCAACACTCGGCTTTTTAACATGCAGTCAGGGTCGTCACTATCAGTAATATCCATAGGGGACATTCAAACAGCACCGGGATTTGACGTCCGCTTCAGGGAGCTTCGCCGAAGTATTCCTTGAACTGATGGCCCAGTTTGCGGGCTTTGGTCCGCAAGTATTGCTCGTTATAGGGGTTGCGGTTCACCTGCAGCGGGATGTGTTCGGCGATCGTGATCCCCAGATCCGCCAGCACACGTTCTTTGCGCGGATTGTTGGTCATCAGCCGCACGCTGCGGATGTCAAAGTGCGCCAGCATGGGACGGCACAGATCATAGCGCCGCATATCGGCGGGGAAGCCCAGGCGCTCATTGGCCTCCACCGTGTCGGCGCCCTGATCCTGCAGCTGATAGGCGCGAATCTTGTTGACCAGGCCGATGCCCCGGCCTTCCTGGCGCAGGTACATCAGGATGCCCCGCCCTTCCTCGGCAATGCGCTGCAGCGCGGTTTCCAGCTGCGCGCCGCAGTCGCAGCGCTGGCTGAACAAGGCATCGCCCGTCAGGCATTCGGAATGAATGCGGGCCAGCACCGGCGCATCCGGCCCCACATCGCCCAGGGTCAAGGCGACGTGTTCCTTGTCCGTGACCGGCTCGACAAAGGCATGAATCTGAAAGACGGCCCAGGGCGTGGGCAAGAGGCTGGACGCGACATACCGCAACAGATCACTGTCTGCAGCGCCGACATCGGGAGACGTGGACATGGACAACGAGCAAGAAAATGAAACGGACTATAGATTAACACCCCGGACACTCGGAAAAAAAAGGGCCTCGCCAATGCGAGACCCCATAAAGCGCCCGTCCGGGCCGGCATGAATCAGGCTTTGACCCCGAGATAACGCTCGATGATTTCACCGTTTTCATGCAGGTCCTTGGGCGTGCCCTCGTACACCACATGTCCGTTGTTGACGATATAGGCGCGGTCGGCCAGCGACAGCGCCGCCCGCACGTTTTGTTCGACGATGACGATCGTCTGCCCCGCATCGGCCAGCTCGCGGCAGACCCGCATCAGATCTTTGACGATCAGCGGCGCCAGACCTTCGAAGGGCTCATCCAGCATGATGATGTCCGCATTGCGGATCATCGCCCTGGCGATGGCCAGCATCTGCTGTTCCCCGCCCGAGAGCTGCTTGCCCCGATTGCGCTTGCGTTCGGCCAAGCGGGGAAAGGTGGCATAGATGTCGTCCAGCGACCGGGGGTTTTCGGCGGTCATGGCCGCCAGCTGCAGATTCTCCTGCACAGTGATCGAGCCGAACACGCGACGCTCTTCCGGCACCAGCTGGATGCCCAGCATCGCCCGCCCGTAAGGCGGCAGATGCTGGATTTCCACCCCGCGATGACGGATGGCCCCGGATTTGACTTCGACCATCCCCATCAGGGATTTCAGCGTGGTGCTCTTGCCGGCGCCGTTGCGCCCCAGCAAAGCGACGACTTCGTGTTCTTCGATGCGCATGGAGACATCGAACAGGATATGGGAATCCCCGTAATAGCTGTTGATTTTATCGACTTCAAGCAGACTCATCGTCCATCCCCCCGAGATAAGCCGCCTGGACCGAGGCGTCATAGCGGATTTCATCCGGCGTTCCTTCGGCCAGCTTGCGGCCTTCGTAGAGCACCGTGATACGTTCGGCCAGTTCGAACATGGCATCCATGTCATGTTCGACGATGACCATGCTGCGGCCCTTGCGGATCGACTTCAGCAGCGAGACGACCAGCACGCGTTCCTCGGGCCCAAGGCCTGCCAGCGGCTCGTCAAACAGCAGCACATTGGCACCGGTGGCCAGCGCCAGGCCGATTTCCAGGCGGCGTTTTTCACCGTAGGACATATCCGACACCAGCACATCGGCATGGGAGGTCAGATCGACCAGCGCGATGGCGGCATTGACCTGGGTATCCAGATGTTCTGAATGCAGCCTGGACAACAGGTCGCTGCGATAGCGTCCACGCAAACGCGCCAGCACCGGAATCATCATGTTCTGCCGGACCGTCAGCTGCTCGAAGAGCTGATTGATCTGGTAGGACTTGCTCATGCCCAGCTGGCAGACCGATGTCACCCCGATGCCGGTGATGTCCTGGCCGCGGAAGAAGACCTTGCCGGACGTGGTAGGCAATTCACCCGCCAGCATGGCGAAGAAGGTGGACTTGCCCGCACCGTTAGGCCCGATCACCCCGTGCAATTCACCATCGCGCAAAGTAAAGTCGATGTCGGAGTTGGCTTTCAAGCCGCCGTAGTGCTTGCTGATGCCGCGCGCTTCCAGCACCGGGGCGCCTTCGCGGGTGGTGGCCAGCGGAGGCACGATATCCAGCGTGCTGGCGACCTTGTTGCTGGCGTCGGAATCGATGCCGGCGGGCAGCTTGCGGGTGCGGTTCCAGATCTGGATGACGGCGCCGGCCACCCCGTGGCGGAAGACCGTCACGAGCACCACGAACACCACGCCCAGAATCAGTTTCCAATAAGGCCCCAGGCCGCCGACTTGTTGCAGGCCTTCGTACAGATACAGCCAGATGGTCGCGCCCAGCAAAGGCCCCAGCAGCGTGCCGGCCCCGCCCATCACCGTCTGGATGACGATTTCAGCCGAGGTGGCCAGCGCGAAGGCGTCGGGCGGCATATAGGACTGGAACAAGCCCAGCAGCCCGCCGGCCAGACCGCCATAGGCAGCCGCCACGACAAACACCATCAGCTTGTAGGACTGGATCGAATGGCCCAGCGCGGTGGCGCGTTTGGGGTTGCCCTGAATGGCCTTGAGCACGGTGCCAAACGGCGAACGCACGATGCGCCGGGCAATCAGATAACCCACGAAGAAGACAAACGCCACGAACCAGTACATGGGCCAGCCGCTGCCGATCTGGATATTGATGAAGCCCAGTGCGATTTCAGGCGAAGGCACCCCGGCAATCCCGTTTTCACCGCCGGTGTATTCCTTGAAGACCGAGTTCTCCATGAAGAAGAACATTTCCCCGAAGGCCAGCGTGCTCATGGCAAAGTAGATGCCGGTGCGCCGCAAGGTGAGATAGCCGATGACCAACCCCATGGCGGCTGCCGCCACCGTGCCGATGAGCAGCGCCAGCAGCATATTGGGCACGATTCCATCGGTCATCAGATAGGCCGTGACGAAACCGCCCGTGCCATAAAACGCCGCCTGCCCGAAGGACAGCAAGCCGGTATAGCCGAACAGCAGGTCGAAACCCAGGCCGAACAGACCGAAGATCAGAATACGGGTCAGAAGATCAGGGCTCATGCCGATCGCAGGCAAGATGAAGGGCGCCACGATCAGGCCCAATCCCACCCACATTTCAGGTAGCCGTCCGCGCATGATCATGCCGCCACCCCCTCGTTTGATAGAACCGTTCGCGCCGGCGGCGTCGACCGTGGTTGATTGTGACGTGCTCATTCCCGACCCTCCTGCCCCATCAGACCTTGCGGACGGAACACCAGCACCAGCGCCATGGCGACAAACAGCATCACATCGGAATACTGGGGATTCACCATGGCCGTGAGGCTGAGGATTTCGCCGGCAATGATGCCGCCCACGATGGCGCCTGGGAAGGAGCCCACGCCGCCGATCACCACCACGACAAAGGATTCAACCAGATAGCGAAAACCCATATCGGGCGTCAGCGCCACGATGGGCGAATTGACGACCCCGGCAAAGCCGGCAGCCATGGCGCCCAGGCCGAACACCACCAGGAAGGCCCGCTTGATGTTGATGCCCAGGGCATCGACCATCTGCGAATCTTCGATCCCTGCGCGCACGACCAGACCCAGGCTGGTGCGATACAGGATGAAATACAGGACCAGCAGGGTGCCCGCCGAAATAGCCAGCGTTTCCAGCCGATACATCGGATAGATGAGCGAACCGATCTTGGCGATCCCCTGCCCCCATTCCGGCGGCGTGACCGACAGGCTGACGCCGCCGTACAGGCCGCGCACGATTTCGACCAGGATGATGCTGATGCCGAACGTCACCAGAATCTGGTCCTCGGGCGGGCGGCTGTAGAACTTACGCATCAGGCCGCGTTCCATGACCAGACCGCAGGCCAGCGCCACGGCGGCGCCGCCGGCGATGGCCAGCACAAAAGAATCCGTCAGGCCATAGACGGTGTAGCCCGCATAGCCCCCCACGACGAACAGCGCGCCGTGGGCAAAGTTGATGACACCGAGCGTGCCGTAGATGATGGTCAGGCCGGTGCTGATCAGCGCCAACAACAAGCCCGTGGCCAAGCCGTTGAATAGCTGCGATAGAAACAATGACATGCTCGGGTGCCTCCTTAAAGTCCCGGACAACGGTGCGCCTGGAGCAATGCCGCCGCCCCAGGCGCGCCCCTACTTAGATGTAATCACCCAGCTTGCAGCCCAGCACCCCGAGATCCGGAACTACATCCTTGCCCTGAACGATCTGGACAATTTCGTAGTAGTCGTTGGGGTTCTGCATGTCGGCCTTTTTCTTGCCGCGCATGATCGGGAAGTTCACGACGCCCTGGTGATCCTCGGCGCGAATCGAGAACGGCCCGGTAGCCAGATTCAAGACGGCGCCCGATTCCAGGGATTTGATGACATCAGGCGGATACAGACCCCCTGCGCGCTCGACGGCCGCCGCCCAGACCATGACGGCCAGATAGGCGTAAAAGGACGAATCACGCGGCATGCCCTTGAATTTCTTCTGGTAGGACTCGACGAAATGTTTGGCTTCGGGGTAGGTGTCCTGCATGGTCCACCAGAAGCCCTGCGCCACCAGTGCGCCGGCGATCAGATCGGGGCCGACTTCTTCCTCGATGTAGGCCGAGCTGTAGGGCACCACGACCTTCATCTTGTCGAGCAGGCCGAACTGCTTGGCCTGTTTGATGGCATTGGCCGCATCCGCCCCGTACGCCACGCAGACCAGCACGTCGGCATCGGTGTTGGCGATGTTGATCAGGTACGAGCTGTAGTCCTTGGCGCCCAGCGGATGAACCTGGTTGGTGACGGTCGTCCAGCCTTCTTTTTCGGTGAATTCCTTCATCGACTGCGTGGTGGTGTGGCCGTAGGTGTAGTCAGGCGTCAGGTAGGCGGCTTTGCGAGTCTTGCCGAATTCCTTGGCGGCCACGGGGGCGATCGCCTTGCAGGCCATGTAGGCGAAGTAGCAAGGACGGAAACCATAGCGCTGACAATCGACGCCGGTGGTTTCGTTGGAGCCGGAGATGGCGGTGAAATACGGCGTATGTTCGCGGTTGCAGACCTTTTCCAGGGCGATGGCCACCGAGCTGCTGGTGCTGCCCGAAATCATCATGGCCTTTTCGTCGTGAATGAAGCGCGTCGCCGCCTGAACACCCGTATTGGGCTTGGTTTCAGCATCGGCGGAACCCAGTTTCAGCTGCTTGCCCAGCACCCCTTTTTTCAGATCGGGAGAAATTTTCTGGAGGATGGGATCGCCGTTGTTGATGTGTTCGACGGCCAGTTCGTAGCCGCGCTGCTGCGCCGCGCCCTGGGCCGAATACGGGCCGGTCAGGTCGACGGTCGCGCCCAGAAAGATGGTGTCGCCCTCGGCACCGGCGGGCCAGGCCCCCAGGGGTTTTTTATCCTGTGCCAACGCCACACTGGCCGTGCCGGGCAGCAGCATGCCGCCAGCCACCCCAGCCACCCCCGCCTTCAGCACGGAACGGCGTTTGACCTGCGTCTGCATGGCTTGACCCAACGTTTGCTTGTCCTTCATTGCTTTGTCTCCTGGTTTTTGAGTTGCCCCGGGCGCTGAAAACACCCGGCGAAGGTACTGCGTGTCACAATTACCCGCGATTTATTTTTATGAATGGTCCAGCTTTGTTTTTGTGGCTGAGCAGAGAAATGGACAGCCAGATTTCTGCGTGATGCTATTAAGAAATTTGAAACTTACGCAGAGCTTACGCAGATTTTTACAGGCTGGAACAGCCTGAATCAGACGCCTTCCAATACGTCTTTCAACCCTTTAAAAAGCACAATTAAGTCATTGATGTATATATTGTTTTGATGACTTAAAAAATTGATGCAATGCAATAAATAAGGGTTAATGCTTAAGGGAAATCATCAGGATGATATTTCCTCTTATATTGCGCCGCACAAATCAAAAGAGGCCTGGAAGGCCTCTTTTGATTCAAGCTGAAAATATCTGCTGAACGGCGATCCGGGGATTACCGGACTGCCGGCGGCGTCAACGCAAAACGATCCGCGCCGCGTACTCTCGCAGGACGTCGACACCCGGATCCTTGCGCGGCCAGACCAGGCCCACCCCGTCGTTTTCATAACGGGGCAAGACATGAATGTGGGCATGCGGCACGGTCTGCCAACCGGCGGGGCGATTGGCCTGCAGCAAGGTCAGGCCTTCGGGATGAAAGGCGTCCTGCACCGCATGGGCCACGCGCCAGGCCAGGCGCATGAGATCCGCCGCCAGGTCCTGATCCATGTCGAGCAACGTGGGGTACGGATGACAGGGCGCCACCAGCACGTGCCCCGGATTGAGCTGACCCGCGTCCATAAAGGCAAAGATCTGCTCATCCCGATACACGATGGCGGCGGGGATATCGCCTGACAGAATACGGGTAAAGACGGTCTCCATCGTGGTCTCCTTAAAGTCCGCCCAGTCCCAGCGTCTCGTCCACCTGCTGAACGAACGCCTCCGGCGTCATGGCCCGCTCGTTGACCGTCACCTGCCCATCGGCATAAGACACATCCGTCTGCAGCCTGCCATCCTGTTCACGCGCCAGGCCCGCCCGCGTCAGGCGCCCGGCATACTGATCGAACATCATGCTGACCAAAGCCACCATCATCTCCGGATCGGCATCGGCCTGACTGCGGCGCAGGACGTCGAGCAGCATGGGCTTGGACACCCCGATATGAATGGCGAGCCGGGCGACCCCCCGTTCCAGCAAACCGCCCAGGTCCTGAGGCGCATCGTCTGGCGCCGGACGGAACTGCGCTTTTGCCTGCAGTTCGGTCTTGCCGCTGGGCGTCGTCCAGTTCAACGTATCCAGCGACAGGCGCGGAGACGAGACCAGCGCAGCCGTCACCAGGGACCGCAGCTGCTGTTCGTCCTGGGCGGACAGCGGCTGCCCATCGCGATCCTGATCGGCCTGCATGCGTTCCAGCGCCATCATGAGCGCCTGGAAAGACGGCACATCCAGTTGCTCGACCGAGGCCTTGAGCTGCAAGGCGCCCAGATCCTGTTCGCCGGCCTGCAACTGGCCCAGATCGTACTGAACCCGGCTGTCCAGCAGGCTGCCCGTGCGGGCGGCGTCCATCTGCATGGATGGCTGCTGGAAACGAAGCGCGGGGCCGTCCGCGCCTGTCACCTGGATCTGCGTCAGATTCAGCTGCTGGTGCGACTGCAGATCGGCATCGCCGCTGCGGGTGGTCTGGCTGTCGAATTGCAGGCCTTCCACCCGGATCCGCATCGACAGGTCGGTATCCTGAACCGCCAGGGACTGCGCCTGGGCGGACAAATTCAGATGCCGGGTATCCTGCTGATAGCTCAGCTGCAGGGCGCCACCGCTGAAATCCAGCGATCCGTCGTCTGCGCGCGCCGGCGCCAGAGTTACACGCGATGCCACATGACCGCCGAATTCGACCAGGGAATCCGCCCGCCAAGGCAGGCCGGCCTTGTCATCCACCGCATCGAACCAGGGCTGCCACAGACCGCCGGGCAATGGTCGCACCCGGCTGTAGGCAATCAGAGGCTGCCAATGCCCATCGCCCAGTGCCGCCAGGGGCCAAGGACCATGTTGCAGATCATCCTGCAGGCTCAGGGCCTGGGGTTTGTCTTCTTCGTCATGGAATTCGAAGACGTATTGGACTTGCGAGGCAAAAATCCCACGTTGGTAGTCTTCCAGCCGCAGCACGGGCGGGGCGTCGTCAGAGGCCCATTGCGCCTTGATTTCCTGATTGGCCTGCGCCACCCAGGATTCGATGGACTGCTGAGCCGCCCGCCCCGCATACCAGGACGCAGCGCCATAGGCGATCACCAAAACACACGCCGCACCGGCGACTACTTTCAAACGCCGACTCATACAAGGTCTCCGCTAGAGTCATACACACGAATCAATTGAGAGGTATCGGCAGGCCCCAGCCCCTGGCGGTTCGCCAGGCGGTAGGTCTGCCCCACCGCCGCCGCCACCGGAATGGGCGTGCCCTGCCGCCGGGCCAGGTCGGCCACGGTGTCCAGGTCCTTCAGGACCGTCCCCAGGCTGGCCTGGGGCGCGGGCGCCGCCGCCTGCGTCATGCGCGGCACGAACATCTGCAGCAAAGTGGAATCCGCCCAGCCGCCCGCCAGGGCCTGCGGCAGCCGTTCGGCAGCCACCCCAGCATCCTGCGCCAGGGCGACGGCTTCAGCAACGGCCGCAATGGTCGTGGCGACGATGGTCTGATTGCACAGCTTCGTCACCTGCCCTGCCCCGACCGGCCCCATATGGGTCACGCGCTGCGCGTAGGCTTGCAGCAGCACGGGTTCTACCTGGGCGCATAGATCGACCGGGCCGCCGGCCATGATGGCCAGCGTGCCGGCTGCCGCCCCGCCCGTCCCGCCGGATACCGGGGCATCCAGCCACACCGCTCCATTAGCCTGAAACAGGCGATCGGAAAAGGTTCGCGTCCGATCCGGTGCGATCGAGGAATGATCAATCAGCACCGCCAGCGCGTCTGACTGCGCCAAACCGTCCGGGCCGAACACCACGGCCTCCACGGCATCCGCATCGAACAGACATAGCGCCACCCAAGCGCATCGGTCGGCGACTTCGCGAGGCGTCGCGCAGACCTGGGCGCCATCCGCCGCCAGCTGCTGCGCCGGGCCTGGCGATCGGTTCCAGACGCTGACGCGATGGCCCGCCTGCAACAGGCGCCGCACCATCGGCGCCCCCATGCGACCCAGGCCGCAAAATCCAATGTGCATATCGGGTTCTCCCGCCCAGCGACGGGCAAATGGATGATGGGCGGCCAGCAGCGTCAGGCGCCTGGCTTCTTGCGCGACAGTTCGCGCGGCAGGGGAAAGGACACCTGCTCGCGCACCCCGTCCAGGGGGCGGACCTTGCCCACGCCCAATTCCCGCAGCCGCTCTATCACCTGCTGCACCAGGGCTTCGGGGGCCGAAGCGCCAGCCGTCACCCCCACGCGCTGGACGTCGCGCAGCCATTCTGGCTGGATCATATCGGGATGATCCAGCAAATACGCCGTCACGCCCTTGCGTTCAGCCACTTCGCGCAGACGGTTGGAATTCGAGCTGTTGGGGCTGCCGACCACCAGCACCAGATCGCACTGCGGCGCCATGACGCGCACGGCGTCCTGCCGGTTCTGGGTGGCGTAGCAGATATCGCTTTTCTTGGGTTCGGCAATGTCGGGAAAGCGCTGACGCAAGGCATCGGCCACCTGGGCGGCGTCGTCGATGGATAGCGTCGTTTGCGTGACAAAGGCCAGATGGTGCGGATCGCGCACCTGCAAGGCCTGCACGTCCTGCACGGTTTCCACCAGGTACATGCCCTCGTCTGCCTGGCCCAAGGTGCCCTCGACTTCGGGGTGACCCCGATGCCCGATCATGATGACCTCGCGGCCTTCTTTGCGCATGCGCGCGACTTCGACGTGTACTTTGGTGACCAGCGGGCAGGTAGCGTCGAAAATGCGCTGGCCGCGCTGTTCAGCCTCGGCCCGCACGGCGCGCGACACCCCATGCGCCGAAAAAATCACAATCGCGCCGGTGGGCGCGTCTTCGAGTTCATCGATGAAGACGGCGCCTTTGGCTCTCAGGTCCTCGACCACATAGCGGTTATGCACGATCTCGTGGCGCACGTAGATCGGCGCACCGTGAATTTCCAGGGCGCGTTCGACGATCTCGATGGCACGGTCGACACCGGCGCAAAACCCGCGTGGCTGCGCCAGCACGACATCGGGGGCGGCAACCGGGTGATCAGTACGAGCCGTCATTACAAAACCCCCAGAATACGGATTTCCACCTGCAGATCGATGCCCGCCAGGGGGTGATTGAAGTCGAACAAGGCGGAATCCCCTTTCAGGGTCTTGAGGACACCCGAATAACGCCCGCCGTTGGGGGCGACGAATTCGACCATGTCGCCGGCCTCGAATTCGGTATCCGGCGGCGCATTGCGCACCATTTCGTCGTGCGAGATCCAGCGCAGCAGTTCGGGGTTGCGATCGCCGTACGCCTGGGCCGCCGGCACGTCATGCGTGAAATGCGCGCCTTCGGGCTGCCCCATCAGCAGCGATTCCAGGCCCGGCGCCCATTGGCCGATACCCATCTGCAGGGTGGCGGGCCGATCCAGGAACGTGTCGACGAACGCCGTGCCGGCAGCAGGCCCCGACAAGGGTTCGATGCGGTAGTGCAGCGTGACATAAGAGTCCGCACGAACGTGCGCGACATCAGGGGAAGAGGTCAAAATGAATCACCCGTGGAAAATCAGACAAACTCTTTTATTTTAAGGCCTATCATGCCACAAGACAGCCAATCCCCCTGCAGCGAACGTCCTCGCGAACGCCTGCTGCGGCATGGCCCCCAGGCGCTGACCTCGGCCGAGCTGCTGGCGGTGCTATTGCGCACCGGCACGCGCGAACGCAATGCGGTCGAGATGGGCCGCGACCTGATCACGCATTTCGGCGGGCTGCGGCGCCTGCTATCGGCTGAATCCAGCGCCCTGATGGCCTTTCCGGGCCTGGGCGCGGCCAAGACCTGCGAACTGCTGGCGGTGCAGGAGCTGGGCCGCCGGGCGTTGGAAGAATCCTTGCGCAATGGCCGGGCGCTGAGCCAGCCCGAACGGGTCAAACAATTTTGCGCCATGCGCCTGGCGCATCTGCGGGTGGAACACTGCATCGCCCTGTTTCTGGACACCCAATTGCAATTGATCGATTGCACGGAAGTAGCGCGCGGCACCCTGTCGCATGCCTCGGTCTATCCGCGCGAAGTCGCCCGGGCCGCGCTGAACCACCACGCGGCGGCTCTGATTCTGGCGCATAATCACCCCTCCGGTCTGGCTGAACCCAGCCCGGCCGATCTGGCCCTGACCCGGCATCTGAAGCAGGCCTTGGCCCTGGTGGACGTACGCCTGCTGGATCACCTGATCGTAGGCGCTACCGAGGTCACGTCCCTGGCTGAGCGCGGACAGGTGTGATAGAATGCGCGGCTAACCTTGGATACGTTGCCAGGATTTTGATACGGCCATTTGCGCTGCATCCATCCGGCTGGCGACCCCTACTACCACTTACGGACTTCATCATGAAAGAAGGCATCCACCCCGAATACCGCGAGGTCGTGTTCCTGGACCTGCAGACCGGCAACAAATTCATTTCGCGCTCGTCGCTGTCGGCTCGTGAAACCACCGAAATCGACGGCAAAAGCTACCCGCTGTTCAAGTGCGACGTGACGTCGGAATCGCATCCGTTCTACACCGGCGCCCAGACCCGCATCGTCGAAACGGGCCGCGTGGAAAAATTCCGCGTCCGCTTCGCGCGCACTGCTGGCACCATCAAAAAATAAGAAAGCCCCACGCTGCGCAGCCGGCGGCAAAAATGCCCCCGCGCCGCACAGCGTACCAGGGATGCAGCTTTCCCGGAAAGGCAGCCGACAGGCTGCCTTTTTCATTTAACATGAGCTACCCCCTACTCGGTGACCGAACCAGTGCGCACTGAAGACCTGCGATCCACCCCCGCCCGGCTGACCGCAACGGCCGCGGCCAAACTGCCCCGCCTGTTCCTGGTGATCGTCGGACTGGTCTACATTCTGGCCGGCCTGTTCTATCGCGACCCCTGGAAAACCGACGACGTCATCGGCCTGGCCACCATGCTGACCGCCCTGTCCGACCAGGCTCACGCCTGGCTGCTGCCCCAGGTGGGCGCATTGGCGCAGGCCCAGGACGGCCCGCTGGTCACCTGGGTAGGCGCTCTGTTCATCTGGGCGCTGCGCCCCGCCCTGGAATTCTTCTTCAGCCCGCTCAACGCCGCCATCATCGCATCGCGCCTGCCCAACATTCTGTGGTTCGCCATTTTGACCAGCTCCATCTGGTACGGCACCTACCTGCTGGGGCGGCGCAGCGAGGCCCAGCCCCTGGCCCTGCCATTCGGGGGCGAACCCGACGAACGCGACTATGGCCGCATGCTGGCCGACGCCGCGCTGCTGCTCATCGTGGCCACCGTCGGCATCATCTGGCGCATGCACGAAACCTCGGAAGTGCCGGTGGTCATCGCCTGCCAGGCCCTGGCCTTCTATGCCGTCGCCCGCATGCTGGACCACCCGCTGTCCGGGGCGATCACCCTGGGCGTGGCGATCGGCGCCGCCTTTCTGGCCCGCGGCTGGCTGGGCAGCCTGCCGCTGATTCTGGCCGCTCTGATCGCCTTTACCCCCAGAGGGCCGCTGGCGGATGCGCGCAAATGGCTGGTGCTCAGTCTGCTGATCGCCGCCACCCTCATGCTGCTATGGTGGATTCCGGCGCGCACCTTCGGCCCCTACTGGACCGCCAGCTGGTTGAGCTGGGCGGGCAATGCCTACGGCTGGCCCAGCTCGCGCGCCTGGTTGAGCATCGTGCGCGACCTGCCCTGGTTCCTGTGGCCGACCTGGCCGCTGGCCCTGCTGGCGCTCTGGCGCTGGCGCGGCTGGTTCGGCGCGCCGCACATTCTCATTCCGCTGGCTTTTGCCCTCAGTGCCAGCCTGCTGCTGCTGGCCAACACCGATCCCTTCGAACCCGAATACAGCACCCTGGCCGTGCCCTGCGCCATCCTGGCCGCCTTCGCTCTGCCTACCCTGAGACGCGGGGTAGTCAATACCCTGGACTGGTTCGCCGTCATGTGCTTTTCCCTGACGGCGGCCACCGTCTGGCTGGGCTGGATTGCCTTGCAGACCGGCTGGCCGACGCAGATATCGGCCAACATCGCCCGCCAGACCCAGGGCTTCGGCATCCACATCGCCTGGCCGGCCACGGTCATCGCCCTGCTGGGCACGATTGCCTGGATCGCACTGGTGCGCTGGCGGCTGCGCAGCCACCCGGCAGGGCTCTGGCGCGGCACGGCCCTGTCCGCCGGCGGCTTGCTGACCACCTGGCTGTTGCTGGCCACGCTGTGGATGCCGGCGCTGGATTACGCACGCAGCTACCGCGACGTCTCGGCGTCTTTGGCGCAGGCGCTGGCCCGCGATCAGCGACCGGGGGAATGCATCCACACCCAGGGGCTGGGCAGCGGGCAGCGGGCCTCGTTCCTGGTGTTCAACAATATCCAACTATCCTTTGACAGCAGCTGCCCGCTGCTGCTCCAACAGCTGGATCGACGCGACCTGACGATGAACCGGGCCGCCCCTCCCGGCTACGACATCCTCTGGGAAGGCCGACGCGTCCCGGAACGACACGAGATGTTCCGCCTGATGCGGATCCGACCGGACGCCTGACCCCGACATTCCAGCACCGACCACCATGCCGCTTTCCCCTACGGCGAACACCGCCCCGTGGCGCACGATTCTGCAGCAATCCTGGCCCATCCTGATCAGCGCCTGGGCCGGCATCATTTTTGCCGTCCTGGACACCGCCATGGTCGGCCACACCGACGCCATCGACCTGCAGGCAATGGCGCTGGGGGCCTCCATCTACATCACGGTCTTCGTCGGGCTGATGGGGGTGATCCACGCGCTGATTCCGATCATCGCCCAGCACTTCGGCGCCGGGCACCTGGATCAGGCCGGCCACGCCTGGGGCCAAGGCGTCTGGCTGGCGCTGGCGCTGTCCGTCCTGGGGGGCGCCAGCCTGCTGTTCCCCGACACCTGGCTGGCATTGTCGGGCAGCATCGAACCCGCGGTGCGCGAACGCATCGCAGGCTACCTGATCGCCCTTGCGCTGGCCCTGCCGTCCGCCCTGCTGTTTCGCACCATCTATGCCATGGCAACGGCGATTTCGCAGACGCGCGGCGTCATGATGATCAACGTGGGCAGCGTCGTCTTCAAGCTGCTGTTCAATACCTGGTTCATTTTTGGCGGATGGGGACTGCAGCCCATGGGCGCCGTTGGCGCCGGTGTCGCGACCCTGGTGGTGAACTGGATGATGCTGGCCGCCGGCCTGTGGATGATCCGGCGCCATCCGGCCTTTCTGGCCCTGCGCCTGCGCGTGGGCAGGCCACGCTGGCATGACCAAAAAGAACTGCTGCGCCTGGGCCTGCCGATGGGCGGATCGTACCTGATCGAAGTCTGCGCTTTCAGCTTCATGGCCCTGCTGGTGGCGCGCGACGGACTATACGCCAGCGGCGCCCAGCAGATCCTGGCCAACCTCATCGCCCTTTGCTACATGCTGCCCATGTCGCTCAGTCTGTCGACGGCGTCTCTGGCAGCACAGTCGGTCGGGGCGCGCCAGATGGCCGCCGCCCGGCGCACCGGGATGCACGGCATCGCGCTGGTCCTGCTGGGCGCCATCCTGACCAACCTGATCCTGATCGGCGCCCAGGGGCCCATCGTGCGTTTGTACACCGACGACCTGCAGGTCGCCGTCATTGCTCTGACGCTGCTGCAGATCGCGCCCTGGTTCCATTTCTGGGACGCCATGCACTGCATCAGCGCCTATATTCTGCGCGCCTACAAGATCGCCATGGTGCCGCTGATCCTGCAAATCACGGCGCTGACCGGCCTGGGGCTGCTGGGCGGCTGGTGGCTGGGCTACGGGCCTCAGGCCGGCGCCCTGGCCCCGGTGGCGGCCTGGTTCATGCCAGGCGCCCCGGTGGGCGCCGCGACCATGTGGATCATGGCCATGGCGGGGCTGGCCCTGACATCGCTGCTGCTGTTCGCGTGGTACGGTCACGTGTTGCGCCGCCAGAGCAAGGCTGCCGGGCGCTGATACCCCCCCGACCCGCAGCCCCAACGACATAGCGCCTCTGCGGCTATGCCGCCTTGGAACCCGCCACGTCCTTGGGGACGGCTGCGGGCGGCGGATCAGCCGCGTCGGCGCCGGCATCGCCAGCCGTGCACGGCGTCACCAGCTCGACGACCTTGCTGCGTGACAGCACCCCGATGAATTCGCCCTGATCGCCCGTCACCGCGACCGGCTCGGGCGTGCGCAACAAGCTGGCCAGGACTTCATCCATGCCGGCGGAAGCCGGCACTGACGCCATATCGCTCAAATAGCGGGCGATATCGCGGGCCCCGTCCTGCATGGCCCGCTGGGCATCGGCCCGCATCAGCACCCCCGCCAGGCGCTTGCCATCCAGCACCGCCGCATAGTCGTAGTCCCGCGCGACCAAGCGTTCCAGGGCATGAGCCGGCTTGCTGCGCATCGTCAGCGTCAGCGAACGTTCCGTGCAGGCATGCGAAGCATTCAGCACCTTGCCCCGGTTGACGTCTTGCAGGAAGGCTTCGATGTAGTCATTCGCGGGCGACAGCAGGATGTCTTCCGGCGTACCTTCCTGGATCAATTCGCCGTCCTTCAGGATGGCGATGCGGTTGCCCAGGCGCAAGGCCTCGTCCAGATCATGAGTAATGAAGACGATGGTCTTGTTCAGCTTCGCCTGCAGCGCCAGCAGTTGATCCTGCATTTCATGGCGGATCAGGGGGTCCAGGGCCGAAAACGCCTCGTCCATCAGCAGGATCTCGGCATCGGTCGCCAAGGCCCGCGCCAGGCCGACGCGCTGCTGCATGCCGCCCGACAGCTGATGCGGGTACTGGGACTCGAAACCGGACAGACCGACCTGCTCCAGCCAGTGCAAGGCCCGTTCGTTGCGCTGGGTGCGGCGCACGCCCTGCACCGCCAGGCCATAGGCGGCATTGTCCAGCACTGTGCGATGCGGCAGCAGGCCGAAACGCTGAAACACCATGCTCATTTTTTGCTGGCGAAACTGTTCGAGTTCCCTGGGTTTCAAGCCCACCACATCCAGGCCGTCCACCAGAATCTGGCCCGCGCTCGGCTCGATCAGGCGGTTGAAATGGCGGATCAGGGTCGATTTGCCGGAACCCGACAGCCCCATGATGACGTGGATATCGCCTTCTTTGATGGACAGGCTGATGTCGCGCAGACCCAGAGTATGACCGCTGCGCTGCAGCAGGTCCTCTTTTGACAGGCCGTCGCGGGCGGCGGACAACCAGCGATCCGGATGCGGTCCGAAGATTTTGTAGATATTGCGGACTTCGATCTTGTTCATTGTCAGGCCCTCCGGGCTTGTTGCCGTTGGCCGAACTGCTGCGTGATCCGATCAAAGATGATCGCCAACACCACAATGCCCAGGCCTGCCAGCAGCCCCCGGCCCACCTGCAGGCGGTTGATGCCCTGCAGCACTTCGTAACCCAGGCCGCGCACCCCGATCATGGACGCAATGACGACCATCGCCAGCGCCATCATGGTGGTCTGGTTGATCCCCGCCATGATGTTGGGCAGGGCCAGCGGCAACTGCACGCCAAACAACTGGCGGCTGCGGCTGGCGCCAAAGGAACGGGATGCCTCCAGGACTTCCGCATCGACCAGGCGGATGCCCAGATCCGTCAGGCGGATGACGGGCGGCACGGCATAGATCACGGTGGCGAACAACGCGGCCAGCTTGCCCAGATTGAACAGCATCACCACCGGAATCAGATACACGAAACTGGGCATGGTCTGCATGACGTCCAATACCGGCAGCATCACGGTGCGCACCCAGCGGAAGCTGGCCATGGCGATCCCGACGGGAATGCCGATCATCACGGAAAAGAGCACCGCCACCAACATCAAGGACAAGGTCTGCATGGACGCTTCCCACAGACCGATGGCCCCCAGCAGGCACAGCAGCCCCCCCATCGCCAGGGTGAAACGCCATTTGCGGCTGCTCAGCCAGGCAATCCCCATGACGACGGCGACGATTGCCCACCACGGAGACTGGCGCAGGACATGGTCAGACCAAATCAGCAGGTCCAGCAAAGGCTGGGTAATCGCGCGCAGCACATCGGAATACTGCATCACCAGCCCATTGACGAACGCGTCAATGGGCCGCTGCAGTTCCCGGGCTGAAATCAGTTCAGGAAACATGGTCAGAGCCTCTTACAGAGCGGCCTTGACCCGTTCCGTCACATCGGCCGGCAGCCACTGGGTCCAGACATCCTGCTTGTTCTGCAGGAACCACTGCGCCGTCGGCTGGGGTTCGGCTTCGTTTTCTTCCATGTAGGCCATGGTCTGGTTCATGACGTCCAGCGGAACCTTGACCTTGGACAGAAAGGCCGTCAATTGCGGAGCCTGTTCGGTGAACTGGGTCGTCACTGCCGTAAAGACAGGGTTTTCCGGATAATCCGTCGCCTGTGGATTGTCGCAGTTGGGATCGGTCAGGCATTGCTGCTTGGCCGCGTCATAGGGGGGCAGTTCCAGTTTCACCAGATCCATGGAACCCACCAGCGGCGTCGGATACCAGTAGTAGAACGCCACGTTTTCCTTGCGCTGATAGGCGGCGGTCAGGGCAGCTTTTTGCGTGGCGCCCGTGCCGGGGGAAAGCAGGGTAAAGGTCTTTTCCAGACCAAGGGCCTTGAACAGATTGGTGCTGACGACCTCGCAGCCCCAGCCTGCCGGACAACCGTAGAACCGGCCCTTGGAGGGTTCTTCCGGGTCTTTGAAGGCTTCCCAATATTTAGGCAGATCTGCAGCCTTTTTCAGATCCGGCAGGCGTTCTGCCGTGTATTTCGGGATGAACCAGGCTTCGCCGCCCATGTAGATGTCGCCGATGCGTTTGACCTTGCCCGAGGCTTCGGCCTGGGTCCAGGGTTCCAGCGTGCTGTTCAGCCAGACCTCGCTATTGATGTCCAGATCGCCGCGTTGCAGGGCGGCCAGCGCCGGCAGGGTTTCCGTCGGCAGGACTTCCGAATCGCAACCGTAGCCATGTTTGACGATGAAGCGCTCGACTTCGACCAGGACCAGATTGGATTCCCAATTCATGCCGCCAAAGCGCATGGGCCGGTCCAGTTCACACTGAAGCGCATCCGCCGCCTGAGCGGCGGTCGGCGCCAGAGACAGTCCCGCTGCGGCAGCGGCCAGCGCCAGCCCCAGGACGGACGTTGACCAACGGGGAGATACAGTCGCCTTGCGCGACGCAAAAAGAGAGATAGACATTGATGCCTCCTTTGGGTTACGGAGACGCCAAACGCAGCAATGCGCTGCCTGACGCCATAGCTTAGGGGAGGGTGTGCGGAAGACGGTGAAGACCGCCAATACATACCGACACTGCAGGTGCGGTGCACCGTAGACAGTCGAAGGCGGTTCACCGGAAAACGGGAACCGTCGCGAACAGAATTGAAAATCTGTAATACAGCAGAAATGTTATTTTACACGCAAAATGCCAGAAAATAAAGATGAATACCGAAAATTGGCACACTCAGCCCTGCCGGAACAGCATTCCGGCAGAGCTGACGACACCCGATGTAACGGGGATTTCAGCGTGACGCATAAATGTAATCCCGGCGCCAGGGATAGGCCTGCCCGTCGGGGTAATCCAGCTCATCCGAACGGCCCGGGGGCTGGGGTTGGGCGATGATCTGGTGCAGCGCAATCCAGCCATGCTCAAAGCCCATCGCGCAGCCGGCCAGATACATGCGATAGGCCCGCAATGACCTTTCGCCCTGCGCGGTGTTCAAGATCGCACGGGCCTCGTCCAGGCGGGCCTCCAGGGCATCGCTCCAGGCCCACAGGGTGCGGGCGTAGTGCGGGCGGATGTTTTCCACGTCCAGATCTTCCAGGCCGGCTTCGGTCATGGCCTGCAAGACATAGTGGATGTGGGACAGTTCACCGCCTGGAAAGATGAATTTCTCGATGAAATCCCCCATGCCGGCGCCCAGTTCGGTATTTCTGACGCCACCCGCCGTGATGCCGTGGTTCATGATCAGGCCGCCGGGGCGCACCAGTCGGCGCAGTTTGCTGAAATAGCTCTTGAGCTGCGCCCGCCCGACGTGTTCAAACATGCCCACGGATGCGATCTTGTCGTAAGGCCGGGATTCGTCCAGTTTGCGGTAATCCAGCAATTCCATGCGCACCCTGCCCGCCAAGCCTTTTTCCTGGATCAGCCGATTCACATAAGCATGCTGGTTGCGCGACAAAGTGATGCCCGTCACGTCGACATCGTAGTGCTCGGCTGCCCACAGCATCAGCCCGCCCCAGCCGCCGCCCACATCCAGAAAGCGCTCGCCCGGTTGCAAGGCCAGTTTGCGGCAGATGTGATCGAGCTTGGCTTCCTGGGCCTGGGCCACCGTCATGTCGGGTTCACGGTAATACGCGCAGGAATAGACCCGGCGCGGATCCAGCCACAGCGCATAGAAATCGTCGGACAGGTCATAGTGAAATTCGATCTGCCGCGCATCGCGATCTACCGAATGACGCCAGACCGACACCAGGCGCTGCACCAGGCTGGTCAGCCAGCCCAACTGCGCGGCGTCGACGGGCGAACCCGGCAAAATGCCCGCAGCCAGCCGCATCAGATCGCGCATGGATCCATTGAAGTCCAGTTTGCCATCGACGTAGGCCTCGCCCAGAGCACCGACTTCGCCCGCCGCAAAGTATTTCAGGACGGCGGCATCCCGGATGATAAAGTGCAATTGCGCGTCAGCGACGCCAACCCTTTCCCCATCCGGCAGGTCCATGGACACCGGTATGGACAAAGACCCCAGCTTGTTCTCAATGATGGATGCGATTGCAGTCAACAGAGCCTCCCTGAGTTCACAATGGACATTGTTATAGTAGCCCCAATCATGCACGCTTCAAGCCCTATTCTCGCGTTTCATGCCCCTTAAAACCCCTGCTTTGATGCCTTCGTGGCTGGTTTTGATGGGCGCCCTGGCGGCCCTGGGGCCGGTGGCGATCGATATGTACCTGCCCGCCTTCGGCGCCATCGCGCACGATCTCGGCACATCCCAAGGCATGGTGGAACGCACGCTGGCCAGCTATCTGCTGGGCCTGGCTGCCGCGCAACTGGTCTACGGTCCGATGGCGGACCGCTACGGCCGCAAACTGCCACTGCTGATCGGCCTGGCCCTGTTCACCATCGCCTCGCTAGCCTGCGCCACCAGTCAGGACATCGACCATTTGTTGTTGTGGCGCATCGCGCAGGCCTTCGGCGGCGCCGCCGGCATGGTGATTCCCCGCGCCGTGATCCGCGACCATCTGGACACCCGCGAGGCCGCTCAGGCCCTGTCCCTGCTGATGCTGGTGATGGGCGTGATGCCCATTCTGGCGCCTTTGATGGGCGGCCAGGCCGTCAGCCTGGGGTCATGGCGCACCGTGTTCTATCTGATGGCCTTGGCTGGCGCCGGTCTATGGCTGACGGTGCTGCGCCATATGCGCGAATCCCTGCCCCTTGAAAAACGCGCACCCCTGGCCGTCGACGTCATTGCGGCCAATTTCCGGCTGCTGTTGACTCACCGGGGATTCATGGGCTACGCCCTGGCGGGCGGCCTGGGGTCCGCCGGCATGTTCGCCTACATTTCCGGGTCGCCCCTGGTCTTCATCCAGATCTATGGCATCGACCTGCGCTGGTTCGGTCTGTTGTTTGGCCTGAATGCGATCTCGCTGATCCTGGCCGCACAACTGAGCGCCCGCCTGCTGAACCGATACCGACCGCTGGACCTGCTGATCCGATCCCAGATCACGTTGGTGCTGATGACGATCGCCGCCTTGATCCTGACCCTGACTGGCTGGATCAATCTGCCCCTGCTGATGCTCTGCCTGATGGGATTCATGGCCAGCCAGGGTTTTGTCAGCCCGAACGCCGCCGCCCTGGCGCTGGCGGAACAGGGGCCACGCCTGGGCACCGCGTCGGCGCTGATGGGTTCCCTGCAGATGTTCAGCGGCGCTTTGGCGGGCTTTGCCGTCAGCGTCTGGCACACCAGCACCCCCCTGCCACTGACCGCCGTGCTGGCGGTCTGCGCGGCCCTATCATGGCTGTCCGGCCGTCTGGCGACGGGGCGCAACGCGCCACCCGCTGCCTGACTGTTTGTTCTGGCATTCATAGTGCTTGATTACAAAGCTGTTTTCAGTATAGAATGCTAGGCTTTCCTGATATACATACACAGAGGTGAGACCATGGCACGCGTATGCCAAGTAACCGGCAAAGGCCCGATGGTGGGTAACAACGTTTCGCACGCTAACAACAAGACCAAGCGTCGTTTCCTGCCCAACCTGCAATCGCGCCGGTTCTGGGTTGAATCCGAAAACCGCTGGGTGCGCCTGCGCGTATCCACCAAGGCCCTGCGCACCATCGACAAGAACGGCATCGATTCCGTGCTGGCCGACCTGCGTGCCCGCGGCGAACTGGCCTGATCGGCCCTAGGAGCACATCATGGCAAAAGGTATCCGCGAAAAAATCAAGCTGGAATCCACGGCTGGCACCGGTCATTTCTACACGACCACGAAAAACAAACGCAACATGCCGGAAAAAATGCTGATCAAGAAATTTGATCCGGTCGCGCGCAAGCATGTCGAATACAAGGAAACCAAGCTGAAATAATCCGGGGTGCCTCTCCCGGACCGTCTCACCGGTTTCGCCAGATCCCCGCCTTCGAGCGGGGATTTTTCATTTCAGGGTGACTCCAGTGCGGAACGAACGCCGACGCTGGCGACTTCACAAGTGAAAGAAAGTCAACGGAATAGAATGAGGGTGTCCACTTCGTGTTTTCATATGCTCTTCTTTCACTCACCTTGTTTGATTACCGGGGGTCGCTCCTTCATGGTTCATACCGCTGCAGACACCTTGCCCATCAAAGAAAAGCTGCGACAGATTCCATCGCTTGAAGCACCGCTGCCCGATCTTGACCTATCGGCCATGCCGGCCACGCCGCACGAGGCCTTTGCGCTTTGGCTGGATTCGGCGCTGGCCGCAGGGGTGCGCGAGCCGCACGCCATGACGCTTTCGACCGTCGATGAGCACGGCTGGCCCGATGCCCGCGTGCTGATCCTGAAGAATGTCGATGCGCGCGGGTGGCATTTCGCCATCAGAGGTGAAAGCCCGAAGGCACGGCAGATTGAAAACCAGCCAAGGGTCTCGCTCACGTTCTACTGGCCCGCACTTGGGCGGCAGATTCGTTTACGTGGGGAAGCGGTGGCACTGTCCGCACAAGAATGTTCCGAGGACTTCCTGGGCCGCCCTGTCGGTTCGCGCGCCAGCGCTATCGCCTCGACCCAGAGCGAGATTCTGGACAATCATGAGGCACTGGCGCAACGCCTTGCCGATGCACAGGCATTCCTGAAGGCCCACCCCACTCACGTGGAGCCAGGGTGGCGCGTGTATGCCGTTACACCGACGGTCGTGGAATTCTGGCAGGGAGCCACGGACCGCAACCACAAGCGCTGGCGTTATACGGCCTCGCAAGACAGCACGGCCTGGAGCACGGCCCGACTTTGGCCCTGAGCATCGGCGGGCGCGAGCTTGGCAGCCATGTTTCCAGCAAAGGATCGCCGAACACATGCCGGCACCACTCTGGCATGGCAGCCGCTGTTTGCACCCTATAATGTCTGGCTGGCCCTTTCCAACCCTTCACAACCCAGACAGATCCATGCAGGAACGCTACATCCCGAACCAGGTCGAATCCGAAGCCCAGGCCCATTGGCGCGAAGGCGACGTCTATCGCGTCACCGAACATGCCGTCAACGCCGACGGATCCCCCAAGCCCAAGTTCTACGCCTGCTCGATGCTGCCCTACCCCAGCGGCAAGCTGCACATGGGCCACGTGCGCAACTACACCATCAACGACATGATGGCCCGCCAGCTGCGCATGCGCGGATACAACGTGTTGATGCCCATGGGCTGGGACGCCTTCGGCATGCCGGCGGAAAATGCCGCCATGAAATCCGGGGTGCCGCCCGCCAAATGGACCTACGACAACATCGCCTACATGAAAAAGCAGATGCAGGCGATGGGGCTGGCCATCGACTGGTCGCGCGAAATGTGCGCCTGCGACCCGTCGTACTACAAATGGAATCAATGGCTGTTCCTGAAGATGCTGGAAAAAGGCATCGCCTACCGTAAAACCCAGGTCGTCAACTGGGACCCGGTCGATCAGACCGTGCTGGCCAACGAACAGGTCATCGACGGGCGCGGCTGGCGATCCGGCGCCCCGGTCGAAAAGCGCGAGATCCCCGGCTACTACCTGCGCATCACCGACTACGCCGAAGAACTGCTCGATACCCTGGAAGACGGTCTGCCCGGCTGGCCTGACCGCGTGCGCCTGATGCAGGAAAACTGGATCGGTCGCAGCGACGGCGTGCGTTTCGCCTTTCGCCACGATATCCGGGATGCCGACGGCGCACTGATCCAGGACGGCCTGCTGCACGTCTTCACCACCCGCGCCGACACCATCATGGGCGTCACGTTCTGCGCGGTGGCCCCGGAACATCCACTGGCGGTTCACGCCGCCCAGAGCAATGCTCAGGTTGCCGCCTTCATCGAGGCCTGCCAGCACGGCGGCACGACCGAAGCCGAAATGGCCACCCGCGAAAAAGAAGGCCTGCCCACAGGCCTGTTCGTCACCCACCCGCTGACGGGCGAACCCGTTCCCGTCTGGGTCGGCAACTACGTGCTGATGAGCTACGGCGACGGCGCCGTCATGGGCGTGCCCGCGCACGACGAACGCGATTTCGCCTTTGCCCGCAAATACGGCCTGCCCATCCATCAGGTAATCGATGCCCAGGGTCAGACCTGGTCCGACGATGCCTGGCAGGACTGGTACGGCGACAAACAGATCGGCCACACGATCAATTCCGGCAAATTCGATGGCCTGACCACGGCCCAGGCCATCCAGGCCGTCGCCGCCGACCTGGCCTCCCAGGGGCTGGGCGAACTGCGCACCACCTGGCGCCTGCGCGACTGGGGGATTTCCCGCCAGCGCTACTGGGGCACCCCCATCCCCATCATCCACTGCGCCGACTGCGGCCCGGTGCCGGTCCCCGAAAAGGACCTGCCTGTGGTGCTGCCCGACGACCTGGTGCCCGACGGCAGCGGCAACCCGCTGGCCAAGCACGAAGGCTTCCTGTCCTGCCACTGCCCGTCCTGCGGCAAAGCGGCGCGACGCGAAACCGACACGATGGATACCTTTATCGATTCATCCTGGTATTTCATGCGCTACACCTCGCCGGGCAATGACCAGGCGATGGTGGATGCCCGCAATGATTACTGGATGCCGATGGACCAGTACATCGGCGGCATCGAACATGCGGTGCTGCACCTGCTGTATGCCCGGTTCTGGACCCGCGTCATGCGCGATCTGGGCATGCTGAAATTTTCCGAACCCTTCACCAAGCTGCTGTGCCAGGGCATGGTGCTCAACCATATTTATTCGCGCAAGAACGAACGCGGCGGGATCGAATATTTCTGGCCCGACCAGGTAGACAACATCACCGATGAAAAAGGCTCCATCATCGGCGCCCGCCTGAAATCCGATGGTTCGGCCATCGAATACGGCGGCATCGGCACCATGTCCAAATCGAAAAACAACGGCGTGGACCCGCAATCCCTGATCGACGGCATGGGCGCCGACACGGCCCGCCTGTTCGTCATGTTCGCCAGCCCGCCGGAACAGACCCTGGAATGGTCGGACTCCGGCGTGGACGGGGCCAATCGTTTCCTGCGCCGCCTATGGGCCTTCTGCCAGTCGCAGCAGGCGGTCTTGCGCAGCCATCCGACGCCACCGTCGGACTGGTCCCATCTGGACGACGATGCCGCCGCATTGCGCCGCGCCATCCACAGCCTGCTGAAGCAGGCCGACTACGACTACCAGCGCATCCAGTACAACACCGTGGTGTCCACCGCCATGAAGATGCTGAACACTCTGGAATCCGCCGCGCAGGCGGGTGTGGGCGGCCCGGCGCTGGCGGAAACCGCGTCCATCCTGCTGCGTGTGCTGTACCCGGTGGTGCCGCACATCACCTGGCAGCTATGGCGCGATCTGGGCTTTGCCGCCGCTCAGGGCGATCTGCTGGACGCGCCCTGGCCCGATGTGGACGACGCGGCCCTGCGCGCCGACACGGTCGAACTGGTGCTACAGGTCAACGGCAAAGTCCGCGGGCAACTGAGCGTGCCCCAGGAAGCCGACAAGGCCGCTATCGAAACCCTGGCGCGCGCCCACGAAGCCGTGGAACGCTTCCTGGAAGGCCGCGACCCGAAACGCGTGGTGGTCGTCCCTGGTCGCCTGGTCAACGTCGTCGGATAATTCTCATGGCCCTTTTTCCCGTTTTTGCCCGCCATCTGCGCCTGACCCTGGGGCTGGCATGCCTGCTGGCGCTGGGCGCCTGCGGCTTTCATCTGAAAGGGGCCACCCCGCTGCCCTTCCACAGCATCTACACCAATATCGATCTGGATTCCGCCTTCGGCGCCCGGCTGCAGCGCATCATCCAGGCCAACTCGCCCGACACGCGCTTCGTGCCCAAGCTCGCGCAGGCCGATGTGTACCTGCACCAGATCTCCGAAACCCAGAACCTGCGCCAGCTGTCGATCGACGCCGAAGGCCGGGTCGAGGAATACGAACTGAATCTGGATTTCACTTTCCAACTGCTGGACAAGGCCGGCCATGTGCTGCTGGCCCCGACCACGCTGCACAGCACCCGCGAGCTGCCTTATAACGACCGCATCATCCAGGCCAAGGAAAGCGAAATCACCCGCACCTTCAGCGACATGCGCGACAGCCAGATCGACCAGATCCTGCGCCGTCTCAGTTCCCCCGAGGTCCAGGCCGCCTACCGCAACGCAGCCGACCGTCCCGTCGTCCCGATACCCGACGAGGGCATCCAGCGCAGCGGTCAGGGTTCCCGGATCGGCAATCCTGGCAGCGCGGGCAGTTTGTCCTACTGATCAATGTCCAGCCGCGCACCCGACGCCGATCAGATCATCGAACAGTTCGCGTCCGGTCGTGAACTGCCGCCGTGCACCGTCCTGTCGGGCGACGAAATCCTGCTGCTGACCGAAGCCGCCGATGCCTTTCGCGCCGCGGCCACGCGCCTGGGTTGCAGCGAACGCACCCACCTGATGATGGACGCCCGCAGCAACTGGAGCGAAGCCCTGATGGCGGCGCGCAACACGTCGCTGTTCGGCGATCTGCGCATGGTCGAAATCAGCCTGCCCACCGGCAAACCCGGCAAGACGGGCGCCGACACGCTGCAATCCCTAAGCAATATGGCCGCACAAGGGCAACTGCCCGACGTCCGCATCCTGATCCGGCTGCCTGCGCTGGACTGGGCGACGCAAAAGGCCAAATGGGTTCAAACCCTGAAGCAGCAGACCACGTGGATCGAGGTGCCGACCATTGCGCGCGCAGCGCTGCCGCGCTGGATCGCCGGGCGTCTGGCCCGCCAGGATCACACCGCCGATCCCGATACACTGGCCTGGCTAAGCGACAAGGTCGAAGGCAATCTGCTGGCCGCCCACCAGGAAATCCAGAAACTGGCGCTGCTGCATCCCGCCGGTCTCCTGACACTGGATCAAGTCCAGGCCGCCGTGCTGAACGTGGCCCGCTACAATATTTATGATTTGCGCGACGCCATGCTGGCCGGCCAGGCCGACCGCGCCCTGACCGTGCTCAGTGGCCTGCGGGCCGAAGGCGAAGCCCTGCCGCTGGTCCTGTGGGCCGTGGGCGAGGAAATCCGCATCCTGGCCCGCATCAGCGCCGACGCCAATCCCGACGGCGCCCTGCGCGGCTACCGCATCTTTGGTCCGCGCGAACGACTGGTGCGCCAGGCGCTGCAGCGCGTCCCGGCCCGCGCCTGGCCCGCCGCCCTGCGCCACGCCCACGAAGTCGACCGGTTGATCAAAGGCATTCCGGTCCCGGGCCGACTGAACGACCCCTGGGACGAACTGGCCCGACTGGTCCTGCGCGTCGCCAGCGCCGGCGCACGTCGCCACTGAACCGTCTATTTTTGACTGAACCGCCATGAACGCACCCGCTTCCGCTTTTTCCCCGCTCGAAATCCTGGGCCGGCAGGCCCGCCAGGCGACCCGGCAGATGCGCACCGCATCCGGCGCCGCCAAGTCCGCCGCCTTGCTGGCGATGGCCGATCAGCTGCAAAGCCGTCGGGCCTGGCTGCAGGCGGAAAACGAGCGGGATCTGCAGGTCGCCGCTCAGCGCGGCCTGGAGGCGCCTCTGATGGACCGCCTGCGCCTGTCGGATAAAGCCCTGGACACCATGGCGACCGGCCTGGCGCAGATCGCCGCCATGCCCGACCCCATCGGCGGCCTGAGCGAAACCGTCATCCGTCCCAATGGCATGCGAGTCGCGCGGATGCGAGTGCCGCTGGGGGTCATCGGCATCATCTACGAATCCCGCCCCAACGTCACCATCGACGCGGCGGCGCTGTGCCTGAAATCGGGGAATGCCACTATTCTGCGCGGCGGCAGCGAAGCCTTTCATTCCAATCAGGCGCTGGGCGACATCATCCAGGCGGGCCTGCAGGCCGCCGGGCTGCCGCCCCAGGCTGTGCAGATGGTGGGCACCACCGATCGCGCCGCGGTGGGCGAAATGGTGACGCTGACCGACTACATCGACGTCATCATCCCGCGCGGCGGCAAGAGCCTGATCACCCGGCTGGCGGCGGAATCCCGCGTACCGCTGATCAAGCACCTGGAAGGCAACTGCCATGTCTATGTGGACCGCGCCGCCGACCCGGACCGCGCCCTGGATATAGCCATCAACGCCAAGACCTACCGCTATGGCATCTGCGGCGCCATGGAAACGCTGCTGGTGCATGCCGATATCGCGGCCTCGTGGCTGCCCCGCGTCGCCGCCCGCCTGACGGAATTGGGCGTCGAGCTGCGCGGCTGTCCCCGCGCCGCCGCCTTGATGCCCGGCTCTGTCCCCGCCACCGACGAGGACTGGGCGACGGAATTCCTGGCGCCGATCCTGGCTGTGCGCGTGGTGGATACGCTGGACGAGGCCATGGAGCACATCGCCCGCTACAGTTCCGAACACACGGAATCCATCGTGACCGAGGATCTGTCCGCTGCCCAACGCTTCCAGCGCGAGGTCGATTCCAGCTCTGTCTACGTCAATCTGCCCACCTGCTTTTCCGATGGCTTCGAATACGGCCTGGGGGCGGAAATCGGCATTTCCACCAACCGCCTGCACGCGCGCGGCCCCGTCGGCCTGGAAGGCCTGACGATCCAGAAATGGGTGCTGACCGGCGAAGGCCAGCTACGAGGCTGACATGCTGTGGATCAAAACCTTTCACATCCTGTTCGTGGTGTCCTGGTTCGCGGGCCTGTTCTATCTGCCGCGCATCTACGTCAATCTGGCGCAGACCGATGATCCGGCCAGTCGCGCCACCCTGCTGGGCATGGCCGGACGTCTGTACCGCTTCATGACGCCGCTGGGCGTGCTGGCGCTGATCCTGGGCAACGTCCTGTGGTTGCACTATGGCATCGGCCAGGGCCAGGGCTGGATGCATGCCAAACTACTGGCGGTGCTGGCGCTGGCCGTGTTTCACCTGGCCTGTCGACACCACCTGCGAACCTTTCTCGCAGGGGCCAACCACCGCAGCCATACATATTTCCGCTGGTTCAACGAGATCCCGGTGCTATTGCTGCTGCTGATCCTGATCCTGGTGGTCGTCAAACCTTTCTGAAATACCATGACCGATTCCCCTTCCCGCAAGACGCTCAGTCTGAAGCCGAAACCCCGGTCGGCGACGCACGCGTCCCCTGACACCGAGCCCCGTAAACGCTCCGGCGCCCGTGCTCGCCAGGCAGCCATGCAGGAACGCGCGCAACAGGCTCGCGGGGAAACACCGCCCGCCGACACTGCGCCTGCCGCCCCGCGTCCAGCAAAAGCCGGCTACCGCTCAGGCGCCGACACGGAACGCCCCCGGCAGGCGGGCGCTGCCCGCGACCGCCCTGCGGGGAACCGCCCCGCCGGAGACAAACCCGCGCGCTCCAAGGATAGTGAACGGCGATACGAACGGACCGACGCGGGCCACAGGACCGAGCGGCCAAGCGCCGCCAGGACGGACAGGCCCGCCCGCCGCATGGATACCGACGAGCAGCCCCGCATCCAGCGCCTGCCGCGCACCCCGCGCCCCGCCGAGACCTTTCATGTCTTTGCGCCCTGCCCGCACGGCCTGGAAGAAGCCCTGTCGCTGGAATTGCAGGCCCTGGGCTACGAAGGCGTCTGCGCCGGACGCGCAGGCTGCCATTTCCTGGCCGACTGGACGGGCGTGCTGCGGGCGAATCTGTATTCCCGGCTGGCTACCCGTATTCTGGTACGCGTCGCGCAAGCCGACGTCCATACCGAAGACGATATCCTGGCGCTGGCCCGCGAGACCGAATGGGAACGCTGGTTCGGCCCCGAACAATCCCTGCGGGTGGACACCTCGGCCATCCACAGCCCCATGCGCAGCCTGCAATACTGCAATCTGCGGGCCAAAGACGGCATCTGCGACCGCCTGCGCGAACGCGAGGGTGCCCGCCCCGACATCGACACGGTGCGGCCCGACGCCCGCGTCCATCTGTTTCTGGACGAGCGCCAAGCCACCCTGTACCTGGATGTCTCCGGCGAATCTCTGTTTAAACGCGGCTGGCGGCTGGACAAGGGCGAGGCCCCTTTGCGCGAAAACCTGGCCGCCGGACTGTTGGCGCTATCCGGCTGGATGCCCGAGGCACCGCTGCTGGACCCTTTTTGCGGCAGCGGCACCATCCTGATCGAAGCCGCCTGGATCGCCCTGGGCGTACCGCCCGGCATCTGGCGACCTTTCGGCTTCGAGCGGCTGCGCGCCCACGATGCGCGGCGCTGGCGCGACCTGAAGGACGACGCCCGCACCCATATCGCACCCCGGCTGGATCAACCCCTGGTCGGCAGCGATCTGAATCCCGCCGCCATCGAAGCCGCCCGCGCCAACATCGATCGCGCGCATCTCAGCCCGGACACCATCCGCTTCGAGGTCTGCGATGCCCGGCATCTGCCGCCCCCTGCCGAAGCCGGCTGGATCGTCACCAACCCGCCCTACGGCGAACGGCTGGGCGACCATGATGCCGATCTCTGGCCGCAATGGGCCACCCAGCTGAAACAGCAGTACGGCGGCTGGCAACTGAACATCATCACCAGCGATCTGGAGCTGCCAGGGCAGCTGCGCTTGAAAGCCAAGCGCCGCCACCCCCTGCACAACGGCGCGCTGGACTGCCGCCTGTTCCAGTTCGATCTGGTATCGGCCGGCTATCGCGGTCGGTGACGGCACCCGGATATCCCGGCACAGGCGGCCCTTTGGCCGCCTTTTTACAACAGCCCGTCCACTGGCCCTGCCTCGATGCTTGCTTTTTGACTAGGGAAAACCCTATAATAGGGTTAACCCGAGCGAAACGCTCTCACCACGCCAAGAGGCCTGCCATGAAAAACCTGAACTCTGATATTCGCCTGACCGACGCTCTGGAACGCCAACTGCTGGCCCAAGCCATCGAATCGCAGCAGGCTTATGCTCTGGATCGCGCCGTCAAGCAGTTCTTCCAGAAGATCATCAGCTTTTTCAAGGCCCCCAAGACCAGCATGCACCACAAAGTGAGCACCGCTCACTGATCGCGCGAGCCGCTTAGGGTTTTGCTGCAAGGCCGCCTCGATCAGGCGGCCTTTCTCTTGTTCCTCATCTTCCCGCACCACTGCGCATGGGCGCCGCATCGCATGAGCGGCAAACCAAGACATGGGATAATGGAGCGCTTTTTCGCCTGCCGCCGCCATGTCCGATACCCATACCGCTCCTGCCATTCCCACCGCCCCTTCCCGTCTACGCCGTTTTGCCTGCATGATGTACGAAGGCGTGCTGCTGTTCGGCGTCATCTTCCTGGCTGGTTATCTATTTGACACCCTGACGCAAAGCCGCAGCGGCCTGATGCTGCGCCATGCCCGCCAAGGGTTTCTGTTTCTTGCCATGGGCGTGTATTTTCTGGCCTGCTGGCGCCGAGGCGGCCAGACGCTGCCCATGAAAACCTGGAATATCCGCCTGACCGACCGGGGCGGCCAGCCGCTGCGTGGCACACGCATGGCGCTGCGCTATGTATTGCTGTGGCCGCTGCCGCTGCTGACCGCGCTGCTGATCGGCGCCCTGTCGCAAGCCTTTGGCTGGCCCTCGCTGGATCTGCTGATCGTGGCGGCGCCTTTTTCGATCTTCATCTGGACCTGGTTCGATCCGCACGGTCAATTCCTGCATGACCGCCTGCTGGGCACCGAACTGCATGATCTACGACTGTCCACACCATGAGCGACCTGCTAAAAAAATATCTGACCACCGATCACAGCACCCGCATTCAGATTTTGCGGCTGGACGAGTCCTGGCGGACCGGCCTCGCCCACCAGGACCTGCCGCCACGGGTCGCCGGCCTGCTGGGTGAACTGGCGGCTGCCGCCGTGCTGCTGGCCAGCAACATCAAATTCGACGGCTCGGTGGTCCTGCAGTTGCAGGGCAATGGCCCTGTGCGTCTGATCATGGTGGAATGCACTGCGGACCTGGCGCTGCGGGCGACGGCCCACGTGCAGGAATCAGCCACAATTCCCGACGACGCCTCTTCTTTGCAAGCACTGCTGAATACCGATGGCCAAGGCCGCTTCACGGTGCTGCTGGATCCCGCCGGTCGCCAGGAAGGCTCCACCGCCTACCAGGGCATCGTCCCCCTGGAAGGCGACACCGTGGCGCAGGCGCTGGAATACTATATGAAGCATTCCGAACAATTGGACACCCGGCTCTGGCTGGCCGCCGACCAGACCCAGTGCGCCGGCTTGTTGCTGCAACGCATGCCGGGCCATACCGCCGCCGACGGCGTCCCCGGATCGTCCGATACCGCCGATGCCACCTGGGCCCACTGCCAGGCCTTGGCCGACACGCTCAAGCCTGCTGAACTGCTGGCGGATACGTCCGAAGCCCTGATCCACAAACTGTTCTGGGAAGACGATCTGCTGGCCTTCCCCGACCAGGCGGTGCGCTGGCACTGCCCCTGCACGCGCGAACGCGTCGCCGGCATGCTACGCGGCCTGGGCCAGGCGGAAATCGACTCCATCCTGGCGGAACAAGGACACGTCCATATCGCCTGCAATTTCTGCGGCAAGCCCTACGAATTCGACGCCGTGGATTGCGCCAGCCTGTTCCTGAAACCCGCCGAACACCTGCAAGCGCCGGGTTCAAGCTCGATCCACTGACCTCCGCGCATGCTTTTGTCATAGCGGGGTATCCAGACTGCCCCGCGCTGCCGATCCGCGCGATACTGCCCTGCCCGGACCAGACATGACACAAGGCAGGCGCATATGGCGGATTCTCCGACCCTCCCGGCAACAGGCTTCGACACGATACCCGCGCGGCATCCCGACATGCGATCCCAGCGCGGCGCGGGCATGGCCGGTTTCCTGGCCGTCCTGATCCCCGTCCTGAGCCTGGGCATGGGTGGCGTGGAACTGGCCCATTGGATGAATCTGCGCCAGGCGCTCAGCCTGGCCCTGATGGATGCCGCGCGCGCAGGCGCCACCCGCCAGGCGCGGCCCCAGGCGATTGCCGATGCCTTTGAACAAGGACTGCGCCGGATCCTTGTGCGGCCCGCCGCCCAGGCGCAGGCCTTGCATAGCCGGCAGCAAGCGCTGGGCGTGCCGTGGCGGATACATATCCTGCAGCCCGCGCCCGCCGCCTTCCTGGACCACGCGGATGCATCCCTGTCCAGCCTGCGCCAACCGCCAGGGCAAACGCTGATCCGCAACGATTATCAAGCGCGGCAACACGCGCGCCGCATGGGCCAGGGCTGGCCCCACGGACGAGGGCCGCAATCGGGCATGACGATTTTCCAGGCCAATACGCTGCTGATGGATCTCTGGTGGCCGCAAGCGCCGGTGCTGCCCGGCGTATCGGCGATTGTCCGCGCCCTGGCGCCCCTGCATACGGACCCCATTGGACAGCGCATGATGCAAAGCGGCCATCTGCCCTTTCGGCGGCGCATCCGCATGGCCATGCAGTCCCATCCCGCCGCCTGGCCGGATCTACCGGATGGCCGGGTAATCCATGCAGCATCCACCGGGACATCCAGGCCCGGCCACGCGCAGACGGAATCAATACCGGACGGCAGCCAGCCCCCGGAGACCCATACGGGCAATCCCGACGGGGCTTTGCCGCCGGACACGCCAGATAGCGATACAGGCCCGGCCCCCGACGGCGAGCCAGGCGCCGTCCATTCCGGACAGGGCGAAGCACACCGCAGCGCTGACGCTGACGGCGATGCGCTGGATAACTGCGCGCCCTGAAACCTACTGCGCCTTGGGGGGGCGAGGCAGGACCTGCACGAAATACTCGCCCTCGCGGATCATGTTCAGTTCGTTGCGGGCGCGCTCTTCGAGCGCCGAAATCCCGGTCTTCAGATCCTGGACTTCGGCCTGCAAAGCATTGTTGCGCGCCATCAGCGCCTGATTATTATCGGTTTCTTGCTGTACCTGCGCCTGCAGGTCACGCACCTGCAGCCAGCCGCCTTTACCCCACCACAAGGGATACTGGGTAGCAAGCGCCAGAGCCAGCAAGACGAGACTGAGCAGGCGCATGGCCGCGATCAGCGCAGGTTATAGAACGCCGAGACGCCCGGGTACGCGGCGACTTCGGCCAGTTCTTCTTCGATGCGCAGCAGCTGGTTGTATTTTGCCGTGCGGTCGGAACGCGACAAGGAACCGGTCTTGATCTGCATGGCGTTGGTGGCCACGGCGATGTCGGCGATGGTGGAGTCTTCGGTTTCGCCCGAGCGGTGCGAAATCACGGCCGTGTAACCTGCGCGCTTGGCCATTTCGATGGCGGCAAAGGTTTCCGTCAGCGTGCCGATCTGATTGATCTTGATGAGGATCGAATTGGCGATGCCCTGGTCGATGCCTTTTTTCAGGATCTTGGTGTTGGTGACGAACAGATCATCGCCCACCAGCTGGACTTTGCGGCCCAGCTGTTCGGTCAGGATGCGCCAGCCTTCCCAGTCGTCTTCGGCCATGCCGTCTTCGATGGAGACGATCGGGTATTTATCGCACCAGGACGCCAGCAGATTGGCGAAATCCTGGGAATTCAAGGCAATGCCGCCTTCGCCGGCCAGGTGGTATTTGCCGTCCCGGTAGAATTCGGAACTGGCGCAGTCCAGACCCAGCACGATCTGGGAACCGGCCTCGTAGCCGGCTGCGCTGATGGCTTTCAGGATCAGTTCGATGGCCGCTTCGTGGTTGGCGACGTTCGGGGCGAAACCGCCCTCGTCGCCCACCGCCGTGGACATGCCTTGATCGCCGATGATCTTTTTCAGGGCGTGGAAGACTTCAGCGCCCATGCGCAGGGCTTCGCGAAAACTGGATGCGCCCACCGGCAGGATCATGAATTCCTGCAGGTCCAGAGTGTTGTTGGCATGCGCCCCGCCGTTGATGACGTTCATCATGGGCACGGGCATCTGCATCGGGCCGCTGCCGCCGAAATAGCGGTACAGCGACAGGCCGGAGTCGTCGGCGGCGGCCTTGGCCACCGCCATGCTGGCGGCCAGAATGGCGTTGGCGCCCAGGCGGCTTTTATCGTCGGTGCCGTCCAGTTCGATCAGGGTGCGGTCGATAAAGGCCTGTTCTTGGGCGTCCAGGCCCATCAAGGCCTCGGAAATTTCAGTATTGATGTGTTCCACTGCCCGCAGCACACCTTTGCCCAGGTAGCGGGCCTTGTCCCCGTCACGCAGCTCGATGGCTTCGCGCGCGCCGGTCGATGCGCCCGACGGCACGGCGGCCCGACCCATGGCGCCGGATTCCAGCAGGACGTCGCATTCTACGGTGGGGTTACCGCGCGAATCCAGAATTTCGCGCCCGATGATGTCTACGATTGCACTCATGCTATGACCGTCCTGCCTGTGTTGGATGGGTGGGTGGGGATAACAAATGAAACCCCGCTATTGTAGCGGGGTTTCCCTGAGTTGCGCCCCGTACCTGAAGTATGCACTGCAGGGACAGGACATCCGCCGCCGGCGGCGCAAAACGCTACAGAACCAGATTCAGCGCCCCGTCCTGCTTGACGCAGCGGTCCAGCGCCACCAGGGTTTCCAGCAGCACTCGCATCTTGTCCAGCGGCACGGCGTTGGGGCCATCGGACAGGGCCTTGGCGGGATCCGGGTGCGTTTCCATGAACACCCCGGCCACGCCCACCGCGACGGCGGCGCGCGCCAGCACCGGCACGAATTCGCGCTGTCCACCGGAACTGGTCCCCTGCCCGCCGGGCAACTGCACCGAATGGGTGGCGTCGAACACCACCGGGCAATGCGTATCGCGCATGATGGCCAGGGACCGCATGTCGGACACCAGATTGTGATAGCCGAAGGATGCGCCGCGTTCGCAGACCAGGATGCTCTGTCCGTCGCCACCCGCCTGGATCGCGGCATCGCGGGCCTTGGCCACCACCTGCTTCATGTCTTCAGGCGCCAGAAACTGGCCTTTCTTGATATTGACGGGCTTGAGCGTCGCGGCGCAGGCCTGGATGAAGTCCGTCTGGCGGCACAGAAAGGCGGGGGTCTGCAGCACATCGACGACGGCGGCGACCTCGCGGGCCTGACCGATTTCATGCACATCGGTCAGCACCGGCACGCCCAGTTGCCGGCGCACGTCTTCCAGGATCTTCAGGCCCTCGTCCATGCCCGGCCCCCGGAAGGAGGCGCCGGAACTGCGGTTGGCCTTATCGAAAGAGCTTTTGTAGATAAAGGGAATACCCAGCGCCCGCGTCATTTCCTGCAGAATGCCGGCGGTTTCAAAGGCCAGTTCGCGCGATTCAATCACGCAGGGGCCGGCGATCAGAAACAGCGGCTGATCCTGACCCGCCTGGAAATGACACAGTTGCATGGTTCTACCCCTTTGTGTGCTGGCTGGCCCGGTTTTTCTGGTAGGCCAGCGCCGCCTGGATGTAGCTGGAGAACAGCGGATGGCCGTCACGCGGCGTGGACGTGAATTCCGGATGGAACTGCACCCCCATGAACCACGGGTGGCTGGGAATTTCCATGATTTCCGGCAGATTTTCCGTAGGCGTGCGGGCGCTGATGACCAGGCCGGCTTCTTCCAGGCGGTTCACGTAGACGTTGTTGACTTCGTAGCGGTGGCGGTGGCGTTCGTTGACTTCGGCCCCGTAGATGTCAAAAGCGCGGGTGCCGGGCTTCACCGGGCAGCGCTGCGCGCCCTTGCGCATGGTGCCGCCCATATCGGATGCGGCGTCGCGCTTTTCGATCTTGCCCTCGCGGTCTTGCCATTCAGTGATCAGCGCCACCACCGGGTGAGGCGCCGAGGGATCGAATTCCGTGCTGTTGGCCCCGCCCAGGCCCGCCACATGACGGGCGAATTCGACCACGGCCAGTTGCATGCCCAGGCAGATGCCCAAATAGGGAATGCCATGCTCGCGAGCATACTGGATGGCCTTGATCTTGCCTTCGGTGCCGCGCTTGCCGAAACCGCCCGGCACCAGGATGGCGTCCAATCCCACCAGGCAGCCGGTCCCCTGGGTTTCGATTTCCTCGGAATCCAGATACTCGATGTGCACCCGGGAATGCGTGTGGATACCGGCGTGCACCAGGGCTTCGGACAAGGATTTGTAGGATTCGGTCAGATCGACATATTTGCCGACCATGCCGATGGTGATGGCTTCGCTGGGATTTTCCAGATCGCGCACCAGGCGATCCCAGACCGTCAGGTCGGCGGGCGGCGGCGTGATGGCCAGCGCGTCGCACACCAGGCTGTCCAGGCCTTGCTCGTGCAGCATGGCGGGGATCTTGTAGATGGAATCTGCGTCCCAGACGGAAATCACCGCATCCAGGGGCACATTAGAAAAGAGGGAGATCTTGGCCCGTTCGTCGTCCGGCACCGGGCGATCGGCGCGGCACAGCAGCGCATTGGGATAGATGCCGATTTCGCGCAGCTTTTGCACGGAATGCTGAGTGGGCTTGGTTTTCAGTTCGCCTGCGGAGGCAATGAAGGGCACCAGCGTCAGGTGCACAAAAGCGCACTGATTGCGGCCCAGGCGCAGACTCATCTGGCGCACGGCTTCCAGGAAGGGCAGCGATTCGATGTCGCCCACCGTTCCGCCGATTTCCACGATGGCGATGTCGGCCTGGCCGTCATAGGCGGCTTTGGCGCCCCGCGCGATGAAATCCTGGATTTCATTGGTGATGTGGGGAATGACCTGCACGGTCTTGCCCAGGTAATCGCCCCGGCGTTCCTTGCGCAGCACCGATTCGTAGATCTGGCCGGTCGTGAAGTTGTTGACCTTGTGCATGCGGGCCGACACGAATCGTTCGTAATGGCCCAGATCCAGGTCGGTTTCGGCGCCGTCTTCGGTGACGAAGACCTCGCCATGCTGAAAGGGGCTCATGGTGCCCGGATCCACGTTGATGTAGGGATCCAGCTTCAGCATGGTGACCCGCAGCCCGCGGGATTCCAGGATCGCGGCGAGCGATGCCGCAGCAATGCCTTTGCCCAGGGAGGAGACAACGCCCCCTGTGACGAATACGTATTTGGTCATTTCTATAGGAGCCCGGTGTGGACGGGCGCAGCGGGAAATTGAGATTATAACCGCTTCGATCCGGCTGCCGGGAGGCTTGCAAAAGGCAACGATACCCAGCGCGTCGGCATGACGCGTTTGCCCCGCTCGCGCTCAATGGACAGAGCGGCGCTTTACGGCGTGGCCTGACTCACCTACCATGATTCCAGCACCCATCCATGATGGTCGGGAGAACGCCATGACCAGGTTGACTGCGAAAGACTTCGCACCGGAACTGCTGGAACTCTATGATTTCTACGCGCACGGGCTGATCGACCGGCGTGAATTCCTGCACCGGGCGGCCCGCTATGCCGCTGGGGGACTCAGCGCCACCGCCCTGCTGGCCACGCTATCGCCCGATTACGCATTGGCCGGGCAGGTGTCCTTCACCGATCCGGACATTCTGGCCGAATACATCCACTACCCTTCCCCCAAGGGCAACGGCACGGTGCGCGCCTATCTGGTGCGCCCTGCCAAGGCCTCGGGCAAGATCCCCGGCGTCGTGGTGGTACACGAAAACCGCGGCCTGAACCCCTATATCGAAGACGTCGCCCGGCGGCTGGCCAAGGCCGGTTTCCTGGCGCTGGCGCCCGATGGACTCAGTTCCAAGGGCGGCTACCCCGGCAACGACGATCTGGGCCGCGAACTGCAGCAGCAGATCGACCCCGTCAAGCTGATGAATGATTTCTTCGCCGCCATCGAATTTCTGCCGACCGGGGCCGGATCGACGGGCAAGACCGGCATCATCGGTTTCTGCTACGGCGGCGGGGTCTGCAACGCAGCCGCCGTCGCCTACCCCGAACTGGCGGCAGCCGTGCCGTTCTACGGCATGCAAGCCCGCACTGAAGACGTGCCTCGCATCCAGGCGCCGCTACTGCTGCACTATGCCGGCCTGGACACCCGCGTCAATGCAGGCTGGCCGGCCTACGAAGCAGCGCTGAAGGCCGGCGGCAAAACCTACGAAGCCCACCTCTACCCCGGCGTGAACCACGGTTTCCACAACGATTCGACCCCACGCTACGACAAGGATGCGGCGGAACTGGCCTGGAACCGCAGCATCGCCTGGTTCAAGCGCTGGCTGGCGTAGCGGACGCGCCGCCGCCACGACAGCCAGACTTATGCCTTGTCGCGATCAATCCACCGTCGCCAAGACAGCTCCGATCGTCTCGAAGATCTGCGCAATCTGCTTTTCCTCGATGATGAGCGGCGGCGAGATGGCAATGATGTCGCCCGTATAGCGCACCAGCACTCCCTTGTCGAAGCACTTGGCGAAGACCTCGGACGCGCGCGCGCCGGGCTTTCCGGGACGCGGCGTGAGTTCAATACCCGCCACCAGACCCAGGTTGCGGACGTCGATCACATGCCGCACGCCCTTGAGGGAATGCGCAGCGTCCTCAAAGCGCCCGGCCAGGCCTTTGGCGCGATTGAACAGATCCTCGTCGCGGTAGATGGCCAACGTGGACAAAATGGCGGCAGTCGCCATCGGGTGAGCCGAGAAGGTGTAGCCGTGGAAAAATTCGATGCCGCCCTGGCTGGCGTCCACGACCGTGTCGTAGATTTCGCGGCGTACAGCCACGCCGCCCGCCGGCACCGCCGCATTGCAGACGCCTTTGGCGAACGTGAGCAGATCGGGCTTGACGCCGAAAAACTCGCTGGCCGTCGCCGCGCCCAGGCGGCCAAAGCCGGTGATCACTTCGTCGAAGATCAGCAAAATACCATGTTTTTCGGTGATGGCCCGCAGTCGTTCCAGATAGCCCTTGGGCGGCAGCAACACTCCGGTGGACCCGGCCAGGGGTTCGACAATCACGGCGGCAATGGTAGAAGCATCGTGCAAAGCGACGATGTTTTCCAGGGCGTCGGCGAAATGTTCACCGCCCCAGGCCGGCTGCCCGCGCGAAAAGGCGTTATGTTCCAGATCGTGCGTGTGCGGCAGGTGATCCACCCCCGGTAGCAACACCCCCGAAAACGCCTTGCGATTGGGTGAAATACCGCCTACCGAAATCCCGCCGAACCCCACGCCGTGATAGCCGCGCTCGCGCCCGATCAGGCGCGTGCGCCCCCCCTCGCCCCGGGCGCGGTGATAAGCCAGCGCCATCTTCAGCGCCGTATCGACGGATTCCGACCCCGAATTGGTAAAAAATACGCGGTCCATGCCGGCAGGCATCATGGCGGAAATTTCCGTCGCCGCCCGGAAGGAATCCTCGTGGCCGATATTGAAGCTGGACGCATAATCCAGCGTTTCCGCCTGCCTGCACAGGGCGTCGACGATGGGCTTGCGCCCGTGGCCCGCATTGACGCACCACAGGCCCGCCGTGCCGTCCAGGATCTGATGGCCGTCCGTGGCGGTGTAGTACATCCCCTTGGCAGACGCCAGCAGGCGCGGATGGGCCTTGAACTGGCGGTTGGCAGTAAAAGGCATCCACAAATGGGATAAATCCAAGGGGGCGGCAGTATCGGCTCTCATGATGCGACCTCACAAAAGTGGGAAACCAGACAGGATGAAATCCATTCTGGAGTGACAGTGGCGTAAAAGACAGTCACGGTGTTAGGATGAGTCCATAACTGTATTGGCCGCATCCAGCCTGCTGTATTGGTCCACCGTGCCGGCTGCAGCCAGGTCCTCTATCGCAACAGGCACAGGCCATGATCCTGTTCACCCCCCGGCGCCGCTCGCCCGATGGCTACTCCCTGGTCAACCAGACGGTCGACGCCATCGATCAGGCCATTCGGGATCGCGTCCTGCGCCCCGGCATGGTCATGCCGTCGATCCGGCAATTCGCACGCGCCCACCACCTGTCCACCTTTACGGTCATGGCCGCCTACAACCGCCTGGTGGCTCAAGGACAGCTGCAGTCCCGGCCCGGCATCGATTACCGCGTCGCCCGACAGCAACCCGACCGCCCCCCAACCGCCTGGGAAGCCCCGCAAGTAGGCCCTGCCTGGCTGCTGTCCGATGTCTTCGCCGACCATTCGATTTCGATCAAGGCGGGCTGCGGCTGGTTGCCCCCGGACTGGCACAACGAAACCGGCCTGCAACACGCACTGCGCCAGCTGGTACGGGTGCCGATCGGCCAGATGGCCTCGTACGGCCATCCGCTGGGCTATCACCCGCTGCGCGAACACATCGCCCGCCACCTGAACGGCTACGGCCTGGACGCAGATACGGGGCAAGTCCTGCTGACCCACGGGGCGACGCAGGCGCTGGACATCGTGATCCGGACCGCGCTCAAGCCGGGCGATCACGTGGCTGTCGAGGTCCCCTGCTACGCCAACCTGTTGCAGATCCTGACCATGAACGGCATCGTCACGCACGGCGTCCCGCGCACCGCCGATGGCCTGGACGAAGACATTCTGGACACGCTGGCCCGCACGCATCCGCTGCGCGCCGTCTTTGTCACCACTGTCCTGCAGAATCCGACCGGCGCCAGCTTCAGCATGGCGGGCGCCTTCCGGCTGCTGCAACTGGCGGAACGCCACGATCTGCTGGTGGTGGAAGACGACGTGTCGCGCGAGCTGCTGCAGGGTTCCGCCCCCCTGCTGGCCGCGCTGGCCGGCACACGGCGCGTGGTCTATGTGTCGGGCTTCGCCAAAAGCGTGATGCCGTCGCTGCGGGTCGGCTACCTGCTGTGCGAGCCCGCTCTGCTGCAGCGCTGCGCCCAGACCAAGATGTCGCTGGGGCTGACGTCTGCGGAAATCATGGAACGCACGGCCTGCCAGGTGCTGCGCGACGGTCGCCAAGCCGCCTACCTGCGCAGTGTGCGGGAACGCCTGAGCCAGGCCCACGACCAGGTCTGCCAGATGATGCACGAGGCCGACTTCGAGATCGCCCACGAGCCTGGCGCGGGTCTATTCCTATGGGCGCGGCCCCGCACCGCCATCGATCACCCGAACGGGGTCATCGGCCTGGCCGCGCAGGCGCTGAAAGCAGGCATCTGGCTGGCGCCCGGCGCCTATTTCCACCCCGACCGCCGTGACGAGGGCTGGTTCCGTTTCAATGTGGCGTATTCAGCGAATCCAGCGCTCTGGAAATTTTTCAGGGATGCGGCGCAAGGGGCCGCCTGACCCGGCACAGCGCTGCGCCGGCTGCCCATCGGCAAGACCGCCGGCGCGGCGGTTCAGATCAGACCGGTTCCGTCCGCGCCAGCAGCCAATCCTTGGCCGCACCGTCCACCAGGGGCAGCAAGCGCTCGCGTACCTGATGGTGATAACCGTTCAGCCAGTCGATTTCGTCCGCCGACAACAGTTCGCGCACCACGCAGCGGGTATCGATGGGACACAAGGTGACGGTCTCGAAACCCAGGAAGGACCCAAAGGCGGTCTGGGCCGCAGGTACAGCGAGCACCAGGTTTTCGATGCGGATGCCCCATTTTCCGTCGCGATACAAGCCGGGTTCGTTGGACGTCAGCATGCCGGCCTGCATGCCCTGATGCGGTCGCGCATGCGCCCGCACGGAAATCGACTGCGGGCCTTCGTGCACATTCAGGAAATACCCCACCCCGTGCCCGGTCCCGTGGCCGTAGTCCAGCCCCCGGCGCCACAAGGGCATGCGGGCGACCGCGTCCAGCACCGAGGACGCCGTATCCACCGGAAACTGCGCTCGCGCCAAAGCGATATGAGCCTGCAGCACGGCGGTATAGTCCGCCCGCTGAGCGGCGGATGGCGCGCCCACCGGCACCACGCGGGTGATGTCGGTGGTGCCGCCCAGGTACTGCCCGCCCGAATCGATCAGCAGCAGGCCGTCGCCCTGGATCACCGCATGCGACGCGTCGGTCGCCCGGTAATGCGGCATGGCGCCATTGGCATTGAAGCCCGCAATGGTGGCAAAACTGAGACTGACGAAACCCGGTCGCCGGGCGCGGGCGGCGGACAGATGGGCGTCCACATCGATTTCGGTGATGCGCTCGCCGGCTGACAAGGCCGATTCGAACCAGGCGAAGAATTCGCATAGGGCCGCGCCGTCCTGGGCCATGGTTTGACGGATATTGTCGGCCTCGGCGGCGTTTTTAAGCGATTTCAGCAATTGCGACGGATTGATGGCCTCGATCAGATTGACCTGGGGAGCGTGCGACAGCGTGCCTGCCGTCACCCGCGCCGGGTCTATCAGCAGCGTGGCATTGAGCGCCAGCGCCGCCAGATCGGCGGCCAGCGCCGTGTCAGCGCGCAGCTCAACCCCGTCAGCGGCCAGACGGGCCGCCAGATCCGCCGGGATCTTGCCAGGCGCCACATACAGGCGCACCCGGTCGGCATCCAGCAGCGCATGCGCCAGGAAGACGGGGTTGTAATCCACATCGGCGCCGCGCACATTCAGCAGCCAGGCAATATCGTCCAGCGAGGACAGCAGATGATGGTCGGCGCCATGCGCCTGCATGGCGCGGCGCACCGCCTCCAGGTTCTCGGCCCGACTGCGGCAGGCATGCGGCGGCACATGCTCGAATACCGCCGCCATCGGCAGCGCCGGGCGATCGGACCAGATGAGACCGATCGGGTCCTGATTCAGCACCAAGGCCACGCCTGCGGCATCCAGCCCCGCGCGCCAGCGCGCGGCGGCGCCCCAGTCCAGCACCCTGCCATCGACTGCCAGCCGGTCTCCCTGGCGCAGATGTTCGGCGGCCCAGTCCAGCATATCGGGCACGTCCGCCGCCCCTGCCCGCATCAGCGTGATGCCCGAGCCCTGCAACTGGGATTCGGCCTGCGCCCAATAGCGGCTGTCGGTCCACAGCCCGGCAAATTCCGCCGTCACCAGCAGGCTGCCCGCCGAGCCGTCGAAGCCCGACAACCATTCGCGGGCGGCCCAGTGTTCCGGCAGATATTCCGACAAATGCGGATCGGCGGTGGGAATCAGGCAGGCCTGCAGGCCCGACAGGGCCAGTTGCCCGCGCAGGGCGACAATGCGTTCAGCGGGCGTCGTCGGGGAAAGCTGCAAAGTCACGATGTTTCCTTCAGGCGACGGCGGAGATATCCAGTTTGGCGGTGGTCTTGGCCTGAATGTCGGCGACCGTCACGCCCGGCGCCAGTTCGGTCAGGCGCAGACCATCATCGGTGACTTCCATGACGCCCAGATCGGTGATGATCAGATTGACCACCCCCACACCGGTCAGCGGCAGGGTGCATTCCGGCAGCAGTTTCAGGGATTCGGTGCCGTCCTTGCCTTTGGCGACGTGTTCCATCAGGACCACGACCTTGCCCACGCCCGCCACCAGGTCCATGGCGCCGCCCATGCCCTTGATCATCTTGCCGGGAATCATCCAATTAGCCAGATCGCCCTTTTCGGAGACCTGCATGGCGCCCAGAATGGCCAGATTGATCTTGCCGCCCCGGATCATGCCGAAGGAATCGGCGGACGCGAAAATCGACGAGCCCGGCAGCGTGGTGACGGTCTGCTTGCCCGCATTGATCAGATCGGCATCGACCTGATCATCAGAGGGAAACGGGCCGATGCCCAACAGGCCGTTTTCCGACTGCAGCCAGACTTCCATGCCGTCGGGCACATAGTTGGCCACCATGGTCGGCAGGCCGATACCCAGATTCACATAGAACCCGTCTTTCAATTCTTTGGCGGCGCGCGCCGCCATCTGTTCACGATCCCAAGCCATTGTGTGCCCCCTTATTGACGGATGGTGCGTTGTTCGATGCGCTTTTCCGGATGCGCATTGAGGACGATGCGGTGCACGTAGATGCCCGGCAGGTGGATTTCATCCGGATCGAAGGTTCCGGTGGGGACGATTTCCTCGACCTCGGCTACGGTGATCTTGCCCGCCATCGCGACGTTGGGATTGAAGTTGCGCGCCGTGCGGCGAAACACCAGATTGCCGCTGCGATCGGCCTTCCAGGCCTTGACCAGGGACACGTCCGGCGTCAGCGATCGTTCCATCAGATAGGTGCGGCCATTGAATTCGCGGGTTTCCTTGCCCTCGGCGACGACCGTGCCCACCCCGGTGGGGGTAAAGAAAGCCGGAATGCCGGCGCCGCCCGCCCGCAGTTTTTCCGCCAGGGTGCCCTGCGGCGTGAATTCCAGTTCCAATTCGTTCGCCATGTACTGGCGGGCGAATTCCTTGTTCTCGCCGACGTACGACGCGATCATTTTTTTAATCTGGCGCGTGGTCAGCAACTGCCCCAGGCCGAAATCATCAACCCCGGCATTGTTGCTGACGCAGGTCAGGCCCTGCACCCCGGAATCCCGCAACGCGGCGATCAGGGCTTCGGGGATACCGCACAGCCCGAAGCCGCCGACGGCGATCATCTGATCGTCGGCCACAATGCCCTGCAGGGCAGCTGCGGCGCTTTCATAGACTTTATCCATACGACGTTTCCTTTGAGACGAACTGAAAAATACGGCTCATGCCGAAAAGCAGCGGATCAGCGCCTGCCGGTCGGCATCGGTCCAGGGTACGGGCCGGCCTGTCGCGCTGTCTGTGCAAACCAGCACGCTTCGGCCTTTGGCATACAGGTTTCGCGCATCATCTTCTGCGGCGATCCAGGAATCCAATTCGAGACTGGTGCGCCCAATCCGCAACAGGGCCATGCCCACAACGATACGGCCAGGATACAACAGCGGTTTGAGAAAATCACACGAGGCGTGGGCCAACACGCCGTAACGGCCTTGTCCGCCTTCCATCTGCAGGGCGGAAAACAAACGTACGCGGCCCTCTTCAAAATATCGGAAGTAGGCGACGTTGTTCACGTGGCGCAGGGCGTCCATATCCCCCCAGCGAACCTCGACAGGAATTTCAAACGTTCCTGAATGAGTTTGAATATCAACGCTTTCCGTGGACATGCGACCTCCGGTTCCCGGCGCGCGAACCGCCCCGAATCAACCATGCAGTATACCGATCTGCAATACAATGGCCGGCAATCGAAGCATCAGAATACGGGAGCCATCCACATGACTGAACGTGAATCCATGGAATACGACGTCGTGATCGTCGGAGGGGGGCCAGCCGGCCTGGCAGCCGCCATCCGGCTGAAGCAACTGGCTGCCGAACGCGGCCAGGAAACCAGCGTCTGTGTCCTGGAAAAGGCAGCCGAAATCGGCGCCCACATCCTGTCGGGCTGTGTGATGGACCCCAGGGCCATCACCGAACTGATCCCCGACTGGCAAGAAAAAGGCGCGCCGATGGGCGTCCAGGTGCAGGAAGACCGATTCCTGTTCCTGACGGAAACAGGGTCCCGCAGCACGCCAGCCTGGTTGCTGCCGGATTGCTTCAAGAACCACGGCAACTACATCGTCCGCCTGGGTCACGTGACCCGCTGGCTGGGCGAACAGGCCGAAGCCCTGGGCGTGGATGTCTTCCCCGGCTTTGCCGCCGCTGAAATCCTGTACTCGGAATCGGGCGCGGTGCGCGGCGTGCTGACCGGCGACATGGGCGTGGCCCGCGACGGCAGCCACACCGATGCCTATCAGCCGGGCATGGAACTGCTGGCCCGCTACACGATCTTCGCCGAGGGATCGCGCGGCCACCTGGGTCGCCAGCTGATTGAAAAATACCGCCTGGATGCCGGGCGTGACCCGCAAAGCTACGCCATCGGCATCAAGGAACTGTGGGAAGTCGATCCCGCGCAGGCCCGCCCCGGCATGGTCATGCACACGGCAGGCTGGCCGCTGGATTCCGACACCTACGGCGGGTCCTTCCTGTATCACCTGGGTGACAACCTGGTGGCCGTCGGCCTGGTGGTCGGTCTGGACTACGCCAACCCCTGGCTGTCGCCCTTTGAAGAATTCCAGCGCTACAAGACCCACCCAGCCATCCGCGCCACCCTGGAAGGCGGCAAGCGCGTCGCCTACGGCGCCCGTTCGCTGACGGCGGGCGGTCTGCTGTCGCTGCCCAAAATGACCTTCCCCGGCGGGGTGATGGTGGGCTGCGAGGCCGGTGTGCTGAACGCTTCGCGCATCAAGGGCAGCCACGCCGCCATCAAGACCGGCGCGCTGGCCGCCGAGGCCGCTTTCGACGCGCTGATCGCCGACCGTCGCCACGACGAACTGACGGCCTACCCGACCGCCTTCGAATCGTCCTGGCTGCATGCCGAATTGAACAAATCGCGCAATTTCAAGCAGTGGTTCAAAAAGGGCCGCACCGTCGGCACCCTGATGACCGGCATCGAACAATGGCTGCTGCGGGGCAACATCCCCTGGACCATTCACCGCACCAAGCCCGACCATGCCTGTCTGCAGCCGGCGGCCGAATGCGCGCGCATCGACTACCCGAAACCCGACGGCAAGCTGACCTTTGACCGGCTCAGTTCCGTCTTCATCTCGAACACCAACCACGACGAAAACGAGCCCGTCCACCTGACCCTGAAGGATGACGCGGTGCCGGTCAAGGTCAATCTGGCGAAATTCGGCGGTCCGGAAGCCCGCTTCTGTCCGGCGGGGGTCTATGAATTCGTCAAGACGGAAACCGGCGAGGACAAGCTGCAGATCAACGCCCAGAACTGCGTGCACTGCAAGACCTGCGACATCAAGGACCCCACACAGAATATCGTCTGGGTCACGCCTCAGGGCGGCGAAGGCCCCGTCTACAACGGCATGTAAAATGCGATCCGGGCGCAGCGCCACGCAGCGCCCGGTCTCTATGACTCAAGGATTTCGGGCGACGGCCCGCTCATGATGGACATCACCTTCGCCACCAAGTTCCTGGGCGCTTTGTTCGCCATCATGAACCCTTTCATCACCTTGCCGCTGTTCCTGGCCCTGACCACCCACAAATCCGTAGCCGAGCAACGCAGCCTGGCGGTTGCCATTCTGGGCTATACCACCGTCATGTGCCTGGTCATCGCCCTGGCCGGCAGCCATATCATCGATTTTTTCGGCGTCAGCCTGGATTCCTTCAGGGTGGCCGGCGGTCTGGTACTGATCGGCATCGCCATGTCGATGTTGAATGGCCAGCCGATTACCTCGCACGAACGCGCCACTCAGGAAAAAAGTGCCAACACCGCCGCCGCTGCCGCCGAGGGCACGGATGACAACCCCGCTTTCTATCCCTTGACCTTCCCCATGATCGTGGGTCCCGGAACGATCGCCACCTTGATCATTTACAGCGCCCAGGCGCGGGATTCGGCCCGCATCGTCGGCTTTGGCGTCGTCCTGATCGCCGTGCTGGCCGCGCTATTCGTCGTGCTGTATTTTGCGGCCTCCATTGGCCGCCTGATGTCCACCAAAATGCGCGTCATCATGGCCCGCGTCATGGGCATCATCCTGGCGGCCATTGCCGTCGAAATGCTGTTTGCGGGCGTGCGCGCCCTGCTGCCAGGCCTGGCGTAGCCGTCAGGCGCAGGATTCCGCCACGCAGACTGAAGCCTGCAAAGCACCCAATAAAAAGGGGCGGGAATGTCATCCCGCCCCTTTGGCTGTGTCCGGTGCCCTGGATCACAGGGCATCGTTCAACACTCTTTACTGCACCTGGGACAGTTGATCCAGGATGCCGGGGTTCTCCAGCGTAGAGACGTCCTGGGTGATGGGTTCACCCTTGGCGACCACGCGCAGCAGACGGCGCATGATCTTGCCCGAACGGGTCTTGGGCAGGTTTTCCCCGAAACGGATTTCACGCGGTTTGGCGATGGGGCCGATTTCCTTGGCGACCCAGTCGCGCAGCTGTTTGGCCATCGCGGCGGCGGCATCGCCTTGGGGCAGCGGGCCGTTGAGCACCACAAAGGCCACCACGGCTTCACCGGTGGTGGCATCCGGACGACCCACGACGGCGGCTTCCGCCACCAGTTCGTGCGCCACCAGGGCGGATTCGACTTCCATCGTGCCCAGGCGGTGGCCCGAGACGTTCAGCACATCGTCGATGCGGCCCATGATCCAGAAATAGCCGTCCTTGTCGCGCTGGGCGCCGTCGCCCGCCAGGTAATAGCCTTTGAGTTCTTCCGGGAAATAGGTTTTCTTGAAACGTTCCGGATCGCCCCAGACCGTGCGGATCATGGACGGCCACGGGCGGCGCACCACCAGGAAGCCGCCCTTGCCGCGTTCGACTTCTTCGCCGGTTTCATCCACGATGGCGGCATCGATGCCGGGCAGCGGCAGCGTGCAGGAACCCGGCTTCAGCGGCGTCACGCCCGGCAGCGGCGTGATCATGTGGGCGCCGGTTTCCGTCTGCCACCAGGTGTCGATCACCGGGCAGCGCTGGCCGCCGACGTTGTTGTAATACCAGACCCAGGCTTCGGGGTTGATGGGCTCGCCCACCGAACCGATGATGCGTAGGGAACTGAGGTCGAAGGATTTCGGGTGCACCTTGGCGTCGGCCTCGGAGGCCTTGGTCAGCGAACGGATCGCCGTCGGCGCCGTGTAGAACACCGAGACCTTGTGCTCCTGGATCATCTTCCAGAAACGGCCCGCATCCGGATAGGTGGGAACGCCTTCGAAGACCACCTGCGTCACGCCCGCCGCCAAGGGGCCGTAGGTGACGTAAGAGTGGCCCGTGACCCAACCCACGTCGGCGGTACACCAGAACACGTCCGTGGGCTTGGCATCGAAGGTCCATCGCATGGTCATGAAGGACCACAGCAAATAGCCAGCGCTGGAATGCTGTACGCCTTTGGGCTTGCCGGTGGAACCGGACGTGTACAGAATGAACAACGGATGGTCGGCATCGACCGGCACGGGCGGGCAGTCAAAGGATTGACCCTGGATCGCATCGTGCCACCACACGTCGCGGCTGGCATCCCATTGGACGTCGGAGCCTGCGCGCTTGTAGGTGATGACCTTGCGCACGGCTTCGCAATCGCCCATGGCCAGGGCCTCGTCCACCGCGTTCTTCAGGGGGATGATCTTGCCGCCGCGGGCTTGCGCGTCGGCCGTGATGATCAGGGTCGCGCCCACGTCCACCACGCGTTCGTGGATGCTCTTGGCCGAGAAGCCGCCGAACACCACGGAATGGATGATGCCCAGGCGAGCGCAGGCCTGCATGGCCACCACAGCCTCGATGGACATCGGCAGGTACAGCACGGCGCGTTCGCCGGTCTTGAAACCCTGCGCCTTGAGCGCATTGGCGAACTGCGACACGAGCGCATGCAGTTCTTTATAGGTGACTTTGGTGACCTTGCCGTCATCCGCTTCGAAAATCAGAGCGATGCGATTTTCGGCGGGCGTACCCAGGTGTTTGTCCAGACAGTTGGCCGAGACGTTCAGTTTCCCATCGGGATAGAACTTGTAGAACGGCTTGTTGGATTCATCTATCACCTGGGTAAAGGGTTTGTCCCAGACCAGATTTTCATTGGCCAGCCGCGCCCAAAATGCATCCGGATCCCGATTGGCTTCGTCGCACAAGGCCTTGTAGCCTTCCATCCCGGATACGTTGGCCTGTTTGACCAGATCGGCGGGAGGCGGGAATACTCGATTCTCCACCAATATGGATTCAATCTCCGTAGCCATTTTGCTCGCTCCTTTTGAGTGATGTCATTCACATCATGTTTGAATTGTGTTACCTGTCACCGTACTGCACGAGTCTTACTTGATTCTGACAAATGCAACTCGCTCGTCGGCGGCCATCAAGCCAACGGAATGCGGTCAGACGGACGCACGATATCCCGGTCCCGCTCGCCTCGGGCAAAATCCAGGCGCGCCAGCAACCAGAGCCCCGCCAGAAAGAACAGCCCTGTCGTCAACAACGCGGCCCGATGGTTGCCCTGCGTCAACCACACCAGCAGGCCGTAGCTCAGCGGCCCCACGACCGCCGCCAATTGCACGGAAAAGGTCCACAAAGCAAAGAATTCCGCGGGTCGCCGGGTGGGAGCCAGCACCCCCACCATGGCCCGCCCCGCACTCTGGCTGGTGCCCATGCACAGGCCGGCCAACGCGGCAGCCGCCCAGAACACCGGCAGGGTCTGCGCCGAGACGGCCAGCCCCACCATCAGCAACCAGCCGCACAAGGTCAGGGTCAGCGCCCGCTTGTGTCCGATGCGGTCCTGCAGATAGCCGAAACCAAAAGCGCCGACTGCCGCCGCGATATTGACCAGGAACACCAGCAACATGGTCTGGCGCATATCGAAGCCTATGACCTCGGTTGCATAGACCGCCGACAGCGTGATCACGACGGCGATGCCCGCCTGATAGCAGGCGATGCACATCAGCAGGCGCCGAAAATCCGGGTAGTCCCGGCGGGTTTCCAGCCAGGCGCGGCGCAATTGCGCCAGCATCGCCGGCGCCGGCGTCGGCGCAGCCGCTGTCTGCCGCGGCTCGCGCAGCCACAGAAACGAGGGCAGCGCCGCCAGGGCGAAGACCCCCGCCGTCAAAGCCATGATCCAGGGCACATAAGCCTGAGCGGGCAGATCCATCGCCGCCGCCGACCCGGCCACCCACAACGCCAGCCCCAACGTCAGCATGCCGCCGCAATAGCCGAAACTCCAGCCCCAGCCAGACACGCGTCCCATGGATTCCGGGCGGGCCAGTCCGGGCAAAAACGAGGCAACGGCGGATTCACCGATGCAGTAAAAGGCATTCGACAAGGCCAGCCAGAACAGGCCCCAGGCGATATCGCCGGGCCCGACCGAGACCAGGACAGCCGTCGCCAGCACGCAGCCAATCGTGCTGCTGAACAGCAAGCGCCGATGTCCGGCGCGGGCATCGGCGCGCGCCCCCAGACCCGGCATGATCAGCATCACGATCAAATACGAGACCGACAGCGCCGCCGTCAGCGCCAAGGTGCCCCAGGCATGACCCGCCGCCACGACGCCGACGAAATAGGCATTGAACACCGCCGTCAGCACGACCGTGGTGTAGCCGGAATTGGCGAAGTCGTACATGGCCCAGGACCAGACCTCGCGCCGCCCCACGCCGGGCATCAGGATACCGGGCGCCCCTGTTGCGAGTGGACGCCTCCGGTTCTGGGCAGTGCTCACAGGGCTGAGCGGATCTGCTCGAGGGCGCCAGGGTCCTCGATCGTGGTCAGATCGCCTGGATCGCGTCCTTCGCACAAGGCCACAATGGCGCGACGCAGAACTTTGCCCGACCGCGTCTTCGGCAGATTGTTGACGAACAGGATGCGGGCGGGCCGGGCCACAGCGCCATTGCGCTGCTCGATCACACGCTTGATTTCAGCTTCCAGCCGGTCGCGGCTGCCGGCCTCGTCCAGCATGGCGGGATCGCGTAGCACCGCGAAGGCCATCGCTTCCTGGCCTTTCAACTGATCCGCCACCCCCACCACGGCGGATTCGGCCACGGCAGGGTGCGTATTGACGGATTCCTCGATTTCGCGAGTGCCCAGGCGGTGACCGGCAACGTTGATCACGTCGTCGGTACGCCCCAGAATGAACCAGTAGCCGTCCTTATCCACCAGGCCCCAATCGGACGTGGAGTAGGTCAGACGACCGGGAAAAGACTGGAAATACGTTCGCACGAAGCGCTCATCGTCGCCCCAGATGGTGCTCATGGCGCCGGGCGGCAGGGGCGGTTCGATCGCCACGACCCCCTTTTGATTCGGGCCGCAATCCTGCCCGGTGGCCTCGTCGACGGCCCGCACGTCAAAGCCGTAGACCGGCACGGTGGGGCTGCCGAAACGCGGGGGAATTTCCTCGATCCCCGGTTGCGCCGACAGGATCGGCCAGCCGGTTTCGGTCTGCCAGTAATTGTCGATCACCGGCTTGCCCAGGGCTTCAGACAGCCACTGCCCGGTCAGTTCATCCAGCGGTTCGCCCGCCAGATAGATGCGGTCCAGGCTGGACAGGTCATGGCGCGTCAGCAAAGCCGGATCGTGTTTTTTCAGCACCCGGATCGCGGTCGGTGCGGAAAACAGGGCGTTGACCCGGTAGGTTTCGACGATGCGCCACAGGATGGCTGCATCCGGACGCACCGGCGTGCCCTCGTACATGACGGTGGCCTGGCCGTTCAGCAGCGGCCCGTAGACCACGTAAGAGTGTCCCACCACCCAGCCCACGTCGCTGCTGGAAAAATAGACGTCGCCCGGCTTGCCGCCGAATATGTATTCCATGGAAGCGCACAGGGCGACGGCGTAGCCGCCCACATCGCGCTGCACGCCTTTGGGGTTGCCGGTCGTGCCCGAGGTGTACAGGATATAGCTGGGCGCATTGGATTCCAGCCAGACCACCGGCACCTGCGCATCCAGGTGCCGAGCGCGCAGGGTGGCGTAGTCCAGGTCGCGACCGGCGGTCATGTCCATGGGCGCCAGGCCGCGATTGACCAGCACGACGTGTTCGGGCGCGTGCGCGCTTTGCGCGATGGCCTGATCCAGCAGGGGCTTGTAAGCAATGGCCCGCCCGCCGCGCGACCCCGCATCCGTCGAGATGATGACCTTGGGTTCGGCATCATCGATGCGCTGCGCCAGGTTGTGGGATGCAAAACCGCCAAACACCACCGAATGGATGGCGCCGATGCGTGCACAGGCCAGCATGAAAAACGCCGCCTGGGGAATCATGGGCAGATAGATCAGCACGCGATCGCCCTGCACCACCCCCAGCTGCTGCAAGATGGCGGCGGCGGCGTTGACTTCACGCGCCAGATCGGAACGGGTATAGACGATTTCCTGTTCGACTTCGGTCGAGACCCAGATCAGGGCGGGCTGATCCGCCTGGGTATCCAGCCAGCGGTCGACCGCGTTGTAGCACAGGTTGGTGCGCCCGCCCACGAACCAGCGCGCAAATGGCGGGCGGGAAAAATCCAGCACCTGAGTAAAGGGGGTTTCCCAATGGATACGTCGAGCTTCTTGAGCCCAGAAAGCATCACGGTCCTGCACCGATTGACGGTGGAACTCGCGGATTTTCTGCATGATGTCGTCTCCTGCCATCCTGCAGTACAGGCATTGTGTCAGGTACCTGGACTACGGATGATTCCTGAATTATTTTTTCTGCCCACATGCTACACCAGCAGAACGTACAGGAGCTCGCTGACACGAGGCTGACAGATGCCCGTCCCGACCGCCAGCCGACGGCGGTGTGCCTAGCCGCCGAGCCGGGCCAAACCCTGCTGCAGGGCCCAATTGGCGGCTGCCAGGCCCATGCTGGCCGTCACGGTCACCACGGATCCATAGCCGGCGCAGGACAGCCCCTGCGGCGCTGCCGCTGCATCAGGCGCCGTCGACTGTGTCCACGCCGACGGCAAGATGGCAGGCTGATCGAACCACAAGCAGGGCACACCCATGCGCGGCACCCGGCGCTTGGGCTTGCCGCCGGCGGCGCCGCCTTTGGGATAGCCATGACGCTGGCGCAGTTCCTGGCGGATGCGGCCCAGCAAGGCATCGTGCACGGATGCCGACAGATCCCCGGCGCGCAGCGTCAGCGGATCCGTCTTGCCGCCCGCCCCGCCGCATACCAGCAAAGGCCAGCCTTTGGCGCGCGCCTGCAAAATCATGGCGACCTTGGCAGGCACCTGATCGGTGCAGTCCAGCAAGATGCCCGCCGGCCCCGCCGACAAGATCTGATCCAGATTGTCCGCGCTAACGAAATCATCGATTTCCGTGACCCGGCAGCCGGGGTGGATGTCGCGCACGCGATCCGCCATGGCACGGATCTTGGCCATCCCCAGGGTGCTGCCCAGGGCATGCGCCTGGCGGTTGATATTGGATTCGGCCACATGGTCCATATCCACCAGGGTCAGCGCCCCCACCCCGGAACGCGCCAAGGCCTCGGCGCACCAGGCGCCCACCCCGCCGATCCCGGCCACTACCACATGCAACGCTGACAGCGCCTGCCAGGCGCCTTCGCCGTAGAGCCTGTCCAATCCGCCAAATCGGCGCGCCAGATCGGCACCGGACGGTGCGGATGCGGGCAAGGCAGTCGCGATGAGATCGGGATCAGACATGATGACAGTAGCGCAAGACGAATCGGGAATACGGCATTTTGCCACGGCCCCGACTTCAGATTCCGTACAAGTCCTCTACAATAGGATGCATTCCCTTTCCACTGCCTTCTGTCCTGTGAACGCCTCCGCGCAACGCTCCTCCCGACAGCCCCCGCCGCCCGAGGCATTCCGGCTGCGGGACGATGCTTGGCACGCGGCGTCCATCCAGCAGACCCTGCAGCACTGGAACGGTCGCAACGATTTGTGGGTGTTTGGCTATGGCTCGCTGATCTGGCGGCCCGAATTCGATTTTCTCGAATCCCGCCAGGCACGGATCCACGGCTACCACCGGGCGCTGTGCCTGTGGTCACGCATCAACCGCGGCACCCCCGAACAACCCGGCCTGGTCTTCGGGCTGGATCTGGGGGGTTCCTGCACCGGTCGCGTCTTTCGTATCGCCGCCACCCAGGCGCCCGATACCCTGCTGGCCCTGTGGCGGCGCGAAATGCCCAGCGCCGCCTATATTCCACGCTGGCTGCGCTGCCACACGACCGACGGCATTGTGCCAGGGCTGGTGTTCACCATGAACCGTCAGGACACAGGCTATGCCTCGGGCTTGTCGCTGGAACAGATCCTGGACGCCGTGCGACAGGGCCACGGGCGATACGGCGCTTGCACCGACTACGTGCTGCAGACCGCCCAGGCCCTGACCGCCGCCGGCATCCCCGACCAGCGGCTACGAGCCATCGCCCAGGCGCTGCAATCCTCTCTCTCCTCCTTTTCTTGAGCTGGCTTCATGTCCATCGCCGATATCCGCCAAACCTATCAAAAATTCGAACTGCTGGAATCTGCCGCCGCCGCAGACCCCTACGCGCAATTCGAGCAATGGTTTCAACAGGCCCTGCACAGCGAGGTCCGCGAACCGACGGCCATGATGCTGGCCACCGCCGATGAGGCCGGACGCCCCTCGTCCCGGATCGTGCTGCTGAAAGGCTTCGACGCCCAGGGCTTTGTGTTCTACACCAACTACCAATCGCGCAAAGGCCGGGAACTGAGCGTCAATCCGCAGGCCAGTCTGCTGTTCTTCTGGCCCGAACTGGAACGCCAGGTGCGCATCGAAGGCAGCGTCGCGCCCGTGTCCGCCGCCGAATCCGACGACTACTACGCCAGTCGGCCCCTGGGGTCGCGCATCGGCGCCTGGGCGTCGCCCCAAAGCCAGCCCATCGATCACGAGACGCTGGCGCAACGGGTCCGGGACCTGACCCAGACGCTGGGCGATACGCCCTCGCGCCCGCCCCACTGGGGCGGCTACCGCCTGCAGGCGCAGCGCATCGAATTCTGGCAGGGCCGGCCATCCCGGCTGCACGACCGCCTGGTCTACTCCCTGGACGCCGCCGGCGGCTGGGTCCTGGATCGCCTGGCCCCCTGATCAGCGACATGACCTCATCTCCGACCCCGGCGAAATTCCCCTCTCTGTATTTCCGTTCCGCGCTAGGCCGTTTTCCGACCGGCGTGACCATCGTCACCGCCGAACACCCGGACACCGGCGCCCCGCTGGGCCTGACCATCAGCTCGTTTAGCTCGGTGTCTCTGGAACCGCCCATGGTCCTGTGGACCTTGACCCACACGGCCTCGTCGCTGGCGGCCTTCCTGGCCCTGGATCGCTATGTCATTCACGTCCTGTCGGCCAGCCAGGTCGATCTGGCCCGCCGTTTCGCCAAAGGCCCGCAAACCGAGCGGTTCGCCGGCCTGCCGCTGGAACACGCCCCTAACGGCACCCTGATGCTGGGCGATACGCGCTGCGCCGCCTGGTTCGAATGCCATAATACCCAGCAGCACCAGGCGGGAGATCACACGATCTTCGTCGGCCAGGTGGAACACTGCCAGCGCCAGTTGCTATCGCCCCTGATCTATCACGCCGGGGATTTTGAACTGACCCAGGCCAGTGAGCCTTTATCCCGCAACTGAAAGACACGCCCTCTGGGCGCTGCCCATGCACGACTACATCCTGACACTTTCCTGCCCAGATCGCATGGGCATCGTTCATTCCGTCAGCAGCTGGCTGCTGACCCGCCACGGCAACATCGTCCACGCCCAGCAATTCGGCGATCCCGACAGCCAGCAGTTCTTTCTGCGGGTGCATTTTTCTCTGCCTTCGGATGACGCGCTCGACGCGCTGCAGCAGGATTTCGCCCCGATCGCCGCACGATTCGACATGCAGTTCCAGATTCACGATGCCCGCCGCAAGGCGCGGCTGCTGATCCTGGTCAGCAAACAGGGACACTGCCTGAACGATCTGCTATTTCGCGTGCACAGCGGGCAGATGCCGGCGGAAATCGTCGGGGTGGTCTCCAATCACCCTGATTTCCAGCCGCTGGCCCAGGCGCACGGGCTACCGTTTCATCATCTGCCGGTGTCCGCCGACACCCGCGCGGCGCAAGAACAGCAAATCCTGGATCTGGTCGAACGCGAACAGGCGGACCTGGTTGTGCTGGCCCGCTACATGCAGATCCTGTCATCCGATCTGTGTCAGGCGCTGACGGGTCGCGCCATCAACATCCACCACAGCTTTCTGCCCAGCTTCAAGGGCGCCCGCCCCTACTATCAGGCCCATGCCCGTGGGGTCAAGATCATCGGCGCCACCGCCCACTACGTGACCCAGGACCTGGACGAAGGCCCCATCATCGAACAGGACATTGAACGGGTCGATCACGCCATGAGTCCGCAGGACCTGACCCGCATCGGCAGCGACGTCGAATCCGTGGTGCTGTCGCGCGCGGTGCGCTGGCACGTGGAACACCGCATCCTGCTCAATGGCCGGCGCACGGTGGTGTTCCGCTAAGATCACCACCCGGACATCGCGCCGGGCCAGGCGGATCGTCAGTCCGAGCCGGCGGGCAGTTCCAGTTCGAACAGGCTGGTGGCTTCGACTTCCAGCACTTGCTGATCCAACTGGTTGAACAGACGCCAGGTCCAGCGCAGAATCCCCAGATCATCGCGCGACGACGATACCCGTTTCGAATCCACGGTGGCTTCCAGGCGCAGCTGATCGTCAGGCCGTACGGGATTCATCCAACGCAGACGTTCCAAGCCCGGCGAACCAAAGGATTCGGAATCATGCAGGGCGCATTCCACCGCCATGCGCATCGCCAGGCCGCAGGTCATCCAGCCGCTGGCGATCAGACCGCCCCAGCGCCCGGATTCGGCGCGCTCGACATCCACATGGAACCACTGCGGGTCATAGGCGCGGGCAAAGGCCAGCATCTCGTCCTGCAGCACCGTCACCGGCCCATGATGGATCACCATGCCGGGTTCGAATTCCTTGAACTTCATTGCAATTTTCCAGGTGAAAAGGCGGCAGCCGCCCGACTGATCCGGTCGTTGACCCCTTGCCAAGCCGGCTCATCCGGCGGGCGTTGCAGCACGATGCGGGCATAGCCGCCAGCATCCAGTTCGCGCAACAGAGCATACAGGCGCCGGGCATAATGGGCCGGTTCGGCCCGCACGACCACCCATTCCACGCCCTGCGGAGCAGGACCCGGAGGATCGCCCAGCACCACGACGGCCTGGCGCCCGGACAGCGCAAGGCCTGCCGGATCCGCCAACCCCGAGCCGGAGCCGGCCGCCGCCCAGGTCGCCAGCGCAGCAGCATCGACCAGGACAACCGGAGTGCGCGGCGCATAGTGCGCTTTCAGCGATCCCGACACCCTGGGCGCCGCCGCATCGGGCAGCGCGGGCAGATCGCCCAGCACTTCCGCCAATTGCAAGATCGTGATCTGGCCGGGGCGCAGCAACACAGGGCCGACCCCCTGATCCAGGCGCGACAGGTCCAGGATCGTCGATTCGATCCCCACCTGCGATTCTCCACCTTCCAGGATCATCAGGGCCTGCTCGTCCAGGTCCGGGAATTCCTGGCGCACATGATCCGCCCGCGTGGGTGAGACCTGGCCGAACTGATTGGCCGACGGCGCCGCCACTCCGCCACAACCATGCGGCTTGAGCGAGGCAAACACATGCAGCAAGGTCTGCGCCACCGGATGCGCAGGGCAGCGCAGGCCGATGCTGGCCTGCCCACCGCTGACCGCGTCCGGAATCCGCTGCGCGCGCGGCAGAATCAAGGTCAATGGCCCTGGCCAGAACATCGCCATCAGCTGCTGGGCCTGGGGCGGCACTGCCGCCGCCCAGTAGGCCGGGTCCGTATCGGGCGCCAGATGGACAATCACGGGATGATCGGCGGGACGGCGCTTGGCCGCATAAATACGGGCCACGGCCTGAGGATTTTCAGCATCGGCGCCCAGACCGTAGACCGTCTCGGTGGGAAAAGCCACCAGGCGGCCCTGGTCCAGCCGATGCGCGGCCTGGATGATCCGGGCCTGAATGGAATCAGGCATCCGGCAATCCCAGTATGCCCCTGACCAGGGCGATGCGCGCCAGCAATTCGGCTGCCGAAGCTCCCAGAATATTGATGTGGCCCATCTTGCGCCCTGGGCGGGCATCGGCCTTGGCATACAGATGCAGGCGGGTGCCGGGCACGGCCAACACGCCGGCCCAATCCGGTTCGCGCCGCTGCCCATCGGCCCCGAACCACAAATCCCCCAACAGATTCAACATGGCGGCAGGACGCAGGGCATCCGTATCCCCCAGCGGCAGGCCGGCCATGATGCGGGCCTGCTGTTCGAACTGGCTGACCAGACAGCCGTCCTGCGTATAGTGGCCACTGTTGTGGGGGCGCGGCGCCATTTCGTTGGCGATGACGGCTCCATCGCTCAACACGAAAAACTCGACGCACAGCACACCGTGATAATCCAGATGCTGCGCCACCCGCAAGGCGGATTCGCGGGCCAGATCCGCTACGGCAGGCGCGATCGTGTCATCGACCGTGGACAGCGCCAGAATGCCGTCCCGATGCACGTTGCGCGAGGGCGGGTAGCTGACCGCGTGGCCGTCCAGGCCGCGCGCCACCACTACGGAAATCTCGTAGGACAAAGGCTGCAGAGCTTCCAGGACGCAATCCACGGCGTTCAGGGACTCGAAGGCCTGGCGGGCCTGCTCGCGGGACGTCACCCGGACCTGGCCTTTGCCGTCGTAACCCAGGCGGGCGGTCTTCAAAATGCCGGGAAACAGGGTATCGGGGCAGGCATCCAGATCGGAGATCTGACGCACCCCCGCGTGCGCGGCCACGGGCACCCCCGAGGCCTGCAGATAGGCCTTTTCAGCCAGGCGATCCTGGGCGATGGCCACGGCGTCCCCCGACGGCGCCGTCCGGCACAGTTCAGCCAGGCGGCGCAAACTGCCCGCCGGCACGTTTTCGAATTCGGTCGTGACCGCTACGCACAGGCGGCCCAGCGCATCCAGCGCCTGTGGATCGTCATAGGCGGCGCGAATGTGGCGATCAGCCACCATGCCGGCGGGGCTGGATTCGTCGGGGTCCAGCACGGCCACACGGTAGCCCAGCGCCTGGGCGGCATGACAGAACATGCGGCCCAATTGCCCGCCGCCCAATACCCCCAGCCAGGATCCCGGCGCTGCCGGCAGGCTGCCGGCATCCATCAGGAAGCCTCCGGCGGCACGACCATGGCGCGGGCCGCCTGCGTCTGGCGCGCCCGGTAAGCCTGCAGGCGCTGCAACAGATCGATGTCCGTCATGGCCAGATTGGCGACGACGTGCAGCGCCGCATTGGCCGCCCCGGCCTCGCCGATCGCAAAGGTGCCGACCGGCACCCCTTTGGGCATCTGCACGATGGACAGCAGGGAATCTTCGCCGCGCAGATAGCGCGACGGCACCGGCACGCCAAACACAGGCACCGGCGTCAAGGCCGCCATCATGCCTGGCAAATGGGCCGCCCCGCCCGCCCCGGCCACGATGGCCCGCAGGCCTCGCGCCACAGCCTGAGCGCCGTATTCGACCATGTCCAACGGCATGCGGTGCGCAGACACCACGCGGGTTTCATGGGCAATGTCGAATTCATCGAAAACAGCTGCCGCATGGCGCATGACGTCCCAGTCGCTGGACGAACCCATGATCAGGCCAACCACGGGGGCAGCGTCCGGTCCTGTCATTTCGCCCCCTGGGTCAGACGATCCTGGGCTTCGCGGTATTTGGCAGCGGTGCGTTCCAACACGTCAGCCGGCAGGCGCGGGGCCGGCGGCGTCTTGTTCCAATGCTGACTTTCCAGCCAGTCGCGCACGAACTGCTTATCGAACGACGGCGGGCTGATGCCCAGCGCATAGCCGTCAGCCGGCCAGAAGCGCGAGGAATCCGGCGTCAGGACCTCGTCCATCAGATGCAGCGTGCCACGCGCATCCAAACCGAATTCGAATTTGGTATCGGCGATCAGGATGCCCTGGCGACCGGCATAGTCGGCTGCCTCGGCATACAGCGCCAGCGTGACGCGACGGATTTCCGCCGCCAGGTCGGCGCCGACCTGAGCCACCACGTAGTTGAAATCCACGTTTTCGTCATGCTGGCCGAATTCGGCCTTGGCCGCCGGCGTGAAAATGGGTTCGGCCAGTTTCTGCGCCTGGCGCAGGCCGGGTGGCAGCGCCACCCCGCACACCGCACCGCTGGCCTGGTAGTCCTTCCAGCCTGACCCGATCAGGTAGCCGCGCGCCACGGCTTCGACCAAAACAGGGTCCAGGCGCTTGACCACCATGGCCCGCCCCGCCACCTGCTCGCGTTCGTCCGGCGACACCACGTCCTCGGGTGCAATACCCGTGACGTGGGTGGGCACCAGATGGCCCAGGCGCTGCAGCCAGAATTCCGTCAAGGCGGTCAGGACCTTGCCCTTGCCCGGAATCGGGTCGTCCAGAATCACGTCAAAGGCCGAGATCCGGTCGGTGGCGACGATAAGCAGTTTGTCTTCACCCACGGCATACATGTCGCGGACTTTGCCGCGCCCCAGCAGGGGCAGCGACTGGATAGTGGATTCGAGCAGGGCCTTCATCGGCTTAGTTCACCAGTTGTTTGAGCTCGCCCGACGCATAGCGGGCCGCCATGTCGGACAAAGGAATCGCCTTGATCTTGGACGCATTGCCTGCCGTGCCGAATTGCTCGTAACGAGCCACGCAGATCTTTTTCGCGGCCTCGCGAGCGGGCTTCAGATATTCGCGCGGATCGAACTTGGACGGGTTTTCCGCCATGAAGCGGCGGATGGCGCCCGTCATGGCCAGGCGAATATCGGTATCGATATTGACCTTGCGCACGCCGTGCTTGATGGCTTCCTGGAGTTCTTCGACGGGCACGCCGTAGGTTTCCTTCATGTCGCCGCCGAACTGGCGGATTTCCGCCAGCAGTTCCTGGGGCACGCTGGAGCTGCCATGCATGACCAGGTGGGTATTGGGCAGACGGGCGTGGATTTCCTTGACCCGCTGGATCGACAGGATGTCGCCGGTGGGCTTGCGCGTGAATTTATAGGCGCCGTGGCTGGTGCCCACGGCGATGGCCAGGGCGTCCAGCTGGGTCTGCTTGACGAAATCGGCAGCCTGTTCGGGATCGGTCAGCAGCTGTTCACGCGTCATGGTGCCTTCGGCGCCGTGGCCGTCTTCCTTGTCGCCCTTCATGGTTTCCAGGGACCCCAGGCAACCCAATTCGCCTTCGACCGTGATGCCAAGCTTGTGCGCGATCTGAACGACCTGACGGGTGACGTCAAGATTGTATTCATAGGAGGCAATCGTCTTGCCGTCGGCCATCAGCGAGCCGTCCATCATGACGCTGGAAAAACCCAGGTCGATGGCACCCTGGCAGACTGCCGGCGATTGGCCGTGATCCTGGTGCATGACGACGGGGATGTGCGGGTAGGAATCGACCGCCGCCTGAATCAGCAGTTTCAGGAAACCTTCGCCGGCGTATTTGCGGGCGCCCGCCGAGGCCTGCATGATCACAGGGCTGTTGGTCTGATCGGCAGCCTCCATGATGGCCTGGACTTGTTCCAGGTTGTTGACGTTGAAGGCGGGGATCCCGTAGCCGTGTTCGGCGGCGTGATCAAGAAGCTGACGCATGGAAACCAGGGCCATGGCTGAACCTCCAAAGGATGAAATAGTGGAAAAAACCCGATTGCCGGGATTTTAAGGCGGAATGGGAATTACTGCTGATCACCGTCCCGCCGGGCCGACTTGGGCCGGAAAGCCTTGACCACCGCGCCATGCGTCTCGACATGCGGGCCGCCGATCAGGTCCAGGCAATAGGGTACGGCAGCAAAAATGCCTGGAATCCGCACGGCGCCATCATCCCCGCGCAAGCCTTCCAGCGTTTCCTGGATGGCCTTGGGCTGACCCGGCAGATTGATGATCAGGGCCGCATGATCCGCCAGTTCGCGGATCACCGCCACCTGACGCGACAGGATGGCAGTCGGCACAAAGGCCAGGCTGACCTGGCGCATCTGCTCGCCAAAGCCGGGAAGTTCGCGCGTGGCCACGTCCAGGGTGGCTTCCGGCGTCACATCGCGGCGGGCCGGCCCGGTGCCGCCGGTGGTCAACACCAGATCGCAGCGGGCCTGGTCCACCAGTTCGCGCAGGGTGGCGGCGATGCCCGCCCGGTCATCGGGGATCAGCCGCGACACGATGCGCGGGGGCCGCGTCACGGCCCGCTGCAGCCAGTCCGACAGCGCCGGAATGCCCTGATCCTGATAGACGCCCGACGAGGCCCGGTCGGACACCGATACGAGGCCGACGATCAGCTCATCGGGATGGCTGCGCTGCAAGGGAAAGGAATCGCTCATGGGATAGACTGTGCGGACATGGAAACAGACATTCTATTAGGTACGCGCCCGCTGGCGGCGCACACCCTGCTGTTGGTGGGCGGCGACCTGTGCCTGCGCGCAGCGGACGCACTGGCCCCGGATCGCTGGGCCTGCATCGGTCTGCGACGGCGGGCCATGCACTCACGCCCCGGCGAGCGCATCCGCTGGCTGCAGGCCGATCTGGGCGACGCGGGCGGTCTGGCCCTGGCGTTAGGCGCCATCCCGGACATCGCCGCCGCCCCCATCACTCACATCCTGTACGCGCCGGCGCCCGACACCCGCGCTCCCGAGGCCTATGCCCGCGCCTATCCGCAGGGGCTGCAAGCCCTGCTGGACGCACTGCCCAATATTGACCAACTGCAGCGCTGCGTGCTGGTGGATTCTTCCGCCGTCTGGGGGCCGGACACCGCCGATCGGCTGGTGGACGAAGAGACCCCCCCCGATCCGGCGGACTTTCGCGGAACCGCCATGCTGGAAGCCGAAGCCCTGCTGCAGGCCCGGCTGCCTGGGCGCGGCGTCGCCCTGCGTCTGTCGGGCCTGTACGGCCCGGAGCGCTTGCGCCTGCTGGACGGTCTGCGCGCCGGACGGATCGCCGTGCCGGACGGCCCTGGCCACTGGGCCAACCGGATCCACATCGATGATGCGGCGCGTGCCTGCGCCCACCTGCTCTCCCTGGCCGATCCGTTGCCCTGCTATATCGGCACCGACGACCACCCGATGCCCATGGCGGCGCTCTACGATGCCCTGGCCCGGATGGCGGGCGGACCACCGCCTGCCCGGGAACACCGCCCGCCCGACGGTAAGCGCCTGTCCAATGCACGACTGAAGGCCAGCGGCTGGACGCCCGCCTGGCCCGACGCGATCGACGGATACGCAGCCTGCCTGAACCCGTCAGCCGCGCACCGGCCCTGAACACGGCGGACCGCCCCCTTTCAATCTTGAGCCGCCCCGACTACGCCGCGTACACTGCCTTCCATGAGCAACAGCACCCCGACATCGCCGCTTGAACTGAGCACGACCCTGAGCCTGCGCAGCGGCGATCAGAGCTGGGGGTCGGAACGCCGCATGGCGCTGCTGGCCGCCATCGGCACCGAAGGCTCGATCAGCGCCGCTGCCCGCAAGGTTGGCCTGAGCTACAAAGCCGCCTGGGATGCCGTGGACATGATGAACAACGCTGCCGGCGATCTGCTGGTCGAACGGGTCACGGGCGGCAAGCGCGGCGGCGGCGCCCTGCTGACCGCCCGCGCCCGCGAACTGGTGGCCTGGTACCAGGCCGTTCAGGCCGAACACCAGCGCTTCATGGACGTCCTGTCGCGCTTTGGCCCCGACAGCACTCGTCATCTGGATCTGTTGCACAGCATGGCGCTGCAGACCTCTGCCCGCAACCGCTTCGAAGGCGTGATCCAGCGGATCGAGTCCGGCCCGGTGAATGACCGTCTGACGCTGGCATTGGACGCCGGCATCGCCCTGACGGCCACCCTGACCCATGCCAGCACCGAACGGCTGGGTCTGGCCCCGGATCGACGCGCGCTCGCCTTCATCAAGGCCCAGGCCGTGCGCATCCTGCCCGACGAGCCGGATGCAGCCGATCCCGCCACAGAAAATACCTGCTGGGCCGGATGCGTCAGCCATCTCGTGGCGGGTGACGGCCTAAGAGAAATCAGCCTGGATGTGACGCCGCGCATCCGCATCACCGGACTTGCCGCAGCCCCCGCACGCGGAACTCCCGCCCCCGCTGATCTGGTGCCGGGATCACCCGCCCGCGCCTGCTTTCAGGCATCCGACGTGCTGATCTGCACGCTGGACTGATCCGGTCGGCCCCGCCAAACCGGACGGCAGGCCAAATACGGATCAGACCACCGCCTTCTGGCCCAGGATCCGGCCCTCGGCAATCTGAAACACCTGATCAGCCAAAGCCTGCACATCCGCCGGGTCATGGGTGATCAAAATGGTGGGAATGTCGATGTCGCGCTGCAACTGAAGCAACTCTCCGCGCATCTGCGTGCGCAGATCCGCATCCAGCGCCGATAGGGGTTCGTCCAGCAACAACAGGCCAGGATCGGTGGACAAGGCCCGCGCCAAGGCCACCCGCTGGCGCTGCCCCCCGGACAGTTCAGCCGGATAGCGATCCAGCAAGCCGCCCAGGTGAAACGCCCGCACCCAGCGCATCGCGGCAGGCGGCAGATCCCGGCGGCGCAGCCAGCGGCCCACGCCGCCGTCCGCGGCAGGCCGGCCCCAGCCATGCCAGTTCAACCAGCCGCGCTGCAAGCCGAAACCGATGTTCTGACGCACCGTCAGGTGCGGAAACAGGGCGTAGTCCTGAAATAGATAGGCCAGACGCCGGGCGCGGGGCGGCACATCGATGCCGGCTGCATGATCGAACAGGACGCGGCCATCGACCACGATCCGCCCAGCGTCCGGGCGCAGCAGGCCGGCGATCGCCTGCATGGTCAGACTCTTGCCGGATCCGGACGGCCCGAACAGTGCCACCCGGCGCCCGTCTGTCTGCCAAACAGGCTGCAGCAGAAAGCCGTCGGGGCCGCCGACGCGGCAGCGGATGTCCACGATCAGGCTCATGCCGCACTCCGCGAACGGCGCGCGCGACGCCCCCCCGGCATCAGCCAGGCGGCCAGACACAGCACCGCCACGCAGGTGGCCGATGTGACCAGCACCAGAATATTGGCCGTCTCGTCATTGCCGGCCTGCACGGCCTCGTAGATGGCGATCGACAGCGTCTGTGTCTTGCCGGGAATATTGCCCGCCACCATCAGGGTGGCCCCAAATTCACCCAGCGCCCTGGCGAACGCCAGCAGGACCCCGGCCAGAATACCCCTGGCGGCCAGCGGCAGGCTGACCCGGAAAAACACCGCGGCAGGCGACACCCCCAGCACCGCTGCCGCCTGCTCCAGGCGATGATCCACGTCCAGAAATGCCGCCCTGGCGGCCTTGAGCACCATGGGAAACGCCACCACGGACGCCGCCACCACCGCGCCCTGCCAGGTAAAGACCAGCTCGATCCCATGCGACTGCAGCCAGGCCCCCAGCCAGCCGCGCCGGCCAAACAGCACCAGCAGGTAATACCCGGTGACGGTGGGCGGCAGCACCATCGGCAAGGTCAAAAAGGCATCGACCACGTCGCACCAGCGCGACGACCAGCGCGACAGTCCATAGGCCACCGCAATGCCCCCCACAGAGGCCAGCGCCGTGGCCCAACCCGCGACCTTCAGGGACAGCAGCAAAGGAATCCAGAGTTCAGCCATGACCGGCACCGGCTGCACCGGAGAGCCCCGGCAGAAAGGCTGCTCTCAAAGCCCGCATCACGGCTTGGCAAAACCGTATCGCGCCAGCACCGCCTGCCCTTCTGGGGACACCACATAGTCCAGGAAGCTGGTGGCTTCCGGCGCGCGGCCCTCGCGGTTCACCAGGGCGATCGGATACACCACCGGTTCCGGGGTGTCCACCACCTGCACGACCTTGACCTTGCCCTTCATGATGGCGGCATCGGTGGCGAAGACGAACCCGGCATCGACCTCGCCGCGTTCCACGTAGCTGAGCACCTGGCGCACGTTCTGACCCAGGATCTGATGCGCCTGAACGACATCCCAGGACCCGGCCCGTTCCAGCGCGGCCCGCGTGTAGCGCCCCACCGGTACGGAATCCGGGTTGCCCAGCGCGATCCGCTGCACGTCCGGCTTGGCCAGATCCCGCAGGGACTGAATCCCGCGCGGATTGTCGGACGGCACCACCAGCACGACCTCGTTGCGCACGAAATTCACCCGGCTGGCCGGATCGATGGCCTGCGCGGCGGCGGCCTTGTCCATGGCCTTTTGATCGGCGGACGCAAAGATGTCGGCGGGAGCGCCTTCGGTGATCTGGCGCAGCACCACGTCCGACGCGCCGAACGTCGTCAAAATCCTGGTATCCGGATGGGCAGTCTCGTACTGAACGGCCAGGTCCTTGAAGGCGTTGGTCAGGCTGGCGGCAGCCGACACCAGCACCTCACCGGCCAGGACGGGCGCCACGACGCAGGACAAGGCGCAGGCGATCAATACACGGCGAAACGACATCTTGGCACTCCTATGAATTAGGTAAAGTCATCGTAATATATATAGGTATATTCCGCTATCGAAAATACCGGAAATTTGACGTGAAACAAATGCTCATGATCATCATCGATCCTTGATGACAATCAGAGGCATTCGCCCATACGGGTGAGCAAGGCAGGTAAAATCCTGCTCATGACCATGCAGAATCCCTGAACGCCGTGGCCACCCAAGCTTCGCCCTTTCCCGCGATCAATGCCTTCCTGGATGCCCTATGGCTGGAAGACGGCCTGGCGGACAATACGCTGGCCGCCTATCGGCGTGACCTGAATGCCTTTGCCGGCTGGCTGATGGCCGAACGCAAACGCTCGCCGGAATCCGCACATAAGGAAGACATCCAGGCCTGGATGGCAGGCCAATACCTGCAGACCAAGGCCAGCACGGCCAACCGCCGCCTGGCCGCACTGCGGCGTTTCTACCTGTGGGCGCTACGCCGCAACCTGTGCCAGGAAGACCCCTGTCTGGGCCTGCACAGCGCCCGGCAGCCGGCCCGTTTTCCCAAAACACTGTCCGAAAACCAGGTCGACGACCTGCTGAACGCGCCGGATACCGATACCACCCTGGGCCTGCGCGACCGCGCCATGCTGGAAACGCTGTACGCCACCGGCCTGCGCGTCAGCGAACTGGTCCACCTGAACGTGCACGACACCAGCCTGAGCGACGGCGTGGCGCGCGTGATCATGGGCAAAGGCGCCAAGGATCGCCTGGTTCCGCTGGGCGACGAGGCCCTGCACTGGATCGAACGCTATCTGCGCGAAAGCCGGCCCGCCATCCTGGGCGCCCGCGCCTGCGATGCCCTGTTCGCCACCGCCCGCGGCGGCGCCATGACGCGCCAGGCGTTCTGGCTGCTGATCCGCAAATACGCCCAGCAGGCCGACATCCGCGTCCCCCTGTCGCCGCACGTGCTGCGCCACGCCTTCGCCACCCACCTGCTGAACCACGGCGCCGACCTGCGCGTGGTGCAGATGCTGCTGGGCCACGCCGACATTTCCACCACCCAGATCTACACCCACGTCGCCCGCGAACGGCTGAAAGCCCTGCACGCCCAGCATCATCCGCGGGCGTGATGCGAAATTCCCGTCCATCAGGCACCGTCATGTCGAAAACAAAGCACACATCCGAGACACCCGCCACACACTGGCTGCGGCAGCAGAAAATCGCCTTTGGCGAGCACCCCTATGACTACGTGGATCATGGCGGCGCGCGCGAAGCCGCGCATCAGCTAGGCGTCCCGCTGCATCAAGTCGCCAAGACGCTGATCATGGAAGACGAACACGGCCACCCGCTGGTGGTGCTGATGCACGGGGATTGCGAGGTCTCGACCAAAAACCTGGCGCGCCAGACGGGCGCCAAAAAAATCAGCCCCTGCTCCCCGGATACCGCCCAGCGCAACTCGGGTTATCAGGTGGGAGGCACGTCCCCATTCGCCACGCGCAAGCGCATGCCGGTCTGGGTGGAAAAGACGCTGCTGGACTACGACACCGTCTACCTGAACGGCGGGCGGCGGGGTTACCTGATCAGCGTGGCTGCCGACGTGCTGACGGGGGCATTAGGGGCGAAGCCGGTGGAAGTAGCGCTGGGATCCGACGCGGATCACGCTGGGTAGCCATGCCCTGCGGCAAGGGTTCTGGCGTCTCCTGCAGGAATCGAACCTGCAATCTTCCCTTAGGAGGGGAAAGTTATATCCATTTAACTAAGGAGACAACGGTCGCCTGACAGGCGAAGTCCGCTAGTATAAATCACGGGGCGGCGGCCACACTCAGCCCTACCCCCGCGCTGTCTCCAGATCGACTTTTGCGCCGATATCTCGGGCGGTTTCCAGCACGGCTTCCAGCAGCCTGCGCGCACCGGGGCTGTCCGCCTGCGCGGACATCAGGGCGCCTGATATCCGCACGTAATCGGGCTTGAGTTCATGCAGATACAACAGGGCTTCGGGCTGTTCGGCAAAGCGCCGCAAGCCCAGACGCACACCGTGATCCCGCAGCATGCCGGCGAATTTGATGATCTGCGTCCGATACGACACCAGACCATAGGAATCGAGTTCGACGATCATGCAGGCGCTCTGATCCGGGCGCCCCGTCAAACGGGTGGCGATTTCGGCGCAGAAATCGTCCTGCAGAATCGACGCCAGGGACATGCGCAGAGTCAGGTCGCCGGGGTGGGTCGACAGCCAATTCAATCCCAGACTGATCGCCTGCGCATCGCAGGCCCCCGACATGCCCAGGCGCACGGCGGGCGGCATGAACAAATATCCGGACAAGGGTTCCGATGCACTGGGTTCTTGCAGCATCAGCGTGCCCATCATGCAGTCTGTGCCTGCCACGGCGGACTCATCCCGCTGCATCGACAGGGAAAACCAGCCCTCGTCCAGCGCGTTGCGCAACAAGCCGCGCCAGGCCTGTTCGCCCCCCATCCGGCCCGCATCGCGGCGCAGATCCTGGCTGGGCAGATATTCGACCTCGTTGCTGCCGGCGCTTTCCGCCCGCATCAGGGCTTCGTCCAGGCGCGCCAGCACATCCACCATGTCTTCTGTCGGTTCGTAGTCCGTCAGGACCATGCGCCAGCGGCACAAGCCCGCCTGCCCCAACTGGATGCGCTGAGCCTGCAACATGTCAGCCACCGCCTTGGCGATCCGCACGGCGACAGGCCCTGGCATCATCGGCAGCACAAAGGCAAAATCCGATCCATTGAGCCGCGCCAGCCAGGCCTGCCGCCCAACCCGCGCGCGCAGCAATTCCAGCACCAACTGACCGACGTTGCGCAGCCACTGGTCGACCACTGCGCGGCTCATGGACTGATTCACCGCCTGCAGATCACACTGCCGAAACAGCATCACGTGACCGCTGCTGCCATCCTGATTGGCGGGCAGTTCCAGCACACGCCGCAATTCATTCATGAAATATTTGCGATTGGCCAGGCCCGTGACCGGATCCTGATTCAATTCCAGTTGCAGGGATTCGATCCGGGCTTCCCGTTCGCTGACCGTCGCCCTGACCTGTTCATGCGTGCGCACAATGGCCTGAGAGACCTCTTCCAGTTCGGCGATCACCGGATGGCGCACCGGCGGCAAATCCGCCTGCCCGCCTGAATCCGCCAACGCACGCACCCTGGCCATCACATCGTCATGCAAAGACCGGCGCAGCCAACGCATCAACAGGCTGACGAACAGCCCCCATAAAATCCCGGCGCCCACAGTCAGGGCCACGATCCGTTCCGTGCTGGTCCACAAGGCCTCGCGCGCATAGGCATCGTTGGCCTGCAGACGCACCACGCCCAATTGCGACCAGCCATTCGTGACTTGGCGCTGAGCCTCGTGACGCTGCAGCGGCAAGAGATGACTGAACCACCCCGGCGCATTGACCTGTTCTGCCTGGCCATCGCCGATTTCCCGACGGATCAGAATCCGCCCGGTCGGGTCCAGAAATTCCACCACCTGAAACTGGCCGCTGTCGAACAACACGGAAATCAGCAATTCCCGCACCGTCGGATCCTGATTGGACGGCTGCGACAAAGTCAGCGCCAGCGACGTCGCTGTCGAGTCGCTTTGCGCCTGTAGCTGCGCATCCAGATACTGGCGGGCCGATCCGATGCTGAACACCGTCGCCCCGACCAGAATCACCAGAATCGCCAGCGTCACACTCAACAGCAATTGTCTTAACAAGGACATGACATTCCTTTTCCACACAATCAGGGCTGAAAACCTTCGGCCCGCATTTTGCCAATCAAATCACGCCAGCGCCCGATCTGATCGACAGAGCGCCGGGCGCCGCCGGGCACATAGACCCCTTCGGCATTGAAACTGAAGACCGGCGTCAGATCGGGCCGATGACCGGCCCGCTGGATCCGGTCCACCAAGCTGTCCAGCACTAAAGGTTCCGCCTGCGGCGTCGGGTAATAGCCCAATACCATGTGCGCAATGCTCTGGCTGCCGATCTGGGCCCGGACATAGACGAAGCGCAATTTGCTGGGCGACACCCCCAGGCGCAGCAGGGAAAAATATTTCCCGGTGACATAATCTTCACAGTCTCCTGTCCCTTTTCCCAGTGATTCCAGCGGCGTCGCCCAATAATCGGTCTGGCCCCAGATGGTGATGTCTTCCCCACCGATCAAGATGTTGTTCCAGAAGTCGTTGACCGCGCGTAGTTTTTCTTGTTCGTCCAGCCCGGCGGACTGAGTCAGCATGGCCTGCCAGGCCTTGACCCCCCGCTCGGCCTTGGCGCCATAGTGCTGGCGGGCATATTGGGCCAGTTGATCGGGGTCGAACGTCAGGGCTGGCGCCGACCCCCAGGCCAACGCCAGTCCAAAAACCAGAACGGTCAGCCCCTGCAGCAGGCCCCGGAACCTGGCGGAAGCCGGCCGACGATCAGACATTCATAGATTTTGATACAAAACCCGACTGAGAGGAAGCCGTGCCGGAAGATGGACGCGCGTTCCACGCAAAAGACCATGTTAACGGCATGGATCCGGAGCGCCTATTGGCGGGAAAGACAGGGTAACGACCTGACGGCCACCCGGCTGTCCTGATGCCTTGGGGGCTATCCTCTCCTCTTGCCCATTTCCACAAAACGACACTCAAAACGCCCGCGCCCCGGAAAACCGGGGCGCGGGTGCAAGGTCTGGCAAAAAAAGCGGTGAGGCTTACTGTTCGACCTTCAACTTACCATCGTTGATGAGGCTGTTGATCAATGCTGCTTGGCCGCTGGTCGTATCCAGATTGTCATGGCCCACGGTCAAATCAACGTTGTCGATAACGATCTGCTGAGTCACCGTACTGGAAGCGTCGCCGTTTGCGTCAACCTTCACATTGATGGTCGTCTTGCTACCATCACCAGTAATCTGCAGATACTGAGTCAAATCACCACTCGACGTATGTTCCGACAACAAGTCGCTCAGATCAAGCACGTCCTGATGAGACTTGTCCGTATCCCCGCCGATGCCGTATGTATTCCCTACGCCGAAATCCTTGACATGGTCCACCGCCGCTGGCTGCCCGGCTTCGGCCTGATCACCGAGTCTCCACTGGAATACATCGTAGCCCTCGCCACCGTACAGCGTGTCGTTCCCTGCGCCACCAATCAGGGTGTCATTGCCGCCCTGTCCATAGAGGGTGTCGTTGCCAGCGCCGCCATCCAGGGTGTCGTTCCCGCCGCGAGTATCGCCAGCGACGTTGAACTGATCGGCGTGACCCTTGATGTAGTCGTAGATGTCCTGGCTAGTGGCATCATGACCGAGATCAGCCTTCAGATAGGCCTTCAGCGCATCCAGACCTGAACCATCGGGCAGATTGGCCGGACGCCCTGCCCAAGTCAGGCTGTCGGTATTGATGACGTCACCGAACAGAATGTCATCACCTGCACCACCTGACAAATGATCATTGCCGACCGGGGCTGGCTCGGTATGATGAGTCCCGCCGACGAGGGCTGCGCTCAAGTCAGAAGGGTCCAGCACAACCTCGGATGCCCCTACCTTGCCAGAAGTGTAAGTCCGGATATTATCAATATCTACAGAGAACGTACCCCCGTTACTACCATCGTTCACCTCGAACGAGAAGCGATATTCTCCAGGACCATGGATCTGCGTCACCGTATCAGCATTCGTCCCGCTCTCGGCAACCTCCCACTTGGCAGACTGAGCATCCCACATCAAAAGATTCCATTTGAAAGAGTCGCCAGCCTTATAGTTGTTTAATGTTGCGTCAAATCCGAAAGATACGCCATTTGCTTCTGTGACGGTGATTTTCTGAGATTCGGCCATTGAGACAACCACGGCCTTACCATCACTGGATGATGTGTCAGTGATGCGCATACTATTCTCTTCCCACCACGCCCAAGAGGGGGCCTTATCAACTTTACTCAGAGACCCTTGGCCACCACCTCGAACCCATGCATTCAGATTATTACGTCCATTACTACCTTCGAAATCGACAAGAGTAGCCCCTCCAGTTGTAAAGGTGCTGCCAGTATCGTCATATTTATCCAAAGTGGAAACCGAGACACCATCCCCGATCCCAATCGCATAAACATCACTCTTGTTACTCAACAAACTGAACGCACTATCTCGATTATTCGCATTATCGGTCGGCTCCCCATCCGTCAGAAAGAAAGTCACATTCTTAAATGGTTTATTATCATTACTACCATCCGTTGACGGCTGCCCATCAAACCAGGACTTGGTTTCCTTGAAAGCGGCTCCGTAGGGAGTGGAACCATCAGCACTCAGGCCATTGATCTTCGCGACCATCTGATCAACATTACCGCTGTTCAAGCCGTCAATTTCATAGACAGTCTTACTAGAAGATCCAGCGAATGTAATCAAAGAAACATTAATGGTGCCATCATGATCCGCCAGATGATTCTGCAGCAAGGAAATCAAGGCCTTTTTAGCCGTAGCCAAGCGAGATTCCTCATCCGACCCAGAACCCCACTTATCACCCATGGAGCCTGATAGATCCAGCACCAATGCAATGTTATAACTGGTACCCTTCTCAATATTCTGCTTAATCCCACCGGGGTCACCCAGGAGAATATCCGATCCAATATTCCCGGACAAATTGTCCACACCATTAGCGCCAATCCTGATCTGATCGCCCACCAGGTGAACATCCACGGTGGCTGTATCCACCCCTCCTCTACCATCGGATACTTGAACCTGGATTTGATCCGTACGTTCAGAATTAAACAGGTTGCCGTCCTTGCTAGAATCAACACGGATCTTTCCTGTCGACGAATCGATGCTGTAGACCCCGTTGGGATTGCCACCCGTGATTTCGTAGGTCAGCGAATCATTATCCGAATCATGAGCTCGCACCTGGCCCACAACAGGCGAACCAGACTGGGGATCCACAGACTCAAAGTGATAGGCATCAGTATTGGGCAGTGTATCCACTGTGTCGGTACCGCTGAGGAACTCCGGCGCGGTGTTAACAACAATAGACACATGACCCGGTGCACCGTCGCCATCACGATCAGATAGCGAGTAGTTGAAATCGACATGACCATCGGTGGTCTTGTCCATTGCCTGGTACTGATAGAACTCCCATTTTCCATCAGCGGGCGTCAGACGGATCTCGTAGACCAGATTCCCATTGGAATCTCGACCGGTGATGGTGTTGCCGTTCGCCGACACTGTCGACGTGACATCAAGGCCGCTGGCCGTCTTGAGACCGGCTTCGGCGCCGGTCAGATTCAGATCACCAGGGCCATCTGCACCATACGCCAGCGCAATGGTGCCATGCGCGTATGCAATGGGCTGAGCTTCGGATGTTCCCAAGAAGGTAATGCTCTTGACAGCGAAGTCGCTGTTGTCAGCATGCGAGGCAGGCTGACCGTTATCCAGCGACCTGAACACGATCTTATCAAAACCGCCTTCCTGCACCTGGAAGTTAGCGGCATAGTCGCCGCTGCTCTGGTCAGAAGAAAATTCCTGTGTCGAGACGAGCACTCCTCCACGATAGAACAGTGCCACGCCACGCTCGAGCTCACCCCCGAACATCTGGGAAAACTCAACCTTGACCCCGTAGGCGACACGGTCTCCCGAAAGCTGAACCGTCAGTTCCTCTGATGCCCCTTGATTGCCGACCTTACGGTAGTCCACTTCCCCATCAATTGCGAAGTATGGCTCTTTGCTGCTCTTGACGCCCAGACCATTGCTAGTTTGATAGACATTCGCCGCACCCAACGTCAGAGTGTTGCTGGACGTGAAGCCCAGCGCGGAAACCGTGACAGCGCCATTATCAAAGCTGTAACCACTCTTGGACCCGCCGGAGCCAGAGAAATCGACCTTTCCGACATAAATTTCCGGAATATCCAGCGACGTCGTGCTGACAGCGTCCGACGCAACTGCGGTCGGCATATCATCTTCGATACGCACCGTGATCGTCGTGCTGGCGCTCAGCGTCGTGCTAGCCGCAGGATCCCCGTCATATACCGTCACCGGGATCTTCAGATCGATGACGTCCTCGACGCTGTTGTCCTTGTGGTCCAGGGTATCGTGCAAAGTGACTGTATAGCCGCGTGAAGCGTCAGTATCGCCAGCAATAAGCTCAACGGTAATTACCTTGTGGTAGTCAGCGCCATTGAGCGTACCGGTGTAACCCACCACCTTGCCGCTGCCATCGTTTGTCCAATGGACATCCTTGCCATGAGAGGTCAAATTTGCAATCACGCCTCCCCCCGAACCCGGCCCCTGAGCGGCGGTCACGCCCGATCCCAGGCTGAGCACCAGGCTCGACACCGGGGTATCCGGATCGCCCACGGTGATCGTGCCATTGAAGGTCGCTGCGCTGGCATGATCCCCGTCGGGGGTGCCGGTATTGTCCTGTATCCCATTCGAGAGCCCTTCTTCCGAGACCACAGCACCAATGCCTTGCAAACCGGGGACATCCGGCACACCTATCGTCGGAGGCCCGTCAGTGTGGCCGTTGATCGTGATCGTCACGGTCGCCGGCTGCAAATCCCCGTCCGCATCGCGCACCTGGTACGTAAAGGTCTCGGTCAGATGCTGACCGGCATTGAGCGCATTGACCACCGGGTTCGCATTGTCCAGCGTGTAGCTGTAGGTGCCGTTGGCGTTCAGCGTCACCGTCCCGTACTGCGCC
>NZ_JBATXG010000022.1:0-66444 GCF_049673105.1 Castellaniella sp.
AGCAAGATAGTTGGTATTGATGACAGCCATGAAAGACTCCTAAGTGATTCGGCGGAGATCCGCCCGTATTGCCCAGGATGACAAACCGAGTGACCTCCTGTTCTGACTCGTTAACGGAACAAGGACAGAGAACTTTAGGAGATTCCCCGAAAATTTTTCGAGGTGGCATGCGATGTCATAGCCAAGCCGCCAGCCATTGATCCAGAAAGGCGCCTTCCAGCATCCAGGATTGGCGAATCGCTGCTTGTAACGCGTCGCCCTGTCGAGCCAGGGCCTCGGGTTCGGCCAGGTGTTCCCTGACTGCCTTTTCCCAATCCTGATAGCGATTGCGCACCCGCGTCACGGGCAGATCGCAGTGGTATGGTTCTATATCCGTGCAAATGATCGGCACCCCGCAGGCGCCTAGTTCCAACAAGCGCAGATTGCTCTTGCTGCGATTGAATTGGTTCATTTCCAAAGGCACCAGTGCCAGATCCAGATTCAGTGCGGCCAATGCGGCGGGATATTTTGAAATTTCGACCCCTGGGTGAAATTCGCAACGGATGTCTTCTGGTTGCATGCCCATGAAAACCCAGTCGACCTCGTCCTCCATGTCTTTGATCAAAGCGCGTATGACAGCCAAGTCGCCAGTATGACTGTTACCACCCGCCCAGCCCAGGCGCAGCTTTTTACCAGCCCGGCGCTGACCAGCAAGATCACCCCAAACATTTTTTGGCAAACCGTTGCAAGCCACCCTGATTTCAGAGTGCCAAGCGGAATACTCTTCGGCGAGAACGGGAGTGGACACCACCAGCCAATCCACCTGCTCAATCGCCCGTCGCATCATTTTTGCCAGATCCTTTGGCATAGCATTTCTATGCATGCTGCGTACGGGCACATTAGGCAGGTAGTCATCAAATTCAAGCAGCACCTTGGCTCCGACCGTCTCTCGAATACGTCGAATTTCATCCAAAATGCCTGGATTACCCCAAGCACCCTGCAGTACCACCGTATCTGGCTGCGCTCCGGCCACGTCAGTGAAATGAAAATTCCCGTCTTTCAGGCCACCCTCTAGGCGCCCTTCGGACTCCAGCGCCTGATACGGGTGGATGATCCGATAATGCCCACACCCCTGCCAATCGCCATGCGAAGCCAACACCACCGGCAAAGGCCGACCCGGCAGGGGTCTATGAATCCGGCTGGCTTCACGGCTTAAGCTGAAGCCCGGCGACAGGCGCCCAAAAGCAGGATGATAGGCAGGATCATCAAGCAATTTGGGCAGCCATTTCGCGTACAAACGATCACCCTGTTCCAGATCCGGCAACGCCTCCTGGCCAAATTGCTCGGTCAGCAAACGGGTAGCCCCGCCCATATGTTTAAGCCGGACTTCAGCCGCCTGGGTAATCAGATAACCGGCCTGCGTCACCCGCAGGCATAAATCGGCATCGCCGTAAAAGACAGGAAAATCTGTTTCATCGAAACCGCCCAGTTCCTGGTAGACATCCCTGCGCATCATCATGCATGAAGCGCTGACCGCCCCGACGTTCTGGGTCGTCACCAGGCGATTCATATAGCCTTGAGTCTGATCTGATTCCCCTCGGAACCCAAACCCGACGCTGTTATCCATACCCAGTACCAGGCCGGCGTGCTGGACGCGGCCATCCAGATAATCCAAGCGTGCGCCGACTGCACCGACCTCGGGGCGCAAGGCATGACCCAACATCAAGCCCAACCACTCCGGATCGATCACTTCCGTGTCATTGTTCAAAAATAGCAGGACGTCCCCGCGCGCCTGCTTAGCGGCGAAATTGTTGATGGCTGAAAAGCTGAAAGGATGCGGCCATCGAAGGATGCGCACCTGCTCCAGACCCATCGCCTCCAACTGCTGCAGAAACTGAACCGCAGCCTTGTCCTGACTGCCATTGTCCACAATCAAAAGTTCATAGCGGGTATAGGCGGTTTTCTCCATCAGGCTTTCCACGCAAGCCCGCAGCACAGGCAGTTGATCGCGTGTCGGGATGATGATGGATACCAGGGGTTCACCCGAAATCGGATATTCCAGGCGGGATTCGCCCACCCGTCCGGTGGCTTGGATCGTGGCTGTACTGCCAATCCGATCCAGGTGAGCCTGCGTCACCGATCGCGCGTGCGATGCGACATCTGCATTTGCCAGCCAGGAAAACAACTGTTGATCCGTGTAAACAGCGACTTCGGGGATATGTCCCACCAGTTGGGGGCCGGCCTGTTCCACCAATCGCCAGGCAAGATCCTGAGCAGCCAATTGCCCATAAGCATCCTGCAGCCCCCCGACTGCCTGAACAGCGGCAGTACTGAGAATCAGATTTCGCCCCATGTAGGGATAGCTGCGCAAAAGATCCAGGTTGAAATCCGGCTTGAGCATGGGTTTGCCCGGCACGCCATCTTCGAGCATGGCCTCGTCAGCGTACCAAACCAATGGATCCGGATGGCGCAGGCGGTATTCCCCGAATAACAAAGCAGCATGGGGAAGCAATTGGTCGCCAGGATACAGTATCCAGATGAAATCTGGCGCTTGTGCTTGGCTGATTTGATCTGCAAGCGGCTGAGACCAGTGTGATTCAGCGGGCAGATACTCAAAATTGCCATCCGGCAGCGTGGCTGGCGCCGTCTTCCCGATCAGCCAAATTTTATGCAAAGGCTGGCTCTGGGCATACAGACTAGCCAGCGTTCTGGATAGGGACTCTGGCTCTGGTTCGTCGGGCAGAACCACAACCGCACCCAAAGTGCCAACATCCGGATGCGCATTCACCAAGGACTGCAGCAGCCGGATTCTGGCAGCTGATGGCGCGCGATCTTTGAACCAGTCAGCAACCGACCAAGTGGGTTGTGGAACTACGCCAGGACCCGCGGAGCCAGCGGACACCGTAGCGCCTTTCCACCGGCCTATGTCGTCCGGCAAGGTATCCTGAAATTTTGCGTTTAATTCGTCCAGCCAGGCCAAGCCTTGCGAGAGCCTATCACCGCCACGACCCGAGGCATTTTTGTCGTCATGCTGCACATCAACATCCAGAACATCCGCACAAAAGTTGCTGAAACGTCTGGAAAGTAATGTTTCGCCAATCTTCGCGCGAGACTCAAAGGCCTTGATGATATCAATGAACCACTTCAGGAAATTCGCATCAAACACCAGATCGTCGATGTTCGACGCCGCATATTTATTCAGGCCTTTCAAGCAAGCAGGAGCGTCGGCGAGCCATTTTCTTAGATTCAGCAGCAAGCCACCCTGCTGAAGTTCTTGGTGAAAGCCGTTAAAAAATAGAAATTTGAACACATGTTGCGCACTTTGATAGCGTTGCTGCAGATCTTCTATAGGTGAAAATTTTCCGAGCAAGAAAAGCGCGCACTGGACCGCCGTGCTTACGCCCATGAATCTGATCATGGGCAGGCTAAGGCCAACATCCTTACACAACAACTTATAAAAACGATCGAGACTATCGCCAGTGTGCGCACCATAATGCGGATAGTGCACAAAAAACCCACGCCCAGACTCTTTGACAAAATTGCCATATGACAATCTATTTAACTCAAATAGATCCTCTGCCAACGTCATGCCAAAGATCGGGGTGGCCTTCAAATAATCGATGGCGTTATCTAGGGTGTCTCTTCTGCTGACATCATACATAGTGACTCTAGCAGAAAGCCCGTTCCAAAAGCTCATTCTTTCGACCGGGCTTTCCCCGACCATAGAGTTCTGACTTATATCCAGCAGACGATGATCCCCAAAGTCTACAAATGAAGTCCCAACTGAAACACAAGAGGCATTATTCGATTTTTTTAAAAAATCGTAACCATCCAAATAATATGTTGGAGACACGGAGTCATCATCCGCCATGATGGCAGTAAACTCAACCGATTTACTCCACTCGAAAAGAAAGTAAAAATTCTCAGTCGCCCCAATATTTTTTTTATGCGAATAAAAAATAATATACTTATTTATTTCATTCAGCTTGGCAAGAAATTCATGCTTCTCGGGGTTTTCGCTATTGTCCGCGACAAGAACAACAACATCTTCCCTGGCGACGCCACAAAATGACGCAAGAATCGACTTAACCTCTCCCCCCCATCTAAACGTAGGAATCAATATCGCACACCTAGCCGTCACGGGAATTTCTGGAAAAACAATAGATTCTTTAACCATCACCAATCTCTGAACATATGAGCCATGAAAGCTCGATCATGCCGCCAAAAAACTCAAATGATCTTTGTCTGACTTACATGTCTAAACAAAACCTTCAACTGCTGTGGTAAATATCACCCAACCCGACGCAGGAATCCTTCTCTAGCGACAGTGATCAGCAGTTTGTGCTCAATGTTCCGGTCTACTTCGAACTCGGGATGCCCCGCCAGATACTCGCGAGCCGCCGTCAACGGGCTGTTGCCTGGCCCCCAAGGGCGCCCCTCGCACAATTCCGGCGGCATGTCTTCCACCACCGTATCGAACACGACACAATAGCTGCCTACGCTGACCAGCGGCGCATACGCCTCCAGTTCAGCAAGTACATGCTCATGGGTATGATTGCTGTCCAGACTGACCAGGACACGTTGATATTTGGACGCAATGTCCTTGACCTGCGCCACCAGCGCCGGATCCACGCTTGAGCCTTGCAGCATCTGAATACGCGCGGCCATCGGGTGCGATTCGATCGCCTCGCGGTTGTGCGCCCGGATATCGATGTCGATCCCCAGTACCTGACGGGCTGGTTTCCGCGGGTCAAGTACGCGCCCCTGTTCCTGAGCTTCGCACAGATCCAGCAATGCCAGCAGCGAGGCGTTCATGATCAAGGAACCGCCATGCGCGATCCCGGTCTCGATGATCAGATCCGGCTTGATCGCCCAGATCAGCTCCTGCATGGCCACCATGTCTTGCGGATACTGGATGATTGGGCGTCCCATCCAGCTGAAATTATAGGTATAGGCGCCAGCGGCCCCCGTTTGCAGCATCCAGTCCAGGGATGCCTGCTTCAAGCTTGTATCGGCCCCCAGCCGGGCGATGTTTTGCTCGACCTCTGCCTGGAACTGTTCAATTGGATTCATGCCGCTTATTCCTGTTAATGTATTTTATCTTGTCGATGCGCCCGCCGATCTGGGCGCCGTGGTAGAGATTCTCATATAGAAAGGGTTCAAATCCTGCTTCTTTCATGGATTCGACCGTTTCTTCAATGTTGTAGGCAACACGCCTCAATTCAATCCGATCCCCATCGAAAATAGCATAAGCCGCCCGGCTGTCGCCATCCCTGGGCTGGCCGACCGATCCCGGATTGCAATACCACTTCCCCTGCGCTACCGGTATCAGTGCCTGCACATGCGTATGCCCGGAGAACAGCCGATCGACATCCTCTGGCACCGTGTCGTCATCAATGACATAGAGATATTGATCCCGCGGGTCCTCGGGTCCGCCATGCACGAACAAAGAGCCGGATTCCCTCAAGCTGGGCAGGGAACCCTGCAGCCAGGTCAATTGTGCCGGCGTCACGATGCGTTTCTGATAATCAATGATGCTGGCCACCACCTTGGAGCGCGAACAATTCTCTTCACTGATCAGGTAGTGATCGTGATTGCCCAGAATATTGATTGCATCGTGCTGCGCCAGCAGATCAATGCATGGCCCAGGCTGCGCGTGGTACCCCACCACATCGCCCAGAGACAGGATGCGCGTGCACCCACGCGTGCGGGCATCATCCAGCACCGCGCGCAAAGCGGCCAAATTGCTATGAATATCAGACAGGATCGCGATCATAAACGATGTAATCCTCGCTATAGCGCCAGCCAATGCCATGACGGATCTCAGGCGGCTGTGGCAGGCGATTCAACACAAAGTATTCCAACGCCATTTGCGCCTCGTTGTACCCAAAGCCGGTGCGCAGGGAATTACTGCTGGAAAACCTCGGATTGACCTCCAGCAGATAGGCCTCGCCATCGTGCACCCGGAACTGGTAGTTCGTCGGCCCTATCGGTTTGAGCAAGGCATTGAAGGCAGCCACTTTTGCCTGCAGCAGGGGATGGTCGACCACCTCGGCCTGCTGCGTATTGCCGGCTGCGGACAGACGCCGGCGCATGATGATCGGCGCCACGGCCTGACCATCACCCAAGCCGAACGAGCCCACCGTGTATTCCTCGTGTTCGCTGCCCACGATACGCTGGAGCATCCACGGTTCTGCGGTCTTGCGAGTCCAGTAAGCAAAATCCTCCCGATCATGCAAGCGCACGATCCCGCGCGAGCCATTGCCCTGGCGAGGCTTGAGCAAAATCGGCGCCGCGCCCAGCGTTGCCAGGGCGTCATCCCAGCTTGCGTCGATCATCGTCGGGATGGCCGACAGACCATGGTCTTCCAAGAACAGGTGCATCAGCCACTTATCGCCGGTCAATGCAATCAGGGCACTGTGATTGAGCGCCAGCACGCAAGCACCATGCTCTTTTTCAAACATTTCCCGCTGTCCATCCAGAAACAGCATATCGACCTCAAGCCCCGGCAAGACGAGATCAATGCTTTCCTTCCTGATCAAATTCTGCCAGAAGTCCCGATATCCATCGGAGCGCTCGTCGCAGATCGGCTTTTGGACGAACACATCACACCAGTCAGGCCCCGGAGGCCGGGTGCTGCGGTCCAGGCCGATGATTTTGACGGGATAGCCGCTGGCTCTCAGACTGCGGACAATGCCCTGTCCGATGATGGCTCCCACCCCTGTCACCAGCACATGAACCGCAGAAGCGTTTGCCCTGCTCATATCACATCCAAGGGACCAAAGGCGCCGGCGCAGCCCGTATCTCGAATCATTTTCAAACCCTGCTCCATGCTGATTTCCGGCCACATGCCCAGGCGATCAAACAAGGCTTCTCCCGAAGGCAGGTTTAAAGCGCGAAATGGCTGCTTGGCCTGTGCGATCTCGATGTGCCCACCTGAGCCAAACACGCCATAAGCACACTGCGCAATCTGCCAATAATCCAGTGACTCTGGGTGAACAATATCCCATACGCCGCTCACGCCTTCCTGCCAGGCCTGAATCAGCAGCCGGGCAGCATCGCGCACATGCAAAAAATTACGCACGCCACCCGGTGCCGGCATATTGAGGTCCATGCCACGTGACGCATAGGCCACAATCCGTCCGAACCAGGGCTGATGCCGGCAGCAACGTCCCTCCACATCGTAGAGTTGGGGAAACCTGAGACTGCAAAACACTCCGCCAGCCTGACGCTCCATCAGCCCCCAGGCCAACACCTGCTCCCCCAGTGCCTTTGACAGCCCGTAGCTTGATCGGCCCTGCGCTTCCACACCCACCGTCGAGGAAAGGCTGCCGGCATAGATGCAAATTGAGCACTGCAAATGTGCCATCAATCTCAGCACATCGAAGCAGCCCAGCGCATTGACCCTGCCGTTAGCCACACGGCCTTCACCCGAATCATCCGCAAAAGCAGCCGCACAATGGAATATGGCATCGACAGCGGGTGCAGTAGCCGGCAGCGCGCCCAGTGTCTTGTCCAGATCCAGCGTGATATCACAGTCAGCGCTGCGACCGATGCACAACACCACCACACCCACGGCACGTAACTGTTCAACCAGCTCCGTGCCCAACATCGACCCCGCTCCGATCACCGCGACCGTCTTCACACAAGCTCCACTTCCATCAGCAAGCCCACGCACAAATCGGGAAACTCAATTCCGACCTGCAGCATCGCCTGCAGATTGGCCTGCATGTCCGGCAGCGTTTTCAAGACCGCCAGAGGTAAGGGCTTGAGATAGATGCCTTCCTCATGTGTGACTGCATAACCGGCTTGCTGCAAAGCAGCCCGCAATGTGTCCCGGCAATACTGCCGCTGATGTCCCAGCGCCAAGTCATTGGCATTGAGGCTGTAGATATCGTCGATCAGCCCCAACTCCAGCCCCAGCCTGCGATTGAGCGACTTGGCGTTGGGCACCGCCACATACATGCGCCCACCCGGCTTCAGGTACTGCCGATAACGGCGCAGAATCAAATCCGGGTCATCCACATGCTCCAGGATGAAGCCCATGACAATGACGTCAAAGGGCGCCTGCGGCTCATAGTCCTCAAAGTAGCCCTCCACGATCTGACCAGAAAACCCGGGTTGTGCGCGACGAAACTGTTCGATGACGCTGGAGGCGCCATCGACGATGACGTGCTCAGCGCAGGCCTCGTTGAATATTTTTGCGGTAAAACCATGCCCCAGCCCTAATTCCAACAGTCGATCCACGCAGCCCATGCGTTCGATGATCCGCTTGGGATACCAGTGCAGCATCAGGTCGTTTTCGATTTCCGTTGCGGCATTCGGTTTGTATTCCGATGCCTCGGCATTGAGATCTCGCGCCATTTTCACCTCGTTATTTCCTGTCCTGTGCCGGTGCCTGCTGTCCGACAAACTCGCGCCATGACACTGCCCGCCCGCCAATCAATTCCCGCCCTTGTCGCCCGCAGTGGGCCACCAGGTCCAAAGCGGTTACATAGGGGGTAAAGGCACCATGCTGTTGCGGATACGGCGCGCATCCGTATTCGATATAGGACACGCCCATGCCCCTCGCCTCGAATTGCTCATGATCCAGGTAATGACGCGCACCGTGGCCAGTCAAATACTGTTTAGCCTGCTCTGCCGCGCACAGATCAATCAGGCGCTGCGTACCATGCCCCTCGATCGAGCCCTCCGAGGATCGCAGAAACTCGCACGCTGACTCAAGCTCGAAATATTGCACCAACGCCAATGTGCTGGCCATCGACAGCTCGGCCAAATTCGCCACCGGCTTGGCAAAGACGTCAGCCATCACCGTGATGGCATCATCCAGAAAAGGCGCTCTCGCATAGGCCTGCCGAAAGGCGTCCAGATGACTGCGGCGCCAATCCACGCGCTCGTCGATCTGTGTCTCGCTGATCAATTGTCCCCGGTGCTGGTCTCGCAACGGCACCGTCATCCAACGGATGCCGCCCGCAGTTTTGATCTGAACCCGATTGAAAAATCCCCGTGCAAATTGCACGTCGTCGTAGAACACAAAAGCATCGGCCAAGCGGACCTGCTCCAATTGCCCCACCCAAGGAAAATACATAGGCTGAGAGACGACCACCGTTCGGCCCAGGGACTCGCGCATCTATGCTCCCTCGCCCACGCAGGCGCGGATCACGCGGCAGACGCGCGCCTGCTCGCTCGCATCCATCTCATGATAGCTAGGCAAATTGATCGCCCGCCCCGGAATCGACCAGGCATTGACGTTGTCGCGCACCGGCGTGAACATGGTCATGCCCGACAAGGGCCAGAAAAACACGCGCGCATCCACGTTCTCGGCGGTCAGGGCCGCCTGTAGCTTTTCTCGCGTCACCCCGGTGCGTGCGTCGAACACCACCGTCGGCATCCAGGCGCCATTGATCGTGCCAGGGTGCTCGGGATTCATGGATACCCCATCCATGTCGGACAAGGCATCCCGGTAGGCCGCCAGGATATCCCGCTTGCGTTCGATCAGCGCATCAATGCGCTCCATCTGCGCGCAACCGATCGCCGCCTGGATGTTGGACAATTTGTATTTGTACCCCACCGCATCCGGCCAGAACTGCTTCGTCTGCCCCCGGGCGCGACCATGATTGCTCAAGGTCAGGACCCGTTCGTACAACACAGCATCCTGGGTGACGAACATGCCCCCTTCGCCGGTCGTCATGGTCTTGGAACCATGAAACGAGAACGAAGCAAAAGCCCCCATCGTCCCCGCCCGCTTGCCGCGATAGACCGAGCCGATCGCCTCGGCGGCATCCTCGATGACGGGAATGCCGTGACGCGCGCCGATGGCCAACAGCGCATCCATGTCGCACAGATTGCCATAAAGATGCACCGCTACGATGGCCTTCGTGCGCGGCGTGATGGCTGCCTCGACTCTGGCGGGATCCAGGCACCAGGTATCGGGCAAAATATCCACGAAGACCGGGGTCGCGCCCAAATGCACGATCGGCGAAACGGTGGCAATCCAGTTGGTGTCGGCCAGAATGACCTCGTCGCCCGGCCCGATCCCCAGCGCCGCCATGCCCAGGTGCAAGGCGCCTGTGCAGCTCGACGTGGCGATGGCATGCTCGGCGCCCAGATGCGCCTTGAACGCCTGTTCGAAGCGCCCAATGTATTCATAGCAGCGATCCCCCCAACCATTGGCGGCGGCATCCGTGGCGTAGCGCACCTCCAGCTCGGTGATCGATGGCTTGGTGTAGTGGATACGGGATTTCACAGGACCTCCAACTGCGGCACCGCCGTCACGAATTTCGTCCCCTGGACAGCCAGCGCCTTGTTCTGCTCCCGGACCTCCGGCGCAATATTCCACGGCAGGATCAGCACATAGTCGGGCCGCTGTTCAGCCAACGCCTGCGGCGCCAGGATCGGGATGTGGCTGCCCGGCAGGTACTTGCCCTGCTTGGCCGGCGCCGCATCGCACACGAACGGCAGCAGGTCGGGTTTCACACCCGCATAGTTCAGCAAGGTATTGCCCTTGGCCGCCGCGCCGTAGGCCGCCACGGTCTTGCCCAGTCGCTTTTGCTCCAGCAAGAAAGCCAGCAGTTCGTTCTTGACCCGGTCGGCGCGTGCCTGAAAGGCCTGATAGGTAGCCAGATCCAGCAAACCACCTTCTACTTCCGACTGCAATACGCGCTCGACTGCGGGTTGTTGCTCGAAGGCGGCGGCGGCATGGCAGCCATACACTCGCACACTGCCGCCGTGCGTGGGGAGTTCTTCTATGTCGTAGATGCGCAAGCCCGCTGCATTGAAAATACGCTGCACGGCATGAATCGACAGGTACGAAAAATGTTCGTGATAGACCGTGTCGAACTGATTGTTCTGAATCAGGCGCAACAGGTGCGGGAATTCCAGCGTGATCGTGCCCCCGGGTTTCAGGACGGCGGCCAGGCCGCGCGTGAAATCGTTGATGTCAGGCACATGCGCATAGACGTTGTTGCCGGCAATCAGGTCAGCCTGGCGACCTTCATCGGCCAGCCGACGGGCCAGCGCCTCGCCGAAGAACTCGCGCAGCACCGGCACGCCGATCGCCTCGGCGGCGGCGGCCGTGCTGGCCGTGGGCTCGATGCCCAGGCAGGGAATGCCGGCAGCCACGAAATTCTTCAGCAGGTAGCCATCGTTAGCGGCCACTTCGATCACAAAGTTTTTATCGTTCAGGCCCAGACGCTGCATCATCATTTGCGCGTAGCGCTGCGCATGCGCAAGCCACCCGCTGGACGTACTGGAAAAATAGGCATAGTCCGGGCTGAACAAGGCGTCGGCCTGGGCGTAGTCTTCGGTCTGCACCAGCCAGCACTGCTCGCAGACACGGATTTTCAGCGGAAACCAGGTTTCGGGCCGATTGAGCTCATCGGCTTTGAGATAGGCGTTGGAAGGCGGCGCAAAGCCCAGATCCAGAAACGTATGGCGCAACGCGGCGCCGCAGTGACGGCAATTCATGAATTCAAATCCAGTCCAACAAAGTCCGGGGTCAACCTGGGATGCTGCAGATCGCGCCCGGACTGCAAGGCAATGGGCAAGGGCCAGTTGATCGCCAGCATCGGGTCGGCGGCCAACAGGCCATCCTCAGCCTGAGCCGTATAGGGGGTTGTGTGCAGGTACAGCAACTCGCAATCGTCCGTCAGCGCCTGAAAGCCATGCGCAAAGCCTTCCGGGATCAAGAGCGCCTGGCCATTATCGGCAGAGAGTTCGGCGGCGCGCCATTGCAAAAAAGTAGGCGACCCGGCGCGCAAATCCAGGCCCACATCCCATACCGCGCCGCGCAGGCAGCTCACCAGCTTCATCTCGGCATGCGGCGGATGCTGAAAATGCATGCCGCGCACCGTGCCGCGCGCCTGCGTCCAGGTGTGATTGATCTGGGCGACAGGTTTGTGCCAGCCGGCGGACGCCAGTTCCTCGGCGCAGAACAGTCGCGACAAGAATCCTCGTTCGTCGCCCAGGCGTTGGCGCTGGACAATACGCAAGCCTTCGATGCCGGTCTCTCTGATCGTCAAGCGGCTCATGACGCGATGCCCGTCGATTCAAAGGCCACGATATCCGCCTCGCACAAGGCGCGGGCATCCGTGCCGTCCTGCTGCTGGCGGTACCAGGCCATCGTCCGCATGATGGCGTCCTGCAAGCCCCAACGCGGCTGCACACCCAAGACGGTGCGTGCCTGGGCGATTTCCAGCGCCAGCCAAGCAGCCTCGTGCGGCCCCTCGGTGCCGTCGCCCCACTGGATATCGCCACTGCCATAGGCCTGACGCGCCCATTCAACCACCTGCCGCACGGTGGCGGCCTCGTGCGTATGCGGGCCGAAGTTATAGGCGCCCGCCACTGCGGGGGTGGCGCACAGGCATTCGGCCAGGCGCAGATAGGCGCTGATGGGTTCCAGCACATGCTGCCAGGGCCGGATCGCCTGCGGACGGCGAATCGGCAAGGCCTGCTCAGCCTGCCAAGCCCGCACGGCATCAGGGATCAGGCGGTCCGCCGCCCAATCGCCCCCGCCAATCACATTGCCCGCGCGCGCCGCGGCCACCGCCACGCCCTGCTCCGCCAGAAAAGCATCGCGGTAGCTGGCAATCACCAGTTCGCTGGCCGCCTTGCTGGCGCTGTAGGGGTCATGCCCGCCCAGCGCATCGTCCTCGCGATACGGGTAGGCGCGTTCCAGATTGCGATAGACCTTGTCGGTCGTCACCATCACAGCAGCCCGCACACTTCCTAGGCCACGCAAGGCATCGAGGACATGCGCGGTCCCCATGACGTTGGTCGAGTAGGTCGACAGCGGGTCCGCGTAGCCGGCCCGCACCAAGGCCTGTGCGGCCAGGTGAAAGACGATTTCAGGCTCCGCTCGGCGTATCCGATCTGCCACAGCCTGCGCGTCGCGAATATCGACGAAATGGGAATCGCACATCTCGCCCACCCGCGCCAGCGTGTACAGGTTCGGTTCGCCAGACGGCGGCAGGGCCATGCCTGTCACCTGCGCGCCCAAGCGGTGCAGCCATAAGGCCAGCCAACTGCCTTTGAACCCCGTATGGCCCGTCAGCACCACGCGCCGCCCCCGCCAGAAGGCAGGGTCAGGCGTGCTGGCCGCCATGGCGTGCGCTATGCCCAGGTCTTCCATGGCGCCTTGCCCGACTCCCAAAGATCTTCCAGCAGGTTCTTTTCCCGCAAAGTATCCATAGGCTGCCAAAAGCCATTGTGTTCAAACGCCATCAGCTGGCCGTCACGCGCCAGCGACGTCAGTGGCTCGCCTTCCCAACTGATCTGATCTCCCTGGACGCGATCCAGGCATTTGGGTGACAGCACGAAAAATCCGCCATTGATCAACCCGCCGTCCCCACGGGGTTTTTCCGTAAAACCCGCCACCTGATCGCCATCGCGCTTGAGCGCACCATAACGCCCCGGTGGCTGCACTGCCGTCACCGTCGCCAGGCGGCCATGCTGCTGGTGAAAGCGGATCGACGCGCCAATATCCACATCGCTGACGCCATCCCCGTAGGTAAAGCAAAAGGCTTCGTCATCTTTGACGTAGTCGCGCACCCGCTTCAAACGACCCCCCGTGAGCGTGTCCTCGCCCGTGTCCACCAGCGTCACCCGCCAAGGTTCAGCATGCTGATGGTGGACTTCCATCCGGTTGGTGCTCATGTCGAAGGTCACGTCCGACATGTGCAGGAAATAGTTGGCGAAGTATTCCTTGATCACATAGCCCTTGTAGCCGCAGCAGATCACAAAGTCGTGAATGCCATGATGCGAGTACATCTTCAGGATATGCCAAAGGATGGGTTTGCCGCCGATCTCGATCATGGGCTTGGGCTTGAGGTGCGTTTCCTCGGAAATGCGGGTGCCCAGCCCCCCGGCCAGGATGACGGCTTTCACGATGAATTCCTTTGATATTACGGTGGCTTAGTGTGCTTACGGCTTGTGGCGGTGGAGTTTTAGCGCTGTGCTGATTAGCTCCTTAGGCTACTTGGTGAAGTATAGGGGCTGGGAGGCGCGTGGAATTGAGGGAATAGGTAGGGAAAGCAGGGTTGAGAGCGAGCTTTGTGTTTTGTTACACAAATGGTCGACAAGGATTCAGCGGTTCAACAACCGCCTTGACAACAACGTTCGCAAATCCTTGCGTGTATCACAAACGATGTGAATATAAAGCACCCCGCCTTGCACTTCGTAGATGACGCGATTCATGCCCGAGAGCACTTGCCGGTACTGGGAGAGTCCCAATTCAGTCAGTTCAGGCGGAACATGGCCGCCAAGCGGAAAGGCCGCCATATTACGGATTGCGACCTGGATGCCCGCGTAGGTCTCTTGCCACGTAGTCTTGCCAAAGGTTTTGGTCACATACTGGCGCAATTCCCTGATGTCGGCCTGAGCCTCGCCAAGCAATACCGCTTTCACGTCAAGTCTTCCTTGTCCAGTTCGGCCAAGAACTCTTCCGCATCACGGTAGTGACCCTGCTCGATGTCTCGCTGCCCCATCGCCAGCATTTTCAGAAGCGCCAGGGTCTGCTCTTTCTGTTCATAGCTGCTCACATCCATGACGACCAGGCGGGCCTCGCCGTTCTGAGTAATGAGCATGGGTTCACCGGTTTCTGTAATGTCTTTGGCGATTTCGGCTGCATGGCCTTTCAAGTAACTGATGGGCCTGACGTGGGTGGCTAGTTTCATGGCAAATCCTTGATGATCCGTGCAGTGGGGAATAATAAGGACTGAATTTATCCCAATAGCCGATTCTCCGCAAGGCTGTGCCCTGGCTACGGGCAATCAGTCACCCGAACGCCACTCGATCTGGCATAAACCGGTAGACTGCCCCCATCGGTTCTCCTCCAAGCCCTATCGTGACCACACACACCTTCTCCACCCTGCCCCTTTCCCCCGCCCAGCTCGATAACCTGGCGCAGATGGGGTATGCCACCATGACGCCGATCCAGGCGCAAAGCCTGCCTATCATCCTGGATGGCCGCGATCTGATTGCGCAGGCCAAGACCGGTAGCGGCAAGACGGCGGCGTTCGGCCTGGGCATTCTGCACCGTCTGGACCCCGCGCGGTGGGCGCCGCAGGCGCTGGTCGTCTGCCCGACCCGCGAACTGTCTGAACAGGTCGCCGTCGAACTGCGGCGCCTGGCGCGCGCCGCTGGCAACGTCAAGGTGCTGACCCTGACGGGCGGCGCCTCTGCACGCCCCCAGAATGAATCGCTGGCGCATGGCGCCCACATCATCGTCGGCACACCGGGCCGCCTGCTGGATCACCTGGCGCGACAGACATTGGATCTGTCCGCCGTGCACACGCTGGTGCTGGACGAGGCAGACCGCATGGTGGACATGGGGTTTTTCGCGGACGTGATCGAGATCGCCCACGCCTGCCCGACCCAACGCCAGACGCTGCTGTTTTCCGCCACCTACCCGGACAGCATCCGCGACGACGTCGACCACCTGGTGATCAACCCGGAATTTGTCAAAGTCGATGCAGTGCATACCCAGGCGCAGATCGAACAGCACTTTTACGATATCGGCACGACGGATCGCGCCAGCGCGACCGCGATGCTGCTGCGCCATTTTCAGCCGGAATCGGCGCTGGTTTTCTGCAACACAAAAGCCGCCTGCGCGGATCTGGCTGCCCACCTGCAACAGGCAGGATTCAGCGCGTTGGCGCTGCATGGCGACATGGATCAGCGCGACCGCGACGATGTGCTGGTGCAGTTCTCGAACCACAGCAGCAATATTCTGGTGGCGACGGACGTGGCCGCGCGCGGGCTGGATATTCCGTCGCTGCCGATGGTGATCAACGTCGAACTGGCCCGCGATCCCCAGGTGCACACGCACCGGGTGGGCCGCACGGGCCGGATGCAGGAATCGGGGCTGGCGCTCAGCCTATGCGCCCCGGACGAGCAATACGTGGCGTCGCGCATCGCGCAGCAGCTTGAACAGCTCCTGGAACTGGAACCGCTGCCCCGCCAGAAATCCACAGGTGGACGGCCTGCCCAGGCCCCGATGGTGACGCTGCTGGTGCTAGGCGGTAAAAAGGCCAAGCTGCGTCCGGGCGACCTGCTGGGCGCCCTGACCGGAGACGGCGGGTTGACACGCGACCAGGTCGGCAAGATCCACATCACGGATCAGGTGTCCTATGTGGCGCTTAGCCGCGCTATTGCGCACCGGGCCTTTCCGCATCTGAACAACATTCTGATAAAGGGCAAAAAGCAGCGCATGAAGCTGCTGTCGTGACGGGGGACAGGCCCTGGCGTGCTAGCATGGACGTCTTGGCCCGATGTGGGCTTCCTGCTTGGAACCTGCTCACGCCATGACACACAGCGCCCGATCCGCCCTGCTCTCAGGCATGCTTTCGGGCCTGCTCCGTACGCTTTCCCTGCTGCCCTATCATTGGGTTGCCCGTCTGGGCGAGGGGCTGGGGTCCCTGCTCTACCTGATCCCCGGAAAACGCCGGCACATCCTGCACACCAATTTGCGCCTGTGTTTTCCAGAACACTCCGAATCCCACCGTCAGCGCCTGGCGCGCGCCTGCTTCCAGCATGTGATTCGCAGCTACCTGGAACGCGGCGTGCAATGGTATGGCAGCGCACAGGCCATCTCGGATCTGGTGGAACTGGACAGCGCCATCGATCTGCAGGACCGCTACGATCAACCCACCATTTTCCTGGGGTTCCACTTCGCGGCCATCGAAGCCGCCTGCATGTACTATTCGACACGTCATCCGGTCGCGTCCATCTATACGCCCATGTCGGATCAGGTGACCAACGAAATATCGATGGCGCAGCGCGCGCGATTCGGTACAATCATGATCCCGCGCCATGACAGCGCCCGCCAGATCTTGAAGGTCCTGAAATCGGGGCAGCCCATCATGCTGGCCGCCGATATGGATTTCGGGCTGCGTGATTCCGTATTCGTACCGTTTTTCGGTGTGCAGGCCTGCACGCTGACCGCCGTATCGCGCCTGGCGCGGCTAAGCGGCGCGCGCGTCGTCCCGTTTGTATCGGAAGTGCGGCCAGACTATCAGGGCTACAAGCTGCGCATTTATCCCGCCCTGCCGACGTTCCCCAGCGGGGATGATCAGGCCGACGCCTTGGCGATGAATCAATTCCTGGAAACGCGCATTCGCGAAATACCCGAGCAATACTACTGGGTGCATCGCCGGTTCAAACGGCGCCCGCCAGGCGAAGCGCCGGTTTACTGAATCAGGGCTTGCGCGCCAGCATGGTGGCGAACTGCAGCTGGGCGCCGTTGTGCATGGTGCCCAGGTCCTCATTGTATTTGACGAGATCCCATCCCTGATACTGGGCGCTGAGTTCCCCCGGTTTCAGGGTAAAGGGGAAATTCATGGGGCAAGGATATTCCGCCGTATCCATGGCGCACACAATCAGGTTGTATCCCCCCGGCAAGGTGCGCTGCTGCATATCGGCCAGCACGGCGCCCACGCGCGACGGGTCGATGAACATCAACGTCACGGTGCAGGCGATAAAACCATAATCCGCCCCGATGTCGGCCTGCTGGATATCGTAAACCTGCGGTGCGATCGTCTGGATGCCTTCCTGATCGACGATGGACTGCAGCGTGGCAATGGCCTGGGGGTTGGCATCCACTGCCGTGACACGGAACCCCCGCTGGCTAAGATACAGAGCGTTGCGACCGCTGGAACACCCCATGTCCAGCGCATCGCAGGGCGTGATGACCGCGCAGGCCTGCACGACTTCGCTATGGGCCTGATTCAGGCCGTAGCGGCTATTCAAATCTTCCATCGATTGACATCCTGTCCATTCAAACGCCACCGGGCGCCAAAGCGGCCATCGACCGCCTGCCCGGTACTTCATCAACAGCGGCGATAGTAGCAAACAGGGGCCGCGCGATCCCTAAAGACCCTATTTTCCTGCGGAAACAGCGCCCTCATGGCGCAGCCGCACCTGTAACCAGCCATAACCATTAAACTACGGGTCTTGCTTCCCTCCTTGCGCAGGCCCCATGAAAGGCATCATCTTGGCCGGCGGTTCCGGCACCCGGCTGCACCCCATCACCCGCGGCGTGTCCAAACAGCTGCTGCCGATCTACGACAAGCCCATGATCTACTACCCGCTGTCGGTGCTGATGCTGGCGGGCATCCACGACGTGCTCGTGATCTCGACACCGGAGGATCTGCCGGGATTCCGGCGCCTGCTGGGCGACGGGTCCGACTTTGGCATCTCGCTGTCGTATGCGGAACAGCCCTCGCCCGACGGTCTGGCCCAGGCCTTTCTGATCGGGGCGGACTTCATCGGCGACGAGCGCGTCTGCCTGGTGCTGGGGGACAATATCTTTTACGGCTACGGCTTCAGCCAGATGCTGCGCGAAGCCGCGCAGCGCCCCTCCGGGGCGACGGTCTTTGGCTACCGGGTGGCAGATCCGGAACGATTTGGCGTGGTCGAATTCAATGCCGACGGTCAGGCGATCTCCATTCAGGAAAAACCGCAGCGGCCCAAATCCCCTTATGCCGTCACCGGCCTGTACTTCTACGATAACGACGTTGTAGACATCGCCCGCCAAGTGCGCCCGTCGGCGCGCGGGGAACTGGAAATCACCGATATCAACAACGCCTATCTGCAGCGCGGCGATCTGCATGTGCAAGTGCTGGGGCGCGGTTTTGCCTGGCTGGACACCGGCACTCACGCAAGCCTGCTGGACGCCGGCACCTATGTGCAGACGATCGAACATCGCCAGGGTCAGAAAGTAGCCTGCCTGGAGGAAATCGCCTTCAACAACGGCTGGCTGGATCGCGTCGGCCTGATCGAACGGGGCCAACGGCTGTCCAAGACGGACTACGGACAATATCTGCTGGCGCTGGGCCGCGAGGGCGGCGGGCAATGAAGGTCATCGACACCATCCTGCCAGGCGTGCGTCTGATCGATCCGCAGGTATTCGGCGACGCGCGCGGATTTTTCCTGGAATCCTTCAGCGCCCGCCGCTACCGCCAGGAGGTCGGCATCACACTGGATTTTGTGCAGGACAATGTCTCGCGATCCACCTACGGGGTACTGCGCGGCCTGCACTTTCAGCGCCAACGCCCGCAGGGCAAACTGATCCAGGTGATCGAGGGCACCGTCTTTGATGTGGCCGTGGATATCAATCCGCAGTCCGCCACTTTTGGACAGCACGTCGCCGCTGAACTATCCGCCGACAACCATCGCCAGATCTGGATTCCGCCAGGCTACGCGCATGGTTTCTGCGTCCTGAGCGAATCGGCGATCTTTCAATACAAATGCACGGACTACTACGACCCTGCTGACGAGGGCGGCCTGGCCTGGAACTGCCCGGATCTGGCCATCCCCTGGCCGATCAACGATCCGGCGCTGTCGGACAAAGACCGGCGGCATCCAGGGCTGGCAAGCCTCGTCAAATGACAAACCATCTGAGCTATCCCTGGCTTTACGACACGGTCCGCGCGCGTTTCGATTCCGACGAGGCCATGGAAGCCTTTCTGCCGCAGGCGCTGGCGCCGGACGCGCTGAAGCGCAAAGGCGATGATCGATACCTGTCCGCGATGACGCAGCGGGTGTTTCAGGCGGGCATGCAGCATTCGGTCGTGGATGCCAAATGGCCTGCCTTCGAAGAGGCCTTTGCGGGCTTTGATCCCGAGGCCATGGCCATGATCGGCGCGGCGGACATTGAACACCACCTGCGCAACACAGGCATCATCCGCCACGCCGCCAAATTGCAGACCATCCCCGGCAATGCCCGATTCATCCTGGACATCCGCCGGGAACATGGCGGCAGCTTCGGCGCCTGGATCGCCGATTGGCCTGTGACCGACATCATCGGCTTATGGCGTCGGCTTGCCCAGGACGGGGCGCGCCTGGGGGGGCGATCCGGGGCTGGATTCCTGCGTCTGGCGGGCAAGGATACATTTCTGCTGACCAGCCATGTGGTCGAACGCCTGGTGCTTGCCGGCGCCATCACCCGAACCCCCAGCAGTCGGCGCGATCTGCAGGCCGTGCAGGATGCGTTCAATGCCTTGCAGCAAAGCTCCGGCAGGCCATTGTGCCAGCTGTCATCCATGCTGGCGCTCAGCATCCACCCGGCGTTCTAACTGCAAGCGACAAGCTAGGGCGATACCGCTGTCATCCGGCGGGGGTGCGCCTGGAAAAAAGATGCCAACAACAGCGTAAGCTGCGCTTCTAGCCCATCCTCGGTTCCGGCGCTGGCCATCCCCTCCAGCACGGCCCGCACGGGACCAATCATCGCATTGAGCGCAATCATGGCCGTCATCGCAGGATCGTCAAAATGCACATCGACCGCGCTGGCGAGCATGTCCGTGATCGACGCCGCCATGCGCGCCTGCGCGTGTGCGCACAATTCGGCGCCACCACGTTCCGCCGCCACGGCATAGAGCGCTTTCGATTCCTCGGGGTCGCGCAGCTTAGCAGCCAGAAAGGCGCGAACCAGCACCGATGCCATATCAGAGACCGGCCTGCCTTGTTGCTCTCGGCACACACGGGCGCAGGCATCGGCGATGCCATCCAAATGTCGCTTCAATATGGCGGCAAGCAGCGCATCGCGATTCGGATAGTACTGATACAGGCTGCCGACCGACGTGCCCGCGCGCACCGCGACCCTGGTCGTCGTGCAGCGGCCCAGGCCTTCCCGCATCAAAACCTGAACGGCAGCGATATGCAGTGCCTCGACGGTGGCGGATGATCTGGCCTGGACCGGGGATTTGCGCGGCTGCAGAGCCGCTCTGTCTTTACTCATGGAATGCGAATTCAAAAACTGAAGAATCATTCATATACTGCTTTACAGCAAGTCCCGCAACCTACCAAGGAAAACCATGAGTCATTCCAAGCAGACCAGCACCTACTCTCTGGGCACCTGCTGCGTAAAGCGACTCGGCTACGGCGCCATGCAAATCGCAGGCCCTGGCGTATTCGGGCCGCCCAAGGACCACGATGCGGCACTGGCGGTACTGCGCGAGACAGTCGCACTTGGCATCGACCATATCGACACCAGCGACTTCTATGGCCCCCACATCACCAACCAGCTCATCCGCCAGGCCCTCCACCCCTACTCCGACGATCTTGTCATCGTGACCAAGGTCGGCGCCCGACGCGGCAACGACGCTTCCTGGCTGCCTGCCCTCTCAGCCGAGGAGTTGACGCAGGCCGTACACGACAATCTGCGCAATCTCGGCCTCGATGTGCTGGACGTGGTCAATCTGCGGATCATGTTCGACATCATGGGACCGACCGAGGGTTCGATCGAGGCGCCGTTGACCGCCCTGGCCGAACTGCAGCGGCAAGGGCTGGTGCGCTACATCGGCCTGAGCAACGTCACGACCGCCCAAGTGGTCGAGGCGCGCCGGCTTGTTGAGATCGTCTGCGTACAAAATCACTACAACATTGCGCATCGACAGGACGACGACTTGATCGACATGCTTGCCCGCGATGGGATCGCCTACGTGCCGTTCTTCCCTCTATGCGGATTTTCACCGCTGCGATCTTCTACGCTTGCGGCGATTGCGGGCCGACTGGGCGCAACGCCGAGGCAGGTGGCGCTGGCATGGCTACTGCACCGATCGCCTAATCTCCTGCTGATTCCCGGCACCTCATCAGTCGCGCACCTGCGCGAAAACCTGGCCGCCGCCGAACTCGAGCTGCCATCCGAGGTGATCACCGAACTGAATGGCATCACGGCGTAGACAGGTGATTCTTTTCAGGGCCTCACAGAATCGTACTGAATACGGCGCCAACAACACCGCTGCCCAGCACGACCAGCCACGGCGGCAATTTCCAGAACATCAGGGCGATCAGGGCCACCAGAGCCAAGCCGAAATCCTGCGGCGCATGAATCGCGCTCGTCCATACCGGCTGATAGAGCGCTGCCAGCAGCAGACCGACCACAGCGGCATTGATGCCCGACAGTGCCGCCCGCATGCGGATATTGAGGCGCAGAGTTTCCCAGAACGGCAGCGCCCCCATGACCAGCAGAAAGGACGGCGCGAAGATCGCCAGCAGGCAGATCAGGCCGCCGACCCAGCCAGCGGGAGCCTGATTCATCGAGGCGCCGAGAAACGCCGCAAAGGTGAAAAGCGGGCCAGGGACAGCCTGCGCGGCACCGTAGCCCGCCAGAAAAGCGTCGTTGCCGACCCAACCGGCCTGCACCACTTCAGCCTGCAGCAGCGGCAACACCACATGTCCGCCACCAAACACCAGCGATCCGGCCCGATAGAAGGCATCCGCCATCGCCAACGGCTGATTCGGGAGCATGGATGCCAGCAAGGGCAAACCCATCAGCAAGGTAAAAAACAGCGTCAGCCAAAGCAAGCCCGCGCGGCGCCGCAGGGGAATCGGTAACGGGTCATGCGCGGACCCCTGCCGTGGTTTGAACAGCCACAAGCCAATGATCGCTGCAAGGGCGATGCCTCCCACCTGCCCCCAGACGGACGGCGCCAGCAGCGCGAAACAGCTTGTCGCCGCCATGATGGTGATGCGCGGCGCGTCGGGGCAGAGATTGCGCGCCATCCCCCATACGGCTTGCGCAACCACCGCCACGGCCACCACCTTCAATCCATGCAGCACGCCAGACGGCATGGCATCCCCGTAACCGGCAATGCCCAGCGCAAACAGAATCAGCGCAATCGCCGAAGGCAGCGTGAAGCCTGCCCATGCAGCCAACGCTCCGGCATAGCCGGATCGGGACAGCCCAAGTGCGATGCCGACCTGGCTGCTGGCCGGTCCTGGCAGGAATTGACAGAGGGCGATCAAATCCGCATAGCTTTGTTCGTTCAACCACCGCCGTCGCGTCACGAACTCATCGCGGAAGTAGCCCAGGTGCGCAATCGGACCGCCGAAAGAGGTCAGACCCAGCCGCAGGAAAATCAGAAAGACGGCCCAAGGGCTGCCGTCCGTCCGAAGGGTATCGATCACGGTCTCATTTTGATCGTTCATGTCTTCAGCTGCGCCATCTTAGAGCGGACTCGTCCGGGGTTTTGGCGGCAATGGCGAGATTTGCGGGAAGCTGGCTGTCCTGCATTCAAACCGCCAGCGCCCATTCCACACGATTGCGCCCCGAAGCCTTGCCGCGATAGAGCGCAGCATCCGCCTGCCGCAGGACTTCGTCCAACGCTTCGGCGTTGGCAAAACCCAGAGACACCCCGATGGTGACCGTGCACCGGACCGGTTCGCGCGGATCGTTGCCGCTCACCTGGCTGGATGCCACCGCCTCGCGCATGCGCTCGGCCAGGTACAGCGCGCCGCCACGGTCGGTATTCAGCGCAATCACGACAAACTCCTCACCCCCCAACCTGCAGGCAAGATCCCCTTGCCGGGCCGTGCCTTTGAGGGCATCCGCCACGCGGCACAGGACGGCATCTCCCATTTGGTGGCCATGGTCATCGTTGATCTGCTTGAAATGATCGATGTCCACGATCAGCAGATGCGCGGACCCTGCGACCCTGGAGCGGAAATGCGCAGCCAGTCCTTCCGTCAGGCCGCGCCGGTTCAACAGGCCGGTCAGAGGATCCTTGACGGACAGAACCCGCAACTGCTCGACGAGGCGGCTCAACACCAGCCAAACGGCTGCCGGCGGCAGCACCGTGCCCAGGAACGACATATAGATGTAGAACGCGATCTGAAAGCGGCTGTTCATATCCAGAGCCTGCAGCCCACCTTGCAGAATCATCATGAATTTCGCAGCATTCAGCGCGCAGATGCCGCCGATCAAAACGGCAAACAGGATCATCTCGACGCGCAGGTCTCTGGCGAACGTACGGACGCCGTAGAGCAAGATCACGGACATGCCAAAGAACAAGGCTGCGCAGGAAGCGGCCAGCAAGGCATGACGGGCCTCGGTCCCCAGGGTAGCCTGCACCAGCACCTGAGCCAAGGTGTAGAGGCCGGCCACTGTGAGCAATGGCCGCCACACCGGGACGGGACGGTCAAAGAAGCGAATCGCCCCCAGCATATACGCCACGGGCGAGCAGAACGTCAGCGTGTGATTGACGACGCTTGCTACCCCCCCGTCACCCAGCAACTGCAGAAGATAGGCCAGTCCCAGCAGGAGATGGCCGGCAGCAAAGACGTCCGTGCCCATTTTCCTGTCGTTCAGCCGGGTGCTGATCAGCAGGAACATCACGCAGAAACACATCAGATGCACGCAGAGCATGCCCAGGATGACAGTCGCATTCATGAATCAATTAAGTCTTTCTGCACTTGTGAGCTGTTTTAAGCATGGATTAAAGATTTTCGTCAGGGAGATTGTGCTTGAATGTTTCAAGAAAGTCTTTAGAGACTTTCACCGCGACTGGAAGCGCCGCCTTGGTCCGTCCCAATACGATATGATCGCCCTCGCACACCCGCGCTGCGCGGACGATCAGCTGGAACCGAAGGAAACGCCGCGAGTGGACGCACACAACAGCCATACCCCCATCCTTAGCATTCAGGGCGTCAATCTTCTGCTGATCGTCATCATCCTGGGCGTGGCCAGTTTCAGCGTTCTTTTGCCGCTCTCGCCTGCGTGGGCGCTGGCCAGGGGAGCCAGCGAGGCCGCTGCGGGCAGCGTGACCACGGTCCTGATGGCAAGCACCATCATGACTCAATTCGCCATGAACAAGGCCCTGCGGACATTCGGGTGGGCGAAGGTATTGGCCTTGGGGTTGATCGCGCTTGGCGCGCCGGCCACGCTGCAGGCCCTGGGCACGGGCTCCGCCGCCATCCTGATTTCCAGCGCCCTGCGCGGCATCGGCTTCGGCATCCTGACGGTTGGCGGCGCCACGGCTATCGCGCTCCTCGTACCCGCCGCCAGACGGGGCGCCGCCGTCGGCGTGTACGGCCTGGCGCTTGCACTGCCCCAGCTGCTGCTCATGTCGTCGGCCCCCGTGCTGGAGCAACGATTTGGCAGCCTTGCCATGACCTTGATCGCGACCCTTCCTTTGGCGGGCCTGGTTCTGGTCCGCCCGCTGGGCGGCATCCTGGGCCGGCACGCCGCCTCGGATCAGGCGCCGGCTGACGCCGGATTATCAAAGCAGCCTTCCACGTTCCGCCTGATCGCCCCCTCGTTGCTGGTCCTGCTGATCGCCACCAGCGGTGGGGGCGCTGTCCTGACCTTTGCCAGCCAAATGGCCCTGGATGCGCCCTCTGCCGCGATCATGCTGTTGTGCCTGACCGGCTTTGCCACCCCTACCCGATGGATCTTCGGTGTGCTCAGCGACCGCCACGACATCCTGAAGATGATCACCGGACTGTGCGTCGTGCTGGTGCTCGGCATGGCAGCGCTCAGTATCGCCCTGTCGATCGGCGATCCACATACGGCGCAATGGACGCTTTATCTTGGCAGCGTCCTGCTTGGACTGGCCTACGGCGGGCTGCAAAGCACGTCTCTCGTTCTGGCTTTCAGGCGCGGAGGATCCACTCGGCTGACGCGCGTCTCGGTGCTATGGAACGTCTCTTTTGACCTGGGCACAGGCGTGGGCGCGCTGGCTGCCGGCGCCCTTGCCACTGCGGCGGGGTTCCCCTTCGCCTTCGCCTGCCTGACGGCCCTGTCGCTACTCGGCGCGATGATTGCACTAAGGCGGCTTTACAGTTCTGCGTAGTCAGGGTCGTCGTAGACGACAGGCGAAATTTTCGATTTTGTCAGACAAGGTAAATGCAAATGGCGTCTCACGTTAAATTGCGGCTTTTGAACGGAGCCTATGGGGTGGCTCGGCTGCGCTCTTCCGATCCTGTTCCGGCATGGGCCGACGGGAGCGGATTCGTCAGCATCAGCCGCACCGACGACGAGCTTTCCATCGTCTGCCTGCAAGATCGCATCCCGCACGATGTGCAGGTGGATGGCGACTGGTCATGCTTCAAATTCCAAGGCCCGTTTGCCTTTGATGAAACCGGCATCGTGCTGTCCGTGATCGAGCCTTTATCGACCAACGGTATCGGGATCTTTGTGGTTTCCACCTTTGATGGAGACCACCTGCTTGTGAAATCGAGCAACCTGGAAAAAACACGCAGCCTGCTAAAGCAGGCGGGCCATACTCTGGGCGCACAGGCCGCCGACGCTACCAACGCGCCAACTGGGTGATCTGGAGGATGTTGCCGCAGGCGTCATACAACTGGGCGATGGTCGAGCCGGTTACTTCGGTCGGCGCCATTGCGAAGTCGCCGCCGCGCGTTTTGATGCGTTCATAGTCGCCTTGAATGTCATCGGTGTAGAAATTGATCGCGGGCTGACCTTGCTGGAAGATGGCTTGCTGGTACGCCTTGCCCGCCGGATTGTCATTGAGCGCAAGCTGCAGCTCAGTCCCCTCCGGCTCGTCGGGCGAAGCCACCGTCAGCCAACGAAACGCCCCGTTGCTGAAGTCGGCCTTCTTGGCGAAGCCCAGAACCTGCGTATAGAAGTGCAAAGCCTTCTCTTGGTCGTCTACATACACCTTGGTCAATTTGATCTTCATGAGTGCTTCCTTCGCTATTTGCGTTGATGAAGTTGCGCCCAGAACCACAGACGCATCGGTTGGAATCGCATGGATGGCTTTTAATCGACCTGGGGCAAAATCTGCTCCAGCTTCTCGAAGAAGTCCCGCCACCCCGCCTTCGCGCCGCCGAGTGCCCGTTTTTGATCGGGCCGGAAACCTGCTTGCTCCACCCGCAAGCGGGTTCCTATACGTATAGGTTCGAGAGTGAAGGTCACCACACTTTGCAGATCGAAGGCGGGATCGTCGTGCGTAAAATTCCACGTATAGGACAAAGTCGTGTTCGGATCGACGATGAGCACTTCGCAATCCAGCACACCGCCCCAATCGCCACGCAGCTTGAAGCGGTGGCCGACGACCGGACTGAAGTCGTTCTTCATGAGCCATTCCTGGATCAGGTGGGGCTGCGTGAGCGCCCGCCAGATTTTTTCTGGCCGATGCGCGATTTCGCGCTCAACAACGACGGTGCGTGTGTCGGTCGGTATGTCGTTCATTGGTCCATCCGATTGAGTAGGTCTTCGAGATCGTCAAACCTGTCTTGCCAGAAGCGCGTCATCTGATTTGTCCAGTCGATCAGCGGGGCAAGCGCGTCGAGCTGCGCGCTGTAGTGCGTCTGCCGCCCTTCATGACGGTTTTGCACCAGGCCAGCCTGTTTCAGGATGCCGAGATGCTTCGACACCGCCGGCTGCGAAATTCCCGCCTGAGCCGTCAGCGCCCCGACCGTCTGTTCGCCTTCGCGACATAGCCGCTCGAAGATCGCCCGGCGCGTCGGATCAGCCAGCGTTCTAAACAGGGCGTCGTGTGTGTTCACTGTTCAAATCCATAACCATTAGACTATATAATAATCATACGGCTATGTATTAATCAAGCGAAATCTGTCGCGGCGTCCTTGGCATCGTCGAGACTTGCTATTGATATGCACCAAGGCGAATGGGGGGCCACCTATGAAAAAACCGCTCTGTCAGAGCGGTTTCCAGTAAAAGGCCAAGCGGATCATTCCCACTCGATCGTAGCCGGCGGCTTGCTCGACACATCATACGTAACCCGATTGATCCCCCGGACCTCATTGATGATCCGCGACGAGACCTTCTTCAGCAGCGAATACGGCAATTCCGCCCAATCCGCCGTCATGAAGTCGGTGGTCTGCACGGCGCGCAGAGCCACGACGTAGTCGTAGGTGCGGCCATCGCCCATCACGCCCACGGATTTCACCGGCAGGAACACCGTGAAGGCCTGGGATGTCAATTCGTACCAGGACTTGCCGGACGCCGAATCGATGGTGTTGCGCAGTTCGGTGATGAAGATGTCGTCGGCGCGGCGCAGCAGGTCGGCGTATTCCTGTTTGACTTCGCCCAGGATGCGCACGCCCAGGCCCGGGCCGGGGAACGGGTGGCGGAAGACCATTTCGGGCGGCAGACCCAGGGCCAGACCCAGGTGGCGGACTTCGTCCTTGAACAGCTCACGCAGGGGTTCCAGCAGCTTCAGGTTCAGGGTGTCGGGCAGGCCGCCCACGTTGTGGTGGGACTTGATGGCGACGGCCTTGCCGGTCTTGGATGCCGCCGATTCGATGACGTCCGGGTAGATGGTGCCCTGGGCCAGCCAGCGGGCGGACGTCAGTTTGGCGGATTCGGCCTGGAAGACCTCGACGAATTCGCGACCGATGATCTTGCGCTTGGCTTCCGGGTCGGCGACGCCGGCCAGCTTGCTCATGAACTGTTCGCTGGCGTCGACATGGATGACGCGGATGCCCAGATGGCGCGCCATGGTGTCCATGACCTGCTTGGCCTCGTTCAGACGCAGCAGGCCGTGATCGACGAACACGCAAGTCAGCTGATCGCCGATGGCTTTATGAATCAGGGCGGCGGCCACAGAAGAATCCACCCCGCCCGACAGACCCAGAATGACTTCGTCGGAACCGACCTGCTCACGGATGCGGGCGACGGATTCGGCCACATAGTCGGGCATGTTCCAGTCGCGGGCGCAGCCGCAGATCTCGGTGACGAAACGCTGCAACAGGGCCTGGCCCTGCAGGGTATGAGTGACTTCGGGGTGGAACTGCACGGCGTAGAAGCCGCGCGTTTCATCGGCCATGCCCGCGATCTCGCACGAGGGCGTGGACGCCATACGGACGAAACCCGGCGGCAACGCCGTGACGCGGTCGCCGTGGCTCATCCAGACCTTCAGCATGCCGTGGCCTTCGGGGGTTTCGAAATCCTGCAGGCCGCTCAGCAGCCGGGTGTGACCGTGGGCGCGCACTTCGGCATAGCCGAATTCGCGGTGATCGGAAAATTCGACCTTGCCGCCCAATTGCATCGCCATCGACTGCATGCCGTAGCAGATGCCCAGCACCGGCACACCGACCTGGAAGACCGCACCGGGTACTTTCAAGGATTCGTCGGCATAGGCCGAGGCATGACTGCCCGACAGAATGATGCCCTTCAAGCCCTGCGCCAGCTGATTGCGGATGAAGTCGTCGTCTACATCGCCCGGATGGATCTCGCAGTAGACACCGGTGTCGCGCACGCGGCGGGCAATGAGTTGGGTGACCTGTGAACCATAGTCCAGGATGAGGATGCGCTGATGCATGATGGCTGACGTCGAAGGCTATTCAAGGCATTAATGTAACCCATGGATGAGTTCCCCTTCCACGGACAAGCACGATCAGACGTGCACCGGGCGCTCTTCTGACCATGTCTCGCCGACTGGACTTGGCCTGAAGCGCCCGCAGCCATTACAGTAGCTGGGTCTGCTGCCAACAATCCCATCCATGGCCATCCTCCGCATACTCACTCTTCCCCTGCCCTTGGCCGGGCTGCTGGCCCTGGCGGTCGCCATGGGCATCGGTCGCTTCGCTTTTACGCCGGTGCTGCCCATGATGCAGGCTGATCTGGGCTTGACGCTGGCCCAAGGCGGCTGGCTGGCCAGCGCCAATTATCTGGGCTATCTGCTGGGCGCCTTGCTGGTGACGCACATGAGCTGGCCGCCCGCCACGCTGCTGCGCCGGGGCCTGTGGCTGGTCGTGCTGATGACCGCTGCGATGGGGCTGGACACACACTGGGCCGGCTGGCTGATCTGGCGGCTGCTGGCCGGAGTAGCCAGCGCCTGGGTGCTGATCGGCACCGCGTCGCTGTGTATCGCCCGTCTGAACGCCCAAGGCCAGGAAAGGCACAGCGGCATCGTCTTCGCCGGCGTGGGTTGCGGAATCATGTTCGCGGGGCTGGCCTGTATGGGATTGACACTGCTGGGGACGACGGCCTCGCAGGCCTGGCTGTGGCTGGCTGCGGCGGCCTTGCTGGGCCTGATGGGGGCCTCCATGCTGTGGACGACGCCCGAACCCTGCCAATCTGCAGCCGCCCCTATCCCACCCGGCACGGACGACACCCCGACTCCGAATCCCCCCGTCCCCGCTGCTGACACCCCCCCAGACCAGGGACCGACACCGCTGCACTGGGGACTGATCCTGTGCTACGGCGTGTATGGCTTCGGCTATATCCTGCCGGCTACGTTTCTACCTGCTCAGGCTCGCCTGCTGGTGCCCGACCCCTGGCTGTTCAGCCTGGCCTGGCCGGTCTTCGGGCTGGCCGGAGCCGTCTCCACCTTGATCGCCAGCCGCTTGGCGCAGCGATTCAGCCGCCCACAGGTCTGGGCAGGCGCCCAGGTCGTGATGGCCATCGGCGTCCTGATGCCGGCCATCTGGCACGCCCTGCCGGCGATCTTGATCGCCGCCGCCTGCGTCGGCAGCACCTTCATGGTGATCACCATGGTCGGCCTGCAGGAAGCCCAGGCTACCGTCGGCCCCCCCGCAGCCAAACGGCAAATGGCGGCCATGACGGCATCCTTCGCACTGGGACAGCTGATCGGACCGCTGTTTTTCAGCCTCACACACGCCTGGTTCAACGCACCGCTGGAATTCGCCCTGGTGCTGGGCGCATTAGGCCTGCTGGGCGGCGCGGCGCCTATCCTGCGCTTGCAGAAACAGACGGGGGTTTCCACATGACCGCACCACAGACGTATGTCCTGGTCCACGGCGCCTGGCACGGCGGCTGGTGCTGGTCCGTCGTCGCCGACCAGCTGCGCCATGCAGGCCATCAGGTATACACCCCCACCTCGCCGGGCCTGGCCGAGCGCAGCGACATGCTCAGCCCGGCCATCACGCTCAGCGCTTTCATCCAGGATCTGTGCGACCTGCTGGCCCGGCATGACCTGCGCGACATCATTCTGGTGGGTCATAGCTTTGGCGGGCTGGTGATATCCGGCGCCGCCGACCGCCTGCCCGAACGCATCCAGCACCTGGTCTATCTGGATGCTTTTCTGCTGCCGCCGGGAAAATCAACATTCGATACGCTGCCCGAGACGACAGTCGAGCGATTGGAACTCAGCGCCGCCCGTAGCGGCGGCATCCCCCCGCTTCGGCCAGACAGCCTGGGACTCACCACGGCGGCGGACATTGCGTACGTGCAAGCGCGATTGACGCCCCAACCGATCGGCACCTACCGCGAAGCGCTGCACCTGAATCACCCACTAGGCAACAACCTGCCGGCGACCTATTTGCGCTGCACAGGGACACCCTTTCAAGCGGTTGGGCAAGGCTACGAATGGGCGCGCGCGCAGTATGGATCCCGCTGGCGCTGGCGCGACCTGGCCTGCGGTCATGACGCCATGATCAGCGACCCGGATCTGGTGGTTGAAGCCTTGCTGGACGCAGGCGCCGCCCCCCTTGAATAAACAACGCCCGCCAAAATAAGGCGGGCGCTGTGTCCAACCAAGGCCTGATATCAATCGGCCCGGTAGTTGGGGGCTTCTTTGGTGATCTGCACGTCGTGGACATGGGATTCGCGCACCCCGGCTGCCGTGATCTCGACGAATTCAGCCTGAGCATGCAGATCGGCGATCGTGGCGCAGCCGCAATAGCCCATCGAGGCCCGGATGCCGCCTACCAGCTGATAGATGATGGCGATGACGCTGCCCTTGTAGGGCACACGCGCCTCGATGCCTTCGGGCACCAGCTTGTCGACGTTGTTGTTCGGATCCTGGAAATAGCGATCCGCCGAACCATCGGCCATGGCGCCCAGGCTGCCCATGCCCCGGTACGATTTGTAGGACCGTCCCTGGAACAGGACGACCTCGCCGGGGGCTTCTTCGGTGCCGGCGAACATGCCGCCCATCATGCAGGTGGATGCGCCTGCGGCCAAGGCCTTGGACACGTCGCCGGAATAGCGGATGCCGCCATCGGCGATCAGCGGCACGCCCGTGCCTTCCAGGGCCTGAGCAACGTCGGCGATGGCCGTGATCTGCGGCACGCCGACACCGGCCACGATGCGGGTGGTGCAGATGGAACCCGGCCCGATGCCGACCTTGACGGCGTCGGCGCCAGCCTCGACCAGAGCACGAGCCGCCGCTGCCGTGGCGATGTTGCCGCCCACCACCTGGATGTTCGGATAGTGTTTTTTGACCCAGCGCACACGGTCGATGACGCCTGCCGAATGGCCGTGCGCGGTATCGACCACGATGACGTCGACCCCGGCAGCCGCCAGTTTTTCGACGCGTTCATCGGTGCCCTCGCCCACACCCACCGCCGCGCCCACGCGCAGTTGGCCCTGGGCGTCTTTGCTGGCCAGGGGATGCTCGGTATTTTTGACGATGTCCTTGACCGTGGCCAGGCCGCGCAGCTGGAATTTTTCATTGACGATCAGCACACGTTCCAGACGGTGCTTGTGCATCAAGGCCTGAGCTTCTTCCAGGGTGGCGCCCTCGCGCAGCGTGACCAGACGATCCTGGGGCGTCATGATTTCGCGCAGCGACACATCCAGGCGGTCTTCAAATCGCAGATCGCGGTTGGTGACGATGCCCACCAGCTTGCCGCTTTCGACCACCGGCAGGCCGGAGATGCCGTGCAGGCGCTGCAGTTCGATGACGTCGCGGACCTTCATCGTGGGAGTCACGGTGATGGGATCGATGACGATGCCGAATTCGTGGCGTTTCACGCGAGCGACCTCGCGGGCCTGCTCGTCGGCGCCCAGATTCTTATGGATGATGCCGATGCCGCCTTCCTGAGCCATGGCGATGGCCAGGCGGGATTCGGTCACGGTGTCCATCGCGGCGGAAACCAGGGGGATGTTCAACTGGATGCCACGCGTCAGCTGCGTGGTCAGGCGCGTGTCGCGCGGCAGAACCTGGGAAAAGGCAGGAATCAGGAGAACGTCGTCGAAGGTGAGCGCTTTTTTGATCAGACGCATAGACTGTATAGACTCCGGGCAAAGCAGGATTATACGCCGTAGGGGCCTACGGATAAACCCCTAGACAATATCGGCAAGCGCCTGGCCGCAGCGCAGGAACCAGGGCACAGGCCCGCATTGACCGCAATCCTCAAGCGGTATCATGTTCTGAACGTCTGAACACGAAAACCCGAACCTGGAGTCGCGTCATGACTGTCGTGCTGCTTCTGATCATCCTCATCCTGATTGCGCTGGCTTGCGTGCTGACGCGGCGGGACTGGCGCCTGAGATTTCTCAGCCGGCCCTTGTACCGGTTGTTCCGGCGCATCCTGCCCCGCATGTCGGACACCGAACGCGAGGCCCTGGAGGCCGGCACGGTCTGGTGGGACGGCGACCTCTTTTCCGGACGGCCCAGCGCCCGCGCCCTGCATGCCATCCCTGCGCCCCGGCTGTCGGACGAAGAACAGTCCTTTCTGGATCACGAAGTCGAAACGCTGTGCGCCCTGGTGCGCGACTGGCAGGTCACGCGCCAGGACCTGGACCTGCCTGCCGAGGCCTGGGACTACATCAAGACGCACCGTTTCTTCGGCATGATCATCCCAAAGCAATACGGCGGGCTGGAGTTCTCCGCCAGCGCCCATTCAGCGGTCGTGACCCGCCTGGCATCGCGCAATTCCGCACTGTCGGTCACCGTCATGGTGCCCAATTCCCTGGGGCCTGCAGAATTGCTGCTGCACTACGGCACGGAAGAACAGAAAAATCACTACCTGCCCCGCCTGGCGCGCGGCGAAGAGATCCCTGCCTTCGGCCTGACCAGCCCCTGGGCCGGATCGGACGCCGCCGCCATCCCGGATCACGGCATCGTCTGCAAAGAACTGTGGCAAGGCCGGGAAACCCTGGGCATGCGCGTCACCTGGGACAAGCGCTACATCACGCTGGGGCCGGTCTGCACGGTGCTGGGCCTGGCGTTCCGGCTCTATGACCCGGACGGGCTGCTGGGCGATGAACCCGACATCGGCATCACCTGCGCCCTGGTGCCGCGCGACCACCCCGGCGTCGAGATCGGTCGGCGCCATTTTCCGCTGGACGCCATGTTCATGAACGGCCCCACACAAGGGCGCGACGTCTTCATGCCGCTGGACTTCATCATCGGCGGCCCGGAACGCGCAGGCCAGGGCTGGCGCATGTTGATGGAATGCCTGGCAGCCGGGCGCTCGATCTCGCTGCCCGCATCCTATGCCGGCATGGCGCAACTGACGGCCCGGACGGTCGGCGCCTACAGCGCGGTCCGTGATCAGTTCCGCACCCGCATCCATCATTTCGAAGGCGTCATCGAACCGCTGGCCCGCATCGGCGCGAACACCTATCTGATGGACGCCGTGCGTTCCATGACCGCAGGCGCAGTCGATCTGGGCGAGAAGCCCGCCGTCCTGTCGGCCATCGCCAAATATCACATCACGGAACGCGGGCGGGACGTGGTCAACGACGGCATGGACATTCTCGGCGGCAAGGGCATCATCCTGGGACCACAGAACTTTCTGGGGCGGGCCTACCAGCAGATTCCCGTGGGCATCACCGTCGAAGGCGCCAACATCTTGACGCGCAGCCTGATCATCTTCGGCCAGGGCGCCATCCGCTGCCACCCCTTCGTGCTGGCGGAAATGCGGGCGGCGCAGGCCAGCGACCCGGAACAGGGGCTGGCGGATTTCGACACGGCGTTCTGGGGGCACATGCGCCATACCGCAGGCAATAAAATGCGCGCGATCTGGCACGGCTGGACCGGCGCCCTGCTGGCCCGCCCCGACACCGGCGTCGATCCCGGCATGGCGCGCTACTACCGGCAACTGACACGATTTTCCGCCGCCTTCGCTACCCTGGCGGATGTTGCCATGCTGGTGCTGGGCGGATCGCTGAAGCGCCGTGAATCCCTGTCCGCCCGCCTGGGCGACGTGCTGTCGCAGCTCTACCTGGTTTCCGCGACGCTCAAGCGCTTCCAGGATGAAGGCCGCCAGACCGCCGATGCGCCGCTGGCGCACTGGGCCATCCAGGATGCGTTCTGCCGGGCGCAGGACGCCATCGACGGGGTGCTGCGCAATTTCCCCAACCGTTTCCTGGCCTGCACGCTGAAAGTGCTGCTGTTCCCCTGGGGCCGCAGCTTCTCGCCGCCCTCGGACGCGCTGTCCGCCGCCGTGGCGGATGCGCTCTGCGCGCCAGGCCCCGCCCGAGATCGCCTGACCCGACTGGTCCACGTGCCCACGGATCTGGAAGATCCCATAGGCGTCCTGGAAGCCGCGCTGCAGGCCGTGCTGGACACGCAATCGCTGGACGCCCGCGTACGCGCATTCGAAAAATCGGGGCAGATCCCCGCCGCCGATCCGCGCGCCAACGTGCGCGACATCGCCGAGGCCGTTCATGCCGCAGGCGGGCTGACGGACGAGGAATACGAACGTCTGCGCGAACGCAACGCCCTGCGCGACCGGGTGATTGCCGTGGACGATTTCGCCCCCGACTTCCAGGGGCCGTCGGGAGCACAGGCACGGGGTTGATCAGTCGAGGAAAACCCGGGCGTTGCGGAACATCCGCATCCAGGGGGTGTAGCCGCCGTGCACCGTGTCATCCCCGCCCTGATCCGCCGCGCCCCAACGGGCTGGACGCCAGGACATGGCGACGTTGCGCGTGACCCGTTCCGGGTGCGGCATCATGGCGGTGAAGCGGCCATCCGCCGTGGTGACGGCGGTCAGGCCATCGGGACTGCCGTTGGGATTGGCCGGATACGCCTGGGTACGCACCCCGCGATTGTCCACAAAGGCCGCCGCCGCCAGCGCTTGCCTGGCATCGCCCTGGCGGCTGAAATCGGCGTAGCCCTCGCCATGCGCCACGGCGATGGGCACTTGCGCCCCGGCCATGCCGGCAAAGAACAAGGACGGTGAATCCAGAATTTCCACCAGCGACAGCCGCGCCTCGTATTTTTCCGAGATGTTGCGGGTGAAACGCGGCCAGTGCTGCGCGCCCGGAATCATATCGGCCAGAGCGGCCAGCATCTGGCAGCCGTTGCAGACACCCAGGGCAAAGATGTCCGGGCGCGCAAAGAACCCGCCGAACTGATCGGACAAGGCCGCATTGAAACGAATGGTGCGCGCCCAGCCCTCGCCTGCGCCCAGCACGTCGCCGTAGCTGAAACCGCCCACCGCGATCAGGCCCTGCATATCGTCCAGGCGGATGCGCCCGGTCAGCAGGTCGGTCATGTGCACGTCCACGGACTGGAAGCCGGCCACGTCGAAGGCCCAGGCCATTTCCACCTGGCTGTTGCAGCCCTGTTCGCGCAGGATGGCGACCCGAGGACGCACGCCGCTGGCGATGAACGGCGCCGCCACGTCTTGCTGCGGATCAAAGCCGACTGTCGGCGTCAGCCCCGGATTGTCCACGTCCAGCCAGGTGTCATATTCCGCCTGAGCGCAATCGGGGTGATCACGCCGCGCCATGATGCGGCGGGTGGTCTCGCTCCAGATCTGCCCCAGTTCGGACAAGGGCCGGTGATACAGAATGGCGCCGTCGCGGAACACCTGCAGTTCCTGTCTGGTGTTCAACATGCCCACGACCTGCGTGATGGCCGCCAGACCGGCCTGGCGCAGGAACTGCAGGATCTCGTCGCGATGGGCGCGAGGCACTTGCAGCAGCCAGCCGGCTTCTTCGTTGAAGAGCGCCGTCAGATTGTGTTCGTGATGCAGGACCGCGACCTGATCGTTGCGGATCTTGTAGTCGCCGGCGTCGGCGGTGTGCGGGTCGATGGTCAGCATGTCCAGATTCAAGGACACTCCCACGTGACCGGCAAAGGCCATTTCCGCGGCGGCGGCCAGCAGCCCGCCATCGGAACGATCGTGGCAGGCCAGCACCCAGCCGCGCGCCACCAGTTCACGCACCGTCAGAAAGGCGGTGCGCAGCAGACTGCCGTCCTGCATGTCGGGGGTTTCAGCGCCCATGCCGCCATAGACCTGACCCAGGACGGAACCGCCCATGCGCTGACGGCCTTCGCCCAGATCGATCAGCAGCAACACGGAATCGCCCGCATCGGTGCGCAGCTGCGGGGTAACCGTGGCGCGCACGTCCGCCACCGGCGCAAACGCCGTGACGACCAGCGACACCGGGGACACGACCTGCTGATCACCGGCATCGTCCTGCCAGGCGGTGCGCATGGACAGGGAATCCTTGCCCACCGGAATCGACAGGCCCAGGGTCTGGCACCAGTCGCTGACGGCTGCCACGGTATCGAACAAGGCCGCATCCTGGCCCGGCGCGCCGCAGGCCGCCATCCAGTTGGCGGATAGTTTGATGTCTTCCAGGCGGGCCACTCCGGCGGCGACCAGGTTGGTCAGGGCTTCCGTCACCGCCATGCGACCGGAAGCCGCCGGATTGATCACGGCGATGGGGCTGCGTTCGCCCAGGGCCATGGCCTCGCCGGCCACGCCTTCGTAGTCGCGCAGAGTGACGGCGCAATCGGCGACAGGGATCTGCCACGGACCGACCATCTGATCGCGGGCCGTCAGGCCGCCCACCGTGCGATCGCCGATGGTGATCAAGAAAGATTTGCTGGCCACCGTCGGATGGCGCAGCACGCGTTCCACCGCATCGGGCAGTTCAACACCGGACAGATCCAGCGGCTGGCTGGCGACCGTTGAACGGGTCGCTTCGCGCTGCATGCGCGGCGGTTTGCCCAGGATCACGTCCACCGGCACATCCACGGGCCGCAGGCTGGTGGCGGGCAGCTCGCCTTCCGGGCGATCCAGGCCGGGCAGGCCCTCGCCCAGGGTCACACGCAGGCGGCGTTCTTCCGTGGCGATACCCACGACCGCATAGGGACAGCGCTCGCGATCCGCGATCCGGGCGAAACGATCCAGATCCGCCGGCAGCACGGCCAGCACATAGCGCTCCTGAGATTCGTTGCTCCAGATTTCAGCGGGCGACAGACCGGATTCTTCCAGCTGCACGCGCTGCAATTCGAATTCAGCCCCCCGCCCGGCGTCATTGACCAGCTCGGGGAAAGCATTGGACAGGCCGCCCGCGCCCACGTCGTGAATGGCCAGGATGGGGTTGTCGCCCCCCTGCTGCCAGCAGCGGTCGATGACTTCCTGGGCGCGGCGCTGCATTTCCGGATTGCCGCGCTGCACGGAATCGAAATCCAGGTCGGCCTGATTGGTGCCGGCGCCCATGCTGGACGCGGCGCCGCCGCCCATGCCGATGCGCATGCCCGGCCCGCCCAGCTGCACCAGCAAGGCGCCGGGAGGCAAGGGGTCCTTGTGCGTCAGCCGGGCATCGATCTGCCCCAGGCCGCCGGCCAGCATGATGGGCTTGTGATACCCCCAGCGCACGCCGTCCACGGTCTGCTCGAAACTGCGGAAATACCCCAGCAGGTTCGGGCGCCCGAATTCATTGTTGAACGCCGCCCCGCCGATGGGGCCTTCGATCATGATGTCCAGCGGCGTGGCGATGCGCTCCGGCGCGCTGGCCGGGCCTTCCCAGGGTTCGACGGCACCGTCCACCCGCAGGTTGGACACCGTGAACCCCGTCAGACCGGCCTTGGGTTTGGAGCCGCGTCCCGTGGCGCCCTCGTCGCGGATTTCGCCGCCCGCGCCCGTCGCCGCACCGGGAAACGGCGCAATGGCGGTGGGATGGTTGTGGGTTTCGACCTTCATCAGGACATGCGCCGTGATGTCGTGACGGCGATAGGCGGTGTCCTGCGCACTGCCGGCATGAAACACCGATGCCGGACCGCCTTCCATGACGGCGGCATTGTCGGAATACGCCACCACCGTGCCTTCGGGCTGGGCCGCATGCGTGGCGCGGATCATGTCGAACAGCGTCTGCGGCTGCGCCTGACCGTCCAGCGACCAGTGCGCATTGAAAATTTTATGGCGACAGTGTTCGCTATTGGCCTGGGCGAACATCATGAGTTCGACGTCGGTGGGATCGCGCCCCAAGTCGCGATAGGCCCGCAGCAAATAGTCGATTTCATCTGCCGACAACGCCAGACCCAGGCGGGCATTGCAGTCATCCAGGGCCGCGCGGCCCTGAGCCATGACGGGCACCGCCTGCACCGGCTGGCCGTCCACCGGGGCGAACAGGGCCTGGCCATCGAAATCGGCGGGAACGACGGTTTCCGTCATGCGGTCATGCAGGCAGGCGGCGATGGCCTGGATCTGGGCGTCGGTCAGTTTTTGCGTACCCAGCAGACTGCGTTCGGGCTGGATGGCGTAGCGCAATCCGCGTTCGATGCGATGCACCTGCGGCAGACCGCAATGTCGGGCGATGTCGGTTGCTTTACTGGCCCAGGGGGAAATCGTGCCCAGGCGCGGCACCACCAGAAATTCCACCGCATGGCGACCGGTTTGCCAGGATTCCCGGCGGCCGTCGTCCAGCAAGGCGTCCAGCCGCGCCTGATCGGCTTCGGACAAGGCCTCGTCGACCCCGACGAAATAGCAGGCCTGAGCCGTCACCGCCGCGACCGGCAAACCCAGATCCGTCAGGGTGCGCAGCAGGCGCTGCCGGCGAAAATCGGACAAAGCGGCAGAACCGGAAATGATCAATACTGAGGTCACGACAGAAGGCCCAAGGCAAACAAAAGGAAGAATCCAGCATTTTACCGGGATCGGGCCGACAGCAGGCGGATACCCCCGCCGTCCTCGCGGTAGACCGCCCTGTCTGACCAGAAGGGCGCGGACAGACAAGCCCCACGCCCCGTGTCGCGTGTCAGCCCTGCGCAGACGGGTAGCTGATCGCCAGAATATCCAGCTCTTCGGGTCCTGCCGGGGTGCGCAGGGTCACGGTATCGCCTTCGTGCGATTTGATCAGGGCGCGAGCCACTGGCGACACCCAACTGATGCGCCCACTCAGCGGCTCGGCCTCGTCCACCCCGACAATGGTGACGGTGAATTCCTGACCCTGGCTGTCGCAATATTGCACGGTGGCGCCAAAGAACACCTGATCGCGATTGGGCTGCTGCGAGGGGTCTACGACCTCTGCCGATTCCAGGCGACGGGTCAGAAAGCGGACACGGCGGTCGATTTCCCGCAGACGTTTTTTGCCGTAGATGTAATCGCCGTTTTCCGAACGGTCGCCGTTGGACGCCGCCCAGGACACAGTCTGCACGACCTCGGGGCGCTCGACATTCAGCAGATGCGTCAATTCGGCGCTCAGGGTTCTGTAGCCCGTCGTGGTCATGTAGTTCTTTGTCCCGGACGGCAGCGGCTGGACTTCGGGCAGATCATCGTCGTCATCCCGGTCGGACTCTTTGACGAAGGCTTTGTTCATGATGACTTCCCCACCTCAAATCCAGTCTTGCCAGACCGGAACCAGGCCTTCGGGCAGATCCGGCATGGCGCCCAGATCCACTCTGCCAACGCCGGGCGCATGAAAATCCGAACCGCGCGAGGCCTGAAAACCATAGGCCGCCGCCAGTTTGGCGTACCGCTTGCTTTGCGCCGGCGTATGGGCGCCGGTGATCACTTCCACCCCCTGCCCTCCCAGATCCTTGAAGACCTGAAACAGCGCGTCGTGCTGCTGGGGCGTGTATTTGTAGCGCCCCGGATGCGCGATCACCGCCTTGCCGCCTGCTGCCCGAATCCAGCCCAGCGCCTGTTCCAGGCTGACCCATTGAATCGGAACAAAGGCTCGCTTGCCATCTCCCAGGTAACGATCAAAGGCCTGCTGCAAGGATTTGACGTGTTCCTGTTCCAACAAATGGCGGGCGAAATGCACCCGGCTGATCAGGTCCGGATTATCCACATGGCGCAAGGCGCCTTCAAGGGCATTCGGGATGCCGCAATCGGCCAGGCGATCGGCCATCTGCCCCGCCCGCTCGAAACGACTGCGGCGAATCGCCGCCAGGCCTGCGGATAGATCGCGATTGCCGGGATCAATCTGCAGCCCCAGGATGTGGACGGTTTTTTCGCAGAAGGTGACGGAAATTTCCACGCCGGGAATAAAGCCCAGCCCCAGATCGGAAGCTGCCTGGGCGGCCTCGGCCAAACCGCTGGTCTCATCATGGTCCGACAAAGCCCACCAGTCCACCCCGTTGGCATGCGCCCGCGCAGCCAGTTCCGCAGGCGACAGGACGCCATCGGATTGCCTGGAATGGCTATGTAAATCGATATTCAAAGTCATTCACCAGACTGTACACGACCCCGCTGGATCGTGCCGCCCATCACGGCGCCAGCAAGAATTCCCGCACAGCGGCAACCTGCTCATCGGCACGCAGCGTGGGCGCATGCCCGACCCCCTGGAATTCCACGCAGCGGGCATGGGGGTTGCGGCGAATCATCTGCTGCGCGGTATCCGCCAACAGCAGATCGGACTGCGCGCCCCGCACCACCAGGACCGGCATCGGCAGATGATCCCAGGCCTGCCACAGCAGCGCTTCGGCAGCCGTCATGGCTTCCGGCGTCTGCAGGGCGAAGGGCTGGGCGATGCGCAGATCGTAATGCTTGACCCACTGTCCGTCCTGCTCGTGAAAGACGTGCTCGGTCAACGCGGCCCAGCCAGCCGCATCATGCGGGCCGAAACCTTGGGAAACAGACTGGACGTAATCCACCGCCTGCTGAAACGAGGCAAAGCGCAGATCCTGGCCCACGTAGGCGCCGATGCGCGCCAGGCCATCCAGATTCAGAGCGGGGCCGATATCGTTGAACACCATGCGGCCCCAGGGAATGTCCGGCGCGCCGCCCAGCCCCCAGGCATCTCGCCCAGGGCGCATCAACGGCGATGCCACCGCCGCGCCTGCCAGACCCAGACCGATCAGCCCGCCCATGGACGTGCCCACCCAATCCAGCCGGGCCGGCGCCAGGCGGGCGATCAGCGTCACCATATCGGCCACATACTGCGGCACCACATAGCCTGCCGGATTGATCAGCCAGTCGGACCGCCCACGCCCGACCACATCCGGGCACACCACCCGATAGTCATGCTGCAGCGCCTGGGCCAGCAGGTCGAAATCACGCCCGGTGCGCGTCAGGCCATGCACACACAGCAGCACCCGGTCATTGTCCGGGTCGCCCCATTCCCAGTAGGCCATACGGTGCAGCCCGGCGGGACTGGCGCAGGCGACGGAATCCAGGCGGGGCTCGGTGATCGAAGGGACGGACATGGGCACGGCCTTTGGCTGAAACACGATCTTTTGATTGTAGTCGTCCGGCCAGTATTCGCGCGGCGGTTTGCCCGCGACCATCCGGCGCAGGCAAACCGCCTGCCCGCTATATATGCAACGCCTGCCCCAAGGCCCGCAGGGCCGCTTCCTGGATGGCTTCACCCTGAGTCGGATGCGCATGGATGGTATGGGCGACGTCTTCCAGGCAGGCGCCCATTTCGATGGACTGGCCAAACGCGGCAGCGAATTCAGACACGCCCCGCCCCACAGCCTGCCAGCCCAGGATCAGGTGATTGTCGCGTCGCGCCACCACCCGCACAAAGCCATCCGTGGATTCCAGCGTCATCGCCCGCCCGTTGGCCGCCAGCGGAAAGACGCCCTCGATGACGTCGACGCCGGCTGCAGCAGCCTGCTGCGGCGACAGTCCGGCGGTGACGACTTCCGGGTCTGTGAAGCACACCGCCGGGATGGCGGCGGGCGCGAAGCGCCGGGTCTGACCGGCAATCTGTTCCGCCACACATTCGCCCTGCGCCATGGCGCGATGGGCCAGCATGGGCTCGCCGGTCACGTCGCCGATGGCCCACACGCCGTTCATGGAAGTACGGCAGCGATCATCCACCCGCACGGCCAGACCGTCCATATCCAGCATCAAAGAACTGAGTCCGAAGCCCCGGCTGCGAGGTTTGCGGCCCACCGCCACCAGGATCTGCTGGGCGGCCAGCACCTGTTCTTCGGCCTTGGGCGGCTGGATGCGCAGCCCCTTGCCGTCTTCCGTCAGCCCCAGCACCTGGGTTTGCAAATGCAGCCCCATGCCCAGGGACTTCAGGGATTTGTGCACGGGCTTGACCAGATCCGCGTCATAAGCCGGCAAGATGCGGTCCTGGGACTCGATGACGTCGACCTTGACGCCCAGTTTGCGATAGACCGTGCCCAGTTCCAGCCCGATATATCCGGCGCCAACGATGGCGAGGGATTTGGGCAGTTTTTTGGGTGACAAGGCTTCGGTGGACGAAATCACCGGACCGCCGAAGGGCATAAAGGGCAAAGCCGCCGGCTCGGACCCCGTGGCCAGCAACAGATGTTCGCAGCGGATGCGCTGGGGCGCGCCCGCCTTGCCCTGGGCCACCGGATTCACGTCCACGGTCTTGCCGTCGACGATATGCGCCCAGCCCTGAACGACCGTGACCTTGTGCTTTTTCAGCAGCGCCCCGATGCCGGTCGTCAGTTTTTTGACGATGCCGTTTTTCCAGGCGATGCTGCGCTCCAGATCCAGTTCCGGCGCCTGGGCGCGGATGCCCAAGGGAGAATCCCCGGCATAACCCTGCAGGGCATGGAATTGTTCCGCCACGTGGATCAGCGCCTTGGACGGAATGCAGCCGATGTTCAGGCAGGTGCCGCCCAGGGTGTCGCCTTCGACCAGTACGGTCGGAATGCCCAACTGGCCCGCCCGGATGGCGGCGACATAGCCGCCGGGGCCGCCGCCGATGATCAGCAAGGTGGTAGTGATCGGATTGGACATGCTGCTTACTCCACAAACAGAAGCGCCGGGCATTCCAGATAACGCCGGATGCACTGGATGAACTCGGCGGCGTGCATGCCGTCGACCACGCGATGATCAAAGGACGAGGACAAATTCATGAGCTTGCGCGCCACGACCCGGCCTTCCTGGAAGACCGGGCGCTCGACCACCCGATTGACGCCCACGATGGCGACCTCGGGGTGATTGATCACCGGGGTGGACACGATGCCGCCCAGCGGCCCCAGGCTGGTGATGGTGATGGTGGAGCCCGTCAATTCGTCGCGCGCGGCCTTGCCCTCGCGGGCCGCTTCTGCCAGGCGGGCGATTTCCGCCGCGCAAGACCACAGATCCAGGGTTTCGGCATGACGGACTACCGGCACCATCAGGCCCGAGGGCGTCTGCGCCGCCACGCCCAGATGCACGGCGCCGAACTGCGTCACGACGCCCGCATCATCATCAAACCGCGCATTGATCTGCGGAAATTCCCGCAACGCCAGCACCATCGCCCGCGCCAGGAACGGCAGCAGGGTCAGTTTCCCGCGTTCGGTGCTGTGGCGGGTATTGAGCCGGGCGCGCAGGGATTCCAGTTCCGTGACGTCGATTTCCTCGACATAGGTGAAATGCGGAATGCGTCGTTTGGATTCCTGCATCTTCTGCGCGATCTTGCGGCGCAGGCCGATGACGGGCACGGCGGTTTCTTCGTCGTGGGACTGGTACAAAGACCCCGTGGTCCGCTGCGAGGTATCGTTGCGATCGCGCGCCAGCCAGGCATCCAGGTCCCCCTGGGTGATACGGCCCGCCGGCCCGCTGCCCGGCACATACTGCAGGGTGATGCCCAGATCCCAGGCGCGGCGGCGCACGGCGGGCGAAGCCAGGGGCCGCTGGCCCTCGGGTCGTGCGGGCGCATGCAATGCCGGGGCAGCGGGCGCTTCAACGGCAAGAGCCGGTTCAACGTGAGCGGCGGCCTGTTGCTGGACCGGCGCCGAAGCGGCTGGCTCAAGCGCTGCTTGCGGAGCGGCGGGCGCGGTGGCGCTGGCCGTCGCGGGCTTTGCAGATGCCGGCGCCTGAGTCGGCGCCGCGCGTGTCTTGAACAGGTGTTCGTTGCCCTCGCCTTCGACTTCCAGACGGATCAGTTCCGCCCCCACGGCCATGATCTGACCGACCTGCCCGCCCAACGACACAACCTGTCCGTGGACGGGCGACGGCACCTGCACGGTGGCCTTGTCGGTCATGACGTCGGCCAGGATCTGATCCTCGACCACCGCATCGCCCGCCTTGACGTGCCATTCAACCAGTTCGACTTCTGCGATGCCTTCGCCGATATCCGGCATCTTGATGATGTGAATACCCATTTATGCCTCCCGGAACGCACGTTTGAACGCCTCGGCCACCCGCTTGGGGCCGGGGAAATACGCCCATTCATGGGAATGCGGATACGGCGTATCCCACCCCGTGATGCGCTCGATCGGAGCTTCGAGATGATAGAAACAATGTTCCTGGACCAGCGAGCACAATTCAGCGCCGAAACCGCTGGTGCGCGTGGCCTCGTGCAGCACCACGCAACGCCCGGTCTTGCGCACCGAGGCCAGGATGGTGTCCAGGTCCAGCGGCCACAGGCTGCGCAGGTCGATGATGTCGGCCTCGATGCCGGCTTCCTGGGCGGCGACTTCCGCCACATAGACCATGGTGCCGTAGGTCAGCACGGTCAATTCCCGGCCTTCGCGATAGAGCGCGGCCTTGTCCAGCGGCACGCTGTAATAGCCCTCGGGCACGTTGCCCAACGGGTGCTTGGACCAGGGCACGACCGGCTGGTCGTGATGGCCGTCGAACGGGCCGTTATACAGACGCTTAGGTTCCAGGAAGATGACAGGATCGTCATTTTCGATGGAGCTGATCAGCAGGCCTTTCGCATCGTAGGGGTTGGACGGCATGACGGTGCGCAGGCCGGCCACGTGCGTGAACAGGGCCTCGGGGCTCTGGCTATGGGTCTGCCCGCCGAAAATGCCGCCGCCGCAGGGCATGCGGATGGTCAGGGGCGCGGTATACCCGCCCGCCGAGCGATACCGCATCCGGGCGGCTTCTGAAAAAATCTGATCGGCGGCTGGATAGAAATAGTCGGCGAACTGGATTTCCACCACCGGGCGCAGGCCATAGGCCCCCATGCCGACGGCGGCGGCGACGATGCCGCTTTCGGAAATCGGCGCATCGAACACCCGCGACTGGCCATATTTGGCCTGCAGGCCTTCGGTGCAGCGGAACACACCGCCGAAATACCCCACGTCCTGGCCGAACACGACGACATCGTCATCGCGGTCCAGCATGATGTCCATGGCCGACCGCAAGGCCTGGATCATGGTCATGGGGCGTGTCTTCATCTGGTCTTTTGCCATGATCACACCCCTAATTCCTGACGCTGCCGGCGCAGATGCTCCGGCATGTCTTTGTAGACGTCCTCGAACATGGTGGCCACGCTGGACGTGCGTCCCGTGGCCAGCGTGCCGTGGGCTTCCGCTTTTTTCTGGGCCGCGACGACCTCGGCCTCGCAGGCTTTTTGCGTGTCCTGATGTTCTTTATCGGACCAGATGCCGCGCCCGATCATGTACTGCTTCAGGCGGGGAATCGGATCCCCCAGGGGAAAGCGCGACCAATCATCGGCGGGCCGGTATTTCGACGGATCGTCGGACGTGGAATGCGGCCCGGCGCGGTAGCTGACCCATTCGATCAAGGTCGGACCGTAGTTGCCGCGCGCGCGATCCGCCGCCCAGCGCGACGCCGCGTACACCGCCAGAAAATCGTTGCCGTCCACCCGCAAAGACGCCACATTGGACCCGATGCCGCGCGCCGCCAGCGTGGTGCCCTCGCCCCCGGCCACGGCCTGAAAAGTGGAAATGGCCCATTGATTGTTGATGACGTTCAGGATCACCGGCGCCCGATACACGTGGGCGAACAGCAGCGCCGTCTGGTAGTCGGATTCAGCCGTGGCGCCATCGCCGATCCAGCCGCAGGCGATGCGGGTATCGCCCTTGATGGCGGACGCCATCGCCCAGCCGACCGCCTGCGGCATCTGTGTGCCCAGGTTGCCCGACAAGGTGAAAAAACCCTTTTCCGGCACCGAATACAGCACCGGCAACTGGCGGCCCTTCAGGGGGTCTTTGTCGTTCGAGAAGATCTGACACATCATGTCGAACAGGGGGTAATCCTGGACGATCAGCAGCCCCTGCTGGCGATAGGACGGAAAATGCATGTCGCCTGGCTGCAGCGCCAGAGACTGACCGATGGCGATGGCTTCCTCGCCCAGCGCCTGCATGTAAAAAGATGTCTTTTTCTGCCGCTGCGCGATCACCATGCGCGCATCCAGGATGCGCGTCTTGATCATGGCCTGCATGCCGCGCCGCAGGATCGCATCATCGGGCAGATCTTCGGCCCAGGGCCCCTGCGCGTGACCGTCATCATCCAGCACACGAATCAGGCCCTGGGCCAGATCACGGGTGTCGTAGGGAGTGGTGTCGATGGGAGGTTTGCGGGCAGCGCCAGCCGGCTGCAGCCGCAGATAGGAAAAATCGGTTTCCTGACCGGGACGCCCCGAGGGTTCAGGGACGTAGAACTTCAGCGGTGTCTGTGTCATGGTCGCAAGAATCTTGTGGATTTGCCAGAGGCCCGTTAGCGGGCAGCAGTCGTCTTGTGGACGGCTGCCGCATGATCGCCGATCCCGCCAGGCAGCGCAAGATCGCGTAAACCACTACGGGCGCCGTCCGTGTCCAACCCGGCGGGACGACTCTGGAACCACTGTACATCGACAGACCGGTGCTGCGCGACTGGGCATTTACCCAGTCCTTTCAGCGCCCGAAAATCCTTGCATAGCGCTCGGGCTTGAAACCGACCTCGATACCGTGCGGCGTCGTCAGCACCGGACGCTTGATCATCGTCGGTTCCGCGACCATCAGATCGATAGCCTTGGCTTCATCCAGACCGTCGCGTACCGCTTCAGGCAGAGCGCGAAACGTCTTGCTCGCTTTGTTCAGCACCTTGTCGAGCCCCGCTTCGGCAACCCACGCCGCGACCTCGGCGCGGGTGATGCCCGCGACGCGATAATCGTGGAATGTGTAATCAATGCCCTGAACACCCAGCCACGCGAAGGCCTTTTTCATCGTGTCGCAGTTCTTGATGCCGTAGATGGTAACCGTCATATTGGAGTGCTCGTTTTTGGGTGTGGATTTGTTCTTGGGAGGGGGGCGTGAGGGCCGCGCCGATGCTGACTGTTGGGGAGAGTGACAGGCGACTATACGGCAGTTGCCCATAGGAGCTGAGGATGTCCGCTAACGGTTAGAAGGCCCTGAGAAAGTCAGGTACCGACTCAAAGCGGCCATCCGTAACGCAACATTAGCAATGTCGCCACCAAGCTTTATGGGATTTAATCTCAAAACGCTTTCTAAGCGAGCTATGTAACACTATTTTTTACGACTTCTGCTCCGATATTGCCGTGGTCTCTTTGCTGTCCCCCCGGACTGTTGACCCAAATACATTCTTTCATAGGTATCCATTAGCGACCCTAGAGCAATCTCTGCAGAATCATGCTTCTGTGGATTCCTAAATTTTGAAAGGATGTCTGAAAGAAACTTTCCCGTGATTTTTACAATTATCTTTCGATGATCAGAATAAATACTCTTTACCCATGAAAGCTCTTTATCCCTTTCAAGATTTGTATTCCAGCCTCGGCAAATGATAAATGCCAACCTACCATATCCACCCGACAAATATGAAAGCACTTGACGATAGTCATCGAGTGTAGGGGATTCGTAATTTTTTATCTCAAATACGACCTGTCGAGTTTCGTAATCCTGTTGGATTCGCTTCCAAAATGAAGTTTGAGCAAGATTAGTTCCCACTACGTCTCGACGATTAACGGCATCTTTGTTAGGGTGGAGAACTATATTATCCAATCTACCCGCAAAGCATATTCTCAAAGCATCTAAGCACCATTGCTCAAAATCGGCAGCACCTTCTGCACCACTGTTTATTTTTTGGTATTCTGAGATGAGCCTACCTAGGCGCGCATTTCGCAGAATTGGGGTAACCGATGAGACTTTAATTTCATACTCGTCATTAATATCGGTTGCTTCATCTTGGCTCAGTACGTTACGAGTAAGATTAAGCGCTATCCAATAGCATGGATGTATAAGAAGACGATGGTTTGACTCAAACTCTGTATCTGGACGTCGCCCATCATGGGAAAATACATAGCTCCCAGTGGAGGCATCTTGAACCCCAAGGAATCCAATTCCATATAATGCGCGAACCAAATCTTCTGCCTGATTAAGAATTGCCAACTCTATATGGCTTTCAATGCCAGGAGGCGGAGAAGTTATAACCCCATCTAGCAGCTCGCAAGCCTCCGGAAACAGCAACTCAGGATTTCTATTTCCAAAAACAGAAATTGCAGATTCAATAGAAGGAAATATATGGCGATATTCTTTCTGAAGATCATCAAGCCGATTATTTGAAATTGTTTTCGCAGCCTTTTCCAAATCAACGAGGGAAATGGTAGTCACCGCAGCTTCTGGGTCTCTTTTGCTCGCATTTTCAAAGGCTGAATTTAATAGTATTAGGATATCACGCGGTCGATAAAGCGTGAACTTGAGGCACTGCTTAAACCCATCCTCACCCTGCAGCTCATGGGCAGTATACCTACTCCACAAACGCTTGTTATTTTGAGTTTCATCACCGAACGCAGCGCGGAGACGATTACAAACCAAGTAAAACAAATTTCCAGCATCCCAGTGCAAGCGTAAAGTTTGCCCTTCAATATTCCTGGCGTAATCCTGATCATAATGTGCAACGGCTCTATGGATATTGTCTCTCAAGAAAACAACTGGGCGAATCACCCCCTTAAAAATCGTACCCACATCGATGGCAGCCGTTATCGCCCCATCGATAAATGCGATGTTTGTACCGTCTGGATCAAAACCCTCATCCAGGCGATCCACTATTAAATACATTTTCGATGCTGCTGGAGGAATTTTTTTTAGTTCTTTTTCTATTTGCGCTATTTCCAGCACATCAGCTAAATGACCAATCACATCATCGGGGGAAAGTGTGCTGAGCAGATTTTTTTGTAGTAAGGTACGAAGCTTCCCGAAAAATGGTTGATCCACCTTCCCCCAGCTGGACAGGTGTTTTGTTAAAAGCTTTGAATTATTAACCATATCTCGAAGCTTGTACTTTGATCTTAATATCTGTGTTATTTCGAGCATTAGGCCATATCGCCATAGCAGCCGCGAACTAGCACGAATTGAAAGAAATTTACTCCCAGTTCTGGCGATGAGGGGGGCAAGAGCGAGAGTTTGATGTTCCTCAGGAGAGATCAATGAAAAAACAGAATTTTTTGGATCAGACCACTGTTTTTTGAGTCGATAAGTAAGAGCGCTTTTTCCAGTTCCTCGTCGACCAACCACTACTATTTTTTCATCGGACTCCAGTAGCGAAAGATAGTCTGGAGTTTCATAAAAGGCTTTTGCAAGCATGGCGTGATCAGCTTCTGCTCGAATATCCCCTAACGGATTTGATAGTGGTTTAGCCATTTAATTTGTTTCCTCAGAAAAATTTTTCTGCACACCTTCTTACATGCCAATTAATACGCTTAATGACACATACCTACCTCAAGTTCTGGGGTCCGCCGAAAACATTGAGTGATACAGGGAAAGTGATACTTAACGACCAATCCTGGCCGATTGTCGCCTATGCTAAGGCCAGTAGCAAGAAACATATGGCCCCAAGCCACCTCCGGCCAAGGGAGTCCGCCGGGACAGTCAAACAGTGTCGACTTTATCCTTCTTGCCTGCTGCCCACCTGAAGCTGAGAATGTCATCGCGATCTATCACAAACAGTCCTGACCAGATAGCCAACCAAAACTGAGCTGTCACAAGCGGGGGTAGTGCCATGACCCACCCAATACCTCGAATGAGTACCTGCATGAATGCTCTGCGACGTGGGCCTATCACATAAGGCGAATGCACTCGATTTCTGAGAAGCCCAAAGCAGAAACACCAATATATAGCAATTTCTTCCTTAGCAAATTTTATCGTGTTACAGTTCCACCAATACCCCCACTGATACACCCACTCGTCACTCAGGATCCAACTTTGAGATAGGTAAGAACACATAGTATTGCAAGGTGGCAAAGCCTCTCCGCTCGAAAGCCTTACAACACACTGCCGCAACTCGACCTCTTCGACAGAGAATGCTATCCCCTCTCGAGGACCTCCAACAAAATTTAGAACTGGAACATTTATCAAGTTCCAGACCATTGGTGTTTGGTCAACGTCACAAACAGATATTTTATCCTGATAGCGGACGCCAGCGCCACGGGCCTCGAAATAAAGACTCACATTTGACAGTTTCTGACCGGTTGATCTTAAGGCAAGCTTAGAGACCTGGGGCTTGTGATCTGTAGGCTGCGCCAGTCTCAAGGAATACTCTAAGTGGTTTCCTAATGGCTCCCACCAGGATCCTAGTTGATGACGAGAATTCCATTTTCGATGTGACCCAACATAGGTCTTGTATAGCAGCACCTTGGTTACGCGCTGCCAAACCCAGGAAGCGGCTTTCACGATCAAGTTGAACGGAAGAGGCAGATCCAAATGAAACTCCAAAATGCTAGTACGCAGGCCAATCTGCTTCAGAATATTACGCGCCACTAAACCATGGCCCCCGTTAATGGTCAGCAGCGATTAAGTGATCTAGATGGACATACGCTTAACGTAGCGGCCTTAGTCAAAATTTATAAATCGTTCTCTTGAAACTCCGATTGTAACGCTCACAAAGCTTCACCGCGCACTCGGCAACCGGTGCGAATCAATTGCTTCTAATTTCTTAGGTTCATACAAGATTCCGCTTTTGGAAGATAGCTGCCTGAAAAGAAGTCGTCCCCACCACCCACCTCTGCCAAGGCCTTTAAGAATGCATTTTTTATAAAGAACGCTGAGAGTTAACCTACGGGCGCCCCCCATGCCAATACCGCCGCGACCACTCCAAAACACTGCTCACCGTCAGCCCAGTCCCGGTCGACTGTGCATTAATCCCCCCCTGCCAGTCAGTACGCCAAATCACCGCACCCCCCTGCCCCCAGCGTTCCAGCACGGCATCATTCGGATGCCCATGACGATTCCAGCGCCCCACCTGCACAATCACATGCTGCGCCCTCACCGCCTGGACAAAGGGCGCCGTCGAAGAAGTCCGAGAACCGTGGTGCGCCGCCACCACCACATCGGCGGGCGTCAGGCCACGTTGCACCAGGGCCGCTTCGGTGCGGGCCTCGATATCGCCCGTCAGCAGCAGGCTGTGATATTTGCCGCGCACCCGCAGCACACAGCTGCCGGCGTTGGCCTGCACGCCCTTGCGTTCGCGGCGCACATCCAGCGGCCATAGGAATTCAAAACTGACACCGTCAATTTGCCAGCGTCCGCCGAACAGGCAGGGGCTGACGGCCAAGGGGCGCGGTGCGGGTTCGGCCTGCAGCAGTCGGGATTCCCTGTCCAGCCAGCGGTCCAGATCAAAGGAACTGAAGGTCTGTTCTACCGGTACGGCTTCCAACACGCTGCGCGCGCCGCCGGCATGGTCCAGATCGGCATGGGAAATAATCAGGGCATCCAGCCGCCGCACCCCCAGCGCCTTCAAGGCAGGCACGACGGTGCGGGCGCCCTCGTCCGCATCTCGCGCATGGCGGGCGCCGGCGTCAAAGACAATGGCGTGCCGGGCGGTGCGCAGCAACAGGGCGCTGCCTTGGCCGACGTCCAGAGCGTGCAGGTCCCATTCTCCCTCGGCGGGACGCGGCGGCGTCCACAGCGCCATCGGCAGCAGGGCTAACCAGGCCCAACGACGCCGACGCCACAGGCTTTGCACCGCAGCCGGTACGGTCGCGCCCACCCGCCCTGTCCAACCCAAAGGCGGCTCACCCGAGTCCTGCCTGGTCGACGAACCCGGCCACAAGGCGTGCGATCCCGGCCACAAGGCACACACCGCCCCGCCCGCTGCCAGCCAATACAGCCACACCGGCACTGCCGCCACCGGCAAGGTCGGCAAACCCGCCAGCCATTCGGTGGGCTGCATCATCAGGGACAGCACACCGTGGGCCAAGCAGGCCAGACCGGCGGCAGCCCCCTCCAGACCCGGCGCCAGGGAGACGGCAGCCAGCAACAAGGACAGCGGCGTGACCAGCAGTTCGATCACGGGAATGGCATAGGCATTGGCCAACGGCGATACCAGGGATACCTCGTGAAACAGCCAGGCCAGAGCCGGCGCCAGAGCCAGGGTGATGGCCCATTGCAAACGGGCTGCCAGGCGCAGGCCGCGCAGCCAGCGGCCTGAACGCGACACGACCGGAGGAGCAGCCACTGCGACGGCGCCCTGCTGGCTGTCGAGCACGAGAGATGAGGCCGTGGCATCCCGCCCCACGGCCAGCAGTACCGCGACGGCGGCAAAAGACAGCCAGAAACCGCTGGCCAACACCGACCAAGGATCCAGCGCGACCACGACGACGGCGGCCAAGGCCAACACCCGCGAGCCATTCAGGCGCAGCTGCAGGGCTTGGGCGCCCGCCACGACCGCCAACATCATGAAGGTGCGGCGAGCGGGCACGCCCCAGCCGGCCAGCAGGCAATACAGCCAGGCAGTGATCAGGGCGGCGCAGGCCGCCGCCCTGCGGGCGGGCCAGCGTTCGGCCAGCACTCTGCCGCGCCAGGACAGACGGCACCATAGCCAGTATGCGGCCAGGGCAGCCGCGCCGGATAGCATCGTGATATGGGACCCGGATATTGAAACCAAATGTGTCAACGAGGTGCGGTTGAAGATGCGCCAGTCGGCGTCGCCCATCCCATCCTGATCCCCGATCGCCAGCGCCCGCAGCACGGCGCCGTAGCGCTTGCCATCCAGGTGCGGCGTCATGGCCTGGCGGATCCGGTGTCGCGCCCGGTCTGCGACGACCGCAATGCTGTGCCAGTCATCGTTATGCAGATGCTCCGGCTCGCCGCGCACCGTCCCGGTCGCCCGGATGCCTGCCGCAAAGGCATGTCCTTCGTAATCGAAAGCTGCCACGTTCTGCGCTGCCCGCACAGGACGCAGGACCAGCGCCATGCGCCACACCTGCCCCGCCCGGATCTCGGGAAACGGGGGATCGGCAGGCTGCGCCGCCGCATAAGGACTGCGCCAGCCTGAAGCGGACCAACTGACCAGGATCCGCGGCGGCACGCCGGTCGGATGCGCATCCAGCACGTCGGCCTCGAAGCGAACCCGGTCCGGCTGCAGACGGGGCAGCCCCTGCACGCGCAGCGTGACCCGCGACACCCGGTCCACATTATCGTCGGCCAAGCGCTGATCCAGCCGCTGCTGCGCCCAGAAAACGGTGATAGCAAAGGCCAGACCGGCGGCCAGCAGCCAGAACGCCAGAATGCGCAAAAGGCGGATCGGCAGGGAAAACCGGCGAAGCAACAAACCGGCAGCACCTGCCGGAGGCAGCACACAAACCGCGCGAATACCCAGCCGATGCCCCAGATACCAGGCCAGTCCCAACAAAGCCGCCGGAATCAGCACCGCCGCCGCAGCCCAAGGCCAGTCAGGCAGCTCAGGCAACTGGTGCACGGCCCCCACCCCCAGCAGCCCTGCCACCCCCGCCAGCCGTCCGATCATGTCCCGCCCCTGAAGCCCCAGACCACCAAGACTAAGGGGCGCGAGTGCGACAAAACCAGGCCCTCAGGCCATTTTCATCACACCCGGTCGGTAGGCAGCAACCCGTTCAAACGCGGCAGCACCCGCACCGCGTTGCGAGCGCACTGCGCGATCACGTCGTCCTGAGATTCCGACCGCAAGGCAGCCAACTCCTGGGCGATCCGAGCGACCTCTGCCGGTTCGTTGCGGGCGGGCTGTCGCCGACCGTCCGCATCGCGCCCCAGCCAGGCGGGCGGAATATCGGGCGCATCGGTTTCCAGCACCAGCGCCGTCGCGGGCAACTGCGCGGCCAGGCGGCGGATCTGCAGAGCACGGTCGAAAGTCATGGCCCCGCCGATCCCCAGCGCAAACCCCAGTTCCAGAAACTGTTCGGCCTGTTGAAAGCTGCCGTTAAAGGCATGAGCGATGCCGCCGATCGGCGGGCGACGGCGCAGGTGTTTCAACAGCATGTCCTGGGATTTGCGCACATGCAGCAGCACCGGCAAATCAAAACGCTGCGCCAGATCCAGTTGGCGGGTATAGAACCATTCCTGCCGCGCCCGCAACGCCGGAGTGCTGATTTCGGGGACGAAAAAATCCAGGCCGATTTCGCCAATGGCGACCAGGCGGGGATCGTCCCGCCAGGCCTGCAAGCAGTTTTCCAAAACCGTCAGATCGGCCTCATCCGCCTGCAGCATGTACAGGGGATGGATGCCCAGCGCATACGCGCCGCCCGGCAAAGACGCGGCCAGATCTCGCACCGTCTGGAAATTGCTGCGGCACACGGCGGGGATGACGATGCTGCGCACGCCCGCCTGCTGCGCCCGACGGATGACCTGAATCCGATCCGCATCGAATTCGGCGGCATCCAGATGGCAATGCGTATCGATGAGCATCCGCGCCTCCGTTCAGCCTGCAAGGCCCCCTGGACCCGCGCCAGCCGCCCTGTTCCGCAATCGTCAGACCAGCCGCCCCGCCTGCATGTGCAGTTGGCGATGCGCCAGCGCCGCCAAGGCCGGGTCGTGAGTCACGATGACAAAAGCCGTCCCCAGATCCTGATTGATTCTGCCCAGCAGGTCAAACATGGCGTCCGCCGTATGACGGTCCAGATTGCCGGTGGGTTCGTCGGCCAGTACGCAAGCCGGCTGCGTCACCAGGGCGCGGGCCAGCGCGACCCGCTGGCGTTCGCCCCCCGACAATTGACCGGGAAAATGGGTGGCGCGATTGCCCAGGCCCACTTGTTCCAGCAGATGGGCGGCCTGTTCCCGCGCCTGGGCGCGGCTCAGGCGGCGCACGATCAGCGGCATGGCGACATTGTCCAGCGCGGAAAACTCGGGCAGCAGGTGGTGGAACTGGTAGACAAACCCCAGCGCCCGGTTGCGCAGCTGGCTGCGCTTGCGCTCGTTCAGGCCGTTGCTGGCCTCGCCGGCGATCCACAATTGCCCGTCATCGGGCTGATCCAGCAGGCCCAGCACGTGCAGCAGCGTGCTCTTGCCCGAACCGGACGCGCCCACGATGGCCACCATTTCGTGTGCGCGGACGTCCAGGCTGACGTCTTGCAGGACGTCGACCCGGCCTGCGCCCTCGTCATAGGTTTTGACCAGGTGTTCGGCGCGCAGCACCGTTTTCACATCGTTCACCACATCAGTCATGACGCAACACCTGGGCAGGCTGCAGGCGGGATGCCCGCCAGCTGGGATAAAGGGTCGCCAGCAGCGACAGCACCAGCGACGTGACGCCGATCACCGCGATGTCGTTCACCTGCGGATTGGATGGCAGTTCGCTGATGAAATAGATCTGCTGCGGCAAAAACTGAATGCCCAGCAGGCGTTCGATCCAAGGCACGATGACATCGATGTTGTAGGCGGTCAGGGTACCCAGCGCAACGCCCGCCGCCGTGCCCACGACACCGATCAGGCTGCCCTGGATCAGGAAGATCCGGGCGATCTCTCCGGGCGTCGCCCCCAGGGTGCGCAGGATGGCGATATCGGACTGCTTGTCCTTGACCGCCATCACCAGCGACGACAACAGATTGAAGGCCGCCACGGCCACAATCAGCGTCAGGATCAGGAACATCATGCGTTTTTCCGTCTGCACGGCGGCAAACCAGGTACGGTTGTTCTGCGTCCAGTCCATCGCCTGGACGCCCGAGGGCATCAGGTTCAACACACGCCGCGCCACCTGCGGCGCCTGCTGCATGTCGGCGATGCGCAACCGCACGCCGCTCACGCCGCTGTCGCGAAAGACGCGGGCCGCATCCTGCACATTCACAAAGGCCAACGTGGCGTCATATTCGTAATAGCCGGTGGCGAATACGCCTGACACGGTGAACTGGCGCATGCGCGGCGCAAAACCGGCGGGCGAGATCGAGCCTTGCGGCGCCAGCATCAGCACCGTATCGCCGACCATCAGGCCCAGGGACTGGGCGATCTGGCTGCCGATGATGACATGAAAGGAGCCAGGCGACAGGCTGTCCAGCGCACCGGATTCCAACTGGCCTTTCAAATCGGAGACCTGCGGTTCGATGGCTGGATCGATGCCCCGGATCTGCACGCCGCTGAGCGACTGGCCGCGCGCCAGCATGGCCTGGGCCGCGACGAAGGGCGCCGCCCCCCGCACATCCGGGTCTTCTTTGGCGGCCTGCGCCAGATCTTGCCAATGATCCAGGACCTGCTGGTGATTGCCGCCCTGCACATACAGTTCAATGTGCGGCAGCACCGACAGCATGCGGTCGCGCACCTGCGTCTGGAAGCCATTCATGACCGACAGGACGATGATCAGGGCCGCCACCCCCAGCCCGATACCGGCCATGGAACTGGCCGCCACGAACGACACGAAGCGGTCGCCCCGGCGGCCGCCGCGCCCGACGCGGGCCAGACCGGCATACCGCGCCCCTATCCACCACTCATAGGCCATGCGCACCGCCTCTTGTTCTGTTTGACTCTACAATTCCGACATGCATATCGTGATTCCCGGGGCTTGGCCCGATCCTGAAGTGGCTGCCGAACTGGCGCCCCATCTGGCGCAACGCGCGCCCACGCTGGCTCGTTGGCTGGCACGCGGCAAGGCCGTGGCGACCGCCAGTCCCGCCGCCGACACCTGGTGCACGCCGCTGGAACACTGGCATTTGCAAGCACACGGTTTTGTCGCAGCACAAGCCGAGCATATTAGCGCAGGTCTGGGTCCCCTGCGCGCCGAAGAGCCCGACGACGAACCCGTCTGGCTGGCCGAACTGATCCATATGGCGCCCTCGCGCGACGGCGCGGCGCTGCTGCCGGCGGCCTCTTTGAACATGACGGCGGAACATTCCGCCGCGCTGCTGCACACGGCGCAGGAATACCTGGACGACAGCGGCCTGCAGCTGGAGATGCTGCGCCCCGACACCTGGCGGCTGCGCTGGCCGCAACCCGTGCAACTGGCCTGCGCCAGCCCCGCCCTGGTCGCCGTCAGCGCCGTCAACGACTGGTGGCCGCAGGACCCGGTGGCGCAACCCTGGCGCCGCCTGGTCAACACCTTGCAGATGGCCTGGTTCGACCACCCCGTCAATCAGGCCCGCCAGCAGGACGGCCTGCCGCCCATCAACAGCCTCTGGCTGTATGGCGGCGCCCGGCCCAGCCAGTTGACCCAGTCCCCGCCTGCCGATCTGCGCATCGACACGACACTGCAGGATGCGGCCACCACGCAAAACTGGGGGGGCTGGATCGAGGCCTTGGCGGCGCTGGAACAAGCGCTTTTCGCGCCGTTGGCCGCTCAAGGCCCGACGCTGGTGCTGACCGGTCGCGATCGCTACGCCACGGTCACCGTCCAGAACGGCTGGCTGGCGCGGCTGCGCACTCAGGATTGGAGGCGCTGGTGGTGCAGCCGCTGATCCGCCCCCGCAGCGCCAACCGGCAGCGGGCCCAGGCGCTGGCCGAGGCCGGCGTTCACCCGCTGCTCGCCCGGCTCTGGGCCGCCCGAGGGCTGGCCCAGACCAGCGCCGTCGACTGGTCGGCGCTGATCCCGCCCGCTCAACTGACGCACGTACTGGACGCCGCCCGCTTGCTGGCCAATGCCCTGGCCGCCCGGCAAAAACTGCTGATCGTGGCCGACTACGATTGCGACGGCGCCACGGCATGCGCGGTCGCGGTGCGCGGGCTGCGCGCCTTTGGCGCCCAGGTGGATTTCCTGGTGCCCAACCGCTTCGAGACCGGCTACGGCCTGTCGCCCGCCGTGGTGGAACTGGCCCGCCAACACCCCGCCGGCCAGCCGGATCTGCTGATTACCGTCGACAACGGCATCGCCAGTATCGAAGGGGTAGCCGCCGCGCGCGCCGCGGGCATACAGGTCATCATCACCGACCACCACCTGCCAGGCCCCGAACTGCCCGACGCCCTGGCCATCGTCAATCCCAACCAGACAGGCTGCGGCTTTCCCTCGAAACACCTGGCCGGGGTCGGCGTCATTTTCTATGTGCTGCTGGCGCTGCGGGCGGTGCTGCGCGAACGTGGCGCCTTGCCCCCCCAGGGCGGCCCCCGCCTGGACAGTCTGAGCGACCTGGTCGCCCTGGGCACCGTGGCCGACGTCGTCCGCCTGGATGCCAACAATCGCCTGCTGGTCGCCCAGGGGCTCAAGCGCATCCGCCAGGGACGCATGCAGGCCGGGATCGCCGCCCTGTTCGAGATCGCTGGACGCGATCCCCGGCAGGCCGGCACCGACGATCTGGGCTTCGCGCTAGGGCCGCGCATCAATGCAGCCGGACGCATGGCCGACATGAGCCTGGGCATCCACTGCCTGCTGGAAGACGATCCCGACCGCGCCCGCGCACTGGCGCAGTCGCTGGACGAGATCAACCGCGAACGACGCCACCGCGAAACCGAAATGCGCGACGAAGCGCTGGCCCACCTGGACGCCCAGCCACTGGCCCAGGCCGCCAGCGTCTGCGTCTGGCAGGCAGGTTGGCACCCCGGCGTGATCGGCCTGGTCGCTTCCCGGCTGAAAGAAACCTACTGGCGCCCCGCCCTGGCCTTTGCACCGGACGAAGCCGACACCCTGCGCGGATCGGGACGATCCATCCCCGAAGTCCACCTGCGCGACGTGCTGGACCTGGTCAGCAAGCGGCTGCCCGGCGCCATCCTGCAGTTCGGCGGCCACGCTATGGCCGCCGGCCTGACCCTGCGCCAAGCCGCCTTCGAGGATTTCGCCCCGGCCTTCGACGAGGCCGTGCGCACGATCAGCGGACGGGACGCCTTCGAACCCTGCCTGGAAACCGACGGCTCGCTGGAATCGCTATACGCAACGACCGACACGGCTGATCTGCTGGCCGCACAGATCTGGGGCGCAGGTTTTCCGGCGCCTTTGTTCCAGGACCGATTCCAGGTCGTCCATCAGCGGATACTGAAAGAGCGTCACCTGAAGCTGTTCCTGGAACGCGATGGGCGGCGGTTGGATGCGATCTGGTTCAACCATGCCGATCCCCTGCCCGATCAGATCGAGGCCGTCTACCGTCTGAGCAGCAACACCTGGGGCGGGCAGACCACGGTCCAGCTATTGATCGAGCACGCCCAGGCAGCCTGAAACCTAGTCGCTACGCGTCGGCCAGGCGGCCAGGACCAAGCCCAGCAAGGCGGCGGCAAAAGCCAGGGCGTGCAAGCGGCTGAAGGACTCCCCCAACAGCAGCACCCCGACGCAGGCCGCTCCGACGGGCAGCAGCACGGTGAACACCCCGGCCCGAGAGGCCGGCACCCGGCGCAAGCCCGTCATCCAGAGCCAGATGGTGCCGCTGGCCGCCAGGCCGTAGAACAGCAACAGGCCCCAGACCTGGACGGTGATCGCCGTGAAATCGAAACGCCAGGCGGCATAGGCCCCGGCGGGCAGCATCAGCACAAAACCCCAGACATTCATCAGGGCGCTGATCCGCTTGGCCGACAAGACGCCGGTCAATTGTTTGCCGATGACGGCATAGGCCGCCTCGCACAACACCGCGCCCCCCAGCAAAGCGTATCCCAACCAATGATTTGCCGAGCCGCTGGCAGCGGTGTCCGCCGGTTGCGCCAATGCCAGCAACCCGATCCCGCACACGGCGCAGACAATCGCCGCCAGCACCTGCGGCCGGATGGCTTCGCGCAGCACGATGCGGCTCATGACCGCAATGGCGGCAGGAATGGCGGACATGATGATGCCGGCAGCCACCGCGCTGCTGTAGCTCACGCCCAGCACCATGAAGACCGTGAACAGAAAGCTGCCGATGAAGGATTCCAGAAAAACCAGCCAGCGCACGCGCGCGGTCAGCGGGGCCTCGGTGGCGGGCTTGCGCAACCAGTGCAGAACGGACAGGCCGCCGATGCCGAATCGCAGACAGCCCAGCAGAAACACCGGGAAAATCGCCGCCAGCGGCTTGCTGAGCGCCACATAGGCCCCCACCACAAACATGCTGGACCCCAGGCAGGCATACGCCAGACCTGGACGTAAACCCGCATCCGCCTCATGCCTCATGCAGCGCTCCGGCGCGAGGACAGCACAATGCCGCCGATGATCAGCAGGAACGCCAGCGCATGATACAGATGCGGGGTCTCACCCAGCAGCCCCAGGGACAGCAGCGCCGCAATCAGCGGGGTGAGGTTATTGAAAAATCCCGCCAGCGTCGGCCCCACCCGCTGCACCCCCGCCCCCCAGCAGCGAAACGCGATCACCGCCGGACCGACGGCCACAAAGATCACCGTCAGTGCCAGAGGCCAGCCCCAGACGATCCGCCAGTCGCTCAGGCCCCATTCCAAGGCGGCGAACAGGCCCGACCAGGCGGCTCCGTACAGCACTTGCCCCAGCAAGAACCCCGCCCAATGGGCGCGGACCGGCGCATCGGCAGGGACTCGCGTCAGCTGCCAGCTGTAAAACGCCCAGATGATGGTCGCCAGGACCATCAACAGATCCCCGACCACAAAGCGCAAGGCCCACAACTGCGCCCACTCGCCATGCGACAGCACCACCGCCACCCCGGCCAGGGACAGCACGGCGCCCAACACCTGGGCAGGATGGATGGCGGCCCCATGAAACACCCGCCCCACGATCAACATCCAGACCGGCATGCTGGCCGCCACCAGGGTGACGTTGACCGGCGTCGAGGTATGCAGGGCCAAGTATTGCAGCGAGTTGTACAGCCCCACGCCCAACAGGCCCAGCAAGGCATAGCGCGGCCATTGCCGCCAGACGGCGCTGCCCGGCTGCAACACCCGATAACCCAGCGGCAAGAGCAGCAGCAAGGCCACCGTCCAACGCAGGAAATTCAAGGTCAGGGGCGGCACCAGATCCACCACCGCCCGGCCCACGACCGCATTGCCTGCCCAGAGGATGGGCGGCACCAACAGCAAGGCCACGGTTCCGGGAGTCAATCTAGTATTGTTCATGCACATCGCCTGCCTGTCTCGTCAGCAGGAATTCTAACCGCCGCATTATTTCTTGACATAATACTGCCCCAAGCCTTACCATAAGGGATTGTTTCATCAGCGGTTTTCAGTGTTTGTCGGTTCGCCGGCTGCCTTGGCAGATCCAGCACCTCTGGCGCCTGCCGCCTCTCTGGGGCCCTTGCCCCCTGTCCGAATTCTGATCGCCCTTACGATCCTGTCGCCCATCCCGCCACGGTTGGCCGACCCCGTATTTGTCCGCTGATGCTTTGACGACTCTACCGGAGCACAACCCTATATGGCTAAAGAAGAACTACTCGAAATGCACGGATCCGTGACCGAAGTCCTGCCGGACTCGCGCTTTCGCGTCACGCTGGATAACGGCCACCCGGTCATCGCTTATACCGGCGGCAAAATGCGCAAGCACCACATCCGCATTCTGGCGGGCGACCAAGTCACGCTGGAAATGTCTCCCTACGACCTCAGCAAAGGTCGTATCACCTTCCGCCACCTGAACCGTGGTCCCGGCAGCGCCCCCAGCGGCCCCCGCCGCCGCTAAGCACGTCTTATCGATCTGCCGCCCGGTTCAATGGCAATCGGGCACGGTCTGATCCAGATAGACTTCAAATGCAATCGTCTTGGCCTGTTCCCGCACCGCTTTTTGCAAGCTGGCAGGGTTCAGGGCCTGCGCCAGCGCCTGACGCCCGGATGCGGGCAGCTCGGCGCGCCGCAGCTGCGTCAGCCCCGCCTGCCGATACGGCGCCAGCTGAGCCGAAAATTTGCGCCACTCGGGATACGCCAGCAGCTGGCGCAGGAAGCTTTCATCCAGCACCGCCGCATCGCACTGCCCTATGCGCAAGGCCAGCAAGGCGTCCGTCGCAGACGGATAGACCTGCTCGATCGCGGCGAAACGCGCGCTTAATTCCCCCACGAAACGCCCGTCGGCGCTTAGACAGACCGTGCGGCCCGCCAGGGCCGCCCAATCGTGGATATCGGTATCGGTGCGCATCATCGCCGACGGGCTGACCGACCAGTCCAGCGTCCGACGCTGCACACCGTCCGGCAACACGACGTCATCCGGCGCCACGCCGACCCAGGCATCCAACTGACCGTCGCGCAATTGCGCGAGCGCCCGATCCAAAGCCACGGCCTGCAGCGGTGCGCTGTCCTGCACGGACTGAACGGCCAGGGTCTCGATGCGCACCGGCGTGCGCGGCTTGGCGCCGGGCAGCGGTGTGTCGGGCACCTGCGCCACCCCCAGCCGCCAGCCGCCCGCTTCCTGGGCATTTGCCGGCAGCGGCGCCAGCCAGGCCGACAGACCGATGGATGCGGCGCACATCAGGCGGCACAGCCGCCATCCTGAATCAGACATATTGGTAACGCAGCACTCTGCGCTTCACGTTTTCCAGAAACACCTGATCGATGAGCGTCGCCAGAATGGCAATCGTCAGGATATTGGCCATCACCCCCACCATGTCGGCGGTTTCCCCGGAATAGGCCAGCGAGCGCCCCAGCCCCTGGCCGAAGCCGATCAGCATTTCCGCCGAGATCAGGGCGCGCCAGGCATTGCCGAACGCCAACTGAGCGCCGGTGATGAGTTCGGGCATGACCGCAGGCAGATAGACCCGGCGCACCATGTCCCAGGGGCTGGCCCCCATGACGCGCGCCGCCGACACATGAGTCTGCAAGACGCTTTCGGTGGCGTTCATGACCGAGAGCGCCGCCGGAAAGAACGCGGCCAAGGCGATCACGACGATGATGGGCACATTGCCAAAGCCCATCAGGATCAAGAACAGCGGCACCCAGGCGATCGAGGGAATGGACTGCAGCACGATGATGGCCGACTTCAGCACCTCGCGGAAAAACAGCAGCAAGCCGCCTGCCAAGCCGAAACCGATGCCAAACAGCAGCGCAAACCCGTATCCCACGCCCAGACGCCCCATGCTGCCCGCCAAAATGGCGCGGAATTCAGCCGTCTGCAAATCGTGCCAGACACGCTCCAGCACTACCGGCACGCCGGGCATCAGGAAATCGGGCAGCGTCCAGGCAGCGCACTGCCAGATCAGCAAAATGGCGGCAATCGCCACCAGCATGGCCAGCTTGCGACCGGCAGAAGAAACACGTCTTTTTTTGCTCATGCTCAAGAAGAAAAAACATGGCCGGACAAACCCGGCCACCAGGAAAAACAGGATCCGGGTGCGATTATCGCACCCCTGGAGTTACAGCTTGCGGGCTTTCTGCCAATCCAGATCGACGATCGAGCTCACGTCGAAAGGCTTGCCGTCTTCGGTCTTGAGCGCGCCCTGGGCCTGCATGATGTCGGCGACTTCCTGCATGCGGCTCAGATCCTTGGGCGTCAGGGCCGGGCTGAAGGTCTGCGTCTGAATGGCCTTGCTGATGATCTTCTCGCGCGGCACCTCGCCTTCGTTCAGCGTCTTGAGCGTGGGCTCGGCGATGAAATAGCCGGCGATCAGCTTGGCCGCCTCATCTGGTTTCTGCTGCAGCAGTTCGATGGCCTGTTGCTGGGCGTCCAGCGACTTCCAGACCAGATCCTTTTTGTCCTGCAGCGTCTTGCCGGACGTGATCGTCACCATGCAGGGGAAAGGCCAGACTTCGCCGATCTCGTAGATCTGTTTGACGGGCGCGATCAACTGGGCAATGCTGGCCTGCGGTTCGAACAGGAACGCGGCATCGACGCGCTTGCCCACCAGCGACTGCACCGCAACCTGCGGGCTGACCCCCAGGATGTTCACATCGCTCGCCTGCAGACCGGCGTCTTTCAGCACCACGCCACGCAAGACGGTGTCGGCGGTGCTGCCTTCTTTTTGCGAGGCCAGGGTGTGCCCCTTCAGATCCGCCACGGTCTTGATGCCGGTATCTTCACGCACCACCAGGGCGTGGTAACCGCTCTGCGCGCCGGCCACGACCTTCAGGTCCGCGCCGCGCGAGGACCAGGACGCCGCATTGGTGAAACCCAGCACCCCGGTATCCAGCTGACCGCCGACGATGGCTTTGATCAGGTCCGTGCCGGACTTGAATTCCACCAGTTGCACGTCCAGCCCCTGCTTTTCATAGAACTTGCCCTCGAAGGCGGTGATGGCCTGGGCGTCGTCCATGACGCGGATATAACCGACCTTGAAGGGTTCGGCGGCCAGCGCAGCCTGGGATGCCAGCGTCAGGGCAGCCAGAACAGGAATCAAAAATCGAATGCCCCCACGCTGCGCCTTCGGCTTGCTGCCCCCCAGGGGGGCGCTTTTTGTCTTGGGGCGGCCCGGCGTCAAAACTTTGCTGAATTTCATGCTGCAAGTTCCTCGGAGATGGAATGAATGGAAGGTTCGGCGTCGGCGACGATGCCCAGCAGGCCCAGGATTTCCCGGCGCATGTCGGCAAAGTTCGACAGGTCATGGGTCTTGTCGCCATCGGACAGGTGGAATTCTTTCAGCAGATTCGATGGCCGGGCGCTGAACACCAGAATGCGGTCCGCCAGGAACAGGGCTTCGTCGACGTCGTGCGTGACCAGCAGGACCGTCGGGCGCGTTTCCCGGATCAGGGTGCGCAAAGCATCCTGCAGCGTCATGCGGGTCAGCGCGTCCAGCGCGCCGAAAGGCTCGTCGAGCAGCAGGACTTCGGGGTGCGTGATGAAGGCTCGCGCCAGAGCGCAGCGCTGACGCATGCCGCCCGACACCTGATGCGGGAAATAGTCCTCAAAGCCCTTCAGGCGGACCTTGTCCAGCCAGACAAAGGCCTGTTCACGCGCCTGGGCACGCGGCATTTTCTGCAATTCCAGGGCCATGGCGACGTTTTGTGCGAGGGTCAGCCAGGGATAGAGCGCATTTTCCTGGAACATCAACATGCGGCTGGGGTCGGGGCGGCGGATCGCCTGGCCATCGGCCAGCACCTGACCGGCGCTGGGCTGTTCCAGGCCGGCAGCCATGTGCAGCAGCGTGGATTTGCCACAGCCCGACGGGCCGACCAGGGCCACCAATTCGCCCGGCGCGATGTCGCTGTCGAAGCGTTCCACCACGCGCAAATCGCCGAACTGTTTCTCGACCTGACTAAAGGAAAGATTCATCGTTGTTTCCCGCCTGCCGACCCGTCCCTAGCAAGGGCGGACACATGGCTACATAACCGAAAATTGATTGAACAAGAGAAACTTTAACGATTCGGCTTAATAGTTAACAACGATAAAATAACCATTTCTTTATTTCTATTAGAAATAAAGAAATTGCGCTACGATGAAATCCGCTCTGTTTGCAGGAGATCTCATGCCCGACATCCCTGACGATCCTATCGCCCAGTTGCTGGCAGACCATGCCAACACACGCCATCAGTTGGCGGCGCTGACGGACCCCTCGCGCCGCGCCGAGGCCATTGCCTGGTTCGACGGCCCCGCCCCCGCGCGCCGTTCGATGATGCAGCAAGTGCTGTTTCCCGCCCTGATCGAAGCCATGGCCGGATCGGATGCCGTCTGCCTGAAAGGCATGACCCAGGGGCTGTCGGATCTGGGGCAGGCGCTGGACCGCCGCTGGCGCGCCATCCGCCACCTGGACGACCCGGCTGCCCTTCGGGCATGGGCCGATGACTACCGGACTTACCTGGATCAGGCCGACGAAGAACTGCTGCCCATGTCCAGCCGGCTGCTGGACGACAGCGCCTTGGAACAGTTGCGGCAAGCGCTGAAATAATGGTTTCCACCCATCGCGCGAGCGCGTCCTGTTTCAGTACACTTCGTTCGTTTGACCGTAGCTTAGTCAGCGGTCTGTCAGCCAGGCGCCCTGCTGTCCAAGGGCATGCCGCCATACGGAGTACCCCCAATGAAATTTTCGACTACCCGTCTCGCCGCTTCGCTGGGCCTGTCCCTGACCCTGGGTCTGGCCGCGATGACCGCCCACGCCGCCCCCATGGTCATCAAATTCAGCCACGTCGTGGCAGAATCCACCCCGAAAGGCCAGGGCGCACTGAAGTTCAAGGAACTGGCCGAAGCCGCCTTGCCGGGCAAGGTCGAAGTGCAGGTGTTCCCCAATTCGCAGCTCTTTGGCGACGGCAAGGAAATGGAAGCCCTGCTGCTGGGCGACGTGCAGATCAT
>NZ_JBATXG010000023.1:0-54269 GCF_049673105.1 Castellaniella sp.
GGGGCTCTTTCGCCTTGGGGCGGCCCGGCGGCAAAAGAAAATAGCCCCCACGCTACGCAGGCTATCGCCCGCTTGCTGCCCCCCCAAGGGGGCTCTTTCGCCTTGGGGCGGCCCGGCGGCAAAAGAAAATAGCCCCCACGCTACGCAGGCTATCGCCCGCTTGCTGCCCCCCCAAGGGGGCTCTTTCGCCTTGGGGCGGCCCGGCGGCAAAAGGAAATAACCCCCACGCCGCTAATTTGATCTGGATCAAGGCGCGACCGCGCTCGCGCGCAGGCTTGATCTGGCGCAAAACAAGGGTTTCCCCCAGCCCGTACGATGACGCCATTCTCGACTGTCATTCGCCCTTGTTGTCATGCGCCTCGTCAGCCAGATTTCGGCCCTTGCATCCCGTTGCTCATTCCGGTTTCATCTGGCGCTCTGGCTGTCCGCCTGCCTGATGGCCTTGCCTATCGGCGCGACCGCCCAGTCCCAGGACGGCGCCAAATACCAGGCCTATCAATTCGGCCAAAGCGGCACGGCTCTGGGCGGTGGACCCCGCCTGGGCGCCTTTTTGCAAAAAATAGAACCCGCGCAGATTTTCCCCGGCGCCGACCGCATCGGCCCGGCGGAAGGCAAGCCCACCGTCGCCCGCGCCTACGCAAAAGACACGCTGCTGGGCTACGTCTACCTGACCACCGACATCGTCAATACGCGCGGCTATTCCAGCAAACCCATCGATACCTTGATCGGACTCTCGCTGGACGGCGAAATCGTCGGCGCCAAACTGGTGGAACACCACGAACCCATCGTGCTGATCGGCATCCCCGAAGCCAAGGTAGAAGCCTTCATCCAGGGTTACGTCGGCAAAAACTACATCAAGGAACCGCCGCGCCCCGGCGCACCGCCCCCGGTGGACATCATCAGCGGCGCAACCGTCACGCTGATGGTGATCGGCGACAGCATCACCCGATCCTTGATGGCGGTGGCCCGCGACTACGGCATTGGCCGATCCGGCGCTGCGCAAGCCGCGCCCGTCGAGCAGCGCGCCATCGACATGGACAAGGCCGATACCGAATCCTGGGATGCCCTGCTGGCATCCGGCGCCGTCAGCCAACTGCACGTCAGCATCGCCGACGTCAACCAGGCCTTTGAGAAAACCGGGCGCGCCGACGCCATCGCCAAACCGGAATCCGGCGAACCCGACGAGACCTTCATCGATCTGTACGCAGCTCTGGTCAGCGTCCCGTCCATCGGACGCAGCCTGCTGGGGGATGTGGAATACCGCTACCTGACCGAGCGCCTGGCCCCCGGGCAATCCGCGATCCTGGTGGCCGGCGACGGGCGCTATTCCTTCAAGGGATCAGGCTACGTGCGCGGCGGCGTCTTCGACCGCATCGAGGTCGTCCAGGAAGAACACAGTTTTCACTTTACCGATCTGGACCATCAGCGTCTGGCGGATCTGATGGCCGCCGGCGCCCCGCGCTTGCGCGAAATCGCCCTGTTCACCGTGCCCTCGGACGCCGTCTTCGACCCGATCTCGCCGTGGCGCCTGCAGCTCACCGTCCAGCGGGTGCTGAACGTCAAAGAAAAGGCCTTCACCACCCTGAACCTGAATTACACCCTGCCCGACAGTTACACCAAGGTCAGCGCAGCGCCGGCCAGCAGCCAGGCGGACGCGGCGGGCACCGCCCAGCAGGCGGCGCTGGAACAGGCGCAGGCCGAACTCGAGGCGGCACCCGCCTTGTGGAAACAGATGTGGGCGGCCAAGACCGTGCAGATCGTGATCATTTCGATCGCACTGCTCACCCTGATCGCAGTGTTTTTCTTCCAGGACCTGCTGACCAAGCACGAGGTCTTTTACAAGCGCTTTCGCACGGTCTTCCTGCTCTTTACCCTGTTCTGGATCGGCTGGTACGCCCAGGCGCAGCTGTCGGTGGTCAACGTCCTGACCTTCACCACCGCGCTGCGCACCGATTTCAGCTGGGAATATTTCCTGATGGACCCCATTGTGTTCATCCTGTGGATCGCCACGGCCATGTCCCTGATCTTCTGGAACCGGGGGGCGTTCTGCGGCTGGCTGTGTCCGTTCGGCGCGCTGCAGGAACTGACCAACAATCTGGCCAAACGTCTGCGCGTGCCGCAGATCAAGGTCAGCCACGGCGTCAACACCCGCCTGGCCGGTCTGAAATACATCATCTTCCTGATCCTGTTTGGCATTTCCCTGTACGAGCTGGGGCTGGCGGAAAAATTCGCGGAAATCGAACCCTTCAAGACGGCCATCATCCTGAAGTTCATCCGCGACTGGCCTTTCGTGATCTTCGCCGTCGTGCTGCTGCTGGCCGGCCTGTTCATCGAACGCTTCTACTGCCGCTACCTGTGCCCCATGGGCGCCGCACTGGCGATCCCCGCCAAGCTACGCATCTTCGACTGGCTGCGCCGCTACAAGACCTGCGGCAATCCCTGTCAACTGTGCGCCGTGGAATGCCCCGTCCAGGCCATCAACCCGGAAGGCGACATCAATCCGAATGAATGCATCCAGTGTCTGAATTGCCAGATGCTGTACCACCACGAAAAACGCTGCCCTCACCTGATCCAGAAAAACGCCAAGCTGCGGCGCCACAAAGCGCCTCCGCCGGACGCGGGCCTGCCGGGAGAGACCATCGTCAGCCGCAAGCCCACCGTCCGCCCCCGGGCAACGACCGAATCACAAGCCGTTTCATCGAACCCATAGCCCCGCCCGGCAGGACTGCCGGGAATGCTATGCACAACCCTCTGGGAGACTTTCATGTCCGACCAACACAACGACAAGCCAGGCCTGAGCCGACGCGGTTTTCTCGGCACGGCTGCCATCACCGGCGCCGCTGCCGTCGGCGCCACCCATCTGACGGCGAATGCCAAAGACGACCCGAAGAAAAAGGGCCACCAGAGCGTCGAAGTCGCTCCCGGCGAACTTGATGAATACTATGCCTTCAATTCCGGCGGCCAGTCGGGCGAAGTCCGCATCATGGGCCTGCCGTCCATGCGCGAACTGATGCGCATCCCGGTCTTCAATATGTGCAGCGCCACCGGCTGGGGCACCACCAATGAAAGCCGCAAGATCCTGACCGAAGGCCTGACGCCTGAAACCAAGGCCTATGCCGATTCCATTGGCGGCGTCCTGCCCAACGGCGATGCGCACCACCCCCACATGTCCTTTACGGACAACACCTACGACGGGCGCTACATCTTCATCAACGACAAGGCCAACACCCGCGTGGCGCGCATCCGCTGCGACGTGATGAAGACCGACAAGATCATCGAGATCCCCAACGCCGACGGCATCCACGGCCTGCGTCCGCAACGCTACCCGCGCACCGGCTACGTCTTCTGCAACGGCGAACATATCGTCCCGCTGCCCAACGACGGCACGGTGATGGACGATCCGAAGAAAAACTTCTGGGCCATCTACACCGCCGTGGACGGCGACACCATGAAGGTCGCCTGGCAAGTGCTGGTGGACGGCAACCTGGACAACGGCGACGCCGACTATCAGGGCAAGTATTCCTTCGCCACCTGCTACAACTCCGAGAAAGGCCTGTCGGTCACGGAAATGTCCGCCAACGAACAGGATTGGGCGGTGGTGTTCAACATCAAGCGCATCGAAGAGGCCGTCAAGAACGGCGACTACAAGGAAATGAACGGCGTGCCCGTCATCGACGGTCGCAAGGGTTCCAAATACACGCGCTACATCCCGGTGCCCAATTCGCCGCACGGCTGCAACGCCGCGCCCGACGGCATCCACGTGGTATTCAACGGCAAGCTCTCGCCCACCGTCACCGTCATCGACGTGCGCAAGCTCGATGATCTGTTCGACGACAAGATCAAGGAACGCGACGTGGTCGTGGCCGAGCCGCAACTGGGCCTGGGCCCTCTGCACACGGCCTTCGATGGTCGCGGCAACGCCTACACCACGCTGTTCATCGACAGCCAGATGTGCAAATGGAACATCGAAAAGGCCAAGAAAGCCTACCAGGGCGAAAAGGTCGATCCGATCATCCAGAAGCTGGACGTGCACTACCAGCCCGGCCACAACCACACCACCATGGGTGAAACCAAGGAAGCCGACGGCAAATGGCTGGTGTCGCTGAACAAGTTCTCGAAGGACCGCTTCCTGAACGTCGGCCCGCTGAAGCCCGAAAACGATCAACTGATCGACATTTCGGGCGATGAAATGAAGCTGGTCCACGACGGCCCCAGCTTTGCCGAGCCGCACGACATGCTGCTGGTGCATCGCTCCAAGGTCCGCCCCAAGCACCTCTGGGATCGCGACGACCCCATGTGGGAAGACGCGCGCAAGCAAGCGGAAAAAGACGGCGTCACGCTGGAAGGCGGTTCCACGGTGATTCGCGACGGCAACAAGGTCCGGGTCTACATGGTGGCGATCGCCCCGGTCTTCAGCCTGCCCAGCTTCGAAGTGAACCAGGGCGACGAAGTCACGGTCATCGTCACCAATATGGAGCGCATCGAGGATCTGACCCACGGCTTCACGCTGACGGGTCACGGCATCGCCATGGAAATCGGCCCTCAGGCGACGTCGTCGGTCACCTTCACGGCGTCTCGGCCCGGCGTGCACTGGTACTACTGTCAGTGGTTCTGCCACGCGCTGCACATGGAAATGTCGGGCCAGATGTACGTCAAGCCCAAAAAGGCCTGATGCCATGAAGCACTGCACTGCCCCGCGTTTCAGCACGGCCCTGGCGGCTGCGCTGATCCTGGCCGGCGGGGCGGCGCAGGCGGCGGTCATCGATGTCCCCGCCGGCGCCCGCCTGCAGGCCATCATCGAGACCGCCGCGCCCGGCGACGTGCTGCGCCTGGCGCCCGGCGACTATCCGGGCAATCTGCTGATCGACAAGCCCCTGACGCTGGAAGGCCCCCCTGACCGCGCCGCCCGCATCCTGGGCGAGCGCCAGGGCCGGACCATCTGGGTACAGGCGGACGACGTCACGATCCAGCGCCTGACCATCCGCCATTCCGGCCTGAGCCTGCCCGACATGGATGCCGGCGTCTTCCTGGACAAGACCGCTGCGCGCGCGCATATCGTCGGCAACGACATCCTCGACAATTCCGTCGGCGTCTACCTGTGGGGCTCCCGCGACGCCCTGGTGGAAGACAACCGTATCGTGGGCAACACCGGTTTGCGCGTCAATGAACGCGGCAACGGCGTCACCGTCTGGAACGCGCCTGGGTCCAAGGTGATCGGCAACGATATTTCAGAGGGCCGCGACGGCATTTTTTCCAATAACAGCCGGGAAAACGTCTTTAGCGGCAATACCTTTCATCACCTGCGCTATGCCGTGCACTATATGTATACCAACGACAGCGAGGTCAGCGGCAATATCTCGCGCGGCAATGAAATCGGCTACGCCATCATGTTTTCCCGCCGTTTGACGGTACGCGACAATATCGCCGCCGACAGCGCGCACCAGGGCCTGATGCTCAATGCCACGGATGATTCCCGCATCCAGGGCAATGTGGTCGTGGGCGCGGAAAAATGCGTTTTCGTCTACAACGCCAATCTCAACGAGATGGCCGACAATCACTTTCAGGATTGCGGCACCGGCGTGCACTACACCGGGTCCGAGGGCAACCGCATCCACGGCAATGCCTTCGTCAACAATCAGAACCAGGTCAAATACGTCGGCACCCGCTATCTGGAATGGTCGCTGGACGGACGCGGCAATTACTGGTCCGACCTGTCCGCCTTCGACCTGGATGGCAACGGCATCGGCGACACCGCCTACCGGCCCAACGGCCTGATCGATCAAGTCATCTGGCGCGCGCCCAGTGCGCGCCTGCTGCTCAACAGCCCCGCCGTCACGATCGTGCGCTGGGCCCAATCGCAGTTTCCCGCCATCCTGCCCGGCGGCGTCATGGACAGCGCCCCCCTGATGGCGCCCCCTGTTCCACCCGCCTGGAAACACTACGAGGCCAAGCCATGACCGTGACCGCCCCGCCCATCGACCTTCGCCGCGTGACCAAGCGCTATGGCGCCCTGGCCGCCGTGGACGACGTCAGCCTGTTCCTGGAGCCCGGAGAATGCGTCATTCTGGCCGGCCATAACGGCGCCGGCAAAAGCACGCTGATCAAACTGATCCTGGGCCTGATCCGAGCGGAATCCGGCACCGTGCGCGTGCTGGGCGACCTGGCCGCCAGTCCGGCAGCCGCCCGCGCCCGCCGCCTGATCGGCTATCTGCCGGAAACCGTGGCGCTGCACCCCTCGCTGACGGGTGCCGAAACCCTGGCTTTTTATGCGCGCCTGAAAGGCCTGTCCACCCAGGGCAACGCAGCCCTGCTGTCGCGCGTGGGCATCGCCGAGGCCGCCAAGCGGCGCGTCGGCGGCTATTCCAAGGGGATGCGCCAACGCCTGGCGCTGGCGCAGGCCCTGCTGGGCAAGCCCCGCATCCTGCTGCTGGACGAACCGACGACAGGACTGGACCCCGCCTCGCGCCTGCTGTTCTACGACATCGTGCGCGAACTGCGCGACGCCGGTACCGCCATCCTGTTGTCCACCCATGCCCTGGCCGAACTGGAAGGCCAGGCCGATCGCGTCATCGTCATGCAAAAGGGCCGCAAAATCGCCGATGGCAGCCTGAGCGATCTGCGCCAGGACGCCGGCTTGCCGGTGCGCATCCGCCTGACGCTGGCTCTGGAACCGATCGAGGTCCCCGACGGCTGGCGGCGCATCAGCGCGCACCGTCTGGAACTGACCTGCCCTGCCGCTGAAAAACTGCAGCGGCTGCGCGACGCCCAGGCCCTGCCCCACATCAGCGACATCGAACTGGAACAACCAGGGCTGGACGAAATGTATGCACACTTTCTACGCCGGGAGGACGCATGAACCCGACCCTGATCCTGATACAGAAGGAAATCCGCGACGGCCTGCGCAACCGCTGGGTGCTGGCGATCGCGCTGCTGCTGGCCATGCTGGCGCTGTCGCTGGGATTCCTGGGCAGCGCCCCCACCGGCAACGTCAAGGTCGACCCCCTGACGGTGACGGTGGTCAGTCTGTCCAGCCTGTCGATTTTCCTGGTGCCGCTGATCGCCATGCTGCTGTCCTACGACGCCATCGTCGGCGAGATCGACCGAGGCACGATGAACCTGCTGCTGAGCTACCCGATCTCGCGCCCGCAGGTCATGGCGGGCAAATTCTGCGGTCATCTGGTGATTCTGGCGCTGGCCATCGGTGCGGGCTACGGTCTGGCCGGCCTGGCGCTGCAACTGGCCTTTGGCGGCCTGGACCCGACCGCCTGGGGGCCGTTCGCCCTGTTGATCGCCGCCAGCATCCTGCTGGGCGCCGCCTTCCTGTCCCTGGGCTACCTGATCAGCGCCCTGGTGCAGGAACGGCAGACCGCCGCCGGCATCGCCATCGGCGTCTGGCTGTTCCTGGTGGTGATCTACGACATGGGCGTGCTGGGCGTTCTGGTGGTCGACCAGGGGCGCACGATCACCGAGCCCATTTTGCATGCCATCCTGCTGCTCAACCCCACCGACGTCTACCGCCTGCTCAATCTGACCGGCCATGAAAACATCGCCATGTTCGCGGGCATGGCGGGCCTGAGCGGCCAGGCGACGCTATCCACTCAGACCCTGCTGCTGGCCCAGACACTATGGATCGTGATTCCCCTGGCGCTGGCATCCTGGGCATTCAAGCGGAGGTCGCTCTAATGGCAGACATCCCTTCTTCCGGCTATCGTCCGACTGCCGCGCAACGCGGCCTGAGGTTGCTGGGCGGCCTCGCCATCAGCCTGCTGCTGGGCGCCTGCGGGGCAGGCAGCACCGAGTCCGGCCTGCCCCTGGCGCCCCATGTGATGAACGAACAGGCCGTTGGCCACTATTGCGGTATGAATCTTTACGAACACGTCGGCCCCAAAGGGCAGATCCTGCTGCGCGACCAGGACGTCGCCGTCTGGTTTTCCACCATTCGCGAAGTCTTCGCCTATACGCTGCTGCCGGAAGAACCCAAGACCATCGTCGCCATCTACGTCCAGGACATGGGCCAGGCGGACAAACAGGGCAATCCCCCGACAGATGCCTGGATCGACGCACGCAGCGCCCATTTCCTGATCGAGAGCCGCGCTGTCGGCGGCATGGGGGCGCCCGACGCCCTGCCCTTCGCCCACATCGAAGACGCCCAGGCCTATCGGGAACAGTACGGCGGTCGTATCGTCGGCTTTCAGGAAATGCCCGAGGACTACGTCCTGCGATATCTGGAACCCCTTCCCTCCGTCGATGCAGACGCATCGACGTCCCTCATGATCGGAACACGCTCATGACATCCACCACACGCCGCCGTTTTCTAGGCATCGTCGCCGCCAGTGCAACCCTGCTGGGTTCCTCGCCGCTGCGCGCCGCCATGACACACCCCACGGATCTGCCACCGCCCGCCGTCTGGCGCGGCATCGCGCTGGGCGCGGACGCTCAGATGCAGCTATTGCATCCCGACCCGGTTCACGCACAAAGGCTGATCCGCCTGGCCGTCGGTGAAATCCACCGACTGGAAAAGATCTTCAGCCTGTATCGCGAGGACAGCGCCCTGGTGCGTCTGAACCGCGAGGGCAGACTGGCGGCGCCGCCCGCCGATCTGTGCCGCCTGCTCTCCGAAGCCTGCGCCTTTGCCGAGCTGACAGGAGGCTATTTCGACCCGACCGTGCAGGCGCTATGGCACTGGTATGCCCAGCGCCAGCCCGATTCCCGTTCAGCCACGCCCGATCCAGACAGGCTGCGGCCCATTCTGAATCATGTGGATTACCGGGCTATCCGGATCGAATCGGATCTCATCGAACTGGATCGACCCGGCATGGAAATCACCCTGAACGGGATTGCTCAAGGCTACATCACCGACCGCGTAACCGAACTGCTGCGCGCCAACGGCCTGGAGCATGCCATGATCGACCTGGGCGAAGCCCGCAGTCTGGGGCGCCCCGACGCCAGCCGCCCCTGGCGCGCCGGTCTGGCAGACCCGGAAGACGGCGCCCGCTGGCTGGACACCATCGACCTGCATGACCAGGCCCTGGCGACCTCCGGCGGCTATGGCACGCCGCTGGACGCATCCGGCGCATTGACGCACTTGTTCGACCCCCATACGGGCAGCGCAACGCCGCGCTGGCGCAGCGCCAGCGTGCGCGCCGCCGACGCCACCACCGCCGATGCCTTGTCCACTGCCTTCTCTCTGATGTCGGAGTCCTCGATTCGTGCTACTATTTCGCGCTTTCCAGTACAGGCATGGCTGCTGCCCCCCGATTCGGGGACGCTGATCCGCCTGGGGTAACTGGAAGCACCGCGTGATATGACGGTTTCAAAAAAACATGTTATATTTACGCCTCTTTAGCGGCTGTAGCTCAGTTGGATAGAGTACTTGGCTACGAACCAAGGGGTCGTGGGTTCGAATCCTGCCAGCCGCGCCAAGAATTACCCTGTTGCTTAAACAGGTCAGAAACCGCCTAGGGGCCAACAACCTAGGCGGTTTTTCTTTGTCTGGACTACACAGCTATAGTGTAGTTCCCGCGCCCTCGGAGACGGATCCGTGTCCTTACCCCCCGCCAGCCTCACCACCCGCCAGGTTCTGGCCGGCGTCCTGTTGCTGGTCACATCTCTGTGGGCGCTGTCCGGGCTGGACGCCAGCGGAAAATACCTGATGGGCGCCGACGTCGGCGTCACGCTGTTCGCCGTGTGTCTGGTGCGCTATGGGGTGCATCTGGTGCTGACGATGATCACGATCATCCCGGTCCGGGGATGGAAGGCCCTGCGCAGCAGCCGACCACGCGCCCAAATGGCACGCGGTGTGTCCATGCTGGCGGCCACCATGCTGTTTTTCACCGCCTTGCATTATCTGCCCCTGGGTCAGGCCACCGCGATCAACTTCCTGGCGCCCCTGATCGTGCTGGCGGCGGCGCCCTGGGTGCTCAAAGAACCGCCCTTTCTGTCGCGTTGGGTCGCGGCGGGGGTAGGACTGCTGGGGGTGCTGGTGGTGGTGCGGCCAGGTTCGGGGCTGGATCCTACGGGTACGCTATTCGGTCTGCTGACGGCCTGCGCGCTGGCTTCCCAATTCATCTCATCGCGCCGCGTGGCGGTCGACGATCCGTACACGACGCTGATCTGGAGCGGGGCCGTGGGAACCATCATCATGACGCTGCTGCTGCCTTTTTACTGGCAAGACCTGCTCGCGCTGCCTGGCCGGCTGTCGGCGTTCGAAGGGCTGGTGCTGCTGGGCACGGGGTTCTGGGGATGCCTGGGGCATTTCCTGCAGATCCATGCGTACCGCACGGCGCCGGCCTCGCTGCTGGCGCCTTTCGTCTATTTCCAGATTATCAGCGGCGCCGCGCTGGGCTGGCTGATCTGGGGGCAATTCCCCGACCTCATGTCCTGGCTGGGCATCGCCATCGTCTGCGCCAGCGGCTTCACCATCGGCGTGATCGAATGGCGCCGCAATAGCGCCTCCCGGGCCGGGATCCCCGCAGCAGCATCCTAGTCCGATCGACTCAAGCAAGGCCGCTGCAACTCTGTCCCGGACGCCGGCGAGGGCAATGGATCCGTCACGGGACGAAAGCGCAAGCGCGCCCCGACCGGCATCTGCGCCAGTCGGTCCAGTTGCGTACTCAGCACCACGGCAATGACCGGATACCCGCCGGTCAGCGGATGATCGGCCAGGAACAGAACGGGCTGCCCGCTGGGCGGCACTTGCAGCGCCCCCGCGACGGTCCCCTCGCTGGGCAGTTCCCCCTGGCGAGCGCGCACCAGCGGTTTGTCCCCCGCCAAGCGCATGCCCACCCGATTGGACTGCGGCGTCACGACCCAATCCTGCGACACCAGTCGGTGCACAGTGTCGGCATCGAACCAATCATCCCTCGGCCCCAGCACCACATCGAAAGTCACGCGGTCTTCCGCGCGGGACACCTCAGTTGCGCCGAATGCCGGCGCGGCTGAATCAGCGCCCGGCGCCATCGGTGGACCGATCAACACCCGATCACCCCGCTTCAGCGGCGCGGGACCCATACCGGCCAGGACATCGGTAGCGCAGCTACCCAGGACGGCTGGCACCGCCCAAGCGCCCTGCACCGCTACATAGCAGCGCACACCGGCGCGAACGCGACCGATCCGCAATTCATCGCCCTCGTTCAACACGATGGGATGGCCAGCCGCCGCAGGCAGACGGATGCCCGAAGCCGACGTCACGACCACGGGCGCCGTCGCGCCGGTCACCGCCATCACCGCCCGCCCGCGGCACAGCAGCCGCAAACCGCCCAAGGCATGCTCCAACACCGGCGAATCAGACGGATTGCCCACCAACTGATTGGCGCGATGCATGGACTGCCGATCCAGCGCACCGGACCGGGAAACCCCCAATCGGGTCAGACCAGGCCGGCCTGCGTCCTGAATCAGCGTCTGCAAGCCCGCATCCAGCACCTCGCAGGCCGCTGCCGCGACTGACGCGGCGACGTCCGCAACAGGCGGTGCCGGGGGATTTGTCTTGGCCGCAGGCAAACTCACCGTGACCCCAGGGGCGTCCAGATCGCGGAAACGGACCCGGAAACCCGGTTGCACCAGGGCGGGCTCTGCCCGTTCCATGTCCCACATGCGCCAAGGCGTCTCGCCCAGCAGCTGCCAGCCGCCCGGACTGTCGGAGGGATAGACGGCACTGAAATCACCTGCCACCGCCACGGATCCCCCAGGCACCCTCACCCGCGGCATGGCATGTCGCGGGACGCCGTGAAAACAGGGGTCGCCACCGGCCAGGTACACGAAACCCGGCGCGAAACCGGCGAACGCAGCCAGATAGTCGCTGCCTGTATGGCGTTCGATCAACTCGGCGCGCGTCATACGGATCAGGCTGGCGACCGCCTCCAGGTCCTCGCCCGCATAACGCACGGGGATTTCCACACGTCGAACGGCGGCGGTTTGGCCAGCCCCCCCGCGCGGCCCCGAGGGACCGGCCTGCGTCTGCGTTGCAGCCACCCGCTGCAGCCAGGCCGTCACATCCCGCGCGCTCAAGACGGTCGGGCTGAATAACACCAGCAGTGTGCGAGCGGCGGGAATCACATCCTCTACGCCGGCAGGCCAGGCCCCCACCAGGGCCTGGAACAAGGCCAGGGTCTCATCCAGCGAACCCAGCTCCGCCAGCACGGCGCTATCGCCCGCCGGCAGACACCGCAACCCAAATTCGCGCTTGGGGCGGCCCTGCGCGCTCATGTCGCCCCCTTGGCGCTACGCGCCATCCCCCCAGGGGGGAATTCGCGCTTGGGGCGGCCCGGCGCGCTCATGTCGCCCGCGCATCCACAAAGGGCGTCAGGGCGATGCCGGCGGCTTCGAGCCGCGCCCGCACGGTGCGGGCCATGGCCACGGCCCCTGGACTGTCGCCATGCACGCAAATGGAATCCGCCTGCAGGCGCACCCGTGATCCGTCAATCGCCGTCAGCTCGCCCGTGAGCACCAGGTCCAGCATGCGGTCGGCGACCTGATCCGGATCGTGCAGCACGGCGCCGGGTTCACGGCGCGACACCAAGGCACCGTCAGCCGTGTAGGCACGGTCGGCAAAGGCTTCCGCCACGACCCGCATGCCGCGTTCCCGCGCCCAGTCCAGCAGGGCCGATCCGGCCAGCCCCATCAGGACCAGATCCCGATCCAGGCTTTGGATGGCCGTGATCACATCGGCGGCCTGGCGCGCATCATGGGCGATGGTGTTGTACAGGGCCCCATGCGGCTTGACGTAGCGCACACGGGTGCCCGCCGCCGCCGCCAGGCCCTGCAAAGCGCCGATCTGATAGACCACATCGGCCACCAGTTCGCGGCTGGTCGGATCCATATTGCGCCGACCAAAGCCGACCAGATCCGGATAGCCGACGTGCGCGCCCACCGCCACCCCCCTGGCGGCAGCTGCCCGCAAGGTGTCCAGGATACCGGCGGGATCCCCGGCATGAAAGCCGCATGCCACGTTGGCGCTGGTGACGATCTCCAGCATGCTGGCGTCGTCGCCCATATGCCAGGCGCCAAAGCTTTCCCCCAGATCACTGTTCAAGTCCATGATGTTTCCTTATCATCCCAAACAATGCGATGGATTGTTGAGCAATCCGCCCTATTAAAAAACAATTCGCCGATCAACCGGCCACCCACACACCCGAGGCTCTCATGCAATCCCGGCATTATCCCAGCACTGCCCCCTCTCTGAGCCTGGCCGATAGCGTCGCCGAAAACCTGCGCCAACAACTGATTCAAGGCCAATTGCACGCGGGACAGCGCCTGTCCGAGGCCAGCCTGAGCGAACAGCTGGACGTCTCGCGCAATACCCTGCGCGAGGCCTTCCGCATCCTGGTCAAAGAAGGCCTGCTGCACCACGAGCCCAATCGCGGCGTGTCGGTCGTGGTGCCCAGCATCGCCGACATCATCGACATCTACCGAGTACGCCGCCTGATCGAATGCCAGGCCCTGGCCCAGGCGTGGCCGCGCCACCCGGCCCACAAGCGCCTGAGCCAGGCCACCGACGCCGCCCGGCAGATGCGCGAAACCGGCGACTGGCAGGGCGTGGGATCGGCCAATATGGCTTTTCATGCCGGCATTGTCGCCCTGGCCGACAGCGCCCGCTTGTCGGCGATGTTCGCCGACATCGCCGCCGAACTGCGTCTGGCCTTCGGCCTGCTGGACGACCCGGAATATCTGCATGCGCCTTTCGTGGACCAGAACATCCATCTGTTGAATCTGTTTGAATCCGGCGACACGGCCACCGCTGCGAAAACCCTGGAACATTACTTGATTCAGTCCGAACGCATGGTGCTGTCGGTGTATGCCCAGCGCATCGACTAGTGCCGCATCGCTTTATGATGGAACAATCAATGCCAGATCATTGAACAAATAAAGGCTACATCACCTACAAAATCATTCTTATTGTTGAAAACCCTGATGGTTTCCAGCGTCTGGCTGCGCTACTGTTTCTCCTGGTCATCGCCTGGACCAGGCCCGGCCTGCTGGTCGCCGCCAGTCTTCATGGCCTTGCCTCCCGATCACGATCCTTCCGGAGACTGCCTGATGAAACGTCGCACTTTCTTCACCGCTACCCTGGCTGCCGGCCTGGGCCTGGCGTTCAATGCCCACGCCGCCACACAATGGGATCTGGCGTCAGCCTACCCCGCCTTCAATTTCCATTCCCAGAATCTGGAACAGTTCACCAAGGACGTCTCAGCCGCCACGAACGGCGACCTCAAGATCACGCTGCATTCCGGCGCATCGCTATTCAAGATGCCCGAAATCAAGCGCGCCGTGCAGGGCGGGCAAGCCCAGGCCGGTGAATTCTTCATGGTCAGCTTCCAGAACGAGTGGCAGCCCTTCGGGCTGGACGGCCTGCCCTTCCTGGCCAGCAACTACGACGAAGCCTGGAAGCTCTACCAGGCGCAACGCCCCGCCCTGGAAAAAAAGCTCGACCAACAAGGCATCAAACTGCTGTATGCCGTGGCATGGCCGCCGCAAAGCATCTACAGCAATAAACCCATCCAGTCCGTGGAAGACCTGAAAGGCATGAAATGGCGGGTCTACAGCCCGACCACCGCCCGAATCGGCGAACTGGTCGGCGCGCAGCCCGTCACCATCCAGGAAGCCGAACTGACCCAGGCGCTGGCCACCGGCGTCATCGAGGGCCTGATCACGTCCAGCGCCACCGGCGCCGACAACAAGCTCTACGAAAACATGAAGTACTTCACCAACGTCCAGGCCTGGATTCCGAAAAACGCCGTGGTCGTCAACAAAAAGGCGTTTGACGCACTGCCCAAGGCCCAACAGGACGCCGTGTTGAAGGCCGCCGCTCAGGCGGAAGAACGCGGCTGGAAAACGTCTCGCCAGGTAGACACCGACTCCATCGCGAAACTGAAGGCCGGCGGCATGCAGATCGTCGAACCGTCCGCCGAACTGCGCGCAGGGCTGGCCAAGGTCGGCGACACGGTCATCCAGGAATGGACGGCCAAGGCAGGCGACGACGGCAAGCAGATTCTGGACGCCTACCGCGCCAGCAAGTAAGGCCGGACACGACGAGGACACGCGATGCGCAAATGGCTCGATGGTCTCTATGATGTCAGCGCCTGGCTGGCAGGGCTATGCATGATTCTGGTCCTTGTCGCCGTCACCTTCACCATCCTGGGCCGCCTGATCGGTTTTCCGGTCGGCGGCGTCGATTCCTATGCGGGGTACGCCATGGCCGGGGCCGGTTTCCTGGCCCTGGCCAGCACCTTGAAAAAAGGCGAACACATCCGCGTCACGCTGGTGCTGGGCATGCTGCGGGGGGCCAAACGCCGCGGGCTGGAACTGGCCGCCCTGATGATCGCCACCCTGCTGGCCGGTTTTCTGGCCTTTTATTCGGTCCGGCTGGTCTGGCAATCCTGGTCCTTCCAGGATATGTCCACCGGCATCGACGCCACCCCGATGTGGATCCCTCAGATCCTCATGGCCGTGGGCACCCTGGTGTTCTTCATCGCCTTCCTGGACGAGCTCTATCTGGAATGGCGCGGCCTGCGCATTCATGAATCCACCGAGGATCTGCACCATGAATGAGATCACCGCCAGCCTCGCCTTGATCGTCGTCCTGTTCGCCCTGCTGGGCGGCGGCGTCTGGGTCGGCCTGACCCTGGCCGGGGTGGCCCTGTTCGGCATGGAATTCTTTTCCGCGCGCCCGGCAGGCGACGCCATGGCCCTCACGATCTGGGGCAGTTCCAGCAGCTGGACACTGACCGCGCTGCCGCTCTTCATCTGGATGGGTGAAATCCTGTACCGCACCAATCTGTCGGAAAACCTGTTCCGCGGCCTGGCGCCCTGGGTGAACCGCCTGCCGGGACGCCTGCTGCACACCAATGTGCTGGGCTGCACGATCTTCGCCTCGGTCTGCGGCTCCTCAGCGGCCACCTGCGTGACCGTGGGCAAAATGAACCTGCCGGAATTGCGCAAACGCGGCTATCCCGATGCGCAGATCATCGGCTCGCTGGGCGGACCCGCCACGCTGGGTCTGTTGATCCCGCCGTCCATCATCCTGATCGTCTACGGTGTCGCGGCGGAAACCTCGATCGCCAAACTCTTTATCGCCGGTGTCCTGCCGGGGCTGCTGCTGGCGGCGCTCTTTAGCGGCTGGCTGATGGGCTGGGCGCTGCTGCATCCGTCCCAGGTGCCCGACGAGGCATCCGGGCACATGAAACTGCGGGATAAGCTACGCGAATCCCGCCAGCTGATCCCCGTCGTATTGTTGATCCTGGGCGTCATCGCCAGCATCTACACCGGCGTGGCCACGGCCACGGAATCCGCGGCGATCGGGGTGCTGGGCGCGTTTCTGCTATCGGCCTGGCAAAAATCCCTGACCTGGCAGTCCTTCCGGGATTCCCTGCTGGGCGCCACGCGTCTGTACTGCATGATCGCCCTGATCCTGGCGGGCGCGGCCTTCATGACGCTGTCCATGGGTTATATCGGGCTGCCGCGCCAACTGGCCGAGTTCGTCGGCAGCCTGCAGTTGTCACCCGCCATGCTGATCATCGCCCTGGGTCTGTTCTACATCATTCTGGGCTGCTTTCTGGACGGCATTTCCACCATCGTCCTGACGATGGGCGTCGTGTTGCCCATCATCCAGGCGGCAGGCATCGACCCGCTGTGGTTCGGGATCTTTCTGGTGATCACCGTGGAAACCGCCCAGATCACGCCGCCGGTAGGATTCAATCTGTTCGTGCTGCAAAGCATGACACGCAAGGAAATCACCTACATCGCCAAGGTCTGCGCCCCCTACTTCATCCTGATGATGTCCCTGCTGGTCGTGCTGTGGTTCTTTCCGGGGCTGGCCACCTGGCTGCCGTCGCGGATGTAGGCGTCTATTCCAGCCCTCGGCTCAGGCGTTCCGGCTCGATGGCTGACACGCCCTCGATGTCCTTCAGCGCCGACAGCCGGTCTTCTTCTATGTTGCCGGCAATCGCGCCCACTGTCGTCAGCTCGCGCTCCACGTTCAGGCCGGCCTGCCGGCAGCGTTCCAGGACGACAGGGTAGCGGTCGCGCCAATCTTCGCGCACCAACAAGGTCAGATTGATCAGTCCCATGATGTCAACGCTCCGCCTGAGCTGCATCCGGCGCCTGGACCAGGCCGGTGCCGACATCCCTGTACGCATCACGTAGTTCCTGAGCGCTGTCCAGCAGTCGTTCCGCCAGACGCGCGGCGCGCGCCTGGGGATCCTGCTGCGCATGCAAGGCGGCGACACCCGCCACAAAGGGCGTGGCCATGCTGGTCCCGCTGAGTTCCCGGTAGAGATCGGGCGTCGGCCAGGACGATAGAACATCGACCCCGGGGGCTGCCAGGTTGACCTCCCCGCCGGAACCCTGCAAGCCGCCGCAGGAAAAAGGCGCGACGCTCAGGTCGCGGCTCACGGCGGCCACCGCCATGATCGAAGGACAATTGGCCGGATGCCCGACCGGCGCAATCCGCTCCGGTCTCTGGCTTTCATTGCCCGCTGCCGCCACGATCAGGGTGCCGGCGGCCAAGGCTCGCCGCGCCACTTCCTCGAAGACCTGGGAATAGCTTTCTCCGGGGGTGACCGGACTGCCCAGCGACAGGGACACAATGTGACATCCGTGTCCCACGGCCCAGTCTATCCCTTCCAGAATCCCCCCATCGCCACCGCTGCCCTCATCTCCCAGGACCTTGCCGATATACAGCCGGGCCTCGCCCGCGACGCCATAGCGGGGGCGCCCGGCAGGGATCGGGGGGCCTGCAGCAATGCCCGCGCAGTGCGTTCCATGACCATTGCCGTCCTGCACGGACTGGCCCGCCACAAAGGAACGGCTTTCGATCCGGCGATCGGCAAAGTCTGGATGCGTCAGATCCAGCCCGGTATCCAGGATGGCGATACGGATGTCCCGCCCCGTCAACGCGGACGCATCGGCGCCCACCGCGCGCACGCCCCACGACGCCGCCTCGTCCGATGCAGGTGCTGCGGCACGATCTGCTGGACTCGTCCGGTCCGCACCAATGGCACGGACCGTACGTTCCGGCTCGATGGCCAAAATGGTGTCGCCGTCCGCCGCAGCCTCGAGAAGGCGCAGACGGGCGGGATCCGAACAACGCACGAACGCGGCGCCGATGCGATCAAACACCAGGGCGCACGACTCATCCAGCGTGGCGGGCTGCGCGTCGGACCGCCTTTGGATACTGAGCTGGGCCAACTCAGCCAGATGCCGGACACCAGCCTCCTGGCGATCCTGATGAAAAAGAACCAGATAGCGACCGGTTTGAGACCGGCCCTGAGTTGCAGTATCCGACATGACGCCCTCCTGTCCAGACTCTAGCTTCCTGTCACCTTAGCACGCAGCTCTATCGGAAACCCCCCGCGGCAAAGGGTGTTTGCAATCCGTTCATCCCCGACACAGACGAGCCGTCAACGCGGGACACGACACCGGATGAAACGAAAAACCAGGCACTCGCATCGAATGCCGTGAGAGCAGCAATACGCTGCCCCTTTCTGGAGAACAAGATGATCCGCACATTACTGACCGCAACCGCTGCCGCCGCCGCCCTGGCTCTGTCCCTGGGCGCTTCCCCCGTCATGGCGGCGCAAGCCACCGTCACCACCGCCCCGCCTGCCGCCCCTTACAAGGCGGTCAGCTCTCTGGTCAAATTGCCTGATTTCATCCCCGGCCTGGGTCAACTCTTTGTCGACCCGGCTACCCTGCCCGCCGGCCCCTTCCTGGGCTACGATCACGATGGCAAGCTGGTCAGCACGACCTATATGATCCCCCTGTCGGCCATGAAGGCGGACATGAACCTGCATGACCTGAAGGCGCCGGCCGGCACGGTCGATCACGTGGACATCATGTACAACGCTGGCCACCCCGGCGTGGCGGAGCCGCACATCCACATCGTGCTGTGGAACGTCCCGGCCAGCCAGGAAAGCCGCGTGGCGAAATGAGGGCCTTTGCCTTTGACCCCCGCCGGCGTCTGATATTGTCCGCCGGGGGCGGCCTTTTGCTCACCGCTGCATTGCCGCCCCCTGCGGCAGCGGCGGGCGGCGAGGTCGAGATCGCCATGTCAGGCACGCCCAGTGGATCCGACGTCTGGTTTCGCCCGCGCGGCCTGCTGATTCGAGCGGGACAAACCGTACGCTGGGTCAACCGCGACACCGGCAATGTGCATACCACGACGGCCTACCACCCCGAGAACGGCAAACCCCGGCGCATTCCGGATGCGGCTTCCAGCTGGAATTCCGACTACATCATGCCTGGGAAGTCATTCGCCATCACGTTTGACGTCCCCGGCGTCTACGATTATTTCTGCATCCCGCACGAACACGCGGGCATGGTGGGCCGCATCATCGTCGGCACCGCAGATGCATCCGTCCGGCCCTATGCACAGACGGATGCCAAGCTGCCTGCAGCCGCTTTGGAGCATCTGCCCGCCATCGCGGACATTCTGAAAGGCACGCCCATTCAATAAGCAGGCGGCGCGGCGGCAATCCCGCAGCGCCGATCAGGCCGCCTTGCGAAACGTCAGATTGATGCGCTGGCTGCCCAGCAGCGGATGCGGCGCGTCCACCATCGGCAGCACACCGTGATAGCGCATCCGGTCTTCCCCGCCCCAGACCGCGACATCGCCATGCAGCAAGCTTGTCCTGAAACACTTGTCCGTGCGCGCATGGCCGCCAAAGACGAATACCGCCGCCATGCCCAGCGACACCGACACGATGGGCGCGCTGGAATCCACTTCGTTTTTATCCTGATGCAAAGACAGACGCGACCCCGGCACATAGCGATTGATCAGACAAGCGTCCGGTGCGAAGCCATCAAAGCCGGCAGCCGCAGCCGCGCGTTGCGCCAGGCGAAGGAAGACCGCCGGCATGGCGGGCCAGGGGCGCCCGTGCGAAGGGTCAACCCGGCTGTAACGGTATCCGAATCGGTCGCTGGTCCAGCCCAGCGTCTCGCAGTTGCTCAGGGCCACCGACATGGTGAATCCCCCCGGCGTGATCATATGGCGAAACGGCGACGCGGCCTGGATATCCGCCAAGGCCGGCAGCAAAGCATCTACATCCGGCAGGGCGAAGCCGCGCAGGATGCCGGCAGCGGACCCCATGCGGTCATACGTGCCTGTATCGGACGCACCAAACAGATCAAGCGTCATAGCAGGCTGGTTCAGGGACGGTCAGGACTTCTTCGACCTGGCCGGCGGCTGGGGCGTCGTCGACACCGGATCGCTGGCCGGAAAAGTACCGTCCAACGCCTCGTCCAGCGCATCTTCCCGCTCTTGCACGGTCTTCGCCTCGTCCCGGCGCAGTTGGGGGGCGTCCGGTGAAATAGGCTGACCCGGGTGTTTCGGTTGATGTTTCTGCATGATGGGTTCCCGCTCTAAATCGGAAGGCAGGCATTCATGATACCTAAACCGGTACCTAAGCCGATACCTATTTCACACAGCCCATTGAGGCCTGAACGGTTATACCGTCCATAGTCGTTTAACCAGCCCCTGACACAGGGTTGTCCGGGCGTCAACGATCCGCCTGCAGCAAGGTACCGGCGGCCTCCGCCGGTACGCCAACCTCCTTCAGCTCAGCAATTAGAACTTCACCCCCAGTCTGGCCCAGACGATGCGACCAGGCTCGTTCACCTGCGTATTGGATGCAAAGCCGAAGCCGGCATTGCCGGCCAGATTCAAATGCTCGGTGTAGGTCTTGTCGAGCAGGTTATCCACACCCACCGTCAGCTTGACCGTCTTGTTCAAGGCATACGATCCGTTCAGCGCCAGAGTGCCGAAGCCGGCGCTGGCGCCGAAGTCCTTGCCGACGACATTACCCTTGCTCAAAGCAATCCGGTCTTGCGACGCCACCAAGCGCCACAAAGCGCCAGCCGACCAGGGGCCGTTCTCATACGATAGGCTCAAGCGGCCTTCCAGCGGCGGTATCTGCGGCAAAGGGCCGCCGTCCGTGCGGTTCTTGGCCCAGGCATAGGCCAAGGTCGAGCCCAGCTTCCAGCGCGGCGTCAGCGCATACGACACACCCAGCTCGCCCCCCGCAATCGACGCATCGATATTGCGAGCCGTCGAGGTCGCGCCCGCGTACTCGAACAAAATGAAGTCCCGCACATGCCCGGCATACACGGAGACCCACGCCTCCAGACTCTCGGTCTTGTACTGTGCCCCCAGATCCAGCTGCGTCGTCTTCTCGGGCTGCACTCCCTGGAATGCGTTGACAGAACCCGCCGGCCCCTTATTGGGAGAGAACAATTCCCAGTAGTCCGGGAAACGCTGCACATGTCCGATCCCGGCATACAGCGTCGCCGGGACGGCCTGCAGATCCCGCTCGTAGCGCAAGAACCCGCTGGGCAGGGTGTCATTGCGGCGTTTCCCGGCGGTGGGGTTGGGCGGCGACATGGGGTACATCATCCCCTTGCCCGCCCGCTGCCGAACATCCTTGACCGAGGCCCAGTCCACACGCGCGCCGCCCACGACCCGGTCCAAATCCGTGACATGCCAGGTCGCTTCGGCAAACACGCCGGTATTGGTGAAACGGGCATCCTCGATCCACGGCTTGGTGTCGTAGGGCGTCATTTGGTTGCCGCTGCGGAAACGATGCCGGCTTTCCTGCCAGTCGAGGCCGGTTATCACCTCGACCTGCCCCAGATCCAGTGTGCCCGCCGCGCGCCCGCCCCAGGTGGCGCGATCCACATTGGACGCCATCGCCATCGCCCCAGGCGGCGGCGTGCGCAAGGAATAATTGTCCATGACGTGATCGGCGTAGTTGTAATAGACCTGCGCCTCGAGCTTCTTCAGCACGTCGCTCAAGTGGCGTTTTTCGACGCGCAAGCCCAGGCTTTCACGCTTGAACTGCGATCCATCCATGCCACGTCCCGCGTAACGGGCCTCGCCGTCTCCCGTGCCCGCCGTCAATTCAATCAGAGTGTTGGCATCCGGCGTCAAGCCCAGCGTCAGATCCGTATTCCACTTATCCCAACGAGAAGGGATCTTCTGACCATCGCCATCCTCGTAATCGCCGGAATGCGAATGATTGGCCGCCACCCGCGCATAGAATTTTTCATTCCCCACAGTCAGGTCGGCCGTCTGATCATTGCGGTCAAATGAGCCTGCGGTCAGGCTGCCGTCAAAGCGAATGCCAAATTCCGTGAAGCCGGGCGCATCCCGATCGAAACGGACGGTTCCGGCAGACGCGCCCGGCCCCCAGAGCACCGTCTGCGGCCCTTTGATGACCGTCAGTTTGTCGAAATTTTCCGGCGAAATATAGGAACTGGGCGCATCCATGCGCGACGGGCAGGCGCCCGGCATCGATGTGCCGTTGGTCAGCAGATTCAGACGAGAGCCAAACATACCGCGCAGCACGGGATCGCCATTGGTCCCGCCATTGCGGATGGCCGAGAAGCCAGGGATCGTCTTCAGATAGTCCGTCCCGTCGCTGGCAGGCAGCGGCTGCCGCGGAACCTTGGGATTCGATTCGATGGTCAGCGGGGACGACGGCGCCACACCGGTGATCACGACCGGATCCAGCGTCGACACGAAAGAGGACGAGGCGTCCTGGGATTCCGCCCAGGCGGGCAAGGCCACGATCAGGGCGAGCGCCAGCGTCGAGCGCGGAAAGGCGCGATGAAAATTGTGATTCATGATATCGAGATAAACAGTAAGCCGCCGCGGCGGAAAACAAGCCGCTTCAGCTGAATACGAAGGGATGCCGTGGCGACGCAGATGCGCGCCAGGACCAGTACTGCCGATGCAATCAGGCAGGGAGGGGGGGCGCGCGCGGAGGATGGGCGCGGCGGGCCAGACGCGTCACCGGCGCCTGGGCCAGATGACGGTAGCGAACGACAAGGGGCGCTGCAGCAGGCCGCTCAAAGGCTGCGCCAGCAGGCGGCACAAAAGGTAGATGATGAACGAGGACGCAGTACCCGCAATAGGGGTCCTCAAGCGCCGGGGAGTGAGGCTCACCGTCATCCGGCACCAGGGACAAGGCGACCTGCTCTGGCCCCGAGGGACCGCAGACATCCACCCATACCAGGCCCTGTTCCGCAGCCAGCCACTTGGACACCGATGGCGCAAGCGCCACGAGACACATGGCGAATAGCGCCACCCAGGCGGCGTAGCGACGCCAGCGCAGCAGGCTCATGCCAGCCCCTCGTTGCGCCCGGCAGGATCCCGCATCGAACGCACTGCGTCAGCCAGCCCAGCGACAGGGCCGCCTGACGCTTGCTCGCCAGTCAGGGGGTTCGATGCGCACAGATTCATGCAGATGTATCGAAATATTGAATTTCAACGGAGGTTCAATTCTCCTCAGAGGGCCATCCCCCTGTCAATCTGCAGGCGGCGCATCGCCAGGGAAAATGCCATGCTGCTTGACGGGCATCAAGCGCCTGCAAATCCGCATGAATTGTTCTCAATGGGAATCGGGACGTGTGGTAGGAGGATGGCTGAAAGTCAGGAGCCACCACCTGGCGCTGATTCGCCAGTGCGAGAGCAAAGCCCATCCTCCGTGAATGGGGTAGAGACGAAAAAACCCGCAAACCTAGTGGATTTGCGGGTTTCCCTGAACTGCTCTGGACGACATCAGCCGGCTGGATGCGCCTTGACCTTGCCACTCAGCGCCAATGATGCACGCAACGTATCGTTGATGCGAGTCTGCCAACCATCCCCGCTGGCGCGTAACGCCGCCAACACATCGGCGTCCAGCCGTAGCTTCACCGCTTCTTTCGTCACTGCCTGAGTGCTGCCCACGGGTCGCCCACGACGCTTGGCGATTTGCTCCGGCGTATGTGTCTGGGCGAACTGGCCCGCCTTGGCTTCGGCCAGCGCATCACGCAGCCCAGGCAGCGCCTGACCCGCATCGGCCTCGATGGCAGCCGTCACCTTGTCCACATCCAGTTTTTTGAGGGTCTTCATGGTCAACTCCGCTTGATGTCCCTGGCTTTCACATTGGTGCGCTCAGCTTTGGCATAGACCATGACCAACAGCACGATTTCATCATCCACCAGATGAAAGTAGATCACCCGCGCACCGCCGCGCTTACCCATGCCGGGGCGCGACCAACGCACCTTGCGCGCACCATCAGCACCAGGGATCACATCACCCGAATCCGGATGCTCGGCGATCCAGTCGATGAAAGCGTAGCGTTCATCTTCGCTCCACACATCGCCAGCCTGCTTCCGAAAAGTAGGGGTTTCAACAACGGTGCGCATAATTAATTGTACCCCCAAAAAACAAAAGCACAAGAATTAAGCACATCAAGAAGGTGTAACTACCGAAGATTTCTCAATCATTTCCTATGAGGGCGCTCTCGGCCTCCAACTCCTTCATCCGAGACATCATCGGCACATCCATGCCGCCGTACTTGGCCCGCCACTTGTTGAACGTCGCTGAACTGATGCCCAATTCACGGCACATCTCGGGCACCGTGACGCCGGCTTCCATCCGTTTGATCGCATCCAGGATCTGGCTGTCTGTGAATCGTGACCTCTTCATGCTGTAGAACTCCTCAATGGAAAAATTCTACTTCTGACCTCACCGCTTTAACGGGGGATTCCCATCCAGGGTGTCTAAAATGCGTGGATTACGCTGGATTTTCCTGGCCTGTCCTGGTGGTGGACACCATATAAACAAAAACCCGTAAGATATTGATTCTTACGGGTTTTTTTGGGCTTCTCCGGATATTCCCGGACTATTCGATGGTGCCGTCGACGAGACTCGAACTCGTACAGCTTTCGCCACTACCCCCTCAAGATAGCGTGTCTACCAATTCCACCACGACGGCTTGGTCTTCCCCTTTCGGGAAAGACGCAAATTCTAGCATGAAGGCTGTCTACTTGCTGCTCGGCGCAGCGGGCACCACAGGCACCGAAGCGTCTGAATTGGCAGCCGGGGCAGCCGGCACGACCGTACCTGCCTGGTCTGCAGCGGCGGGGGCAGCAGCGCCCACATCAGGGACGGCGGAACCCGTGGCAGGAGCAGGCGCCTTTTCGGAAGAAGTGAAGCCTTGCATGATGCCTGTTTCGATGGGCGAGCCCGCCGGGTGATGGGCCACCCAGGCCAAGCCGATGGTCGTGACGAAAAACACGACAGCCGCCCATTTGGTCGCCCGCGACAGGAAGTTGGCGGCCCCAGCCGAGCCGAATACGCTGCCGGCTGAGCCGCTGCCGAAGGCGGCGCCCATATCGGCGCCCTTGCCCTGCTGCAACAGCACCAGCACGATGATCAACAGGGAAGAGATGACCTGCAGCGTCATCAGGGCGGAAGAAAACCATTGCATGATAAGCGGACTCCGGGAGTCTTTAAGCGGCCGCAGCCGCGATATTCAAAAATTCTTCGGCGACAAGCGATGCTCCACCCACCAGGGCGCCATCGATGTCGGGTTGGGCAAACAAATCGGACGCATTGGCGGCCTTGACGCTACCGCCGTACAGGATCCGTGTCTGGGCAGCGCCATGCCTGGTCAGCGCCGCGCGGATGAAAGCATGCACGGCCTGGGCTTGTTCCGGCGTGGCGGTGCGGCCTGTGCCGATGGCCCAGACGGGTTCATAGGCGATCACCAGACGGGACAGGGATTCCGCCCCCAAAGCCAGCACCGGTTCCAGTTGGTCGCCGATCACGCATTCGGCATCGCCGGCATCGCGATCAGACAGGGTTTCGCCCACACACACGACGGGCGTCAATCCGGCCCCCAGGGCGGCGGCGGCCTTGGCCGCTACCAGCGCGCTGGATTCTCCATGCATGGCACGCCGTTCGGAATGCCCGCACAAGACCCAGCTGACCTCGAAATCCGCCAACATGGCGGCGGACACTTCGCCCGTATAGGCGCCACGATCATGCACGCTGATATCCTGGGCGCCCCAGCTGACCGTCGACCCCGACAAGGCCTGACGCGCCTGGGCCAGGTACGGGAAAGGCACGCAGACCGCCAGCTGGGCAGAACCAGCCCGCTGGGCGCCGGCCACCAGGCCGCCCAGCAAGGCGGCATTGTCAGCCAGACTGCCGTGCATCTTCCAGTTGCCCATGACTAGGCGCGTACGAGCGTGATTCATGCGTATGCCTTGACGAGGTTTTTGAATCAGGGAACTCTTGATTGTAGCGTGTTTGCCCGTTTTCTGGCGAACAGACAGACACCAAAGACGCCCGTTGCGCCATGTCTGCCTGAATAATGGTGCTCCCAGCCGGGGTCGAACCGGCACGCCCGAAAGCGAGGGATTTTAAGTCCCTTGCGTCTACCAATTCCGCCATGGGAGCCAGTCAAACTGGCGGAAGCGGTGAGATTCGAACTCACGGATGGGTTGCCCCATCGCCGGTTTTCAAGACCGGTCCATTCAACCACTCTGGCACGCTTCCGGGATGAAGATCGCAAGTGTAGCGCATAATTCAGGATGATCATTCAGCGGAGGCCTCATGAAAGCCATTGAAATCACGAGACCCGGCGGCCCGGAAGTCCTGGAACTCGTGGATCGACCGACCCCCGTCCCCGGCCCTGGCGAGGTCCTGATCGAAGTCGGCGCCGCCGGCATCAACCGACCCGACGTATTCCAGCGCCAGGGCAGCTATCCGCCGCCCGCTGGCGCGTCGGACTTGCCGGGCCTGGAAGTCGCCGGGCGGATCGTCGGCGGCGATCCGCAATCCGCCGGGCTGAACATCGGCGACTCGGTCTGCGCGCTGCTGACAGGCGGCGGCTATGCCCAGTACTGCGTAGCGCCAGCCGCCCTGTGTCTGCCGGTACCCAAAGGCCTGTCCATGATCGAGGCAGCCGCCCTGCCGGAAACCTATTTCACGGTCTGGAGCAACGTCTTTGACCGAGGCCGGCTGTCGCCCGGTGAAACCTTGCTGGTGCACGGCGGAGCCAGCGGCATCGGCACCACGGCCATCGCGCTGGCACATGCCTTCGGACACACGGTCTATGCCACGGCGGGCAGCACCGAACGGGTGCAGGCCATCGAGGCCCTGGGCTGCACCCGCGGCATCAACTACCGCACCCAGGACTTTGTCGAGGCCATTCACGCCCTGACGGACAATCGCGGGGTGGACGTGATTCTGGATATGGTGGCGGGCGATTACCTGCCGCGTAATCTCAAGGCGCTGGCCGACGAGGGCCGGCTGGTGATGATCGCCCAATTGGGCGGCGCCCACGGCACGGTCAACTGCTGGCAGATCATGGCGCGACGCCTGACCATCACGGGCTCCACCCTGCGCTCCCGCCCGGTGGCGTTCAAGGCCGCCATCGCGCAAGCGCTGCGTGACCGGGTCTGGCCGCTGCTGGAAGCCGGCACGATCCGTCCCATCGTCCATGCCACCTTCCCGCTGGCCGAGGCATCGCGGGCGCATGCCATGATGGACGCGGGCGAGCAGATCGGGAAAATCGTGCTGACGCTGTCATAAACGGGGGATCGCCCTGCAACCATTGAAAAAGGGCGCCCTGCCGTAGCAGGGCGCCCTTTTAGCGAGCGGTGTCCGAGCAGCGCTGCCGCCCGGACCGGCAGACGATTACTCGGTCGTCGCCGGAGCAGCCGGGCCGCCCTGAGCTTCGATCCCGCCAATAGCCTTGACCGACAGACGCAGACGACCACGGTCGTCGGCTTCCAGGATCTTGACGCGCACCGATTGACCCACCTTCAGCACGTCGTTGATGTCGGCGATGCGGTAGTTGGCGATCTCGGAGATGTGCAGCAGGCCGTCGCGACCCGGCAGCACCTGAACGATGGCGCCGAAGTCCAGCAGACGCTGCACCGTACCCTGATATTCCTGGCCGATTTCGACGTCGGCGGTCAGTTCCTTGATGCGGCGCTCGGCTTCGTGGGCGCGGTCCAGGTCGGCGCTGGCGATGGTGATGTTGCCATCGTCGCTGATGTCGATCTGGCAGCCGGTTTCCTCGGTCAGAGCGCGGATGGTGGCGCCACCCTTGCCGATCACGTCACGGATTTTTTCCGGGTTGATCTTGATGCGCAGCATGCGCGGGGCGAAGTCGGACAGTTCGGTGCGCGAACCATCGATGGCGGCGCGCATCTTTTCCAGGATGTGCAGACGGCCTTCGCGCGCCTGATCCAGCGCGACCTGCATGATTTCCTTGGTGATGCCCTGGATCTTGATGTCCATCTGCAGAGCCGTCACGCCGGTCACGGTACCCGTGACCTTGAAATCCATATCGCCCAGGTGATCTTCGTCACCCAGGATATCGGTCAGGACGGCGAATTTGCCGCCTTCCTTGATCAGACCCATCGCGACACCGGCCACGTGATCCTTGACCGGCACGCCGGCGTCCATCATGGACAGGCTGCCGCCGCAAACCGAAGCCATGGACGAAGAACCATTGGATTCGGTGATTTCCGACACCAGGCGCAGCGTGTACTGGAAGTCTTCCGCGCTGGGCAGCAGGGGCAGCAAGGCGCGCTTGGCCAGACGACCGTGGCCGATCTCACGGCGCTTGGGCACACCGAAGCGACCGGTTTCGCCGGTGGCGAACGGGGGCATGTTGTAGTGCAGCATGAAACGGTCACGGTATTCGCCCATGATCGAATCGATGATCTGTTCGTCTTGTTTGGTGCCCAGGGTCGTGACCACCAGCGCCTGGGTTTCACCCCGGGTGAACAGGGCCGAGCCGTGGGCGCGGGGCAGCACGCCCAGGCGGATGCTGATGGGACGCACGGTGCGCGTGTCACGCCCGTCGATGCGCGGTTCGCCGTTCAGGATCTGGCCGCGGACGATTTCCGATTCCAGAGCGAACAGCATGTTTTCGACTTCGACGCTGTCCGGCGCGGCATCGCCGCGGGCCGTCGCGTGTTCGGCCAGCTTGGCCTTGACGTCGGCGTACACCTGACGCAGCTGTGTCGTGCGTTCTTGTTTGTCACGTTCCTGGTAGGCGGCCTTCAGGGCATCGAACGCGGCGCTGCGCACGGCGGTGGCCAGCATGTCGTTGCGGGGGGCGGGCTGCCAGTCCCATTCGGGCTTGCCGGCTTCGGCCACCAGTTCGTGGATGGCGTTGATGCAAGCCTGCATCTGTTCGTGACCGAACACCACGCCGCCCAGCATGATTTCTTCGGACAATTGCTTGGCTTCGGATTCGACCATCAGCACAGCGGTTTCGGTACCGGCCACCACCAGATCCAGCTGGGATTGCTCATGCAGTTGCGTGGTATCGGGATTCAGCACGTACTGGCCATCGATGTAGCCAACGCGAGCGGCGCCCACCGGGCCATTGAAGGGGATGCCGGAAATCGCCAGTGCAGCCGATGCGCCGATCAGCGCCGGGATGTCGGGGTCGACTTCGGGATTCACCGACAGCGTATGGATGATGACCTGAACGTCGTTGTAGAAGCCTTCCGGGAACAGCGGACGCAACGGGCGATCGATCAGGCGCGAGGTCAGCGTTTCTTTTTCAGAGGGCTTGCCTTCGCGCTTGAAGAAACCGCCCGGGATCTTACCGGCGGCATAGGTCTTTTCGACGTAATCGACGGTCAGGGGAAAGAAATCCTGGCCAGGCTTGGGCTTGCGGGCGGCCACGACGGTAGCCAGCACGACCGTATCATCCACCGACACCAGCACGGCGCCGCCTGCCTGGCGGGCGATTTCACCGGTTTCCAGGACGACGGTATGCTGACCGTACTGGAATGACTTGCTCACTTTGTTGAACATTTTCTTATCCTATTAAAAAGGCCGTCCGCAGACACGCGCCTGCACTCCGCCACGAGCGGAAACTATATCGACGACCCATGACAAAAAGCCGCGCACACTGCGGACATGGCGGCAGCGTGCACGGCTTGCGTAAGGGGAACAAAGCCCCCGGGCATTACTTGCGCAGACCGAGTTTTTCAATCAGGGCGCGATAGGAATCCGGGTTACGGCCTTTCAGGTAGTCCAGCAACTTACGACGACGGCTGACCATGCGCAGCAGGCCGCGGCGGGAATGGTGGTCTTTCGTGTGGGCTTTGAAGTGGCCGGTCAGTTCATTGATGCGGGCGGTCAGCAAAGCGACCTGGACTTCAGGAGAACCGGTATCACCGGAAGCGCGCTGGAATTGCGCGACGATGTCGGATTTGACGATATCAGCAACGGACATGTTTTTATGAACCTCTGTAACAGGCGGCAGCACCGAGGCGCGCTGCCGTGAAATGGAAAAGCGCCACGCAAAATCGTGGCGCGGACGAAATTATAGCGGATTTGAATCCCGCATGCGCTGGCCCAGACGCCGGGCGCGGCGGATCCGCCACAGCCAGATCAGCCAGCCAGACAGGCTGTAGAGCACGAACAGTGCGAACAGCACCACCGGGGGATCGCTGGACACGAACACGAAACCCGCCACCACCAGCAACATCACCCAAAACGGCACACTGCGCCCCAGGGCGAAAGATTTGCCGCTGAAAAACGGCGCATTGGACACCATGGCGATGCCCGCATACACCGTCACGGCAAAGGCGAACCAGGGAATCAGGCCATCGGACAGCGACAATTTGTTATCGACGGACAGCCAGACGAAACCGGCCACCAGCGCCGCTGCCGCCGGGCTGGGCAAGCCCTGGAAATATTGTTTGTCGACCGTGCCGATATTGGCATTGAAGCGCGCCAGGCGCAGGGCTGCGCCCACCACATAGATGAAAGCCGCCAGCCAGCCCCAGCGCCCCAGGCCCTGCAACGACCATTCATACATCACCAGCGCAGGCGCCATGCCAAACGAAATCATGTCGGCCAGGGAATCGTACTGCTCTCCGAAGGCCGACTGGGTATTGGTCAGGCGGGCCACCCGCCCATCCATGCTGTCGAACACCATGGCCAGAAAGATCGCGATCGCGGCGACCTCGAAATTCTGGTTCATGGCCTGCACCACGGCATAAAAGCCGGAAAACAGGTTGGCGGTGGTAAAGGCGTTAGGCAGCAGGTAAATGCTGCGGCGGCGCTGTCGTTCGTCAGGCATAGAGGGTTCAGGCTGCAGAGTCGTCATCTCGGACCGGGACGGGCAGTTCAGCCAGCACGGTGCTGGTGGCCTTGACCTTGTCGCCGATGGCAACACGCGGTCGCGTCCCTGGGGGCAAGTATACGTCTACCCGGGATCCGAAGCGGATGAAGCCGTAGCGCTGCCCCGCATACACCGTCTGACCTGCCTTGGCATGGCACAGAATACGTTTGGCGACCAGCCCCGCCACCTGCACCGCCGTGACGGTCTGTCCGCCCGGCGTGTGCAGCACCATGGCATTGCGTTCGTTTTCCAGCGATGCCTTATCCAGCGCGGCATTGAAAAATTTGCCCGGAAAATATTCGATGGATTGAATCGTGCCATCGACCGGTGCGCGATTCGAATGCACGTTGAAGACATTCATGAAGACACTGATCTTCACCGAGGGGCGACCGCCGGCATAGGGATCGGCGGCATCCTCGACGCAGACGATGCGCCCGTCTGCCGGACACAGCACCAGGCCGTCGCCATCGGGCGCTTCACGCGCGGGGTCGCGAAAGAACTGCAGCGCGAACAGCGCAAAGATCCAGAACGGAATGGAGACCCACAGCGACCAGGCGCTGACCAGCAGTGCCGCGATCAGTGCGCCGATCAGGATGCCCCAGCCCTCGCGGGCGATCACAGGGTGAGGATAAGCAGGGATTTTCATAATAGGCGGAAGAATAACCCAAATGGCCGCGCTTTTCGGCAAAGCGACGACCAGTCAACCAAATATCACCAAGGGAATGCCGGGATGCAGAGGATGTTCCCCTATGGACACCTCCATCCCATAGACCTGCCGCACCCCCTCGACCGTCAGCACTTGCGCCGGCGCGCCGCAGGCCAACACCCTGCCCTGAGCCAGCAAGGCGATGCGATCGCTCCACAACGCCGCCAGATTGACGTCATGCAAAATCAGCAGCACCCCCAGCCCCCAGCGTCGCGCCAACTGCCGGACCTGGCGCAGCAAACCATGCTGATGCAAGGGGTCCAGGCTGGCGGTCGGCTCGTCCAGCAGCAGGTAGCTGCCCGACGCGCCATCCTGCCCCGCGCACAGGATCTGCAGAACGACGCGCGCAAAATGCACGCGCTGCCGTTCGCCACCCGATAGCTCAGGGTAGCGCCGACCGGCCAAATGCGCCACATCCGCACAGGCCAGGGCCTCGGCCACCCGATGCTCGACGAGCTGCGGATCCACCTCGGGAAAGGGATAGGCGCCCATCGCAACGACCTGCTGCACATCCAGATCGAAGGCCAGTTCGGACTGCTGCGGCAATACCGCCCGTGCCCGGGCCAGCTGGGCGGCGCGCAGATGCGACAAAGCCCGGCCGTTCAAGCAGATATCGGCGGAACCGGCGTCAGACTTCAGCTCTCCGCTCAGCAGCGCCAGCAAGGTGGATTTACCCGCCCCATTGGCGCCCAGCACGCTCAATACCTCGCCAGGCAGCACACCCAGGGAAGCCTGCGCCAGCACGGGGCGGGCGCCACGATGGGCGGATGCCGCAGACGCAGCCAGCATATCGCTCGTTGAGGCAAGCACGGCACGATCCATCCAATCTTTCCTCTTATCTATCCTGCCCGCCACGCAACAGCAGCCAGAAGAAAAACGGCCCGCCCACCAAACTGGTGACCAGACCAATCGGCAATTCCGCAGGACTCAACAGCACTCGCGACAACCAGTCTGCCAACACCAGCACCAGCGCGCCGCCCAGGACACAGGCCGGCAGCAGAAAGCGGTGATGCGCCCCCAGCGCCATGCGCACGACATGCGGCACGACCAGCCCCACAAAGCCGATACCGCCGCTCACGGCAACCAATGGCCCCACCAGCAAGGACACCGCGACAATCAGGCGACGACGCACAGACACCAACTCGAACCCCAGGTGCGCTGCTTCCCGCTCGCCCAACAGCAGGGCATTGAGCACACGCCACTGACGGCACAGATACACCAGCAGGCCAAGCGTCCAGGGCCCCGCCCACGCCAGCACCGTCCAATCCGCACCGGACAAACTGCCCATGCTCCAGAACGTCAAATCCCGCAATTGCGCATCGTTGGCCGCATACGTCAGCAGGCCGATCAGGCTGCCGCACGCCGTATTGATGGCGATGCCCGCCAGCAGAATGCCGGCGACGCCGGGCTGACGCCTGCCAATGGCATACGCCAGAAACGTGGCGGCCAGGCTGCCCAGAAAAGCTGCCGCCATGATCAACCACGCGCCCCCCGCCGCCAGCACGATCGCCAGCACAGCCCCCAGCGCCGCCCCCGAGGAAATACCCACCAGGCCAGGCTCGGCCAGGGGGTTGCGGAACAAGGCCTGAATGACGGCGCCGGCCAAGGCCAGCGCGGCCCCGACCGCCGCGCTGAACAAGGCCCGCGGCAGACGTATGTCGATCAACACCTGGCGCAGCAGGGTGTCGCCCGGCATCAACGCGCCCCACAACAGCTGCGGCAGCCTGTCCCAGGGAATCGGGACGGGGCCGCTGGCGCTAGCCGCCAGCAGCGCCAGCGCCAGGCAGCCCCCCAGAGCCAGCAGACAGACGGGCGGCGACACGGGATAGGACACGGTCGACATGGTGTGTTCCCGCATTCAGCCGGCAGCCTGTTTCAGGATCGCGACGGCTTCGGCCACCCGCGGCCCCAAACCCAATATCAACAGATCGTCCACCGCGACGATGCGATCCGAGCGCGCAGCCGGCGTCAGTGCAACACCTGCCCGGCGCCTGATCGCCCCTATCCCGCCCGACGCCTCAGCCGAGGCGCTGGTCACGACGATCAACTCTGGTTGCAGCGCCGCCATGCCTTCTGGCGACACAGGCTTGTAACCGCGCTGACCGCTCATGACATTGCGCAAACCCGCCAGAGCAAGCGTGGCGCCGGCGGCAGTCGCCTCCCCCGCCGCCATCAAGGCGCCGGTGCGGTTGACCAGCACCATGGCGCGCAGCGCCGGCGCCGGCTGCGCCTGCGCCCGATCCAGTTCGGCGCGCACGCGCTGCGCCAGCGCCAGACCCTGCTGCTGCGCACCCAGCGCCTGCGCCACCTGCTCGATGCGCCGAAACAGAGAGCCAAGCTCTGGCGCGTCAGAGACACGCTCCAGCCGCACACCCAAAGCCTGCAAACGCTGCAACACATCCGCCGGCCCGGCCTGCTCGGATGCCAGCACCAGATCCGGCCCGAGAGAAAGAATGCCTTCCAGTGGCGCCGCCCGGTAATAACCGATCCGGGGCAAACCGTCGGCCTCGGGCGGATACAGACTGGAACTGTCCACCGCCACCAAGCGCGTCCCCTGACCCAAGGCATAAGCGATTTCGGTGATACTGCCGCCCAGCGTCACGACGCGCTGCGGCACCGGCGTCTGCGCCCGTGCGAACCAGGGCGACGCCGCCAACGCCGCCACCCCCAGGCCCAGGCCCAGCCAGCGTCGGCGCTGCGGGTCTGCCGCCACGCCGGCAGGCGTTTGGCGCTGCGCCATCATGCGGCCAGGGGCTGAGCGCAGTACCCCGTCAGCAGACGGCGCCAACTGGCCAGTTCCGGCACGCCAGGCTTGCGCGCACCAAAGAACTGCACGACCATCTCGCCCGTCGTCGTGAAACATTCCAGCGAGGTCACCCAACCGTCGGACGTGGGCCGGTTGACGATCCAGGTCTCGGCGATCGCCGTCGTATCCAGATGCAGATTGAAATGCGGTTCCAGAATATTCAGCCAGGGACCGGCACGCATGATACGGGCGATCGGCCCCGAATGAATCTGGACGATGCCGCGATTGCCGACAAAGCACATAAAGGGAATCGCCTGCGCCGCGACATCATTGATCACGCGCTCGGCCAGATCGTTGGAGACCCGTTGAGCCAGGTCCTCGCCCGCACCGCGCAAGGCGGTCAGGCGATCGATCTGGTGCTTGCGCAACAAGCCATGAAATTCATGCGTATCCTGCATCGCCAGCCAGTCCCCCCGCAGCGCCTCGGGCGCCACCGTGACGGGGGTCGCCTCGGGCGGCGGCAGTTCACCATATTCCGGCCAGGCGGGATCAGGGTCCAGGAACCGGTTGACCAGCGCCTCATACGCAGCGCGATCCGTTTCCTCGGTCACATAGACTTTGTGCAAGGCCCCGCCGGCGCGGTCGAAAAACTGCAGGCTGTCGCGCCCGCCTTCTTGCACGGCCCAGACGCTGCCCCAGATATTGAAGAACAGACGCAAGTCGATATCCGGCCCCAGGGCGATACCCATGGATTTGCCGGCGCGCACGTCCTCGTAGCGACCGTGGCGCTCGTGCACCGCCCACTGATTACGGGTCAGGGCCATCACACGGCCCAAAACACCCAGCTCTTTCAGGATGTCCTGGGCAGGCTCTTTCAGCCGCCGCGCCCGGATGCCGCCGCAACCGGCGGCCACCAAGGCCAGTTCGGGCACGTCCAGACGGTCTGCGATGGCGCGGATCCGCGCCTTGGGTTCGGCAGCCCGGATTTGCTCAACTGCATCACGCAAGGCCTGCGCCTGGGATTCAAGGGGGAAATTCATCGCTTAGATTCCTATGATGATAAAAAGAAAGCTGTCCGCGCAGCACTCAATACTGATACGACACGGATAGCCGCAGGCTGCGGCCCGGCTGGGTGTACCAATCGATGGGGCGCGCCGTCGACCGACCGCCGCTGGATTTCCAGTAATCGTCCGGCACATCCAGCGCATTCCAGTATTTCTTGTCGAACAGATTGAGTACCCCGGCCTGTACCCGCAGCCCCTTGACGGCGGCAGGCGTCCACCAGGCGTTCAGATCCATGACGCCGTAGCCCGGCGCTTGAAAGTCAGCCTGAGGATCGGCCACCTGCGTGCGCCGCCGCGCCAGCGTGGAAACCGCTTCCGCACCCCATTGCGGCGTCCGGTAGCCCAGCGCCACGATGGCCTTGAGCGGCGCGACGGAATTCAAGTACTGATCGGCATCCAGATCGCGGCCCTGCGTCCAGGCCAGCGCGCCGCGCGTGAACCAGTGCGTATCGAAATCCCAATGCCCCGACAGCTCCACGCCGTAGATCCGCACCCTGGCGCGGTTGACCGTGCCTGTCACCCCCTGGGGATAGACTCCGTCCCAAGCGGGGTTCCATCCGGCGGAGCCGGCGGACAGCGCCACCGCGTCGATGTAGTCGCGATAGCGATTGTCGAAAAAGCTCAGGCGCCCGCCCCGCGCCGAATCGCCCGCCTCGACGCCCAGCTCATAGCCATGACTGATCTCTGGTTTCAGATCGGGATTGCCGACACGCAGATACGAACCCGGCGCGCCATAGTTCAGGTAGAGCTGGGATGCGGACGGGGCCTTGTAGCCGTAGCCGTAACGCGCATAAAAGGACAAGGCCTCGCGCGGACGGTAGGTCGCCATCAGGGACGGCGAGACGCGCTGGCCGCTGCTGGCCTCCAGGCGGGTCACGCCCGCGTTGGGATTGCTCGCATAATCACCGCCGCTTTGCGGCGATTGCCGGTAGGCGTCATAGCGCAAAGACGGCGTCAGGGCATAGCGCCCCTGCGCCCACGAAATCTCGTTCTGCGCCCAGATCGCCCATTGCCGGCCTTTCACTTCCGGCATATCGGCCTGATTGGTGTGCAGAAACTCGCAGCTCCGGGGCCCCATGGGCGACCCCGGCGGCAAAACGGCAGGGCAATTGTCATAGCCGCCGGAATACTGTCTGTTCTGGTTTTCGATCCAGTCCACACCCACCGACCAGTGCTGCTGCACTACCCCGGAAATCAGGGTGCCGTCCCACTGGCTGAGCAGGCCGTAGTTCGTCTCCTCGACCGAATTGCTGCGTCCATAGGGTCCATAGGGATACTGATAGCCGAACATGGCGCCAAAGGGATTCGTTCCCCGCGCATCGGGACGACGCACCGCATCCATCCCGCCTTCATGGCGGCTGCGCTGCCAATACAGTTTGATCTCTCCGTTCTGGATGGCGGCGTTGGGCGCCTGTGCATGAAAACCGTAGGACAACACGGCCCGCTTGCGGGAATCCTGTTCAAAGCCATGATTGCTGCCCTGCAGGAATGCGGTGCCGGCCCCTTGCTCGAACAGCCGTTGCGTGTCGCTATCGCGTTCGAATAGTTCACCGCTCAGGCCCAGGCGGTGCTCGGCGGTGAGGTCATGCTGCAGCTTGGCCTGTACGCTGCGCTGGGTGTAGGCCAAGGGGTCCGGCTGCTCGCGCGCGGCCCCCAATCCACCCACCTTGCCCTGATTCTGCAGCTCATGCCCCCGGCGCCAGGCGGTCTGCACCAGCCACCGGGTATCCCCCTGCCCCAGACGGCCAGCCAAAGCGAGCGCCCCGCCCTGACTGTCGTCGGCGCCATCCACACTGCCCTTGAGCAGAGCGCCGAAATCCCGCCCGGAGGACAGCAAATCATCTGGATCCAGCGTACGCAGATTCAGATACCCAATCAGGGCGCTGGACCGGCTGCCAGCCGTGCCCCGCACCAGATCAATGCGGGACAGGCTATTGAAATCAATGGTGTTCAAGCCCCCCTTTTCCCCCCTGGAGCCATCCGTCAGCCAGGGAACCCGAATACCGTCCACGCGGGTCACGACGCGATCGCCATCCTGTCCGCGCACATTGATGCTGTTGGACTCGCGGCTGAAATTGACCCCAGGATCCCCCCGGCGGGAAAGATCTTCCCAACTGTCGATGCCGCGCTGATCAAGCGCATCCCGATCGATGAGCTCGGCTCCCTGCAGCGGGGCCGGCGCGCTGCGCCCTTCCACTCGCAGCGGACTCAGGACCGGAATCTCGGTCGCAGGATGTTGCCTGGGCGGCGTCTGCGCCAGCCCGGCCTGCACGAACAGCGCCAGGCAGATCCCCATGCATATCGGTGTTCTATGTGTCATGCTCAACCATTAATTCAAATTGTTTTGAGTTCGAGAATGATAATAGTTCTTATTTTAAATATCAACATAGATTGTAAGGTCAAACCAAAAAAGGTGGCGCGCATGCAAAACGGCAGAGGCCGCCCGAAGGGGCGGCCTCTGCCGTACTGAGAACCGGAACTGAGGATCAGTTCTTGGACTGGTCCACCAGCTTGTTTGCCGCGATCCAAGGCATCATGGCGCGCAGCTTGCTGCCGACCTGCTCGATCTGGGATTCCGCATTGATGCGGCGGCGGGACGTCAGTTCCGGCGCGCCGGCGGCGTGTTCCAGGATGAAGTTCTTGGCATAGACGCCGGACTGGATGTCGGCCAGGCACCGACGCATCGCGGCACGGGTGTCGTCGGTCACCACGCGCGGGCCGGTAACGTATTCGCCGTATTCCGCGTTGTTGGAGATCGAGTAGTTCATGTTGGCGATGCCGCCTTCGTAGATCAGATCCACGATCAGCTTCAGTTCGTGCAGGCACTCGAAGTAGGCCATTTCCGGCGCGTAACCGGCTTCGACCAGAGTTTCAAAACCGGCCTTGATCAGCTCGACGGTACCGCCGCACAGCACGGCCTGTTCGCCGAACAAGTCGGTTTCGGTTTCTTCGCGGAAGTTGGTTTCGATGATGCCGGCACGACCGCCGCCATTGCCCATGGCGTAGGACAGAGCCAGGTCACGGGCCTTGCCGGACACGTCTTGATGCACGGCGATCAGGTGCGGCACGCCGCCACCCTGGGTATAGGTGTTGCGCACGGTATGGCCGGGGGCCTTGGGGGCGATCATGATGACGTCGATATCGGCACGCGGCACGACCTGACCGTAATGCACGTTGAAACCGTGGGCGAATGCCAGCGCGGCGCCCGGCTTCAGGTTGGCCTCGACGGCGTTGCGGTAGACGGCGGCGATGTTTTCATCGGGCAGCAGCATCATGACCACGTCGGCGCCCTTGACGGCGTCGGCGACTTCCTTGACGGCCAAGCCGGCGTTTTCAGCCTTTTTCCAGGACGCGCCGCCTTTGCGCAGGCCGACAGTGACATTCACACCGGATTCGTGCAGGTTCAGCGCATGGGCGTGGCCCTGGGAACCGTAGCCGATGATGGCAACCTGCTTGCCTTTGATCAGGGACAGGTCGCAGTCTTTGTCATAGAAAACTTTCATGTTGAAACTCCAATGTCTTTAATTCTGAAATGAGAGGTTAGGTACAGCCGGGATGAGGCGGGGCACGAGACTTACAACTTCAGGACGCGTTCGCCGCGACCTATCCCGGATACGCCGGTACGGACGGTTTCCAGGATGGCGCTGCGGTCCAGCGCGCCGATGAAAGCGGCGATCTTGTCCTGCACGCCGGTCAGCTCGATGGTGTAGGTCTTGTCGGTCACATCGATGATGCGCCCGCGGAAAATTTCCGCCATGCGCTTCATTTCGTCGCGTTCCTTGCCGACGGCGCGCACCTTGATGAGCATCAGCTCGCGTTCGACGTGCGGGCCTTCGGACAGGTCCACGACCTTGACCACGTCCACCAGACGATTCAGGTGCTTGGTGATCTGCTCGATGATCTCGTCGGAGCCGACCGTCACGATGGTCATGCGCGACAAGGTGGAGTCTTCGGTGGGGGCTACGGTCAGGGTTTCGATGTTGTAGCCGCGCGCCGAAAACAGGCCGACCACGCGGGACAGCGCGCCGGGTTCGTTTTCCAGCAAAACGGAAATCACGTGTTTCATGGTTATCCCCTCACAGATCCTCGGCGCCCAGCAACATTTCCGTCAACCCGCGGCCAGCTTTGACCATGGGCCAGACGTTCTCGGTCTGATCCGTAATGAAGTCCATGAATACCAGGCGGTCCTTATATTTCGTGAAGGCCTCGCGCAGGGCGGGTTCGACGTCGGCTGGCTTGTCGATGCGCATGCCCACGTGACCGTAGCTTTCAACCAGCTTGACGAAATCCGGCAGGGCATCGACATAGGATTCGGAGTAACGCGAACCATATTCGATCTGCTGCCATTGGCGCACCATACCCAGGTAACGGTTGTTCAGGCACAGGACCTTGGGCGTCAGGTGATACTGTTTGCAGGTGGACAGTTCCTGGATGTTCATCTGGATCGAGCCTTCGCCGGTGATGACGGCGACGTCGCGGTCCGGATTGGCCATCTGCACCCCCATGGCGTAGGGCAGACCCACGCCCATGGTGCCCAGGCCGCCGGAATTGATCCAGCGGCGCGGTTCCGGGAAGGGATAGTACTGGGCCGCCCACATCTGGTGCTGCCCCACGTCGGATGTGACGAACGCCTGACCACGCGTGACTTCCCACAGTTTCTGCACCACGTACTGGGGCTTGATCAACGTGTCGGAATTTTCGTAATCCAGGCATTTGCGCCCGCGCCAGGTTTCGATCTGCTGCCACCAGGCGTCCAGACGGCCTTCCTTGGCCCCCTGCTCTGCCAGCGACTGCGCATACAGACCCAGCATATCCTGCAGCACGTCGCGCACGTCGCCGACGATGGGCACGTCCACCCGCACCCGCTTGGAAATCGACGACGGGTCGATGTCCACGTGGATGATCTTGTGGGCGACCTGGGCGAAATGTTTGGGATTGCCGATCACGCGGTCATCGAAACGCGCGCCGATGGCCAGCAGCACGTCGCAGTTCTGCATGGACATATTGGCTTCGTAGGTGCCGTGCATGCCGGGCATGCCCACGAATTTTTCATCCGTGCCGGGCAAAGCCCCCAGCCCCATCAGGGTGGTGGTGCACGGCGCCCCGGTCATGCGCACCAATTTGCGCAATTCGTCGGCGGCATCGGCCAGCACGACCCCGCCGCCCGCATAGATCATGGGGCGCTCGGCAGCCAGCAGCATCTGCACGGCCTTCTTGATCTGCCCCTGATGGCCTTTGGTGACCGGCGCGTAGGAGCGCAACTGCGTCGGACCGCGCTTGGGCGTGTATTTGCAGGTCGCCACCGAAATGTCTTTGGGAATGTCCACCAGCACCGGGCCGGGACGACCGGATCGCGCGATATAAAAGGCGCGGCGCATGGTTTCGGCCAGATCCTTGACGTCGCGCACCAGGAAATTGTGTTTGACGCAGGGCCGTGTGATGCCCACCGTGTCGCATTCCTGGAACGCATCCTCGCCAATCGCGTGCGTAGGCACCTGACCGCTGATGATGACCATGGGGATCGAGTCCATGTAGGCCGTGGCGATGCCGGTCACGGCATTGGTCACGCCCGGACCGCTGGTCACCAGGCACACACCAGTTTTATCCGAGGATCGGGAATAAGCATCCGCTGCGTGAACGGCAGCTTGCTCGTGTCGCACGAGGACGTGCTGAAATGTGTCTTGCTTGTAGATCGCGTCGTAGATGTAGAGGACGGCACCGCCTGGGTAGCCAAACACATGGTCTACGCCTTCCTCGATCAGACAACGCACGACGATGTCGGCGCCATTGAGTTCCATCATGGATTCCTTTCGTAACCTGCGTCATGCACCAAGCGGCCTATCGACAGCCAGGACCAGTACTGGAGATCCGCAACATGATCCGACGCTTGACGATTCACGGAATCGCTTTGCCCGGACACATCGGGGAACCAGCCTGCGCCCCTTGGCACAAGACACTCGCGCCATCGGGCGCAGTGTGTTGGAAATGGACGCCCCGGACCACGCTTGTGGCGCATCCTGGAGCATAAAAACGGCAGACGAAAAAAACCGGGTGTGTGACCCGGGGGTTCGCCACATCAACCAGCCCTGATGCGGGGTGGCGGAACGGCTAATTTACCGCGTTGCAACATAGGCTGCAAGCGACGGCGCCGGAAACCTCCCATCCGCACAACGCCGTGTATCGCAAAACCCCACCGAAGCCCCAGGACTTTCTATACTGCGATCACTGCCCTGCGCTGGATTTCAGGCTCCGCATGACATTTTCCTCTCCCCAACTGCAGCGATTTTTCTACAGTCATCACTTCTTCGGCGGCCTGCGCCAGGCGACCGGCGTGCTGCTGCCCGCTCTGGTGCTGTCGAATGTTTTCGGCTGGATTGCCGGCGGCTTCGTCGCCGCCGTGGGCGCAGCCTGCGTCGCCATTCTGGACCAGCCCGGCGGCCCCCGGCGCTACGGTCTGAACGGCATGTTCGCCGCGCTGTGCCTGGGGTCGGCAACGACCGCCATCACCGGGCTGGCCGCCAACAACGTACTGATCATCTGGCTGGTCGTGCCCGCCCTGTGCTTCGTCTTTTCCATGCTGACGGTCTATGGCAAACAGGGCGGGCTGCTGGGATTCGCCTGCCTGCTGATCATGACGCTGACCCTGCGCACACCGTTGACGCAGGCCGACGTGCTGCAGCACACCCTGACGTCGTTCCTGGGCGGGGCGTTCTATTTGATCTACAGCGCCCTGGCGCACCGCATTCTGTGGCACCGGGAAGAACAGCAGGCTCTGTCAGCCGCCCTGTTCGCCACGGCTGACTACATCGCCACGCGCGCCCGCTTCTACGACATCCACGAAGACCTGAGCGCAAACTATCGCCAGCTGATCAAGCACCAGGCGGCCATGACCGAAGCCCACCAGGCGGCGCGCGACATGGTCCTGCGCGAACTGCCGCGCGGCACGACTTCGCGGGCGGACCGCTTGCGCCAGGGGCTGCTGAATCTGTTCGTGGATATGGTCGGACTGCTCGACAGCATGGTGGCCACCCACACCGACTACGCCACGTTGCGCCAGGAGCTGCCCGATAGCGACGCGCTGTTGTTCGTGCGCGACGCCATGTTCAAGCTGTCCGCCAATGTCTCCAGCCTGGCCCTGAACGTGGCCCGCAACCGCCATGCCAGGGTGCGCAACAGCGTCAAGGCCGAACTGCGCGCACTGGAATTCGAGCTGCATCAGCTGCGCGAACAAGGTCTGCCGCAGAACAACCCCGAACTGTACGCCCTGCTGGTGCAGGTGCTGCGGCGCGTGCGCAATATCACGTGGCAGGTCGACCGCATGGCGGATCATTCGGTCAATCCGCTGCCGCAGCAGTCTGACCTGTCCAAGGCCAACCGGTCCCTGAATCGTTTCCTGACCCGGCAGAAATGGCGTCTGGCGCTGCTGACCGACAATCTGCACGGTCAGTCCGCCCACTTTCGCTACGCGGTCAGGGTTGCCATCGCCGCCCTGTTGTCCATGGCGGTGGGCGCCCTGCTGGCCTATATACCGGTCGTTCGCACCCTGGACCCCGGCATGGTCGGCCACAGCTACTGGATCATCCTGACCGTGTTGATCATCATGAAGCCCGGCTTTGCCCTGACCCGCCAGCGCAACGGCTGGCGCCTGGTGGGCACGCTGATCGGCTGCGGCCTGGCGCTGCTGCTGTTCTATCTGAACCTGGACCCCACCCTGTATCTGCTGATCCTGGCCGCCTGCAGCGTGCTGGGCTACAGCCTGATCCAGGTGCACTACACCTTGTCGGCGATATTCAACACGCTGTTCGTGCTGCTGGTCTTTCATTTCCTGGTGCCGGGGTCCAACACGGTGGTGGGCGAACGCCTGGCGGATACGCTGATCGGCTGCGTCCTGGCACTGAGCTGCAGCTATATCCTGCCTTCCTGGGAACGCAACACGCTGGATGCCTTGGCGCGCGCCCTGCGCACCAGCAACCTCGCCTTCCTGCGCAGCGGGCTGGATTTCGTGCACGCCACGCGGCTGGCTCGGCAAGCCGATCAGCCCGCCGGCGCGGAACCGCAAGAATCCGAAACCCAGTGGAAGCTGTGCCGCAAGAACGTACACATCGCCTTCAGCAATTTCACGGCGGCGTTCTACCGCATGATGGACGAACCCACCCGCCGCCAGCGCCACGTGCCGATCTACAACCGCCTGATGATCCATCACCATGCGCTGGCCTCGCAGATCGCTGCGGTGATTCCTCAGTTGGCCCTGCTGGACGGGGAACCCGAGGGCATCCACCAGGCGCTGGCCGCGACAGACGACTATCTGTCCGACCGACCGGCGACCCCGCCCAAGGTGATCGAAACGGACGGCGATCATGCCGCATTAGCCTATCCGTTGCGGCAGATGATCCTGGCATCGCAACAGATCCAGGACAATATGCAGGCGCTGGATCAGCTTGAATCCCCCCCCATGCCCGGCCCGCCGGAACGGCAGGCCGGCACAGGGGATTCAGATGGGCGCGCCCATGATCAGATCGGGCAGCCAGGTCACCGCCTGCGGGAAGATGCATAGCAGCACGATCGCCGCCATCATCACCAGCACATAGGGCAACGCCCCCATCAGGATGTCCCGCGTCGGAACATCCGGCGCGATGGCATTGAGCACGAACAGGTTCAGGCCTACGGGCGGCGTGATCAGGCCGATTTCCATATTGATGGTCAGGATGACGGCGAACCAGTAGGGGTCGAACCCCGCCTGGGTGATGATGGGCAACAGCAGCGGCGCCGACATGACGATGATGGCGACCGGCGGCAGGAACATGCCGGACACCAGCAGGAACACGTTGATCAGCCCCATCAGCAGCCAGCGATTGATTTCCAGCGACGCGATGGCCGCAGCCAGCGACTGCGTGATGAACAGGGACGACAGCGCAAAGGCGAACAGCTCCGCCGAGGCCATGATCATCATGATCATGACGCTTTCACGCATGGCCGAACCGAACACGCCAGTGTAGGTGCGGATCTTGAACAGACGGTACACCACGACCACTACGATCAGGGTCAGCAAGGCGCCCGCGCCGGCAGCCTCGGACGGTGTGGCCACCCCGCCGTACAGCACGAACAGCATGCCCAGGATGATGAGCAGCAGCGGCAGCACCCGTGGCAGGGCTTCCAGCTTGTCACGCCAGGAATACCCCCCGGCGTTCGCGCCGAAGCGAAAGCCCTTGCGGCGCGCATCGAACAAGGCCCAGGCCATGAACATGGCCGTCAGCAGCAGACCGGGGATGACGCCCGCCAGGAACAGTCGCCCGATCGAGGTCTGGGTCGAAATGCCGTAGACGATCATCGTGACCGACGGCGGGATCAGAATGCCCAGGGTTCCCCCCGCAGCAATCGAGCCGGTCGCCACCGAGGCCGGATAGCCGCGCCCCAGCATTTCGGGAATCCCCATTTTCCCGATGGCGGCGCAGGTGGCCGGACTGGACCCGGTCATACCGGAAAAGATGGCGCACGCACCGATATTGGACAGGATCAGGCCGCCGGGAACCTTATGCAGCCAGCGGTCCAGCGCCTTGTACAGATCGCCGCCGGCGGGGGTCCCCGCCACGATCGCGCCCATCAGCACAAACATGGGAATCGCCACATAGCCCAGATTGGCGATACCCGCGAACATGGTTTCCGCCAAGACGTAGATCACGTCCGGCCCCATGTCCAGGAACAGACTGGCGACGGCGGCCAGCCCCAGGGCGAACGCAATCGGCATGCCCGTCGCCAGCATCAGACACAGGCCCACGATAATGCTGATTCCTGCCAGCGTCGGCGTCATGACGGCTCTCCCTTGAGCTTGATGATTTCTACGACATACTGCAGACAGAGCAAGCCGAACCCGAAGACGACGGGAGACAGCGGCATCCACAGCGGCACGGCGGCGACGCTGGGCGTCGTCCACCCGCCTTCCAGGGCTTCGAACAAATGCAAACCCGTCGCCACGGTCATCACGCCGCAAAACAGCAGCCCCAGCCAGGCGCCCAGCCTGTCCATCCAGCGACGCGTCCGGGGACTCACCAGCATGTGGATGAAATCCACACCGACGTGGCCCTTGGTCATCAACACATAGGGGGCGCCCAGAAAAATCGCCGCCGTGGCCCCAAACACAACCGCTTCGGTCTGCCAGATCGTGGCAGCCCGAAAGACGTAGCGCATCAAAATCATCTGGCACACGACCAGCATGGCAAAGATGAGCAGCAGCACGGACGCTACACCGCAAGCGCGCGACAAGCCCTCTACCCACCGTACGAACATTCGACTCATGCGGCCTCCCGGCATCGCGTCAGAAGCGGGGCCGGCGCAGTCCATGCCGACGCCGGCCCCATCCCTTTACTGAACAGCCAAAGCCTTCTTCAGCAGCTCATCGCCGCCCGGTACTTTTTCAGCGAACTGCCGATAGGACGAATGCTTGGCGATACTCATCCAGGCCTTATAGTCCTCGGGCGACATCGTCACGATTTCCACGCCCGCCTTGGCATAGACATCACGCATCTTCTGTTCGCCGCTACGGGATTCCGCAACGAAATAGTCCTCTGCCTTTTTGGCAGCCGCCAGGATGGCCTCGCGCTGCTTGGGTTCCAGCTGATCGAAGACCTTCTTTGACATCAGCACGGGTTCGTACATGAACCACAGAGCGTTTTCCCCCGGCGCCGTCAGGCACTTGGCTTGTTCATACAGGCGATACGACACGAAACTGTCGTTGGACGTGTTGGCGGCATCCAGCACACCCGTCTGCATGGCTGAATACACTTCGGACGAGGGCATGGAGGAAATCGACGCGCCCGCCGCCGCCAGCATCTGCTCGAAGGCAGGACCAGCCGCCCGGATCACCTGCCCCTTGATCGTGTCGGGGCTGGTGATGCAGTTCTTCTTGGAGGCGAACCCGCCCGCCAGCCAGGCATCGGCAATCACCACGGCGCCCTGTTTTTCCACCAGCGCCTTGATGTCCTTCATGAAGTTGGACTGATTCAAGCGTTGCGCATGATCGTAGTTGCGCACCAGCCCCGGCATGAGCGTGGCCGAGAACTGCGGTACGCGGCCCGATGCATAGTCCAGCGGAAAGGCGGCCATGTCCAGCTGGCCGCGCGTCAGCGCGCCCCACTGCTCGGTTGCCTTGTAGAGCGAGGAACCGGGGAACACCTGGATCTTGAGCCCCACATTGGCGGCTTCGACTTCTCGGGCGATGATCTGCACCATTTCATCGCGCGGGTCGCCTTGGCCTCCGGGGAACTGGTGCGAGGCACGCAACGTGGTGTCGGCCAGGACGGCTCCGGAACCGCTGGCCAGGACCAGCCCCAGCGCAGCGCAAAGTATGTGTCGCTTCATCATGTTGTCTCCTGATTATTGATTGTCGTGATCCTTCTCACCGCACCCGTCTGGATCCGGCTTGCTTCTTCCTACGCAGCCCCTTGTCCTCCTTATCAGTGCAGGCTCGCGTACTGCTGCCGCAGCACGTTTTTCTGAACCTTGCCCATCGTGTTGCGCGGCAGCGCATCGATGACATGAATGTGCTTGGGCACCTTGAAATTCGCCAGCCCGATTTTCAGATCGGCCAACATGGCTTGCGTATCGACCTGGGTGCCCGCCCTGGGCACGATGACCGCCACGACGGCTTCGCCAAAATCCGGGTGCGGCACGCCGATCACGGCGGACTCCTGGACGCCCGGCATGGCGTCAATGACCATCTCGATTTCCTTGGGGTAGACGTTGTAGCCCCCCGAGATGATCAGATCCTTGCTACGACCCACGATGCTCAGATAGTCGTCGGGAATGCCCTCGCCGCCCAGCACGCCGATATCGCCCGTCCGGAACCAGCCATCGGACGTAAATTCCTGGCGCGTCTTTTCCGGCATGCGCCAATAGCCCGCAAATACATTGGGACCGCGCACCTGGACATGCCCCGGATCGCCTGCGCCCAGAGGCTGATCGTCATCGTCGACCACTCGCACGGCGATCCCCGGCAAGGCCGGCCCGACCGTCCCCGGCAAACGCTCGCCACGCGCCGGATCGTAGGGGTTGGAGGTGATCATGCCGGTCTCGCTCATGCCGTAACGCTCCAGGATGGGCATGCCGCTGCGCACCTGGAATTCCCAAAACGTATCGACCAGCAAGGGCGCGGACCCCGAAATGAACAGACGCATGTGGCGGCAGACATCGCGGTTGAAGCGGGCATCCGCCAGCAAGCGCACGTAATACGTCGGCACCCCCATCATCAAGGTGCAGCGCGGCAGATAGTGCAAGGCCTGATCGACATCCAGCCTGGGCAACCAGATCATGCGGGCCCCCGCCAGCAGCGCGCCGTGAGACGCGACAAACAGGCCATGCACGTGAAAGATCGGCAGCATGTGCAACAGCACATCGTCGGACCGCCAGCCCCAGTACGCTTTCAGCGTCAGGGCGTTGGACGCCAGATTGGCATGGGTGAGCATGGCTCCCTTGCTGCGTCCCGTGGTGCCTGACGTATACAAGATCGCCGCCAGATCATCGGGCGCGCTGCGCGTCGTCTCGAATTCGGCAGCCTGGCCGACGGCGGCCTGCGTCAGGCTGCCCTGCCCATCGGCGTTCAAGGTAAAGACATGGGCGGCCCCTTTGCTGCGCGCCAGGGGTTCACACCAGTCACGGGCGCTGTCCGAACAGATGACGACCGCCGGTTCGGCGTCTTCCAGGAAATAGCCGACTTCGGCCTCGTGGTAGGCGGTATTGAGCGGCAGATAGACCAGGCCGGCGCGCAAGGTCGCCAGATACAGCATCAGGGCCTCCGGCGACTTGTCCACCTGGACCGCCACCCGGGAACCGGCGGGCGCCCCCAGCGAGCGCAGCAGGTTGGCCATCTGGCCGCTCAAGGCGTCGATATCCTGCCAACTGTAGGTGCGCTCCGGCGTCTCAAGCGCCACCGCCTGACGGTCCGCCGGAAAGCCCGACTGCAGGATCACATAGAGGTTGGCATTGGATTCCAAGTTCATTCTCCTTTGAAAACCGGGGGGCGCCCGTCCAGAAAGGCCTGCACCCCTTCTTGATGATCAGGCCCGCAGGCATAGCTGAAACACGCCTGCCATTCCGCCGGCGTCAGGGGCTGGCTGTCGGTGCTCAAGCGCGCCGCTATCCGTTTGTTCCCGCGCGCCGCCAGAGGGGCGCCCGCACACAGACGCGCCACGGTGGCGGCCTGCTCGGTCTGCAGATCGGCGACCTCGACGACACGGGTCAGCAGGCCTTTGGACAAGGCTTCCTGGGCATCGAACACCCGTCCTTCCAGCAGGATTTCCAGGGTGACGGCCCGCCCCGCCAACGCCAGCAGCCCCCGCATTTCATCGGGCGCCATCGGAAACCCCAGACGGTTGATCGGCGCGCCGAATCGCGCGTCGCGCGTCGCCACCCGCAGATCGCACACGCTGGCGATTTCCAGCCCGCCGCCGACGCAGACGCCTTCGATGACGGCCAGCACCGGATGGATGCACTGTGAGATCGCCTGCAAGGCCGGGGCGATGATTTGCCGGTGATAGGCCTGCACCTGATCCAGATCGGCGCGCACGCGAGGAAATTCCCGAATATCGGCGCCGGCGGCAAAGTGCCCGCCCGCCCCTCGGACGACGACGCAGCGCAGATCGGCATCCGCCGACAGCGCCGCGAACACCCGCGCCAATTCCCGCCACATGGACGAGGTGATGGCATTCATCCGCCCAGGATGATCCAGCCACACGGTGGCGACAGGGGCCTCGCGCTGCACCCGGATGCCGCCCGCCCTGTGCGCATCCCCCGCTACAGCCATTGCACGCTCCGTGACGTTCTGGGTTTGCCTGCCGCCAGGCGGGCCCGGTTTTCATCCAGTTGATCGGGCTCGTATAAATAGTTCACCATCAGGCCGCAAGACTGTTCGACACCCTTGGCTGAACGGTCCGCCGCCCAGTTCACACGCTCGATCCGCGCGCCGTTGCCCAAATGAAAACGCGCGACCGGGTCCAATGGGTCTGCACCACGTAACTGCTGCAGGTAATGCGCCGCCAAGCGCAGGCCCGTGCGGCGCGTGGATTCCGGCCCCGGTTCGGCAACGCCGCCGCGCAAGCGATCGACCCAGGCGGCGCCCGCCCCAGGGTCCTGGGCAGCCGCCTGCCGCTCGGCCTTGTCGCTGAGATATTCCTGAATCTCGTCGCCACCGCGTTTGCCAAGCCAGTCGGCAAACCCCGGCATGGGCGACAAGGTCGCAAACGACTTCAGCTTGGGCAATTCCGACAGGAGTTCTTCAATCACGCGCTTGAGCAGAAAATTGCCGAAACTGATCCCGCGCAGGCCTCTTTGCGTGTTGGAAATGGAATAGAAGATCGCCCAACGGGCCTTGCCCAGATCCGCCAGGGGACGGCCTGGATCAATCAGCGCCTGCACGTCGGCGGCCATGTCTTCGGTCAGGGCCACTTCGACGAAGATCAGCGGCACGTCATTCATCCGTGGATGGAAAAACGCATAGCAGCGACGGTCGGCGGCCACGCGGCGGCGCATGTCCTCCCAGGACCGGATGGCATGCACGGCCTCGTAGCGGATCAGCTTTTCCAGCAGAGAAGCCGGCGAATCCCAATTGATGTGACGCAGTTCCAGCATGCCCACGTCAAACCAATTCGACAACTGCACCGCCAGCACCTGTTCCAGGGCCGACAGGCCCGCCACCTGATTGCGCCAGCGCAGCATGTCCGCCCGCAATTCGACCATCAACACCAGCCGATCGCTTTCGGCATACAGACGGCGAAACAGCCGGCTGCTGTGATCGGATTCTGCTTCCAGCCCGATGCCCGCATGCACCAAGCCGGCCAGCAGGCAGCGGCGTTCTTCTGCGTCGGCTGCCAAATAACGGTCGGCCCATTGCCGCGCCAGGCGATTCGCCGCGCTGTCCGTGAGCGCCGCCTCGTAGAGCGAGCGCACGGCCGCCGGGTCCGGCAGGTGATCCCGATCCAGCCAGCGGCTGAGACGATCCAGCAAGCCGGCCCCGCGGGACGGCGTCTCGGTGTCTGGCATCATGCCGATTCTCCTGACAAAGCGGGATCAGGCACTGCATCAGTGGTCGAGGCGACCGGATGATCCTGCCGGGTCAACGCCCGCAAGGCGTCGAGCTGACGCATGAGATGCTTGCGCGTGACGGCATCCGCGCCCTCGGGGTCCCGGGCCTTCAGCGCCGCGAAGATCGCCAGGTGTTCCGCGCAGGATTCCCGCACACGCCCCGGATAACTGAGGCTGCGATGACGCGACAGGCTGAGCACCTGGCGCAGATTGTCGATCAGGTCCGACAGCCAGGCATTATCCGCCAGGGCCTGAATGGCCTCGTGAATGCGGGCATTGGCGGCGTAATAGTCATCGATGGACCCCTGTTCGGCAAAGTGCTGCAGGTCGCGGTGCAGCGGTTCGAGCCGCTGCAGATCGGCCTGCGTCACCTTGCTGGCGGCCTCGTAGGCGCAACGCCCTTCCAGCAACGCCATCAAAGGAAAGATGTTCTCCAGATCGCGGGCAGACAGTTCATTGACGAAGCATCCCCGGCGCGGTTCCAGACGCAGCAGACCTTCGGCCACCAGCACTTTCAGAGCTTCTCGCAAAGGGGTGCGGGAAATGCCCAGCACGGCGGTCAGATGAACCTCGTCGATCCAGGCCCCCGCCTGCAGCTCTCCTGCCTGGATCATGCCTCTGAGGCGATCCGCCACTTCCTGGTAAAGAATCTTCTGGATGATTCTCGCCGCCATCGGGGTCTCCCGCGTCGTCTCTGGAAATTAATAATTCATAATTATGGGCAGAGTAGACACTCCTGCAGATGCAGGCAACCTAGGTTATCCCTGACTAGGTTATCCCTGATGCCGCCGCGCGGCGGGAAGACAAAGCCGTCAGGCCGCCCGCCGGAACACCAGTCGATCCGCCGCCGACGCCTCGGCGGCATACGCATAGCCGCCCACTGCGAATTTCTGCAGTCCGGCTACCCGATTGACGCCATGATCGATGACGTACCGCGCCATCAGACCCCGCGCCCGCTTCGCATGAAAGCTGATGACCTTCCAGACGCCGTTTTTCTCGTCCTCGAAGACGCATTCCACCACTCTGGCCTGCAGCACTTTCCGGTCCACGGACTTGAAATATTCCTGCGATGCCAGGTTCAGCAACACCCGCTCGCCCGGCAAGGCATCCAGACGATGATTCAGTTCCTGCGCGATCCGGGCGCCCCAGAACTCGTACAGGGATCGTCCCCGCGCCGTGGTCAGCCGGGTCCCCATTTCCAGACGATGGGGCTGGATCAGATCCAAAGGCCGCAACACGCCATACAGACCACTGAGAATCGCCAGATGGTGTTGCGCCCAGTCCAGGCGCGCGTCGGACAGTTCCGCCGCCCGCAGGCCTTCGTAGACGTCGCCATTGAACGCCAGCGCAGCCTGCCGGGCATGCCCGACATCCGGGGCGTCGATCCAGGCGGCATAGCGGTCGGCATTCAGGCGGGCCAGCGCATCGGACAGGCTCATCAGATCAGCCAGATCGCCGGCTGACAGGGTCTGCATCACCCCCACCAATTCACGCGTATCGGCGGGAAAGACCGGCAGGGTGTGCTGCGTGGTGCGGACCGGAGAGTCATAGTCCAGCTTTTTCGCCGGCGACAAAACCATCAGCATGAAGGGCTCCTACGTAAATATGACAACGGCGACAGCATAAGCCATCGCCGCAAAAATGCCCCCACGCCGCGCAGCTTGACGGCTGCTTGCTGCCCCCCAAGGGGGTGTTTTTGCCTTGGGGCGGCCCGGCGGCAAAAAAAACCCGTCTCTTTCGAGACGGGTTTGATCGGGGGCCCGTGTCGGGCGCCCCTACTGCAAGACAGAAGCGATCAGGTGCGCTGTGCCGCCAGATCGGCGCCGGCGGTCGAGGCCGACTTAGAGCCGAACAGCGCCGTGACGACCTGCCACATGACACCCAGACCGCCGACGATGAAGACCACGTCACCGAAGGTGCGCATCCAGCGCAAGGTCTGCAGGATGTCCTGCTGCATGAAGGCTTCGCTGCGAGCCCACCAAGTTCCCACGCTGATGCTGGCATGGAACTGCATCAGACCGACGGGCAACAGGCTGAGTACGATCATCATCACCAGACCGATGTTCATGCACCAGAACGAAGTGTTCATCAGGCTGTGGTTGAACTGCATGTTCGGCCGCAGGTAGCGCAGCACGAACAGCGAGAAGCCCAGCGCCAGGAAGCCATAGACCCCGAACAGGGCGGCGTGCGCGTGCACGGCGGTCGTGTTCAGGCCCTGGATGTAGTACAGCGCGACCGGCGGATTGACCATGAAGCCAAACACCCCCGCGCCGAACATATTCCAGAAGGCGACGGCGACGAAGAACTTCAGCGGCCAATGCAGATTTTCCACCCAGGGCGCGCGCGACTTCAGGCGCCAGTTTTCCCAGGCCTCATAACCCAGCACGACCAGGGGCACGACTTCCAGGGCGCTGAAAGAAGCGCCGATGGCCATGATAGGCGTCGTGGTACCCGAGAAGTACAGGTGGTGCATGGTGCCCGGCGTGCCACCCAGCATGAACAGCACGGCGGCAGCCAGGCTGGCCGAGGTCGCGCCCTTCTTGGACACGAGGCCCATGGTGCAGAAGATGAAGGCCAGCGCCGCAGTGGCGAACACTTCGAAGAAGCCTTCGACCCACAGGTGAACCACCCACCAGCGCCAGTATTCCATGATGGTGATGTGGGTCTTTTCACCGTAGGCCAGACCCGCGCCGTAGAACAAGCCGATGCAGATCACCGAGGCGCTGAACAGGGCCAGCAGGTTCTTGTCGCCTTTTTGACGCAGTGCCGGCACGATACCGCGCAGCATCAGGAACAGCCAGAACACGATCCCCAGGAATTTGCCGATTTGCCACAGGCGGCCCAGTTCGACATATTCATAGCCTTGGTGACCCAGCCAGAAGTTCCAGCTTTGGGGCATCAGGTGGGCAATGGCTGCAAAGTTGCCCGTGAACGAACCCACCACGACCAGGATCAGCGCCCAGAACAGGACGTCGACGCCCAGTTTCTGGAATTTCGGATCCTTGCCGCCGTTCAGGATCGGGACCAGGAACAGGCCGGCGGCCAGAAAACCCGTGGCAATCCAGAACAGCGCCGCCTGGATGTGCCAGGTACGCACCAGCGAATACGGCAGCCATTCAGATACGTTGACGCCATAGAAAGTCTGACCTTCCACCGTGTAGTGCGCCGTAAAGCCGCCGATGAAGATCTGAGTGACGAACAGCGCAACCACCAGGAACAGGTACTTGCCCAGTGCAAGCTGCGAAGACGTCAGCGCCATGCCCAGAATCGGATCGCGCGCCGGAGCGGCGGGCTCTTCTTCTTCCTTGCGCGTGAAGGCCCAGGCCCAGACCAGCAGACCGATACCGGCGATCAGAAGGATCACACTGACGACCGACCAGATGATGTTTTCCGCCGTCGGGACGTTGTCGATCAGGGGCTCATGCGGCCAGTTGTTGGTATACGTGGCCGTCATGCCCGGCCGCTCGGTGGCGGCGGCCCAGGAAGTCCAGAAAAAGAAATTCGCCAAACGGGCCCGGGCTTCCGCGGTGGGCAGCGTGGCTTCCTTCATGGCAAAGCTGATCCGGCTTTCACGCAAGGACTGGTCGTCGCCAAACAGTTTGTCGTAGTAAGAAGCCGTCTGCACAATGGCCTGGGCGCGGCGATCGGAGACCGTGGCGGTATCAGTCGCTGCATCATAGGTGTTCTTGCGGTATTCGGCATCAGCCCGCGCGAGGCGGAGTTGATGGACCCGCAGCAGCGGCTGTTCCTGGAGC
>NZ_JBATXG010000024.1:0-86437 GCF_049673105.1 Castellaniella sp.
ATGATCTGCACGTCGCCCAGCAGCAGGGCTTCCATTTCCTTGCCGTCGCCAAAGAGCTGCGAATTGGGGAACACCTGCACTTCGACCTTGCCCGGCAAGGCGGCTTCGGCCAGTTCCTTGAACTTCAACGCGCCCTGGCCTTTCGGGGTCTTGTCGGCCACGACGTGGCTGAACTTCACGACGATGGGCTGATCAGCAGCCATCGCCGATGCGGAAAACGCCAGTGCGACGCAAATACCCAGCGTCTTGAGGGCAGGGATACGAATTTTCATGTCAAAGTCTCCTTTATGCATGGCATTGATCACCATTGATCGCCATATGAATGATTCATCAGAAGTTGTTGATCGCCCGTCGAATATCGGCGATCAACTGCGCACCGATGTGGTCTTCCATTTCCACACTGACGGACGCCAGGGCGTTTCGCCATGCTTGACGTTCGGTCGGGGTCGGTACATGGATCTGGGTCTTGCCGGAATCGCGAATGGCCTGCAAGGCCTGATCGTTTTCTTCCTGCGCAATCGAGTTGGCGTAAGCCGTCGCCTGCCGCATCGCAGCTTCCAGCGCCTGGCGGACATCGGCAGGCAGTCCTTCCCAGAATTTCCGGTTGACGATGACGGCATAGCCCAAATAGCCATGATTGGACACAGTCAAATGCGACTGCACATCCTGAAGATTTTGCGTATAGAAATTGGAGTGCGGGTTTTCAGTACCATCCACCACACCGGCTTCCAGAGCGGCATACACCTCGCCAAAGCGCATCGCCATCGGCTGGGCGCCCAGCGCCCGCATCTGCGCGTCCAGCACCCTGGATGGCTGGATCCGCATGCGCAAGCCCGATAGGTCCGAAGGCGCCAGCAAAGGACGGTTGGCGGAAAAAGATTTAAAGCCGTTGTCCCAGAAAGCCAGGCCGATGACACCTTTTAGCCGCAGCCGCTGCAACATGCCCTCGCCTATCGGTCCATTCGTGATGCGATGCAATGCGGCTTCGTCGGGAAACAGAAACGGCAGATCGAACACTTCGAATTCGCGCGCGCCAAGCGGGCCGAATTTGGACAAAGAAGGCGCGATCATTTCCACCGCGCCCAATTGCAGGGCTTCCAGTTCCTCGCGGTCCCGGTAGAGCTGGCTGTTCGGATAGACCTGCACACGGACGCGTCCGTGCGTGGCCTTTTCAGCCAGTTGCTGAAACCGCGTGGCCGCTTTTCCTTTGGGCGTATCCGACGCCACCACATGACTGAACCGGATGACGATCGGTTCCTGCTGCGCATACGCGAGCGAGGAGCACGTGATCATGCAGGTGAACAGAATGGCAAACAGCTTCATGGCGGATGCGGTAGCGCGGGTCTTTCGCCGCAGGGTCGTGAAATGTGTCGCCATTTTCGGCAAGCAAGGGATCCGCTTCAACTGTGGAAATCCACAATCGGACATCACCGCCTGCGCCGACGCACCGCCTGCCGCCCACGCTACACTATGGCGCAACCCCTCCCTGTACCCGCCCGCAGACTGCGGCTTGCATCCCCTTCGGCATGAAGCCTTTTCCCTCCTACGCTTCGCTTGTCCATCGGCGCACTTGGCAGTGGCTGGTGCCGATTCTGTGCGCTTTGCTGTTTCTGACGACCGTGATCTGGCTGCCGCATCAGGCGCAGCAGATGGAATCCACGGAACGGCAGGAACAACTGATCGCCGACACCCTGTGGGTTGAGCAGACCATCCGCTTCCAGCTCGGACGCAACGAAGACGACATCCGCGCCCTGGCCGGCGAGATCGCCGCCGGTCACCTGACCGGCGAAAAGCTGCACAACCGGATACGGTTTCTGATGCGCAACCACCCGGAACTGGTGAATATCACCTGGATCGATGCCAATGGCGCCGGCGTCGCGTCGAACCAGAAAGACAGTTTTTCCCTGAATCAGCTGTCCGCAGGACTCCGTCAGAAACTGGAGCGCGTGCGCGACACCAGCGCGCCGGAATACATTCAGCCCACCCCGCCGACCGATGCGCAGCATCCGGCGCTGATGGATTACCTCTTTCCCATCCAGCAGGATGGCACCCACGTCGGCTGGGTGATCGCCACCTATTCCCTGAATGGCGTCCTGGAACAGATGGTGCCCTGGTGGTTCGCCCAGAAAAACGAAATCCGCCTGACCGACCGCCACGAAAACGCGCTGGGACAGCGCAGGGCCGGCGGCCCAGGGCGCGGTGTGTACACATATGCGCATGACTTGCACCTGCCCTACGCAGACATCACCTTGCGCACCGACAGCGTCAAAGGCGCCCCGAATCTGCTACCCAATCTGCTGGTGGTCGCTGTGGTCGCCCTGACCTTGGGTCTGTTCTGGAGCCTGGGCGCCCTATGGCGCGACGTCAACCGTCGCACGGCGGTCGAACGCGCCTTGCGCGAACAGATCGCCTTTCGCACCGCCATGGAAGACTCGCTCGTCACCGGCCTGCGCGTCTACGACCTGAGCGGCAAGATCACCTACGTCAATCCGGCCTTTTGCCGCATGGTCGGCATGTCTGCCCAGACGCTGATCGGGCTGTCGCCCCCCATGCCTTATTGGGCGCCGGAAGCCCTGGAGGAATACCAGGAACGGTTTGCGCAGCGCATGGCCGGGACCATCAGTTCCCACGGGTTTGAAACCATTTTTCTGCGCGACACTGGTGAACGCTTTCCCGTGCTGGTCTACGAATCCGCCCTGGTCGACGAAAGCGGGCGGCAAACCGGCTGGATGAGTTCGATTCTGGATATTTCCGACCGCAAGCGTTTCGAGGAATTGAATCGACGCCAGCAGGAAAAACTGCAAGCCAGCGCCAGAATGGTGACCATGGGGGAAATCGCCTCGACCTTGGCCCACGAACTGAACCAGCCCTTGGCTGCCATCACAAGCTATACCACCGGCGCGCTGAATCTGCTGAGCGATCCCGCCGCCCACCAGGACCAGGCCGGTATGGACCGGATCCGCAACGCGCTGGAAAAGGCCAATGCCCAGGCCCAGCGCGCCGGGCATGTGATCCGCAGCGTCCATTCGTTCGCCAAACGGCGCGAACCGCACCGGGAAACCGTCGCCCTGCCCGCGCTGATCGCGGACGTCGTCCAATTGGCCGAACTGCAAGCCAGCCAGCATTTCATCGCCATCAAAGCCGATATCCAGGCAGACACCCCGGCGGTGCTGGCCGACCCCATGATGCTGGAACAAGTGCTGCTCAACCTGACCCGCAATGCCATTGAAGCCATGCGGGATGTGGAACCCGAACGCCGCATTCTGCTCATCAAAGCCAGACCGGATTCCAACGCCCCCGGCAGTGTTACCATCAGCGTGGCTGATCGTGGCTGCGGCATCCCGCCCGATGCCCGAGAGCGGCTGTTCTCGCCGTTCTTTTCGACAAAATCCGATGGCATGGGCATGGGCCTGAAGATCTGCCGTACCGTCATCGAATTTCACGGCGGCGTGCTGGGCTATGCGGACCACCCGGACGGAGGCACTATCTTCCGCTTCTCGCTGCCCGCATCCAGCACCCCCGAAAACATGAAAAAATAGAACCGCCACGCCGCTGGCAGATGGCGGTCCAGGAGGGAGACAGCAAGGTGCTACACATCGTCGACGACGAAGAAGTCATACGGGATTCATTGATCTGGCTGGCGCAATCCCGCCATATCGACGCGACAGGCTATGACGGGGCCCAGGCCTTTCTCGACACGCTGGGAACGGATTACGCTTTCCGCCCCGAGGGCGACTGCCTGCTGCTGGACATGCGCATGCCCGATATCAACGGCGCGCTGCTGTTCGACACTCTGGCCTCGCGAGGCCTGACCCAGCGCATGCCGGTCATCTTCCTGACCGGCCACGGCGACGTGCCGATGGCGGTCGACAGCCTGAAGCGCGGCGCCTTCGATTTTTTTGAAAAGCCGTTCAATGACAACAAACTGATGGACCGCGTCCAGGAAGCCTTGCAGGCTTCTCTGGATGCCGGCGATCAGGCGCTGGTGCAGGCGCGTCTGGCATCGCTATCATCGCGCGAGCGCGAGGTCATGGACCTGATCCTGGAAGGCAAGATGAACAAGGTAATCGCCGACCTGATGGGCATCAGCATGCGCACGGTCGAGGTGCATCGGGCGCATATTCTCGCCAAAATGCACGTCCGCACCGCCGTCGAGCTGGCGCGCCTGCTGAAATAAGGCCCACCTAGAATGTTCTATAGGCGGGCATCCGCCTAGCGGCTGGCCCCATCGTAGGGGATCAGTTCCAATGCATCCAGATCCGCCTGTGGAACGCAGCGCAGATTGATCGCGCGCGAGGGCGTGCCATCGGGTAGCGCCCCCAACGCAAACGCCTGAGTGCCGCACACGGTACAGAATTGATGCTCGATCTGGTGCGTGTTGAACCGATAGGTGCGCAAGACGTCCTGGCCCTGCGTCAGGCTGAATTTCTGCACGGGGAAAAAGGCAAGCAGAAAGCCTTTGGCGCGGCAATGAGAACAATTACAACTAATCGCCTGCACCGGCAACGGGGCGTCGACGGAAAATCTTACTGAACCGCAATGGCATTGGCCTTGGAAAGACATGGGATCTCCTGGGAAGAATATTCATCTCTGGTTCAGCTAGGAATAATAATATTTTTTTATTCAAAATGCAGTTATTTTTATTCATATGAACAGCATCTTTTGTTAAATAACATTATTTGACGTAAATCAGACGAACCCCAGGATCCCCATTACCAGGCATTTGCGAATCCCATAGACTGGCAGATATCAGCTTGCTTCCAGACCCGCGAGCTGCACAGACTTTCCATTACAAGGATTCTCATGTCGAAACTGCTAGCCGTCACCCTGTTGGGCTTGTCCGCCTACGCAATCCCCGTACACGCACAGAGCGCTACCTACGAAGTCGAACCTGATCACAGCTTCGTCACTTTTGAGGTCGTCCATAACGGAACATCCACCACCCGCGGTCGCTTCGACACCATCACAGGCACCGTGGCATTCGACCCGGTCGCCAAAAAAGGCCAGGCCGCCATTCAGATCGACCCGGCTTCCATCAATACCGGATCGAAGGGCTTTGACGAGCACCTGCGCAATCAGGACTTCTTCAACGTCGCCGCCTTTCCGGAAGTCACCTTTCAGAGCAGCGCATTTGCCTTTGAAGGGGACAAAGTCAGCAGCGTATCCGGCACTTTGACACTGCTCGGAGTGCAAAAACCAGTCGTCCTGACGGCCAATCACTTCAATTGCTACACGAACAAACGCATCCAGAAAGACGTCTGCGGCGGGGATTTCGAAGCCACGATCAAGCGCAGCGAATGGGGTATGAATTTCGGTCTGCCCGGCATTCCCGATACGGTGCGGATGGTGGTTCAGATCGAGGCGATCAAGCAGTAAATAGCTGTAAATTGACAAGGCGCCGGTGCCTTCACGCACCGGCGCCAAAAATGACAGTCAAGGGATGCGGAACACGAGCTCCGCATCCCATTTCGCTTAAGCTCAGCGCTGAGCGACTTCGGGATATTCACGCGGCTGCAGCAGTTCGGCGGGCTGCAGCAGATCGTCGAGTTCCTCGGCGCTAAGCAATTGACGGGCCAGCACCACGTCACGGACATTCAGCCCTTTCTGAAAGGCTTCGGCGGCCACCGCCGTCGCCATCTTGTAGCCAATGACCGGATTCAGCGCCGTCACCAAAGAAATCGAACACTCGAGATTTCGGCCCAGCAGCTCGCGATTGGCCGTCATGCCATCCACACAATTTTCCGCCAGCGTGATGCAGCCATTGCCCAGGTGCTTGAAGCTGCGCAGCAAAGCACAGGCGATCACCGGCTCGAAGGCATTGAGCTGCAGCTGACCGGCCTCGGCGGCAAAGGTGACGGTGGCATCGGTGCCAAAGACTTCGAAAGCGATCTGGCTGACGACTTCGGGGATGACCGGATTCACCTTGCCCGGCATGATGGATGAACCCGCCTGCACGGCCGGCAGATTGATTTCGCCCAGACCGGCGCGCGGGCCGCTGGACAGCAAACGCAAGTCGTTGCAGATTTTGGAAAGCCGCACGGCAATCTGCTTCAGCATCCCGGACACCTGCACGAAATCGCCACAGTCCTGAGTGGCGCAAATCAGGTCGTCTGCCAGGGTGACCGGCACCCCGCTGATCCGTGCCAGATGCGCACTGGCCAAGCGGGCATATTCCGGATGCGTCGTGATACCGGTGCCAATCGCGGTGCCGCCCAAGTTGATCTGTTGCATCAGCACAGCCGATCCGCTCAAGCGGGCCTGGTCGCCTTGCAGCATGGTGACAAAAGTGCCTAATTCCTGACCCAGCGTCATCGGCACGGCGTCTTGCAATTGCGTGCGACCGATCTTCAGCACATCGGCGAATTCTGTTGCTTTGCGGGCGAAGGAATCGCACAGCACCTGCATCGACCCCTGCAGACGCCCGATCGCGAACCAGAGCGCCAGACGGATCGCCGTGGGATACACGTCATTGGTGCTTTGCGCCATATTGACGTCTTCATTCGGGTGCAGATACTGAAATTCGCCACGCTGATGGCCCAGAATTTCCAGCGCCCGATTGCAGATGACTTCGTTGGCGTTCATGTTGGTGGACGTACCCGCCCCGCCCTGCAGCACGTCGACCACAAAATGATCGTGCCACTGCCCGGCCCGGATTTCCTCGCAGGCCTGCACGATAGCATCGCGTTTTTCCAGCGATAACAAGCCCAGATCGGCATTGGCCTGAGCGGCTGCGCTTTTGATGCTGGCCAGCGCAATCACCAGATCGGGCAGACTGGAAATAGGAGTCCCGGTAATCTGGAAATTTTTTCGAGCCCGCTCGGTGTGAACCCCGTAAAGAACGTCCTGAGGTACTGCGAGATCTCCGATGAGATCGTGCTCGATTCGCGATGCTGCCATGCTTCTTCCAAGTAAGAGAATGTGGGAATAACGGTGTATGCCTGTCGCCAGGCAAGCCTTCGAGTGTAACGATAGTTGCCAGGCAATGAAAACCTGAATCGTTGCTTTTTCGACAACGCAGGCGGTACCACATAGGCGTGACTTACCCACACCCACAGTGGATAACCCTCTGGAAAACCCTATGACAGATCTGTGACAGCCTGAATTGACGCGGGTCTGCAGTGGACGGAGCAAGAAACGATCAACGCCCGGCACTACCCCGCCGCCGCACACTTCATTGCCTTCCGGCATGGCATCAGATCCCGGTTGCTCTGGCACGCGAAGCCAGGAACCCGGCCTGTTTCGCACAGCGTTCGCAGCACGGCCATTCGACGTACTGGATACCGGATGAGCAAGGTCATTGGGCGAGTGAGGGTTGCGCGGGAAGCGATCGCAGCTAAGCGATGAGGGCTTGCATATCCGTACTATTGATGTTTCGGCACCAATCGAAAGCCATGACCTGCACCAGCGCCCGACCCTCCTTATCCACCTCGTAGCGGATGGCACGTTCGATCTGAGCATCGCTCCAATGCAGCAAGCCGCCGGGATCGGGGGTCGGGCCCTCTTTCGCGGCCCTGATCAAACCCGGCGACAATAGATACAAAGTAAAGCTGGCTATCCGCTCCTACGTGCCCCAGACTGAATGAAACGAGGCAGAAGTCATTCAAAAGGCCGATCCCAGACTCAACGGGTTGCGCCACCGCCTCCGTCAAAATCGCATGTTCAGTACATGCGGCCCCTTGCACACTGATTTCGTCGAAATCGGAACGTTTCGCGATGGGCAATCCTGGCTCAGATGCACACAACAAACCCGGCCAGGCTACTTGGAGCCCTCATGATCCTTTACCTCTCGCCCGATGGCCTTTTCGCACCGAAACTGCAGGCAGCAGACATGGATTGCCCGCCTTCGCCACCCTCGCCGTTCGACGAGATCGAGCGCAACAGGCGGCGCATTAAGCACCGCGCCCATTTTCTCAAGCTGATGAAAGAAAAATTTCCTGGATTGCCATACTAAACCTGCAATCCGGCCACGCAGCGGTACTGCTCAACTTCTAACCCAACAACCCTGTCATCGACCAATTTTGGGCAATGGCAACCGAAATCTCGGAGCACACCATGGAACAAATCAGACCCCTCAATACCCCTTCCGTCAACCAGAAGAAGGATGAATTGCAACCGAAGTCCAACCCCAAGGGCGGACCTCAGGAACCCACTGGGCATGAGCCCAGGGATCAAGCGCCGAAAAAGTAACGGTAGCCAAAAGGCTACTGAAGGAAGGCTCGGCAACCCTTCCCTCATCTGCGCTACCAGCCGCCTACGGGCGGCTCTTCTTCGCCCTCATCACTCTGCCGGCGCACCTTCTGCCACATAACCGCCTCAGTCTCGATCCACCGCAACGGCCCCTGCCGAGCTTCCGTCAGCAAGGGTGAAATCTCGAGCGGCTGCGGCGCGAGCCAACGCGTTTGCGTGGTTGCGCATCCTGTCATGCTCAGCACGAGTATCGAGAGGCTTAAACGTGCAAGATGTCTTGGATTGCTCGCGATTCATCCTCGAAGTGAATCGGCCCATTTCTGGAAGACAGGCGCAGCGGCGGCTTCCAGCCTGCCGATGACCGACGCCCAGATGGCTACGCCGAGTTGGCGACGTTCCCAGGCGGCACGCGTGGAGGCAGCCTACAGGCGGCCATGTTCACGCATGCACAGGCTCTCGAAAGGACGCAACGATGGGATGGAGGTTACGCAAAAAACAAGGGCCTACAGACCGAAATCTGTAGACCCTTGGTAATGCTGGTCGGGACGGCGGGATTCGAACTCGCGACCCCTTGCACCCCATGCAAGTGCGCTACCAGGCTGCGCTACGCCCCGAAAGAACGAGATTCTAGCATAGAAATTGGAACGTCTGCAGAGCGCTGGCTGGATCGCGTGTCGAGCACCGCCCAGCCAGCCGTTCTCTACAGCAGGCCCAACTGCAAGCGGGCCGGTTCGCTGATCATTTCACGGCTCCAGGGCGGATCCCAGACCAGGTCGACGCTCGCTTCGTCCACGCCTTCGATGTTCAGCAGCTTGTTGCGCGCCTCGTCGGCGATCATGGTGCCCATGCCGCAACCCGCCGCCGTCAGCGTCATCTTCATTTCGATGCGAAAGCGTTCGGGGGTGCTGGCCGGCAGCACCTTGCATTCGTAGACCAGGCCCAGATTCACGATGTCGACCGGGATTTCCGGGTCGTAGCAGGTGGACAGCATGGTCCAGGCGGCTTCTTCGACGGATTCCCGGGTGGCGGGGCCATCGTGGACGTGTTTGACGTCTTCGGTGGGTTCGAAGCCCAAAGCATCGCCGTCCGCCCCTTCGATGCGATACAAGTTGCCTTCTACCATGACGGTATAGGTGCCGCCCAGCTGCTGGGTGATGACGGCCTCGCAGCCGGCCTCGATGGTGACGGGCGAGCCGTAAGGGACGGTGACCGCCGGGCAATCCCGGTTCACGATCACTTCCTGACGATTGAAACTCATGTGGTTACCTCTGGTTCATCGCATTATTCGGTGACAGCCGTATCCTGCGCCTGAATGATGGCGTTATGCAGGGTATGCCAGGCCAGGGTGGCGCATTTCACCCGCGAGGGGAATTCGCGCACCCCGGACAGAACTTCGAGTTTGCCCAAATCGCAGTCCGGGTGCGCTTCGGTCAGCATGGCGTGGATATTGCCAAACAGCGTCTCGACTTCGTCGATCCGCATGCCGCGCACGGCTTCGGTCATCAACGAGGCGGACGCCTTGGAAATCGCACAGCCGTGGCCGATGAAGCTGACTTCCTGCACGACGCCGTCGCTGACCCGCGCATAGACGGTCAACTGATCCCCGCACAGGGGGTTGTGACCATCGGCGCGGTTCGAGGCGTCTTCCATCGCACGGAAATTGCGCGGATTACGGTTGTGATCGAAGATGACTTCCTGATAGAGTTCGCGCAGGCCGTCGTCGGTGTCCCTCATGCTTTACACCCCAAACAGTTTCTGGGCCTTGCGCACGCCGGCCACCAGGGCGTCGACATCGCGCAGGTCGTTGTACAAAGCAAACGAGGCCCGTGCCGTGCCAGGGATGCCGAAATGCGACATCAGCGGCATGGCGCAATGGTGCCCTGCCCGGATGGCCACGCCTTCGGTGTCCAAGATCGTGCCCAGATCATGCGGGTGGATGTCATCAATCAGAAAGGACAGGATGCCGGCCTTGTCGGGTGCGGTGCCGACCAGGCGCACACCGGGGATGGCCTGCATGGCCTCGGTTGCCTGCGCCAACAGGGCGGATTCATGGGCGGCAATCCGGTCCAAACCAATGCCGCGCACGTAGTCGATAGCGGCCCCCAGGGCCACCGATCCGGCGATATTGGGCGTGCCGGCCTCGAAACGCTGCGGGCCGTCGGCCCAGGTGCTGCCGTCAAAGCTGACGGTGCGGATCATGTCGCCGCCACCCTGCCAGGGCGGCAGGTCTTTCAGGATGGAACCGCGCACATACAGGGCGCCGATGCCGGTGGGGGCATACAGTTTATGACCGGAAAACGCGTAGAAATCGCAGTCCAGCGCCTGCACGTCCACCGTGGCATGGGCCACGGCCTGGGCGCCGTCGACCAGCACCAGGGCGCCGGCCTGGTGCGCCAGGCGGATCAGCTCGGACACCGGATTCACGGTGCCCAGCGCATTCGACACGTGCGCCACCCCGACCAGGCGGGTGCGGTCATTCAGCTGCGCCTTGAAATCCGCCAGATCCAATTCACCGGTGTCGGTGATGCGGGCATGGCGCAGCACGGCGCCGGTGCGGGCGCACAGCAGCTGCCAGGGTACGATGTTGGAGTGATGCTCCATCCCCGTGACCAGGATCTCGTCGCCCGCCTTCAGGCCCTGCCCCCAGGTCTGGGCGACCAGGTTGATGGCTTCGGTGGTGCCGCGTGTGAAAATCACGTGCTGGCTATCGGGCGCATTCAGCAGCTCGCGGACTTTGTCCCGCGCCTGCTCGTACAGATCGGTGGCGTGCTGAGACAACCAGTGCACACCGCGATGGATGTTGGCATTGGACTGCTCGTAGAACTGATCCAGGGTCTGGATGACGGCGCGCGGCTTTTGGGTCGTCGCGCCATTGTCCAGATAGGTCAGGCGGCGCTTGCGCACCGGGCGGGCCAGGATAGGGAAATCATCGGCGACAGGCCGGCCATCGGCATGCAACAGCGCGCCCGCAGCCTGGCTGGATTGCGCCAGGCTGACAGCCTCGGAAGACGGCAGCGGAGCGTTCATGCGGCCTCCAGCAACATGCCGCCGGGCAGCAGGGACCGGATCGCCTGTTCGACGCGCTGACGCAGCGCCGGCGTTTCGATCCGGGCCACGCTGGCGGCAGCAAACGCATAGGTCAGGATATCGCGCGCATGAGCTTCATCCAGACCGCGCGTGCGCAGGTAGAACAGGCTGTCGGCGTCGATCTGGCCGACCGTCGCGCCGTGGGCGCATTTGACGTCATCCGCGTAGATTTCCAGTTCCGGACGGGAATCCGATTTCGCCAGACGCGACAGCAACAGGCTGTCGTTGCGTTGGACGGCATCGGTGCCATCGGCGCCCGGCGCCACCAGGATGCGTCCGCTGAACACGCCGTGGGCCGTATCGGCCAGAATGCCGCGATAGCTTTCATGGCTGACGCAACGGGGGTTCGCATGGCCGATCAGCGTGTGGTGATCGACATGGCGGCGCTGATCCACGTAATACAAGCCGTTGAACAGGGTCTCGCAGCGTTCGTCAGCAAAATGCGTGCTGATATCGTGACGGGCCAGGCGGGCGCCCAGCGATACCGAGTGCGACGCAAAATACGAACCGCGCGACTGCACGGCGTCGATATCCCCCAGGTGCCAGGCCTGAGCGGCTTCCTGCTGCAATTTCAGGTGCGTGACGCGAGCGTCCTGATCCAGATTCAGGCGCGTGGCCGCATGACGGAAATTGGTGGCCTGGGCCACGCCGATGTAGTGTTCGACGACCGTCGCCTGTGCGCCGGCAGCCGCCTGGATCAGGTGCCGCACAAAGTGCGCCGCCTGCGGCGACGCGGCTGCGCACACCACATGAATCGGCTGTTCGACTGCCACACCCCGCGCCAGCTTGATCCAGGCGCCGTCGCTGGCCAGGGCCAGATTCAGAGCGCTGGTGCTGTGTCCTTGATCCGCCTGGCCGTAGGCGGCCTGGATGGCATCGGCGTGCTTGGACCAGGCCTGCGACAGCGGCAGCACGGTGGCCCCATCCGGCAAAGCCCCCACGTCGGACAGACCGGCATCAAACGCGCCATCGACAAACACCAGCCAATGGCCGGATTCGCCGGCCTTCAGATCAGCCACCAGATCGGCCACCGGTTGGGCGCCGCCGTCGGTGAACGTGGCCGCCGCCAGCGGCGACAAAGAGGTATGCCGCCAGGCTTCGATCCTGGTCGTGGGCCAGCCTTCGCTCATGAAACGGTCCAGGGCCTGCTGGCGCAAACCGGCCAGCCACGGCAACCGGGCGCCGGGCAGATTCCCTGCCCGCTGGGCGAACACATCGGCCCAAGCTTGCAGATTCACACTCATGCCCGCGCCCCTGGTTTGACGCCGATTTTCTTGCCGGCGTCCGCTGGTTTGGCGCGCGCGGCGGACGGGGCCAGGTTGACGCCCTCGATCCAGCCATAGCCCTTGGCTTCGAGTTCCAGGGCCAGTTCGCGACCACCGGAGCGCACGATCTTGCCGTGCGCCAGCACGTGCACAAAGTCCGGCACAATGTAATCCAGCAGGCGCTGATAGTGCGTGATGACGATCATGGCACGGTCCGGGGATCGCAGGCGGTTCACGCCGTCGGCCACGGTCTTCAGGGCGTCGATGTCCAGCCCGGAATCGGTTTCGTCCAGAATGGCCAGACGGGGTTCCAGCAAAGCCATCTGCAGGACTTCGTTGCGCTTCTTTTCGCCGCCGGAAAAGCCTTCGTTGACCGAGCGGTACAGGAATTCGTCGCGCATGCCGACGAGCTTCATTTCAGCTTTGGCCTTTTTGACGAAGTCCATCGCGTCCAGTTCCGGCTCGCCCCGATGGCGGCGGCCCGCGTTGACGGCGGCGCGCAGGAAATAGGCATTGGACACGCCGGGGATTTCAATCGGGTATTGGAAAGCCAGGAAAATGCCGGCGCGGGCGCGGTCTTCGACAGGCAGATCCAGCAGGTTCTGGCCGTCGAATTCGACGGTGCCGCTCGTGACCTTGTAGTCGTCGCGACCGGTCAGCACCTGCGACAGCGTGCTCTTGCCTGCCCCGTTGGGGCCCATGATGGCGTGAACTTCGCCGGGCTTGACCTCCAGGTCCAGGCCGCGCAGGATTTCGTTGTCCTCGATCGAGGCGTGCAGATCATTGATTTTCAGCATGAGATAGGCTCCTTAACCGACGCTGCCTTCCAGGCTCACGCCGAGCAGATTCTGCGCTTCGACGGCGAACTCCATGGGCAATTCCTTGAAAACTTCCTTGCAAAAGCCGTTGACGATCATCGACACGGCGTCTTCGGCCGACAGGCCGCGCTGCATGGCATAGAACAACTGGTCTTCCGCGATGCGCGAGGCCGTGGCTTCGTGCTCGACGCTGGCGCTGGGATTCTGCACCTCGATGGTCGGGAAGGTATGCGCGGCGCATTTCTTGCCGATCAGCAAGGAATCGCACTGCGTGTAGTTACGGGCGTTGTCAGCCTTGGGCGTCATGCGCACCAGACCACGGAAGGTATTGCTGCCGTAGCCCGCTGAAATGCCTTTGGAAATGATGGTGCTGCGGGTGTTCTTGCCCATATGCACCATTTTCGTGCCGGTATCGGCCTGCTGACGGTGATTGGACAAGGCCACGGAATAAAATTCGCCCGTCGAATCGTCGCCGCGCAGAATCACGCTGGGGTATTTCCAGGTGATGGCCGACCCGGTTTCCACCTGAGTCCAGGAAATATGCGACCGCGGCCCGCGACAGTCGCCACGTTTGGTGACGAAATTGTAGATGCCGCCCACGCCGTTTTCATCGCCGGGGTACCAGTTCTGCACCGTGGAATATTTGATGCTGGCGTCATCCAGCGCGACCAGTTCCACCACGGCGGCGTGCAACTGGTTTTCGTCGCGCATGGGCGCCGTACAGCCTTCCAGGTAGCTGACGCTGGCGCCTTCTTCGGCGATGATCAAAGTACGTTCGAACTGCCCGGTGTCGGGATTGTTGATGCGGAAATACGTGGACAATTCCATCGGGCATTTCACGCCTTTCGGGATGAACACGAAAGACCCATCCGAAAAGACCGCCGAATTCAGCGCAGCGTAGAAATTGTCGCTGGGCGGCACCACCGTGCCCATGTATTGCTGCACCAGCTCGGGATGGCTGCGCAGCGCCTCGGAGAACGAACAGAAGATGATGCCGACATCGGCCAGTTGTTTGCGAAAGGTCGTCGCCACAGACACCGAGTCGAACACCGCATCCACCGCGACCCCCGCCAGTTTCGCCCGTTCGTGCAGGGGCACACCCAATTTTTCATAGGTGCGCAGCAACTCGGGATCGACTTCGTCCAGGCTCTTGGGACCGTCTTTTTTCGATTTGGGGGCCGAAAAATAGCTGATGTCCTGGAAATCGGGTTCCGGGAAATCGACTTTGGCCCATTTTGGGCGTGGCATCTTCAGCCATTCGCGATAGGCCTTCAAGCGCCATTCCAGCATGAATTCCGGTTCGCGCTTGACTGCGGACAGGCGGCGAATCACGTCCTCGTCCAGGCCTTTCGGAAAGGTCACGGCTTCGATTTCGGTGACGAAACCGGCGTCGTATTCGCGGTCAAGGAAGGAATCGAGCTTGTCGTTGACAGTACTCATTTGGACAGACTCCAGTTCGGGATATTCGGGATGGGCTGGCGCGCCCCTGCAGCAGACGGCATGGAGACCGGCACAGGCAATGGACTGAGCATATCGGCCAGCGTGACGGATTCCAGCGTGTTGCGCACGATCAAATTGATGCGCTGCCAGTGGGGGCGGATGTGACAAGCGCCCTCGACGCTGCAGGCTCCCGGCATAGCGGTGCATTCGGTCAGGCCGAAGGGCTGTTCTTCCAGGGCGTCGATGATGGCGGCCACGTGGATCTGATCCGGTTCGCGATCCAGGCGATAACCGCCGTGCGCGCCCCGGGTGCTGGCAACCAGACCATGCTGCGCCAGTAATTTCAGGACCTTGCTGACGATCGGCTGCCCCAGGCCCAGGGCGGCGGCAAGTTCGGCTGCGCTGCAAACATGCGTCGGACGGGCCGCCATGTGCGTAAGCACAAGGATTCCGTAATCGACGATTTTGCTGATCCGCAGCATCGGCTGTCCCAAAGTGAATGCGAGAAACCAAATAGTACTGCTTTGGTACGGTATAGGTCAAACCCTAATACACGTCATCCGGAGCACTGGTATCCACCCGGGACTGCTGCAAAGCCCACATGCGGGCGTAGCGACCCTGTTGCGCCAGCAGATCGGCATGCGTCCCCTGCTCCACCACCCGGCCCGCATCCAGCACCAGAATATGATCGGCATGCACAATCGTGGACAGACGGTGCGCAATGATCAGGGTGGTGCGCCCTTGGGCGATGCGTTCCAGCTGATCCTGGATTGCCCGTTCCGTGCGGGTATCGAGGGCGCTGGTGGCTTCGTCAAAGACCAGGATCGGGGGCGATTTCAGCAAGGCGCGCGCAATGGCGACGCGCTGCTTTTCCCCGCCGGACAGCTTCAGCCCGCGCTCGCCCACCGGCGTCTCGTAGCCCTGTGGCAGGGACGACACGAAATCATGGATATGAGCGGCGCGCGCCGCCCGGATGACGTCTTCCTGAGTCGCGTCCGTGCGGCCATAGGCGATGTTGTAGCCGATGGAATCATTGAACAGCACCGTATCCTGGGGCACGATGCCGATATGGGCGCGCAAACTGTCCTGCGTGTAGTCGCGGATGTCACGGCCATTGATGCGCACCGCGCCGGCCCCGGGATCGTAAAAACGGAACAGCAAGCGCGACAAAGTGGATTTCCCCGCCCCGGACGCCCCCACGACCGCCAGCGATCCGCCGGCTGGCACGCTGAAACTGACCTCATGCAGAATCTGCCGGTCCGGCTGGTAGCCGAAATCGACGGCATCGAAGCTCAGGCTGGCTTGCGCCGCCTGCAAGGCGACGGCGTCAGGTCGGTCGGCGACTTCCTGCTGATGGCCCATCAGGTCGAACATGCGTTCCATATCCGCCAAGGCATGCTTGATTTCCCGATAGACAAAGCCCAGGAAATTCAAGGGCGCATACAACTGCGTCAGATAGGCCGAGACCAGCACCACGTCGCCCACGGTCATGTTCCCTTGCACGACCCCCTGTGCCGATTGCCACAGCAGGGCCGTCATGCCGATCGTGATGATCAGCCCCTGCCCCATGTTCAGCAGATTCAGGGACACCTGATTGCGCACGGCGGAATCCACCCAGCTGCGCATGTCCCCGTCATAGCGCCGGCTCTCGTAGGTTTCGTTGCCGAAGTATTTGACGGTCTCGTAGTTCAGCAAGGCATCGATGGCCTTGCCGTTGGCCTGGCTGTCCAGCGTATTCATGGTGCGCCGATACACCATGCGCCGTTCCGTCACCAGCAAGGTAAACAGCACATAAGCAGCGATCGTGCCCAGCGTCAGGACGGCAAACGGCCAGTCATAGCGCCAAAGCAGCACCCCGGTCACCATGGCGATTTCCAGCAAGGTGGGCAGGATGTTGAAGACCGTGAAGTTCAGCAGAAAGCCGATGCCCTTGGTGCCGCGCTCGATATCGCGCGTCAGGCCGCCGGTGCGACGCCCCAGATGAAAACGCAATGACAGCGACAGCAGATGGGCGAACAACTGGCTGGCCACCTGCTGGATGGCGCCCTGGGTGACGCGCGCAAACAGGGCATCGCGCAGCTCGCCAAATACGCCCGTCAATAATCTGGCCAAGCCATAGCCGGCCAGCGCCGCCAGGGGGATGGTCAGCAAGGCCGGCGCCGCGCCCAGCGCATCGATCATGTCTTTCAGATAGATCGGTGTCAGGACATTGGCGACCTTGGCGACCACCATACAGCCGAAGGCCAGCAGCACGCGACCGCGAAATGCCCACACATAAGGCCAAAGATTCTTCAGTGTCTGCCAGTCATCGCGCCGCGCGGGCGCGGGGCCGGTATGGGAAAGCCGCATGGAAACGTCCGGAAATCGGGGGTGACAATCTGTCCGTCCGCCTGTCTGAACAAGCGGATGGCTGCGCATACAATGGGGGATCGACGGAAACCCGGCAAAGCCGGAAAGATTGTATGACTGTTTCGGTATTCGATTACGAGGCGGAGCTCACCGCCTGCGCAGCCGGGGATAGCACAGCCTTTCACGCGCTGTATCAGCACGAAGCACCCACCATGCGGGCGCTGGCCCTGGCGATGCTGGGCGTGCCCGCTTCAGCCGATGCCGTTTTGCACGAGGCCTTTGTGCTGATCTGGCGCAACGCCGCCGGCTACAGCCCGCGCATCGGCACCGCCAGGGCCTGGATGTACAGCATTCTGCGCTACCGCGCGCTGGCTCACCTGCGCCGCCTGCGCGCAACGGGCGACGTGACAGCGGAACAGCAACCGTTGCCCGATCTGTCACTGCCCAGCGGCGCCGCGCCAGATACCATCCAGGGAGTGTTGGCCGCTCTGCCCGCGCCGCAGCTCGACGTCCTGCTGCAGGCTTATCTTCACGGCGGCAATCCAGCCCGCATCGCCGACCTGCTGGATCGCTCGGAACCCGACATCCGGGCGTCGATCGAGTCCGTCCTGACGCATATCAACGAGGCGGTGCACGCATGAAAACGCACCGTTCTTATTCCGATCACGACATCGCCAGCTATGTCCTGGGCCTGGACATGCCCGACTACGCCGTCGACATCCAGGCCCGACTGGCCCACGATGATGCGGCGGCTGCACGGGCGCTGAAATGGGAAGCCTATTTCCTGGGCATCGCCGATGCCCTGCCCCCGTCGCCGCCGCCCGCCGCATTGCTGGCGCAGATTCAGGCCACGCTGGGTATGGAAGACGCACCGATCCAGAGAGAATCCCGTCAGGCCCAGGATCCCAATGCCCAATCCAGCGATGACGCCGCAGCCGCCGACAAGCCGACCACACGCTCTCGCACCCGGCGCCTGTCCAAGCGCCGTGTGGCGCTTGCCGTAGGGGCCGTTCTGGTCGTGCTGGTGGCTGTGGTGCTGATCTGGGCCAGCCTGAAACCGCTACCCGCCAGCACCACAGTGCAGCAGCCGCTGCACCTGGAACCCAAATAAGCAGGCGCCCTACAGATTCAGCAAACCGTCGGCCTGATTCGGCTGGCGGGTCTGCCCCAGCGCCTGGCCCAGCCGGTCGCGAATGGCCAGCAGATCTGCCCGCAGAGCCTGCAATTCCGCCCCGCTGAGCCGCACGGCGGCGTCCTGGTCGTGAGGGATGTCGCCGCCCTCGCCCAGACGATTGCGGGCGCCGGCGATGGTGAAGCCCTGTTCGTACAACAGATCGCGAATGCGGCGCACCAGCAGGACTTCGTGATGCTGGTAATAACGGCGGTTGCCCCGTCGCTTGACCGGCTTGAGCTGAGCGAATTCCTGTTCCCAATAACGCAGGATATGCGGCTTGACCCCGCACAATTCACTGACTTCGCCGATGGTGAAGTAGCGCTTGGCGGGAATGGGCGGCAGCGCGGGTGTGGCGGCTGTCGTCATGCGGAACCTCCGGCCATTTCAATACCGTCCTTCAGTTTCTGACTGGCATGGAATGTCACGACCCGCCGGGCGGAAATCGGGATCACTTCGCCGGTTTTCGGGTTGCGCCCAGGCCGTGGCGGCTTGTTGCGCACCTGAAAGCTGCCGAACCCGGACAGCTTGACCTCGACGCCCTGAACCAGGGCATCTCGGATTTCGGAAAAAAACGTGTCGACCACGTCCTTGGCTTCGCGTTTATTCAATCCCACCTGCTCGAACAGCAGTTCGGCCAAGTGGGCTTTGGTCAGCGTCCGGTCCGTATTCACCCGAAAGTCTCCTATGTGCGCAAACGAGCCCCATGATGCTTTGCCAAAGCATCCGTCAGACCCTGCATGCAATATTCAATCTGGCGTTCATCGAGCGTGGCGTTTTGTCCTTGGAACCAAAACCGCAGGGCCAGGCTGCGTTGATTCCCCGACGACGCATCACGCCAAATGTCGAACAGTTTAATGTCTTTGACGACTGCCAGTGCTGCATCACTTGCAATCTGGTGTTCAAGTGTATCAAGCAGCGACTGCCACGGCTGATCGGCATCCACCCAGATTGCCAGATCCCGCACCACGACGGGCTGGCGGGACAGCTCGGCAGGCTGCGGAAAGACCCGTTCGGCGATCGCCTGGGCATCCAGTTCGAACACCACGGGCGCATGGGGCAGATCCAGGTCCTGCGCCCAGCGGGGATGAACTTCGCCCAGCCAGCCGATGGCCTGACCATCGAGCAGCAAGCGGGCGCTGCGGCCCGGATGCAGGGCCGGATGGTTGGCGGCCTCGCACCGCAGACCAGCCGCCCTGGCGCCCAGCAAGGATTCCAGATCGCGCTTGAGATCGAAGAAATCCACCGCCCGGGTGGCTTCGCCCCACTGCTCGGGCAAGGCCGGACCCCAGGCTGCCGCGGCCAGGTACGTAGGTTGCGCCACACCGGCCACGGACAGATCGCCATCGGCCACCTGGGCATCCCGCGCAAAGACGCGGCCCAGTTCGAACACCCGCACGCGGGTCTGACGATGCTTGGCGTTATGCGCGATGTTGGCCAGCAAGCCACCGATCAGGCTGGACCGCATGACCGCCAACTGGCTGGCAATCGGATTCAACAGGCGGATGGGCTGCTCGTTGCCGCAGTAATTGCGTTCCCAGGCTTCTTCGACAAACGAAAAGTTGATGACTTCCTGAAAATCCAACGCCGCCATCGCTGCCCGCATGGCATGCGGACCGTACAGGATTTCGGGCTGCGCCAGCATGCGCGCAGGCGCCACCGGCGGTTGGTCGGGAATCTGGTCGAAGCCATAGATCCGGGCGACTTCCTCGATCAGGTCTTCCTCGATCGTCAGATCAAAGCGCGCGGCGGGCGGCGTCACGACAAAGGTATCGCCCTGCTGCTCGAAATGGAAGCCCAGGCGGGTGAACACGCCGGCGACTTGCTCCGCCGACAAGGCCACCCCCAGCACGCGGGTGCAGCGCGACAGGCGCATGCGCACGGCTTCGCGGGCAGGCAGATTGATGATCTGATCATCCATCGGACCGGCCTGGCCACCGCAGATGTCCAGGATCAACTGCGTCATGATGTCCAGGTGGGCCGGGATGGTCGAAAAGTCGACGCCGCGCTCGAAGCGGTGCGCCGCCTCGGACGCGAGCTTGAAGCGGCGCGTCAGGCCCATGATGGCCTCTGGCCACCAGAACGCGGCTTCCAGAAACACGTCCGTGGTGTCCAGCGTCACGGCGGACGCCTGCCCGCCCATGACGCCCGCCAGACTTTCCAGCGCCTGATCGGTGCCGATCACCCCGACGTCCGAAGACAAGGTCACGGTCTGATCGTTCAGCAGTTCGAGCTGTTCGCCCTCGCGCGCCCAACGCACGGTCAAGCCGCCCTGGATGCGCTGCAAATCGAACACGTGCGTAGGCCGCCCGAGTTCCAGCATGACGTAGTTGGAAATATCCACCAACGCGGACACAGAGCGCTGACCGGCGCGTTCCAGCCGGGATTTCATCCAGTCGGGCGTGGCCGCCCTGGCATTGACGCCGCGCACGATGCGCCCGGCGAAACGACCGCACAGATCGGGCGCCTGCACCTGGACCGACAGGCGATCCGGGATCGACACCGGCACGGACGGCACGGAGGGCGTCTGCAGGGCGCACCCCGTCAGGGCGGCGACTTCTCGCGCCACGCCCAGAATCGACAAGCAGTCCGCCCGATTGGGGGTGAGCTTCAGCGTCAGGATCGTGTCATCCAGATCCAAGGCCTGGCGCAAATCCGTGCCGGGCGTCAGATCGGCAGGCAATTCCAGCAAGCCGGCATGATCCTGTGACAGGCCCAGTTCACGCGCGGAGCACAGCATGCCCCGAGATTCGACGCCGCGCATCTTGACCGGACCGATCTTCATGCCGTCCGGTAGTTCGGCCCCGACACGCGCCAGGGGGACCAGCAGTCCGGCAGCGGCATTGGGGGCGCCACAGACGATCTGCAGCGGACTGCCCGAGCCGTCATTCACCTGACAGACCCGCAGCTTGTCGGCATCCGGATGCGGTTCGGCGGATTCGATCCGCGCCACCACGATCCCGGTAAACGGGGGCGCATAGGGTTCGGCTTCCTCGACCTCCAGGCCAGCCATGGTCAGGCGATGAGACAAGGTCTGGCTGTCGATGGCGGGATTAGCCCAGGCCCGCAGCCATGATTCTGGAAATTGCATGATTCAGATTCCGTTTCGCGGGGACACTAGGCGTTGAACTGACGCAGAAAGCGCAGATCGCCCTCGAAAAACTGGCGCAGATCGTTGACGCCATAGCGCAACATGGTCAAGCGTTCTAGCCCCGAGCCAAAGGCAAAACCGATGTAGCGTTCCGGGTCCAGACCAAAATTGCGCACCACCTGGGGGTGCACCTGGCCCGAGCCGGAGATTTCCAGCCAGCGGCCCTGGTTCGGCCCCGACGTGAACATCATGTCGATTTCGGCAGAGGGTTCGGTGAACGGGAAGAACGACGGACGGAAGCGCAGCGTCAGGTCGTCGGTTTCAAAGAAGGCTCGCAGGAAATTCGTATACACGCCCTTCAGGTCGGCGAAGGAGATGTCTTCCGCGATCCACAGGCCTTCGACCTGATGGAACATGGGCGAGTGGGTGGCGTCGCTGTCCACGCGATAGGTGCGTCCCGGCGCGATGACCTTGATGGGCGGCTTGTTCATGCGGGCGTAGCGCACCTGCATGGGGCTGGTGTGCGTGCGCAGCACCAGCGGCAGCCCGCCGGCATCCTGCATGTCTACGTAAAACGTGTCCTGCATGGATCGGGCCGGGTGGTTTTCGGGATTGTTCAGCGACGTGAAATTGGTCCAATCGTTCTCGATCTCGGGGCCGTCGGCCACGTCGAAACCGATGGAACGGAAGATCTGCTCGACACGCTGCCAACTGCGGATGACGGGATGGATACCACCCATGCCCCGCCCTCTGCCCGGCAGCGTCACGTCGATGGTTTCCGCCGCCAGCCGCTGATTCAGCGCCGCCTGGGCCAATTCGGCGCGACGCGCGTTCAGCAGGGATTCGACCTGCTGTTTCGCCTGATTGATCTGCGCCCCGCGGCTGCGCTTTTCTTCGCCCTGCAGGCCCGCCAGGCCTTTGAGCAGCGCCGTCAGGGACCCCTGTTTGCCCAGAAAGGCCGCTTTTTCATTTTCCAGCGTGGCTGCATCATGCGCCTGGGCGAAACGGCCCTGTGCCTGATGGATCAGCTTGTCGAGCGTCGTGTCCATAGTTCCTTCCAAAACGCAAACGGAGCCCAAGAGAGCTCCGTTTGCGATGAGACAGAATCGAAAACGAAACTGTATCGATTAGGCTGCCAGTGCGGACTTCGCCTGGGCCACAATGGCGGCAAAGCCGGCCTTGTCCTTGACAGCCATGTCGGCCAGGACCTTGCGGTCGAGTTCGATCGAGGCCTTTTTCAGGCCAGCGATGAACACGCTGTAGGTCACGCCGAGTTCACGGCAGCCGGCATTGATACGGGTGATCCACAAAGCGCGGAAGGTGCGCTTTTTGTTGCGGCGGTCACGATAAGCATATTGACCAGCCCGCATGACCGCCTGTTTGGCGACCCGGAACACATTACCGCGACGACCGCGGTAGCCTTTGGCGGCCTTGAGGACTTTTTTATGGCGTGCACGTGCTGTGACGCCGCGTTTTACGCGAGGCATGAGAGATCTCCGATCAGGCGAAAGGCAACATCGCCTTTACGGAGGCGACATCGGATTCATGGACTGCAGCCGAACCACGCAGCTGACGCTTGTTTTTCGTGGTTTTCTTGGTCAGGATATGACGTTTGAAAGCCTGGCCGCGCTTGATGGAACCACTGCCGCGCACCTTAAAGCGCTTGGAGGCGCCTTTTTTGCTCTTCATCTTGGGCATGACGATTACTCTGTTGGCTTGGGCGAACCCAGGTGTCCCGACACATCGGGCGCTTGTCTGACCTGATATCCGCCTATCTATTGAATCCGTCATGCGCAACCTGCATGACCGGATTCCCTCCTGCATAGCAGGATTCTCTTTACCCCCGGCGCAAACCGATCCGTATAAGACCTGCCGACACTGGGAAAAGCCCTTGATTATAGAGCGATTTACTCAGCTTTGTCGAACTGCTGTTCCAAAGCCTGCACGCGGGCCTCCAGGGATTCGACACGCTCCAGCGCCCTGGCCAGCAGATCGGCCTGCACGTCGAATTCTTCGCGCGTGATCAAATCCATGCGGGCAAAGGTCTGTGCCATCAAGGCTTTCATATTGCGTTCGATATCGGCTGCCGGCGTCTTGGCGAGCAAGTCCGACATGTTTTTCTGAAAATCATCGAACCACTGATTGGGGGCGATCATCGCGGCCTCCTGCTGCGGATAAAACTATATTTTAACGGCTCAGGACGACAAGCCCGCATCCGGCCGGAACTGAATCGCCTGAGCCAGCGCAACCCGCTCCACATTGGGCTCGTCCCGCAGGTCGGCCAGGGTGCGCGCCACGCGCAATACCCGTTGCGTGGCCCGGGCGGACCAACCCCAATTCGCCACGGTTCGCGCCAGCAGATCGCGCCCTGCCGCATCCAGGCCGGCGTGCTGGGCCAAGGCCGCCGCGTCCAGATGGGCATTCAGGCAAGCCTGGCGCTTCAGCTGCCGCTCGCGCGCGGCCACGACACGCGACCTGACCTGCTCGGAAGACTCGCCGGCGGGGGCCTCATGCCAAGCGCCCTCGACAGACAGGGAGACATGCAGGTCGATGCGATCCAGCAACGGCCCCGACACCTGCGAACGATAGCGCGAGATGCGATCCGGCGGACACCGGCAAGTCTGGCGCGGATGACCCAGCCAGCCGCAAGGACAGGGATTCATGGCTGCCACCAACTGGAATGTCGCCGGAAAATGACAGCTGCCGGCTGCCCGCGCCACCGTCACCATGCCGGTCTCCAGCGGCTCTCGCAGGGCCTCCAGCGCCCTGCGTTCGAATTCAGGCAGCTCATCTAAAAACAGCACCCCATGATGCGCCAGGCTGATCTCTCCCGGTCGGGGATGGGCGCCCCCGCCGACCAGCGCGGAACGGGACGCCCCGTGATGCGGCGCCCGAAATGGCGGCGTACCCGACAGCGTCTGCAAGGACTGCACCAGGCCCTGAATCGCCGCCAGCTCCAGCGTCTGGCGCTGCGTCAAGGGCGGCAACAGGCCGGGCAAGCGCTGGGCGAGCATGCTTTTACCCACGCCGGGCGGCCCGCACATCAGCAGACTATGCCCGCCGGCGGCGGCGATTTCCAAAGCCCGCCGCGCCAGCGCCTGGCCGCGCACATCCGCCAGGCAGAGCGCCTTGCCTGCGGCGACAGGCAGCAGGGCCGGAGCGGCGACAGGCAGGGGCTGACGTTCAGAGAAATGCGCGACGACCTCGTCCAGGCTGCCAGCCGCCAGGACACTCAGGCTGGGCACCAGCGCAGCGATCCCGGCAGCCGGCGGCGCCATCACCAGGATCGCCCCCGGATCATCCCGCGCCACCGCCAAGGCAATCGCCAAAGCGGAATCCGCCGGCATCAGGGCGCCGGTCAGGGATAGCTCGCCCGCCAGGACGTAATGACGCACATCCGGGCTGCCGCCCTGTTTGTCCGCCACCTGCCCCGACGCCAGCAACACCCCCAGGGCAATGGGCAAATCGAAGCGCCCCGAATCCTTGGGCAGATCGGCAGGGGCCAGATTGGCCGTGATCCGTCCAGCGGGAAAATCGAAGCCGCAATTGAGAATGGCGGCGCGCACGCGTTCCCGGCTTTCCCGCACACCGGCCCCCGGCAAGCCCACGATCTGAAAACTGGGCAAGCCATTGCCTACATGCACCTCGACCTGCACCGCGCGGGCATGCAGTCCAAAGAGCGTCCGGCTAGCCAGCACCGCAAGCGACATTGCTTCCCCCGAGCAGATGCGTATGCATCGCACTATACGGGGCCAATAGGGCAAAAAGGGCGCCAACGCGCCCTTTTTGCCCTACCCCCCCGCCAGCAAGCGGGGAACTGCCGTACTTATTTGCCGCCGTTGCCCACGGCGCCTTGAATCGCGGCATCCGCCTTGGTGGCGCCTTCCTTCACGGATTCTCGGGCGCTTTCGGCGGCTTTGCCCGCCTCGTCAGCCAACTCGCCGGCCTTGTCGGACACTGCCTGGCCAACTTCCACTGCCTTGTCCTTGGCAGCCGCAGCGGAATCCTTGAGCTTGTCCTGCATGGACTGCTGGTCAGCGGGCGGTACCGTCGATTGGTCTTGCGGCGCAGGCGGCACCAGATTCGGAGTGGGAGTCGTGGAGGGGGCGGGAGCCGTGGAGGGGGCAGAATCTGCCGGCGGAGCAGCGGGCTCGTCACTCTTGGAGCAAGCCGCCAGCAGGCCCAAAGAAGCTACTACAGCAGCCGTCATCAGCGTTTTGCGCATCGTATTCATGATCTTCCCTATTCAAAATTCCGCTATCAACATCATGCGGATCATTGTCGAAGACCGGTTCGTTACAACCTGGTCAGTTACAATTTTAGCGGCGCTTTAAACAGGGTAAACCCTGACTTGTAATGACTGATTTCAGATGCACAAACCGCATTCGAATCCCAATACCGCCGGCTCCCCAGCGAAAACCCGCCTGATTCCAAGACAAATCCCCCTTCCGGGCGGTGAACAACTCGACACAAAACATCCCGGCGCCAACGGCATCGGCGCAGCGTGCTCCAGCATGGGGCATGCGCCCGGCTGTTATGCCTCAGGATGGGGCAAGCGCCATCCTCGCCGGACGGCGGCGGCAGCCTCTCGCCTCTCCTGCCCGGCTGGGATGCGCTCTACGCCTCTCTGCAGGCGATGGCTGGCACGGCTTTTGCTTTGAGTCCTGTGCATCCCGCAGAACAAGGAACGCTCATGAAACTCATCACAGCCATCATCAAGCCTTTCAAGCTGGAGGAAGTGCATGCCGCACTGGTCGCCTCCGGCATCCAGGGCATGACTGTCACGGAAGCGCGCGGCTTCGGGCGCCAGAAAGGCCACACCGAACTGTATCGGGGCGCCGAATACCAAGTGGATTTTCTGCCCAAACTGCAGATCCAGGTGGCCATACCCGACGACTGGCTTGAACTGACACTGGAATGCCTGAGCCAGGCCGCCCACACCGGCAAGATCGGGGACGGCAAGATCTTTGTCACGCCGCTGGAGCAGGCCGTGCGCATCCGCACCGGCGAAACAGGCGAAGCCGCCCTCTAAGCCCCGGAGCACACACCATGGATAAAACCGACGTTGTCTGGATGATGGTCTCTACCCTGCTGGTCTGGCTCATGTGCATGCCGGGGCTGGCGCTGTTTTATGGCGGCTTGGCGCGCGGACGCCATGCGCTATCCGTCATGAGCCAGGTGTCCGCGGCCTGCGCTCTGGCTACCTTGCTGTGGTTTCTGTACGGCTATTCCCTGGCCTTCACCCCCGGCTTCGGGGGACTGGGTGGCTGGAGCCGCCTGGGGCTGGCGGGCCTGTACCAGCCTGACGCAACCACCACGCTACCGCTGCTGGGCTCGATCCCGGAACTGCTGTTCGCCCTGTTTCAGGCCACGTTCGCCGCCATCACCTGCGGCTTGATCACCGGCAGCATTGCCGAGCGGGCGCGATTCGGCGCCGTGCTGTGTTTCATCGGCCTGTGGTTCACCCTGGGTTACCTGCCGATCGCCCATATGGTCTGGGCCAGTGATGGTTGGCTGCACGTGCGCGGCGCCCTGGATTTCGCCGGTGGCACCGTAGTCCACATCAGCGCCGGCGCAGCCGGCCTGGTGGCCGCCCGCTATCTGGGTCCGCGCCGCGGCTATGGTCGTCAGGCCATGCCGCCGCACAGCCTGCCGCTGAACCTGCTGGGCGCCGCCCTGCTCTGGGTCGGTTGGTTCGGTTTCAACGGGGGCTCGGCCCTGGCCGCCAATGAACAGGCTGTCCTGGCACTGGCAAACACCTTATTGGCCGCCATCAGCGGCGTCCTGGCCTGGGCGCTGGTGGAAAAACTGTTCAAGGGCAAGGCGTCCTTGCTGGGCGCCATGTCCGGCGCCATTGCCGGCCTGGTGGGCATTACTCCGGCTGCCGGCCTGGTCGCCCCCGCCGCCGCGCCCCTGATCGGCGCGCTGACCGCCTGGGCCGCGTGGTTCGGCGTCAACCATCTGAAGCAGCGCCTGGGCATCGACGACGCCTTCGATGTGTTCGGGATTCACGGCGTGGGCGGGATCATCGGCGCCCTGTTGACCGGCGTGTTCTATTCCGGCAGCCTGGGCGGCCCGGGTCCCGCTGGCGGGGGCGCATTGTTCTGGCAGGTCTGGCTGCAGACGGAAGCCGTCCTGATCAGCCTGTCATGGGCCGGCCTGACGGCGATCGTATCGATCTGGGCCGCTGACCGCCTGATCGGTCTGCGCGCCAGCAGCGAGCAGGAAAGCCAGGGGCTGGACCAGACGGATCACGGCGAAACCGCCTATCCCGCTTGAACCTCGGCGCGGCTCTCCGGTGATTCCAGCATCACCGGAGAAAACAGGCAGTACTGATTGCGGCCCTTTTCTTTCGAGGCATACATGGCCCGATCGGCATGCCTGAGCAATTCCGCCGCATCGGCGCCATCTCGAGGGTAGAACGTGACGCCCATGCTGGCGGAAATCCGGGCCTCATGACCGTCCAGGTCATAAGGTTCGGCCAGGGTGTCCAGCACCTTGCGGCAAATCGCGTGCACATCTTCGCAATGCGGCAGGTCGCGAATGATCAGGGTGAACTCATCACCACCCAGACGCGCCACCAGATCCGACCCGCGCATGCAGTTCATCAAACGCCGGGCGACTTGACGCAGCAGTTCATCACCCTGATCATGCCCAAAGGTATCGTTGACTTCCTTGAACAGATCCAGATCCAGAAACACCAGTGCAAAAGGCAGGCCACTGGTTCGAGACGCCTCGATGCTGCCCAGCAAATTGGCCTGGAACATCTGCCGGTTGGGCAATTGCGTCAGGTGATCATAGTGGGCCTGCCGCCAGATCGAGGCCTCGCGTCGGCGTTTTTTCGTCACATCGGAAAACAGGCCAATGCGGCAGTTCACGCTGCCGTCTTCGTTGTAAGAAGTATTGATCGTCAGGCGCTCAACATATTCTTCGCCGGATTTGCGCCGATTCCACACGTCACCGCTCCAGCGGCCCGTTTCTGCCAGGCACTGCCACAGGGCTTGATAGAAATCCTTGCCGTGGCGCCCGGAACTCAGGACGCTCATGCGCTTGCCGACGATCTCCGACACGGAATACCCCGTGATCGCCGTGAAAGCCGGATTGATGTCCTGCACCCAGCCATTGGCATCCGTAACGACCATCGCCTCGCTGGTGTGTTCGTAGACCAGCGCCGCACGACGGGTCGAGGCCTCGGCCAGTTTGAGAGACGCCCGCTCGCGGGATATTTCGGCAACCAGGCGTTCGATATGGGCAGCCGATTCGTTCAGAGCCTCGCCCAGGCGTCCTAATTCGTCACGGTTCCTGAGGCTCGAACGCACCGCAAAATTGCCTGCTGCCAATTCATGGCACTGTTGCGCCAGTCTGCCGATAGGCAGCAGAACCTGCCGCGACACCAGCCAATACGCCAGCAGCAACAGGACCAGGTCCAGGCCGAACAAAGCATAGGCATTACCCAGCGCCTTTTCCTGGACCTTGCGCGCCTCTTGCACCAAAGCATCCAGCAAGGATTCGGCGCTGCTCAGCAGACGACCGGCTTCCTGACTCACGCTGCTGGGATCCGGCAACGGGCGCGAGGGCTCGTCTCCTGCGGCCAGAATGGAACCCACGAATCCACCCAGGACTTGCCGGTAGGCTTTCCAGTCGCGGCCAACCGCCGCCAGATGATCAAGCTGGGCGCTGCCGACCGGCGGCACGAACTGACCGTACAGAAAACCGCCCGAACTGAGCGTCTGATACGCCTGCTCGAACAGCTTTTCCTGCTGCGCCAGGGTGGCGGACGACTGTGGCTCTGCCCGATAAGCCCCGGAGAGCGCCTCCAGGGCGATCCTTTGACTGAGCATGCGCATCTTGCCCGCCACATTGACGGTCGCGGCCACGCCATCGGATTCACTCAGCAGAGAACGAACCAACAGCACATTGACCACAGCCAGCACGGCAGCCATCGCAAAAGCAAGGAGCACCTTGTGCTTCAACGACCGAAGCCAGGGGAAGGAGCGTAGCCGTCGTCCGGCAAGTAAGAAGGAAGTCATCTCGGTCTCGCTAACAGGCCGCTGCTATCCAGGTCGCTACCACCCTGGTCACTGAACTAGTTCCGTGTCATACCCATGTTACAGAGATGGATATCGGAACCCATACACTAACTGCTGGAAAGTTGATTCTGATCAAGCAGACAAAGCAGCCAGATCGATGCGCTCGGCACGATTCAGCGCCGAGGCGACCTTGACGCGCAAGGCGTTGGAATGCGCCTTACGGATTTCTTTTTTGACATCGAGCAATTGCTGCGGATGCATGGAAAACCCTGTCAGCCCCAGTCCCAGCAGCATGCGGGTGACGCGCACGTCCCCCGCCATTTCCCCGCAGACGGACACCGGCTTGCCCACGCGTTCGCCGACATTGATCGTATGGGCGATCAGGCGCAGCACGGCAGGATGCATGGGATCATACAGCGAGGCCACGTCCGTATCGCCCCGGTCGATGGCCAGGACATACTGGATCAGGTCGTTGGTGCCGATGGACAGAAAGTCCAGGGTTTCGGCAAAGGGTTCGATGGCAATCGCCATGGCGGGGATTTCGACCATTGCCCCCAGTTGCACCTGGGTTTCGTGGGCCACGCCTGCGACACGCAGTTCTTCCGCTGCGCGCGCCAAGGCGCGGCGCGTCGCCACGACCTCGTGCATGTGCGACACCATCGGCACCAGAATCCGGACCGGGCCGTGTACCGCCGCCCGCAACAAGGCCCGCAACTGCGTATTGAATAGTTCTGGATTGGCCAGGCAGTAACGGATCGCCCGCAAGCCCAGGGCCGGATTGGTCGCGACGGTCGCCTCGCCGTCCAGCGTTTTGTCTGCCCCGATATCCAGCGTGCGAATCGTGACAGGCCGCCCTGCCATGGTGCGCACGACAGTGGCGTAGGCTTCATATTGCTCGTCCTCGCCGGGCAGTTCGGTCCGCCCCATGAACAGGAACTCGCTGCGAAACAGCCCTATGCCTTCGGCTCCGGCGGCCAGCGCGTCGGCGGCCTCTTCGGGTAATTCGATATTGGCTTCCATGCGGATCTGGATGCCGTCCAGCGTCATGGCCGGTGCAAAACACAAAGACTGCAGCTCGCCGCGTTCACGTAGAAATTCCGCCTGCCGGTCCTGGTATTCGCGCAAAATGGCGGGCGAGGGATTGACCACCACCACACCATTGATGCCGTCCACGATCAGCAGATCGCCATCGCGCACCAGCGAGCGCACCAGCCCCATGCCGACCACGGCGGGGACGTTCATGCTGCGCGCCACGATGGCGGTATGCGAGGTCGCCCCGCCCAGATCGGTCAGAAAGGCGCCGAATTTTCCACCGCGCAGGCGCATCATGTCCGCCGGCGAGATATCGCGCGCCACGACGATCAGGCTGCCGTCGGTCTCTACCTGATCCAGATCGGGCAGCCACTGGGCCGAGCCCGACAGCACACGCAAGACCCGCTCGATCACCTGGCGCACGTCGGCGCTGCGTTCGCGCAGGTAGGCGTCTTCCATGAGCGCGAATTGTTCGGCCAGCATCTGGCCCTGAGTGGTCAAGGCCCATTCGGCATTGACCTGACGTTCGTCGATCAACTGGCAGACGGATTGCACCAGCATCGGGTCCTGCAGCAGCATGGCATGCACCGACAACAGCACGCCCAGTTCGCGCGGGGCGTCATCGGGCAAGGTCTCGACCATCTGATGCAGGTCATGGACTGCGGAATCGACCGCCTGACACAGGCGCTGTTTTTCAGCGGCGACGTCCTCGTTCGCAATCCGGTAGTGCGCCACTTCCAGTGCGGCGGCGCTCATGACGACCGCATGGCCGATGGCATATCCGCGCACCACCCCCTGCCCCATCAGGCACAGGGTGGACTTCAAGGCCGGGGAAGCCGCTGCATCGGGCACGCTCATGGCATCTAGGCCGATACGCGGGATACGGCGTCCAGCGTCATTCGGCTTCTCCGAATTTGCCTTCGAACAGTGCGCGGATATCGCTCAGCGCCTGGTCCTCGTCGGCGCCAACCGCCTCGATCTTGACGGTCACACCCAAGCCTGCCGCCAGCATCATGACACCCATGATGCTCTTGGCATTGACGCGCTGGGCCCCCCGGGAAATGAAGACATCGCTTTTGAACCGGCCCGCCAGCTGAGTCAGCTTTGCCGCCGCACGTGCATGCAAGCCGAGCTTGTTGGAAATCACCAGGTCGATCATGGGCATGGAGAAAGCTCCTAGCTAACAGTCTGAAGGGGGGTCTGCATTGACGATCCCGCGCAGCGCCCCCTGCCGCACGCGTTCGCTGAGAGATTCCGGGTTTTCCTGCTGATCGGTCAGCGCCTTGAGCACCATGCAGGCATTGGTACCAGTCAGCAAATGAATGATATAGCCTTCTCCGAGTGCCTGGCGCAGCGCCTGGGCGGCAATATTGAACGGCGTGGCGCCGTACAGATCGCACAGGATCAGCACGGGTTCTGCGGGTTCGCCGGCGCGCACCCAGTCCAGCACCCGCTCGGTCTGTTCCCGGGGCGGCGCATCGGGCGCAATGTCGAAGACCTGCAGGTCGGGCACCCGGCCCAACACGTGCTGGGCGCAGGCGCTAAACGCCGACCCCAAGGGGTCGTGCATGACCAGGGCCAGGCGGGTTTTCATGCCGATCCCACGGCATGTTGCAAGGCATCGACGAAACGGCCAGCGACGTCAAAGCCGGTCTGCTCTGTGATTTCCACAAAACAGGTGGGGCTGGTCACATTGATTTCCGTGATGTAGTCGCCGATGACGTCCAGGCCGATCAACAGCAAACCACGCCCCGCCAGTCGGTCACCGACCGCCTGGGCCAGCTCTCTGTCATGCGCCGACAGCGGCTGGGCAAGCCCGCGCCCGCCCGCCGCCAGATTGCCCCTGGTTTCGCCCTGCAAGGGAATCCGCGCCAGCGCAAACGGAACGGGTTCCCCGCCGACGATGAGGATGCGCTTATCTCCGTGCACGATATCGGGAATATAGCGCTGCGCCATGATGGTGCGCGTACCCAGATCGGTCAGGGATTCCAGGATGGCGCCCAAATTGGGTTCGTCCTGGCGCAGGCGGAAAATGCCGCTGCCCCCCATGCCGTCCAGTGGCTTGACGATCACATCGCCCTGTTGCTGATGAAAGGTCCGCAAACGATCCATGTCGCGGCTGACCAGCGTCGGCGCCGTGTACTGCGCAAATTCCGTGATCGCGAGCTTTTCCGGATGATTGCGGATAGCCGATCCGGCATTGAAGATCTTCGCCCCCTGCTGCGCCGCATAGTCGAACAGATGCGTGGCATACACGTATTCCATGTCGAAGGGCGGATCTTTCCGCATCAGGACGGCGTCAAAATCAGCCAGATCGCAGTCGCGCGCAGCGGTGTCCTGCGTCCACCAATCGTGGCCGTGCCAATCCGCATCCGCGCGCAAACGCAAAGCAGTCGCGGCGACCTTGACCCGACCTTGGTCGATGTACAGATCGCCCATGGTGGCGAAGCTGAAAGCATGGCCTCGCGCAGCCAAGCTGCGCATGATGGCGACGGACGAATCCTTCCAGGCTTTCAGGCCGGGCAGCGGATCGATGACAAACAGGACATGCATGAATGAACTCATCCAATGACGATCGATCCGCCGGGCGGGCGCTATCGATCAGGAACCATGATCAGGCGGCATCGCCTTGTTTGCCGGCCTTGCGGCGCGGCGCCAACACCATGACCATCTGCCGACCTTCCAGCTTGGGCATCGCTTCGACCTGGATCAGTTCACCCAGATCGTCACGCACCCGTTCCAGCACCCGCATACCGAGTTCCTGGTGAGCCATTTCGCGACCGCGGAAACGCAATGTGACCTTGGCCTTGTCGCCGTCCTCGATGAAGCGGCGCAGATTGCGCAGTTTCACCTGATAATCGCCTTCGTCGGTACCCGGTCGGAATTTGACTTCCTTGACCTGGATGATCTTCTGGCGGGCGCGGGCCTCGGCCTGGCGCTTTTGTTCCTGATATTTGAACTTGCCGTAGTCCATCAGCCGGCAAACGGGAGGATCCGCCGTCGGCGAGATCTCGACCAGATCAACGTCGTTCTGTTCAGCAAGGGACAGGGCCTCGGCAGTGCGCACGATGCCTAACTGTTCACCGTCCACGCCCAGCAGGCGGACTTCATGGATACGGATTTCACCGTTGATACGGTGTTTCTTTTCGGTTGCGATGTCTAAGACTCCAGTGAGTTGATAAAACGAAGGCATCAGGCCTGGCCTGAATCGCCTCCTGGGTGGCGGGTTTCAATGTCCTGCTGCAGGCGAGCGGCGAAATCGGCGACCGGCATGGTGCCCAGATCGAGTTTCCCCCGCCCCCGCACGGCCACGGCGCCGGATTCGCGTTCCTTATCGCCCACGACCAGAATATACGGAATTTTCTGCAAGCTGTGTTCGCGGATTTTACGGGTGATTTTTTCGCCACGCAAATCGGACTGAACTCTAAACCCTTGTTTAACAAGGGTTTTAGCGACCTGATCCGCATAATCGGCGGAACTGTCGGAAATACAGCAGACCACGGCATGCTGGGGCGCCAGCCAGGCGGGCAGCGCGCCGGCGTGGTTTTCGATCAGCATCCCGATGAAGCGTTCCAGCGAACCCAGAATGGCGCGATGCAGCATGACAGGGGTGCGACGCTGATCCTGGGCATCGACGTATTCGGCCCCCAGACGCGCCGGCATGGAAAAGTCGACCTGAATCGTGCCGCACTGCCAATGACGACCGATGGCGTCCTTCAGAGTGTATTCGATCTTGGGGCCGTAAAATGCGCCCTCGCCTTCGGAGACTTCGTAGGTGCAGTGCGACAGATCCAGGCTGTCCATCAGCGCCTTTTCAGCCTTGTCCCAGACGTCGTCGGCGCCGATGCGCTTTTCGGGGCGAGTCGCGACTTTATAGAGGATTTCCGTGAAACCGAAGTCGGCATAGACTTTTTGCAACAGGCGGGTGAATGCCGCGCATTCTTCCTGTAGCTGGTCTTCGGTGCAGAAGATATGGCCATCGTCCTGGGTAAAGCCGCGCACACGCATCATGCCATGCAGAGAACCGGACGGTTCGTTGCGATGGCACTGACCGAATTCACCGTAGCGCAGCGGCAGTTCGCGGTAGGAATGCAGGCCGGCATTGAAGATTTGCACGTGGCCGGGGCAATTCATGGGCTTGAGGCCGTACACGCGGTTTTCGGATTCCGTCGTGAACATGTTTTCCTGGTAGTTGTCCCAGTGGCCGGTCTTTTTCCACAGAGACAGGTCCAGAATCTGCGGGGCCTTGACTTCCTGGTAGCCGTTGTCCCGGTAGACCTGGCGCATATATTGTTCCACCTGCTGCCAGACGGTCCAGCCCTTGGGGTGCCAGAAGATCAGGCCGGGGGCTTCGTCCTGGAAGTGAAACAGGTCCAGTTCGCGACCGATGCGGCGGTGATCGCGCAATTCGGCTTGTTCCAGCATGTGCAGGTAAGCATCCTGGTCAGCCTGGCGCGCCCACGCGGTACCGTAAATGCGCTGCAGCATTTCATTTTTGCTGTCGCCACGCCAGTAGGCGCCCGCGACCTTCATCAGTTTGAAGACTTTCAGGCGACCGGTGGACGGCACGTGCGGCCCCCGGCACAGGTCGATGAAGTCGCCTTCGCGGTACAGGCTGATCTTTTCATTGCTGGGAATGGACGCGATGATCTCGGCCTTATAGGCCTCGCCGATGCCGTGGAAGAATTTCACGGCTTCGTCACGATCCCATTCTTCGCGCACGACGATTTCGTCGCGCTTGGCCAGTTCGGCCATTTTCTTTTCGATGGCCTGCAGGTCTTCGGGGGTGAAGGGCCGTTTATACGAAAAATCGTAATAGAAGCCGTTGTCGATCACCGGGCCGATCGTGACCTGGGCATCGGGAAACAGGGATTTCACGGCATAGGCCAGCAGGTGCGCGGTGGAATGCCGGAGCAGGTCCAGGCCTTCGGGGTCTTTGTCCGTGATGATGCTAAGCGCGGCATCCCGGTCGATGACATGGCTGGTGTCAACCAGGCGGGCGTCTTGGCCGTCCACCGTGATTTTGCCCCCCAAGGCGGCCTTGCCTAACCCGGTCCCGATCGACTGCGCGACGTCGCCCACGGAAACAGGATGATCGAACTCACGTTGTGAGCCGTCTGGCAAGGTGATGCAAACCATGAATGTATGTCCCGAAAATACAAAACGCGGCCTGCGCCGCGTCGGTAAAAGTCTAGATTAGCCATGCAGGAAGGATATGCCTACAGTTTAGCAACCGGGCCGTCAACAATCAATTTATCTGACACCTAAATAGAGACAATCTGCCGCAGAACCGGCCAAATCAGGACAAAAACATCACATCTGAATGAATCACGGCATTCTCCCCCGCCCCGCCTCACATTCGGCAGAGGATCATTTGACAGGCAGGAAAATCACCCATACAATCACGTTCTTTCTTCAGGCGGTTAGCTCAGTTGGTTAGAGCGCTACGTTGACATCGTAGAGGTCGCTGGTTCGAATCCAGTACTGCCTACCAGAATTCTTGCCCGACTTGCCAAAGGGCAGGCAAAACAGCCGCAAAACCTCAGGTTTTGCGGCTGTTTTGTTTCCAGCGCTTTGAAAACCCTACATCAAGGCCAGCAGCGACCGCGCCCAGCGCCGGGCCGGCAGGCCGGTGCCGGATTCGACTTGTTCCGCCCGGCCAAGCAGATCCGCCGCCGATCCATCCAGCGCGTGACCTTTAAAGGCCAGCGCCACGGTATTGCCCTCGTCGATTTCCGGCAGACACAGCACCCGGCCATTGAAGGCAGCGCGGATGCGTTCCAGATTGCGTCCAAAGCTGTCATGATTGCCGAACAGATTGACCGCCATGACGCCTGGTTCATCCAGGATCCTGTAGCAGTCCCGATAAAAAGACGCCTCGTCGCACACCGGCCCCTGGGCTTCGCTGTCGTACAGATCCACCATCAGGGCGCGATAGCGACCCGCCCGCCCAGGTTCGGCAGCCCAATCGCGCGCATCGGCATGCTCGATCACGGATCGCGCGCTGCCCGGCAGGCGAAAGAAAGCCTGGCACATCGCAGTGACGCCGGGATTGCGCTCGACCGTTTCCACCCGGGATCTGGTGTGGCGCAGGCTGAAACGCAGCAACGACCCCGCCCCCAGCCCCAGGATTCCCAAGGTATCGCGCCCACCGGGCTGCACGAACAGCAGCCAGGCCATCATCTGCTGCGTATAGGACAGCACCAGCTCGGACGGCCGGGCCACGCGCATGGCGCCCTGAACCCATTCGGAATTGAAATGCAGGTAACGCACCCCGTCCAGCTCGGACAGGGTGGGCAGATCGGCGTCGATGGCAGCCTGTCGCGCCGCCGCGTCGTGACGAACTCGTGTCATGAAAAACCGGATGCCTTACAAGCGCTCGAAAATGGCGGCGATTCCTTGCCCACCACCGATGCACATGGTGACCAAGGCATGGCGGCCCTGGATACGTTCCAGCTCATGCAAGGCTTTGACGGTGATCAGGGCGCCCGTGGCGCCGATGGGGTGACCCAAACTGATGCCGCTGCCGTTGGGGTTGACCTTGGCCGGATCAAAATCCAGTTCCCGCGCCACCGCGCAGGCCTGGGCGGCAAAGGCTTCGTTGGCCTCGATGACGTCGATCTGGTCCAAAGTCAGGCCTGCGCGCTGCAAAGCCTGGCGGGTCGCCGGCACCGGACCGATGCCCATGTACTGGGGATCCACCCCGGCATGACCGTAGGACACCAGCCGCGCCATCGGCTTCAGGCCCCGGGCCTGGGCCGCGCCAGCCGTCATCAACAGCACGGCAGCGGCGCCGTCGTTCAGACCGGACGCATTGCCGGCGGTCACCGTGCCGTTTTCCTTGGCGAAAACGGGCTTGAGCTTGCTGAAGCTATCGGCGGTGACATCGAAGCGCACATGTTCGTCCCGATCGAAAACGACATCGCCCTTGCGCGTCTTTTGCACCACCGGCACGATCTGCGACTTGAAATGGCCCTGCTCGATGGCATGCGCGGCGCGGCGATGGGATTCCAGCGCCAGCGCGTCTTGATCCTCGCGGCTGATGCCGTATTTCTGGGCTACGTTTTCAGCCGTCACCCCCATGTGATACTTTTCAAACGGGCAGGACAAGGCGCCCGTCATCATGTCCACCAGACGCGCATCCCCCATGCGCGAACCCCAGCGCTGACCGGCAGCAACGTAGGGTGCGCGGCTCATGCTCTCGGCGCCAGCGCCGATCGCGACTTCCGCGTCGCCCAGCATCAGCGTCTGAGCCGCCGATACGATGGCCTGCAGCCCCGACCCGCACAAGCGATTGACGTTAAAGGCCGGCACACCCTGTGGAAGCCCCGCATTCAGAGCGGCCACCCGCGACAGGTACATGTCGCGCGGTTCGGTATTGATCACATGGCCGAATACCACGTGGCCCACGTCGGCAGCGGCCACGCCGGCGCGTTCCAGCACTTGGCTGACCACCAGCGTACCCAGTTCGCAGGGGGCTACGTCCTTCAGCCCGCCACCGAAATCCCCCACCGCGGTGCGGCATGCCTGTACGACAACGATATCCTGCATGATGATGTCTCCATGAGAAATGCTGCATCGCAGCACATAAATCTAAAAGCATAGTAGCGCACTGCGCCGGTTTCAGGCAGGCCCGCGCAGCGGGCCTGCCTGAATGAGCGCCGGCGTCAAGCGACGCGGCCCACCAGAAGGTGGGCCGCCAAAAACACAGGGATGGTTCGCTGCGCCCCTAACGACGCGACAAGGCCTTGCGCAGGGCCTCGGCCAGTTCTTCTGCGGAAAATTTCGCCACATAACCATCGGCCCCGACACTGCGCACATGCGCTTCGTTGGCCGACCCCGACAAAGACGAATGGATCACCACCGGCAGCGCGCGCAAACGAGTGTCCTGTTTGATGTTGCGCGTCAGGGTGAAGCCGTCCATTTCAGGCATTTCCAGATCGGTCAGCATCAGGGCGACCTTGTCCAGGATGGTTTTTCCCTCGGCTTCCGCGGCGGCTTTCAGGACATTCAGCCGATCCCAGGCCTCGCGCCCCGATTTGACCATTTCATAGGGCACCTGCATGGCTTTCAGCGCCTGTTCCAGGAGTGAGCGCGCCACAAAGGAATCATCCGCCACCAACACCACCGACCCCGGTCGCAGCGTGAGCTTCTCGCCAACGTCTTTTTCTTCGACTTGATGGCGGTCTTTTTCGGGCGTGACCATCTGCAAGATGGCCTCGACGTCCAGCACCTGGGCCAGGCGCACCTCGTCCGCAGCATCGCCGGCGGCGCCTTCCAGTCGCGCCATGCTGCTGACCAGGCTTTGGGAAGTACCGCTGGATTCTGCGGAAATCACATCGTTCCAATCCAGACGCACGATGTCATCGACCGATTCCACGGTAAAGGCCTGCGTCGTACGGCCAAATTCGGTGACGAGCATCAAGGTCGGCGCCGTCGGCAGCGTGCAGCCGATAATGGCCGGCAGGTCGAATACCGGAATCACCTGATCGCGCAGCTGCACCACGCCCAGGGAATATTTCGGCGCTCCCGCCACGGCGGTGACCGTGGGCATGGTGACAATTTCACGCACCTTGAGCACATTGATGCCGTACAGTTCGGACTTGCCGGATTCCGTGTTGGCGCCCAGACGAAAGAGCAAAAGTTCGAACCGGTTGGTGCCTGTCAGGTTGGCACGGTCATCCACGGCATGTTGGCTGGGGCTCATGAGAACCTCTTCCTATCAATAGGCTAAAAAGAGCAGTTTAAAGGAAAGCCAACCAGGGCAATCGGGACAATACGCCAGTACCCTGCAGCCTATTCCGAACCAAACCGCCAGGCGCCGCTTGCCTGCCTGCTCTTCCATCCCGTAAAGTCCAGACTCTGACCGGAAAGGAAAAGCACATGGACACGTCCCGCATCGATAAACACGCACTGGCGCCCACCGGGGTGCTGCGCGCCGCCATCAATACCGGCAACCCGATTCTGGCGGGCCTGGACCCGGCCACAGGGCAAGCGCAAGGCGTCTCCATCGACATTTCCCGCCGTCTGGCCGAGCTGCTGGGGCTGGAGCTGCAACTGGTGATCTATGACACGGCAGGGAAATCCGTGGCGGGCGTCACACAAGGCGAAGCGGATGTCGGCTTTTTCGCCATTGACCCCACCCGGGGGGAGCAGATCGCTTTCACCACGCCGTACGTCCTCATCGAAGGCAGCTACCTGGTGCGCCAGGATTCCCCGCTGACGAATAACGCTGAAGTCGATCAAGACGGCCGCACCGTCGTCGTGGGCAAGGCCAGCGCCTACGACCTGTTTCTGTCGCGCGAACTGAAGCATGCCACCATCGCCCGGGCGCCCTCCTCGCCCGCCGTGGTGAGCACCTTCCTGGAGACCGGGGCCGACGTCGCCGCCGGCGTACGGCAGCAGCTGGAAGCCGATGCGCAGACATTCGGCGGGCTGCGCCTGCTGGACGGGCACTTCATGGTGATCCGTCAGGCGATGGGCGTCGCGCGCAGCCGCGACGCGCAGCAGGCGGCATTCCTGACGGATTTTCTGGAAGACGCCAAGGCGTCCGGGTTCGTCGCCCAGGCCCTGACCCGCCACGGCATCCAGGGGGCGGCTGTCGCCCCGGCTGCCTGATGTTCCTGCCTTCGTTGGCAGGCTAGTCGATCCAGATTCCGTACATGCTGGCATTCGCAATATTCGTCGCCACGCTGGCGCTGGTGATCTGGCAGCCTCGCGGGTTGGGCATCGGCTGGAGCGCGCTGGCCGGCGCCGGCGTCGCCCTGCTGACCGGCGTGGTGCACTGGACTGACATTGCCACGGTCTGGCAGATCGTCTGGGATGCGACGTTCACGTTCGTCGCTCTGATCATCATTTCGCTGGTCCTGGACGAGGCGGGCTTTTTTTCCTGGGCGGCCCTGCACGTCGCGCGCTGGGGCAAGGGTTGCGGACACAGGCTGTTTTTCCTGATCCTGGCGCTGGGCGCCGCGATGTCGGCCTTTTTCGCCAACGACGGCGCGGCGCTGCTGCTGACCCCCATCATGATCGCCATCCTGGCCCGCCTGGATTTTCCCACCAGGACGACGCTGGCCTTTCTGATCGCCACGGGTTTTGTGGCCGACACCACCAGCCTGCCGCTGATCATCTCCAATCTGGTCAACATCGTCAGCGCCAATTATTTCCAGATCAGTTTCGGCCACTACGCCTTGGTGATGGCACCCGTGAACCTGGTCTCGCTGGCCGCGACGCTGATCGTGCTGTGGCTGATGTTTCGCCGGCATATCCCCACTCGATACCCGATTGCAGGGCTGCAAGACCCGGCCAGCGCGATCCGCGACCACGGTGTCTTTCGCGCCGCCTTTCCCTTGCTGGCGATCCTGCTGCTGGCTTATTTCGCCACCGCCCCATTCGGCGTCCCCGTCTCGCTGGTGACCGGCGCTGCCGCCCTCTTGCTGACGGCGCTGGCGGGCCGCTGGTGGCGGGCAGGACGCGGCGCCGTCATCCCCGTCGCCGCGACCCTGCGCCACGCACCCTGGCAGATCGTGCTGTTTTCCATCGGCATGTATCTGGTGGTCTACGGCCTGGGCAAGGCCGGCCTGACCGACGCCGGCGCCCACGCGCTGCAATGGCTGGCGCGACAAGGAGACCTCATCGCCACGATCGGCGCCGGATTCCTGGCGGCGCTGATCGCCTCGGTGATGAACAATCTGCCGTCGACGCTATTGGGCGCCCTGGCGATCGAACAGGCGCATCTGCCGGCAGGCACCCAGGAATTGATGGTCTATGCCAACGTGATCGGCAACGACCTGGGGCCGAAGCTCACCCCTATCGGCAGCCTGGCGACTCTGCTCTGGCTGCACGTGCTGGCCCGGAAAGGCTACCGGATCAGTTGGGGGCAATACATGAAGATCGGCTTGCTGATCACCCCGCCCGTCTTGCTGGCGACCCTGGTCGCGCTGGTCGGCTGGAAACAGGTGCTGCCGGTTCTCAACTGAACCGGCAGATCCGTGCTATTCCGTCAGGATCGACCAATCGCCCTGCCCGCTGGTCTGATCGACATAGAGCGCCTCGATGCCCGCCGCATCGGCCTTGGCCATCACCAGATCCCAGATGACGCCGCGCGCATCGAACTGCGCCGCATCGACGCGCGCGCCGGCGGCCAGCAGGCGCGCCTGGACGCGGTCCATATCGGGATAGGGGCAGGTGCAGCGCACACGGCATTCTTCGCGCAAGACGGCCTTTTCAGCCAGCCGCAGGCATTCGGCGGCAACACCGCCATACGCCCGCACCAGCCCGCCGGTGCCTAGTTTGATGCCGCCGAACCAGCGGATCACCAGCACCGCCACGCGATCGCATGCTTGCGACTGAATGGCCTGCAAAATGGGCCGCCCGGCAGTGCCGCCGGGTTCGCCATCGTCATTGAATCGGTACTGGTCCCCAATCTGCCAGGCCCAGCAATTATGCGTGGCCTGAGCATCCCGCTGCGCATCCAGGAACGCCAGCGCCGATTGCGGAGAATCGACGGGCGCGGCCAAGGCCAGAAACCGGCTCTTGCGGATGTCGGCTTCGTGGCTGGCGGAGCCGGTCAGCACATAGGACATCGTGGCCCGACGAGCGTCAGACCTCGATGCCCTGCGAGGCCAGATATTCCTCGTAGGTACCCGGATAGTCGTTCAGGCGACCATCGGGCAGGATCTCGATCACGCGGGTGGCCACGCCGGACACGAACTGCCGGTCGTGCGACACGAACACCAAAGTGCCCTGATACTGTTCCATCGCATACTGCAGCGATTCGATGGATTCCATGTCCAGGTGGTTGGTGGGTTCGTCCATCAGCATGACGTTGTGCCGGCCCAGCATCAGGCGGCCAAAGCTCATGCGGTTTTTTTCACCCCCGGACAGCACCCGGACGGCTTTGGTGATCTCGTCGCCCGAAAACAGCAGGCGGCCCAATACGGAACGGATGGACTGGTCCTCGTCGCCCGGTTGACGATAATCGGTCAACCAGTCAAACAGGTCGCGGTCGGAATCGAACTGATCGGACACGTCCTGCGCCATATAGCCGATATCCGCGTTTTCAGACCAGCGCACATGCCCGTCGTCCGGCGCCAGATTGCCCGCCAGCAGACGCAGCAGCGTGGTCTTGCCGACCCCGTTGGCGCCGATGATGGCGACCTTCTGGCCGGCCTCGATCATGGTGCTCAGGCCTTTGATGATGGGGCGGTCGTAGGCTTTGGACAGGTCTTCGATATGGGCGGCCTGGCGGTGCAGGACCTTGTTGACCTCGAAGCGGATGTAGGGATTCTGGCGCGAGGACGGCTTGACCTGCACGGTCTCGGACTTGATGCGGTCGATCTGCTTCAGGCGCGACGTGGCCTGGCGGGATTTGGATTTGTTGGCGGCGAAACGGCGCACGAAATCCTGCAATTCGACGACGCGATCCTTGGCCCGGGCATTGGCGGCCACCTGACGCTCGCGCGCCTGGGTCGAAGCCAGCATGTATTCGTCGTAATTGCCCGGATAGACGCGCAATTCGCCATAATCCAGATCCGCCATATGAGTGCAGACCTGGTTCAGGAAGTGGCGGTCGTGGCTGATGATGATCATGGTGCTGTCGTAGCCGTTCAGCACGTTTTCCAGCCAGCGGATGGTGTTGATGTCCAGGTTGTTGGTGGGCTCGTCCAGCAACAGCACGTCGGGGTTGGAGAACAGGGCCTGAGCCAGCAGCACGCGCAGTTTCCAGCCAGGAGCGATTTCGCTCATGGCCAGCTGATGCTGCTCGACGGGAATTTCCAGACCCAGCAGCAGTTCCCCCGCCCGCGCTTCAGCCGTGTAACCGTCGTATTCAGCGAATTTGCCTTCCAGTTCGGCGGCCCGCATGTAATCGTCTTCGCTGGCATCCGGATTGGCATAGATCGCATCGCGTTCGGCCATGGCCTGCCACATTTCTACGTGCCCCATCATGACGACGTCCAGCACGCGCACTTCTTCGAAGGCGAATTGGTCCTGGCGCAATTTCCCCAGGCGCACGCCAGGGTCCAGCGCGACGTTGCCGGCAGACGCTTCCAGATCGCCGCCGATGATCTTCATCAGCGTGGATTTGCCCGAGCCGTTGGCGCCGATCAGGCCATAACGGTTGCCGTCGCCGAATTTGACGCTGACGTTCTCGAACAGGGGTTTGGAACCGAACTGAATGGTGAGATTATTGGTGGAGATCACGGTGGATGGCTTGGAAAATAAGAATCAAGATAACCTGGCATTCTAACTGACGATTCTACAGACCCCAGCACAAACCGCAGCCAAGGCTGGAATCCTGAAACATTTCGGCTTCATCTTGCATCTATTGTGCAAGAACGCGGCGCCGAGCAGTGTGCCGCTCAATAAACCCGACTCAGGAGATTTCACATGCTGACTGCCGCCCTTATCATTTTCGCCATTGCCGCTCTGGGCGGCCTGGTGCTTGCCGCGCACGTGCTGCGCAACAAATTCGCTCCCTGGGCCCTATCAGCGCTGCACGCGCTGCTGGGCGCCATCGGCCTGATCCTGTTGATCATCATGCTGGTGCAGGGCAACACCGCCCAACAGGTTCTCGCAGGTTTCGTCATTTTGCTGATCGCCGCCCTGGGCGGGTTTTTCCTGGCGTCCTTCCACCTGCGCAAACAGCTGCCGCCGAAAGCCGTTGTCATCCTGCACGCCGCGCTGGCCGTCATCGGTTTCCTGACCTTGTTCAGCCTGGTGCTGTAACGCCATGCGCCATCCTCTGCACCCCGCCCTGGTCCACTTCCCTGTGGCCTGTTGGTCGCTGGCCGTCGTCAGCGATCTGGCCAGCCTGTGGGTGGGCGAAGCCGCCTGGCGTTGGTCGGCAGGCCTGCTGGCGATCGGCTGCGTCACGGCGCTGGCCGCCATGCTGGCCGGTCTCATGGAGCTTGCCCGCATACCCGATGGTCCCGCGCTGCGCGACACCTACTGGCACATGGGCATCATGCTGGCCGCGTTCGCCCTGTTCACCGCTCGCTTGCTGACCGGGCTGGATCAATTGCAGCCGCTGGCGCCGGGATGGCCGGCGCTGCTGCTGGACGTGGCCGGCTTCATCGCACTGGCCATCGGCGGGTGGCTCGGAGGCCGCCTGGTGTACGGCCACGGCATCGGACGCTAACTACAAGGCCTGGCTGCGATCAGTGCTCGTGTTCCTGCAGCACCAGATGCGCCATGCCATCTTCGGTCGCGATGCCGACGCGGGCGCCCACCGGCAAAGTAGCTTTGACTTTGACATGCCCGTATGGCAGACCGGTGATGACGGGGACCTTGACCGTGGCGCGCAGCCAGCGCACGACGGAATGCATGTCGTAGCCCTGGTCGTGCGGTGCAAGGCGATAGTCCGTGAACTGGCCCAGCACGATGGCGCGCTGCTTTTCCAACACGCCGGCGTGCCAAAGCTGGGTCAACATGCGCTCGATGCGATAAGGGTGTTCGCCGACGTCTTCCAGGAACAGGATGCCGCCTTGAATGTCCGGCAGATAAGGCGTGCCGATCAGAGAGGCCACCATGGCCAGATTACCGCCCCACAGGATGCCGCGCGCATCCACCGGATCAGCGTCCGGAGATTCGAAACTGAGAATTTCCAGTTCACCTGACAGGGTCTCCTGGAACAGAGCCTGGGTCAGATCGTCCACTTTCTTGCCGCCAAAGTCGAAGATCGCCGTCGGACCGGCCAGGCTGACCGCGCCGGTGCGCGCCAGCAAGGCCAGGCTGAAGGCGGTGAAATCGCTCTGGCCGATGAAGGTCTTGCCGCTGTCCGCCACGGCTTGCCAGTCGATGTACGGCAGCAGACGGCTCAGGCCATAGCCGCCCCGGGTCGCCATGACGACCGGATGCTTCTGCTTCAGGGCGCGCTGGATGGAAGCCAGACGCTGGTTGTCAGTGCCAGCGAAGCGTTCGTGTACAGCCAGGGCCGTGCGGTCGACTGCAACGCGAAAGCCCATGGCGCGCAGCCGCTCCATGGCCAGATCCAGCATGGCGGGATCGGCGACGGCGCCGGAGGGCGAGAACAGATAAATACCCGAAGGTTGTTCGTGCACGTGATGTTCGCCACAATCGGGATCGCCACAGACCAGGTGCGTGTGTTCGCTAGCAATGACCGGACTGGACGCCGGCTGGGCGGGCGCTGGTTTCTGTTTGGGCATATCAGAATGATCCTGGGAAGGAGAAGAAGGGATCGCGCGGGCAGCTTTGCGCCGAACGCGAAAGAATTCACGCAGCAATTCACCGCAGGCATCGGCCTGGATACCACCGCGCACGACGGCATGATGGTTCAAGCGCGACTGCTGGCTAAGATCCACGACCCCGCCGCAGGCGCCTGTCTTGGGATCGGCAGCGCCATAGACGATGTCCGCCAGCCGTGCATGAAACATGGCGCCTAGGCACATCGCGCAGGGTTCCAGCGTGACAAACAGCCGCGCGCCGGACAAACGGTAATTATCCAGGCTGCGGGCAGCAGCCCGCAAGGCGACGATTTCAGCATGCGCCGTCGGGTCGCGATCCAGGATGGTGCGGTTATGGCCGATCGCCAGCAGACGGCCTTCCGCGTCCAGCACCACGGCCCCGACCGGGACCTCGCCCAGATCGGCGGCCAAACGGGCCTGCCCCAGGGCCAGAGACATGGCGGCGGCATCATCCAGCAGGGGGCCGACTTCGCCAGGGCCGCCGCTGGCTGCGACGACGGCCACGTCCGACGCGGTTCGAGCAGGATGCCTAGCCACGATAGGTGCGCGCCTTCAGCACGATCTTGGACGCCAGGCTTTCGACGGCGGCCTCCAGCCATTGATAGAGTTCGGCGTCTTCGCCGAAGCGGGCCTGATTCAGATTCGATACCCGACCGTCTTCGATGAACCCCCAGGCGCGGCTGCGCTTTTCCTTGTGGCGCGGGTCCCAGACGCCGAAGGCCACGCCGCCCGAGCGGCGGATCAGGGAAAAGCAGGGAATGTCGGTATAGCCGTCGCCCACGAAAATCATCTGATCGAACGGCACGCGCAGCTTGTCGGCGTCGATTTTGCGATTGACCTCGAAAGGTTGATTGCGCGATCCCGGCCCGATCATGCCCTTCTGGATGTGAAACAGGTAGCGGGTCTTGTCCGTGAAACTGACGATGCGACGCGGAAAATCGATCGCGCCCGCTGCATCATAGTGGAATTCGGATGCCCAGATGTCGGCAAACTGCCCGGCAATCCGGGTGCTGCGCAGCACATCACCAATGCCGCTGGAAATCAGGTAGAACTCCAGCTGCACCGTGGGGTGCGCCTGGCGCAGGCGCACGCGCAGCCGCTCGAACAAGGTTTCCACCCCTTCGTGCAGCGGCAGGCGGCGCCCCCAGTCCTGCAAGCGCTCGCGGGTAATGCGATGCTGCGGATCGGTGCGGGACAGTTCCAGCATGCGGTACAGATAGGCAGGGACCGGGTCCCAGTCGTGTTGGCTTAACAAGGGCCCCACGCTGTCACGCCAGAAAGCGGTGACATCCACCCCCATTTCCTGCAGAAACCCCGAGGTGCTGTCCGGCGCCAAGGTATCGTCGAAATCGAAAACCAGTGCAATCACATCAGCCATGAGTCATTCCGTTCGATAGTCGGCCAGCCGCGCCAGGGATGCCAGAGCGGACGGCAACGCAGCGGGCAGATCTTCCGCCAGCAGCCCCCAGCCCAATTGATCGGCGGCCAGGCCATGCAGCCAGACGGCAGCGCACGCCGCCTCGAAGGCCGGCATGCCGGCGGCCAGCAAGCCCGCAATGCAACCGGCCAACACATCCCCCGCCCCCGCTGTCGCCAGCGTGGGCGGCGCATTGTCATTGATCGCGCACCGCCCATCTGCTGCGGCAATGACGGTGTCGGCGCCCTTGAGTACCAGCATAGCGCCGCTGCGCTGCGCGGCGGCGCGTGCGCGGCTGAGCTTGTCACCAGACACGGCAAACAGGCGGGCGAATTCGCCTTCGTGTGGCGTCAGAACGCACCGGGCATGCAGCGCGTCGAGCAGCACGGCAGGATGATCCGCAAACACACTGAGCGCATCCGCATCCAGCACGCAGGGCCGCCCGGTCGCCAGCAGCGCCAGAACCTGCCGCCTGGCCGCATCGGAGCGCCCCAGGCCGGGGCCGATCAGCAGCGCATTGCGCCGGGGGTCGGCCAAGGCCTGATCCAGGCGCTCGTCCTGAGGCAGGGGTTCCACCATCACGGACGTCAGCGCCGCCGCCTGCACCGCCCAGCCTGCCGGCGGCACGGCCAGCGTCACCAGGCCGGCGCCGATACGGGCAGCCGCCAGACAAGCCAGGCGGCTGGCGCCCAGCATCACGGCGCCGCCGATCACCAGCACATGGCCGCGCCGGTATTTGTGATCGCCCGCCCCCGGCCAGGGAAAGCGCGACAGCCACAGATCGGGGGCATTCGCCCAGACCTGCGCGGCAATCGGTCCCAGCACTGCGTCGGGGATGCCGATGTCGGCGCAATGCAGCTCGCCGCACAGCGTGCGGCCCGGCAGCAGCAAATGGCCGGGTTTGCGGCGGAAAAAAGTGACGGTCAGGTCGGCCCGAATGGCCGCGCCTGGGCACTGGCCGGTGGCGCCGTCCAGGCCCGTAGGAACATCGATCGCGCACACCGGCGCGCCGGAGGCATTGACGGCCTGGATCACCGCATCCAGCGCGGCGTCGGGCGCACGGCTAAGCCCCGCCCCCAAGAGCGCATCGACGATCAGCCCGGCCTGCGCCACGACAGCGGGATCGATAGCGTCGACCGGCCCGGTCCACCGCTGAGCCGCCCAGGCTGCATCCCCCCGCAAGGCAGCGCGGTCCCCCATCAACGCGACGCGCACCGGCCAGCCAGCCGCCTGCAGCAGCCGGGCGGCGACGAAACCGTCGCCGCCGTTATTGCCGGGACCGCACAGCACGAGAACCGGTCTTGCCTGCCAACGGCGCTGGATCGCCTGCGCTACTGCGGCGCCGGCAGCCTCCATCAGACGCGTCCCCGGCACCCCGGCAGCCGCAGCCGCCCGGTCCGCCGCCGTCATCTGGGTGGGACTGAGCAGGATGCCGGCAGAGTCAGCGGGCGTATTCATGCGGCGCCGACGGCTCGCTGACGCAGTTCGAACTTCTGGATCTTGCCGGTGGATGTCTTGGGCAATTCGCCGAAGATCACCAGCCTAGGCACCTTGTAGCCCGCCAGGTGGGCCTTGCAATGCGCCACGATGTCCTCGGCGCTGACCTGCGCATCCGCCTTGAGCTCGACGAAGGCGCAGGGCGTTTCCCCCCAACGTTCGTCGGGCCGCGCCACGACGGCAGCGGCCAGTACGGCGGGATGCCGGTACAGGACGTCCTCGACTTCGATCGAGGAAATGTTTTCCCCTCCGGAAATGATGATGTCCTTGGACCGGTCCTTGATCTTGATGTAGCCATCCGGATCCATGACGGCCAGATCGCCGCTGCGAAACCAGCCACCCGCGAAGGCTTCCTGGGTGGCCTGAGGATTCTTCAGATAGCCTTTCATGCAGATATTGCCCTGGAACATGATCTCGCCCATGGTCTGTCCATCGGCAGGGACCGGTTGCAGCGTGGCCGGATCCAGCACACTGGCGGCTTTTTCCAGGTGGTAGCGCACCCCCTGGCGGGCATTCAGGCGCGCCCGTTCGCCTATATCCAGCGCATCCCAATCCGCGTGTTTGGCGCACACAGTCGCCGGCCCGTAGACTTCGGTCAGGCCGTAGACGTGGGTCAGATCGATGCCCAGGGATTCCATGCCCTCGATCATCGACGCGGGCGGCGCAGCGCCGGCCACCATGGCGCTGATGCCGGCGGGAATCCGGTCCCGCAGCGCCTGCGGGGCATTGACCAGCATGCTCTGCACGATGGGGGCGCCGCAATAATGCGTGACGCCATGTTCCACCATGCGATCGATCATGGCGGCGGCTTCCACCCGCCGCAAGCAGATATTGACCCCGGCGCGGGCAGCCACGGTCCAGGGGAAGCACCAGCCATTGCAATGGAACATGGGCAGCGTCCACAGATAGACGGCATGCTTGGGCATGTCCCATTCCAGGATATTCGAGACCGCATTGATGGCGGCGCCCCGGTGGTGATAAACCACACCTTTGGGGTTGCCAGTGGTGCCGCTGGTGTAATTCAGGGAAATCGCATCCCATTCGGAGATGGGCATATGCCAGGCGTATGCGGGATCGCCCCCGGCCAGCAGTGTCTCGTAATCCAGCGAGCCGATGATCTCGCCTGGACCGTCGTACAGGGGATCATCGGCGTCGATGACCAGGATGGGGTCAGCGCGCGTGCGCAGCGCCAGCGCCTGTGCCATGACACGGGAAAACTCCCGATCCACGATGACGACGCGGGCTTCTCCGTGATCCAGCATGAAGGCCAGAGCCTGGGCATCCAGGCGGGTATTCAGCGTATTGAGCACCGCCCCGCACATAGGCACCCCGAAATGGGCTTCGACCATAGCCGGCACATTGGGCAGCATGACGGCCACCGTCTGCCCGCGACCGATACCCCTGCCCTGAAGCGCGCTGGCCAGGCGGCGGCAGCGGCTGTAGAGATCGGCCCAGGTACGGCGGATGGTCGATGCGCCCAGGCCATGCACCACCGCCAGGCGCTGCGGGTAGATATCCGCGGCGCGTTCGAGATACAGCAGCGGCGTCAGGGGCGAGAAATTGGCGGCGGTTTGTGGCAGATCCTGATCGTAGATTGAAGTCATGACGGTCTCCTTCAGCTAGCGTCATTTTAGCGGCGCGACGCGGATGATCCATCTGCGCTGGCGCAAATCGTCAGGGATTCCAGACGCCGCCGGCGCGCTGGGTCGGGTGGCGCACGGCGTGATGGATGATGGCCTCGTCATGCGGCAGCACCAGCGTCAGCGATCGACGCGCCCGGGTGGCGCCGGTATACAGCAATTCCCGCGTCACCAAAGGTCCAGGCCGATCCGGCAACACCAGCACTACCCGCTCGAATTCGGAACCCTGGGATTTATGCACGGTCAGGGCATAGGCAGTCTCGGCATCCCCCAGGCGGGCCGGAGACACCCAGCGGACTTCTCCCTGGCTGGCGCCGGGGAAAGCCACCCGCAGGCGATCGCCCGCCTTGCCGGAGCCCGGTACGGGCAACACCACCCCCATATCGCCGTTGGCCAAGCCCAGAACAGGAAGATTGCGGCGCACCAGCACCGGCTGCCCTGGATACCAGAGTCCGGGCGCGGTCTGGATCAGGCCCGCTGACCGCAGGCGCGACTCGATCAAACGATTCAGCCCCTGAACGCCCCAAGGTCCCTGCCGCACGGCGCACAGCACTTGAAAGCGTGCCTGGATGCGCAGCAGATCCAGCGCCCACTGATCCCAATCCGGCTGCGGTGCCGCCGGTGCGGGCCGCCGGGTCCGCACATGGGCGAACACCGCCGGATAGCCGGCGTCAGCCAGAATCCCCGCGTCCTGCAGCCAGCCATCCCGGCCGGCGGCCCGCCCATCCTGAGGAACATCGGCCAGGGCGATGCAAGTCAGATCGGGCAATCCGGCGCGCAACAAGGTGCGCACCTGCGCGGTCTGTCCCCGGTTGACGGCTTCGGCAAAGCGACCAATGCCGCTGTCCATGCCGAAGCGCCGGCTGCGACGCAGCATGACGACCGTTTGATCCAGCGCGGTGCCCGCCGGATCGGGCCAACGCAGCGCATGGGGATCCACATCGGCCTGGGCAGGGTTGGCCGCAGCGGCCAGCAGATCCTGGCCGCACAGATCCGCCAATCGTTCACACGTAGCGGGAGTGTAGTGGCCGCCTTCGGCGCGGGCGCAGAGTTCCCCCAGCACGGCGCCGGCCTCGACCGACGCCAACTGATCTTTGTCCCCCAGCAGCACCAGCTGCGCGGTGACAGGCAAGGCCGCCAGCACGGCATCCGCCATCTCGATATCCATCATCGAGGCCTCATCGATCACCAGGACATCCAGGTCCAGCGGGCGTCCTGCATGATGATGCATGCGCCGCGACCCTGGGCGGCTGCCCAGCAGGCGATGCAGCGTCACCACCTGCGACGGCACGCAGGCCAGCGCGGCATGCAGCGCCGGCGCGCGCTCGTCGTCCAGTTCTCGAAGTTTGCCCGCAATGGATTCATTCAAGCGCGCCGCCGCCTTGCCCGTCGGCGCAGCCAGGCGGATACGCAGACCCTGAGCCAGGCCCCTGGCTTGCGCCAGCCCTTGCAGCAAGGTCAGCAGGCGGACCACCGTCGTGGTCTTGCCGGTACCCGGCCCTCCGGTGATCAGGCCAAATCGCCGTCTGAGCATCACGGCGCAGGCCAATTTCTGCCAATCCAGCACGACGCCGGCTTCGGGCGGAAACAAGAGATCCAGCCAGTGCCGCGCCAGCGAGGGATCTGCCAGCGCATCCGTCGCTGCATCCAGGCGCTCGGAGACCGCCTGGCGGATGCGTTCACCGGCCCGCCAATAGCGGGCCAGGTACAGGCGGGCGCCATGCAGCACCAGCGGCTCGGCGCCCTGCCCCTCGCCGACGAACGGGGCATCGGACAGTTGCGCCAGACACTCGTCCAGCGGCAGAGGCAGCCGATCCTGCATGACTTGCAAGTCCAGGCAGGGATGGCCCTGGGCCAGTTGCGCGCAGCACAGCATGGCCAGACGGACCGCCGACTGCGGCGCATCCGGGCATTGTTCCAGCAGCAGGCGGGCCAAGGCCACATCCAGATCCTGAACGGCGTTCGCCTGCCCATAGGACAGCCAGGCTGGCCAGGTCCGTGTCCGATCAGTCATGTCCGGCTCCTGCCAGCAGATCATCCAAAGATTCGATCAGACCTTGCGGCGGACACAGGGACAGCAGCCCCTGCCCCGGCGCGTCCTGACCGCGCAGGAACATATAGACCGCGCCGCCCATGTGGCGTTGATAGTCGTAATCGGGCAATCGCAGGCGCAGCTGCCGGTGCAAGGCCAGCACGTACATCAGCATCTGCACATCGTAACGGGCGGCGCACGCCGCTTGCTGCAAGGCCGGCAATGCGTAGTCACCCAAACGCGGCCCCAGGTCGTTGGACTTGTAGTCGATCAAGTAATAGCGCTCGCCGACCTGCAGGCTGAGGTCGATGAAGCCCTTGAAGAGTCCATTCAAAGTCTGCGCCGCCAAGGCGGGCCGGGGGATTCCCTGGAATACCCCCGCCGTGATCCGGCGGTCCAGTTCGGCAACCGACACCTGCTGCGCCGGCAGCCAGAACTCCATTTCAGGCAGGCTGGCGGACAAATCATCCAAGCGGATGACGGGATCGCCGGACAGCGGCGGTCGCCAGTCGATCTGCACGAAACGCGACAGCCAGGCATGCAAGTCGTCGATCTGCGATTCCCAGCCGCGCACCGCGCAGCGGCGCGCAATCATGTCCCGCATCCCCTCCAGATGGCGAAAACGCCGCTGTGCAGCCCATTCCAGCAGGCTATGCAAAAAGGTACCCGCCTCGCTGCCCCGAGGGAATCCGGACAGTCCGTCCGGCGGCAAGAGCGCCGCCGCCGTGTCATCCTCCACCCCATTTTGCAGCAGGCGCGCCCCGAATGCCTCGGATAGACGAGCGCCTTGCTCTTCCCGCAACACGTCCTCCAGAGCCGTATCCGATGTTCTTTCCGAATGATCCGCGTGCTGCGCAGGCCGATCCGCCAGGGCTAGGGCGGAATAGCTGGCGACCCACCAGGACTCGTCCACGGCAAATCCCGACAGACGCCGAGCCGGACCGATCTCATCAGACAGGGTGGATATCGCGTCGGTCATGCCCTCTGCCGCTGGCGGCTCATCCGCGTGCGCCACCTCCCAGGCGAACTGCGCCGGATAATCGTCACAGCGCTGCGCCCAGGCTTGCTGCACATCGCCCCCCAGCACGTGCGACATGCCGCTCTCGCGACCGGTATCGCCCAAGGCCAACCAGACCGCGTGCCGGGCGCGCGTCAAGGCAACGTACAGCTTGCGGGTTTCCTCGCCCAATTGCTCGCGCAACATCTGCTGCGTCTGCTCGGCATCCAACTGCAGCAACCACTGGCGCCGCCCTTCCCAGTGCAGGACGTGCGGCCCGGCTTTGGGCTTGGCGGAACGACCGCGACAGACGAAAGGCAGAAATACCAGGGGGTACTCCAGGCCTTTGGATTTATGGACCGTCACCACGCGCACCAGCGCCTCGTCGCTTTCCAGCCGCAAGCGGCGGGCGCCTTCGGCATCGGCGTCGGCATCCAGAAACTCGCGCTGCCGTTCCAGATAGTGCAGCAGCGCTTCTTCCCCATCCAGTTGCACGCTGGCCTGTTGCAGCAATTCGGCCAAGTGCAGGCAATCGGTCAGTTGACGCTCTCCAGACGCGCCCTGGGCCAGCAGGCGCGAGGGCACGGTGAAATCATGCAGCAATTGGCGCAACATCGGCAGCACGCCGCGCTGCTGCCAGCGCCGGTGATAGACCTGGAAGCGTTCCACCTGCTCGTCCCACACCCATTCGTCCTCGGCCAGCGCCGCCAGGCGGGCAATATCCAGCCCCAGCAAAGGCGTGGCCAGCGCGGCGCGAATGGCCTGCTCATCATCCGGATGCGCGCAGGCCTTCAGGATGAAACCCAATTCCAGGGCGGTCCCGGATTCGTAGACGGAACGCCGGTCGGACAGATAGACGCTGCGCACGCCTAGCGCTTCCAGGGCATCCCGGATCAAGCCGGCCTCGTCCCGGCTGTTGACCAGAACGGCCATATCCGAAGGCTGAACCGCTCTGAGTCCCTGAGCCGAGCGGAATCCCGCCCGCCCCTGCCGCCCCAGCCGCAGCCAGGCGGCGACCTGCCGGGCGCAGGCCTGCGCCGCCTGGGCGCAATAGGCGCCGACGCCCACGGGCCCCTCGTCATCGGCCTCGATCCAGCAGGCTTGCAGGGCGGGCGGCACCTGGCCGGCTATCGTCCAGCGCTCATCCCGGCCCTGTGCCCGCACCGGATGAAAGGCGATGCTTTCGCCTTTCTGTCCGGTGGGAAACACGGGTTCGCCGCCTTGCCGGTCAAAGCAGTGATTGACGGCCTGCACCAGTTCGCGCGCAGAGCGGTAATTGCAATCCAGGGTCTGCACCCTGTCGCCGCAGGCCTGCACCGCCTGCAGATAGGTCTGCACGTCAGCGCCCCGGAAACCATAGATGGCCTGCTTGGGATCGCCGATGAAGATCAGCGTCGTCTGGGGCTGCGGCGCCGCGACACGGTAGATGCGATCAAAGATCCGGTACTGGACGGGGTCCGTATCCTGGAATTCGTCGATCAGCACCACGGGAAACTGCTGCCGCAAGGTCTGCGCCAGCGGCTCGCCGCGCGCGCCCCGCAAGGCGGCGTCCAGGCCAGTCAACAAGCCGTCGAAGCCCATCGCGGCACGGCGGCTCAGGGTCTGTTGCAAGCGATCCGCCATCCAGGCCAGCGCATGCCGGCGCGCCGGCAGCTGGACACCCGGCAAACCCTGCAGATCCCGCTGCAATTGTTCCAAGGCCACACTGGCTGCCGGCGGCTCCGGCGCCGGGCCGTCTCCCTGCCAGCGCGCCTGCAGCCCCTCGGGCAAGAGTGCCGTCCAGGCCGTCTTGCTCAGCGCCGGTTCGATCTGCTCCGGCTGCGCGACCCAGTCCCGCAAGGTCTGCAGCCAATTGTTCGCATCATTGGACCGGATCTTGATCTGCTTGCCCTGGGATGCCAGCCAATCCTGCAAGGCGTCCGCCAGATCGGCCCACGGCGCTTTCAAGGCCTGCAACGCAGCCAGACGATCCGCCAGCGCCTGCTCGCAGACCTGCGCCAGCGTATCGCCTGAGGGGACCGGCAGACCTTCTTGCGTCAGCACGTGGGACAGGGCCTGATGCAGCGCATCCGGAGTGGCCCAGATCGTCAACAGCTCGCTCAACGCCTTGTCGTCCAGCGCGGCCACGCAGGCCCGCCAGTAATCCCAGGCCACCTGGCGCTTGGCTTCGCTCAGGTCGGTCAACAATTCCTGCTCGAACTGGCTGGCGCTATCGAAAGCGTGTTCTTTCAGCACACGGGCGCACCAGGCGTGAATGGTGGAAATCGCGGCCTCGTCCATGGACTGCGCTGCGAGATCCAGGGTGCGGGCGCAGGCGGGCCACAGATCCTGCGGATAATCGGCCCGCAAAGCATCCAGGAAGGGATCATCCTGCACCGGGGCCGCCTGTGCGCTGACGGCAAAACCGGCTGCCGCCTCGGATAAGCGACGGCGGATACGGTCACGCAATTCCTGAGCGGCGGCGTCTGTGAAAGTCAGCACCAGGATCTGGCCGGGCAGGCAGGCTGGCTGGCCTCCGTGGCCCAACACCAGGCGCGTGTACAGCGCGGCAATCGTCCAGGTCTTGCCGGTGCCGGCACTGGCCTCGATCAGATGGCTGCCCTGCAGCGCAAACCGCAAGGGATCTACCTGGGGCAATGCGCGTGGAATCAGAGAAGAACCGGCTGTCATGTCGAATTTTTCCTGGGCGCCCGCTGACGGGTATCCGAGGGCAGACTGTCGGACAGTGCGCCATACAGCGCCTGGGCCAGGGTAAAGAACTGCCGGTCGCGGGTCAGGGAATCGAAATCGGGATGACTGCGGCGCAGGTAGAGATCGCGCTCGACGGCCTGGGCATAGGCTTCTTGGGCCACCTGCCAGGCGGCGCTGTCGTCATGCGGATCAGCCCCCGAACGCAGCCAGGCGCCGGCGGCGTGGATTTCGACCGGCAATCCTGTCTGCAGGCCGAGGTGTTCATATCGCAGCCAATCGCGCCAGACGGCTTGCGCCACGTCCATCGGCAGGGGCGCGAAACTGAGCTGTCCCTTGGGGCTGATCAGCCGCGTCGTCAGCGCGCGACCGCCCAAGGCATGCGCCGCCACGTGTTCCACCCAGGCCCGCAGCAGGGCCTTGAAACGATAGCGGTTCTTATCGTTGACCAACTGGCTGGCCTGCAGCAGCACGCGACACCAGTCGCCCTGCGCATTGCACCGCCAGCCGCCGAGTGTGTCTTCGAAAGACATGCCGCCCTCCGGCGCCGTCTGCAGGCGCAAGGATTCCGCCGTCTGGATGGGCCAGTCTTCGCAGGCCTGCGCGTAGGCCGTCAACGGCTGGTCCAGGGTGCGGCGCAAGACATCGACGGCCACGCGACCCAGGGCCCCGTCCACCAGATCGCCACGGCGCTGCAGACGCTGCAGGCCCTGTTCCACGGCCTCTTCGATCCTGGGCGCCAGTAAATCCTGTCGGGCATCCTGGGCCGAGACGCCCTGTTGCGCCGCTGCTGCCGCGTCCATCAATTCCTGACACACATGCCAGCGTTCGAGCTGATCGAGCACATAGGGCTCGTCTTCGTCGAGCGCCGTGCGAGCATCCTGGAAGCTGACTTGCAGCCGTTGCTGGAAAAAATGCCGAATGGGATGCGCCAGAAAGGCGCTGAGCCGGCCCAGATTCAGCGGTGCGTCAGACGGCGGCAGGGGCGGCAGATCGGCCTGGGCATCCGCTGCCGCCTGCGTCCGCCCAACCGCGTCCTGTTGCGCCGTGCGCCATTCGACGGCATAAGTGAACAGGCCTTGCGGCCCCCGCGCCGGCTGCAGGGGAAAATAACGGCGGCTAAACGGCTGCAGCGGGTGATGACAGGTCAGCGCCTCGGCCAGCGAAGACTGTGCATCCGCCCCGCGCCACCCCCGATCCAGGTGTTCGCGCAGCTGGGCGACCAGCACCGACGGCGGCTGCTCGGCATTATCCTGAATACTGTGTCCGACCCAGGAAATGCTGAGCTGTTCGCGCGCCGACAACAGGGCTTCCAGGAACAGATAGCGGTCGTCTTCCCGGCGCGATCGATCCCCCGACCGGGGATGCGTCGCCATCAGATCCATATCGGATGGCGGCCGGATCCGGGGAAAGGCACCATCCTGCATCCCCAGCAGGCAGACGCGCCGAAACGGGATGGCCCGCATCGGCATCAGCGTCGCGAAGGTCACTGCGCCGGCAAAGAATCGCTGCGACAAGCCGCCCTGGTCCAGCCACCCCAGACAGTGCTCAGCCGCAATGGCCGAGGGCAAGGCTTCCTGCAGATCCGCAGCCTGACACTGCTGCAGCCAATCCTGCAGACCTTCGCGAAAACGATTCAGCACCAGCGCATCCGAATCCTGATCGGGCGCGAAGCAATCATCCAGCAGGGCCTGCAGGCAACTGGCCCATTCCGCCGGGCTGGCGGGTTCGCTCAAACGCTGCCAGTAATGATCCAGCGTATCCAGGAAATGGGCCAGGCCACCCAGCGCGGCGGCCTGCAGCCCGGCGGGCTCGTCATAGGGTTCGATGCCTTGCCAGGCGGGGGCATCGGCGCCTGCGGCATAGCCCAGCAGCATGCGCTGCAGACCGAACCCCCAGGTATGCCGGTGCGCTGCCTGCGGACCCTGGCCCAGTTCGAAGGTCGCCCGGTGATCCGCATGCAGTCCCCAGCGGATCTGGGACTCGCGAGCCCAGATCTGCAGCAAAGGAAGATCCTCGGCGTCGATCCCGAAGCGCTGCCGCAAGGCGGGCACTTCCAGCCATTCCAGGACCTCGTTGATGCCCAGACGCAGGCGCGGCAACGACAGCAGCTGTTCCAGCACGATCACCAGCGGATCAGCGCGGCGCGAACTGCGATCCGCCAGGGCGTACGGGATATGACGCCAGTCGCGCGGGCCGTACAGGCCGAACACGGCCTGGATATGCGGCGCGTACGCTTCGATGTCGGGCACCATGACGATGACGTCGCGCGGCTGCAGGGATGGATCCGCCTGAAAGGCCGCCAGCAGTTGGTCCTGCAGGATTTCGACTTCGCGCAGGGCGCTGTGGGCCACCTGAAAACGGATGGATTCGTCGCGCTGCGGGTCGACCAGCGGCCAGCGCGCCTGGGTTTCGGACAAGGGCCGCAGATCGCGGATGTCGTCCTGCAGCTGCGCCAGCAGGCTGCCGCCCGGCAGTGCTTCGAATGCATCGATGCGCCGGTGCAGCACCGCAAACAGCGGATCCCAGCGGGCCCGCTGGGCCGGATCGTCGAAATCGTCCAGCATGCCGATATAGTCGCGCCCCTGACGCCCCCAGGACGCCAGCAAAGGATGCGTCTGTTGATGCAGAGCGGTGTCATCCAGGACGTCGGGCATGCCCGGCCTGCGGGCCTGACGGCGAAACCGCGCCCGCAGCAGATCCCGATCCCCCAGGATATCCGCCCAGTAGTGGGCGCAAGGGTTATGGACGCAGACCAGAATCTGCACCCAGCGCGACAAGCCCGCCAGCGCCTCGAAGGTCTGACGCGGCATGGCGGAAATCCCGAACACCAGAATACGGCGGGGCAAGCCGGCAGGACGGTCCGCCGCGTCGGTCTTGAGCACTTTGTCCATGAAGGCTTCGTGGATCGCGGCGCGACCCACCAGGCCGCCCGCCTGTCCGTCGGACTGACCCAGGTCGTCGAGCAAGGCGCGCCACAAATGGGCCTGCCAGGCCTGCGTCGCCGGCAATTCCTGCGTTTGACCGCGATCTCCGGGCAGCACGGCGCGGCCTTCGGCCCAGGCCTGCAGCCAATCGGCCCGGTAGACCTGGTACTGGTCATAGAGGTCCGCCAGCCGCAAGGCCAGTTGGTAGCGCTTGCGCACATCGGCGTCATCCGCCAGGAATCGCTGCAGCACGGCGTATTCAGGCCGATCCAGCACCGTCGGCAGCAGGCGCATCAGGCGCCAGACCAGGGCGTCTTTATCCAGAGGGGAATTTTCGGGTACGGCCCCCGCCCCCAGTACGCTGCGATAGGCCTGCCACATGAACCGCGAAGGCAGCAGAAAATCCAGGGCGGCGGCGATCCCGCCATGTTCGTCCTGGGCCAGCGCCAGACGCAGCCATTGGGCAATGCCGTTGCTGTGCACCAGCAGGCATTCGTTTTCCAGTGGAGCCAGCGGACTATGCTGCATCCAGGCCACCAGGACGTCGCGCAGTTGCTCAGCCCGGTTGCCATGAACCAGCACCAGGCCTGGCATCAGTTCCGTCGCTGGCTCCCGCATTCGCACCTCCCGTCCTCAACAGCAGCATGATACGGGATCCGTGCTGCAAATCCAGCCGGTCGCCAGGATGCCGGTCAGCAATTGAGGGTATCCTTAACGGATGTCACACCGCATGATCCGAGGCTGTCCATGAGCGCTGTTTCCCCGACCCGTCCCGCCTATCAGACGGCGTCATCCCAGGAAGAAATTCAGGCCAATCTGGCCGACATCCGGCACCGGATCGAGGCCGCCTGCGCCCGCGCCGGTCGCGACCCCGCCAGTGTGCGCCTGCTGCCCGTCAGCAAGACCGTGGACGAATCCCGCATCCGCATGGCGTATGCGGCGGGTTGCCGCTTGCTGGGCGAAAACAAAGTGCAGGAAGCCTACGGCAAATGGGAAACCATGACCGACCTGACGGATCTGCACTGGGCCGTGATCGGCCACCTGCAAACCAACAAGGCCAAATTCGTCGCCCGCTTTGCACAAGAATTCCAGGCCCTGGACAATCTGCGCGTGGCCGAGGCGCTGGACCGCCGGCTGCAGGAAGAAGGCCGCAGCCTGGATGTGTTCGTGCAGGTGAACACATCGAACGAAGACAGCAAATTCGGCCTGCCGCCCGATCAGGTGCTGGAATTTGCCCGCGCCCTGCCCGCCTACGGCAGCCTGCGCGTGCGCGGCCTGATGACGCTGGCGCTATTTTCATCCGACGAAAACCACGTGCGGCCCTGCTTTGTGTTGCTGCGCGATCTGCGCGAGCAGCTGCGTCAGGATGCCCCCCAGGGCGATGCCTTCGCCGAATTGTCGATGGGCATGTCGGGCGATTTCGAATGGGCCATCGAAGAAGGCGCCACCACGGTGCGCGTGGGCCAGGCGATCTTCGGGTCGCGCGCCCTGCCCGACAGCTATTACTGGCCGGAAGGCAGGACCACACCCTGAACTGCCGCGCTGCGCAATGCGCCACAGGCGGCGGCGCAGCATGCATGTCCGGCACGGTTCCATATTTTTTCCACATTTCATCCACGGTTGCGCCGCAGTCGGCCCGTAATCTGTCTCCATCGCCGCACCATTGGGGTACGGTCACACAGAAGGACACCGATTATGACCATCCAAGCAACGCGCACGTTTTCCGCCCTGGCTCTGGCAGCCGCCATCATCGCCGCCCCGCTGGCCGCGACGGCGGCCTCCGGCCCGCACGCCGAAGGCGCGCGCTACCACCACAAAGCCGATAGCCAGAAAGCCCGGCAGCACGGCGACCGCTGGCTGCGCGGCCTGGACCTCAGCCAGGCGCAACAGGATCAGATCTTCAAGATCCGCCATGACCAGGAACAAGCGGTCTACGATCAGAAAAAAGCCGTGAAAGCCGCCGCCAGCACCCTGCGCGATCTAAGCCAGACGGATACCTTTGATCAGGCCAAAGCCAAGCAGGCCGCCGACGCGCTGGGCCAGGCCCAAGGCCAGCTGGCGCTGTTGCGGGCGCAGTCCATGGCACAGGTCCGCGCCGTCCTGACGCCCGAGCAGCGGCAGAAACTGGCAGAACGCCATCAGCGCAAGGACAAGAGCGCACAGGCAACGCAATCCTGATCCCCCATCTGCCGCGCTTCACCTTCACTTCAAAGGCCCCCGCAAGGGGGCCTTGCCGCATGGCCAGGCCAACGCGGCGGAGCGGGATTCAGCCCTTGAACAAGGTCCCCACCGACTGAAAATGCTTGCGGTAATAGGGATTGTCCAGGGAATCGACCCGCACCTGGCCGCCTGTGGACGGCGCGTTGATGAAACGGCCATCCCCCAGATAAATGCCCATGTGCGAATTGGGCTGCCCCAAGGTATTGAAAAACACCAGATCGCCCGGCTGCAGATCCTCGCGCGGCACGGCGCGGCTAAGCTGCGCGATCTGATCGGTGCTGTGCGGCAGCGCCGTATGCGTGGCGGCAGCAAACACGTATTTCACCAGACCGCTGCAATCAAATCCCTGCGCGGGTCGGGCGCTGCCATAACGATAGCGGGTATCCAGCAGGCTGAGCGCCGTCATCACGACTTCGGTGCGCTGCGCGGCATCGATCTGAATCGCCGCCCGAGCAGTATCCTGCCGCGCCGAAGGACCGGCGCATCCCGCCAGCACGGCGACTGCCCCTGCCGCCAGCCACAGGCGCCACGCCAGCACGCGCCGCGCGACGGCAAGCCCTGGCAGACGAGGCGCACAGACAGGCCATCGCAGGAAGAAGAAAGGATTCATGCCCGCAGTATGGCCCATGACAGCGCATCGGGCCAGAATCATGAGGGCTCGGCGGACAAATCCAGCCGGTATCCCACCCCGTAGACCGAGCGAATCATATCTTCGTCGGGGCGCACGTCGGCCAGCTTGCGGCGCAGGTTCTTGACGTGGCTATCCACCGTGCGGTCGGTCACGACCCGATGATCGTCATACAAACCGTCCAGGACCTGATCCCGGCTGAAAATCCGCCCAGGCTGACTCGCCAGCAGCGCCAACAGGCGAAATTCGACCGGTGTCAGATCCAGGGTCACCCCATCCAGGCGGGCTTGCCAGGCATCGGCCTTGATCACCAGCCCCGAGGTTTCCGCCTGCGCCGCCGTGAACGGGGGATCGAAGCGCCGCAGCACGGCCCGCACCCGTGCCACCACTTCCCGCGGGCTGTAGGGTTTGCAGATATAGTCGTCCGCCCCCAACTCCAGGCCCAGCAGCCGGTCAATTTCTTCTGTCCGGGCTGTCACCATGATGACAGGAATCGAGGTCTGCGCGCGAATTTCGCGGCAAATATCCAGGCCGTCGCGGCCCGGCAGCATCAGGTCCAGCAGCACCAAGTTGGGCGCCCAGTCGCGCACGACATCCATGACCTGCAGGCCGTTGTCCACCCAGCGCACCGCGTAACCGGCGGCCTCCAGATACGTCCGCAGGACTTCGGCCAGCTTGGGCTCGTCCTCGACAATCAAAATATTCATGCGGTTTTCTCCGTGCTGTCCATCACGGGCCAGCGCGCCTGGATGGCCAGGCCGCCCAGGTCGGCGGCGGACGCGCTGATCTGGCCGCCATGCGCCTCGACGATGGTACGGCAGATCGCCAGGCCCAGTCCTGCGCCGCCATACTGGCGGCTGCGCGACGCCTCGGCCCGATACAGGCGTTCGAACAAGCGCGACAGATGCTCGGGCGCAACGCCGGGCGGCGTATCGGCGATTTCCAGCAGCAGGTCGCCACCCTGGTGGCAGGCCCGCACCCGGACCTGGCCGGGGCTATCCGTATAGCGCAAACTGTTTTCCAGCAGATTGCCGATCAATTGCGACAAGCGCCGCGAGTCTCCTTGCAGCATCAGATCCGAGGCCACCTGCACGTCCAATGCCAGACTGTGGCGCTCGAAACGATCCCGCACCGCGTCGACCGCCTGCGTGACCACATCCCCCAGATCCACGACCGCCATCTGGTAGTTCAGCGCGCCCGCATCCGCCAAGGACAATTCGTACAGATCGTCGATCAAATCGCTGAGCTGCTGGATCTCGTGCGCCAACGACGCCAACGACGCCTGATCGAGGGGGCGCAGCCCATCTTGCAAGGCCTCGATTTCGCCGCGCAGCACTGCCAATGGCGTGCGCAATTCATGCGAGACATCGGCCATCAATTCGCGCCGCCATTGCTCGTGCCGCGCCAGATTGTGCGCCAGGCGATTGAAGTCCCGGGCCAGGCGGCCCAGTTCGTCGGGCGCACCCACGCGCACCCGCGCCTGGTAGTCTCCGCCGGCCAGCCGATGCGTGGCCTGCGCCAGGCGCTGCACGGGCACCAGCAGGATCCGCGCCAGCAACAGGCTGACCACCGCAGCCAGCAACACCGACAGGCCGACGATGATCCAGGTCGCCCGCAATTGCCGGGCCTGGAATTGCTGATCGATGTCGTCGCTGACCAGGCGCGGCATCACGGGCGGCGCCAGCAGCCATCCCACGGTCCGGCCCTCGGCCACGACCGCCACCCGGCGCACGTCGGCCGTATCCCTGACGCGAGGGCCGGCCAGCCAGTCGCCCTGCCCATCCACCAGCGTGACCCGCAGCGGCGGCCCGCTGTGTCCTTGGCGGTCGGGCAGGTCGCGCCGCGACAGGCGCAGCGTGCGCCACCAATAATCGCGCCGGTCGGACAAGAACCGCCACCCGCCGGCATCGGCGTAGTCGGTGGCCAGCAACTGCGCCAGCGTATCCAGGCGCTGCTGTTCGCGCTCTTGGACGTAATCGTCAAAGCCGCTGTCGAAGCTGAATCGCACCGCGACGCCCATGGCCAGCGCCACCACGATGCAGGTCGCCAGAATCGCCAGAAACAACTTGAAGGTGATGCTGGATCGCACGAATTTCTCCATCCGGGTTACGCTAAGCGCTTAGCCATATTTTCTCGCACCATGCCAGACACTTCAGCCTCATCCAGAGCCGCTGCGCGGGCTTCGACCGATCCGATCATCACCATCCGGCAACTGAGCAAGACCTATGCCTCCGGCCACCAGGCGCTGCGCCAGATCGATCTGGACATCCAGGCCGGCGAAATTTTCGCCTTGCTAGGCCCCAACGGCGCGGGCAAGACCACCCTGATCAGCATCGTCTGCGGCCTGGTCAACCCCAGCACCGGCACGGTTCACGTAGCTGGTCACGATATCGTACGCGACTATCGGGCGGCACGTTCCGCCATCGGGCTGGTGCCTCAGGAACTGACCACCGACGCCTTCGAAACCGTCTGGGACACCGTCTGCTTCACACGCGGCCTGTTCGGCAAGGCGCCCGACCCCGACGGCCTGGAACGCACCCTGCGCGCCTTGTCCTTGTGGGACAAGCGCGACAGCAAGCTGATCACCCTGTCCGGGGGCATGAAAAGGCGCGTCATGATCGCCAAGGCCCTGTCCCACGACCCCGCCATTTTGTTCCTGGACGAACCCACGGCGGGGGTGGATGTGGCGCTGCGCAAGGACATGTGGAACCTGGTGCGCTCGCTGCGCGCCACCGGCGTCACCATCATCCTGACCACCCACTACATCGAGGAAGCCGAAGAAATGGCCGACCGGGTCGGCATCATCAATCATGGCCAACTGCTGCTGGTCGAACAAAAAGCCGGCCTGATGCGTCAGCTGGGGCAGAAATACCTGACACTGCACCTGCAGGCCCCCCTGGCCCGCCTGCCCGACGCTTTAACCATCTGGCCGCTGGAACTGAGCGACGACGGACGCACCCTGCGCTACCGCTATGAATCCCCGCAGGCCGGCGCAGCCGTGCCCGAACTGATGGCGGCGCTGCAGGCCCAAGGGCTGGCGCTGGTGGACGTGGACACGGAACAACGGTCCCTGGAAGATATTTTCGTCGACCTCATCAGGAGCCCGGCATGAACTGGCCCGCCATCTACGCCATCTATCGCTTCGAGATGGCCCGCACTTGGCGCACTCTGCTGCAAAGCATCATCGCGCCGGTGATTTCGACGTCACTGTATTTCGTGGTGTTCGGCACGGCCATCGGGTCGCGCATCCAGCAAGTGGGCGACGTCAGCTACGGGGCCTTCATCGTACCGGGGCTGATCATGCTGTCGCTGCTGACGCACAGCATCTCGAACGCGGCCTTCGGGATTTATTTTCCGAAATTCACCGGCACCATCTACGAGATCCTGTCGGCCCCGCTGTCCTACCTGGAAATCCTGTTGGGCTATGTCGGCGCCGCCGCCACGAAATCCATCATCCTGGGCGTCATCATCCTGGCCACCGCGACACTGTTCGTGCCCTTGCGCATCGATCATCCGCTGGCGATGGCAGCCTTCATGATCCTGACGGCCTTCACCTTCAGCCTGCTGGGATTCATCATCGGCATCTGGGCGGACAATTTCGAAAAGCTGCAATTCGTGCCGCTGCTGATCGTCACACCCCTGACCTTCCTGGGCGGCAGCTTCTATTCCATCGACATGCTGCCGCCGTTCTGGCAACAGGTCACGCTGCTGAACCCCGTGGTTTACCTGGTCAGCGGCTTTCGCTGGAGCTTCTTTGGCCTGGCCGACGTCAATATCTGGCTGAGCCTGGGCATGACCCTGGTGTTTCTGTGCATCTGCCTGGCGGCGGTAGCCTGGATCTTTCGCACCGGCTACCGCCTGCGGCCATAAGGCCGACGCCTACCGCATGCGGTCCAGCGCCTGGGCCAGGGTGTTCACGGTGCGTTCGATGTGGTGCAGTTTGTCCAGGCCGAACAGACCGATGCGGAAGGTCTTGAAGCCCGCCGGCTCGTCGCACGCCAGCGGCACGCCGGCGGCGGCTTGCAGACCCGCCTGCGCGAATTTGCGCGTGGACTGAATGCCGTCGTCAGTGGTGTAGCTGACCACCACGCCCGGCGCCTCGAAACCCGGCGCCGCCACGCTTTTGAAACCGCGTTCGCGCAGCAGCGCCCGCACGGCAACGCCCAACTGCTGCTGTTCGGCCTTGACCTTGTCGTAACCGTAGGATTCGGTCTCGGCCATCACATCGCGCAGCACGATCAGGGAATCCGTCGGCAAGGTCGTGTAATAGGCATGACCACCCTGCTCGTAGGCTTCCATGATGCCCAGCCATTTGCGCAAATCGCAGGCGAAGCTGGTGCTTTGCGTAGAGTCGATACGTTCGCGGGCGGTTTCGCCCAGCATCACCAGACCGCAGCAGGCCGACGACGTCCAGCCCTTTTGCGGGGCCGAAATCAAGATATCCACGTGTACATCCCGCATATCGACCCAGATGGTGCCCGAGGCGATGCAATCCAGCACGAACAGCCCACCTTCGGCGTGCACGGCATCGGCTACCTGACGGATATAGGCGTCCGGCAGCATGATGCCCGACGCCGTTTCCACATGGGCGGCGAAGACGACGTCGGGCTTGAATTCCCGAATCGCGGCGACGACCTCATCGACCGGCGGCGGCGCAAAATACGCCTGATCGCCGGATTCAATCGGGCGGGCTTTGAGCACCTGCGAGGCCGACGGAATGCTGCCGGTCTCGAAAATCTGCGTCCAGCGATAGCTGAACCAACCGTTGCGGATGACCAGACAGCGCTTGCCCGTGCCAAACTGGCGGGCGACGGCTTCCATGCCAAAGGTGCCGCTGCCGGGAATCACGATGGCGGAATGAGCGCCGTACACCGTTTTCAAGGTCCGTGAAATATCCCGCATGACGCCTTGAAAGGACTGAGACATATGATTCACAGCGCGATCGGTGTAGACCACGGAATATTCCAGCAGACCATCCGGGTCGACCTGAGGCAATAATCCTGGCATGACTTTCTCCCGTAAAAGAACCTGACGATTGTAGACTTCCATATAATGTCATGCGCCACATATCGCCTTAGACGATCGGCAGCACATAGGACCACCAAAATAATACAGGGCGGCTCCACGAGATCCGCCTAGCCCCCTCTCACAGGAGCATACATGGAGACAACGCTGATGGCTGACCAAGACACCGCTTTGCCGCAAGACAACACATCAGCTGCGGTCCCTCCGTACCTGATCCGCCGTGAACCCGTCCTGGACCAAAACCGGGGCCTGTACGGCTATCGCCTGCGCGTGCTGTGGACGGATCCCGACACTGCCGACACGGATACGGGGCTGGCCCTGATACAGGCCGCCCGGGAACACGGCGTCGGCAGCTTCCTGGCCTACGCACCGCACTGGGTCGACTGCACCCAGGCTCTGGTGCAAAACGTCTTCACCTCGACGCTGCCGCGTAACCGCTGCTATCTGGAATTCCCGGAATCTCTGGAAATCACGCCCGAGCTGATCCAGGCACTGCAAAGCCTGGCCCATACCGGACTGAAATTCTCGCTGCGCGGCGATCTGGCCGCGCAACCCGAACGCGCCGCCCTGCTGCCATTCACCAGAGTCGTGGGCTTCGATCCCGGGATCAGCGCCAAGGCCGATATCTTCCGCCAGAGCTTCCAGCACAAGCAGGCCGGACGGCTGCTGATGGCGATCAACACCCCCGACAAAGCCTCGCTGGACAACTTCCTGCTGCTGGGCTTCAGCGTGTTCCAGGGCAACTGGCCCAGGGATCAGGCCGCGGCCACCCTGACGCCGCGCCAGAAAACCCTGTTGCGCCTGATCACCCTGATCATGGGCGAAGGCGAGGCTCCCGAAATCGAGGCCTGCCTGAAGCAGGACGCCGATCTGGTCAAGACCCTGCTGGACATGGTCAACACACCCGCCTACGGCCTCAGCCAGGAAGTCGAATCCCTCAGCCAGGCCATCATGCTGCTGGGTCGCCGACAGTTGCAGCGCTGGATCCAGGTCCTGATGTACACCGAAGCCGGTCGCCCCGCAGGCTATCTGTCCCCTATCCTGATCCAGGCCAGCGCGCGCGCCCACCTGATGGAAGCCCTGTCGACCCTGCGCTACCCCGACCAGTCGGTGCGCGCCGAATCGGCCTTCACCACCGGCATCCTGTCCATCATGGATCAGCTGTTCAACGGCACCATGAGTGACCTGCTGGCTCAGGTCAACGTAGACGTGCCCATCCGCGACGCGCTGCTGCGCCGCGAAGGCGCGCTGGGCGCCGATCTGCGGCTGGCCACCCTGATATTTCCCTCCGATCGCGATCCGCTCGAAGACCCGGCGCCGCTGCTACAGGCGCTGGGCGTACAGGCCGCGCAGATCGACCCCTTGATCCAGCAGGCCTTTACCTGGGCTCACGGCATCACACGCGCCGCCCCATGAGCCTCCCCTCCGATCCCGCCTCCGGGCCGACCGCATCCGCCCGGCGCGGGATCGGCGCTTGGCTGCGGATCTCGCATATTTCATCGGGATTCATCGCCGTCCTGGTCGGCTACACCAGTTCGGTGGCGATCGTCTTTCAGGCGGCCAGCGCCGCCGGCGCCCAAGACGCGCAGCTGGCCTCCTGGATGTGGGCGCTGGGCATCGGCATGGGGATCACATGCATCGGGCTGTCCCTGGCCTGGCGAGCGCCTGTGCTGACCGCCTGGTCCACCCCCGGCGCCGCCCTGCTGGCCACCAGTCTGGGGGATATCGGCTTGAATCAGGCCATCGGCGTCTTCATGGCCAGTTCCCTGTTGATCACGCTGTGCGGCGTCACCGGCTGGTTCCAGAAAATCATGGACTGGGTGCCGCGCCATCTGGCATCGGCCATGCTGGCGGGTATTTTGCTGCGCTTCGGCATGGACTTGTTTGCCTCGATGCAGGGCCGACCGACGCTGGTGATCGCGATGTTCGCGACATTCATCCTGGCGCGGCGCCTGCTGCCGCGCTACAGCGTGCCCCTGGCCCTGCTGGCAGGCATGGTCTGCGTCGCCTGGCAAGACGGCCTGGCGCTCGGCGGCCTGGATTGGACGCCGGCGCATCCGGTGTGGGTCACGCCGTCCTTTTCCCTGTCCGCCCTGATCGGCGTGGCGCTGCCCCTGTTCATCGTCACCATGACGTCGCAAAACGTCCCCGGCCTGGCGGTCTTGCGCGCCAACGGCTACACCCAGGTCCCCGCTTCCCCGGTGATTTCCTGGACCGGCCTGACCGGCATCGTCCTGGCGCCCTTCGGCGGTTTCGCCTATAACCTGGCGGCCATCACGGCGGCCATCTGCATGAGCCCGGATGCCGACCCGGATACTCGCGAGCGCTATAAGGCATCCGTCTGGGCCGGCCTGTTCTACCTGCTGACCGGCATTTTCGGCGCCACGGTCGTTGCCCTGTTCGCCGCCTTCCCGCTGGAACTGGTCGCGGCCATCGCCGGCCTGGCGCTGCTGGGCACCCTGGGCAGCAGCATCCACGAATCGCTGCAAGCCCCCGAATACCGCGAATCCGCGCTGGTGACGTTTCTGGCCACGGCATCCGGCATGAGCTTGCTGGGGATCGGCAGCGCCTTCTGGGGCCTGGTGCTGGGCGCGATCTGCCTGGCTATTCAGAAACACCGGGCCTGACGCGCGTCTGGCCCGGATGCGCGACCTTAGAAAGGATAGGCACGCGGCGTGGTCTGAATGGTGATCCAGCGCAGATCGGTGAAGGCTTCTATCCCGGCCTTGCCGCCAAATCGCCCATAACCGCTGTCTTTGACGCCGCCAAAGGGCATTTGCGGTTCGTCATGCACAGTAGGGCCATTGATGTGGCAGATGCCCGACTGCACCCTGCTCGCCACCCGCATGGCCCGTGCCACATCCGCCCCGATCACGGCGGCGGACAGCCCATAGGCGTTGTCATTGGCGCAGGCCACGGCGGCATCTTCCCCCTGGACACGTACAATCGCCTTGACCGGACCGAAGGTTTCCTCGGCATAAATCCGCATGGCGGGCGTCACGTGGTCCAGCAGCGTCGCCGACATCAAGGTATTGTCGGCCTTGCCGCCGCACAGCAATCGAGCGCCCTTGTCCAGCGCATCATCGATCATCGCATTGCAGCGTTGCACGGTCGACATATCCACGACAGACCCCAGCACTACAGGCCCCTGGCGCGGATCGCCCTGTGGCAGGCCCTGGGTTTTGGCGGTCAGCCGCTGAACAAAGGCGTCCGCAATCCGCTCGTCCACGATGATGCGTTCCGTCGACATGCAGATCTGACCTGAATGCGCAAAAGCACCAAAGGCGGCGGCATTCACCGCGCAATCCAGGTCGGCATCATCCAGCACCAACAGCGGGGCCTTGCCCCCCAGCTCCAGCACCGCAGGTTTCAGGTACTGGGCGCACAGGCCCGCAATGATGCGACCGACCTTGGTCGAGCCGGTGAAATTCACACGCCGGGTGGCGGGATGCGCCACCAGGGCTTCGACTACGGCGGCGGCGTCCTGCGGCGCATTGGTGATGAAATTCACCACGCCGGCAGGCAGCCCGGCTTCTTCCAGGGACGCAATGATCAGGCCATGCGTAGCCGGACACATCTCCGAGCCCTTCAGCACCACGGTATTGCCGCAGGCCAACGGTGTGGCCACCGCCCTCACCCCCAGGATGACCGGCGCGTTCCAGGGCGCCATCCCCACGACCACGCCCGCCGGCGTGCGCTGGCCCATGGCCAGATTGCCCGGCACATCCGAGGGAATGACTTCCCCGCCGATCTGCGTGGTCAAGGCGGCGGCTTCGCGCAGCATGCCCGCCGCCAAATGCACATTGAATTCCGCCCACAGGGCCGCCGCGCCGGTTTCAGCCATCATCGCGGCGACGAAGTCCGCCAGGCGCGCTTCCAGCGCATCCGCCGCGCGGTTCAGCAAAGTGCGGCGCAGGCCGGGTCCCGTTTGCGACCACGCCGCAAAGGCATCGTGCGCCGCCTGCACGGCAGCGCGAGCATCGGCGGGACTGGCAGCAGACGCGACTGTCGCTACCTGCCCATCCAGGGGATTGCCGCGTTCGAACGTCCTGCCCTGCTCTGCCGCCACTTGCCGGCCCCCGATCATCAGGGAAATGGTATTCATGATGTCCTCCTGTGCATACACGCCGCCTGTTCGATTGCTACCCGCTAGCGCCATCCCCCACCCCGATCGGGGCCGGAGCCTGATGGGCAATGCGCTTGAACAAATCGGCGTAGCGATTGCCTTCGCCGGACCAGGGATCGCCGTTGCGGGCGAAGTCCGCATTGATATCCTGCCATTCTTGGGCGCTGAACAGGCGCTGCGCCGCCGGCAGTATGTGCTCTTCTTCGGTGTTCAGATGCACCCATTCATCGGCGATATAGGCGCGCGCTGCGTCCCTGAACCCCGCAAACGCTTCCGCGCCGCCCTGAATGTAGCTCACCAGCGCCCGATCCAGATGGCTGGTCGCCGGCACACTGTCGTGATGCTGGGCTTCCAGAACATCCAGATGTCCGTCCAGATCGGAAGTCTTGCTGCGCAGCAGGGAAAAGATCCGATCTTCCTTGGGGTGATGCAGCTTGTCCGGCATCTCCGCAATGTATTCCACCATGCCGGCCAACAGCCTGACATCCGGCTGCAGGCGACCGGCCTCGATCCCGTCCAGGATGCGCGACAAGGCGCTCAGGATGGCAGCGATCGCGCGATGTTCTTCCCGGATGGCTTCGATGGCGGGAATCCGCTGGTCCGTCCTGGATTTCGCGGCGGAATCGGCAGCGCCCGGAGCATCGTCCGTCGCCCCCGCCCCCGCCCCCAGCCAGCGATCCAGGAGCACCGCATCCTGCAGCAGCGTGGCGCTATCTCCGGCGTAAACGACCTTGCCGCGTTCCAGAATCAGCGCGTGGCGCGTGATCGGCAGGATCTGCCGGGCGTGCTGCTCGACCAGAATCACGGCCATACGGCCTTCGGTGACCATGCGATCGATGATGTGCAGCAGTTCCTGCGCGATCAAGGGCGCCAGGCCTTCCAAGGGTTCGTCCAGCAGCAGGACCTTGGGATTGAGCATCAGCGCTCGCCCCATCGCCAGCATCTGCTGTTCGCCGCCGGATAACTGATTACCCATATTGGCGCGGCGTTCCCGCAAGCGCGGAAACAGATCGTAGACCCGGTCCAGCGTCCATTCCCCAGGCCGGGCGACAACCGTCAGATTTTCCTCGACCGTCAAGGACGGAAAGATATCGCGTTCCTGAGGCACCCAGCCCAACCCGGCGCGGGCCCGCAGATGGCTGGATACCTTGGCGATGTCGCGGCCCTCGTAGAAAATGCGGCCCTTGCGCAAGCGGGTCACCCCCATCAGGGTGGCGAGCAAGGTGGTCTTGCCCATGCCGTTGCGCCCCAGCAGCGCCAGGCTGTCGCCCGCCGCCAGGGAAAAGGACAGATCTTCCAGGATGACGGCATCGCCATACCCGGCCCAGACATTCTCCATGCGCAGCAGTTCAGACATGGGATTCTCCGAGATAGACTTCCTTGACCCTGGGATGATGGGCGATGACATCGGGGGTATCCTCGATCAGCAAAGCCCCCGAGACCAGCACCGAAATGCGTTCGGCGAAACGGAACACCAGATTCATGTCGTGCTCTATCAGCAAGATGGTGACCTCGCGCGGCAGCTGGGCGATGGTGTCGAACAATTCTCGCGACTCGCTCGTCGGGACGCCGGCTGCGGGTTCGTCCAACAACAGGACCTTGGGCCGCAGCGCCAAGGCCAGAGCGATTTCGATCAAACGCTGACGACCATAGGCCAGATCGCGCGTGACTTCATAGGCGTCGGGCAACAGTCTGAGCTGATCCAGGATGGCCGCGGCTTCGTCCAGCACGTCGACGCGCTCGGCCAGCGGCTTCCACCACTGGGTACCCAGACCACGGCGTTCGCTGACGGCCAGGGCCACCGATTCCAGCACCGTCATGCCCATGAAGAGCTGATTGATCTGAAAGGTGCGCACCAGGCCCTGGCGGCAGCGTTCGTGCTGCGGCATGCGGGTGACATCCTGCCCCAGCAGGCTGACCTGGCCGGACGTCGGTTCCAGATAGCCGGTCAGCAGATTGATCAGAGTGGTCTTGCCCGCCCCGTTGGGGCCGATCAAGGCATGGCGCGAGCCTGGCGCGATGGACAGATTGACCTGATCGGTGGCGACAAAGCCGCCAAACAGGCGTACCAGATTACGGGTTTGCAGAACCGGACTCATGACGAGGACTCCGTGCGAGCAGTGGTCTGGGCGCGGTGGCGGGCGGATCGCATCCATTGCTGCGCCGTGCCTAAAATGCCGCCTCGGGCAAACAGCACCACCAGCACCAGGATCAGGCCCAGCCAGAACTGCCAATACTGCGGATTCATATCGGACAGGAAGTAATTGATCATCACGAACACCACCGCCCCGACCAGACCGCCATACAGGTGGCCGGCGCCGCCCAGGATCAGGATCAGCAGCAGATCCGCCGAACGCTGGAAACTGAGTACGTCCAGGGACACGAACTGATTGGTCTGGGCCAGCAAGGCGCCCGCCACCCCGGCATAGGCGGCGCCGATGGTGTAGATCTTGACCAGGCGACTGTTGACCGGCACGCCCAGCGCCGGCATGCGCAGCACGTTCATGTGAATCCCGCGCAGGCTTTGCCCAAAGGGCGAATACACCAGACGGCGCGCCAGCCAGAACAGCACGAACAGCACGACCGTCGAATAGATGAAGCCCACCCGACCGAACATGTCAAAATCGAACACCCCCAGGATGGGCTTGATCTCGACGCCCGGCATGCCGTCGACACCCCCGGTGATGCTGGTGAATTTATTGGCCAGTTCGTAGAGCATCAAGGCCACACCCAGCGTCACCATCAAACGCGACAAGTCGCTGCCGCGCAGCAGCAGGAAACTGCTGAAGAACCCCACCACGCCGGCAAAAAACGCCGCCAGCACCAGGCCCAGCAAGGGATCGCCCAGGCCGTGGGAACCCAACAGGCCCACGGTATAGGCGCCAATGCCGAAAAAGGCGGCATGGCCCAGAGAAATCACGCCGGCATAGCCGAAGATCAGGTCCAGCGACAAGGCGAACAGCCCCGTGATGGCGATCTGGCTGAGCAGCAGGTAGTTGCCTGGAAAGGCGAAGTACGCCATCACCGGCAGGCACCAGAACAGATATTCCAGAGGCTTCCAATGTGCCGTGCGACGGTAGGCGGCCAGCATGTCGGCCCGCTGCGCGCCTCGGTCGGCGCCTGCCTCGGACAGAGAAGAAGTCGTCATGTCGGCATCCTATTTGTGAGAACGGCCAAACAGGCCATGCGGACGATAAATCAAGGTCACCACCATGACGGCGTAGATGATGAAGGCGCCAATCTGAGGGATGTAGTATTTGCCGGCGACGTCAGCCACCCCCAGCAAAATGGCGGCGTACAGGGACCCGAGGATATTGCCGCTGCCGCCCACCGACACCACGATCAGGAAATACACCAGGTATTTGACCGGGAATTCGGGGTCCAGACCCAGCATTTCTACACCCAAGGCGCCGCCCAGGCCCGCCAGGGCCGAGCCCAGCGCAAACGTCAGACTGAAGACACGATTGACATCCACGCCCAGGCCGCGCGCCACCCGCTGATTGTCCACAGCGGCCCGCAGCCGGGCGCCAAACGACGTGCGGATCACGGACCACTGCAACAGCACGGCGACCAGCAGGCCGGCAATGATCAGGAACAGGCGATAGACGCCCACGTCCAGACCCGGCATGACGTGGATCTGGCCGGTCAAAAATTCAGGCAGATGCAGAGGTTGCTGCTGAGCGCCAAAGAAATAATGCGCCGCCGCGACCGCCATGAACACCAAACCGATGGAAAACAGCACCTGGTCCAGGTCGGACGCCGCGTACAAGCGTCGATATAACAGACGTTCCAGGATGGCGCCGACGACGGCCGGCACGATGACCGCCACCGGCAAGGTCGCCAGGAAAGGCACCCCATAGTTGTTCAGCAAGATCACACAGGCGTATCCGCCCAGCATGGCGAAAGCGCCATGGGCCAGGTTGACGAAGTTCATCAGGCCCAGGGTCACGGACAGCCCGACACTGATCAGGAACAGCAACATGCCGTAGGCAAGGCCGTCAAATAATATAGTCATGATTCATCCCGGAGGGTAAGACAGGCGGCGCGCCGCCTCCACAGGAACCCGGACGGCGGCAGGGCATCGGATCACCGCCGCCGCCCGCACGGATCAGCCCTGCTTGCCGGGATCCTTCACCGCTTCGATGGTGTCGAATTCCACGTTCTGCAACACGCCATCGACGCGCTCCACCTTGCGGATGTAGACGTTCTGAATGATGTCGCGCGTCTGCGGATCGATTTCCACCGGACCACGCGGGCTGGTCCACTTCATGCCCTTGACCGCAGCCATGAAGGCCTCTGCGCTCGCATCACCCTTGGTCTTTTCCAGCGCAGCATAGATCAGATGCATGCCGTCATAGCCCGCCACCGACACGAAATTGGGGCGATCATTGGGAAATGCCTTGTGATAGGCAGCGACGTAGGCCTTGTTTTCAGGCGAATCGTGAGCAGCGGAATAGTGGAAGGACGTGATCATGCCGATGGCAGCGTCGCCCATGGCGTTCAACACGTCTTCGTCAGTCACGTCGCCCGTGGCCAGTTCCTTGATGCCGGCCTGGTCCAGACCGCGTTCCTTGAAGCCCTTGGCCAGCGCCACGCCCTGTTCGCCGTTGGGCACGAACAGGAAAACCGCGTCAGGCTTGGCGTCCTTGATGCGCTGCAGGTACGGCGCATAGTCAGGCGTGGCGACTGGCGTGCGGACTTCGCCGATGATCTTGCCGCCCAGCGCGGTAAAGGTCTTCTGGAACTGCTGTTCGGCGTCATGCCCCGGACCATAGTCGGACACCAGGGTATAGACCGAACGGATGCCGTTGGCGTAGGCCCACTGCGCCATCGGCGCCGTGTCCTGCGGCAGCGTCATGGAGACCCGCACGATATTGGGCGATTTTTCGGTGATGGACGAGGTCGCGGCATTCAGCACGACCATCGGGACTTTGGCCTCGGTGGCCAGCGGCGCGACGGAAAAGGCATTGGGCGTCAAGCTAAAGCCCGCCAGAATGTCGACCTTGTCCTTGATCAGCAGTTCCTGGGCCTGGCGCTTGGCCACCGCAGGCGCAATGCCGGTGTCGTCCTTGATGATGATCTTGATCTTGCGACCGGCCACTTCATCGCCATGTTCGGCCATGTACAGATCGATACCGTGCTGAAGCTGTTTGCCGTGGGCGGCAAATGGTCCGGACATCGGCATGACCACACCGATTTTCAGATCTTTGGCCTGCACGGTGCTGAAGGCGGCGGCTGTGCTGAAGGCCAGCGCCACCGCCCCTAGGGTCTTGATGAATTTCATGGTCTCACTCCTGGAAAGTAATAAAAACACCAGCTTTTTTTAGCCGGCTAACTGTTGCTCAAGATCATGCAGAACCTGATAACACGGCAGCACCTGCGCCACGCTGGCGTTGGGCTCCCGTCCCTCGCGGATAGCGGCGAAAAATTCCCGATCCTGCAATTCAATCCCATTCATGGACACGTCCACCTGGCTGACGTCGATGACTTCGTCGCGCCCGGTGACCAGATCGTCATAACGGGCGATGTAGGTGGCGGTGTCGCCGATGTAGCGAAAGAACGTACCCAGCGGGCCGTCGTTATTGAAGCTGAGCGACAAGGTGCAGATGGCCCCATTGGCCGCCTGCAACTGGATCGACATATCCATGGCAATGCCTAGCGTCGGATGGATCGGCCCCTGCACGGCATTCGCCTTGACCACCGGACTGCCGCACTGATAGGCGAACAGATCCACGGTATGGGCGGCGTGGTGCCACAGCAGATGGTCGGTCCAGCTACGCGGCTCGCCCAGCGCATTCATATTGGTGCGGCGGAAAAAATAGGTCTGCACGTCCATCTGCTGGAGATGAAATTCGCCTTTCTGCACACGCTGGTGCACATATTGATGGCTGGGGTTGAAGCGGCGCGTGTGGCCGCACATGGCGACCTTGCCGCTTTGCCGCGCCAGGTCCACCAGAGCCTGCGCATCCTGCAGACTGTCGGCCATGGGGATTTCCACCTGAACGTGCTTGCCCGCCCGCAGGCAGGCCATCGCCTGGGCCGCATGCATCTGGGTGGGCGTGCACAGAATCACGGCGTCCACGTCGGGGCGGTCCAGCACCGCGTCCAGATCGGTGGCGGCCTGTTCGATGCCATATTTCTGCGCCACGGCGCGGGTCTTGTCCAGATCGCGGCTGACCAGGGCGACGACCTCCACGCCGTCGATGCGGGCGATGCCATCCAGGTGCTTGATGCCGAATGCGCCGGCGCCGGCCAGGGCGACTTTCAAGTGCTGCGTCATCACTGTTCCTCCAATATCAGGTGTCCCACCGCCGTATTCGATGCCGGCACGTGGTAGAAACGGTGCGCCACGCGCGGCGCTGGTCCGCCCGACACATCCGCCATCGCGCCTCGTGCGATCAACCACATGACGAGTTCGATGCCTTCGGAACCGGCTTCGCGCACGTAATCGATGTGCGGCACCTCGGCCTGCCCGGCGGGGTCGGCGATCAGGCGATCCAGGAAAGCATTGTCGAATTCGCGATTGATCAGCCCGGCGCGCGGCCCCTGCAACTGGTGGCTCATGCCGCCGGTGCCCCAGATCTGCACGTTCAGGGGGCGGTCGAAGCTTTCGATGGCGCGGCGGATCGCCTGCCCCAGCTGAAAGCAACGCCGGCCCGAAGGCACCGGATACTGCACCACGTTGACGGCAAACGGAATGACGGGGCACGGCCAGGCCTGGGGCTGGCCGCACATCAGCGACAGCGGCACCGTCAGCCCGTGATCCACGTCCATCTTGTTGACGATGGTCAGGTCGAAGTCCTGTTGGATGACCGACTGAGCGATGTGCGCCGCCAGTTCCGGATGGCCGATGACGGTCGGCACGGGCCGCGCGCCCCAGCCCTCGTCCGCCGGCTGGTATTGTTCGGCGCAGCCAATGGCGAAGGTCGGGATCATGTCCAGGCTGAAGGCGGTGGCATGATCGTTATAGACCAGAAAAATCACGTCGGGCGTGTTGTCTTGCATCCACTGTTTCGACGGCTCGTAGCCCTTGAACAGCGGCGCCCAATAGTCGGTTTCCGTCTTACCCAGATCCAGGGCGGCTCCGATGGCCGGCACGTGCGACGTATACACACTGGCGGTGATGCGGGCGTGGGTCTGGCTCATGAACGTTCTCCGATTTTGCGGTTGCCCTGGATGGAACGACCGCCGGCCAACATCATGGCTGCGTAGTCTTCCTGGGACATGCCGGTCATGCTGGCGGCCATGTACTGGAAAGAAAGGCCATCGGTGGCCCCCAGTTTGGCTAGAAAATAGATATTGCCGCCCAACTGCAGGCAGCGGTTCAAGTCGCGGGCCAGCACGGCCTGCTTCTGGTCCTCGCTCATGGGCCATTCGTCCAGATAGGCGCGCTCATCGGCCAGAAAGCGTTTGCGGTTGTCGGCTTTCATCAGCGACATGCAGAACTGATTCAGGTGATAACCCAGGCGGGATTGATCGGCATCGAAAATCGTGGTGCCGGGAATATCGGTATAGGGCTTGTTCAGGGACATGGCTCAACTCCAGTACAAGCGGTTTGGATTGTCGACCAGCAGCTTGCGCTGCAGGTCGGCGGTCAGGGCGATCTGCGGAATGTAATCCACCAGCAGCCCGTCATCTGGCATATGGGACTTCAGATTCGGATGCGGCCAATCGGTGCCCCACAGCACGCGATCGGGAAAGGTTTCCACCAGGTGGCGAGCAAAGGGCACCACGTCCTGATAGGCATGCTGTTCGCCGGCCAGCGCATAGGGGCCCGATTGGCTGAGACGCTCCGGGCAGCTGACTTTGGTCCAGATGTTAGGATGCTCTCGCAGCAGCGCCACGAAACGCTGGAATTCGGACCCGTCCACCGGCTGGGTGACATCGGGGCGGCCCATATGATCCACCACCACCGTCGTGGGCAAGGCGGTAAAGAAATCATACAGTTCAGGCAGATCCTGAGCCTCGAAATAGACCACCACATGCCAGCCCAGCGGCGCGATGCGCGCGGCAATATCGGCCAGAACTTCGCGCGGGGTGAAATCAGCCAGCCGCTTGACGAAATTGAAACGCGTCCCGCGCACTCCCGCGTCATGCAGGGCCTGCAACTCGGCATCCGTGATGTCTTGCGCCACCGTCGCCACCCCCCGCGCCCGCCCGCCGGATGCCTTCAAGGCATCGACCAGCGCCCGGTTGTCCGTGCCGTGACAGGTCGCCTGCACGATCACGTTCTTGGCGAACCCCAGATGATCGCGCAAGGCGAACAGCGATTCCTTCGGCGCGTCGCAGGGCGTGTATTTGCGTTGCGGCGCGTACGGAAACACCGCACCCGGCCCGAATACGTGGCAATGCGCGTCCACAGCGCCGGGCGGCAGACGGAAATTCGGACGGCTGGGACCGTCGTAGTAATCCAGCCACCCAGGGGTCTTGGCAAAGGGTTCGGCGGTGCTCATGGCTACGTCCTTAATCCAGATATTTCAGACCGGCTTTTTCCAGCCCTTCGCGCATCTTGTAGTAATCCAGCCCCAGGACGCCGGAAGCGAAGAGATCCCGCTTGCTGACTTCATTGTCCTCGCGGGCCTGGGCTTTGGCGGCAACCTGGCCGGCAATGGCAGCCGGCACCACCACCACACCGTCGGTATCGGCCACGATGACATCGCCCGGCATCACGGCGGCGTTGGCACACACCACGGGAATGTTCACCGACCCCAGCGTGCCCTTGACCGTGCCCTTGGCGCTGATCGCCCGCGCAAAGACGGGAAAATTCATGGATTCCAGGACGTCGATATCGCGCACGCCGCCATCGATGATCAAGCCACGTGCGCCACGCGCCTTGAATGACGTCGCTAACAGATCGCCGAAAAAGCCGTCCGTGCTATCCGTCGTGCAGGCCGCCACGACCACGTCTCCGTCTTGGATCTGCTCGGCGGCGACGTGCAGCATCCAGTTATCTCCCGGTTGCAGCAGGACTGTGACGGCGGTGCCGCACAGGCGCGCGCCGCGCCAGACCGGTCGCATATAGGGCTTCATCAGGCCGACGCGTCCCATGGCTTCATGAATGGTAGCCGTCCCGAACTGCGACAGATGCTCGACGGCAGCGGGATCGGCGCGCTGGATGGTCCGGTGGACGACGCCCAGCTGATTCAGGGAAGTGCTCATGTTGATTGTCCTCCGTTCGTTAAAGGCCTTTGGCCTTCAGGGCGGCATCCAGGCGCGGGTAGACGCGCCGGGCATTGCCCTCGTAAATCTGGAAGCGATCGGCGTCGCTCAGGACGTCCGCGGCTTCGATATAGCGCTTGGTGTCATCGAAAGCATGGCCGGTTTCCGGATCGATGCCGCGCACCGCGCCGATCATCTCCGATGCAAACAACACGTTCTTCACGGGAATGACACGCGTCAGCAGATCGATGCCCGGCTGGTGATAGACACAGGTATCGAAAAACACGTTGTTCAGCAGATGCTCGTCGAGCAGCGGCTTTTTCAGCGCCTGGGCCAGCCCGCGGAACCGGCCCCAGTGATAGGGAACCGCGCCGCCGCCATGCGGAATGACGAAACGCAGCGTGGGGAAATCCTTGAACAGGTCGGACGTCAGGCACTGCATGAAGGCCGTGGTGTCGGCATTCAGATAGTGGGCGCCCGTCGTGTGAAAACAGTCATTGCAACTGGTGGACACGTGAACCATGGCCGGAATGTCGTATTCCACCATTTTCTCGTAGATCGGATACCAGGAATGATCCGACAGCGGCGGCGCCGTCCAGTGTCCGCCGGACGGGTCCGGGTTCAGATTGATGCCGATAGCGCCGTATTCTTTGACGCATTTCTCCAGTTCGGGGATGCAAGTCGCCGGATCCACGCCCGGCGACTGCGGCAGCATGGCGGCCATGGCGAAATGATCCGGGAACAAGGTCGAAACCCGGTGGCACAGTTCATTGCAGATCGCCGACCAAGTGCTGGACACCTGGAAGTCGCCGATGTGGTGCGCCATGAAGCTGGCTCGGGGCGAAAAAATCGTCAGGTCCAGGCCACGCTCACGCATCAGGCGCAATTGGTTGGATTCGATGCTCTCGCGCAGATCATCGTCGCTGATGCGCAGATCGGATGCCTTCGGGCTTTGCGCCGGGTCCTTGATCCCGGCGATCTGGCGTTCACGCCAATCGGCCAGCGCCTGCGGGGCGGTCGTGTAATGCCCGTGGCAATCGATGATCAGGGGTTTTCGGTTCATATTGACGGATTCCTATTGATAATCCGGATCAGCGAGCAGACTCGCCATCCGCCCCCGTCGTCGGCCAGACGGATTGGGGGACCATGACTTCACCGCGCATGATGAGACGCGCCGTGCGCAGCAGAGCGGCCCGCACGACTTTTTGCGTGTCCTGCGGGTCCAGTTCAAGTTCGACGGTAAATTCGCCGCTGGGGTGTTCGATAGACACCGCCTTGCGGGCGCCGCTGGGCAATTGCGCCAGCGCATGCGGCACCGAGCCGTCCAGCACGCAGGCAGTGCCCACCGTGACGGCGGCCAGCACGCCGATGGCTTCATGGCACACATGCGGGATGAAAGAGCGCGTACTGATGGCGCCGCCGGCCTGCGGGGCCGACACCAGGGTCATCTTGGGATAATTGCGCCCGCCGACGTCCCCCAGCCCCATGAGTTCGGCTGTTGTCAGACGCAAGGCCTCGATCCTGGCCTTCAGGTCGGTATCGGCATTCAATTCCGCCGGACTCTCCTGCCCGGTGCGGCCCAGGTCTTCGGCGCGGAACAGCACCAGCGGCATGCCGTTGTCGATGCAGGTGACGTCGATATCGAACGGCGCGAAATCCGCGCCGACCGGCGGCTCGACATGCACACGATCCAGCACCCGGCCCGTGGGCAGAAGCCCCGAACAGACCGAACCGGCGGTATCCAGAAAGTTGATGGTGATGGGGGCCGAGGTCCCCGGCACGCCATCGATACGGGCCTGGCCTTCGTAGCTGACCTGGCGACCCGACGGCGTCAGCGGCGTCTGCACCGTGATGTCGCACTGCATGCCGGTGTTGCGCGTCAGGACGCGCACCGTGGTTTCGTCGCCCTGGGCGGCGATCAAGCCGCATTCCAGCGCAAAAGGCACTACCGCCGCCAGCATATTGCCGCAATTGGCCGTGGTGTCGACGGTATCCTGATTCGGCTGCAACTGGGCGAACAGAAAGTCCAGATCCACGCCGGGCGCGGTGCCCAGCCGCACGATGCCTGCTTTGCTGGTCAAGGGATGCGCCCCGCCCAGACCATCGATCTGACGACGGTCAGGAGACCCCATCGCGGCCAGCAACACGCGATCGCGGGCAGCCGTCTCGGACGGCAGATCGGATTCCAGAAAAAACGGTCCGCGCGAGGTGCCACCGCGCATGAACAAAGTCCGAACAGGCTTTTGCATCACACCACCACCATTGCTATGTTGCAACCATTATGGGTGCAATGAGCCTGGTGAATAAGGGCATGAACACACTATCTGCTATGCCGTATTGCTATACTTGATGAAACTTCATATCAAATTTTAGGGTAAACCCCAGCATGGATATCAAGCAGATGGAATACTTCGCGCGGGTCGCCGAACTGGGCAGCTTCACCCAGGCGTCCCATGCCCTGGGCATCGCGCAGCCTGCGCTCAGCCGTCAGGTCCGTCTGCTGGAAGTGGAACTCCGGCAAAACCTGCTGAACCGTAATGGTCGAGGCGTGACGACCACCGAAGCCGGCAAGCTGCTGCTAGAGCATTGTCGGGGGATTCTGCATCAAATCGACCGAGCCAAAGAAGACATGGGCCGGGTGCAGGGCGCCCTGGCGGGCCGAGTCGCGCTGGGTATCGCCCCCAGCGCTTCAAAAATGCTGACGGTGCAACTGACGCGCAAATTCCGCAAGCAGCTGCCCAATGCCTCGCTATCCATCAGCGAAGGCCTATCCCTGATGATGCAGGAATGGTTACTGGCTGGCCGGCTGGACATCGCCCTGCTCTACAACCCCAGCGCCTCGGCGGAGCTGGATCTACGCCCCCTGACCAGCGAACTGCTGTATCTGATCGGCCCCAAAGGCCCGCATCCGTCCACGCAGCCGATGTCGCTGCGGTCTCTGGCAGGCATTCCGCTGGTCATCCCCAACCGCCCCCACACGGTGCGCATGCTGCTGGAATCACAGATGGCCTTGATCGGCTGCCGTCCCAATATCCGGCTGGAAATCGACGGGGTGCCGGCCATTCTGGATCTGGTCGCCGACGGCGCCGGTTATGCCGTGCTGACAGAACACGCTGTGCTGACCTCGGCGCAGCCGGATCGCTATCACATTCGACCGATCTGCCAGCCAGAACTGCCCAGCCAGCTCTATCTGGCGACTGCGTCCGGGCGCATCACGACGCTGACGCAGCAAGCGATGCTGACCCTCATCCGCGACACGGTGCGCGAAGTCTATCCGGCCCAGATGATCCCCGCGGATTGAATGCGCCGGGCCGTCCAAACCGGTATCAGGACGATTTTTGACGACTGGCGATCAGACGGTCCGCATAGACCTGCCAGCCATCGGTTTTCTCGACGCCATCGAATACGCCCTGCGCCGCCTGGCCGGCCACCCAGTCCTGTTTTTCCGCCGTGGCGGCGGCCATCCAGGGTTCGAAACCGGCTTCGCGCACGGTGTTGGCAACTTCGCGCATTTCCTCGGCGCGGCGACGGCCATGCTGCACCACCCGACTGTAGAAATAGCGCCCCTGCTCGGTCCAATCGATGGACGGAAAGGTTTCCTGCAACGTGGGCAACACGTGGTCTTCCACCCCATAGGCGCGGGCGGCGGTATAGCTTTCGATGACCAGGGCTTCCAGGCCCTTGATCATGACGCTGCGGCACATCTTGATGGCCGACGCCACCCCTAGCTCGAGCGACACGACCTTGACGTCCATGCCAAACATGGTCAGTCGCCGGGCCAGGGCATCGGCATGCGGCCCCCCCAGCAGCATGGGCACGCGGATGCCATAGGGCGGCACCGACGTCATCACGCCCGCTTCGACGTAAAGCCCGCCCGCCGCTTCGATCAGGGCGGCGGCCTCGCGCTTGGCGCCCGGCGAAGCGGAATTCACATCCAGAAAGAACGTGCCCGGCTGCAGGTGCGCCGCAGCTTCGCGGGCCACGGCCACCGTATTGGATGCCGTCACGGCGGACACCAGCAGATTGCTGGCCGCGCATAGTTCAGCCGCGGAGGCGCACAGCGTGATGCCATCGTCCTGAGCTTTGTCGCGCAACGGGCGGGCCGTCTGCAGGTCCTGCAGCTTCAGATCCCAGGCCTGCACGCCATCGACTTGCGGCCTGAGGCCCGCGCCAAAAATCCCGCCGACCTCGCCATAGCCGATCAACCCCAACTGTATGGTTTGCATCACTGCCCCCTATGCCTTAGTGTTTATGTGCTGGCCGCCGCCCGCGCCGTGCGCCGGGAACACTTCGGTGTCGACTTCCGCCAGCGTCCCAGGCCCGTAGCGGTCTCCCGCCACGCGCTCGTGGTGAAAATGCGCGGCCAGCTCAGTGGCCAGCGCGGCATCGATGGTCACGTCTACCGCCGCCAGGTTTTCCCGCAGGTGGGCCAGGTTGGTCGTGCCCGGAATGGGAATGATGTCCTGCCCCTGATGCAGCAGCCACGCCAGCGCCAGCTGACCGGGCGTGCAACCCAGTCCCTTGGCATGGTCGCGCAGCAATGGCAGCAGCGATTGATTGCGCACGAACGCATCCGCCTGAAAACGCGGCATGCCGCGGCGCAGATCGGTGTCCGCCAGCGCATCGACGGATGGCGGCAGGCCATCGGCCAGAAACGCCCGCCCCAGGGGGCTGAACGCCACCAAAGCGGCCCCTAATTCCCGGCAGGCCTGCAGCACGGCGATGTCGACGTTGCGCGACCACAGGGAATATTCGCTTTGCACGGCGGCGATGGGATGCACCGCATGCGCCCGGCGCAGCGTGTCGGCAGAGACCTCGGACAGACCGATGTGGCGGATCTTGCCCGCCTGCGCCAGACCGGCCAAGGCGCCGATGCTGTCCTCGATGGGCACGGATTTATCCCAGCGGTGCAGATAGTACAGATCGATGACGTCGGTGCGCAGGCGGCGCAGCGAATCCTCGCACGTGCGGCGCAAGGTGTCGGGGCGGCCATCGATGCGGCGGCGCCCGTCTTCCCGGAAGATGCCGCATTTGCTGGCCAGGAAAAACCGGCTGCGGTGCGGCGACAGCACGCGACCGAGCAATTCTTCATTGTGACCGAAGCCATAGAGCGCCGCCGTATCGAATAGCGTGACGCCCTGATCCAGCGCCCCTAGCAGCAGGGCCTGAGCCTGCTCCGGCGAGACGGCCTGGCCATAGCCGTGACTCAGGCCCATGCACCCCAGGCCGATCGGAAACACCGGCGTACCGGCAAGCATGCGTGTCTGTGTCATAGTGATCCGATTATCCCCAGAAGCTTGGGATGAAGTAAGTCCGAATCCGGCACTAACAGTTATAACAACTTGCTATCAGAAGACCCGAACCGATTACAAATCCAGGATGAGCATCGGCGTCTTGGCGCGTGAACAGCAAGGGGTGAACTGGTCATTGGCCGCATGCTCGCCATCCGTCAGATACGTGTCGCGATGATCGGGGATGCCCCCCTGCAAGCCGGTCAGGCAGGTGCCGCAGATCCCTTCTTCGCAGGACACCGGAATGAATACCCCCTGCCGGTCCAAGGCGGAGGTGATCGATTCATCTGCCGGGATATCAAAGATTTCGCCGGTGCTGGCCAGCTGCACCTGAAACGCCACGTCCTGGTCCGTGATTGCCGGGCGGTCGGCGGCATCCAGAGCAAAGTGTTCAACGTGAATGCGGGTGTCGTCAAAGCCGGCGGCGCGCGCCTGGGCGCAGACAAAATCGATATAGCCCGCCGGCCCGCACACGTACAGATGCGTCTGGGCATCCGCCCCCGCCAGCACAGCCGCCGCATCCAGCACCTGCGTCGGATCATCATCGAAATACGCATGGACGCGTGCGGCGGACAGCGCCTGGGCCTCGTCGAGGAACGCTGCGCGCGCCCGGGTGCGACTGCTGTAATGCAAGGCGAAATCCGCGCCCTGCGCCTGCAATTGCCGGGCCATGCACAACAAGGGTGTCACCCCGATCCCGCCGGCGAACAGCAGGCTGCGAGTCGCCGGCACCAGAGCAAAACGATTGCGCGGCGCGCTGATCTGCAAAATGTCGTTGACCTGCACCCGATCATGCAGCGCGACAGACCCGCCACGGGACTGAGCCTCGCGCAGCACGCCGATGCGGTAATGCGCATGCCGGGTACAGTCGTTGAGCAGGGAATACTGGCGAATCAGCCCGCCGGGCGCATGCACGTCGATATGCGCCCCCGGCAAGAACGCCGGCAGACCGGCTTGATCCAGAGGGCTGAGTTCCAGGCAGATGGTGTCCTGGGCCACCTGCCGTTTGGCGGTGACGCGGACTGACAGCAATGAAGTATCCATGGCGGCCATTATCGCGCAAATGCCGCCTGCCCCCCCCGTTGCCTGACAAGCGCCGGGGAAACCGTCCGCCGGG
>NZ_JBATXG010000025.1:0-207349 GCF_049673105.1 Castellaniella sp.
GGAACTTCAATGCCGGCATCCGGCACGACCGTGCCAGAAGCGACAGCCTCAGCAGCGGGACGATCGCCGGATACGACGCCAGCCACAACAGCGTGAACGTCGGCGCCATGTACATCAGCGACTACGGCGTCTCGCCTTACGTCAGCTATTCTGAATCCTTCAAACCCATCGCAGGCGCGGACGGCCACGGCAATGGCTATCAACCCTACGAGGGGAGACAGAAGGAAGTCGGTATCAAGTTCGAACCCGACTGGCTGGACGGCACCCTGACCCTGGCCTATTTCGACATTGAAGAAAAGAACGCCCTCGTCACTGACGCATCCAACATCCAGTCACAGAGCGGCAAACGCACCAACAAGGGCCTGGAACTGCAGGGGGATTTCAGGATCACGCCACGCACCGGACTGAAAGCCACCTATACCTACAACCATTCCCGCCAGGACATCGATGGTGGACGCACTATCCGCACACCGATGATCCCTCGTCATCAGGCCAGCCTATGGGTCGACCACCGTTTCGACATGCCTCGCGGCGGCACGCTGACGGTCGCGGCCGGCGCGCGCCACAACGGCGCGACGGACGATCAGAAAACCTATCCCGGCGAAACCGTCCCCGGCTACACGCTGTTCGACCTGATGGCGCGCTACCGGATCGACCGCAACTGGGCCGTGCAGCTGAACGCGCGCAATCTGACGGACAAAACCTACATCAGCGGCTGCGACTTCTACTGCTACTACGGCGGCGAACGCACCATCGATCTGCAGTTGCAGTATCAATGGCACTGAGCGTGGCCCCCGCGTGGGGCCATCCCAAGCCCGCGGAGTCCGTTGCATGGACTCCGCGCAGCTTGTTCACGGTCGCCTTCCTGGGCATCGCCGCCGGCCTGCAAATGGCCGACATGGGGGTTCAGGCGGTCTCTCTGTCCGCCATCCAGAACAGCTTCGGCGTCAGCGATGCCGCACTGGGTGCGCTGCAAGGGCTGGCCGGCATCCTGATCGCCAGCGCGCTGGCGATCCCGCTGTCGCGCTTCGCGGACCGCTACTCGCGCAAGCGGGTGCTGCTGTGGCTGATCGCCGCCTCGTCCGCCCTGATGGCGCTCAGTGGGATTGCGCACGAATTTCCGCTCTTTTTCATCGGCCGGTCGGCGGCGGGCATCACCGAATTCGCCATGGTGCCGCTGGTCTACTCCATGATTCCCGACTTGGCGCCGGAACGGCACCGTGTCGCCGCCAACCTGAGCTTCGCAGCCCTGATGGCAGCCGGGGCGAGCAGCGGCTTCTATTTCAGCGGCGCCATCCTGTCCACCGCACAGGGCCTGTTTCCCTTGGGCGCAGAACCCTGGCGCAAGGCCTTCCTGCTGCTCGGCATGGCCGGCCTGCCCCTGCTGGCGCTTGGCGCTCTGACGGCGGATCCTATCCGGCGCATCACAGCCGTCGACGCCGCAGCGCCGCCCTCGCTACGCGCCTTCTTGTGGCGCCGCTGGCGAGCCATCGGCCTGTTCGTCGGCGTGGCCGGCTGCCTGATCGTCGCCGTGCAAGCCCTGAACCAACTGATCGCCCTGGCGCTGGAACGCAGATTCAACGCCACGCCTGGCGAGATCGGTCACGCCACGGGGCTGATCATCCTGCTGTCCAGCATCGGATGCCTGCCCGTCGCGGGGGTGCTGGATCGCGTCATCGCCCAGCGAATCGGCCAGGCGGCCCGGCCCTTGATCATGGGCCTATCGGTGCTCATGACGATTCCGGCGCTCCTGCTGCTGAGCACCGCGCAGACACTTGACCACGCCTTCATCACTGTCGGCATCTTTCTGTTCATGACCTGCACGGCCAACGCCCTGGTGCCCACCATGCTGCAGGATCTGGCGCCCGCCCCCTTGAGGGCGCGCTGCTTCGCCATCTGGAGCTTCGTCGTCTCGATGTTCGGCGCATCCGGCCCGCTGCTGGCGGGCACGCTGTCGGACTGGCTGCTTCAGAGGCACATGCTGCACGCCATCGCCGCCGTCGCCGCCCCGGCGCTGACGATCTCGGCCATTTGCGCCCTACGGTCCTTTCTGCAGACACTGAAGGAACACAGGCTGGCGACGGCGCGCCCCGCCTAGGAACCGTCGCTGCCGTCCCGAGGCACCGGCAGCCCCACGCAATGGCAGGCAAAGGCCCAGAACAGCGCCGCCTGCGCGAACGCACTGTCGCGGTCGTCGCTTTGCTGGTGGCCGCTGTCCGGATCCAGCAGCAGCACCGCCGGCTTGCCGCCGATGCCGCGATACCGGATGTTCGCCAGCAACTTGGCCGGCTCCCAATAAGGCACGCGATCATCCTTCAGCCCCGCTGTACACAGGACAGGCGGATAAGCAGCCTGGGCGACGTTTTCGTACGGCGAGATCCCGGCGATATAGTCGTAGGCCTGGGGGTCCGACAGCGGATCACCCCAATCGGGGCGCAACAAGGGCACCAGCGGGTGATCCGCATCGCTCATGGTATTGAGCATGTCGACAAACGGCACCTGGGCGATCACGCCCGCCCAGAGCGACGGCTCGATGTTCATGGCGCCGCACACCAGCAGCCCGCCGGCGGACACGCCCTGGGCGACGATTTTGCCCGGCGCGGCATAGCCGATGTCCAGCAGATGGCGGGCGCACGCGATGAAATCGATCATGGAATTGCGCTTCTTGTCGCGACAGCCGTCCCGATACCAGCGCCCGCCCTTCTCCGACCCGCCGCGCACGTGCGCAATCGCGTAGCGGAACCCGGCATCGACCAGCACGGTCGCGGGCAGGGAAAAGCTCGGTTCGCTGGCAATGCCGTAGGCACCATAGCCCGTCAACAGCAAAGGCGTCGGCCCGACCGCACGTTTGTCCCGACGGGACAGCACGGTGATGGGGACGGTTTCCCCGTCGGGCGCCCGCGCCTGAAGGCGCTCGACGCCGTACACGGTCGGGTCGAAGCCACCCAGCTCAAGCGGCCCTATGGCATTGCGCCGCCCGCTTGCAAAATCGATGTCCATCCAGCGCGGCGGCTGCGCAGGCGTCTGATGCACAAAGCGCACTTGAGGGGCGTCATATGGCTGAGATGGCGCCAGATCGATGGTGTATGCGGGATCATCGAAACCAAGCGTCGTCTCCCGCCCGTCCGGATACGTCAGCACGAGGCGGCGCAGTCCCTGTTCACGTTCCATCCGCACCAGCGCTTCGGCAAAGGGCCGCACGGCAAGGATGGGAATCCCGGCGCGATGCGGCACCAGTTCACCCCGGACTGCGAACGTCTCCGGGTCCAGGTGCTGCAGCTTGCGGTCGACGGCGCCATCCGCATCGCTCAGCATCAGCAGTTCGCCATTCCATTCGTCCACCTCGTAGCGAACGCCGCGCTGACGCGGACGCACCACCTTGGGCGGATCGGTGTCGGCTCCGGCAGCAATCAGCCGGACCTCGCCGATATCCGGGCCGGCCAACGTCAGCGCGACAAAGCCGCCTGCCGCTGTGCGCGCGACCTGCATGAAGATCGAGGGATCGTGCTCTTCATGAACCAGCACCGCCTCGCCACCCTCGACCGCCGAGCGGTACAAGCGCGTCGGTCGGCTGTGCGCATCGCGCCAGATCCAGAACAGGTGACGGGACGACGGCGAGAACACCAGGCCGCCATACCCGAAGGCATCCGATTGGACTAGGACGCGGACGACGCCGGTGTCCATGTCCAACAGGCAAATCCGGTGGCGATCATCCCCGATCACGTCTTCCGCCCAGGCAAAGTAGCGGTCATCGGGACTGTGTTGATGAGCCGTGGCGCGGTAGTAGGCTTGCCCCACGGCGCGCTCGGACTCGTCCAGCAGCACCTGTGCCTGCCCATCCGCCCCCGTGCGAGAAAAGATGCGCCACGCACCGCCCGCCGGCACCCTGGATTCGTAACGCCATCCCGTGGACGCCGCCGGTCCCGGTTCGTACCGTTCGGGCGTGCGCGCCGACATCCGGGCGCGAAACCAGGCTGCATCATCAGTCAGAGGCTGCAGGATGGCATCTGCATATCGCCTTTCGGCTTCCAGATGCTCTCGCAACGGCGATGGCAGTCCATCCAGCGCTCGCACACCCTGTGACGGTATGAACTTCATCCAGGCATAGGGATCATTACGCTGACGTCCAAGCTGCTGAACGACATGCTCTTCTCGCGGCGCCACAGGGGGAGGCACGTCAGGCCAGGATCCCAGGGGGATGGACGCCCGTATCGGGGTCAATGCTGCCGCCGGAACCAGTTCAACACCGCATCCAGGGGGCTGACGTTCAGGGCAAAACGCGCCTGGGCGCGCACCACGGGTTTGGCGCGATACGCGACGGAATAATGCGCCAGCGCCATCATCGGCAGGTCGTTGGAGCCGTCGCCCATCACGATGATTTGTTCGGGCGTCGCGCCCAGCGACTGCGCCAGGGCTTGCAAGTGGCGGGCCTTGGCCGCGCCATCCACGATGTCGCCCAGCACGCGCCCGGTCAGCACGCCATCGACGACCTCCAGGGTGTTGGCGTGGGTCTGATCCAGCAGCAAGCCCTTGCGCAGGCGTTCCGTGAAAAACGTGAACCCGCCCGAGACCAGCAGGGTTTTCAGCCCATGCGAACGGGCGGCGTCGATCAGCGCCTCGGCGCCTGGATTCAAACGCAGACGCTGGGTAAAGACGTCTTCCAGCGCCGATTCCGGCACGCCTTTCAGCAAGGCGACCCGGCGCTGCAGGCTTTCGGAGAAATCCTTGATTTCGCCCCGCATGCTGGCTTCGGTGATGGCGGCGACCTCGGCCTTACGGCCTACGGCATCGGCGATCTCGTCGATACATTCGATGTTGATCAGCGTGGAATCCATGTCCATCGCCAGGATCTTGCAGTCGGCCAGCCGGTGAATCGCATCCAGCCAAGCGGCATCCATACGAGCCGTCTGCGCCAGGGGCATGATCTCGTCGCGGGTGGACGGGTCCACGTTCAACAGACGGATTGCAGTGGGACTCAGTTCCTGCACGCCTTCGGCGCAGGCGACCGCCGCCAACCGTTCAACGTCCGCCGCCAGCAGATGAGGCGCCTGCAAGATAATGTGTGCCATGAATCCAGTCTCCGCAACAATGCGCGGCCATTTTACCCGGCCAGCACAGCAGCGCGTGAACGGCTGGATCCCGCCCGCCTGGGCAGCGCTGGAAAATGGCGCCTAGCGCCGCCGCTTCATCATGTAGCGCCAGACAAAGCCCGGGTACGCCAGCACCAGAAACAGCGCCAGCGTGACGGCATAGAATTCCCAGCGCTGGGCAAAGGCATTGCCCATGTCCAATTCCATCGTGAATCCCAGCGTGCCGATCAGCACGTAGCCGACCATGACTTCCAGGAAACGATCGATGAAGGGTTTGCCCGAGGCCGATCCGGATTTCCCGGCTGCTTTGGGACCGGTTGCCGCATCGGGCGCCGATGCGACCGGATGCGTCTTGTGCGCCATCTGCCCTGGCAAATACAAGAGCAGCGCCGCCAAGGCGATGCTGACGAACAGCTTCATCGCAAAAAACGCGCTGCCGACCCCGATGAAGGCGCCACCGGCCAGCCGGACCGTACCCCAGGACCACAAGGCCAGCAGCCCCACGAATCCCAGGCCGATCACCCAGCGCAGCAGACCGCCAAAAGACCGGGACGCCCGCCCCCAAGGCCAGGGGGCCAGAGGGCGTTCGATCAGAAACGGCAGATTCGCCAGCACCAGAGCGCCCAGAATCACCAACCAGACCGCAAGTGTCAGGGTCATGCCACCCAGGCCTTTAGAAGCTCAGGGACTGCTGAATGACGCTGATGCACAGCGTCATCAGACCGCCGGGCAGAATGCCAAGGCCGATCACCAACAGACCGTTCAGCGACATCACCCCGCGGGTGACCGCCGAGCCGGAACTGAGCGTGACACCGTCTTCCGGTTCGTCGAAATAGGCCATCTTGACGACACGCAGATAGTAAAAAGCACCGATCACCGACATCAGCACGGCAAACACCGCCAGCGGCACATGACCGGCGCCGATCAGGGCCTGCAACACCACGAGCTTGGCATAGAAGCCCGACAGCGGCGGAATCCCGGCCAGCGAGAACATGGACAGCAACAGCACGCCGGCCAGCAGCGGATTGCGGCGGTTCAGGCCCTTCAGGTCGGAGATTTCCTCGCACTCGAAGCCCTGGCGCGACATCAGCATGATCAGGCCAAAGGTGGACAGCGTCGTCAGCACATAGATGACGATGTAGAACAGGGACGAACCGTAGGCTGCCGCGCTGGCGCCCGCCTGGCCTTCGAACACGCCCGACAGCAGACCCAGAAAGACAAAACCCATGTGCGAGATGGTCGAATAGGCCAGCATGCGCTTGAAGTTCGTCTGCGCGATAGCGACGATATTACCGATAGCCAGCGACAGCGCCGCCATGATCAGCAGCATGGGCTGCCAGTCGATGGCGATCCCGTGCAAGGCCTCGATCAGCAGGCGCAGGGTGATGGCGAAAGCGGCGAATTTCGGCGCAGCCCCCACCAGCAGCGTGACCGTGGTCGGCGCGCCCTGGTAGACGTCGGGCGTCCACATATGGAAAGGCGCAGCGGTCAGTTTGAACGCCAGGCCGGACACGATGAACACCACGCCGAACACCAGCGGCAGACGCTGCGCGCCGCCGTCGCGGATCACCTGGGCGATTTCCGCCAGGCCCAGCTGACCGGTGGCGCCATAGATCATGGACATACCGTACAGCAAGATGCCGGAAGCCAGGCAACCCAGCACGTAGTACTTCATGGCGGCTTCGGTCGCCGGCAGGTGATCACGGCGCAGCGCCACCAGCGCGTACAGAGCGAAGGACATCAATTCCACACCCAGATACACGGTCAGCATGCTGCCAGCCGAGATCATGATGAATTCGCCCAACAGCATCAGCAGCGTCAGGGAATAGAGTTCCCCGCCCCTGGCCAGCATATCGCGTTTTTCGGCGTAGGCGCGACCGTAGATCAGCGTGACGGCCACCGCGATGGCCGACAGGATCTTCAGGAAGTGAGCCAGGGAATCGGTGACGTACAGACCGCTGAAGGTGCGGCCCTGTACGCCCTCGCCCCACTGCCCCCAGGACACCAGGACGGCCACCAGCAAGGTGCCCATCGTCAGCATGAAGGTCATGCGCCGCTGGGGTTCTTTGCCGAAAGCGTCGATCAGCAGCACCGCCCCGGTCAGCACCAGCAGAACAATCTCGGGGGTCGCCAGCGCGAAGTCGAAAAGATTTTGCATCGTGATTCCGGTCTACAGTTTCGTTTGAGCAACGTGATCCATCAGCGCCTGCACTGAGGGGTGCATCAGATCGGTGAAGAAGCTGGGGTAGATCCCCATGAACAGCGTGAAGATCGCCAGCAGGCCCAGGATCAGGAATTCCCGGCGGTTGATGTCCTGCATGCCGTCCACCTGCTTATTGGTCACCGGCCCGAAGGCCACGCGCTTGAGCATCCACAGGGAATAGCCTGCCCCCCAGATCAGGGCGGACGCCGCCAGCAAGCCGATCCAGAAGTTGTACTGCACGGCGCCCAGGATGACGGTGAATTCGCCCACGAACCCGCTGGTGCCCGGCAGGCCGGCATTGGCCATGGAAAACAGCACGAAGAAGGTCACGAAACGCGGCATGCGATTGACGATGCCGCCATAGGCGTCGATGCGGCGCGTGTGCAGCCGGTCGTACATGACGCCGATACACATGAACATGGCGCCCGACACGAAGCCGTGCGAGATCATCTGGATGATGGCGCCTTCCAGGCCGGTGACGTTGAAGACGAAAAAGCCCAGAGTGACGAAGCCCATGTGCGCCACGGACGAATACGCCACCAGCTTTTTCATGTCGTCCTGGACGATGGCGACCAGGCCGATATAGATCACGGCCACCAGCGACAGGGCGATCATCATCCCCGCCAGGCTATGAGAAGCATCCGGTGCGATCGGCAGCGAGAAGCGCAGGAAGGCATAAGCCCCCAGCTTCAGCATGATGGCGGCCAGTACGATGGACCCGCCCGTGGGGGCTTCCACGTGGGCGTCCGGCAGCCAGGTGTGGATCGGCCACATCGGGATCTTGACGGCGAACGCAGCGAACAGGGCCAGGAAGATCAGGATCTGTTGCGTGTAATCCAGCGGCAGTTTGTGCCAGGTGGCGATATCAAACGAGCCACCCGACGCATTCCACAGGTAGATGAAGGCGATCAGGGTCAGCAGCGAACCCAGCAGCGTATACAGGAAGAACTTGAACGCGGCATACACCCGGTTCGGACCGCCCCAAGCGCCGATGATGATGTACATCGGGATCAGGGTGGCTTCGAAGAACACATAGAACAGCATGCCGTCCAGCGCGCTGAAGACACCGATCATCAGCCCCGACAGGATCAGGAACGCAGCGTTGTATTGCGCGACGCGGGATTTGATGACTTCCCAGCCGGCCAGGATCACGATGATGGTGATGAAGGCCGTCAGCAGCACGAACCAGATCGCGATCCCGTCGATGCCCAGGTGGTAGTTCAGATTGAAGGCTTCGATCCAGGGGGTGTTCTCGACGAACTGCATGTCCGCCGTCTTGGAATTGAAGCCCGTGTACAAGGGAATCGTCACCAGCAGGCCGACGATGGACCCGATCAGGGAGAGCACCCGGGCCGGACCCGGATTATCGTCCCGACCGACCAGCAGCACCAGCAGCCCGAAGATGATCGGGACGAAGATCGACAGAGTCAGCCAGGGGAGTGTAGAAGACGCCATTTCGCTAGCCATCAATGAACCATCAGGACGAAGAATGTGAGAAACACCATGATGCCGATGATCATGGCGAAGGCGTAGTGGTAGATGTAGCCGGACTGCAGCAAGCGCGTGGTGGCTGCAGCCGCCCCCACCAGGCGCGCGCTGCCGTTGACGACCAGACCGTCGATGATGCCGCGGTCGCCACCCTGCCACAGGCCGTGGCCCAGGCCTCGGATGAAGCGAGCGAGAACCTGCTCATTGAACCAGTCGAAGTAGTACTTGTTGTCCAGCAGACGGTAGATCGGGGCGAACGCGCGGGCAAACGCCGCCGGCACCGCCGGATTGATCAGCCAGCAATACCACGCCACCACCAGGCCGGCCAGCAGCAGCAGGAACGGCAGCGCCGTCAGGCCATGCAGGCCGAAGCCCACCCAACCGTGCCATTCCTCGGCCAGGGCCGCCATCGCCGGGTGCTGTGCCAGCACGGTGATGGATTCGCCGAAATAGCCGTTGAACAGCAAGGGATCGACGAACCAGACGCCCGCCACGACCGACATGATGGCCAGGAGAGACAGCGGCAGCGTGACCACCCAGGGCGATTCCTTGGGCTTGTTGCCATGCAGGGAATGGATGGCCGGACCATCGCCGTGGTTTTCCCAGTGGCCTTCGCCGTGGGCGTGGTCATGGCCGTGATCGTCATGATCCGGGTAGCGTTCCTTGCCGTGGAAGACCAGGAAGTACAACCGGAAGGAATACAGCGAGGTGACGAACACGCCGGACAGCGTCAGCGCATAGGCGAAGCCGGCGCCGGGGATGTTCGCTGCGGCAACCGCCGAAATGATGCTTTCCTTGGAATAGAAGCCCGAAAAAAACGGCGTGCCCACCAGCGCCAGCGTGCCGATCAGCATGGTGATCCAGGTGATCGGCATGCGCTTCCACAGGCCGCCCATGTGGCGCATGTCCTGATCGTGCATCATGCCCATGATGACCGAGCCGGCCCCCAGGAACAGCAGGGCCTTGAAGAAAGCGTGCGTCATCAGGTGGAAGATCGCCACCGAATAGGCGGATGCGCCCAGCGCCACCACCATGTAGCCCAACTGCGACAGCGTGGAATAAGCCACGACGCGCTTGATGTCGTTCTGCACCACGCCCAGGACACCCAGGAACAGGGCGCCGAAAGCACCGATCACCAGAATCACCGACAGCGCGGTTTCGCTCAGTTCGTACACCGGCGAAAACCGGGCCACCATGAAAATCCCGGCCGTCACCATGGTGGCGGCGTGGATCAGGGCGGAAATCGGGGTCGGGCCTTCCATGGAATCCGGCAGCCAGACGTGCAGAGGGGCCTGGGCCGATTTACCCATGGCGCCCACGAACAAGCACAAGCAGGCGACCGTCAGCATCTGCCAGTCTGTACCTGGAAAGACGACGGAACCCAGCTGGTCGGCCTGGGCGAAGACCTCGCCGTAGTTCAGGCTGCCGGCGTAGGTGTACAGCAGGCCGATCCCCAGGATGAAACCGAAATCCCCCACCCGGTTGACCATGAAGGCCTTCAGGTTGGCGAACACGGCAGACGGCTTGGAGTAATAGAAACCGATCAGCAGGTAAGACACCAGGCCGACCGCTTCCCAGCCGAAGAACAACTGCAGCATGTTGTTCGCCATCACCAGCATCAGCATGGAAAACGTGAACAGGGAAATATAGGAGAAGAACCGGTTGTAGCCGGGGTCTTCCGCCATGTAGCCGATGGTGTAGATGTGCACCATCAGCGACACGCTGGTGACGACCACCATCATCAAGGCCGACAGGGGATCGATCAGGAAACCGATCTCGTATTTGATCGAGCCGATCATGGACCAGGTGTAGATCGTGCCGTCGAAGGTCTGGCCGTCCAGCACTTGCTGCAACACGACCAGCGAGCCGACGAAGGACACCGCCACCCCCAGGACAGCCAGGGTATGCGTCGCCCGGCGGCCCAACCACGAACCCATGAAGCCCGTGGCGAAAAATCCGATCAGCACAGCCGTCGCCAGAGGCGCCAGGGCGATCAACAGATAGAGACTTTGCGCAGTCATGACGCCCTTACCCCTTCAGCTGGTCCAGCTTGTCAACATTGAGAGTGCTGAGATTGCGGAACAGCAGCACCAGAATGGCCAGCCCGATGGCGGCCTCGGCGGCAGCCACCGTCAGCACGAAGAACACGAAGACCTGCCCGGCGGGATTGCCCGACCAGACGGAAAAGGCCACGAAGTTCATGTTGGCCGACAGCAGAATCAGTTCGATCGACATCAGCAGCACAATCAGGTTGCGCCGATTCAGAAAAAACCCGAACACGCCGATGGCGAACAGGATCGCCCCTACGATCAGGTAATGGCTCAGTCCGATTTGCATCATTTTTCGGCTCCTTCGGATTCGGCGGCAGGCGTATCGACCACGGCAGGCATTTTCACGACCCGGATGCGGTCGGCAGCCGTCACGCGCACCTGCTTGTTGGGATGGGTGCGTTTGAAGTCGCTACGCGTGCGCATGGTCAGCGCGATGGCGGCGATCATCCCCACCAGCAGGATCAGGCCGCCGATCTGCACGGCATAGGCGAAATCCGTGTACATGGCGGTACCCAACACCAGGGTGTTGTCGATATTGTCGGCAGGCTGGGGCAAGGCCGGGGCGTCGCCCCAGGAACGCAGCACCACAAAGGCCATTTCCAGCACCATGACGCCGCCGATGATCAGCCCCAGCGGCAGGTAGATCTTCAGGCCGCTTTTCAGGCCTTCCAGGCGCATGTCCAGCATCATGACCACGAACAGGAACAGCACCATGACCGCGCCGACATAGACGATGACCAGCGCCAAGGCCAGGAATTCGGCCTGGATCAGCATCCACATCATGGACGCCGTGAAAAAGGTCAGGATCAGGTGCAGCACCCCGGTGACGGGACTGGTGGCCGTGATCACGCGAAACGCGGCCACGACCAGCACGATGGCCAGCAGATAGAACAAGATTGCATCAAAACTCATGTCGGTCTTCCGGCATCAACGATAAGGCGCGTCGGCGGCGCGACGGGCAGCGATTTCCGATTCGTAGCGATCACCCACGGCCAGCAACATGTCCTTGGTGAAATACAGATCGCCGCGCTTCTCGCCGTGGTATTCGTGCAAGTGCGTTTCCACGATGGCATCGGTCGGACAGGCTTCTTCGCAGAAGCCGCAGAAAATGCATTTCGCCAGATCGATGTCGTAGCGCGTGGTGCGGCGACTGCCGTCCTCGCGCTGTTCGGATTCGATGGTGATGGCCAAGGCCGGACAAACGGCTTCGCACAGTTTGCACGCAATGCAGCGTTCTTCGCCGTTTTCATAACGACGTTGCGCGTGCAGTCCGCGGAACCGGGGCGACGTCGGCGTCTTTTCCACCGGGTAGCGCAGCGTGATCTTGCGCTTGAAGAAGTATTTGCCCGTCAGGCGCATGCCTTCGAGCATTTCCTTCAGCATCAGGCTGCCAAAGAAGTCCTTGATTGCTTCCATGATGTACCCCTTACTGCCAAATGTTCCACGGCGTCTGCATCCAGATCGCCACGACCACCAGCCAGATCCCCGTCAGAGGGATGAAGACCTTCCAGCCCAGACGCATGATCTGGTCATAGCGGTAGCGCGGGAAGGTGGCGCGGAACCAGATGAACATGGACACGACGACGAAGGTCTTGAGACCCAGCCAGAGCCAGCCCGGCACCCAGGTGAAGGGCGCGATGTCCAGCGGCGGCAACCAGCCGCCCAGGAACATGACCGCCGCCATCGCCGACAGCAGGATCATGTTGGCGTATTCACCCAGGAAAAACAGGGCAAAACCCATGCCGGAATATTCCACCATGTGACCGGCGACGATCTCGGATTCGCATTCCGCCATATCGAAAGGATGGCGGTTGGTTTCCGCGACCGAGGCGATCACGTAGATGATGAACAACGGCAACAGCGGCAGCCAGTTCCAAGACAGAATACCGACGCCACGGTCGGCGAACCAACCCATGCTCTGCCCCTGCACGATGCCGGACAAGTTCAGCGTGCCCGACACCAGCAGCACCGTGACCAGCACGAAACCGACGGCCAGTTCGTAGGACACCATCTGGGCGGATGCCCGCAGCGCCGACAGCAGCGCGTATTTGGAGTTCGACGCCCAGCCCGCCATGATCACGCCATAAACGCCCACGGACGTAATGGCCAGAACGAACAGCAGCCCGGCGTTGATGTTGGCCAGCACGACGTCGGGCTGGAACGGGATCACCGCCCAGGCCGCCAAGGCCGGCGTCAACGTGACCACCGGAGCCAGAATGTACAGCACCGGATTGGCCTTGGACGGCACGATCAGTTCTTTGGTCAGCAGCTTGAAGACGTCGGCAAAAGGCTGCAGCAGGCCGCGGTAGCCCACGCGATTGGGCCCCAGGCGCACGTGCATGAAGCCGATCATCTTGCGTTCCCAGTACGTCAGGTAGGCCACGCACAGAATGATGGGCACCGCGATGACGACGATCTTGACCAGGGTCCAGACGACCAGCCAGGGCGTTTCGCCGATCAGGCCGGCGCCATAGGCGTTCAGGATATTCAACCAGTCCATTAGCGTCGCTCCAGCTGGATGGCGCCCGAGCCCATGCCCAGGGCGGCGGTCTGTTCAAAGGCGCCGGCGATCCGCACGGCGCCGTCGGCCACGGTATCGTCCAGGGCGGCGGTCAGATCTGCTGCGCCGTGGGCGGTCGACGCCCGCACGGCATCGCCCGCCGACAGGCCCAGGGCCTGCAGCGTGGCGGCATTGGCAGCGGCCTGCGGCGGCGCGGAATTGACGTGTTCCTGCAGCGGTTGAGACCGGCGCACCAGTGCATCGGTGCGATAGATGGGCAGTTCTGCGACCCGTTCGATCTCGGCGCCCGGCGTCACCGTACCCGGCGTTTTGCGGATCACGTTGGACAGGCGGCCATCGACGCCGCCCACCATCACCGTGTCGCGCACGGATTCGGACGTTTCGTCGTCAAAACCCTGCAGGCTGAGCAGATTGCCCAGCACGCGCAGCACCTTCCAGGCCGGACGCGTATCGCCCACCGGAGCGGACACGCCCTTGAAGCTCTGGACGCGGCCTTCGGCATTGACGAAGGAACCGGAGGTTTCCGTGAACGGCGCGATGGGCAGCATCACATCGGCCCAGTCTTCGGCGGCGGATTTGAAGGCGGTGAAAGCCACGGCCATGGCCGACCCCTGCAGGGCGCGCACAGCGCGTTCGCCCAGGTCGCTGTCCAGGCGCGGTTCGGCATGCAGCACCAGATAGGCCTTCAGGGGATCGCCACTGAGCATGCCCCGGGCATCCAGGCCGCCGTCGGCAGGTACGGCGCCGGCCAGATAGCCGCCCACCGTATTGCCGCCCGAGGTGAGGAAGCCGAATCGCCCCCCGCACAGGCGGGCGATTTCTTGCGCATTGGCGGCCAGATGCCCCACCTGATCGTCACTGACGGCCAGGTTGCCCAGGAAGATCCCCACATTCTGGCCCGATGCGAGGCTCTCGGCGATCTGCTGGGCCGCAGCGCCAGCCTGCACGGCGGCCAGGCCTTCGGGCACCGGCTGCGATTTCAGACCTGCCAGAGCGACGACGACTTCGCCCAGCGCCTGGACCAGGCCGGACGGTTTGACCGTCATGCGGCCCGTGACCGGCACCAGCGGATCGGCGGCCACGCTGTCCACCAGGGACAGTTGCATGCCGTGTTTGGCGGCCTGGCGCAGACGCTGCGCCATCAGGGGATGATCTTTGCGCAGGAAGGAACCCACAACCAGCGTGCGGTCCAGGGTGTTCAAGTCGGCGATCGGCATGCCCAACCAGGGCGCGCCGCTGCGCACCGCATCCAGGGCCGCGCCGTCACCGCGCAGGCGGAAGTCGATATTGTCCGACCCCAGGGCGCGCGTCAGACGCGCCAGCAGGGCCAGTTCTTCCAGGGTGGCGGTCTCGGCGCCCAGCGCGCCGATCTGCGCGCCGTTGCCGTCTTCACGCACCTGATTCAGACCGGTCACGACGGATTGCAGGGCATCCGTCCAGGAAGCCTCGTGCCACTGACCGTCGCAACCGCGCACCATGGGGTGCTGCAGGCGGTCTTCAGAGTACAGGCCGGCGTAAGAGAAACGGTCTCGGTCGCTGATCCAGCATTCGTTGACGGCTTCGTTTTCGAACGGCACCACGCGCAACACGCGGTCCATCTTGGACTGCACCACCAGATTGGCGCCCACGCTGTCGTGCGGGCTGACCGAGCGGCGGCGGGCCAGTTCCCAGGTACGCGCGCTCATCATGAAGGGCTTGGACAGCAGCGCCCCCACCGGACAGACGTCGATCATGTTGCCGGACAGTTCGGATTCGACGGCCTCGCCCACGAAGGTGGTGATTTCCGAGAATTCACCCCGGTTGAGCATGCCGATTTCCATGATGCCGCCGATTTCCTGGCCGACCCGCACACAGCGGGTGCAGTGGATGCAGCGCTGCATCTGTTCGGCGGAAATCAAGGGGCCCATGGGCTTGTGGAAGACCACGCGCTTGGTTTCCTTATAGCGCGAGGCGGATTCGCCATAGCCCATGGCCAGATCCTGCAGCTGGCATTCGCCGCCCTGATCGCACACCGGGCAATCCAGGGGGTGGTTGATCAGCAGGAATTCCATCACGGCGCGCTGGGCTTCGACGGCCTTGGGTGAATGGGTGTGCACCACCATGCCCTCGGTCACGGGGGTAGCGCAGGCCGGCAGCTGTTTCGGGGCCTTTTCGACCTCGACCAGGCACATGCGGCAGTTGGCGGCAATGCTGAGTTTCTTGTGATAGCAGAAATGCGGGATGTACAGCCCCGCCGAGTGCGCAGCCTGGATGACCATGCTGCCTGCTTCGGCTTGAACCTTCAGCCCGTCGATGGTGAGTTCTACCATGGCGTGTCCTGACCCTACAGATACTTGGCGACCACACAATCCTTGTGGTCAACGTGGTGGACGAATTCGTCGCGGAAATGCTTGATGAAGCTGCGTACCGGCATGGCGGCGGCGTCGGCCAGGGCGCAAATCGTGCGGCCCATCATGTTGTGCGCCACCGAATCGAGTGTGTCGATGTCTTCCATCGTGCCCTGACCGTTTTCCATGCGCTGCATCATGCGGTACAACCAGCCCGTGCCTTCGCGGCAGGGCGTGCACTGGCCGCAGGATTCTTCCATGTAGAAGTAGGACAAGCGCATCAGCGATTTCACCATGCAGCGGGTTTCGTCCATGACGATGACCGCGCCCGACCCCAGCATGGAACCGGCCTTGGCGATCGAGTCGTAATCCATATTGGTGTTCATCATGATGTCGGCAGGCAGCACCGGAGCGGACGAACCGCCGGGAATGACGGCTTTCAGCTTGCGCCCGCCCTTCATGCCGCCGGCCAATTCCAATAATTTGGAGAACGGCGTGCCCAGCGGAATTTCGTAGTTGCCGGGCAATTCGACGTCGCCGGACACGGAAAAGATTTTCGTCCCGCCGGCCTTGTCGACGCCCTGTTCCAGGTAGGCCTGAGCCCCCATCTGGAAGACAAAGGGCACGGCGGCAAAGGTTTCCGTGTTGTTGACGGTGGTGGGCTTGCCGTACAGGCCGAAGCTGGCCGGGAACGGCGGTTTGAAGCGCGGCTGGCCCTTTTTGCCTTCCAGGGATTCCAGCAAGGCGGTTTCTTCGCCGCAAATGTAGGCGCCAAAACCATGATGCGCGTGCAACTGGAAGGAAAAACCCGAACCCAGGATGTCATCGCCCAGAAAACCGGCCTGGCGGGCCTGTTCCAGGGCCTCTTCGAAGCGGTTGTAGACCTGGAAGATTTCGCCGTGAATGTAGTTGTAGCCCACGGACGAACCCATGGCGAAACCGCCGATGATCATGCCTTCGATCACGGCATGCGGGTTGTAGCGCAGCAGGTCGCGGTCTTTGAACGTGCCTGGCTCGCCCTCGTCGGAATTGCAGACCACATATTTCTGGCCCGGCAGATTGCGCGGCATGAAGGACCATTTCAGGCCCGTCGGAAAGCCGGCGCCGCCCCGGCCACGCAGGCTGGACGCCTTCAGTTCGGCGATCACGTCGTCCGGCGTCATGCCGGTGGTCAGGATTTTCTTCAGGGATTCATAGCCGCCGCGGGCGATGTAGTCCTGGATGCCCCAGTTGTTGCCGTCCAGCCCCGCCAACAGGTGCGGCTGGATATGACGACCGTGAAAAATCATGCTGCGGGCGGTATCGTCGCCCAGCGCCGGATTCAGCGCATCCGAGCCGTACTTCTGCAAAACATCCAGGGCGCTCATGCCGACTCCTTCAAATCACGGATCAGGGCGTCGATCTTTTCTGGCTGCATGCGGCAGCACATGTGCTTGGCGTTGGCGATCATCACCGGCGCATCGCCGCAGGCACCCATGCATTCGCCTTCCAGCAGGGTAAACAGGCCATCCGGCGTGGTTTCGTGAAAGCCGATGCCCAGCTTTTCCTTGAGGTATTCAGCCGACTGCGTCCCGCCCTGCAGAGCACAGGGCAGATTGGTGCAGATGGTCAGGGTGAAGCGCCCCACCGGCTGGGTGTTGTACGAGGAATAAAAGGTCGCGATTTCCTGGACCGCAATCGGCGGCATGTCCAGATAGGCGGCCACGTCGCGGATGACTTCGGGCGACGTCCAGCCCTTTTCGGTCTGGGCGATGGTCAAGGCGGCCATCACGGCGGATCGTTTCTGGTCCGCCGGGTATTTGGAGATTTCCCGGTCAATGTCCCGGTAGGCTTGTTCGGAAAGCAGCATCGTCATAGTCCTGTGGTGTCCGGGCGGTTAGCGGTCGATCTCGCCAAACACGATGTCCTGGGTGCCGATGATGGTCACCACGTCGGAAATCATGTGGCCCTTGGACATTTCTTCCAGTGCATGCAGGTGGGCGAAACCCGGCGCGCGGATCTTCATGCGGTAGGGCTTGTTGGCCCCGTCCGACACCAGATAAATCCCGAATTCGCCCTTGGGGTGTTCCACGGCGGCGTAGGCCTCGCCTTCGGGCACGTGCATGCCTTCGGTGAAGAGCTTGAAGTGGTGGATCATGTCTTCCATGCCGGTCTTCATGTCTTCGCGTTTGGGCGGCGCGACCTTGTGGTTGCCGGTGATCACGGGGCCGGGATTATTGCGCAGCCATTCGACGCACTGTTTGATGATGCGGTTGGATTGGCGCATTTCCTCGATGCGGCACAGATAGCGGTCGTAGCAATCGCCGTTTTTGCCCACGGGGATGTCGAAATCCATCTTGTCGTAGACCTCGTAGGGCTGCTTTTTACGCAGATCCCATTCGATGCCGGAACCGCGCAGCATGGGGCCGGTGAAGCCCAGCGCCAGCGCGCGTTCGGGCGACACGACGCCGATGTCCACCAAACGCTGCTTCCAGATGCGGTTTTCCGTCAGCAGGACTTCGTATTCGTCCACACAGGCGGGGAAGCGGTTGGTGAAGTCCTCGATGAAGTCCAGCATCGACCCGGAACGCGATTCGTTCATGGCCCGCAGTTCTTTATCGGAACGGTATTTCGAGCCTTTATACAGCGGCATGGTATCGGGCAGATCGCGGTACACGCCGCCGGGCCGGTAGTAAGCCGCGTGCATGCGGGCACCGGAGACGGCTTCGTAGCAGTCCATCAGGTCTTCGCGTTCGCGGAAGGCATACAGGAACACCGCCATGGCGCCCACGTCCAGCGCATGCGAACCCAGCGACATCAAGTGGTTCAGGATGCGGGTGATCTCGTCGAACATCACGCGGATGTACTGCCCGCGTTCCGGCACCTGGATGCCCAGCAGCCGTTCGACCGCCAGGCAATAGGCGTGTTCGTTGCACATCATGGACACGTAGTCCAGACGGTCCATATAGGGCAAGGTCTGCAGGAAGGTGCGGTGTTCCGCCAGTTTTTCGGTGGCGCGGTGCAGCAGGCCAATGTGCGGGTCGGCGCGCTGGACGACTTCGCCGTCCAGTTCGAGCACCAGGCGCAACACCCCGTGCGCTGCCGGGTGCTGCGGGCCGAAGTTCAGGTTGTAGTTCTGGATTTCTGCCATGTCAGTACCGTTCTATGCCGTAGTGGTCTTCCCGCACCACGCGGGGGGTGATTTCGCGGGGTTCGATCGTGACGGGCTGATATACGACGCGTTTCTGTTCGGCGTCGTAACGCATTTCCACGTGCCCGGAAATCGGGAAGTCCTTGCGGAAGGGGTGGCCGATGAAGCCGTAATCCGTCAGGATGCGACGCAAGTCGGGGTGGCCTTCGAAGACGATGCCGTACAGATCGAAGGCTTCGCGCTCGAACCAGTTGACGGCGGGCCAGACGTCCACCAGCGACGCCACCACCGGGAATTCGTCATGTTCGGCGTACAACCGCACCCGCAGGCGCCAGTTGTGCGTGACCGACAGCAGATGGATGACCACCGCGAAACGGTGCGGATGGGCGTGGCTGTAGCCGGCTGAATAGGTGGGGGCCTTCCAGGCGGAATAGTCCACCCCGCACAAGTCCATACAGGATTCGAAGCGCAGGCTGGTATGGTCGCGCAACGTGCGGCAGGTATCCGCCCAGGCGGACTGGGGCAATTGCAGCGTCAGTTCGCCCAGGGATTCGGTCAGGTCGACGGAATCCCCCAGGACAGTGCGCAAATTGGTTTCTAAGGTCTGTAGCCGTGTCATATGCAGATCGTCAGAGTCGGATCGGGTTGGATGTGCGCCGGGCGGACGGGCGCCGGCTTGCCGGCGGGCCCTGTCCGGCGCCCCACGCTATCGCGCAATGGTGTTGGTCAGGCGGATCTTGTTTTGCATCTGCAGCAGACCGTAGACCAGGGCTTCCGCTGTGGGCGGACAGCCCGGCACGTAGACATCCACAGGCACGATGCGGTCGCAACCGCGCACGACGGAATAGGAATAGTGGTAGTAACCACCGCCATTGGCACAGGACCCCATCGACACGACCCAGCGCGGTTCCGGCATCTGATCGTAGACCTTGCGCAGGGCCGGTGCCATCTTGTTGCACAGCGTGCCGGCCACGATCATCAGATCGGACTGACGCGGGCTGGGGCGAAAGATGATACCGAACTGATCCAGGTCGTAGCGCGCTGCGCCCGCATGCATCATTTCGACCGCGCAACAGGCCAGACCGAAAGTCATCGGCCATAGCGAACCCGTCTTTGCCCAGTTGAGGAATTTATCCGCACTGGTGGTCATGAAGCCTTTTTCCATGACGCCTTCAACAGCCATTTTGCTCACCCCCAATTATTCCCAGTCCAGGGCGCCGCGGCGCCATTCGTAGATGAAGCCCACCGTCAGGATGCCCAGGAAGATCGCTACTGCCCAGAACCCCACCATGCCGACGGCGCCGTTGGCCATGGCCCAGGGGAATAAAAAGGCGATTTCCAGATCGAACATGATGAACAGGATCGCCACCAGGTAATAGCGCACGTCGAATTTCATGCGTGAATCACCAAAGGATTCGAAGCCGCATTCGTAGACGGACAGCTTTTCAGCGTCGGGCACGTTGCGGCCCAACAGGCGCCCCGCTGCCAGCAGAGCCGCGCCAATCAATGTGGCGACGATGATGAAAAGCAGCACAGGAAAGTACTGTTCCAGGTTCATGGATGGCCCTGCCTCAGAAGATCAAACTACGGGATTGTAGCATTTCGACAAGCGCCGGCGCCGGGAAAACCCGGAGCGGAAACACATTTGACCCGCATCAATTCAGCTAAGCACGGAAAGGCTGTCAGACGCCTGAAAAGGCGCAGGAAAATGCCCGGACGCTAGGAATGCCTGCGGTGTGCCACATCGGCTTCCAGCAGCATGCGCACGTAACGGGTGTAGGGGATGCCCCTGGCCTTGGCGCGCGCTTTGACCGCGTCCAGCAATGCCGCCGGCAGACGCATGTTCAGGGATGCGGATTTGGGTTCCAGTTCGAAGTGCATGGGCTTGAAGCCAGACAGGTCGTATTCCGACAAGTCGGCGTTGGCAACGAAGTCCTCTGCGTCTTCATCACTGCGCAGGACGGGTATCGGTTTGAGTCTGGTGCTCATAATACGCAACCTCTTTTGCATGCATGTAGCGGGCACTGATGGGACGGATCTTCAGCCGCCCACCCACGACCCGCAGCATGAACACCAAAAACACATACCGCCCGGCCCATGTTCTTCCGATGGCTCGCTGGCGCGGCTCGCCAGGATAGGGGTCCGGCTGGCATGCGGGCGCTCCCAGCATCACTTGCTCCATTTCCACTCGGGAAACGCCGTGCTTGCCGCATTTAGGCCAATTGCCAGCATCCCAATCGAAGCCTGTGATCTTCATTCAGCTTACGTCTTTGTGTAGACAAAAGCAAAACAAACCCGTTCACGGGACGAAAGGCCCCATGATGATCGAGCCACCTGTCGGGGACCAGACCGCAGAACTACGAAGGGATGGAAATGTCAGCCTGAAAGGATGAGCAAGAGCCGATCTTGCCTGACGCAGATGTAAAAAAGCCCGCCGCGCAAAATGCGGGGCGGGCTGAGCGGACGGGATTGTCCGGCTCGAGCTGCTGTTACAGCACGTTGGGATACTGATTATCTTCACCGGCTGACAACAGACCGGCGTGCTTGGCTTCCTTCAACTCGTTCAGGACCTGGGCGCGGGTCAGGGACGGGTCTTCGGACTGAAGCTGCGGATAATCGTTTTGCTCACCTGCGTAAACCAGACCCTGGGACTGCGCCACACGCAGTTCCTGGACGACTTCAGTACGCGTCTGGGTGCTGGGCGTCACGATTTCGGGGTAGGAGTTGTCTTCGGCTTGCGCGATGCCTGCGGAGGCAAGGCCCAGAGACAGGATGGCAACGGAGGCGGCGGTAGCGACTTTCATGATGGTTTCCTTCACGTTCAAGTGTGTGTCAGAGCTGGACTTCACGGGCTTTCCGCTGAGTGATTCGTGTCCCGCCCTGTTGGAAACAGTGTGCGCTTTTGCTGCGCCGCGATAAACCAGGCTACGGCGAATTCATCTTTCCATTTTTGGCGCTAATCGGAGACGCGCCACGGTAGGCGCACACGCCAGAAAGCCACCCGAGGGTGGCTTTCTGGTTGCCGGTGACCGAAGCCCCCGGCGAAGTTCGCAACAGCCCAGCAAGCTGGGCTGCATCGCGGCGTGGACAAGCCACGCGTGGCGATTAGAACTTGTGGTTCAGGCCGATACCGGCTTCCTTGCCTTTCTGACCGTCCAGATAGGCAATACCAGTGCCGTAGGCGCCGTAGGCGTAGACAGCCGTGCGCTTGGACAGCGGGTAGCTGTACTTGGCAGCGTAGATGTTCTGCGTCTTGTAGGTGTTGTCCTGATCGTTGTACACGTCATCCAGGTTGGACGACGAACGGGTCCAGGTCACCGCAGCCGTACCGCCACCCAGAGGAGCGGACAGACCAACGTAGTAGTTGTGCGACTTGAAGCCGTCAACGTTGAAGCCACGAGCGGCCGGATTGTTGGTAACGCTACCCAGCATGCCGTTCAGCTTGCCGTTGCGGTCCTGACCATAGCCCAGACCCAGCTTCACGACTTCGAAGTCATAGCCGCCGCTGATCATCCAGTTGGTGACGTTGTATTGAGCGTCCTGAGGAGCGTTGGTCGTGGTATTCCAGCCATTTTGAACCTGGCCGCTGGAACCCACGCGGTCATAGGTCGCACCGGCGAAGATCGGGCCGTTGGCGTACTTCAAACCGACGGTCAGGTAGTTGGAACGATCATCCGTAGCAGCTGCGGTAGCCGCCACACCGTTCACGCTTTCACGATCCACCGACTGACCAGCGGCATAGCCGATACCAGCCTTGAAGCCCGCGAAATCAGGGGTTTCGTATTTGAACATCTTGTCGACGCGGACAGACTTGGCGCCGAAGGCCTTGTCCGTATCGCCGAAGCTGCTACCAAAGCTGGCATCGTGATAGCCGTCGCCGAAGTTGTACTGGCGACCCATCGTGAAGGTACCCCAGTTGTCGCTGGCCAGACCCACGTAGGCTTGGCGGTGGAACTGGCGGGTGCCGGCGGCAAACGTACCATCACCGATGTTGAAGCCTTGTTCCAGTTGGAAGATGGCGCGCAGGCCGTCGCCCAGGTCTTCGGAGCCCTTCAGGCCGAAGCGGTTACCGTTCAGGAAACCATCTTTCAGACCCGACGAGGTCGTCTTGGCGTCATAAGCAACACCAGCCGCATTGGTGTGGCTGTATTTCATTTGGCTGTAGCCGTAGCCGGTGTCCAGGATACCGTACAACGTCACGGACGTTTCTGCTTGAGCAACGCCAGCGGTAGCGAAACCGGCCAGCAGAGCAGCAGCGAGCAGAGTCTTTTTCATGTAAGAAATCTCCGTAGATTTGTGTGAATCAGAGCAGGCCAACAACATCCTTTGCTGCTGCTCTTTCTAACTCCGCGAAGGGAAGTTGTTGGTATTGCATCAAAATTTCCGGATGAATGCCATGCCCAGCAGGGGAAAGGCCCCAGTTTCCCGGGAAAGGCGTTGCAGATCCACAACAAGCACCCAGAAGAGCTGCACCCTACAATGCACCCCACACCCGCTGCGGCATCCTGCCGGCAGCCTGCGCCGTACCCCCGACTTCAGGTATCCCCAGCCATGTCCGTGATTCTGCTGATCCTGCCCGACTTCCTGCTGATCGCGCTGGGATGGCTGCTGCTGCATCGCTTCAAGTTCGACCGCACGTTTTTCGCCCAAGCGGAAAAGCTGGTGTATTTCGTGCTGTTTCCGGCGCTGCTGTTCCATTCGATCACGCAGGCGCCGATGGCTCTGGGCAGCACGACCGTGCTGCTGGCGGCCACCCTGGGGGTGATGCTGGGCGGCATCGCGCTGGCCTGGCTGGGGCGGCTGGCGGTGCGCCCAGACCCGGCGGCGCACGCAGCGACCGCTCAGTGCGCGTTTCGCTTCAATAGCTATCTGGCGCTGTCGCTGGCTGCCGGCCTGGGCTGGGACCAGGCCCAGGCGACGATGGCGGTGATCCTGGGATTTGCCGTGCCGATCAGCAATGTGGGGGCGGTGCATGCCCTGGCGAGCCGCCACGGCGGACGGGCGCTGAGCGAAATGGCGCGCAATCCCTTCATTCTGGCGACGCTGGCGGCCCTGGCCTGCAATTTCCTGCAGGTGCCGATTCCGCACATCGCCGACGTCGCCTTGAGCAGGCTGGGATCCTGCGCGATCGCCCTGGGGCTGCTGTGCGTGGGAGCGACGTTGTCGCTAGAGGGCGGACGCCAACACGCGCCGCTGATGGCATGGATGATCGCAGCCAAGCTGCTTCTGCTGCCGCTCTGGACCTTGGCGGTCGCCTGGATGCTGGGCCTGCCGGATCAAGAGCGCCAGGTACTGCTGCTGTTTTCCGCCGTCCCGACCTCGTCGGCTGCACACGTGCTGGCCGCCCGCATGGGCGGCGACGGGCGGCTGGTGGCGGTCACGATGTCGCTGGGGACGCTGCTGTCGGCGATGACGCTGCCAATATGGCTGGGACTGGCGGGGTAAACAGAGATTCACGCCCAGCAGACACGTCGCCCCATGATGGCAGCGCTGCCGACATACAATGCCCCACGGATCGAAACGCCTGAACATCATGACATTTCCTCTGCCCCCCATCGAATGGCCCCTGCCGGACGAAAACGCGACCGTGGCCCTGGCGCAACGCCTGGCGGCCCTGGTCTGCGGACATGCCCCTGAATCGCTGCCCGCCGGCGGGCGCATCCACCTGCGCGGGGAACTGGGCGCGGGCAAAACCAGCCTGGCACGGGCGTTTCTGCGAGCGGGCGGCGTGACGGGGCGCATCAAAAGCCCCAGCTACGCCTTGCTTGAAAGCTATAACGTTTCTAACTTATACTTCTATCACTTTGATTTCTATAGATTTAGCGATGCGCACGAATGGCGGGACGCGGGGTTCGGCGAATTGCTGGGCGAACAGGCTGTGGTCCTGATCGAATGGCCTGAACAGGCCGGCACCCGTCTCCCCCCCCCGGATCTGGATATTTTGCTGGAATATGCTGGGACCGGTCGGCGCGCATGGTTAAGCGCCTGCAGCGACAAAGGACAGCAATGGCTGACGCACCTGACCCCATCGCACCCATGAATACCGCCCCGGTTCCCCTGCGGCGCAAGCTGATCGCGGGCGGCTGCACCTTGTTGCTGCTGCCCGTCATTCCCCGGCTGGCCCGAGCCGCCACCATCCTGGCCGTGCGGACCTGGCCTGCCGACGAGTACACCCGCGTCACGCTGGAAATGGACACGGAACTGAAGGCCGAACAGTTCATGCTGGATAATCCGCACCGGCTGGTGGTGGATATCGAGGGCCTGCAGATGGATGCCGCCATCAGCAATCTGGTGTCCAAGATCAAGCCCAACGACCCCTACATCAGCACCGTGCGCGTCGGCCAGAACCGGCCCAATGTGGTGCGGTTGGTCTTCGACCTGAAGCAGGATGTGGCCCCGCAGGTCTTTACCCTGAAGCCCATCGGGGAATACAAATATCGCCTGGTGCTGGACTTGTACCCGAAAGTCGCCCAGGACCCGCTGATGGCCCTGCTGAAAGACGCCCAGAACGACCCGCTGGCCGGCATTCTGGAAAGTCTGGCCCAGAACAGCCCATCGGAAGCGCCGATTCCCTCGGTCGAAGGGCAAAAACTCCCCCCGCTGGCGCAACAGAAACCGCCGCCCGCGGAGGTGGTCCCGCCCAAGCCCGCGCCCGGCGGGCGCCGTGATCGTCCCATCCTGATCGCTCTGGACCCCGGACATGGCGGCGAGGATCCCGGCGCCATCGGCAAACGCGGTACCCGCGAAAAAGACATTGTCCTGCAGATCGCGCAGCGCCTGAAAAAACTGATCGACGCCCAGCCCAATATGCGGGCCTACCTGACCCGCGACCGGGATTATTTTGTGCCGCTGAACGTGCGGGTGCAAAAGGCCCGCCGGGTGCAGGCCGATCTGTTCATCTCGATTCACGCCGACGCCTGGATCAAGCCGTCCGCCAGGGGGTCTTCGGTCTGGGCGCTATCGGAAAACGGGGCCACCAGTTCTGCGGCCCGCTGGCTGGCTAAAAAAGAAAACGACGCCGATCTGATCGGCGGCGTGAATCTGGGGTCCCACAATGCCCAGGTGGCAAAAGTGCTGCTGGACTTGTCCACGGGCGCGCAGATCAATGACTCGATCAAGGTCGGATCCCAGGTGCTGCAGGAAATCGGCAAGATCAACCGCCTGCACAAGAACCGCATCGAACGCGCCGGCTTCGCCGTGCTGAAGGCCCCCGACATCCCATCCATCCTGATCGAAACTGCCTTCATCAGCAATCCCGAAGAAGAATCCTTGCTGCGCACCCCCGCGCACCAGCAAAAGATCGCCGCCGCCGTCCTGGGCGGCGTGCGCGATTATTTCGCCGCCAACCCGGCACTGGCGCGACGGGCGTAATTCAAGCGTCGCGGAGAATCAGGCGTCGCCGGATGCCTTGCGGCGCAGCAGCTTCCACAAAACGCCGGCCAGCGCCGGCACGGCGGCGGCGGCGATGCCGATCAGGACGATGGTGTTCAGGTGTTCCCGCACGATAGGGACGTTGCCGAAAAAATAACCCAGCGTGATCAGGCCGGCGATCCAGACGACGGCGCCGATGATGTTGTATAGCTGAAACATGAACAGGCGCATGCCGGCCACCCCGGCCACGAACGGCGCAAAGGTGCGAAACAACGGTAGAAAGCGCGACAGGATGATGGTTTTGCCGCCATGCTTTTCATAAAAGGCATGGGTTTTCAGCAAGGCCTTGCGATCCAGAAAGCGATAGTCGCGTGAAAAGACCTTGGGGCCGATGTAACGGCCTACAGAATAATTGACCGTATTGCCCAAGATAGCTGCCGCGATCAGAATGCCCCCCATCAGCACCGGGTCTAACTGGCCGGTGGCGCCAAAGGCCCCGGCGATGAACAGCAGCGAATCCCCCGGCAGAAAGGGCAACACGATCAGCCCGGTCTCGCCGAAAATGATCAGGGCCAGGATCAGATAGATCCAGGCGCCATACTGTGCGACCCAGATACCCAGAGACTGGTCAATGTTCAGCACCAGATGAAAAAACTCAGCCATGACTGCTTTAAACCTCGTTGAAATGGATGCAACAGCGCGCATCGTGCGTGCGTAACGCTCGAGGCCCTGCAAAGCACCCGCCAGCCCCTGGGCCGCGCAGTCCGCTTTGCCCGATGACGAGCAGACGCTCACTATAATCGTTTTTATGACGCGACCCATCTCTGCCCTGCCCGATATTCTGATCAACCAAATCGCCGCCGGCGAGGTCATCGAGCGCCCCGCCTCGGTGCTGAAAGAACTGCTGGAAAACGCGCTGGACGCAGGCAGCCGGGCTATAGAGGTCCGCCTGGATGGCGGCGGGATCCGGCGCATTCTGGTGGCCGACGACGGACACGGCATTCCGCGCGAACAATTACAGCTGGCGCTGCAGCAACACGCCACCAGCAAGATCACATCCCTGGACGAACTCGAATCCGTCGCCACGATGGGGTTTCGCGGCGAAGCGCTGGCTTCGATCGCCTCGGTGGCCCAGTTGACGCTCAGTTCGCGCACAGCGGATGCGGATCAGGCCTGGCAGATCGGCCCCGGACAGCCGGAACCCTCGCCCGCCGCCGGGCAGACCGGCACCCGCGTGGACGTGCGCCAACTGTTCGACCACATCCCCGCCCGACGCAAATTCCTGCGTTCCGAAGCCACGGAATACGGCCACTGCCTGGATGCCATCGAACGCATCGCGCTGGCCAACCCCGACGTCGCCTTGCGCGTGTTCCACAATGACAAACCACAGCGAAACTGGCCTGCCTCCGACATCCACAGCCGCATCCGCGACGTGCTGGGGGCCGAATTCCAGGCCCAGAGCCTGCCGGTCTCGGCGGAACAGGGCCTGATCACCCTGGAAGGCTGCATCACCCGCCCGACGTTCGCCCGCAACCGGGCCGACCGGCAGTATCTGTACGTCAATGGCCGCTTTGTGCGCGACCGGACGGTGTCGCATGCCATCCGCCAGGCTTATGCCGACGTGCTGCATGGCGACCGCCAGCCCGCCTATGTGCTGTTTCTGGGGCTGGACCCGAGCGGGGTGGACGTGAACGTGCACCCCGCCAAAAGCGAGGTGCGTTTCCGCGACAGCGGGGCCATTCATCGCTATGTGGCGCAATCGCTGGGGCAAGCCCTGGCGCAGCGAGGCGGAGCGGCGGGCGAATCCGCCGACACGCCGCCGGCCCCCAGCAGCGGCGATGGCGCCCTGCCGGATGGCGGCGCGCCTTCCCAGGGACGCAGCCCCGGTCGCTATCCGGGGCAGATCCCTGTGCAGCAGCGCTTTGCGCTGCAGGATTCCAGGCCGGCCCAGGATTGGCGCACTCTGTACCAGCCGCTGGATGGCGCAAACACCCGACCGGCGCCGTCGCCCGGCAGCGCATCAGCGGAAGCATTCCCTCGCGCAGGGACCGCACCCGCCGGCACCGGGGCGCGGCCCCAAGACGCACACCCCGGTGCCGGCGATCTGCCGCTGGGTCTGGCCCTGGGCCAACTGCACGGCATCTATATCCTGGCGCAGAATGCGCGCGGCCTGATTCTGGTGGACATGCACGCCGCCCACGAACGCGTGGTGTACGAAAGACTGAAAGGCGCGCTGGACGAGGCCCCTCTGCCCGCGCAGGATCTTCTGGTGCCGGTGGTGTTCACCGCCACCGAAACCCAGGTCGCCATCGCCCAGGACCATCAGGACACGCTGGACGCCCTGGGGCTGCGCATCCGCGCCACCGGCCCCGCCTCGCTGGCCGTGCGGGCCGTACCCGCCCTGCTGGCCCAGGGCGACATCGAAGCCCTGGCGCGCGGCGTGCTGGCCGATGTAGAACGATTCGGCCAGTCGGCCCGTCTGACCGAACAGCGCAACGAGCTGCTGTCCACCATGGCCTGCCACGGCGCGATCCGCGCCAATCGCCGCCTGACGCTGGACGAAATGAACGCCCTGCTGCGCCAGATGGAACGCACCGAGCGCGCCGACCAATGCAATCATGGCCGCCCGACCTGGTTTCAATGGAGTCTGAACGACCTAGACAAGCTGTTCATGCGGGGCCAGTGAACAGAAAAACCCCACCTCTCTCGCCCCATCGGTGTTACTCTGGTAGCACCGATGCATTCAAGCGCACCGCTGCCATGACCACGACTTCGCTCAAATTATCCGATACGCTCAAAGCTCGCGCCATCCATGCCGCTCAAGGACTGGGCATGACGCCGCATGCCTTTATGGTGTCCGCCATCGAACAGGCCGCCATCTCGACCGAACAGCGGGCGGATTTCCTAGCGCAGGCCCAAGCGGCCCGCCGGCAGGCGCTGGATACGGGCTTAGGCTATACGGCTGACGAAGTCCATGCCTACCTGCGCGCACGTGCTGCAGGCACGCCCGCTACGCCCCCTCAGGCTCGCCCGTGGCGGCCCTGATCTATACCGATCAGGCCATTCTGGATCTGGAACGCTTGACGGATTTTTTACTGGAAAACGATCCTCAGGCTGCCAGCGATACGACTGAATTGATCATCGAAGCGGTTTCGATCCTGCAGCGCCATCCGCTGATAGGCCGCACCGTCGAAGATCCCTGCCGGGAACTCGTCATTTCCAGAGGAAAAACCGGCTATGTCGCGCTATACAGCTACGAATACCCCGCCGATGTCATCCTGGTCCTGAGCATCCGCCATCAGCGCGAAGCGGGCTATCCCGCCTCATGACATCCTGAACGCGGACCGATTTCATCCTCGTTTTGCGCACCCTGTACCCTGTGAATCCAAACGACTCCCCTCTGCTGATCTGCCTGGCCGGGCCGACGGCATCCGGTAAATCGGCGGCATCGCTGGCGCTGGCGCAGCGCTGGCCGATCGAGCTGATCATCATGGATTCGGCCACCATCTACCGGGGCATGGATATCGGCACCGCCAAACCCAGTCTCCAGGAACAGGCGCTGGCGCCCCACCATCTGCTGGACATCCGTGACCCGGCGCAAGCGTATTCGGCTGCGGAATTCGCCCGCGATGCGGCAGTGCTGGCGCAGGACATCCGCCAGCGGGGGCGCATCCCCGTCCTGTGCGGCGGCACCATGCTGTACTACAAGGCGCTGCGCGAAGGGTTGAACGCGCTGCCGGGAGCGGACCCGGAGATCCGCCAGGCCCTGGATGCAGAAGCCAGTGAACGCGGCTGGCCGGCGCTGCATGCGGAATTGGCTCGCGTCGATCCGGCCACCGCCGCCCGCTTGGCCCCCAATGACAGCCAGCGCCTGCAGCGCGCTCTGGAAATCTGGCGCAGCAGCGGACGCGCCATGAGCGACTGGCTGGCCCAGCCCCCGCAGCCCGTGCTGCCGGGATGGCGCTTCCTGACGATCAGCCTGGAGCCGTCCGACCGGTCCGTGCTGCACACCCGCATCGCGCAACGCTATCAGGCCATGATTCACGCCGGCCTGCTGGACGAGGTTCGCGCCCTGTACGCCCGCCCCGATCTGCATCCGGGCCTGCCCTCGATTCGCTGCGTGGGCTACCGGCAGCTCTGGGATTACCTGGACGAGCGGGTTTCCCTGGAACAGGCCATCGAGCAGGCCATCGCCGCCACGCGCCAGCTGGCGAAACGCCAGATCACCTGGCTGCGGTCACTGCCGCAACGCGTCCCTGTGGATTGCCTGTCGGATCAGGCCGTCGCGGAAGTAGCGCAGCATTGCGCCCAGGCGCTGGACGCCTGATCCGGCTGGAGACGCGGCGGTGCAGCTGACGGCTGCCCGCCGCCCCTGACTAATCGACGATGGTCTGGGCGCCGCCGACGGCCTGGGCTTCGATCTGCCCCAACGTATAAACGGTTTCGCCTTGGGCCTGCAGGGTTGCGGTGATGGCGGCTGCCTGATCCGTATCGACCACCAGCACCATGCCGATGCCGCAGTTGAAGACGCGGGCCATTTCCTGGTCCACCACGCCGCCCTGAGCCTGCAGCCACTGGAACAACGCCGGCCACTGCCAGGCGTCACGGTGCAAATGGGCGCACAGGCCGTCGCGCAAGATGCGCGGCACGTTTTCCAGCAAGCCGCCGCCGGTAATGTGGGCCAGGCCTTTGATCCCCGCGCGATGCGCCGCCAAAGCGGCCAGCACGGATTTGACGTAGATGCGGGTGGGTTCCATGACCACGTCACCCAGAGGACGACCGCCCAGATCCTGATCGGGCCGAGCGCCGGCATGCTGCAGAATTTTACGCACCAGGGAATAACCGTTGGAATGCGCCCCGCTGGACGCCAGCCCCAGCAGGGTGTCGCCAACCTGAATATTGGCGCCATCGATGATGGCGGATTTTTCCACCGCCCCCACGGCAAAGCCGGCCAGATCGTATTCGCCATCGGGGTACATGCCCGGCATTTCGGCGGTCTCGCCGCCGATCAGGGCGCAGCCCGCCAGCTCGCAACCTTTAGCAATGCCGCCGACAACCTGGGCGGCGGTATCGACGGACAATTTGCCACAAGCGAAATAGTCCAGGAAATACAAGGGTTCGGCACCCTGCACCAGGATGTCGTTGACGCTCATGGCGACCAGATCGATGCCCACGGTGTCGTGCCGCTGCCATTCGAAGGCCAGGCGCAATTTGGTGCCCACCCCGTCGGTGCCCGACACCAGCACGGGTTCGCGCAGGTGTTTCGGGATTTCGAACAGCGCCCCGAAACCGCCGATGCCGGCCATGACGCCAGGCCGCATGGTGCGCGCCGCCAACGGTTTGATGCGGTCGACCAAGGCATCGCCCGCGTCGATGTCGACGCCTGCGTCACGGTAGGTCATGGAGGGAGTAGTGCCTGATGTCATGAGAAAAGCCGTCGAATGTGCAAGAATTGCAGGTTTGGACAATATAGTGGCCTGATTTTACGATGAACTCCGGCCCGGTGAGCATGACACAGCAACTGTTACTGGACATCCTGCCCGGAACCCTGCCCACTTTGGACGGTTTTATCGCGGGCGCCAACCAGGCGGCGATCGATGCGGTGCGCGATCTGAAGCCCGGTCGCGCGCTGTATCTCTGGGGCGGCCCAGGGTCCGGACGCAGCCATCTGCTGCGCGCCCAGGCGCATGCGCAGTCGGGCCATTATCTGGACGCCCGCACCCCCGCTCACTGGCTGCAGGCCCTGGCGACCGATGAAGACCGCCCGCTGACGTTGGTGGCCGTGGACGATGTCGGCGATCTGAACGCCGCCGCCCAGGCTGCTCTGTTCGCCTTGTTCAACCGCTGGCGGGCTGCCGCCAGCACGAAGGACGCCTTTGCCTTATTGACGGCAGGCGACCGGGCGCCCCTGACCATGCCGCTGCGCGAAGACTTGCGCACCCGCCTGGGCTGGGATCTGGTGTACCGTATTGAACAGCTGTCCGACGAAGACCGTACCCAGGCGTTGCGCGACCGCGCCGGGCAGCGCGGCCTGAAGCTGCCCGACGACGTGTTGCACTGGATTCTGATCCACCACGACCGCGACATGGGGCGCCTGACGGCGCTGATCGACAGTCTGGACCAGTATTCCCTGGCCCGCCACCGCCCCGTCACCCTGCCGCTGCTCAAAGAACTGCTGATGGCCGGGCCGTCCGGCGCCACGCCGCCAGACCGGCCCGCCGCCGAATGAATCGACACCGGCGTGTACGCTTACTCTTATTCCGCGCCTCGCGCACTCCGCCCATAGTCTGTTGGACGATATGCTCATGACCCCCCCCTCTCACCTTGCCCTGTTCGATCTGGATCACACTCTGCTGCCCTTTGACAGCGACTATCAATGGGCGGAATTCCTGGCCCGGACAGGCCGCGCCGGCGACCCGGCACTGGCCCGCCAGCGCAACGACGATCTGATGCGCCGCTACAACGAAGGCACGCTGTCGGCAGAGGAAGCCGCCGATTTCATGCTGGGCCTGCTGCGCCTGGGCGAACCCGCCGAGCTGGCGCAATGGCACCAGGACTATATGCGTGAAGTCGTCGCCCCCGGCCTGCTGCCGGCGGCCCAGGCCCTGGTGGCCGATCATCAGGCACGCGGCGGCCTGTGCGCCATCGTCACCGCCACCAATGCCTTCGTCACCGCGCCCATCGCCCAGGCGCTGGGCATCGACCATCTGATCGCCACCATCCCCCAGCGCGACGCCGATGGCCGCTATACCGGGCGCATCGAAGGCACACCCAGCTTCAAGGCCGGCAAGGTGCTGCGCGTGCGCGACTGGCTGCAAGCACAAGGACTGCAGCTGGAATCATTCGCCGAGTCCTGGTTTTACAGCGATTCGATGAACGATCTGCCGCTGATGGAGGCCGTCACCCACCCGGTCGCCACCAACCCCAGCGATGCTCTGCGGGAACTGGCCCAGAGCCGGAATTGGCGCATTTTGGACCTATTTGCGGACATGCAGGATACAAAGTCTTAAAATACGCGCCATGCTCAAGCAGACCATCAAACATTTCGTTTCCCGCCTGTTGGCGACGCCGCCCAGCGGCCCGGTGCGCCTGTCCCGCGACAAGCACGGTATCGACCGGCGGCTGGTTTCGCGTCATGCGATCAAGGTCTGCGAGGTCCTGAACCAGCAAGGCTTTGACGCCTACATCGTCGGCGGCGCCGTGCGCGACTTGATCGTCGGCCTGCAGCCCAAAGACTTCGACGTCGCCACCAACGCCACGCCGAACCAGATCCGACCGCTGTTTCGCCGCGCCCGCATCATCGGGCGGCGCTTTCAGCTGGTGCACGTGGTGTTCGGCCAGGAAATCATCGAAACGTCCACGTTCCGGGCGCCGGCATCGGGCACCCAGGAAACCGACGAACACGGTCGCATCCTGCGCGACAATGAATTCGGCACCCACGAAGAAGACGCTGCGCGGCGCGACTTCACCATCAATGCGCTGTACTACGATCCGCTGAAAGAAGAAGTCATCGACTTCCACCAAGGCGTCGCCGATCTGAAGAACCGCGTAGTGCGCATGATCGGCGACCCGGAAACCCGTTTTCGCGAAGACCCGGTGCGCATGCTGCGGGCACTGCGCTTCCAGGCCAAACTGGGCGCCCGTCTGGATCCGGCGACCGAAGCGCCGATCACGCAGCTGTCCGCGCTGATCGAGCACGTGCCTGCCTCGCGGCTGTTCGACGAAACCCTGAAACTGCTGACCTGCGGCCACGCCATGGACTGCCTGCGCGAACTGCGCCGCTCGGGTCTGACCAAAAGCCTGATTCCTCTGATCGACCGCATCTTCGAAGAAGAAGGCGGCGAAGCCTTCGTGGAAATCGCCCTGTCGCGCACGGACGCGCGGGTGCGCGCCGGCAAACCCATCAGCCCCAGCTTTCTGTTTGCGGCGCTGCTGTGGCGGCTGGTGCAAAAACGCTGGGTCGCGCTGCTGGCCCAGGACGTGCAGCGCAACGAAGCCCTGATCCGCGCCGCCGATTCGGTGATCGACGAACAAATGCACAAACTGGCCATCCAGCGTCGGCACCAGGCCGATATGCGCGAGATCTGGCTGATGCAGGCGCGCTTCGAGCGTGCCACCGTGCGATCCATCTGGCGCATGATGGAACAACCCCGTTTCCGGGCATCCGTGGATTTCCTGCAGTTACGCGCAGAAGCCCGCGAGGTCGACAGCGTGCTGGCCCAATGGTGGATGGATCTGGCCGACAGCGGCGACGAGCGGCGCAGCCAGATGATCGACACCTGGCAAGCCGGCCATGCCGGCGCCCGACGCCTGGGTTCGGGGACTACGCGCAAGCGCCGCCGCCGGCGCAAGCCGGACGCGGCCCGGTCCGATGCCGCTGAATCCCACGACTCGGCGCAAGATTGAACCGCCCGATCGATACCATCACAGCCTACATCGGCCTGGGAGCGAATCTGGGTGATGCTGCTGACACCGTGCGCCGGGCAGCAGCCGAACTGTCTGACACACCCGGCATCACCGCCATGAGGCTGTCACCCCTGTACAGCACGGCGCCGGTGGACTCATCCGGCCCCGACTATGTCAATGCGGTCGCCGAAATCCAGGCTTCGCTGCAGGCACCCGCGCTACTGACTGCCCTGCAAGCGATCGAGCAGCAGCACGGGCGCGAGCGCCCTTATCGCAATGCGCCACGCACGCTGGACCTGGACCTGCTGTGGTACGGCGGCCAGACCATCGCGCTGCCCCACCTGATCGTGCCACACCCCCGCATGCACGAACGCGCCTTCGTGCTGCGCCCACTGCTGGATCTGGCGCCGGACCTGACGCTGGCGCAAGGCCCGCTGCCGGTCTTGCTGGCGCGCTGCGCAGACCAAAACATCCGGCCTCTGGACCCTGCTGCCTAGGCCTGGCTGGCGAACATGGCGGCAGCAGCCTGTCGGATGGCATCGGGGTCCAGATCGCGCACATGGGTCGCCACGGCCCACTGATGACCGTAGGGATCGCGCAACACCCCGTAGCGATCCCCCCAGAACATGTCCTGGGGTTCCATCAGGCTGGTGGCGCCAGCCTCGACCGCTTGTCGGAACGCAGCATCCACATCGCGAACGTATAGGTGGATCGTCACCGGTGTGCCCTTCAGGGTCATGGGGCTGACTGACTGGCATTCCGCCGATTCCTCCATCAGCATGACAGCCGAATCCCCAATGCGCAGGCAGGCATGCAGCAGGCCGCCCTGCGGCGCATCCAGGCGCGCCATCACAGTGGCGCCAAAGGCCTTGCCATAGAAATCAACGGCAGAGGCTGCATCCGCGCACACCAGATGCGGCGTGACGGTGTTCATATCCGACGGGATGGGCTGCACCTGCGCGGTCCCGTCAGGGGACAGAGCCATCAGGGCCTTGCCCGTTCCCATATCGCAGGGAAACGAGAAATGCTCGTGCGCGATCAGCCAGTGCTCGCCAACCTGCCGGAAACCCGTGGTCATTCGGCTCCAGCATCCGGGGGCTTCATCGCCCTGCCCGCAACTGACCAGCGCATGCGCATAGGCCAGATGCCCGTCCGCCTGAATGTCCAGATCACGAAAGCCGAACTGGACGTCGAACGGGCAGGATTCCAGGCAGGCGCGCCAGTGCGCGCCGTAGGCCTCGCGCCCCTGAAAGCGCAGGGACTGGATCGCGTCATAAGCGACGACGTCAGGCGCATAGCAGGCCATCAAGGCGTCCATATCGCGCTGGCTGGCTGCCTGGCGCCAGGTATCCAGCAGCTGTCGCACCTGCGCCTCGGCGGAAGCTGCGCGGGAAATAGTTGAAGTCATGAATGTCTCCTCTTGGGCGGCCCGCATGACGGGCAACGTTTTAATCCGGACGGGTATCGCCCAGTTTTCACACTATAAGACTTTTTAGTCCTAAAAAATAACTATTGAATTATTTTTTATAACTTGTCGTAAAATGTTCCGTATGACGACCACCAGAAGCTATGGAGACGGCTGCGCCGCAGCCCATGCGCTCGACCTCATCGGGGAACGCTGGGCTTTGTTGATCGTGCGCGAACTGATGCTGGGCCCGAAACGCTTCACGGATTTGCGCGCAGGCCTGCCGGGCATCAGCGCCAATGTCTTGTCACAGCGCCTGAATCAGCTTGAAACCGCAGGCGTGCTGCTGCGCCGCCGCTTGCCGCCGCCAGCCGCCACCGCCGTCTACGACCTCAGCGCCTGGGGACGTGAGCTGGAACCCATCCTGCTGCAACTGGTGCGCTGGGGCGTGCAGTCCCCTGCCTTCGTACGCGGCAGCCCTCTGAACGCCGATGCGCTGATCCTGTCGTTCCGCACTCTGTTCGATCCCATCGCCGCCCAAAACAGGGACACCTGCATCACGCTGGTGCTGGACGGACAGACATTCGGCGCCAGGGTTCGAAAAGGCCGCCTGGAAGTCGCCCGCTGCCCCAGCAGCGCGCCATCGCTGGCCACCCTGACAACCGACCCGACCACGTTACTGCACATGGCCTATGGTCATATCGCCCTGCAAGCCATGCAGTCGCAAGGCCGCGCCGACTGCAGCGGTGAACACGATGCCATCGAGCGTTTCCTGGGCTGTTTTTCGGTCCCGGACGTTGCCGTTCCCGGCTGAGGACGCGCAGCCGCGGACATCACCGCCGCCTGGTTTACACTGAGCGGCTCATGTCTGTTCTGCCGTCACCCTGGAAAGCCTCATGCCCGCTCTGCCCCCTATCCGCCTGGTTGTCGCCTACACAGACAACCGCGTCATCGGTCGCGATGGCGGCATGCCCTGGCATCTGCCTGAGGACCTGGCGCATTTCAAGCGCAGCACCCTGGGCAATCCCATTCTGATGGGCCGCAAGACCTGGCTGTCCCTGGGACGTCCGCTGCCGGGACGGCGCAATCTGGTGCTGAGCCAAGACGCCGCGTTCTCCGCCGCCGGGGCCGAATGCTTCACGTCGCTGGTTGCCGCCCTGGCCGCCTGCGCGGACGCCGAACGCATCTGCGTGATCGGTGGGGAACAGATCTTTCGTCTGGCCCTGCCGCTGGCCGACGAACTGATCGCCACGGAAATTCACGCCCACATCGACGGCGACACCTGGTTTCCGGCACTGCCTGCCGGCCAGTGGCGGGAAACAGAACGCCTGCCCCAGCCGGCCAGCAATGGCCTAAGATACGATTTCGTCACGTACCGGCGTATTCCAGCGGCAGGCACGGCGGCCTGAAGCCGCTAGCTGCTACTGCGCCGCTTTGGCCCGCGCCCGGATGGCGGTGACCGGTTCCCCCGCGATGCCCCAGTTATCGGTGTCGATTTCCTCGATCACGACGAAAGTGGTCTTGGGGTTCTTTCCCAACACATCCACCAGCAGCTGAGTCGCCCCTTGCATCAGGCGGGCCTTCTGTTCCGCCGTGACGCCTTCGCGGGTGATCTTGATGTTCACATAAGGCATGGCTCTGTCTCCGTTCAGATGTAAAAAGGCCCCACCCGATGGGTGGGGCCGGTACCGGCTATTCTAGAAGATCTAGGCGATGGCCTGTTCCGTCGAGGCATAGGCCTCGATCGGCGGGCAGGCGCAACTGAGATTGCGATCCCCCCAGGCATTGTCCACGCGAGACACCGGCGGCCAGTATTTACGAGCTGCCATGCCGGGCAGCGGATAGGCCGCCTGCTCGCGCGTGTAGGGATGGGTCCAGTCCTGCGCCAGCAGCACGGCTGCCGGGTGCGGTGCGTTGACCAGTACGTTGTCTTCCAGCGGTTGTTCACCACGCTCGACTGCCGCGATTTCCTGGCGGATGGCAATCATGGCATCGATGAAGCGGTCCAGTTCTTCCACCCCCTCGGATTCGGTCGGTTCGACCATCAAGGTGCCGGCCACCGGGAAGCTCATGGTGGGCGCGTGGAAGCCATAGTCCATCAGGCGCTTGGCGATGTCTTCAGCGCCGATGCCGCTGGCGTCCTTGATCGGACGGATGTCCAGGATGCATTCATGCGCCACCCGGCCATTCGGACCCGCGTACAGGATGGGATAGTGGGGGGCCAGGCGAGACGCCAGATAGTTGGCGTTCAGAATGGCCACCTGGGTGGCGCGACGCAGACCGTCCGCCCCCATCATCATGATGTACATGGTGGAAATCGGCAGGATGCTGGCGGACCCGAAAGGCGCAGCCGACACCGGGCCGGACTGCCCGGCAGGCAAGCGACCGTCTTCGCCGACGACACCCGGCAAATACGGCGCCAGATGGGCACGTACTGCCACGGGACCTACGCCCGGTCCGCCGCCGCCGTGCGGAATGCAGAAGGTCTTGTGCAGATTCAGGTGGGACACGTCCGACCCGAAACGCCCCGGACGGGCCACACCGACCATGGCGTTCATATTGGCGCCGTCCAGATAGACCTGGCCGCCCGCCTCGTGGATCAGATCGCAGATTTCCGCGACGGTGGTCTCGAACACGCCGTGCGTCGACGGATACGTGATCATCAGCGCAGCCAGATGATCGCCCGTCTGGGCGATCTTGGCGCGCAGGTCGCCCATGTCGATATTGCCGTTATCATCGGACGCCACCACCACGACATCCATGCCGGCCAGGTGGGCCGACGCGGGATTGGTGCCGTGCGCCGAGGCCGGGATCAGACAGACGTTACGCTGATGTTCGCCATTGGCCTGATGGTAGCCGCGAATCGCCAGCAGGCCGGCGTACTCGCCCTGTGCGCCGGAATTGGGCTGCAGGCTGACGCGGTCGTAGCCGGTGATCTCGCACAGGGCAGAGGACAGACGCTCGATCATGTCCTGGTAGCCCTGCGCCTGACCCGCCGGGGCAAAGGGATGCATGTGCGCGAATTCGGGCCAGGTGACGGGGATCATTTCCGCCGTGGCATTCAGTTTCATGGTGCATGAACCCAGCGGGATCATGGTGCGGTCCAGGGCCAGGTCCTTATCGGCCAGGGAACGCAGATAGCGCAGCATGTCGGTCTCGGATTTGACCTTGGAAAAGGCCGGATGCGCCAGGATCGGACCCTGGCGGCGCAGTGCCGCCGGGATGTTGTCGCCGGACGCCGTGAAGTCGGGCGCCACACGGGCTGCCCCGGTGCCAGCCGCCAGCACGCCCAGCAGGATCTCGATGTCGTTCTGGCCGACGGTCTCGTCCAGGGACAGCGCGACGCACTGCGCATCGACGCGGCGCAGATTGATGCCGCCATCGACCGCCGCATCCAGCACCGCCTGGGTGCGCGCGCCGGTGTTCAGGCACAGGGTGTCGAACCCGCTGTCGTTGCAGACGGTGATGCCCATGCTGCGCAGCGCCGCCGCCAACTGGGCGGTATGCGTGGCGACCCGCTGGGCGATGCGGCGGATGCCGTCCGGGCCATGCCAGACGGCGTACATGGAAGCCATCACCGCCAGCAACACCTGCGCGGTACAGATGTTGGACGTGGCCTTTTCACGGCGAATATGCTGTTCACGGGTCTGCAAAGCCAGACGCAGGGCGGGTTCCCCCTGGGCATCCTGCGACACGCCGACCAGACGGCCTGGCAGATTGCGTTTGTAGGCGTCCTTGCAGGCCATGAAACCGGCGTGCGGCCCACCGTACCCCATGGGTACGCCGAAGCGCTGGGCCGAGCCCACAGCGATGTCCGCGCCCCATTCGCCCGGCGGTGCCAGCAGAGCCAGCGCCAGCAGGTCGGTCGCCACCGCGACGATGGCGCCCGCATCATGCGCCTGTTTGGCCAGCGCACGGTAATCCGCCACACCGCCCAGGCTGTGCGGGTACTGCAGCAGCACGCCGAAGCATTCCGGCAGGCCGTCGGCTTCGTCGCCTACGACGACATCGATGCCGATGCCGGCAGCGCGGGTGCGCACGACTTCCAGCGTCTGAGGGTGCACGTGTTTGGACACGAAAAACTGGCTGGATTTGGCGCGTGAGACGCGGCGCGCCAGCGTCATGGCCTCGGCGGCGGCGGTGGCCTCGTCCAGCAAAGAAGAATTGGCGATATCCAGACCGGTCAGGTCCGTGATCATGGTCTGGAAAATCAGCAGGGCTTCCAGGCGCCCCTGGGAGATTTCCGGCTGGTACGGGGTATAGGCCGTGTACCAGGCGGGATTCTCCAGGATGTTGCGCAGAATGACATGCGGCACGTAGGTGCCGTAATAGCCCTGGCCGATGTAGCTGCGCATCACCTGATTGCGTGAAGCAATCGCCTTCAGATCGGCCAACGCCTCGACCTCGCCCAGCGGACCGGGCAGATCCAGGTAGGGCGCGGCGGACAGGATGTTTTCCGGCACGACTTCACGGATCAGGGCATCCAGGCTGGACACCCCGATGGCTGCCAGCATGGCCTGCTGATCGGTCTCGGACGGCCCGATGTGGCGGGCGATAAATTCAGAATGCGTGGCAGGGTCGCGCAGCATGAGGGGGTTCTCCTTAGACCTGAGCCTGATAGGCGGCGGCATCCAGCAAGGCATCGACATCGGCGGCGTTATCGGGGCGGATCTTGAAGATCCACTGGTCGTAGGCCGCCTCGTTGATCAGGGCCGGCTGGTCGTTCAGGGCTTCGTTGAACGCGACGATCTCGCCTGCCACCGGCGCATAGATGTCGGACGCCGCCTTGACGGATTCCACGACGGCAGCCGTGTCGCCGGCAGCCAGTTGGGCGCCGACTTGCACGTCGCCGACAAAAACCAGATCGCCCAGCTGATCCTGAGCATCGTCGGTGATGCCGACCAGAAAGCAATCGCCGTCAGCCTTGACCCACTCGTGGGAAGCCGTATATTTGCGGTCGTTGGGAATGGACATGGTGTACCCCGTGAATCGTGATGGTTAGTAATGCACAAAAAGGGTGCCAGCTAGCACCCGGCAGCCAGCGCCTGCGAGCTGCCGTCGGATGAATTCAGACCAGCGCCTGACCGTTGCGCACGAAAGGCGGACGCACGATTTCGGCAGGCAGCCATTTGCCGCGGATCTCGACCTCGACGCGGTCGCCGGGGGCGGCGCCCACAGGCACACGCGCCAAGCCGATGGAAAAGCCCAAGGTCGGTGCCATCGTGCCGCTGGTCAGTTCGCCTTCGCCCTGCGCCGTGCGGATTTTCATGTGGCTGCGCATGATGCCGCGTTCCAGCAGCTTCAGACCGACCAGTTCACGGGCTTTAGAGGCGGATTCCAGAGCGGCGCGGCCAATGAAGTCGCGCGTGTCGTCCTTGAAGGACACGGTCCAGGCCAGGCCGGATTCCAGGGGATGAACGGTTTCGTCCATATCCTGGCCGTACAGGTTCATACCGGCTTCCAGGCGCAGGGTGTCACGCGCGCCCAGGCCGCAGGGGTGGACGCCGGCGGCAGCCAGCGCATCCCAGAAGGTCTTCACCGCGGCGGCGGGCAGGACGATTTCAAAGCCGTCCTCGCCGGTGTAGCCGGTACGGGCGACCAAGGTGTTCTCGTCCACCAGCGTGCCGTTGAAGGGCTTGAGTTCCTGGGTAGCGGCCTTCCATTCGGGATGGATGGCCCAGACGGTATCGCGCGCCTTGGGCCCCTGAACGGCCACCATCGCCAGATCCCGCCGGGGAGCGATCGTGACACCGAAGGGCTCGGCTTGTTGCTGCATCCAGGCCAGGTCCTTGTCCGCCGTGCCGGCATTGACGACGATGCGCCAGTTGTCCGAGGCGAAGAAATAGACGATCAGATCGTCGATCACGCCGCCGTCCGGGCGCAGCATGCAGGAATACAGGGCCTTGCCCGGCACGCCGGCGATCTTGGCGACGTCGTTGGCCAGCAGATGGCGCAAAAAATCGGGGGCGCAAGCGCCCGTCACATCGACGTTCAGCATGTGCGACACGTCGAACATGCCCACGGACTGGCGCACCGCGTGGTGCTCTTCCAGTTGGGAACCATAGGCCAGGGGCATATCCCAGCCGCCGAAATCGACGATTTTCGCGCCCAGGGCGACGTGGGTATCAAAAAGAGGTGTCTGCGCAGACATGTGAGGGCTCCAAAACACAAGGGCGGCACGGATGCCGGCAGCGCCCTTCTGTCCTTTTGCCTGAGAGTTGCCCCACCATGCGGGGGTTCACCTTCGGCGCCCGCCAACGCTGCAAGCGGGGCGGATCTCTCCAGAATGCTGCGATGCACGGCGGCATCATGCGAATGGTACGGGGTGCCTGAGCGATTCTGGGCGAATTGCGCCTTCGGCGGCCACCCGAAAGGCGGGTAGCGCTCTCCCACCCGCATCGGGTGACAGCAAGGGCAAAATATACCCTGAAATGCCCTGGTTCAACAATCGGTCAGATATAACCCTGCTCACGCCAGCGGGCGCGGGTATCCCCATCCACACCCAGCCGATCCAGGATGGCATCCGTATGCTGGCCCAGCGTCGGGGCCGGCGCCTGGATGCCGCCGGGGGTCGCCGACAGTTTCGGCATGATGCCCGGTACTTGGCAGGGCGTGCCGTCCGGCAGAGGCTGGTCCAGAATCATGCCGCGCGCCCGGTAATGCGGGTCTGCCGCGATGTCGGCGATGTCGTAGATACGACCGGCGGGGATGCGGGCCGCATTCAGAATATCCAGGACTTCATCCTGCGTGCGCTGCGCCGCCCAGTCGCCGATGGCGGCGTCGATCCGGGCGATCTGCGCCACCCGGCCAGGATTATGCGCCAGGTCGGGATCATCGCCCAGGTCGCTGCGGCCGATGGCCTGCATCAGGCGGCGGAAAATACTGTCGCCGTTGCCCGCGATCAGCACATAGCCGTCCTGGCAGGCATAGGCATTGCTGGGCGCGATGCCGGGCAGGCTGCTGCCGGCAGGCTGGCGGACTTCGCCGAATACCGCGTATTCGGGCAGCAGGCTTTCCATCATGTTGAAGACGGATTCGTACAGCGCCACGTCGATCATCTGTCCCACGCCGTCGCGATCGCGCGCGCGCAAGGCCAACAGCACACCAATGACCCCATGCAGGGCCGACAGGGAATCGCCGATGGACACGCCCACGCGCACCGGCGTGCGACCGGGTTCACCGCTTAAATGACGCAAACCGCCCATCGCCTCGGCCACCACGCCGAAACCTGGGCGATCCCGGTAAGGACCGGTCTGGCCATAGCCGGACACCCGCAACATGACCAGGCGCGGATTCAAGGCACGCAGGTCTTCCCAGCCCAGGCCCCAGGATTCCAGGGTGCCAGGTTTGAAATTTTCCACGACCACGTCACATTCGGCCACCAGGCGGCGGACCAGATCCTGGATCTCTGCCTGACGCAGGTCCAGCGTGACGGACTGCTTGTTGCGCGACTGCACCTGCCACCAGACGGATGTGCCCTGATGCAGCAAACGCCAGTTGCGCAAGGGATCTCCCTGGCCCGGCGGTTCGATCTTGATGATCTCGGCGCCGAATTCACCCAGGATCTTGGTGGCGAAGGGTCCGGCGATCAGTTGGCCCATTTCCAGCACCCGGATGCCGTCAAGCGGCTTCTTCCCTGGAGAAGGAGTGGTCTGGGCGTCGGGCTGGGTCGTCATGGCTGTCCTTGGGAGATGATCGTCATGATTCTATCGCCCCCCGGCGGCCTGTGGCGCTCAGGTCGCCGTCAGCGCCCGTCCGCAGGCCACGCCGGACGCCCAGGCCCATTGGAAGTTGTACCCCCCCAGCCAACCGGTGACGTCCACGGCTTCGCCCACGATGTACAAACCCGGACAACGATGCGCCTGCAGGCTGCGTTGATCCAGTTCATCGGTGTCCACGCCGCCCCGCATGACTTCGGCTTTCTTGTAGCCCGCCGTGCCGGTGGGCCATAAGGTCCACCCGTGGATACCGTCTCCCAGGGCGCGCAAGCGGCGATCCGGCACATCCGCCAGGCGCAGGCCGCCCAGGCCGGCGGCGTCCGGCCGAGGGGCGCCGCGACCGGGGAGGCTTGCCACCGGGGCATCTGCCTCCCCTGCCAGCCAGGCCTCGGCCAGGCGGCGGGGCCAGATGCTGGACAAGGCGGTCAACACCGTCTGACGGCTGCCGGATTTGGCGGCGACCAGGGCGTCGCTCATGGCCTGCCCCGGCGCCAGATCGACCTGAATCGGATCGCCCGGCTGCCAATAACTGGAAATCTGCAGGATGCCGGGGCCGGACAGGCCGCGATGGGTGAACAGCAGGTCTTCGAGAAATTCAGCGTGATCGGCTTCCCGCCTGCCTTTGCGACCGGCGCGCGGCGAACGGCCTGCGGCATTGCCAGCCCCAGGCGCAGACACGGACTGCGCGGTAGCCTCGGGCGGACGCGGTGTATGCGACAGGCGCACTTCCAGCGCCACGCCAGACAGCGCGGCATACGGCTGCCACTGCGCGGCATCGAAAGTCAGCGGCACCAGGGCCGGGCGCGGCTCGACGATGCGCAAGCCGAACTGGCGGGCGATGCGCAGGCTGAAATCCGTCGCGCCCAATTGGGGAATGGCCATGCCGCCAGTCGCCAGCACCAATTGCGCGGCCCGGATCGGCCCGGCATCGGTGGTCAGCAGAAAACCCTCGGTCTCGTGCGATACGGACTGCACACTGCACGGCATGCGCCAGGCCACGCCGCCGGCTTCGCACTCGCGCCGCAGCATATCGATGATGGATTCACTGGAATCATCGCAGAACAACTGCCCGCGGTGCTTCTCATGCCAGGACACGCCGTGCGCACGCAGCAGATCCAAGAAATCCTGCGGCCCATAGGCCCGCAAGGCCGAGCGGCAGAAGTCCGGATTCCGCGACAGAAATTGGGCGGGGCCGGCGCCCAGGTTGGTGAAATTGCAGCGCCCGCCCCCGGAAATGCGGATTTTTTCGGCCAGCTTTGTGGCGTGATCGACCAGCACCACCCGCAGGCCGCGCTGACCAGCCACGGCGGCGGCCATCATACCGGCCGCCCCCGCCCCGACGACGGCGACGTCGAACGCAGGCTTCACTCGCGAATGCAGTCCACGTAGTAATGGCGCCGGTCATGCTCGTCCAGCTCGTAGGCCAGACCATGCACGTCGGTCTCGAAGCCCGGAAACTGTTGATTGAATTCCCGGGTGAACTTCAGATAATCGACGATGTCGCGGTTGAAGCGCTCGCCCGGAATCAGCAGGGGGATGCCCGGCGGATAGGGGGTCAGCAGCACGCCCGTGACGCGGCCTTCCAGTTGTTCCACCGGCACGCGCTCGACTTCGCGGTGCGCCATGCGCGCATAGGCATCCGCCGGACGCATGGCAGGCACCATGTCGCTCAGGTAGACCTTGGTGGTCAGGCGGGCGAAATCGTAGTGGCGATAGGCCTCGTGGATTTCCTGGCACAGATCGCGCAGCCCCATCTTTTCGTAACGCTTGTGCGCCCGGTGGAATTCGGGCAGGACCCGCCACAAGGGCTGGTTGCGGTCGTAATCGTCCTTGAACTGCTGCAAGGCGGTCAGCAGCGTATTCCAGCGGCCCTTGGTGATGCCGATGGTGAACAGAATGAAGAACGAGTACAGGCCGGTCTTTTCGACCACCACGCCGTGTTCCACCAGGTAGCGCGACACCAGAGCCGCCGGGATGCCGGTGTCGGCAAAGGTGCCGGAAATATCCAGGCCCGGCGTGACCACCGTGGCCTTGATCGGGTCCAGCATGTTGAAGCCATCGGCCAGATCGCCGAAACCGTGCCATTCATCGCCCGACGCCAGAAGCCAGTCATCACGATTGCCGATGCCTTCGGGGACCAGCCGGTTGGGGCCCCAGACCTTGAACCACCAATCGTTCTTGCCGAACTCGGATTCGACCTTGCGCATGGCGCGGCGGAAATCCAGGGCCTCGCGGATGGATTCCTCGACCAGGGCGGTGCCGCCAGGAGGTTCCATCATGGCCGCGGCCACATCGCAAGACGCGATGATGGCGTACTGCGGCGACGTGGACGTGTGCATCAGGAACGCTTCGTTGAAGATATTGCGGTCCAGCTTGCGGGTTTCCGAGTCCTGCACCACGATCTGCGAGGCCTGCGACAAGCCGGCCAGCAGCTTGTGCGTGGAGTGCGTGGCGTAGACCATGGTGTCATGGCTGCGCGGGCGATTGGGCCCGATGGCGTGCATGTCTTCGTAGAACTCGTGGAAGGCGGCATGCGGTAGCCAGGCTTCGTCGAAATGCAGGGTGTCGATTTCCGATCCCAACTTTTCCTTGATCATTTCGACGTTGTAGATCACGCCGTCGTAGGTGCTTTGCGTCAGCGACAGGATGCGCGGGCGCTTGTTGACGGCTTCGCGGGCAAAGGGGTTGGCCTCGATCTTTTTGCGGATGTTTTCCGGATCAAATTCCTCTAGCGGAATCGGCCCGATGATGCCCAGATGGTTGCGTGTCGGACGCAGAAACACCGGGATGGCGCCCGTCATGGTGATGGCGTGCAGAATGGATTTGTGGCAGTTGCGATCCACCACCACCACGTCGCCCGCCGCGACGTTGGCGTGCCAGACGATCTTGTTGGACGTGGACGTGCCGTTGGTGACGAAAAAGCAGTGGTCCGCATGAAAGATGCGGGCGGCGTTGCGTTCGGACTCGGCCACCGGGCCGGTATGGTCCAGCAACTGGCCCAGTTCGTCGACGGCATTGCAGACGTCGGCGCGCAACATGTTTTCGCCGAAGAACTGATGGAACATCTGCCCCACGGGACTTTTCAGAAACGCCACCCCGCCGGAATGCCCAGGGCAGTGCCAGGAATAGGACCCATCGGACGCATATTCCAGCAATTCGCGGAAAAACGGCGGCGCCAGGCTGTCCAGGTAAGCACGCGCCTCGCGGATGATATGACGCGCCACGAATTCGGGCGTGTCCTCGAACATATGGATGAAACCGTGCAGCTCGCGCAGGATATCGTTGGGGATATGCTGCGACGTGCGCGTCTCGCCATACAGATAAATCGGGATGTCTTCGTTGCGAAAACGCAGTTCGCCGATGAAGGAGCGCAGATTTTTAATGGCGTTGGCGACGTCTTCGGGGGAATCCTCGTCGAATTCCTCGTCGTCGATCGACAAAATGAAGGCGCTGGCGCGGCTTTGCTGCTGCGCAAAGGAACTGAGATCACCATAGCTGGTGACGCCCAGGACTTCGACGCCCTCGGCCTCGATGGCCGACGCCAGGGCGCGGATACCGAAGCCCGATGCGTTCTCGGAACGATAGTCTTCGTCGATGATGACGATGGGAAAGCGGAATTTCATGGCAATCACCGTAAGAGCCGCCTGCGCGACCCGACATGCCCCCCGTCCTGCCTCGGACCGGGAGCCTTCAGCGTTTGGGAATCAGGTGCGCGGCAGCGTCACCCCTTGTTGCCCTTGGTATTTACCGCCCCGGTCGGCGTACGAAGTCTCGCAGACCTCGTCACTTTCAAAGAACAGCATCTGGGCGCAGCCCTCGCCGGCATAGATCTTGGCCGGCAACGGCGTGGTGTTGGAAAATTCCAGCGTCACGTGGCCTTCCCATTCGGGTTCCAGCGGCGTGACGTTGACGATGATGCCGCAGCGGGCATACGTGCTTTTACCCAGGCAGACGGTCAGCACGGTGCGCGGAATGCGAAAATATTCGACCGTGCGCGCCAGCGCAAAGGAATTCGGCGGGATGATGCAGACATCGCCTTCGAAATCCACGAAAGAGCGTTCATCGAAGGCCTTGGGGTCGACGATGGACGAATTGATATTCGTGAAAATCTTGAATTCACGGGCACAGCGCACATCGTAACCATAGCTGCTGGTGCCGTAGCTGACAATTTTCTGCCCGTTGACCATACGCACCTGGCCGGGCTCGAAAGGCTCGATCATCCCGGCCTGCGCCGCGCTGCGAATCCAGCGGTCGTTCTTGATGCTCATGGACACCCTCAATTCAATGTTGCCGTATTTTAAGAGAAAACCCCCGTCCGTCGACCCTGTCTTATCGCCGTCGGGATTCAGTCACGGGAAAACCAGCGATAAACCAGCGCCAGGCCGCTGGTCGTGCCTGCCGCCACTTCGGCGCGCCAGCCCCGCATCAAGCGGTAACTGAGCCGGGCGACCGTACCGGTTTGCGCCAGGGCCTGTTCCAGGCTGACGCTCAAATCCTTGCTGAGCGTCTTGCTGGCCATCACGAAACGTTGCTCGATGGCGCTGGCCCCGGCATCCAGGCCGCTGACCACGCTTTCAACCGGCAGAATACTGCCGGTGCTGCCCAATTCGCCGGACCGCATACTGAGTTCATCCAAGCCGAAACGCTTGTAAAAGGGCTCGCCGCCCGACAAAAAGGAACTGCCGACCGAAAACAGCAGCGACATGTCGCCACCGGCATCGTCAGGTCCGTGGCCCAGCAACAGCCAGGTCAGTTTTTCGGTCTCGCTGACATCCGGAATCGACACCAGATCGATGCGGGGTCGCCGCGCCGTCCCGGCCACCTGCACGCCGGCCTGCACGGCCACGTCCGTGCGCAGGGCCTGGATGTCCAGCACGGGGTTGCCGATGTCGCCCTGGAAGGTCACGGTCCCCCGGCGCAACTGCAGATGCTGGCCGTAGGCGTCGATGGCGCCCCCGCGTGTGCGCAACGCCCCCAGGGCAGTCAGTCTGCCCTGGTTCAGGCGCAGATTCAGGCTGCCGATCAAGCCGGAATCCAGGCCATAGCCGGTCAGATAAAAGCGCGGCCCCAGATCGATCGTCAGATCGGCGCGCATATCCAGTGGCGGCCCCTGGGTCGGGGCCGGCGCCTTTTCACCGTGCTTGAGCACCACCACGTCGCTGTCCAGGGACGGAATGTTGTTCAGCATGTCCAGATCGAACCAGCCGGCATCGGCGGTGATCTTGCCGGTCAAATCAATGCGCGGCAGACTGGCGCGGATCTGCAGATCGCCGCTGATCATGGCGTAGCGATCCGAACGCTGCAAAATGGGGTAGCGGGAAAAGGCGATCTGCGCCTGCCCGGCCTCCCCGCTCAAATCCCACTGCCCGCTGACATCCAGCTGCCCGTTCTGGGCATCCGGATTGTCGGCGACCCAGGTTGCCGTACGCCATTCTTTGGGCGCCACCCGGCGCACTGCCGGGAAGCGCAGATGGTCCAGCACCAGCCGCGTGCCATCGAAGCGCGCCTGCAAAGTGCCATCCATCAGGCGCACCCCCTGATCGGCGATCAGCACGCGGATGCCCTCGCCCTGCAGAGGACCGCTCAAGGTCCAGCCGCCCCGCGCCAGGCTGCGGCCCGTGATGTCGGCATGGACGGTGCCGCCGACTTCCGCTGCGCCGTCCAGCAGCAGATTCACCCAGGCCAGGTCTTCGGATTCGGCCTGCAGGCGGACATGCTTTTCATCCTGAGGCCGAATGCTCAAGCCCCCGCCCGCATCGGCATGCAGCGGCGTATCGGCCTGCAGGCGCAATTTGCCCATGTCTCGTGTATCGACTTGCAGATCCAGGGCGACCTGGCTGGTGGTCGCCGCCGTCGGGCGGATAGCCACATCCAGCGTGGCGGTCTCCAGGCCCAGTTCAATGGGCACATCGCCCGGCACGATCAGATCGCCGTCGATACGGGCCAGGCGGATGTTCCCCTGCAAGGCACCGGCAAATTTCAGCTGCCAATTCAGGGCCAGCTGCAGACGACTGCGCTGCGCCTGCTCGGATAAGGCCGTCTGGACGCCGCCTTCTTCCCGGGGGCTGGCCTTGTCCAGCCAGGCCTGCAGCCGGGTGATGCGTTCGGGGGTGACGATCAGCGGATCAATCCGGCCCTGGGTTTCCCACTGGCCCGCCTGACCGGACGAACCCTGATGCTGCAGTTGCAACAGGGACTGCCCATCCAGCAGCACGTCCAGCAGCGCCTGGCCTACTTGCCAGCGGCCCTCGGGATTCATGGCCAGGCTGATGCCGCCCTGGTTGCGCAATTGAACACCCGCGTACTGTAGCTGCAGGGTGGACAAGCGGCCTTGCCAGCCCGCCGCGGGCGAACCGCCGCCCTCTAGAGCCAGCTGCAGATCCAGCGGCGCCTGCCCCGGAATGCCTTCCTGGGCATCCGGCGGCGTGTAACGCCCCTGCAAAGACATGCGTAGCTGGTCCGGCGATCCGTTGGCATCCAGCTTCAGGGTCGCCCCGCCCGGCGTCCCTGGCCAGGCGGCAGCCAAATCCGGCAGCAGCGCCTGCAAGGCCAGCCGGGTCTGGGCGGCAGCAATCGCGCCCCCCAGTTGCAGATTCCCCGCCCCCAGCTTCAGCGCCACATCCAGGCCATCCGCCCGGACGGCCTGCAAGGCCGGCAGCGCCGCGTTGTCGGCATCCAATAAAGGACCCTGCGCATTCGCCAGACGGGCAATGCGAACATGCCCCGCCAGAGGCTGACCATTCCAGCGGCTGGCAGGATCGATCTTCAGCGCCAGCCCCAGGTCCTGTACCTGCTGTCCTGGCGTCAGCCGCAGTTGCAGCTCGCCATCCAGGTCCAGTCGCGTCGGCCCCAGACCGTCAGGCAGCCAGGGCGTCAGGGCCAGACCCCGCGCTTTCAGGGCCGCCTGCACGGGCCGCAGCCCATCCGCCCCGAGCTGTCCGGGTTGAACGCGGAAATCCAGTTCCGCCTGTCCTGGCAGGTTCAGCGTTACCTGGGTCTGCCCCAAGGGAAAGGCTTGCAAAGGAAAGATCTCGGCATCCGCCTGCAGCGTCGCGCCCTCGCCCCGCCCCCGCGCCTGCAGGTGGACGGCATCCAGCGTGCCCGCCAGCCGCAGGTCCAGATCGATCCGGCAGGGCAGGCCGGACGCCGCATCCTGGGGCGTCCCCGGCAACAGGCGTTGAAAGCAGACCGGCGACCCTGGGCCGCGGTCCTGAGCCGACCCATGCAGGTTCAATTCAAACGGCCAGGGGGCGGCCAGGCCGCGCACGGCCAGATTGCCATTGGCCGACAGCAGGGTGGTGCCATGCGCCAACTGCAACTGGTCCAGGGCCACGGTGGCGGTATGGGCATCCAGGGTCAGCGCCGTCGACACCGACAGCAGTTCGACCGGCATCCCGGCATCGCCCGGATGCAGGCCCAGCCCTCCCAGGGACAAGCGATCGACCCGCAGACCCAGCGGCAGCGCCGGCATGCGAAAGGGCTCCGTCGATGCGGGCGTCGGCGCGGCGGATGGCCGCATCGTGAGGTCCACCCGCACCGCCGACAGATCGTTGATGTGCAGACGGCGATCCAGCAATTCGGGCCACAAGGCCTTCAGGTGCAAACCCACCACCCGGATGTCCATATCGGGCAGGGAGAGATTCAGGCCCTCGATATACAGCCCCTGGCGGATGGATCCGCGCACCCCCTGGACCTGCCCGTCGAACTGGGCCACCGCCGTGCGCAACAGCCAGCGGGTGCCGACGGGGCTGGCCACACACCACCAGGCAAAGCCCAGGATCAACACCAGGGCCATCACCACCGCAGGCAAGCCCCACAACCAGAACACCCGCAGGCTGCGCCGGAGCCGATTGCGCCATTGCGTCAGCCGGTTCAAAACGCGATCCCCAATGAAAACTGCAGGCGCAGGCGGCGATCTTTCTGCGCCCAGGCCAGATCGATGTTGAACGGGCCGGCAGGCGTGCGCACCGCCACGCCGGCCCCGTAGCCGAGATGCCAGTCGAACTGGCCAAAGGAAGGCGCGGCGTCGCCCGCATCCACGAACACGTTGGCGCCCAAGAGTTCGGTGAAATAATGCGTGTATTCGATGCTGACGACCCCCAACGCGGGAGCGCCGATGACGGCATCACCGCGCTGCAGGCCGATGCTCTGGTAGCGATAGCCGCGAATGCTGCGCGACCCCCCGGTGCGCCAGGAAAAATCCTGCGGCAGCCGCTGGGTGTCCGACCAGACCTTGCCGATTTCACCCCGCACGGTCAACACGTCCCGGTCGCTCAGGGGCCACCATTGCTGGGCTCGCAGACTGCTGCGGTAAAAGGGCTGGCCGTCGTCCAGCGTCGTCCCCACCCCCAGGCCGAATTCGATCAGATTGCCTTCGCGCGGATCGTATTTGGCATTGACGTCTCGCCGCAGCCATTGCCAGGTTGCCGCCCAACTGGGCACTTCATAGCGATAGGCGCCCGCGATCCGGGTCTTGTCGTAAGCAACCAACGCAGCCCAGGCGGTTTCGTATTCCACGCGGCTATCGCCCGCAGCCTTGCGCTGCTGGGTGCGCTTCCAGCCCACGCCGGCGCGGCTCGTCTCCAGCCCTTCGATATCCGAATGGTCGTACAACACCCCGAAACTGTCCTTGTAGCCCGACAAAGTAGGCGGCAGGTGTACGTCGAAGAATGCCCGCTGGCGTTTCTGGTCCACCCCCGCCCCGGTCTCGATCCAGACCGGCAGTCCATAGACGACATTCTGCCGGTACAGGCCTTCGACCCGCACCCCATGATCGCTGTCGGCCCCCAGGGACCCGCTGACGTAGCGGGCAGGCGCTTCCGTGACCTGGACGCGCACAGGCAAAGACACGGGTTGATTGCCCTCTGGCCGGACAGCGGGCGCCGCCACGCCTGCCTCGGCATCTGGCCGGCCATCTGCCGGGGCGCCCGCGTCGGTCGGGACAGCGCCGTCCGACAGTGTCACAAAGGCGCCCCGGAAAAACGTCGTGGACTGCAAGGCCTGCTGCCAGTCTTCCAGTTGAGTCTGGTCGTATGGATCGCCGGGCGTATAGCGCACATACCGGTTGATCAGGGAGACAGGCACCCGCTTCAGACCGATCACCTGCAATTCGCCCAAGCGCACTGGCGGGCCGCTATCGACCGTGACGTCCAGATCGGCCTGCGCCGCCTGGGGATCCACCACGGCCCGCGTCGGATGCAGGCGGGCGAAATAGAAATCCCGTTCCACTACGGCATCCAGCAGATCGGATTTGGCCGTGTGCCAATCGTCGTTGATAAAAGGCATGCCGGGCTTCAGCAGCCAACCGGCTTTCAGGGCATTCTGACGACCGGCATAGCCTGGCTCCGCCAACGCCCCCTGAAAGGACAGCCCCAACTGACGCACCCGGGTGCGGACGCCGGGATCGATCGTGATTTCCCAGAATTCGCCGCCATTGGGCGCGCCATCGGACACATCCAGCGTGACTTGGGCGGCAAAGTAGCCTTGGGTCTGCAAGGCCGCCTGGGCCGCATCCCAGGCCCGCCGTCGCAGGCGCGAGACTTCGCGAACGTCCTGGTCCTCGGCCAGGCGCGTGATGGCGCCGACAGCTTCGGTGATGGCTTGCAGCACTTTGGGCGGCGAGCCGCCGGGGTCGATGATGACTTCAGGGCGCACCGCCCAGGCGGGCCGACTGAACAGCAGCGCCAGCATCAGACAGCAGACCCTGCATCCCACAAGGCGCCGGGCCATTCTTGTGCGCCGCTGCAATGCGCAAGAATGGCCCGTCACGGAAATCGGGTTCTGCCCCTGGCGCATCAGGTCTGGCGTGCCACGACCTTGGGTCGCGTCCCGGAATCATCCAGAGGCTGGCCTGCCACATGAATCGCCAGCTGACGGGCGATCTGGTGATACAGCGCCGCTGCTTTACCATCGGGCGAGGCCACCACGCTGGGCCGACCGGAATCGGTTTCCTGGCGGATGTCGAGCTGCAGCGGCAAGGCGCCCAGCCACGGCAAGTGATAGGTGGTGGCCAGCTGGCGACCGCCATTCTGCCCGAAAATGGGTTCGGCATGCCCGCAGTTCGAGCACACATGCACGGACATGTTTTCTACGATTCCCAACACCGGGACATCCACCTTTTGGAACATGATCAGGCCCTTGCGGGCGTCGGCCAAGGCCAGGTCCTGCGGGGTGGTGACGATGATCGCCCCTGTCAGCGGGACCTTTTGCGACATGGTAAGCGCAATATCGCCGGTTCCGGGCGGCATGTCCACAATCAGGTAGTCCAGGTCGCTCCAATTTGTAAGAGACAGCAACTGCGTCAGCGCCTGCGTCACCATCGGGCCACGCCAGATCGCCGGCCCATCGTCGTCCATCAGAAAACCGATGGAATTGGCCTGCAGACCGTGACCGATCAGCGGTTCCATGCTTTTGCCATCGGTGCTTTTGGGCTTGCCCGACAGCCCCAGCATGATCGGCACGCTGGGGCCGTAGATATCGGCATCCAGCAAGCCGACCCGCGCGCCTTGGGCCTGCAGGGCCAGCGCCAGGTTCACCGAGGTCGTGCTTTTGCCCACCCCGCCCTTGCCGGAGGCCACGGCAATGATGTTGCGCACGGAATCCAGCGGTCGCAAACCGCGCTGCACCGCGTGGGTGGCGACCTTTGAACGGAAGGTCAGTGTGCCCAGGGGAATGCCTGCGGCGTCCAAGGCGGCCTGAATCACCTCGCGCAGCGCCGGTTCGCCATTGAATACGGGATAGCCCAGGGTTACAGTGAGATCAAATGCATTGTTCGCCGCCGTAATCTGTAGTTCGGGTTCCGTCACTGCCAGTGTTTTTCGGGTATCGGGGTTGATCACCCGCGACAAGGCGGAACGGATATCCTGGGGAGTTGTGCTCATGGGGGATCCGGATGAAAACAATCGAAACTACAAGCATAGCGGATTCCCCTGGAAATCCGCAGATTGACCCCAATATGAACATGAGCGCGCATCCGGCCTCTTCATGACAGGCCACGCCGTATCACAGCATGCAACCTTTTCCGGCCCTACAGGTCTCAGACTTATGAACATCATCCAACGAATCCTGCGCGCCGCCCTATTTCTGATCCTGGCCTTTTTCGGCCTGATCATGGCTTTCGTCTTCATGGCCTCGACGATTCTGGCCATCGGCATCCTGTACATCGTGGCCCGCCTGCAAGGCCGTCCCTTCGGCGTCAAGGCCTACTGGGCCGAACGTCGCCGCCCGACCATGCCGACGCGCCCAGGCCCCTGGACTCGCGGAGCCGACCCGGCCCGCCGCCAGGACGTCACCGACATCGAGATGCGCGAAATCCCCTGATCGGGCTGGCATCCCCGGACTGCGCCATCCAACAGGCAGGGCCGGGGCCGTCCCAGGCGTCGCCCCTGGCTGGACTGCTAGAATCAATACTTTTCGACCTTCCGCCCGCCCCTCATGCCGCGCACGATTTTTGTCACCACCGCCCTGCCCTACGCCAACGGGTCCTTTCACATCGGCCACATCATGGAATACATCCAGGCCGACACCTGGGTACGGGCGATGCGCATGGCGGGCCATACCGTGCATTTCGTGGGCGCGGACGACGCCCACGGCGCGCCCATCATGCTCAAGGCAGAGGCCGAAGGCATCACGCCCCAGGCGCTGGTCGCCCGCTACGCCAGCGAACGGCCGAAATACCTGAACGGCTTCCACATCCGCTTTGACCACTGGCACAGCACGGACACGCCGGAGAACGTCGAACTGTCCCAGGACATCTATCGCGCCCTGAAGGCCGCCGGTTTCATCGACAGCCGCGAAATCGAACAGTTCTACGACCCGGTCAAGGGCATGTTCCTGCCCGACCGCTACATCAAGGGCGAATGCCCGCGCTGCCACGCCAAGGACCAGTACGGCGATTCTTGCGAGGTCTGCGGCGCCGTGTACAACCCGACCGAGCTGATCGACCCCTATTCGACCCTGACCAAGGCGCGGCCCGTGCTGCGCAGTTCCGAACATTTTTTCTTCCGTTTGTCCGATCCGCGCTGCGTGGCTTTTTTGCAGGAATGGACCAATGGCCGACGCACCGACGGCACGCCCCGACTGCAGCCGGAAGTCCTGGGCAAGACCCGTGAATGGCTGGGCACGAACGAAGGGGCCGAGGCCAATCTGGCCGACTGGGACATTTCTCGCGATGAACCCTATTTCGGCATTCCCATTCCGGATGCGCCGGGCAAATATTTCTACGTCTGGCTGGATGCACCGGTGGGCTACCTGGCGTCCCTGAAGGCCTACTGCCAGGCGCAAGGGTTGGATTACGACACCTTGCTGGCGCCGGACGGCGATACCGAACAGGTGCACTTCATCGGCAAGGACATCGTCTATTTCCATGCGCTGTTCTGGCCCGCCATGCTGAAATTTTCCGGGCGCAAAGTCCCCGACCTGCTGCACGTGCACGGCTTCATCACCGTCAGCGGCGAAAAAATGTCGAAAAGCCGGGGCACGGGCATTTCCCCGCTGCGCTACCTGGATATCGGCATGGATGCCGAATGGCTGCGCTACTACATCGCCGCCAAGCTGAACGCGCACGTCGAAGACCTGGATTTCAACCCGGATGACTTCATCGCCCGGGTCAACAGCGACCTGATCGGCAAATACGTCAACATCGCCAGCCGGGCAGCCACCTTCATCACTCGTCATTTCGATGGCGCCCTGGCTTACACCGGCGACACGGACGCCCTGCGCACCGAACTGCGCGCCTGCGCCACCGAGGTGCAAGCCGATTTCGAGGCCCGCGAATACGGTCGCGCCATCCGCCGCATCATGGCTCTGGCCGACAAGATCAATCAGGCCTTTGACGCCGCCCAGCCCTGGGTGCTGGCCAAGGGCATCGCCCAGGCCGATCCCGCACAAAAAGCAGCCCTGCAGGACATCTGTTCCCGTGCCTTGGCGGGCTTCCAGTCTCTGTCGGTCATGCTGTCCCCGGTTCTGCCGGCGCTGACGCAGCGCGTCGCCCAGGAACTGTTTGGACGCCCGCAGTCCTACGTCTGGGCGGATGCGGATGATCTGCCCGCCAATATCAACACCTTCAAACACCTGATGCAGCGCGTCGACCCGGCCTTGCTGGACGCGCTGTTCGAGCCGCCCCAAGAAGCCGCCGTCATCCCCGGCGGCGAACCCATCGCCGACATCATCGACATCAAGGATTTCGCCCGTATCGATCTGCGCATCGCCCGCATCGTGGAATGCGCCGAGGTCGAGGGCTCGGACAAGCTGCTGCGCTTATCCCTGGACGCGGGCGAAGGTCGGCTGCGCCAGGTATTTTCCGGTATCAAGTCCATGTACAAGCCCGAAGACCTGACCGGCAAACTGACCGTGCTGGCGGCCAATCTGGCGCCGCGCAAGATGCGTTTCGGCGTCTCGGAAGGCATGGTGCTGGCCGCCAGTCACGCGGATGAAAAGGCCCAGCCCGGCATCTATGTGCTGGAACCCTGGGACGGCGCTCAGCCCGGCATGCGGATCCACTAAGACGGGGGGCGCGGCGCGCCCGCAATGCCGCATAACTGACAGGGGTATCGGTGTACTAGGCCTTTGAACCCCATCCCCTCGTATACTGCTGGGCATGTCTCCCCTGTCCGATACTCACCTTCCCGATACGCCCGAGCGCCAGACCGCCGCTCGCCGCAGCACCTGGGTCAGCGTCTGGGTCAACCTGCTGCTGACCGCCGCCCAACTGGTGATCGGCGTGTTCGCGCATTCCCAAGCCCTGGTGGCCGACGCCATCCATTCCCTGTCGGACCTGGTCTCCGACGGCATCGTGCTGTTTGCCAACAAGCACAGTTCAAAAGGCCCGGATGCCGATCACCCCTACGGACACCTGCGCTTCGAAACCGCCGCAACGCTAGGCATCGGCCTGCTGCTGGCCATTGTCGGCCTGGGCATGCTCTGGCGCAGTTTCGAACGCCTGCAGACCCCGGACCTGATTCCCATGGTCCACCCCGCCGCCTTCTACGTGGCCCTGCTGGCCCTGCTATCGAAGGAACTGCTGTTTCGCTACCTGCTGCGCGTGGCGCACCGGGTGAGGTCCACGATGCTGGTCGCCAACGCCTGGCATGCGCGCTCGGACGCCGCCTCATCCCTGGTGGTGGCGCTGGGGATTGGCGCCAACCTGGCGGGCCTGCCGCTGGCCGATCCGCTGGCCGCGCTGATCGTGGGCCTGATGATCATCCGCATGGGTTGGAAATTTGCCTGGCAGGCATTCAACGATCTGGTGGACCGAGCCGTCGATGACGACACCGAACAGGCCATTCGCGACCGCATTCTGTCCACGCCGGGCGTGCGCGGCATCCACGATCTGCGCACCCGAAAAATGGGTGATATGGTCTGGGTGGAAGTCGACATCGAAATGGATGGCCGACTGACCATCATCGAAGGCCATGCGATTGCCGTCGCCGCCCGCGAACGGGTGATGGCGGATCTGCCGGTCCTGGACGTGATGACGCATTTCGATCCAGTCTGATCAGATCGCTGCGCCGCCCTTACCCGATGTGGGTTTCCCGCAAAGGGCCGCTTGCCGTGTCCATGTGAGCCAGCCCCTGGACAATCCCGCAGGTATCGACCGCCTGAGCCGTCTGGCACTGTTCCCGCAAATCCAGCAACTGACCGCGCAGGTCCTGGAGTTCGCGCAGACGGATGTCCACATGATGGATATGCTCGTCCAGCAAGTGATTGATGGAACCGCAGTCCTGGTCCGGATGATCCACCATGCCCAACAAGGCCCGGATTTCGTCATGGGCCATGTCCAGGCCACGACAGTTACGGATAAAACGCAAACGTTCCAGGTGCGATGCGCCGTATTGCCGGTAATTGCTGCTGGCGTTGCGCACCGGCTCGGGCAGCAGTCCGGCTTTTTCGTAAAAACGAATGGTCTCTGTGGAACAACGCGCGGCGCGGGCCAGTTCACCGATTTTCATAGGGGTACCTCCGGGGGCTTGACCTTGTAGTGACTTCAAGGTGTCCAATGCCATCATAAAACACAGTTTCGGAAACTGCCATGCCCCACGACAAGCACTCCGCGTCCCATTCCCACGTCCCCCCGCCTGCCGGCGCCGCCACAGAACACGCCGGCTGCTGCCACGGTCATGATCATGGCACGGCCCCCCGCTCGGCACCGGGATCGGCTGCGATGGACGATCCTGGTGCCTGGCCGACGACCATCGTCGCCGACGGCTCGGGCCGACGCACCCTGGTTCGCATTCGGCAGATGGACTGCCCGACGGAAGAAGCCCTGATCCGCAAGGCCCTGGGCGCCCTGCCGGTCGTCCAGGATCTGGAATTCGATCTGATGCGGCGCGTGCTGACCGTCACCCATGCGCACGATGCCCTGGACGCCATCCTGACCGCCATCCGCAACCTGGGGTTTGTCCCCGAACCGGTCGATGAAACCGCCCCGCCCACCGCCGAACCGCTGCCCGCTGCCGCCCCCTGGTGGCCGCTGGCCGCCGCCGGCGCCGCCGCCCTGGCCGCCGAACTCGCGCACTGGTTCGATGCGCCCTGGGCGGTCTCCGCCATGCTGGCGGTCGCTGCCATCCTGAGCTGCGGCCTGGGCACCTATCGCAAGGGCTGGACCGCGCTGCGTCACGGTCAATTGAACATCAACGCCTTGATGAGCATCGCCGTCACCGGCGCCCTGGTCCTGGGACAATGGGCCGAAGCCGCCATGGTGATGGTGCTGTTCACCCTGGCCGAACGCATCGAAGCCCGATCTCTGGATCGCGCCCGCCAGGCCGTCCAGAACCTGATGAAACTGGCACCGGAACGCGCCACGGTGCAGCAAGCGGACGGCAGCTGGCAGGATATTCCTGCGCGTGACGTGCCGGCGGGCGCACTGGTGCGCACCCGTCCCGGCGAGCGCATCGCCCTGGACGGCCAGGTCGAGTCCGGGCGCTCCGCGGTGGATCAATCCCCCATTACAGGCGAGAGCCTGCCCGTGGACAAGGCTCCCGGCGACCCGGTGTACGCGGGGACCATCACGGGGGCCGGCGCGCTGGAATACCGGGTGCTGGCCGCCGCAGGCGACACCACCCTGGCGCGCATCATCCGCGCCATTGAATCGGCCCAGGCCTCGCGCGCGCCGTCTCAGCGCTTCGTCGACCGCTTCGCCCGGTACTACACGCCGCTAGTGGTTCTGCTGGCCCTGGCCATCGCCATCGTGCCGCCCCTGCTGGGCATGGGCGGCTGGTATGAATGGACCTACAAGGCGCTAGTCCTGCTGGTGATCGCCTGCCCCTGCGCCCTGGTCATTTCCACCCCCGTCACCATCGTCAGCGGCCTGGCCGCAGCGGCCCGCCACGGGGTGCTGGTCAAGGGCGGCATCTACCTGGAACAAGGCCGGAAACTGGCCTGGATCGCACTGGACAAGACCGGCACCCTGACCCAGGGCCGCCCGGTGCTGACCGAATCACGGGCACTAGGCTCCGTCCCGGCGGAAACCTGCCACGCGCTGGCCAGCGCCCTGGCCGGTCAGTCCGACCACCCGGTGTCCCGCGCGGTGGCCCAGGGCCTGAACACCCCCCCCGCCGACGCGATCCAGAATTTCGAAGCGCTGGCCGGACGCGGCACGCACGGTCGGATCGACGGTGTGGACTACGTGCTGGGCAATCACCGCCTGATCCACGAACAGGGTTTGTGTTCCGCCGCGCTGGAAGCGCAACTGGAAGCCCTGGAACAAACGGGCAAGACGGTCGTCCTGCTGGCCGACGAACAGCGGGTCCTGTCCCTGTATGCGGTGGCCGACACCGTCAAGCCCGAGAGCGCGGCGGCCATCAGCGCCCTGCATGCGCAAGGCGTGCGCACCCTCATGCTGTCGGGCGACAATCCACACACGGCGACCGCGATTGCCGCACAGGTCGGCATCGACCGCGCCGCAGGCAATTTGCTGCCTGAGGACAAGCTACGCGCAGTGGATCAACTGCTCGCGCAAGGCAGCGGCGTCGGCATGGTGGGCGACGGCATCAATGACGCTCCCGCGCTGGCCCGCGCAGACATTGGTTTCGCCATGGGCGCCATGGGCACCGACACGGCGATTGAAACCGCCGACGTCGCCCTGATGGACGACGATCTGCGCAAGATCCCCTGGTTCATCGGCCTGTCGCGAGCCACCCACAGGATTCTGGTCCAGAACATCGCCCTGGCGCTGGGCATCAAGGCTATCTTCCTGGTGCTGACGATCGCCGGCGCAGGCACCATGTGGATGGCCGTGTTCGCCGACGTGGGCGCCAGCCTGCTCGTGGTGGGCAATGGGTTGCGCTTGCTGCGCCACTGAATGCCGTGCGCTAGCCGCCTCGATGCACCAGCAGATCCAGCCGGTAGATGTGCGCGGAGGCGTCTGCCGGCGGATGCTTGTCGGTATAGCGTTTTACCCGCACGATCGCGCGCTCGCCTTCCTGGTGCGCATACCCTTCGATCTGCTGATAGAGCGGGCGCCAATCACTCTGCGGCGGCAACAGGATGCCCGACGCGTCGTAGCGACGCTCGCGTACCTGCAGGCAGCGGTGGTCCGGCATCAGGGGATGACTGCAGGCGACCGAATCGGGCGCGACTTCCAGAAACATTACCTGGCCGGCGCCATAGCGTGCTTCGGGGGTCATCTGCCCCGCAAAGGTCAGCCTGTCGCCCGAGGCATTCAGCAAACTGAGCTGCCTGGCGTCGGTCGTGCCTTCCAGGCGGACCTGCAGGCTGCCCTTCAGGTGCGTCGCAACGGCGGCATCCAATTGCATCAGGTCCGGCGAACATGCCTTCATGGTGCCCGCCAGACCCGTGACGTTCAAGACGCCCGATGCCAGCGCATAGCCCCCGAACTGCTGGTTGCAACCGCCGGCGATATGCAGACTGGATGCCGAGAAGCTCAGTTCCAATGGGCGCCCCACCCCCAGACGCAGGGCCTCGATGGGCTGCCCCGCACGGTCGGTGGCGGCGACCAGGCGCCAAGTGTGGGCGATCAGGATATCCTGATCCTGCGCGTGGTCCTGAGGGGTGATCATGGTTGCCGACGTTCCTGACGATGCGGTTTCGGGAGCGGGCGTCTGGGCACAGGCCCCCAGCAGCAGGGCCAGCGCGGATATTGCAAACGTGCTTTTCATATCAAAGTCACATTCGGATATGGAAGGGTCATGGTAACAGCGTCAGGGTTTATCATGACGCCCTATGAATCCAGCATCCTCGCAACACCATCGCTATCCCCTCTGGGGATTCTGTCTATTCGCCCTGATCGCACTCGTCGGCTTGTACTACGTGAAGTGGTCGCCCTACTACGACCGTGTCTTCATCGCTGAACAGACCGGCTCCATCGGCAATTCCATTCTGAACGGCAGCGATGGAATGGTGCCTGCGCCCTCGCTGCAGGCCGCGCTGGACTACGCCGTCGCCTACGGAAAGGCGATCTGGAAGGCCATGATGCTGGGCTTGCTGCTGGGTTCGGGCCTGCAAGCCCTGCTGCCATCCCCCTGGATTCAGCGCTGGTTAGGCGGCTTTGGCGCCGGCAGCGTTCTGACGGGCAGTCTGCTATCCATCCCCAGCATGATGTGCACCTGCTGCTCCGCCCCCGTTGTGAACGGGCTGAGGGACTGCCGCGCCGCGCCCGGCAGCACGATCGCTTACTGGCTGGGCAACACCATGCTCAACCCGGCTACCCTGGTGTTCATGGGTTTCGTGCTGGGCTGGCACTGGGCGGGGCTGCGGCTGGTCGCGGGACTGGCGATGGTGCTGGGACTAGGCTGGCTGGTGAACCGTCTGAACCGCGGCGACGCCCTGGCCGACGTCTCTGACCTGCCTACTGCCGCGATGCCCGACCAGGCGTCCCTGGGAGCAGGGTCCATCCTGCGGCGCTGGGTGCAGTCTTTCACCGGCATGGCGCTGCGCTTGCTGCCGGAATATCTGATTCTGGTGCTGCTGCTGGGCGCCGTCCGCGCCTGGCTGTTTCCCGTGCTGGACATGAGCATCGACAACAGTCTGCTGTGGATCGCCGGCGCCGCCATCGTCGGCCTGCTGTTCGTCATCCCGACCGCCGGCGAAGTCCCTATCGTCCAGACCATGCTGGCGCTGGGCGTGGCGACCGGGCCGGCCGCCGCATTGCTCGTCACGCTGCCGCCCGTCAGCCTGCCTTCGCTGGCCATGGTCGCCAAGTCATTCCGACGTCGGGATTTGACCGTGATCATCCTGGGCATTGCGATCCTGGGCATGCTGACGGGCGGCGCTGCCATCACGCTGGGTTTCTGAAGATCACGCCAGCGATCCGCCGCGCGGGACCGGGCCGGCTCAGTCCTCGACCGTCGCCTGGGCGAGCCTCTGGATAGAGATCGGCGCGCAACCCTCGGCATCGTTGCTGACGGTCACATAGACGGGCTGACCCGCGCCCGCGATGCCGCGCATGGCGCGCGCCAGCACGGCGCGGGTGTGAAGGTCTTCGTTGACGATGGCATTGAACGGGGCGTGCTGCTTCTGCGCATCGGCGTAGCCATAAGCGCCAAAGATGCGATTCAGGCTCCACCGACACACCAGCGGGCCAGGCCATAGGGCGCGCAGCAGGGGCAGTTGCTCTTGAATCGGCGGCATTTTGGCATGCAAGCCCAGACAGAAGGTAGCGTCATGCGCCCGGAGCACATCGACCAGCGCCTGGCCCAAGAGCTCAGGGTCCCGGACCTCCACGGCGACAATCACAGCGGCCTGTGCGGACAAGGCCTGCCGGACGGCGGCCAGCATCTGGTCCAGTCTTTCCCACAGCGCCAGGGGGCGACCGAGCCAGTTCCAAGGCAGCGGACTCAACTGGAAAACGAGTACGCCCAGTTTGGCGCCCAGGCCATCCAGCGCCGGCTGCACGAAACGCTCGACGGCCAGTTGCGCATCGAGAAAATCCGGATTGGCCTTCAGCGCCTTGCCTTCCTCGCCGCGCACCTGAGCGTCGGTGACGAGAGCCGGACACTTCACGACGAAACGAAAGTCCTCGTCGACCTGGCCCGCATACGCGGCATACTGGCTGGCCGTCAGCGGGCGCCAGAAGCTGCGGTCGACGCAGATCGTGCGCAGCAGCGGATGCTGGTGGTAGGCCTCAAGCCCATGCTTGGACAAAGTGCTTGGGTCGTAGTCGCCATCCCAGACCAGGCCATCCCAGCCTGGGTAGGACCAGGTGGAGGCCCCGACACGCACCTGCGCCGAAAGCTGCTGCGCCAGTTCGCGCCAGGACTCGGCAGCCGGCGCAGGGCGCACCTTGGCCTTGCGGCGACGGACCGAGGACGCCGGCTGCTCATGAGAGGTGGTGCTGACCGACTGATCGGCCAGCACCGGCGGAAGGGTTTCCCCGAAAAGATCGCCTTGCATGGGTTCAACGGACGCTGAGACAGGCTCAAGCGTACCGCATCCCCTGTCCCGCCCGCCGGGGCGGCGGGCGGGACGGTCAGCGGGCCGTCGCGGCCTCGACTACCGGAATGCGCCCGAAGTTGCCGCTGCGGAAGTCGTCCAGCGCCTGCCGGATTTCCGCTTCGCTGTTCATGACGAACGGCCCATAGCCCACGACAGGCTCATCGATCGGCTCGCCCGACAGCCACAACAGCGTGGCCTCGTTGTTGGCCTCCAGGTGCACCGCGTCGGCCTCGCGGTCCATGTGCACCAGCTGGCCGGCGCGCACGACTTCCTGCCCGTTGATCAGCACCGTGCCGTGCAAGACCACCAGCGCCAGGGTATGGCCTGGACGGGCCGGCAGCTCGGTCGCGGCGCCGGTCCGCAGCCGCACGTCCCAGACATCGATCGGCGTGAACGTCCGGGCAGGACCGCGGCTGCCGCCATAGTTCCCGGCAATGACGCGCAAATGACCGGCGCCGTCGGGCAGGTCGATCTGCGGGATATCGGCATTCAGCAGGGTCTGGTAACCGGGAGCGGACATCTTGTCCCGGGCCGGCAGATTGACCCACAGCTGCACCATCTCCAGCGGGCCGCCGCGCTTGGCGAAGGCTTCGGAGTGATATTCCTCGTGCAGAATGCCCGAGGCCGCCGTCATCCACTGGACATCGCCGGGGCCGATGGTGCCGCCCGCGCCCGTGGAATCACGGTGCGCCACTTCGCCCTCGTAGATGATGGTCACGGTCTCGAACCCCCGGTGCGGGTGCTCGCCCACGCCACGTCGCGCCCCTGTAGGCGTGAAGTTTTGGGGACCCGCATGATCCAGCAGCAAAAAGGGGCTCAGCGCCTGGCCGTGGTTGTCGTAGCTGAATAGCGAACGCACGGGGAAGCCGTCGCCCACCCAATGCGGGCGCGGCGCTTCGTATACACCGAGGATTTTCTTGAGCATGGTCTTTCTCCTTGCGATGGGGCTGGGTCTTGGAGTCCGCAGCCGGTTTTGAACATAGTGTGATTATGATTTTGGAACGATAATCTGTGTAGACCCTAAAATTCACTCTTAGTGTTCTATATTTGAAACTATGAAACTGCCTGATCTGAATGAGCTGTACTACTACGCCAAGGTCGTGGAACACGGCGGATTCGCACCGGCAGGCCGCGCTCTGGGTATTCCCAAATCCAAGCTCAGCCGCCGCGTAGCCTTGCTGGAAGAACGCCTGGGAACACGGCTATTGCTGCGTTCCACGCGCAGCTTTTCCGTGACCGAGGTCGGCAAACGCTATTACGAGCACTGCCGCGCCATGCTGATCGAGGCCGAGGCCGCAGAGGAATCCGCCGCGCTCGCGCATGCCGAACCCTGCGGCGTGGTCCGCCTGAGCTGCCCGGTCGCCCTGCTGGCTGCGCGTGTCGGCGGTTTCCTGGGCGAATTCATGCAGCAATACCCTCAGGTTGAATTGCAGGTGGACGAAACCAACCGCCGCGTGGACGTGGTGGGGGAAGGCCTGGACATGGCGATCCGCGTACGCCCGCCGCCATTGCAGGACAGCGATCTGGTCCTGCGCATCCTGGCCGAACGCAAACAGTGCCTGGTGGCCAGCCCCGCCTTGCTGCAGCGCATGGGCGCCCCTGCCGGGCCAATGGACCTGGCCGGCTGGCCCAGCCTGGACATGGGGGTGCCGCAGGAAACCCACCGCTGGGTGCTGCACGGCCCCGACGCCACCCGCACCGAAGTCCGCCATCAGCCCAAGCTGGTCACGCAATCCATGCAGGCGCTGTGCGACGCCGCGCTGCTGGATGCGGGTGTCGTGCAATTGCCGACTATGTTCGTGCAGGAATTTCTACGCAGCGGCGCACTGGTGCGGGTGCTGCCAAGCTGGGCGCCCCGGTCAGAAATCATTCATGCCGTCTATGCATCCCGGCGCGGCCAGCTGCCCGCCGTGCGCGCTTTACTGGACCATCTGGCTGCGCGGTTCGAGGCCTTGCTGGAAGAATGAGGCGCCGGCGGCTTCCGCCACGGTGTGTTGGGTCGACCCAGGTGCGATGTGCGTTCGCAGGCCTAAAAACAAAAGACCCGAACGGAAGGCCGGGTCTTTGCGAGTCCTGGAGCGGGTGATGGGAATCGAACCCACGACGGAAGCTTGGGAAGCTTCAGTTTTACCATTAAACTACACCCGCAATCGATGCAATCGATTGATGCACAAGGATTTATGGGTAAAATTGAAGACCACGAAAATCCCTGAAGCCCTGCATTTTACAGCATTTTGAATCTCCCAAAGCCCCCCCCTCCCATCGTCACGGCCCAGACGCCTTCGGGCAGCACGCATATCCGCAGCTTCGTCCACCGCCGCGCCCACATCACGCCCAGCCAGGAACAAGCGATCGCGGAATGGCTGCCGCGCTGGTCGATCCGCTACCAGAACACGCCGCTGGACCTGGCTGCCGCCTTTGGCCGTTCGGCGCCCACGATTCTGGAAATCGGCTTCGGCATGGGCGAAACCACCCAGCAGATCGCCCAGGCGCGGCCCGGCGACAATTTCCTGGGGGTGGAAGTCTTCAACGCGGGCGTGGGCGCGTTGCTGAAACGCATCCACGAACACGAACTGGACAACATCCGCATCATTCAGCATGACGCGGTTGAAGTACTGCGCGACATGATCGCGCCGGGGTCGCTGGCTGGCGCGCATATCTATTTCCCCGATCCCTGGCCGAAAAAACGCCACCACAAGCGCCGCCTGATCCAGCCGGCGTTCATCGAGCTGCTGGTCAGCCGCCTGGCGCCGGGCGCCTACATCCACTGCGCCACCGATTGGGAACACTATGCCCAGCAAATGCTGGACGTGCTGTCGGCAGACCCCAAGCTAAGCAATACCTGCGCAAACTACGCGCCCCGCCCCGATTATCGGCCCCTGACGAAATTCGAGAACCGGGGGCTGCGCCTGGGTCACGGGGTGTGGGATCTGATCTTCACGCGGCGCCCGCAGGCCGACGCCGCAAGCAACACAAAGGCAGACTGATGTATCCGGAAATCGAACCCTACGATCAAGGCATGCTGGAAGCGGGCCACGGCCATCGCGTGTACTGGGAACTGTGCGGCAATCCACAAGGCACGCCGGTGGTCTTCCTGCATGGCGGGCCGGGCGCGGGGTGTTCCGTGACGCATCGCCGCGTCTTTGACCCCAGCCGCTACAACATCCTGTTGTTCGATCAGCGCGGCTGCGGTCGATCCACGCCCTCGGCCTGCCTGGAACACAACACGACCTGGGATCTGGTCGCCGACATCGAACGGCTGCGCACCGAGGTCCTGAAGACCGAGGCAATGGTAGTGTTTGGCGGGTCCTGGGGATCCACGCTGGCCCTGGCCTATGCCGAAACCCATCCCGACCGGGTGCGCGCCCTGATCGTGCGCGGGATCTTCCTGCTGCGCCAGGCGGAACTGCGCTGGTTCTACCAGGAAGGCGCATCCTGGCTGTTTCCCGATATCTGGGAAGGTTATCTGGCCCCCATCCCGGAAGCCGAACGCGGCGATCTGATCGCAGCCTACCACCGCCGCCTGACGGGCGACGACCCGCAGGCGCAACTGCAGGCGGCGCATGCCTGGACGCAATGGGAAAGCCACACCATCACCCTGCTGCCCAATCCCCAGCATCAGCAAGCCCACTCCAGCGACCAGTCGGCGCTGGCCTTCGCCCGCATCGAAAATCACTATTTCGTGAACAAGGGCTTCATGGAAGAAGGCCAGTTGCTGCGCGACGCACATAAGCTGGCGGACATTCCCGGCGTGATCGTGCAGGGCCGCTATGACGCCTGCACCCCGGCCAGATCCGCCTGGGATCTGCACAAGGCCTGGCCCAAGGCAGAATTCCACATGATCCCGGATGCGGGCCACGCCTTTGACGAACCCGGCATCCTGAAGCAGCTGCTGGCCGCCACGGATCAATTCGCCTGAAGGAGACCATGCCATGAGCCTGACCATCCATCTGAACGGCCACGAAACCCACCTGGACCAGGTGCAGACCGTGCAAGACCTGATCGTTCACCTGGGCTACCAGGACAAACGCATCGCCATAGAACGCAACGGCGACATCGTGCCACGCAGCCAGCACGGCCAGACCAGCCTGGCCAACGGCGACCGCCTGGAAATCGTGGTGGCGGTGGGGGGCGGGTAACACCGCCCTCATGGCATACTGTGGGCATCCCCTATTCCGAGACGCACCATGAAAGGCCACCCCGAAGTCCTCGCCTACCTGACACGGCAACTGCGCGATGAGCTCGCTGCGCGGGATCAATATTTCATCCATTCCCGGCGCTACCAGGATCTGGGCCTGAGCAAGCTGTTCGAGCGCAACGACCACGAAATGCAGGAAGAAACCCAGCACGCCGACAGCCTGCTGCAACGCATCCTGATGCTGGAAGGCGAACCCGACATGCGGCCCAGCGCGTTTACGCCCGGCACGGACGTGCCAGGCATGCTGCGCGCCGATCTGGATCTGGAATACGAAGTGCGCGCATCCTTGCGCGAGGGCATCGCGCTGTGCGAAAAGCACGCGGATTTCGTCAGCCGCGACCTGCTGCTGCAACAGCTGATCGACACCGAATCCGATCACGCCTACTGGCTGGAAAAGCAGATCGGCCTGATCGAACAAATCGGTCTGGAAAACTATCTGCAGTCCCAGACCTGATCAGGGGCGGGCCTGATCAGCGGAAACCGCCCCGCCCCATTCCGCCCAGGCCCTTCAGCCCGCCCATGGCGCGCATCATTTTTGCCATGCCGCCCTTTTTCATCTGCTTCATCATGCCCTGCATCTGTTCGAATTGCTTGAGCAGACGGTTGACTTCCTGAACCGGCACGCCGGAACCTGCCGCGATGCGGCGTTTGCGCGATGCCTTGATCAATTCGGGCTTGGCGCGTTCCAGCGCCGTCATGGAATTCAAGATGCCTTCGGTGCGGGCCAGCTGCTTTTCCGCCTGGCCGCCCTGCACCTGGGATGCCGCCTGGGCGAACTGCGCCGGCAGCTTTTCCAAGAGCGACCCCATGTCCCCCAGTTTTTTCACCTGCTGCAACTGGTCGCGGAAATCGTTCAGATCGAAACGGTCGCCGGATTTCAGCCGCGCCGCCAGCTTCTGGGCCTCGGCGACGTCGATGTTTTTCTGCGCCTGTTCGACCAGCGACACGATGTCGCCCATGCCCAGAATGCGCTGGGCCATGCGTTCCGGATGGAATGGCTCCAGACCATCCAGCTTTTCGGACATGCCGACGAATTTCAGCGGCTTGCCGGTGATCTGACGCACCGACAAGGCCGCGCCGCCCCGCGCGTCGCCGTCCAGCTTGGTCATCACCACGCCGGTCAAGGGCAAAGCGTCAGAAAACGCGCGCGCCACGTTGACCGCATCCTGCCCCTGCATGGCATCGACCACAAACAGGGTTTCGATGGGGTCCAGCAGTTCGTGCAGCGCCCGGATCTCGTCCATCATGGCCTGATCGATGCCCAGACGGCCTGCCGTATCGACGATCAGCACATCGTAGTGATGGCGGCGGGCGTGATCCAGGGCGTCGCGGGCGATGTCCTGCGGTTTCTGCGTGGTTTCTGTGGGCAGAAAATCGACGCCCACCTGGGCCGCCACGGTCTTCAGCTGATCGATGGCGGCAGGGCGATAGACGTCGGCGCTGACGACCAGCACCTTTTTGCGGCCCGTCTTGCGCCCATGCTGGACGTGGTTGCCCTCGGACAGCCATTTGGCCAGTTTGCCGGTGGTGGTGGTCTTGCCCGCGCCCTGCAGGCCGGCCATCAGGATCACGGCGGGCGGCTGGGCCGCCAGCGACAGTTCGCCGGCCTCGCCCCCCAGATCGCCGCCCATCAGGGCGGTCAGTTCCTTATGGACGATCCCGACCAGAGCCTGGCCAGGGTTCAGGCTGTCGACCACATCCTGCCCCAGGGCGGCGGTCTTGACCCGCCCGACAAAGTCGCGCACCACCGGCAGCGACACGTCAGCTTCCAGCAGGGCCAAGCGGACCTCGCGCAGCATTTCCTGCGTGTTCGCCTCGGTCAGGCGGGCCTCGCCGCGCATCGTCTTGACGATGCGCGACAGACGGGAGGTCAGGTTATCGAGCATGGCGGTTCCACAAAACTGGTTGATCTGTCGGCCAGCGCATAAAATGAAAGCTTTTGGAGGCGCACGCCGTGCGCCGGACACCGACAGGACTATGTCAGTCAGCATTGTATTTCACTTGCTTGCCGCGCTGGCCTACGCCGTGCTGGGCATGGCCTTGTGGCGGCCCATCGCCCGCGCACAGGATGTTCGCCCCAGCAGCACCATTGGCCGCAGCTGCCTGCTGGGCGCCATCGCCCTGCACGGCATCGGCCTGATCGGCGCCGTCATCGTGCCCAACGGCCTGCACCTGAGCTGGGCGCTGGCCTTGTCCACCGCCATGTGGCTGGGCATGATCGTTTTCTGGATCGAAAATTTCCTGTTGCGCCTGGACAGCTTGTTGTTGCTGTTGCTGCCCGCCGCCACCCTGATCAGCCTGCTGGCGGCGCTCTTTCCCCACGGCTATCTGGTCCCGCACGCCAACAGCGACTGGCTGCGCGTCCACCTGCTGATCGCTATGACGGCGTATGGACTGATCACCGTCGCTGCCCTGCACGCCATGCTGATGACCGTGCTGGACCGCCACCTGCACCGCCCCATCGCGTCCGAAGGCGAACAGGGCCTGATTGCCCGCGCCATGAGCGCCATGCCGCCGCTGCTGACCCTGGAACAACTGCTGTTCCGCCTGATCGGCATCGGCTTCATCATTCTGACCCTGACCGTCGCCACCGGCATCGTCGTGTCGCTCCAACTGAGCGACCAGGCCTTGCCCATGGACCACAAGACCGTCTTCACCCTGCTGTCCTGGCTGACGTTCGGGGTGCTGCTGGCCGGACGCCGGATTCAGGGCTGGCGCGGGCGCACGGCGCTGCGCTGGACGCTGACGGGTTTCGCCTTCCTGTTGCTGTCCTATACCGGCAGCCGTTTCGTTCTGGAAGTCATTCTGCAAAGAGGCACACTTGGGTAAGTTTCTACTGTGGGCGGTCATCATCTTGGCCATCCTGTTCGTTTCACGCATCCTCAGTCATCAAAAGGCCAACGCCAGACAGGCGGCGTCCCGCCGCCAGGATATTGAGTCCCGCGATGCCGCCGAATCCATGACCCGCTGCGCCCACTGCCATATCTTTCTGCCGCGTTCCGAGGCCTACATGAGCCAGGGCAAGACCTGGTGCAGCGCCGAACACGCGCGCCTGGGGCTGCGGAAGTGACGGGGGCGGGTCCGTCTGCTGGTTCTTCAGCGGGCGCTCCCGCTTTGACGATCCAGCCGGACGGCTGGCTGCCCCTGATGGGCCCTGGCGTGCTGCGCCGCCCTTCCCCCAACCACGACCTGCGTCCCGGTGGCGAAGACCCGTACCTGCTGGTGATCCACAACATCAGCCTGCCCCCCGGCATCTTCCAGGGCGACGCCATCATCGATTTCTTTCAGAACCGGCTGGACATCAGCGCCAACCCCTGGTTCGAGAACATCCGCGACATGCGGGTATCCGCCCATTTCCTGATCCGCCGCGACGGCACTATCGTGCAATTCGTGCCAACCGTGCTGCGCGCCTGGCATGCGGGGGTATCGTCGTTTGAAAGCCGGGAGCGCTGCAACGATTTTTCCATCGGGATCGAGCTGGAAGGCACAGACACCCTGGCGTATACGGACGCGCAATATGCGCGGCTGTCGGTGCTGGCGGCGGCAATCCGGGCGCGGCATCCGATCCGGGCCGTGCAGGGGCACGAGCATATCGCGCCGGGCCGGAAAACCGATCCGGGGCCGGCGTTTGATTGGAATCGATTTGAACAACAGCCCACGAAGCAGCCATGAAACCACGCATCAGCGTCATCACACTCGCAGTCGATGATCTTCAACGATCCCTGACGTTCTACCGGGACGGATTGGGACTGGCGACCGAAGGCATCATCGGCGAACAGTTCGAGGACGGTGCGGTGGCGTTTTTTGATTTACAGCCGGGATTGAAGCTGGCGGTATGGCCGCGCAAAAGCCTGACCAAGGATTCGGGCCTGCCGCTGGGAGCGGCCAGCGCCACGGAAATCAGCCTTGGGCATAACGTGTCGTCCCGAGGGGAAGTGGACGAGGTGATGGCTGAAGCGGCTTCGGCTGGCGCGGTGATTGTGAAGCCGGCGCAGGAGACATTCTGGGGTGGGTATGCGGGGTATTTTCAGGACCCGGATGGGCATCTTTGGGAAGTGGTCTGGAATCCGGGGATGTTGCCGGTGGGGTGAGGGGGTGTTGAGATTTCCAATGGCTGGTTTCGGCTAAGAGTGGTCATAGCACGATTCCAACTCCGTACCCAAAGCAGACGCTGTAGTAAAGTTGACGTCAAACTAGGCAGACGGAGCATTGGCCCACAATGAATAACAGATCAGGGAGCGTCATCAGTCAGGCATCAGGAATGCCTAATCGTGCCCGTTGGGGGGTAGTAGTGTGCTACTTAGCAAGCTGAATATCCGAGGGAACACAGCGGAAACTACCCGTTGTGGACAGCTCATCTATCCAGTTCGAGATACACATGCGCTGATCCAGGCCGCGGGTTACCTGAAGCACATCTGCGGGTGCAAAAACTCGGAGCTCGTGTACTTTCGCGGTGCTCCTATGCTATATGAAACCCTCTCACCCACGGCGTTTCGAGGTATTTCCACACACAAGGGCGCATCAAACGCAATCAATCGCATAAATTCTGCTGTTGCAAGTTTCTCTCGCCCGCTTAAGTCAACGGGAGCATATGCACGTGAGGCGCTCCTACAGCACTACGGGCTAAAGACGACCTGGATTGATCTGATTGACAATATTTGGGTTGCGCTCTGGTTCGCGTGTCACAGCGCGAGGTCCATGGGTCCGTGTGGTGAGTACTTGCACTTTGAGTGCAGAGTCCCCAGAACCGACAAAAGCGGGAAAGCATACATCATGCTGATAGCAGCGGACGCGGTAGCTCCTGACCCGAGGCGCCCAGGTTTGTTCGTTGGGAGACACACCGAGCTCATAGATCTCAGGATTGCGGCTCCATCGATATTTGTTCGCCCACACGCCCAGCACGGTCTGCTGATGAGAGTGAAAGGTGATACGGTCCAGCGGCCGCTAGAGTACAGCAGCCAAATCAGGGGAGTCCTCGAGATTCAATTGGCAGACGCAATTGAGTGGCTAGGTAACAGTACTGCACTTAGTGCACATAGCCTATTTCCGCCACCGTACTACGACAATGGTTATGCAACCTTACTTGGAGTCGGGTTCCATGGCGCAAGAAACGTTGGTTGTATATCCCATATTGGTGCTTGATGCGTAGCATCAGTTTTGAAGTACACAGCTGACCATTCTTTCCAGAAGCGGTCGCTCGCAAATGACTGCAGTGGGTCGAAAGCAGCCACTAGCACCAGCACAAGCCCCCCACATCCAAAGATCACCATGCAAGACTTTGCTCGCGCAAGCTTTGTAGATATTGAAAAAGCTATCCCTGCGCGCCCTGGCATATATGGCATTTACACCTTGGACAATGTCCCACTGAAGGTGGGTATCAGCGTAAATCTTAGACGACGCCTTCGGCAACACAAGGAGTCGAAACAAAAATACCTGTCGCTTCGTCCCAATGGAAGCTGGGAAAATCCGGCGGATGTCAAAAGCACACGTTCGATCTTAGCCAAACATCTTTATTTCTGGACTGCAGACGGCTTTAACCTAAAATGCGAGACAGGCCGTCAACGATATCTGCTCGATAATTGCTATATTCTGTTCAAAACAACGGAAAGCAGGGAAGAAGCTCGAGAAATAGAGAAGCGGCTGGAGGCTACCGGAGGATTTCAATTCGTCGGGCGAACCACACCGTGCAGGAACCCTTTGCCATGACCCGCGAATTCAAGCTCGATCCTGCTGGCTGCGATATCTCTCTTTAACAAACCGCTTTATCCTAAACATCAGGTAATTCCATTTCCACATCACCAACATCTACCAGAAAGACGGCCCAGCTTCATCCACGCAACCGCCATCAAGGCCGTTACGACTTTGACGCGCTCATCAAAGACACGCCCGAACTGGCCGCTTTCGTCTTCTTGAATCCGCATGGTGATGAAAGCATCAATTTCGCCGACCCTACTGCGGTCAAGACCCTGAATCGCGCCTTATTAAAGTCCTTTTACGGCATCGAGCATTGGGATATTCCTGCAAATTATCTATGTCCGCCGATCCCGGGTCGTGCCGATTACGTGCACTATCTGGCCGATTTGCTGGCCAGCAACAATATGGGAATCATTCCTCGGGGCGCTACAGTACGCGCCCTGGACATTGGTGTGGGTGCAAACACCATCTATCCCTTAATTGGCCATGCTGAATATGGATGGCGGTTTTTAGGGTCGGACATCGATGCTCATGCACTGGCATCTGCGCGAGCCATTATTGACGCCAATCATGGCTTGTCTACGGCCATCAAATTACGCCAACAAACATCGCACAAGCATATTTTTCAGGGCTTGCTGAGCGCAAACGACTATTTTGACCTGACGCTGTGCAACCCCCCCTTCCATCAATCCCAGGAAGACGCCTTAAGCGGCACCCAACGTAAATGGCGTGGCCTAGGCAAGACCATGCCAAAGCAAAAAACCGCCGTGTTGAATTTTGGCGGACAAAATACTGAACTGTGGTGCGAGGGTGGCGAAGCGCTCTTTATTCGCAACATGATAGAAGAGAGCGCAACCATCAGCAGTCAAGTGCTTTGGTTCAGCACCTTGGTATCCAAAGCGTCTAATGTGCCCAGTGTGCTGTATGCCCTAAGGAAGGTTAACGCGCTGGAGGTACGTACCGTGGACATGACGCAGGGGCAAAAGAAAAGTCGCTTCGTTGCCTGGACGTTTCTAAACGCCGCGGCACAAGCGACTTGGCGCAATGAGCGCTGGGGCCACAAGGGCGGGTAGAAGCAATAATGGCTCGCCCGGGCTGCGTGATATCGCCAAAGGCTATCCTCCGGGCTGGATGGCCTTACATGGCTGACGTCGCCTTCTTGAACAGGTCCTGGAAAATTAACGGCCCCCAGGTATTGTTCCGTGCGTGCACAAGCGCACCGCCCTCTTCGAGCTTCCCAAGATTGACGGGTGAAAAACCGAGCTGCTCGGCGAGGACCGCCACCGACGCTGCTGCGCCCTCATCGTCGCTCGTCAGGAACACGACTCTTCTGCCGCCCTGTACGACCGGATCTTGCTCAAGGACGGCAGCAGCCAAATGGTTGAAGCCCTTAACCAATCTTCCTCCCGTGAAAGCCTGTGCGACGAGCTTGGAAGATGGCCGTCCCTCCAGTTCCTCAGGGGACACGCCATAGGTATTGGTCACGTCAATGATGATCTTTCCCTCCCAGGTCGGCAGCACTTTCGCGACATCCCGGTGTGACTCGTAGCGGACAGCCAAAAAGACGATGTCCGCCTTGACCGCTTCCGTCAGTGTTTTGGGAATGATGCCGGGTCCGATCGCAGCCGCAGCGGATGCAAAGCTTTCCGGGTCGCGAGTAGTTGCAATGGATACCTCGATGCCGTTTCGGGCAAACGCCTTGGCCAGAGCCTGGCCGATCTGGCCGAAGCCAATAATTGCATAGCTCATATGCTCTCCTTAGGTTTGTGCCAGGCCAATGCCGGTTGCGCCGCCGGTGATCACGGCGCTCTTTCCATTCAATCTGTTCATGATGTGTCGCCGGGTTGGCGTCCTTTGTTGAAACTGGAAATCAGTCTAGTTTCCTTGACTCATCAATACAATTGACGAAAAATTGATTAATTCAATCTATTGTTTAGATATAGATGCTCGATAACGTCACCATCAACCAACTGCGTGCATTCGTTGCGGTATGCGATCAGGGAAGTTTTTCCGGTGCGGCGCGGAAACTCCGGCGCGCACAGTCAGCCGTCAGCCATGCGATCAAGGCGCTGGAAAGCGCATTTGATGTCGAGTTGTTCGAGCGAAACACACGGAAAGCGCAGCTCACTGCGGCGGGGCACAGTCTCTTGCCGGACGCGCGGGCGGTGATCTCACGCACGGAAGAGATGAAGAACCGTGCCAGTTCGATCGCCAGGACCGGGGCGCCACAGGTTTCAGTTGCGATCGATGCCTACTTCCCGCGTGCCCACCTGATCGACTGCCTGCGGACACTGCAATTGGAGTTCAGCACTGCAGTGATCGACCTGCGGATCACGACCATGCAAGGCGGCGAGAACCTGGTGCTGGAAAGGGAATGTGCCCTGGCTGTCACGATCGGGAACGTGCCAGAGGTGAACCCGGATGCCATCGAACGCCACTGGCTGTGTGAGGCCGAGATGGTGACGGTATCCGCGCCATCCCATCCACTCGCCGCAATGCGGGAACCCATCCCGATGGACGAATTTGGCAGACATGTTCAGATCGTCGTGACGGACAACCAACCAGGAGCGGAAAAGACCCAGCAGGGTGTCGCCGGCAAACGCCAGTGGTTGGTCAATGACCTCGGCGCCAAGCGTGATCTTCTCAGGGCCGGTCTCGGCTGGGGACACCTGCCTCGGCACCTCGTCAGCGAGGACCTGACGAGCGGACAGCTTGTCGAACTTGAGCGCCGCGCCTGGCACATCGGCCCGCTGACATTCATGATCTCGCAACGACGGGGGTATGGCCTCTCCCCATGCGAGTCGCGGATGGTCGAACTCCTTGGCACATCGCATGCCACTCATGGACGCACGCCTACTCAGTAGATCAACGACAGTCTGTTTTCAGAGATGATCCATGACTGTTCAGGATCGATAGCTGACACCCTTCACACATTGAACAATAATAAGATCATCACCCCCCAGCCCAGATACCCCCATGCCCACCCTCTCCCAAAAAGCCCAAGCCTTCGGCGCCCTGCATCACACAGACCGCGCCTTCATCATCCCCAATCCCTGGGACGTCGGCACGGCGCGGCTGTTGGCGGGCATGGGCTTCCAGGCCCTGGCTACCACCAGCGCGGGCTATGCCTATACCTTGGGCGTGTCTGACTATCATGTCACTCGGGACCAGATGCTGACGCACGTGGCGGAACTGGTGGCGGCCACCGATCTGCCTGTCAGCGCGGACATGGAAGCGGGCTACGCCGACACCTTGGATGGCGTCGCGGAAACCTACCGGCTGACGGCGCAGACGGGGGCGGTGGGGGCCTCGATCGAGGACGCCACCGGCAGGGATGACGCTCCGATCTACGATCTGGCGGAAGCCGTGGATCGGGTCAAGGCTGCCGTCGAGGCGGTGCGGTCCCTGCCCTACGCCTTCACGTTGACCGCCCGGGCGGAAAACCATCTGCATGGGCGCACGGACCTGAAGGACACGATCCGTCGTCTGCAGGCGTATCAGGAAGCGGGCGCCGACGTGCTCTATGCGCCGGGACTGCGGACTCGGGAAGACATCACCGCAGTGGTCAGCTCGGTGGATCTGCCAATCAATGTGCTGATGGGATCGCCGGGGATGAATTTTTCGGTCGACGATCTGTCCGGCATGGGGGTCAAACGGATCAGTGTGGGCAGTGCCCTCAGCCGGGCAGCATGGGGCGCGTTCCTGCGTGCCGGCCACGAAATGCTGGAACTTGGGACATTCAACTTCGGTGAAGAGGCTGTCAGCTACGAGGACATGGCGCGGCTGCTGCAGAGATAGCGGCCAGCAATGAGGCCTCGATGTCTCGGTAGCCGCGCGCACGCGCATGCTGCAGCGGTGTCACGCCCTGACCATCGGCCAGATTGGGGTCGGCACCCGCCTGCAGCAGCAAGTCCACGATCCGCTGATGCGGCTCGCCGCCGTTGCTCAGGATGATGGCTTCCAGCAAGGCGGTCCAGCCCAGGTTATTGACGTGATCGACCGCCACACCGGCCTGGATCAGGACCCGCACCGTCTCGACATGGCCCCGTTCAGCTGCAGGGATCAGGGCGGTGCCCCCATAGCGGTTGAGGCTCTTCAGATCCGCGCCGTGCGTCAGGGTCATTTTCAGGATCTCCAGATGCCCTCGCGCCCCGGCATAGAGATAGGCGCTGTCCTGGATGTGGTCCTTGGCGTTCACGTCGGCGCCGGCGTCAAGCAGGGCCTGGGCAGCAAGCACCCGGTTTGCCTTGGCAGCCACCAGCAAAGGGGTCGCCCCCGAGGCGTCGCGGGCCTCCAGCGCCGCCCCTTGGGCCAACAGCGTCTTGATCGCCGCCGCATCGTCCTGCATGGCCGCGGCATGCAGGTCGGCGGCTGGCGCCGCGCCCCCGGCGAAAACACCTGGGGCGCAAAAAGCCACCAAGGCCATACAGGCCGTGACCGCGATCCGCCGGATCAGTGGCTTATCCACGCAAAGCCGCCGCATGAAACGCCACATGATCGCCAATCAGGCTGGCGATGAAGTAATAGCTGTGGTCATGCCCGGCCTGCCTGCGCAAGGTCAGCGGATACCCGGCATCACGGCAGGCCGCTTCCAGCAATTCAGGGCGTAGTTGCTCTTCCAGGAATTCATCGTCCAGGCCCTGATCCACCAGCAAAGGCAGGCGCTCGGCATCTGCGGGCAGCGCACGGATCAATTCGACCGCATCCCACTGCGCCCAGGTGGCGGCATCGTCCCCCAGATAGGCGGCAAAGGCCTTTTGCCCCCAAGGCGCCTGCGTCGGCGCGACGATGGGCGCAAAGGCGGACACGCTGCGATAACGCCCCGGATGACGCAAGGCCGTGACCAGCGCCCCATGACCGCCCATGGAATGACCAGCGATACTGCGCGCATCAGACGCCGGGAAATGCCGTTCGATCAGACCAGGCAGTTCTGTCGCCACATAATCCTGCATGCGGTAATGCGCGGCCCACGGGGCCTGGGTGGCGTTCAGGTAGAAGCCCGCACCCTGTCCCAGATCATAGGCGGCGTCGTTGGCCACGTCATCGCCGCGCGGGCTGGTGTCCGGGACGACCAGGATCACATTGTGCAAGGAGGCGTAAGCCTGGGCGCCGGCCTTGGTGATGAAATTCTGTTCCGTGCAGGTCAGGCCCGATAGCCAGTACAGCACGGGGCAGGGTTCGCCGCGCAGGGCGGCAGCGGGCAGGTAGATGCCAAAGCGCATGTCGCAATTCAGCACGTCGGATGTGTGTTGCCAGACTTCCTGGCTGCCGCCAAAGCTGGTGTGGCGCTCTACGCGCGTCAAAGCAGTATCTTGGGAAACATCATTCACTAGGGTTTTTTCCTCTCTTGAAAAGTGATCAGTAATGCACGACCGATCGGATCGACTTGCCTTCGTGCATCAGCTCAAAGGCCGTATTGATGTCATCCAGCCCCATGGTGTGGGTGACGAAAGGTTCCAGGTCGATGTCGCCGCGCATGGCTTCCTGCACCATGCCGGGCAGTTGAGACCGGCCCTTGACGCCGCCGAAGGCGGTGCCGCGCCAGGACCGGCCTGTGACCAGTTGGAAAGGCCGGGTGGAAATTTCCTGGCCCGCGCCCGCCACGCCGATGATGATGGACTGGCCCCAGCCCCGATGGGCGGATTCCAGCGCGGCGCGCATGACGTTGACGTTGCCGATGCACTCGAAGCTGTGGTCCACGCCCCAGCCGGTCATGCCGACGATGACCTGCTGAATGGGGTCGGCGTGGTCCTTGGGGTTGACGCAGTCGGTCGCGCCAAAGACTTTCGCCAGGGCGAATTTGTCGGGATTGGTATCCACGGCGATGATGCGGCCAGCGCCTGCCTGGCGGGCGCCCTGGACCACGGCCAGGCCGATGCCGCCCAGGCCGAACACCGCGACGGTGTCGCCTGGCTGGACTTTGGCCGTGTTGCGCACGGCGCCGATGCCGGTGGTGACGCCGCAACCCAGCAGGCAGACCTGTTCAGGATTGGCCTGGGGATCGATTTTGGCGAGCGAGACTTCCGCCACCACAGTGTATTCGCTGAAGGTCGAGCAGCCCATATAGTGATAGATGGGCTGGCCCTGGTAGGAAAACCGGGTGGTGCCATCGGGCATGACGCCCTTGCCCTGGGTGGCGCGCACGGCCACGCACAGATTGGTCTTGCCGGACTTGCAGAACAGGCATTCGCCGCATTCGGCGGTGTACAGGGGGATGACGTGATCGCCGGGGACGACGCTGGTGACGCCCTCGCCGACCTCCACCACGATGCCGGCGCCTTCATGGCCCAGGACAGCGGGGAAGACACCTTCGGGGTCGTCGCCGCTTAAGGTGAAAGCATCCGTGTGGCAGACACCCGTGTGGGTGATTTTGACCAGGACCTCGCCCTTGCGGGGCGGTTCGACGTCGATTTCGACGACTTGCAGGGGTTTGCCGGCCTCGAAGGCGACGGCGGCGCGGGATTTCATCAGCAAGACTCCAATTCAGGCTGCTTGGGCCATAAGACAAACCGGCCAGCGGCGGGGATCGATATCCCTGCAACTGGCCGGCGGCTGTAATCAGGCGGAAACATCCTGCGCCAGGTCATGGCCTGGCGCAGACATCATCAGAATTCCCGCTGAGCCACCCCCCACGGATTTCCGTCCTGCAGGGCCTGGGGCAATATTTCCTGGGGCACGTCCTGATAACAGACGGGGCGCAAGAAACGATCAATCGCCATTGTACCCACCGACGTGGTGCGCGAATCGGACGTCGCCGGAAAGGGGCCGCCATGCACCATGCTGTGGCAGACCTCGACACCGGTCGGAAAGCCATTGACCAGGATACGACCGGCCTTCAATTCCAGGTCGGGCAGCAGCGCCTGCATCCAGGCGCCGTCGTCCGGCATCTGCGCTTGCAGGGTGGCCGTCAGTTGGCCTTCCAGGGCGCGGGCGATGGCGACCATGTCGTCCAGGCTTGCGCACTCGATCAGCACGGTGCTGGCGCCGAATACTTCGGCCCCCAGGCCTTCCGGGTCGGCCAGGAAAGCGGCGGCGGACGTCAGGGCGACCGATGCCTGGCATTGGTTCGGTCCCTGTGCATCCTGCCCTTGGGCCAGGATACGGACCTGAGGATGATTGCGCAGCGTCTGGACACCGGCCTCGTAGGCGCGATGGATGCCTGCCGTCAGCATGGTGCTGGCCGGCGCGGCGGACGTCTGGGCGACGACTGCATTCGTAAAGCGGTCGAAATCCGGCCCCTTGATCCCCAGGACCAGGCCCGGATTGGTGCACAGCTGACCGGCGCTGCCCGTCAACGATGTCACGAAACCCTGCGCCATCTGCTCGGCGCGGGCCTGCAGGGCGCCCGGCAGCAGGAAGACCGGGTTGACGCTGCTCATTTCCGCAAAGACAGGGATGGGCTCGGGTCGTGCGGCGGCGGCTTGCATCAGCGCCAGACCGCCCTGCCGGGAACCGGTAAAAGCCACGGCCTTGATCTGGGGATGACGCACCAATTGCATGCCAATCTCGTTGCCCGGCCCGGTCAGCAGGGAAAACACGCCGGGCGGCAGGCCGCATTCCTGCACGGCGGCGGCCAGGGCGCGCCCGACCAGTTCCGAAGTGCCCAGATGGGCGGAATGAGCCTTGACCACGACAGGGCAGCCTGCCGCCAAAGCGGCGGCGGTATCGCCCCCGGCCACGGAAAAGGCCAGCGGGAAATTGCTGGCGCCGAACACCGTCACCGGGCCGATGGGGATACGGCGCAGACGAATGTCGCTGCGCGGCATGGGCTTGCGATCCGGCTGCGCGCGTTCGATGCGCACACCCAGCCAGTCGCCGCGCCGCACCACGTCGGCGAACAAACGCAACTGATTGACGGTACGGCCCAGCTCGCCGCGCAGGCGTGCCTGCGGCAGACCGGTTTCCTGCATGGCGCGATCGATCAGCGTATCGCCCAGGCCTTCGACCTTGGCGGCGGCGGTTTCCAGAAACGCGGCGCGGGCCGTCAGGGGCAGGTCACGGTAGACCAGAAAGGCTTCCTGGGCCAGGCGCACGGCCTGATCCACCTGGGCCGCATCGGCGCCCAGCCATTCCGGGGTCAGCGCCTGGCCGGTCGCCGGGTTCACGGAATGTGCCGCAACCCCGGTACCCTGAACGGCCTGGCCGCCAATCAAAAGATGACCCGTCAACTGCATCAGTGAATCTCCTTAATCGTGATCAGCGCATCCGCCGGCTGCTGGCCGATGGGGTTGCGCAAGGCGCGGCCAAAGCCGCCCAGGGAAATCTCGAAACGATCTCCCGCCTGGGTGCGGATGCCGTCCGCGAAGCTGAGCGTGGACGTGCCAAAGAAATGCACGTGCACGTCGCCCGGCCGGCGAAATCCCGCGTATTTGAAATGATGGTGTTCCAGATTCGCCAGGGTATGGGCCATATTGGCTTCGCCCGTCACGAAAGGTTTGGACCACAGGACTTGGTCATCACGCATGATACGGGATTCGCCCCGCAGATCGGCGGGCAGGTCGCCCATCAGGATTTCCGGGCCGAAACTGCAGGCGCGCAGCTTGGAGTGCGCCAGCCACAGGTAGTTGTGGCGTTCGGTGATGTGATCGGAAAACTCATTGCCCACGGCAAAGCCCAGGCGCACCGGGGTGCCATCGGGCGCAATGACGTACAGGCCGACCAGTTCGGGTTCTTCGCCCGCGTCCTGGGCGCAGCCCGGCACCGGCAAGGCGCATTCCGGCGCCACGACGCAATCGCCGTCGCCCTTGTAGAACCATTCCGGCTGTACGCCGATCTGACCCGGCGCAGGCCGCCCGCCTTCCAGCCCCATCTTGAACATGCGCATGGAATCGCTAAGGTTCGCGTCGTCCGCATCCAGCTTGGCATGCATGGCGGCGCGGGTGTCGGCGCTGCCCAGATGGGTCAGCCCCGTGCCGGTCACCAGGCAATGCGCCGCATCCGGATGGGTCAACGGCGGCAGCAGCCGCTGCGCATCGATCAATTCCTGATAGGACAGCACCTGGTTGCCCAAGTGTTGCTGGATCAGGTTTTTCAGCGGCACCTGGTGCTGCAGCGCCATCATGGCCAGCGCGTACGTGCCGCCGACCAGATCGATCACGCTGACCTGGTCCGTCTCGTCGACCAGCGCGGCCTTGACCCCCTGGGGGTCCTTGAATTGAATCAATCGCATGATGAATCCTTGTCTTGCCTGCCTGGCTATTCGATGATGTTGAATTGATCCAGATAGCGGTCCGACAGGGTCAGACCCAGGCCGGGCTTGTGCTCGTCCAGGTCGATGAAACCGTTCACCGGCGCCGGATCGCCCTCGAAGATGTAATAGAACAGCTCGTTGCCAACTTCCACGTCATGCACGGGGAAATATTCCGACATGGGGGACGCCAGCGTGGACATGGTCAGGTGGTAGTTATGCATCTGGCCGGCATGCGGGATGACCGGCACGCTGTAGGCCTCGGCCAGGGCGTTGATCTTGTGCGCCGCCGTGATGCCGCCCACGCGGTTGGTGTCGTACTGGATGACCGACACCGCGCGCTTGTCCAGCAACTGCCGGAAACCATAGGTGGTGAATTCGTGTTCGCCGCCGGAAATCGGGATGGGGCCGTACTGGTTCAGTTCCGCATAGCCGTCGATGTCGTCGGCGATCACGGGTTCTTCCAGCCAGCGCGGCTCGAAGATCTCCAGCTTGGGCAGGATGCGCTTGGTGTATTCCAGGTTCCAGCCCATATAGCATTCCAGCATCAGGTCGGTGTCGTAGCCGATGACGTCACGCACGGCCTGGACGCTGTCCAGGTTCTTGCGCACGCCGGCGGGGCCGTCCTTCGGGCCGTAGCCGAAACGCATCTTGAAGGCGGTGAAACCCTGGTCCACATAGGATTGGGCTTCGGCCTGCATGGCGTCCAGATCGGTGCGGTACAGCTTGGACGCGTAGCAGGGGATCTTTTCCTTGGTGCGACCGCCCAACAGCTTGAACACCGGGCGGCCGACGGCCTTGCCCATGATGTCCCACAAGGCGATATCGATGGCGGAAATCGCCGCCATCGCCACGCCCTTGCGGCCCCAGGCCAGGGTGGAACGATACATGCGCTGCCACAGGTATTCGTAGTCAAAGGGATCATGGCCGATCACCAGCGGCGCCAGGTACTGGTCGATGATCTGTTTGGCGATCCTGGGGGCCAGGGCGACGTTGCCCAGGCCGATGATGCCATCATCGGTTTCGACTTCGACGACCGTCCAGCCGTGAAAACGGAACGTGCCCATCGAATCGCCACGGTCCCACAGGGCGTCCATGGCATTGGTGCAGAAATTCGCCTGCGGCGGCACGGTCTTGCCCTGCCATTCGAAGACGCGGGCGCGGATGTGTTTGATCTTCAATTCAAGCTCCGTCTGGAAAATGCGGATAGTCTGTCGGTGAGGGTTCAGGCGTCGGCCTGAACCCGATAAGAAGCGCCCATGCGGCTGGCGATCAGGAACGCGTTGCGCATGGCCTGGACATTGGCGCGGCCCTTGCCCGCGATGTCGTAGGCGGTGCCGTGGGCCGGGGTCGTGATCGGCACGGGCAGGCCGCCCTGCACGGTGACGCCCTTTTCAAAGCCCATCAGCTTGATGGCGATCTGACCCTGGTCGTGATACATGGTCACGATGGCGTCCAACTGGCCGTCGCGCGCCTTCAGGAAAATGGTGTCCGCCGGATACGGCCCTTGCACGGGGATGCCTTCGGCATTCAGTTCGGCCACCGCCGGGGCGATGATGTCGACTTCCTCACGCCCGCAGGTGCCGCCTTCACCCCCATGCGGGTTGACGGCGGCCACCGCCACGCGCGGCTGTGCATTGCCCGCTGCCTGCAGCGAGCGGTAGATCAGGCGACCGGCATCCAGCACACGGTCACGGGTGATGTACTGCGTGGCGTCCTTCAGCGGGATATGCGAGGACACCCGCGCCGTCCACAGGCCGTCCAGGGTATTGAACTCGCAGAAATAGCCGCTGACCTTCAGGTATTCGGCGAAGTGATGCAGTTCGTCTTCGTGGCGCAGGCCGCCCAGTTTCATGGCGTGCTTGTTCAGGGGAGCGAAGCAGATGGCATCGATCTGGCGCGCCAAGGCGGCGTCCATGCACATATCCAGCACCTGCAGCACGGACGCGCCACCTGCGCGGTCCACCTGCCCCATCACGACCTGTTCCGGTCTGACCGTGTCCACGGCCACGAACAGCGGCAAATCCGACGGGGCTTGGCGCGCCTGCGCCAGCGATGCCAACGGTCGGGTCGGCACCTGCACGCCGGCGATGGCCTGCCCTTGTTCCCACAGCCAAGGATCGCCCACCAGCACGATCTTGTCCGCGCCCAGTTCCGCCGGCTGGGACAGCAATCTGGCGATCAGTTCAGGGCCGATGCCGGCCGGGTCGCCCAGCGTCAGGGCCACAATGGTTTGGTCTTGATTCATGCGTCTCGTCATCCAAAAAAATTGATTCATCCACAGGCAGGCTAGGCAGCCGCCTTCAAGCGGCCCGTCACGGCCCGTACGCCCTTGGAAATCACCGGCAGGAATGCCATCGCGATCCCGGCGGTCGTCATGGTGCCAACCAGACCGTTGGACCAGAAAATATCCAGGCTGCCGTTCGAGAACAGCATCGACTGGCGGAAGGCGTCTTCCGCCTTGTCGCCCAGCACCGCAGCCAGAACCAGCGGCGCGATCGGGTAGTTCAGCTTTTTGAACAGATAGCCGAAGACACCGAATACCAGCATCAGCCCCACATCGAACAGCGACTGGTTCACGGCGTAGGCGCCGATGGCGCAGATGATGACGATGATGGGCGCGATGATGGAAAACGGAATCCGCAAAATGGCGGTGAACAGCGGGATGGTGGACAGCACCACGATCAGACCGACGACGTTGCCCAGATACATGCTGGCGATCAGCCCCCAGACGAAGTCCTTCTGTTCGACGAACAGCGTCGGCCCAGGCTGCAAGCCCCAGACCATCAGACCGCCCAGCATCACGGCAGCCGTGGCCGAACCCGGAATCCCCAGCGTCAGCATGGGCAACAGGGCGCTGGTCCCGGCGGCATGGTCCGCCGTTTCCGGTGCGATCACGCCGTCCAGCGCGCCCTTGCCGAATTGTTCGGGATGCTTGGACATGTTCTTGGCCACGCTGTAGCTCAGGAACGAGGCAGCCGTCGGCCCGCCCGGGGTGATCCCCATCCAGCAGCCGATCAGACAGCTGCGCACCCAGGTCGCCCAATAGCGCGGCAGTTTCTTCCAGGTTTCCCAGAGCACGCGCAGATTGACCTTGGCGTTCTCGCCCCGGAACACCAGGCCTTCCTCGACCGTGCACAGGATCTCGCCGATCCCGAACAGACCGATCACGGCGACTTCGAAGCTGATGCCGCGCAGCAGATCCGTGATCCCGAAGGTCAGGCGCAGATTGCCGGATACCGTGTCCATGCCGACGCTGGCCAGAATGAAGCCCAGCATCATGGCCGCCACGGTTTTCAGGGCCGGTGTCTTGCCCAGGCCGATGAAGCTGCCAAAGGCCAGCACGTACACCGCAAAGAATTCGGGCGAACTGAATTCCATCGCGAAGTTCGCGATATAGGTGGACAGGAAGGTCAGCAGCAACACGCCGACCAGCGCGCCGAACAGGGCGGAGGTATACGCCGCCGCCAGGGCTTCGCCCGCCCGCCCCTGCTTGGCCAGCGGGTGGCCGTCAAAGGTAGTGGCGATCGACGAGGGCTCGCCCGGAATGTTGAAGATGACCGATGTGACCGAGCCGCCGAACAAGGCGCCCCAGTACATGCAGGACAGCAGGATGATGGCCGAGACGGGTTCCATGCTGAAGGTCAGCGGCAGCAACAAGGTCACGCCATTGGGGGCGCCCAGGCCGGGCAACACGCCGACCAGAATGCCCAGCAGGACGCCGGCCACCATCAGCATCAGGTGTTGCCAGGTCAGCACCACCCCCATGCCGTGCATGAGCAGATCAAACTGTTCCATGACAAATTACTCAGAAATCGGCGAAAGGGCCGGCGTACAGATTGACTTCAAACCACACGGTGAAAATGAAGTAGGTCGCCAGCGGGACGCTGATGGAAATCAGCAGGATTTTCCAGATCGGATGGGGCTTTCCGGATTCCGCCAGGCGCCACATGAACCAGGCCAGAAACAACGCCGCCGACACATACATGCCGACGAAAAACATCAGCACGACGTAAGCCACGATCGGCAGAAACACATTCAGGACCTGCCGCAATTCCGTTTTGGTCGTCAGGCGGCCCCGCCCTTCGGGCCAGTGGAGGATGGTGCGGACTGCGGTCCCCAGACAGGCCAGGAACATCAGCAGACCGATGTAAAACGGGAAATACCCGGCTTGCGGACCGGCCACATCCCAGCCTATGCCCTGGTCCAGGCTGTCGATCATCACCACGGCTGCGATCAGCATCAACATGCTGGAGGTAAACAGCCCCCCGACGCGCAGGCTGATGCCGCCACGTTCCTCGGCGCCATTGCCCGGCCCCTGTCTTGTGTCCTGATTCATAGGAATATTCCCTGACGGGCGCCCCGCCCAGACGGACGGGGCCTGTATTGCAACCGCACGGGGCGGCGCGAAGCGCGCCCCGTCATCCACGACTTACCAATTGGCGGACCGGAAGATGTCACGCGCGCGGGCGCTGTCTTCTTCGATCAGCTTCTTGAAGTCATCCCCTGCCACGAAGGACGGCACGAGCGCGCCGCGGGCCAGGTAGTCCTTGAATTCCGGGGTATCGGTGACCTTGCGCAGCAGTTCCACGTAGAAAGCCTGCTGGGCTTCGGTCACGCCGCCGGGCATGAAGACCGTGCGCGGGAAGCGGTATTCGTCGATCTTGATGCCTTCGGACACGCAGGTGGGGATGTCCGACCAGGCTTGGGTGTCCGTCACTTTTTCGGTGTAGACCATGCGTTCTTTACTAAAGACGCACAGGGGACGCACCTGCCCGGCCTTCCACTGAGACAGGCTTTCGGACGGGTTGTTGGTGTTGGAGCCGATATGGCCGCCCGCCAGTTGGGTGACGGCTTCGCCGCCGCTCTTGAACGGGATGTAGGTGAATTTCGTGCCTTCGACCTTGTTCAGCAGCATGGTCAGCGTCTGGTCCACGTCCTTGGACTGGCTGCCGCCCATGGGGTATTTGGACGGATCGGCCTTGACGGCGGCGATGTAGTCCTTGGCGCTGGTGAAAGGCAGCTTGGTCGAGGTCCAGAGGATGAAGTCATCCTGGGCGACCGTGGCGACCGGCGTCAGATCCGTCCACTGATAGCCCAGCTTGGCGACCATGGGCAGCAGATAGGCGTTGTTGGTGCCCACGATGATCTTGTAGGGGTTGCCCTGGGACAGCTTCAGGTCCAGGAAGCCTTCGCCGCCATTGCCGCCGCCCTTGTTCTGCACCACCGTCGAGACCTTCATGAGATCGTGTTTGGTGATGATGGATTGAATCAGACGAGCCAACTGGTCGGTGCCCCCTCCAGGACCCGCTGCCACGATGATCTCGACGTTCTTGGTCGGCTGCCAGGCTTCGGCGGCCACCACGGTGCCGGTTGCGCCGAACGCCACGGCGACGCTGGCGGCAAGCAAAGCCTTGCTCAGATATTTGGAAGAGGCTCTTACCATTGGATGTCTCCTGTCATTGGTGTATGAGGTGCTAGGCAGCTTAGCAGAATAGTGATAACTTAATATTGAAATTAACTGATCATTGCATAACCAGTGCTTATACCTAATCAGACCGTTTTGTTCAATCGGCTTCGCACCCGGCAGTTGATGCTGCTGCTGGCCATCCAGGAACATCATTCCCTGCGCAAGGCCGCTGAACACCTGGGCATGAGCCAGCCCGCCGCCACCAAGATGCTGCAGGACATGGAAGACCTGATCGGTCTGAAACTCTTTGAACGAGGCCGGCGCGGCCTGCAGGCGACCGCCTACGGCGAGGCCATGACCCGCTATGCCCAGGGTGTGTCCGCCGACCTGGCCGGAGTACGCGAAGAGCTGCTGGCCATTCATTCGGGCAATATCGGCAAGATCCGTGTCGGCGCCATCATGGCCCCGGTGCCGCAGCTGCTGACCAACACCCTGCTGGGCGTCAAGCAGCAGCACCCGCGACTGGCGATCAGCATTCAGGTGGATACCAGCGACGTGCTGATCACCGCCTTGAAGGAAGAACGGCTGGACGTGGTCATCGGTCGCATCCCCGACACCTGGGACGGCGCCAGCCTGGTTTTCGAGCCGATCCAGGAAGAAGCGCTGTCCATCGTCTGCAGCCCGCAGAACCAGGCGGCCCGCAAATACCACGTCACCTTGCGCGACCTGGCCGGCCTGCCCTGGGTGCTGCAGGCGCACCCCAGCCCGATGCGCAAAGTCATCGAGCTATCGTTCGTCGAGGCCCGCCTGGCGCTACCGCTGAACATCATGGAAACCTCGTCCATGCTGCTGACTTCGTCGCTGGTGCGCCATTCGGACATGCTGGCCGTGATGCCGACCCTGGTCGCCAATCACTACGCAGAGCGCGGCACGCTGGCCATCGTGCCGCTACCCATCCGCAAGCATTTGCCGCCCTTCGGCATCCTGATGCGCAAGACCCGCTCGCCCAGCCCGGCAGTGCAGATCTTCATCGAGGAAATGAAGACGCGGGCGACGCAAACTACGGCCCAACGGAGATATTCGGCTTAGCTGTTCAGCAGCAACGCATTCATGCGTTTGACGAACGAGGCCGGGTCCTTCAGGGCTGCGCCTTCGGCCAGCATGGCCTGATCCAGCAGCAGTTCGGCCCAGTCGCCAAACGCATCGTCGGCCTGCGCTTCCAGGCGCTTGACCAGCGCATGCTGCGGGTTGACCTCCAGGATCGGCTTGACGTCCGGCGCATCCTGACCGGCGGCCTTCAGCATGCGCAGCAGGTGCGGGCTGAGTTCGTTTTCATCGACCACCACGCAGGCGGGCGAATCCACCAGGCGAGCCGTGGCGCGGACGTCCTTGACCCGATCGCCCAGCGCCGTCTTCAGGCGCTCGATGGTCGGCTTGAAGGCTTCGGCGGCCTCGGCTTGCTGTTTCTTTTCCGCCTCGTCGGCCAGCGCGTCCAGATCCAGCCCGCCCTTGGCGACCGAAGCCAGGGACTTGCCCTCGAATTCGCGCAAATAGGACAGCATCCATTCATCGACGCGGTCGGACAGCAGCAGGACTTCCAGGCCTTTACGGCGGAAGACCTCCAGGTGCGGGCTGTGCGCCGCCGCCGCGTAGGAATCGGCGCTGAGATAGTAGATCTTGTCCTGGCCTTCTTTCATGCGCGCGATATAGTCGGCCAGGGACACGGTCTGCGCCGGGCTGTCCGAATGGGTTGACGCAAAGCGCAACAGGCTGGCGATTCGGTCCTTGTTGGCGGGGTCTTCGCCGATGCCTTCCTTTAGAACCTGACCGAACTGCGACCAGAATTCCGTGTATTCCTCGGGCTTGTCCTTCACCAGATCGTCCAGCAGGCCCAGGATGCGCTTGGCGCAGCCTTCGCGGATCGAACGCACGTCGCGGCTTTCTTGCAGAATTTCGCGCGAGACGTTCAGCGGCAAATCGGCGGAATCGACCACCCCGCGCACGAAACGCAGATAGGCCGGCAGCAGCTGCTCGGCATCGTCCATGATGAAGACGCGCTTGACGTACAGCTTCACGCCCCGGCGAGCATCCCGGTCGTACAGATCAAAGGGCGCGCGCTTCGGGACATACAGCAGCTGGGTGTATTCGCTGCGCCCCTCGACGCGATTGTGCGTCCAGGCCAGCGGGTTTTCGAAATCATGGGCGACGTGCTTGTAGAATTCTTGGTACTGCTCGTCGGTGATGTCGGATTTGGACCGCGTCCACAAGGCATTGGCCTGGTTGACGGTCTCCCATTCATCCTGGGTCACCTGCTCTGATTTTTCAGCGTCCCATGCTTCTTTCAGCATCTGGACGGGCAAGGAAATATGGTCGGAATAACGGCGCAGGACTTCGCGCAGTTTCCAACCGGACAGGAATTCGTCTTCATCGGCGCGCAGGTGCAAGGTCACGGAAGTACCGCGCTGTTCCTGGTCGATGACCGATACGGAAAATTCACCCTGGCCGTCGGATTCCCACAGCACGCCCTCGGCGGCCGGCAAGCCCGCGCGGCGGCTGCGCACGGTGACCTTGTCCGCCACGATGAAGGACGAATAAAAGCCCACGCCGAACTGACCGATCAGTTGCGCGTCTTTTTGCTTGTCGCCCGTCAGTTGGGAAAAGAATTCCCGCGTGCCGGACCGGGCGATGGTGCCCAGATTGGCGATGGCTTCGTCGCGCGACAGACCGATGCCGTTGTCGCTGATGGTGATGGTGCGGGCGTCTTTGTCGAATTCGACACGAATGCGCAGTTCGCCGTCGCCTTCGAGCAGATCCGGCTGATCGATGGCTTCGAAACGCAGCTTGTCGCAGGCATCCGAGGCATTGGACACCAGTTCGCGCAGAAAGATTTCCTTGTTGCTGTACAAGGAATGGATCATCAGATGCAGCAGCTGTTTGACTTCGGCCTGAAAACCCAGGGTTTCAGCCGTTTGCGTATCGATTTGACTCATGGTGCGAAAGAGGGAAAGTAGTTCGAGACGGTTCCGCAGATGGGGGCAAGCCGCTGCGTTTTCAAGCCCCAGGCACAGGCGGCAGGCTGGGGGGCATGGGCGACAAGGCGGCCTGGCCCGACCCCGCAGCGGGATCGAACGGCACGGGTGACTGCCCCTGCAACTGCGGCATGTCCACCGTGGATACCGGTCCGGTCATGCGCGCGCCATGTCGGCGGATGATGTCGGCGATTTTCAACAACACATCTTCCTGCACATCCATGTAGTCGTTGTAATCGGTGCTGACCGTAAAGGCATACAAGGACAGTTTCAGCGAATACGTACCGCAGCTGCTGAAATTGAAGGCGAAGAAATCATGCTTGATGCCAGGGTGTTCGCGCAGCAGGGCTCTGCCATCGGCCACGATGCCGGGGACGGCGTCGATGTCGGCGTAGCGGATATGGATGTCTTCCATGATGCGCCGGTTGGTCATGCGCGTGTGGTTGATCACCGGCTGGGTATTGAACATGGCGTTGGGCACATAGAAAGGCTTGCAATCAAAACCGATCAGGCGGGTGGCGCGCCAGCCGATGTGCTCGACGCCGCCCATCAGGTCCGTGCCGGGGATGATGATGTATTCGCCGACCTTGAAGGGCCGGCTGGCGAAGATCGTCAAACCGCCCAGCAGATTGGCGACCAGGCTTTGGGCGGCGAAACCTACGGCGATGCCGCCCATGCCGCCGAAAGCCAGCAGGCCGGCGATGGAAAAGCCCAGCGCCTGCATCATCATCAAAATGGCCGTGATGACGACGGATGCCTTGGTCAGCTTGCCGATCGCATCCGCCGCCGTGGGGTCCAGCTCGCGTTCCCGATCCCGGGCTCTGGCCAGCAGATTGGACTGGATCTGATTGACGGCGCGTAGCAAAAACCACATCACCACGGCAATGACCAGCACGTCACGCACCGGCCCCAGCCCATGCGCCAGCAGGGAATCAGGCGGCGGATCCCCGCCGTGCTGCAGCAGCAACTGTCCGGCCAGCGCAATGCCCAGCACCCAGATCAACATCTGCAAGGGCAGCGATGCACCGGACAACAGACCGTGCGTCCAGACATGGCGCACCGGGTGCAGGCGGCGCGCCAGGCGCGCCAGCGCCATCCGCAACACGGCGCCCGCCGCCAAAGAGATCAGCACCACGGCAAACACCAGAATGGTCGTCTGCCATTCCTGATACATCGCCGCCATCTGTTTAAAAATCGTCTGCCCGTCCAAATCCGTCGGCCCCACATCCAGGTTACGAGCCTTCCAGTGTACGGGGCCTGTCCGCCCTTTCAAACCCCGGCCTTTATGTCTGAACGTAAATAAGGTGTATTTCGACCGGGTCATTTCCCAATCACACGCGAACCCGTACCGTTATGCTGATCAACATAGGCAGGTCCTGGCGCCGGCATGCGCGCCATACAAGCACTGCCCTCGGGAGACACACCATGTTCAAACGACACAGAGGCGCCAGCCGTATGTCCCGCGCCACTCTGGGCACCCAATTGTTTGCCGCTGCCACCTTGACGACGGTTCTGGTCATGGCGATCCTGGCCTCCATCGTCACCTGGCAAAGCCGCCAGACGGCCATCGACAATGTCAGCTCGGCCAATCGGATGGGTCTGCAGGATTACGACCGCATCCTGCAGTTGATCTTCGACATCGGGCGCAACCGCAGCCAGTCCCTGTATCCGGTCTTGATCCGCTATATGGGCGGCACGCCCGAACCCACCGGGCAGACCACCCAAGGCCTGCCCGTGCTGGCCGCCGGCGGCAAACCCCTGAACGGCGACCAGGCCCTGATGCGCAGCGTGACCGGCATGACCGCCGAACTCTATGCCCGCACGACCCAGGGCTGGACACGCATCGCCAGCGCCTACCAAGACCAGCCCGACCACGCCCTGGGCCAGACCCTGGACCCAGCCGACCCGATCGCCCAGGCCCTGGATCGCGGTCAAGTCATCAATGTGCCCGAACTGGTCGAGCAGAAATGGCATCTGGTCACCACCAACCCCCTGAAAGGCGCGGACGGCAAGGTCTATGGCGGCATCGTCAACCGTCTGGACATCAGCGCCCAGATCGATCCCGTCCTGAAGGACCTGACCGCCACCAAACTGGCGGACCACGGCCAGCTGTTCGTCATCCGCCCCACGCTGGACCGCAAAGACTGGATCCGGGTCGCCGGCCTGTTCGGGCAACCCGGCGATCTGCTGAGCGCCGGCAATCCGCCCGCCGACTTTGCGACGATGGACCGGACCTTCAACAGCGCCCCTCTCGGCGCCCAGGAAGTCTTCGTCATGCAGCAATCCGTCTTTCTGTCGTGGAAAGTCATTCCCAACTGGAACTGGGTGATCTACGGCTTCGGTCCGGTCGACGACTACCTGGCCGACAGCAACCGGCAAATGTGGATTCAGCTGGCTCTGATGCTGGCAGGCACGCTGCTGATCGCGCTGGCGATCTTCTGGCTGGCGCGGCGCACACTGGCGCCCGTGCACGACATCGTCGCCGGCATGCAAAGACTGGGCGCGGGCGATCTCAGCCAGGAAATCGCCGACAGCCCGGCCAATAGTCATAGCGAAGTCCATCAGCTGCAAAGCAGCTTGCGCAATACGCAAGACGCCTTGCGCCGCATGATCCGGCAAGTCCGTCGCAGCGTGGGTGAAATCCATACCGGCTCGCGAGAAATCGCCGTCGGCAACACGGATCTGTCCAGTCGCACCGAAGAGCAAGCCGCATCCCTGCAGGAAACCGCCGCCAGCATGGAAGAACTGGCCGCCACCGTGCGCCAGAATGCCGACAACGCCCGCCAGGCCAATCAGCTGGCCGCAGGCGCATCGGATACCGCTCACCAGGGCGAACAGGCGGTGGAGTCCATGGTCGCCACCATGCAGCGCATCGCCGATAGTTCGGCCCGCATCACCGACATCATCGGCGTCATCGATTCCATCGCCTTCCAGACCAACATCCTGGCCCTGAACGCCGCCGTCGAGGCCGCGCGCGCCGGCGAACAGGGCAAAGGCTTTGCCGTGGTCGCCAGCGAGGTCCGCGCCCTGGCGCAGCGGTCCGCCGACGCAGCACGGGAAATCAAGCAGTTGATCGATACCGCATCCCAGGAAGTGCGATCCGGCTCGCGGCAGGCCGAGCAGACGGGCACGATCATGCAAGGCCTGATGACGGCGGTCGACCGCGTCACCCGCATCATGGGGGAAATCGCCTCGGCTTCCAACGAGCAAGCCACCGGCATCGATCAGGTGAATCTGGCCATCACGCAGATGGATCAGGTGACGCAGCAAAATGCCGCGCTGGTGGAACAGGCCGCCGCCGCTGCCGATTCGCTGAGCGAACAGGCGGATCATCTGGCCGACAGCGTGGCGATTTTTCAGATGGGCGCCGAACAGGCAAGGATCACACATACATGAATCAATGACAGGCACCGGCTCAATATCGAACAAATAGTTTCAAAATGGCAATACACTTTTCAGGAGGTCCTTTCCGGACCACCTGAAACAACTCGGTCGTTGCATGCGCGCTCCTGATTCCCCTTCAGCCACTGCTCGGCCCTTATAGGACAGCACTATGGCGCGCTCACACATCCGCTGGACCCGAACCACCTCTTTCAAATTCACGCTATTCACCGGCCTGGCCATCGTCGGCATCGCCATCCTGACCAGCGCCCTGCTGTGGATGGAACGCAGCGCTCTGCTGCACGAGCGGGAAGTCGGCGCCCGCCAGGCCGTGGAATCCGCCTACGGCGTCATCACCTACTTCCACGACCAGGCGCAAAAGGGACATATCCCCGAAGACCAGGCCAAACAGCAGGCGATGGACACCCTCCGCGGCATGCGCTACAGCGGCCAGGAATATTTCTGGATCAACGACATGCAGCCGCGCATGCTGATGCATCCCTTCGTACCCAAGCTGGTCGGCCAGGATCTGTCCGACATGAAAGATCCAAACGGCCTGCGGCTGTTCGTGGCCTTCGTCGACACCGTCAAGGCCAGCCCCACTCACGACGGCTTCGTGTTCTACCTGTGGCCCAAGCAAGGGGCCGCCCAGCCGGTGGAAAAGGTTTCCTACGTCAAGGGCTTCGCGCCCTGGGGCTGGATCCTGGGGTCGGGTGTCTATCTGGATACGGTGAATGCCATCGTCTGGCGCCAGGCGGGTCAATTCGCTCTGGCGGCGGGCGTTCTGGCCGTCATCCTGTTGGCGGTCGGCATACTGCTGTCGCGCCGCCTGGTACGGCAGCTGGGGGGTGAGCCCGACACCGTCATCGCGATCGCCCACCGCATGTCGCAGGGCGATTTGCGGGTGGATATCCCGGTGCGCGATGACGATACGCACAGCCTGCTGCACGCGATGCTGGTCATGCGCGACGGCATCGCCCAGGCAGTCACCCAGGTGCGCCAGGGGACCGAATGGATCGCCGAATCCGTGGGCCAGATCGTGACCGGCAACCTGGATCTGTCCGCCCGCACGGAACAGCAGGCGGCATCGCTGCAGGAAACCGCCGCCAGCATGGAAGAAATCACCAGCACGGTCGGCCACAACGCCAGCAACGCCCAACAGGCCAATACGCTGGCGGCGACGGCGTCCAACGTCGCCATGCAGGGCGGCCAGACGGTTTCCCAGGTGGTCAGCACGATGGACGACATCAACGCCTCGACTCAGAAAATGGCCGACATCATCGGCGTCATCGATTCGATCGCCTTCCAGACCAACATCCTGGCCCTGAACGCCGCCGTCGAAGCCGCGCGCGCCGGCGAACAGGGCAAAGGCTTTGCCGTGGTCGCCAGCGAAGTCCGCGCCCTGGCGCAGCGATCCGCCAATGCGGCGCATGAAATCCGGGGGCTGATCGACGACACGGTGCAGAAAATCCGCTCGGGCGCCCAGTTGGCCGATGGCGCCGGCCAGACCATGTCCGACGTCGTCACCAGCGTCAAACGCGTGGCCGACATCATGGGGGAAATCACCCTGGCCAGCCGCGAACAGGCATCCGGCATCGAGCAGATCAATCAGGCCATCGCCCAGATGGACCAGGTCACGCAGCAAAATGCCGGCTTGGTGGTCGAAGCGGGCGCATCCGCCCAGGCACTGAATCAGCAGATGAACGGCCTGAATCGGGCGGTGGGGGTATTCCAGTTACAGCATCAGGCACCTGCCCTGCCGCAGGAATAAGGCAGCTTCCCGCCTGATGCGCCAGGATCAGGCGGGGCAGCCGCTATGAAAGCGGAATTCGGGATCGGGGGATTCGATCAGGGTCTGCTCGAGCTGCCGGATCCGCGCCACGGACCGCTGGATGTCATCGCTTGCCCCATACTGCTCTGCGAAGCGCAGGTAGTGCTGGTAATGGCGGGCTTCCGACTGCAACAAACCGGCATAGAACGCCGCCAGCTCTTCATCCAGATGCGGCACCAGCGCGGCAAAGCGCTCGCAGGACCGAGCCTCGATAAACGCCCCCACGATCAGCGTATCCACCAATTTCGCCGGTTCATGGGTGCGCACCGCCGCCCGCAAACCCGACGCATAACGGCTGGCGGTCAAGGGGCGCAAGGCGATGCCGCGCCGCTTGATCAGCCGCAGCACCTGCTCGTGGTGCACCAGTTCTTCTCTAGCCAGTTTGGACAGCGTCATCGCCAGAGCGGCATCCTGACCATAACGCGCAATCAGGCTCATGGCTGTGGCGGCGGCCTTCAGTTCGCAATTGCGGTGATCCAACAGCAGGATGTCCTGCTGCGCCAGCGCGGTCTGCACCCAGGCCTCGGGGGTCGGGCAAGGCAGAAATTCGATCAAATCAGACGGCAGATTCATGGTCATGCATTTTAGTGTGCCGGGATCAGGCGCCGGCGGCAGCAGGCTGCGCCAAGGTCCGGGCTGCCTGCAGCACCGCCGTGGTCAGCTGTTCCATCGTATGCGTACCCGTGCGCCAATACTGCCAATACAGCGGGACATCGTGCCAGCGATCCGGCCACACAGGCACCAGATGCCCCGCGTCCAGCGATGCCTGCACCATCGGCAGCGGATTCAGCGTCCAGCCCAGACCGGCCAGCGTGGCCGCCACGAAGGCATGAGACGAGGGTACCCACCACGTGGGCGGCTGCCAGGCTTGTCCGCCCATGATCGGGCGCACGGACTGCGCCTGCATGTCGTCCTTGCGATTGAACACCAGCACGGGCGCCTGGGCCAGAGCATCCGCCGTCACGCCTTGCGGGAAATGGCGGGCACGGAAACCGGGCGTGCAGGTCGCCACGTAACGCATGCTGCCCAGGGCATGCACCCGGCAACCTTGCACCGGCGCGCCCAGCGTGGTGACGGCGGCCAGCACGCTGCCGTTGCGCAACAGGGCCGCCGAGTGATCCTGATCTTCGGGAATCATGTCCAACGTCGCGCGGGTCTGCGCCGCATACCGGGCGGCAGCCTCGATAAACCAGGTTTCCAGGCTGTCATGGTTGACGGCGATGCGCAGGCTGGGGACGGGTTTGTCGGCGCTCATGCCCAAACGGTCCAGCGCCTCGTGTTCCAGCACAGCCGCCTGGTTCGCCAGCTGCACCAGCACGCGGCCATCCGCCGTCGCCTGAACGGGCGCCGTGCGCAGCACCAGCAACCTGCCCATGCGGGATTCCAAAGTCTTGATGCGTTGGGACACCGCAGACGGGGTCACGTGCAGGGCGGCGGCAGCCCGCTCGAAACTGCCTTCCCGCACGACGGCGGCCAGGGCGCGCAGATTGTCGTGATCCAACTGCATGCAGGTTCCTTCGCCTAATTCCAATTAATTAAGGATATCTTAATCATATTTAATAAAATTAGTTTTTATTTATTTGAGGGGCACGTGACAATAACGGCATCCCGCGAAGGACAAGGCCTGCACCGTCCTTCGCCGCATCATGCATTTTCCGGAGGATTCCATGTTTGCCGCCCCCGCGCTTGCCCCCCTGCTGTCGGCCTGGACCAGCGGCGCCCTGACCGGGCTGGGCATGTTCGCCGTCGTCGGTGCGCAAAGCGCCTTCATCCTGCGCCAAGGCATCGCCAGGGCGCACCTGCCTGCCATCCTGCTGGTCTGCGCCCTGATCGACGCCTGCTTCATATTCGCCAGCGTCTCGGGACTGCAGGCCCTGATGCAACATCTGCCGGGATTGCAGGACTTCGTGCTGTGGGCCGGCGTCATCTTCCTGTCCTGGTACGGTACGCAGTCGGCCTACCGGGCCTGGCGGCCCGCCGTGGATCGCCAAGGCGATCAGGCCGCCCTCTCGTCGCGGCGGGCCGCCTTGCTGGGCGCGCTGGGTTTTACCCTGCTGAATCCGCATTTCTGGCTGGATATGATGGTGCTGGGCTCGATCGCCCACCGCTTTGCCGATGCGCGTTTCGGCTTTGCCGCCGGGGCGCTCAGCGCCAGCATCCTGTGGCTGACCGTGCTGGGGCTGGGGTCGCGGCTATGCGCCCCCCTGTTCCAGGCCCCGCAGGCCTGGCGCTGGCTGGATGGCGCCATCGCCGCCGTCATGTTCCTGCTGGCCTGGCGCCTGCTGCCTGTCTAGGTCCCCTACCCGCGCGCGATCAATGCAGGTCGCGGGTATAGACGAATTTGGGCATGCTCCAGCGAAACCGCAGCGCCAGCAGCCGCAGACCCAGGCCGATCAGCAGCGCTCCGCCCACCACCAGATCGTGATCCCAGAACAAGGCCAACCCAGTCAGATACAGGGCTGCGCTGACGATGGACACCGTGGCGTAGAGTTCCGCCCGGAACAAGAGCGGGATTTCGTTGCACAGCACATCGCGCAGCACCCCGCCCACGCAGCCGGTGATCATGCCCGACAGAATCGCCACGCCCCAGGACAGGCCCAGACCCAAGGCCACATCCACGCCGATGATGGTGAACACGACCAGGCCGACCGCATCCAGAAACAGGAACAGATGACGCAAAGAATGCGCGAAGCGGGCCAGCACGATGGTCGCCAAAGCGGCGCCGCCGGTGATCAACAGATAGTGGGGATTCGCCACCCAGGTCAGGGGATGGTGATTGAGCAGCACGTCGCGCACCGAACCGCCGCCCAGCGCGGTGATGCAGCCCAACATGCACACGCCCAGCCAATCCATTTCGCGACGCCCCGCCGCCAACGCGGCAGTCATGGCCTCGGCGGCAATGGCGATCAGAAACAGGATATGCAGGAAATCGCTGGTGATATCGGGAGCGGGCATACGGTGGACTTTACAGGAAAGCGAGTGTGTGACGGATCGAATAGCGCAGGGCGATTGGCTGTCTTCTACGGACGGCAGGCAATATTGTGCGGCGCAGTACCGCCAGAATAATATAAATGCCCATCCCCGAGAGACATCACCATGACAGCGCCGGTTGCCGTGCCAGCAAGCTGTTGTCGCCGGTGTAACACTGCCCCCCAGAGCAGGTTTTCACTGGGTCATTACAGTCAGGCGCATAGCACTTCCCTACACCTGCGCTATCACTGCGCCCAGCAGTTCGGCTTGCTTGATGGTGGCGGCATCAATCTGTTGAGCCAGCAAATCGCATAAATTCATCAACTGATCAGTGCGGGCAACGATGTGGCGTTGTTCTGCTAGGGGAGGAAGGGGAATTAAAAATTGCCCAAGACTCTCAAGGTTTAGCTTCGGCATCTTTATGCGATTCTCAGCCAGCCGAACTTGAGCCAAAAACGTTTCGGACAGGATAACTTTAAGCATGAAATCTGTGCATACATGACATACGATTGGATACATGTCTGCACTGCAAAGACCATCATATGGTGCGACAACAGCCTTGTTCAATGAGGGACGAATTTTCGAGTAAAGAATTTGCCCTTCGTAAAAACGATTGTTGGGGCCAGTGGCCCCTGACTCTGCAACCGTTCTATGTAACAACAAACTGCCCGTATCTTTTTCGATCGAGTCAGGCGCAATCTGATTCTCGTCTGGGAAATCCCCAGCGGAGACCAGTTCAGACTTTACTGTGTTGGTGGCGAAAAATCGCACCCACTCCCACCCCTGTGGCAATGCATAAGGCTTTTCTCCCTCTGTCACTGGTGGCAAGGGCTTGGGCTTTTTGATCTTGCCTTGCTTCACCAGCCGCCGTTTCTTCTCTTCGATTTCTTTCAGCAGCTCGCTAGCCGGCTTGTCTTTCGGATCTTGCGGGACGAGTTTTCCCATCATCGCCAATTGCAGGATGACCTTGCGCAACTCGGCAACGTCTTCCTTGACGGTGTAGAGTTCGCCGAAGTGTTCGGCGAGGAAGATCTGGGCGCGCTGGTGTTGGTCGGGTTCGGCAATGTTCAGCAGTTGCTTGATGGCTGCGGCATGAACGGTCAGGCGCGTTTTCTTCTGCGCAGTGCGCAGTTTTTCCAGTCCATCGCAACGAATCATCAGTTCGTTGATTTTGGCAACGATACGGTACTGCTCATTTACTGGTGGAATCGGATGAACACTATGAATGGCATCCTCCGTTCCCAAGCGAGGCATTTTCACACCATACATCAGCGTATTTACGTGGGAAAGGAAATCTGGGCGCTTTAACAACCACCGTAGAAACTCAGGGATGACTGCTTTGGATGGAACAATCGGAACTATCTCAGTAGTGCAGGCACCAGCCGAGTCTGCAACCAACACTTTGTCCAAATATGGACGGAGCTTTCCATAAAGAACATCTCCCTCCTTAAAGGTTGATTTTGTCGATTTCGATTCACGCTGGAAATACCTTGCTCGACAGATAAGCCGGGAGGTTTCTTTTTCAATATCCTCCAGGTCAAGTAGCCAAGTATCCTCGGCGATTTCGCTCGGATCAATATTGGGCCTACCGTTGTAATCAGAGAAGGATTGCAGGCGTGCCCACTCCCATCCCCGCGGCAGCGAATAAAGCTTTTCTTCTTCCCTTATCGGCGGCAAGGACTTGGGTTTCTTGATCTTGCCTTCCTTCATCAACCGCTGCTTCTCAACCTCGATTTCTTGCAGCAGTTCGCTTGCAGGCTGCTCGTCCGGATCTTGCGGCACCAGCTTGCCCAGCATGGCCAACGTCAGAATCAGCTCGCGCAGTTTCTTGATGCCATCGGGTGCAGCAAAGGCGGTGTCAAAGTGCTTTTCCAACAGTTCAGCGGTGTGCCTACTCATCCTCGCCTCCCAGCTCGCGCTCAATCTGTTCGATGCTGGGCAGGCTGGTTTGCAATTCTTCAGGCAGGGATTCAATCAATTGGTATTCCGCCACGCCGATGGGCTGGGCCTTGTCGCGCAATGCGTATTCAGCCACCACGGTGTTCTTGCTCTTGCACAGCAACAGGCCGATGGTGGGGTTGTCCTGTTCGGCCTTGACCTGCATATCCACAGCAGTGAGGTAGAAGCCCAGTTGCCCCAGATGCTCCGGTTTGAAGGCGCCGCCTTTGAGTTCAATGACGACGTAACAGCGCAGCTTCAGGTGATAGAACAGCAGGTCCACGAAAAATTCGTCACCCCCCACGTTCAGCAATACTTGCCGCCCGACAAAGGCGAAGCCTGCGCCCAGTTCCAGCAGGAACTCGATGACGTGTTTGACCAGGGCGTTTTCGATTTCCCGCTCCTGCGCTTCTTCGGTCAGGCCGAGAAAGTCAAAGCGGTAAGGGTCTTTCAACGACTCGCGGGCAAGGTCGGATTGTGGTGCGGGCAGGCGTGCATCGAAATTGGTGACGGCCTGCCCCTTGCGCTCCAGCAGTCTGGTTTCTATCTGCATCACCAACACATTGCGTGACCAGCCATGCTCGATGGCTTGGGCGGCATACCAGCGGCGTGCTTCCTGGCTGGGCAGTTTGTCCAGCAGGGCCAGTTGGTGATACCAGGGCAATTGTGCAAGCACCTCTTGCACAAATGGGGCATCCGGCCAGGCCTGGGCAAAGGCGCGCATGTACTTGAGGTTGCGTGGGGAAAACCCTTTCATCTCTGGGAAAGCAGTGCGCAGGTCATGGGCCAGCCGCTCGATGACCTTGGCTCCCCAGCCTTGTGCGGTTTGTCGTTGCAGGATGTCCTGACCGATCTGCCAGTAGAGCAGCACCAGCTCACGATTGACCGCACGCGCCGCCTGTTGTTGGGCGTTGTGGATGCGGGCTTTCAGCTCGCCCAGCCAGTGGTCGTAGCCTTCGGGCACGGGCATCAGGGAGACGGGCTTCTCGCTCATGCGGCGCCTCCGCTGGTGGCCCTAAGGGCTGTCAGCAGTTCGGTTTTCAGCGCCTGTTGTGCGTCGGCGAGTTGTTGGGTGATTTGCTGGTATTCGGCCATCAGTTCGTCCGGATCACCCAGTTCGACAGCCACCTCGTACGGGTTCTTGCAGTCCAGGTTGTAGTTGCGAGCTGCCAGATCCTTGGCTGAGATCTTCCAGGCATGCTCGGTGGTCTTACGTCCCTTGCGTTGCGGACCGCCCCACCAGGCTTTCTCGAGATCGAATTCCTCATTAGTCAGCGGCTTGGAACGGGAATAGCTCTTGTAGCCTGCCGGGTAGGGATGCTCGAAGAACCATACGTCCCTTGTGGGGCTGCCCTTTTCGAAGAACAGGAGGTTGGTGGCGATGCTGGTATAGGGGGCGAACACGCCTTTGGGCAGGCGCACGATGGTGTGCAGGTTGAACTCATCCAGCAGTTCGCGCTTGAGCGTGGTTTTCACCCCCTCGCCGAACAAGAAACCATCCGGCAGCACCACAGCGGCGCGCCCGGTATCATGCCTGAGCAGGTGCATGATCAGCGCCATGAACAGGTCGGCGGTCTCGCGAGTCTGGTGCTTGGCGAGGAAATTCTTCTCGATGCCATCCTCTTCCATGCCACCGAAGGGTGGGTTGGTAATGATGAGGTCCACCCGGTCGCGTGGGCCGTAGTCCTTGTAGGGGCGAGAGAGCGTGTTGTCGTGGCGGATACGGGTAGGCACATCGATGCCGTGCAGCATCATGTTGGTCATGGCGAGCATGTGCGGCAGGGGCTTCTTCTCAAAGCCATGGATGTTCTCTTGCAACAGCCGGTTGTCTTCTGGCGTCTTGACCTGTTTCTTGATGTGCTCGATAGCGCAGGTCAGGAAGCCGCCCGTGCCGCAGGCCGGGTCGAGGATGCTTTCGCCGAGTTTCGGATCGAGGACATCGACCATGAACTGCGTAACCGCACGCGGGGTGTAGTACTCGCCGGCGTTACCGGCCGACTGCAGGTCGGCAAGGATTTTTTCGTAGATTTCGTTGAACAGGTGCCGGTCGCTGGACGAGTTGAAATCCACATCCTCTTCAATGGTGTTGATCACCTGGCGCAGCAGCGTGCCGGACTTCATGTAGTTGTAGGCATCCTCGAACACTGAGCCGATCACCCGGCCTTGCGCGGACACGCCCGCCTTGGTGGCAAGCTGTTTCAAGAAAGGAAAGAGGTCGTTGTTGACAAAGTCGACCAGCTCTTCGCCGGTCATGCCTTCCGGATCCTTGGCCCAGTTACTCCAGCGAAAGCGGCTTTGCAGCGGCGAGCGGTAGCTGGACTGGGTCAGTTCCCACTCCTGTTCCTTGTCGTCAAAGATTTTCAGAAACAATAGCCAGCAGATCTGGCTGATGCGCTGGGCGTCGCCATCGACGCCGACATCCTTGCGCATGATGTCTTGAATGGTTTTGATGAGAGTTGCGAGTGACATGACTACATCCTGGGTCTAGTTCAGGTCAGGCGCGGTAGAGCTCTCGCTCGAGCTCGCCCACGGCCTGTTGGTATTGGGTCTTGCCGCCAAAGGCTCGCACCAGTTCGATCGGCGTGCCCAGGCGGTTGAAGGGGGCGATAGCGAGAATTTGCGTTTCCTCGATGGCGGCCACACCTTCGTCGGCATATTTATCGAGCAGGGCTTCGAGCACCTTCTGCGCTTGAGCGCCGTACTTGGCGAAGTAATGGCGCTTCTTGACCTGCTCGGCCCGCTCCTTGCGCGTGAGTGGGGGTTGATCCCAGGCCACGTGGCACAGCAGATCGAAGGCGTCGAAATCCTTGCCGGATTGCTTGTCCACCTCGTCAGCCAAAGCCTCGAAGAAGATGCCTTGATGAGCCAACTCGTCGATGACAGCCTGCTTCTTCTCAGCCTTGCTCCAATGGCGCAGGAAATCGTCGAGAGACGCGAACTCCTTGGCCAGGGTGTTGCGGGTGTAGTCCTTCAGAGACTCGGTGATCAGTTTGCCGTTGGCGTCGAAGTACTGCACCCGTTCAGCCACCACCTTGACCTCGACGTCGGAGACAACGTAACGGCGCACGTTGCTGCCTTCCTCACCTGGCAACGGTTCGGCTACGCCGCCGGGGGACGTGGGGTTGTCGTCCGGCGTGAGATAGGTGAATCCATCGTCAGGCGACGCCTCCCCATCTTCTTCATCTGGAGGAAGCGGTGGCTCGCCTGGGCCTGGCTCATAGATCTGCACGGGATCGCCGTCGAAAGCCGGATCAGCAAAAAGCTCGGTCGCTTTCTTGAAATCGAGGATAGTGAACCAGTACTTGTCGAAGTCTTCGTTGATGCGCGTTCCGCGACCGATGATCTGCTTGAATTCGGTCATGGACTGGATGCGCTGATCCAGCACGATGAGCTTGCAGGTCTGGGCATCGACTCCCGTAGTCATCAACTTGGAGGTGGTCGCGATGACGGGATACTTGCTTTCCGGGAAGATGAAGTTGTCCAGCTCCATCTTGCCTTCTTCATTGTCGCCGGTGATGCGCACGACATAGCGATGGTTCTGCACCACCAAGTCGGCGTTTTCGTTGACCAGCGCCTGGCGCATGCGTTCGGCATGGTCGATGTTGTCGCAGAAGACGATGGTCTTGTCGAAGCGGTTGCCAGCTTTCAGGTATTCGCTGATCTTGCGCGCCACCACGTGCGTGCGCTGTTCCAGCACCAGTGTCTTGTCAAAATCACGCTGGTTATAAATACGGTCTTCGATTTCGTTGCCGTGCTTGTCGAGCATGCCCTTGTCGGGGCGCCAGCCGGTCAAGTCTTTGTCCAGGTCGATGCGTACTACCTTGTAGGGTGCGAGAAAGCCATCGTCGATGCCCTGGCGTAACGAGTAAGTGTAGATGGGCTCGCCGAAGTAGTCTATGTTGGAAACGTCCTTGGTTTCCTTGGGCGTAGCGGTCAAGCCGATCTGGGTGGCGGAATGGAAATACGTCAGGATCTCGCGCCAAGCTGAATCTTCGGCAGCGCTGCCTCGGTGGCATTCGTCGATCACGATCAGATCGAAGAATTCCGGGCTGAACTGCTTGTAGATGTTCCGTTCTTCTTCGTTACCAGTGACGGCCTGGTAAAGCGACAGGTAGATCTCATACGACTTGTTGGCCTGCCGCTTCTGGATCTTGGTCATCGCCGCACCGAACGGCTTGAAGTCGTTGGTCATGGTCTGATCGACCAGGATGTTGCGGTCCGCCAGAAACAGGATGCGTTTCTTGGCACGCGACTTCCACAACCGCCAGATGATCTGGAAGGCGGTATAGGTCTTGCCTGTACCCGTGGCCATCACCAGCAAGATACGCTTCTGCCCCTTGGCGATCGCCTCGATGGTCTTGTTGATGGCGAGCAATTGGTAGTAGCGAGGCGTCTTGTTACTGCCGTCGCTGTAGTAGTCCTGGGCCACCAATGCCTGTTGCTGCGTGCTCAGGCCCTGATGCTCTGCCCACCATTGCCACAGCGTATCGGCACTGGGGAATTCGTCCAGACTCAGTTCGCGCTCGATAACACCGTCCTTGGCGATCTTATTATGGAACAGGAAGCCATCTCCATTGCTGCTGAATACGAAAGGCACTTGCAACATTTCGGCATAGCCAAGGGCCTGTTGCATGCCAGATCCGATGGCATGCTTGTTGTCTTTGGCTTCGATGACGGCAATGGGTAGGTTGGGCTTGTGGAACAGCACATAGTCAGCGCGTTTGTGCTGACCACGTGTGTGCAGTTTGCCGCGCACGATGATGCGCCCCTTGGTCAACAGGAATTCTTCGCGTACTTGGGTCAGAACATCCCATCCGGATTCTTCCAAAGCCGGCGTAATGAACTTGGTGCAGATGTCGCGCTCGCTGAGCGCCTCCTTATTCATAGGATGTAACCCCTTCCATGCCGGCTGCTCCTTGGGTCTGCTTGTCGTTAGATGCCTGACCTCGCGACTCTCTCAGCAATCTCACGCACCTTTCAGCTGGCCGCGCGCCTCCGCGAGGCTCACTTGAGAAAAACCCCAACTGGCAAAGAGGTTCTCCTTGCCTTGCAAGCGGTGCTTCCACCACCAGAGCTTGCCGCCGGTGGGCTTGACCAGCAGGAACAGGCCCCCAACACCACCGAACGCTTCTGAGTTCCGAAAAAATCGTCAGACGTTGAACAAAAAGTTCATCACATCCCCGTCCTTCACCACGTATTCCTTGCCTTCGGCGCGCATCTTGCCGGCTTCCTTGGCGCCCTGTTCGCCCTTGCAGGCGATGAAGTCGTCAAAGGCGATGGTCTGGGCACGGATGAAGCCGCGCTCGAAGTCGCCGTGGATCACGCCCGCAGCCTGCGGCGCCGTGTCTCCCTTGTGGATCGTCCAGGCGCGGACTTCCTTCACGCCGGCGGTGAAGTAAGTCTGCAGGCCCAGCAAATCGTAGCCTGCGCGGATGACGCGATCCAGACCGGGTTCGCTCATGCCCATGTCTTCCAGGAAGACGGCCTTGTCGGCCTCGTCCAGGTCAGCGATTTCAGCCTCGATGGCGGCGCACACGGCGACCACCGGGGCGTTTTCGGCGGCAGCGTAGTCCTGCACGGCCTTCAGGTGGGGGTTATTCTGAAAACCGTCATCCTTGACGTTGGCGACATACATGGCGCGCTTGGCGGTGATGAAGCAATAGCTCTTGATCAAAGCCTGCTCGTCTTCGTCCAGGCCCAGGCTGCGCACGGATTTGCCCTGGTCCAGGGCCGCCACGATGCGCTCCAGCAGGGCCGCCAGGCGGATGGCGTCTTTGTCACCGGAATTGGCCAGCTTGCGATTTTTCTGCAAAGCCTTGTCCGCGGCAGTCAGATCGGCCAGCGCCAGTTCGGTATTGATGACCTCGATGTCGGAAATCGGATCGATCCGACCGGCGACGTGAATGACATTTTCATCCTCGAAGCAGCGCACCACGTGGACGATGGCGTCCGTTTCACGGATATTGGCCAGAAACTGGTTGCCCAGGCCTTCGCCTTTCGACGCGCCCGCCACCAGGCCGGCGATATCCACGAATTCGACCACGGCGGGCAGGACGCGTTCCGGGCCGACGATGGCGGCCAACTGCGCCAGACGGGGGTCCGGGACCTCGACCACGCCAACGTTGGGTTCGATGGTGCAGAAGGGATAGTTTTCTGCGGCGATACCGGCCTTGGTCAGGGCGTTGAACAGAGTGGATTTACCGACGTTGGGCAGGCCAACGATGCCGCATTGCAGTGCCATGGGGAACCTGAGAAAAAAGGAGGATGGAAATCAAGGCGCTATTGTACCCGCAGGGCCTGGCGGCCACTGTTCCGGCGGACCGGGCATCACCCCGCCGCCAACTGCGGCGCGAATGTCAGGATCAGCCCGATCAGCAACAGCGGCCCGCCGTTGAAGATGGCGTGCAGCGCCATCGCGGCCCCGATGCCGCGCTTGACCCGCACCCAGCCCAGCACCAGACCGGTCATCCACTGCGGCAGCACCAGCAAGGGCAGCAACAGCAGATTGATCGAGGTCAGGCGGAAGTTGTACAGATGCACAGCCGCAAACGCCAGTGCGGTGGCATGAAAGAGCACAGGATAGGCCCAGCGCATCCAGCGGCGCCAGCGCCACGATGCCGCCCAGCCGGCATGCCAACGATGGGTGGCGGGATACCACAGCGGGGCCAAGGCCAGCAACACCGCGAGCGCTGCCAGCAAGGCGGACGTAGGACCCGCCCCCTGGACCAGGATCGCCGCCATCAGAGGCACGAACCACCACAGCATGGCGGGACGGCGCAAGGCATAGCGAAAGGTCAGTTCCTCGACGATGGGCGCCCAGATCAAGGCAGTCAACCAAGGAATGTTATGAATGTCCAGACGATGCTGAGCGCCGCTGGCGTCTGCCGCCGATAGCGCCAGGGGGGCAAAGACAAAGAGATTGACCGTCCACAGCAGAACCGCCCAATGCAGCAGACGCCACCAGGGCGCATGCAGAGAAAAATCCGCCCACAGCCCTCGGCCCGAACGGTGGGGCGGCAGGCGCGGCCCTGGTCGGGGCCGCACGATGAACTTCAGGAAATCGACGATTTCCTCGCCCATGGTGGGCAGACCGGGCGGACGGGAAAATCCTGGCAGACTCATACGGTCACCCCGCTGTGCACACAGCATGCCCGGACGCGGCACGCCCGATCTGGCGATCGCCTATGGGCCCCATCAGTCGTGATTCCCCTGATGCAGGCGTTCCGTCACCCGGTCGAATTCCCCGCCCAGCAACGCCGGCAGTTCCAGCCGGCAGCGGCGGATGACCTCGTCGATGCCAGGCATGTCGTCCTGGCGCGGCGGATGCAGCACGAAATTCACCACCGCCTGCGCCAGCCCCAGGCTGCGCGGATGGCCGATCCCGATGCGCAGGCGCCAGAATTTGGGGGTGGCCAGCGCCGCCTGGATGTCGCGTAGACCATTGTGCCCGGCGTGGCCGCCGCCGAACTTCAATTTGACGGCCCCCGGCAGCAGATCCAGTTCGTCGTGCAGGACCAGGATTTCTTCGGGTTGCAGCTTGTAGAAGCGGGCCAAGGCGCCGACGGCCTGCCCCGATTTGTTCATGAAGGTGATGGGCTTGGCCAGCACCACGGGCTGCCCGGCATGGCGCGCACGCGCAACCCAGGCGAAAAAGGATTTTTCCAGCGTGTAGTTCGCGTGCAGGTCATCGGCAAAATGATCCGCCAGCCAGAAACCCGCATTGTGGCGGGTGGCTTCGTATTCGGGGCCGGGATTTCCCAGGCCCACAATGAGACGGATGGGCGCGGTCATTGTGATGAGTCAGAACGGCAAGGCATCGAAAAGGCCCTCATGATACGTCAAAACCCCCGCCCATCTGACGAAGGGCGGGGGTTTTGAGGGCCTATTCCGGCGCTGCCGGATTATTCAGCGGCAGGCGTGTCGGCAGCCGGGGCGGCGTCGGCCACATCATCGGCGACCGAACCCCTGGGCGCACCAGCCTGAGCCAGCAGCGGATTCACGTCTTCGCCATGCGGCACGTATTTCACGCCGATCGGCAGGGTGATGTCGGCCAGATGCAGACGGGAACCGCCGATCATGTTGCTCAGATCGACTTCGATGAACTGCGGCAGGTTGGCCGGCAGGCAAGTGATGCTCAGTTCGGCCGGGCCGTGGGTCACAATCTGACCAGCCAGCTTGACTGCGGGGCTCTTGTCGGCGTTCAGGTAATGCACCGGAACCTTGGTGTGCACGGCCTGGGACGCATCCACGCGCTGGAAGTCCACGTGCAGGACCTGGGGCTTGTAGGGGTGCCATTGAGCGGCACGCACCAGCACCGGTTCGATCTTGCCGTCCAATTCCATGTCCAGGATGGAGGCGTGGAATTCTTCCTTGTTCAGGGCGTGATAGATCTCGTTGTGGTCGAGTTCGATGTTGGCCGGGCCGGACTTGCCACCGTAAACGATGGCGGGCACCCGACCTGCGCGGCGCAGGCGGCGGCTCGCACTCGAACCCTGGACGCTACGCGAAGTGGCGGTAAATTTCATGGGAAACTCCAAAATTCGGGGTCTGTCAGCAGACCCCAGTCAGTAGCAGCCTAAGCTGCGGGTCACCCCCCGCCGCGACCAGCGGGGGATCAAAAAATCAGTCGGCGAACAGCGAACTGACCGATTCGGCCGTCGCGATGCGCAAAATCGTTTCGCCCAGCAGCGACGCACAGGACAACTGGCGAATCTTGCTGCATTGGCGGCCTTGTTCGGACAGCGGAATGGTGTCGGTGACGATGACCTCGTCGAGCGCGGATTCATGGATGCGCTTGACCGCTTCGCCCGACAGCACCGGGTGCGTGCAATAGGCATACACCAAGCCGGCGCCGCGATCCTTCAGGGCCTGTGCGGCCTTGCAGAGCGTGCCGGCGGTATCGACCATATCGTCCATGATCAGGCAGGTGCGCCCGTTGACGTCGCCGATGATGTTCATGACTTCGGACACATTGGCGCGCGGGCGGCGCTTGTCGATGATCGCCAGATCGGATTCCAGCTGCTTGGCCAGGGCGCGTGCGCGCACCACCCCGCCGATGTCGGGCGATACCACCACCAGGTTCTGGAAATTGCGGCTCCAGATGTCACCCAGCAGGATCGGCCCGGCGTAGATGTTGTCCACCGGAATATCGAAAAAGCCCTGAATCTGGTCGGCGTGAAGATCCATCATCATGACGCGATCCACGCCGACGGACTGCAGCATATTGGCGACGACCTTGGCCGAAATCGACACGCGGGCCGAACGGGGCCGGCGATCCTGGCGGGCATAACCGAAATAGGGAATGGCTGCGGTGATGTTGCGGGCAGACGCGCGGCGCAGGGCATCGACCATCACCATGATTTCCATGAGATTGTCGTTGGTGGGCGCGCAGGTGGGCTGCAACACGAACACGTCCTTGCCGCGGACGTTTTCATTGATTTCGACCATGACCTCGCCGTCTGAAAACCGACCAACGGTCATTTTCCCTAACGACATATCCAGATGATTCACTACATCGACCGCCAGCCTGGGATTGGCCGTGCCGGTAAAAATCATGAATCTGTCTTGTGCCATGGTGTCGAACCAATGATGTCAAATGACAAGGCTGTTGACCAGTGCCCCGCTGGGACCGACTCAACAGCCTGATATATCCTATCCGCAATGGAAGGTTGGCTGGGGAAGAAGGATTCGAACCTTCGCATGCCGGAATCAAAATCCGGTGCCTTAACCAGCTTGGCGATTCCCCAACGATCAATCCATTACCCAGTCCTTCAATGGATGTTCATCCAGACCCTGGCAGACCCAGGAATCCTCGATGACCACATCAGGCAGGTCATGTATTTTACTGATTATCCGGTCTCGCTGCACCCGAGCCTGTCGTGTATCAGCAAAGCCGGCAAACAGACATGAACCCGATCCGGTCATGCGCGCATCCAGCCCCGCCCCGTGCATCGTTCCCAGTATCCGGGCGATCATCGGGTGGTGCCGACATACGGCGGGTTCCAGATCGTTGCGGCCAAATGGGCCGCTGTGTCCTGACTGCCAATCAGCAAAGACCGAGATTTTTACCGATTCCGTATCTCTTGTCAAATCAGGGTCCTGAAACACCGCCGCCGTCTGAATATGAACAGCGGGCCGCAACACCCAATACGCCTGGGGCGGCAGAGCCAAGGCCGTCAGGTCTTCGCCCACACCCTGGGCAAATGCGGCCTGTCCGAAAATGAACACCGGCACATCCGCCCCCAACGGCAAGGCCAGGCGCAGCAGTTGCGCCCGCGTCAGGCCAAGGCCCCACAAACGATTCAGCGCGATCAGGGTGGTCGCCGCATCGCTGGACCCGCCCCCCAGGCCGCCGCCTGCCGGGATCCGCTTGCGATAGCGAATCCGCGCCCCATACCGCGTGCCGGTCGCCTCTTGCAGCAGGCGCGCTGCCCGCAGGACCAGATCCTGATCCGCCGGCAGGCCAGGCAGCCCGTCGCCGTCGCGCGCGATCCAGCCGTCGCTCGTACGCTCGAAGTCCAGGTGATCGCACAGATCGATGAAACGGAACACGGTCTGCAGCAGGTGGTAGCCGTCCGGGCGCCGCCCCACCACATGCAGAAAGAGATTGAGCTTGGCCGGCGCGGGCACATCGTATAGCGTCGCGGCAGGCAGGCGACCGTGGCCTCCGGACAGTGTCGTCCGGACGTCTGCGCCCGACGTCATGACCGGTCCATGACCAGCTGCAGCCGCCATTGACCCTGATCGTCCTGGCGGAACAAACGCACCCGCAGCGGCCCTTGATCATCCTCGTACGCCGACAGGCGCACATCCCAGCCATTCTGTCGCACAGCCGTCAGACGGCCCTGGGCGTCGTACTGCGCATCGCTGACCGCCTGGCCGGGTTCCGTCAGCCCCCGGATCCAATACCGCAAGCCGGACACCGGCATAGGGTGGCCCCACACCTGAGCCAGCAGCGCATCCGGCGAGGACGCGGATTCCTGGCTGCCATCGGCGCGTTCCAGCAGGGACACGCCCGCATCCACCCGGATCCGCGCCAGCACGCTGCCCAGGGGATTGCTGAGATCCAGCAGCAGGACGCGCCCATCGTCGCGCCAGGAAAACCCGCCCTGCGCCGCATAGGGCGGCTGAGCGACCGGCTGCAGATTGACGGCGAAACGGCCTATGCGCTCGAAGGCCGGCCCCTGGCCGCCGATCCGGACGGGGGCGGCACACGCCGTGAGCAACACCAGCAGGCCCAGGGCGGACAGGACACGCCCTATGCGCACCTTGATCACGGCAGCTGAACCCCCAGACGGCGCAAGGTGGCATTCAGGGCATCGTTATCGGGGTCCGCCTTGCGGCCTTCTTCCCAGATACGCTGGGCCTCTTCCCGACGCTTGAGCATCCACAGGGTTTCGCCCAGATGGGCGGCGACATCGGCTGCCGGCAACTGATCGTAGGATCGCCGCAGGTATTCCAGCGCCCCCTGATAATCGCTGGTGCGAAACAGGTACCAACCCACGCTATCCAAGATGTAGGGATTGTCGGGATCCAGTTCCAGCGCCCGCTCCAGCAGATCGCGGGCGGCGGGCAAATTGCGGTTTTCTTCGGCGTAGGTATAGCCCAGAGAATTGTAGGCATTGGCATCATCGGGATTGAGCACGATGACCTGGCGCATCAGCGCCTCGAATTCGGCGGTTTTCCCCTGCTGATGCAACATCATGCCCAGCTCGTATTTGATCTCGGGCGTATCGGGCATTTCCAGATCAGCCGCCTTCAGCGTCTCGACGGCCTGATCCGTGCGGCCGGCATCCCGATAGATGGTGGCCAGGGTCAGGCGCACCACCGTGCGTTCACGGCGGTCTGCGGGCTTGATGGCATCCAGTGTGGCGCGCGCCGTGGCCAGATCGCCCAGCCGGCCATACAGGACGGCTTCGTGGGTCTGCGCCTGAAACCGCAAGGTGGGTTCATCGATGCGGCGCAATTGGCGGATGGCTTCTTTCAGGTCGCCTTGGCGTTCGGCAATCTGCACCAACAGCAAACGCGCGTCGGACACATCCGCCTGGGCGCTGGTCGCCCCATCAGCCGTGGCGCGACGGCGCTGTTGCTGAATCGTGATGTATTCACCCAGCAGCGCCTTGGCGACATCGTAGCGACCCGCCCGCGCATTGACCTCCGCCCCGGTATACAGCAGGTCGAAGTCTTCGGGCGCCTGCTTACGCATGGAATCCAATAATTTCAGGGCCTCGTCGAACTGCCCCTGACCGGTCAAGCGGCTGACCAGCAGCAATTGCAGCGCCCGCTGATCAGGATGCTTGTCCAGATAGGCATAGGTATCCCCGATGGCCTGGCGGGGGTCGACCCGCAGGCCATATTCCAGCACCCGCTGGGCGGCATCCGGGGAATCCGGGTCCAATATCTGGGCTTGATGCGCCTCATCCACCGCTCGTCGGGGTTCGCCGGCCTCCCATGCCGCATCGGCCAGCGCCAGATGAGCCAGGGCCGAGGTCTTGACGACTCCCGCCAGGGCCTTGTCCAGCACGTCCAGCGCCAGGCGTTTGTCGGTCATTTTGGACACGATGCCGACCGCCTGGACGATGGCCTGATCCTTGTCGTCGGCAGCGTCGATCCGGCGCGCCAGCGTACGGGCCAACCCATCGGTCTGACCGCTGGACGCAGACAGGGCCAGCGACGCTGCGACGGCTTCCGGGTTGCCCGGATCCAGCTGCGCCCATTCACGGGCTGACTGCAAGGCCAGCGCCAGATTGCGGCCCGTCATGGCCATCTGAAAAGCCCGCTGCCCCAGCCGGGGATCCAGCGTGTCGCGCGCCAGGCCAAGCAAGTCCTGAGCCGCATCGCCGTACTGCCCCTGCTGGGCGGACAACTCCGCAACCAGAATGCGATACAGTAGCTCGGGCGTCAGGGTGACCGCCGGCGGCTCGCCGGGGCGCAACCGGATGGTCTCAACGGAATCCGCCGGCGCCGGAGCCGGCGGCGCAGCCCAGGCAGTCTCGTGCGCGGCGACCAGCGTCAGCACCACGGGCAATACGAAGGCGGAGATTCTCATCGGCGGTAACCAAGGCCGCAACGCGAGAAACGCCCGCGTCTGGTGGCAAAATTGCTTCATCGAAAGAGGATGTTATCACCCTGCCATGCCTGAACTGCCAGAAGTCGAAACAACCCGTCGTGGAATTGCCACGATCATGCCAGGCCGCATCCTGCGGCAGCTTGTCGTGCACGAATCCCGCATGCGCTGGCCAATTCCCCCCGGCCTGCCGGCCCTGCTACGGGACGCGCCGGTGCTGGCCTGCGAGCGGCGCGGCAAATATCTGCTGATCCGTTTCGCACACGGCACCCAGATCGTGCACCTGGGCATGTCCGGGTCTCTGCGCCGGGTGGCCATGGACGAACCCTTGCGCAAGCATGATCATGTGGAATGGATATTCGACGACGCCCGCTTCCTGCTGCACGACCCGCGCCGCTTCGGCGCCGTGCTGTGGCATCCCGCAGACGCCGGGCCGCCAGAGGAACACCCGCTGCTGGCCAGTTTAGGCAGCGAGCCCTTCGGCCCTGACTTTTCCCCCGACAGCCTGTATGACGGCGTCCACGGGCGGCGCCAGGCCATCAAGCAACTGCTGCTGGGCGGGCGGATCGTGGTGGGGGTCGGCAATATCTATGCCTCGGAATCCCTGTACCTGGCGGGCATCGATCCACGCACGCCGGGCAGCCGCCTGTCGCGGCCACGTTGCGCCCGGCTGCACGCCGCCATTTTGCAGACGCTCAGCCAGGCGCTGGAATCGGGCGGCAGCACCCTGCGCGACTACGTCAACGCGCAAGGCACGCCCGGCGCTTATTTCACGCTGCACGCCGCCGTCTATGAACGCGACGGCCAGCCCTGCTCGCGCTGCGCCAGCCCTATCCGCCGCATCGTTCAGGGACAGCGGGCCACGTATTTCTGCCCGCAGTGCCAGAAACGCTGATTCCGTCGCGGCCAGACAGGCCGGACATCAATCCCGCGCAGCGACGATGATGACTTCGAATTTCAGGCCAGGGGCGGCCAGGCGGGCTTCGCCCGTGGCGCGGGCTGGCGGGTTGGCCGGATCGATCCAGGCTTCCCAGACCGGGTTCATGGCATCGAAATCGGCGATGTCGCGCAGCCAGATCGTCGCCTGCAGAATCTTGGACTTATGGCTGCCGGCCTTGGCCAGCAGTTCGTCGACTTTCGCCAGGGCCGAGCGCGCCTGGGACTGAACGTCGTCGCCCGTGCCGGTCTGGCCGGCCAGGTACACGGTATTGCCATGGACGACGGCGCCGCTCATGCGCTTGCCGGGTTCGATACGTTGAATCGTCATGAAAAACTCCAAGAGGATGAAAAACGGCGCCATGATACCCGACGCCCGCCATCGGGCCCGGGTATCCGGGGAACAGTTCCGATCCCCGGCGCCGCGTCGTTCAGATCAGAACTTTGCCGGGATTCATGATGCCCAGCGGGTCCAGCGCGGACTTGATGCGGTGCATCAGCGCCATCTCGACCGGGTCCTTGAACTGCGGCAGCGCGTCGCGCTTCAGCTGTCCCACGCCATGTTCTGCGCTGATGGAACCGCCCACGGCATGCACCCGCTGGTGCACCAGGGCATAGACGTCGTCCTGACGCGCCAGCAACTGGCCTTCGGCCCAGTCGGCGCCGCGCGCCACGTTGTAGTGCAGGTTGCCGTCGCCCAGATGGCCGAAAATCACGTTGCGGATGCCGGGAAAGGCCGCCTGCAGGGCGGCATTGGTGCCCTGCACGAATTCCGCCATGCGCGACACCGGGATCGACACGTCGTGCTTGATGCTCTTGCCGGATTCCTTTTCGGCCAACGGAATGCTTTCCCGCAGGTGCCACAGCGCATGGCTTTGCGCCATGGATTCCGCGATCACGGCATCCAGCACAATGCCGGCCTCGAGCGCTTCGCCGATCACGACCTCAAAGCGTTCACGGGCATGGGCTTCGGATTCGCTGTCGGACAGTTCCAGCAGCGCATACCAGGGCAATGCCGCCGACGGCCCCTCGAACGGCAGGCGCTGTTGCGGAAAGCAGCGCACGACGTCCTGCAGGCAATCGCCAGCCATCAATTCGAAACCCGTCAGGGAAGGACCCAATCCGTGGCGCGCCCGCCCCAGCATGGCGATAGCGGATTCTATCGAGTCCAGAGCCAGCAAAGCCGTGCAACGCGCCACCGGCAGCGGATGCAGCTTCAGCGTGGCCGCAGTGATCACTCCCAGCGTGCCCTCGCTGCCGATATAGAGGTCGCGCAGATCGTAGCCGGTGTTGTCCTTGCGCAGGCCGCGCAGGCCATGCCAGATGTCTCCCTGGGCGGTGACGACTTCCAGGCCCAGCGTCAGTTCGCGCATATTGCCGTAACGCAGGACCTGTGTGCCCCCGGCATTGGTCGCCAGATTGCCACCGATGGTGCAGCTGCCCTCGGCAGCCAGACTGAGCGGAAACAACCGGCCCGCCTCGCGAGCAACCTGCTGCACCGTCTGCAAGATGCAGCCAGCCTCGACGTCCATCGTATCGTTGTCCGTGTCGATGGCGCGCACCCGATTCAGGCGCTGCAGGGACAGCACCACGGCGCTGCCCGCATCATCCGGCGTGGCTCCGCCGCATAGCCCGGTATTGCCGCCCTGGGGAATCACCGGAATCCCGGCCTGCGCGCAATAGCGCACCACGGCGGCGACCTCGTCCGTGCTGCCGGGCCGCACCACGGCCAGGGCGCGCCCGCGATAACGCTCGCGCCAATCGACCTCGTAAGACCGGGCATCCTCACCGGTCAAGACATGCGGCTCGCCCACCACCGCCCGCAAAGCACCCAGATGATCCATGAACTGACAATCCCGTCTGCGCCAAGAGGCGTTCATTGTAATCGGCGATAATGGATGACGTCGGCATCCGGACGCACTCGGCCTGACCATTGCGATCCCCAGCCGCCCTCTTCCCTCATTACCATTCGAGAATCGCCGTGTCCGACGCTCTGCCCGCTTCCGTCTTCAAGGCCTATGACATCCGGGGCACGGTCCCGGATCAGCTGAACGACGTGTTCGCCTATACCCTAGGGCTGGCGCTGGCGGCGCAGGCCCGCCAGGAAGAAGTCCGCAGCCTGGTGGTCGGCCACGATGGCCGGATCAGCAGCCCCGGTCTGTCGTCGGCCCTGCAAGCCGGCCTGCATGCGGGCGGCATCGACACCGTGGATCTGGGCCTGGTGCATACGCCGCTGGTCTATTTCGCCGCGCACCTGACCGGCTGCGGATCAGGCGTGGCCATCACGGGCAGCCACAACCCGCCCGATTACAACGGCTTCAAACTGATGATGGGCGGTCGCACCCTGCACGGCGACGACATTCAGGCGCTGCATACCCGCATGACCGGCATCCAGCCGCCGCCCGATGCGACGCCGGGGCGGTCCACGCCGCAAAACCTGATCGACACCTATATACAGCGCATCACCGACCACGTGCGCCTGGCGCGGCCTTTGCACATCGCTATCGACTGCGGCAACGGCGTAGGCGCGGTGGCCGCCACCCGCCTGTTCCGCGCCCTGGGATGCACGGTGGACGAATTGTTCTGCACGGTGGACGGCCATTTCCCCAATCACCACCCGGACCCCGCCGACCCCAAAAATCTGCAGGATCTGATCGATCATCTGCAGCGCACCGGCTGCGACATCGGCCTGGCCTTCGACGGCGATGCCGACCGGCTGGGTGTCGTCACCCGATCGGGCCAGATCATCTGGCCCGACCGCCAGCTGATCCTGTTCGCCCGCGACATCTTGCAGCGCGTGCCCGGCGCCGACATCATCTTCGACGTGAAATGCAGCCGCCACTTGGGGCAAGCCATCCGCGACGCGGGCGGCGTCCCGCTGATGTCCCAGACCGGCCATTCCCTGATCAAGGCGCGCCTGGCGGCAACCGGCGCGCCGCTGGCCGGCGAAATGAGCGGCCACCTGTTCTTCAAGGAACGCTGGTACGGTTTTGACGATGGGCTGTACGCGGGCGCTCGCCTGCTGGAAATCCTGTCGCGCAGTGACGACCCCAGCCAGTTGCTGGAATCCCTGCCGCAGGGACTGTCCACCCCCGAACTGAAGCTGCCCATGGCCGAAGGCGAACCGCATGCCTTCGTGCAACGCCTGCAAACTGAAGGCCACTTCCCGACCGCCCTGGATCGCATCACCATCGACGGCATTCGCGCCGAATACGCCGACGGCTTTGGTCTGGCCAGGGCATCGAACACCACCCCGGTGGTGGTGCTGCGTTTCGAAGGCGATACGCCTGAAGCCCTGTCACGGATCCAGGCAGAATTCCGCACAGCGATCCATGCCCTGCTGCCGGAACGGGAATTGCCGTTCTAGGCCTGCATCAGGCGCTTCGCGCCGAACCACCCTGTCCCGACGGTAACAAGTCGGCGTACACCGCCAGATGCGCCTGCACAATGCCGGGCAGGCCGAAATCGCGCTCAGCCAGGGCGCGACCCGCCGCGCCCATGCGTTCCCGTAGATCCGCATCCGCCGCCAAGCGACCAACGGCATCGGCCAGCGCCGGCGCGTCCTTGACGGGAACCAGCAGGCCACTGACGTCTGGTTCGACGACGTCCCGGCATCCCGGAACGTCCGTCGTGACGACCGGGCGACCGCAGGCCGCCGCCTCGATCAGGGATTTGGGCAGGCCCTCGCGGTACGACGGCAGCGCTACCAGATGCGCCCGGGCATAGAAATCCGCCACATCGGCGCATTCCCCCACATAATCGACCACGCCTTCAGTCTGCCAGGCTTGCAATTCGGCGGCCTGGACCGATGCGGGATTTTCCAGATCCAGACTGCCCGCCAGGCGCCAGCGTACGGCCTCGCCGCGCGCCGCCGACAGGCGAGCGGCTTCGACGAACTCGAACACCCCCTTGTCGCGCAGCAGACGGCTGGCCATGGCGACCGTCACCGGACCATCAGGCCAGGGGGCCGGCGCGTAACGATCCAGATCCACCCCTGAGCCGCGCACCATCACAACCTGCTCGGGCCGCACCGCGCCGGCCTGCACCAGCACGTCACGGTCCGAGGGATTCTGGAAGAGCACCCGGCTATTGGCATGACCCAGCGCCAGACGGTACAGAATCAGGGCCAAGCGCTTCAGCATGCCACGCGCGCCCGCGCCCTGGATAAAGACATAGCCCAGGCCGGAAATGGCCGCCACATACGCAGGCACGCCGGCCAGACGACTGGCGATTCCCCCGTACAGCACGGATTTCAGCGTCACGGCATGCACCAGATCGGGCCGCACCCGGCGGAACAATCGCCAGATGGCCCAAAGGCTGCGCGCCTCGGTCCAGGGCCGCATGCTGGTGCGTGACAAGGGCAGACAGTGATGGATGAATCCCAGCGCTTCCAGTTCTGCGACCGCAGGCCCCCCCATGGAGGCCACATGCACCTCGTAGCCGGCATCCCGCGCCGCCACCGCGACCGGCAGGCGATGGGACACCAGAAAGGCCGGATTGGTGATGAAGAACAACAGGCGCGGACGCGCCGGCGGCACACGACCGGCGACGACCGCCGCCTCTACCGCACCACCTGCCTCGTGCAGCGCAGAGGCGGAATGTCCGGCCCCCGGCCCGCGCCCAAGCGGAGTCGGGAAGTCCGCCGCCAATCGGCGCCAGACCGTTTCATAGCGATCCGCCATCGTCTGCAAGCTGTAGCGGCGGGCCACGGATTCCCGGGCCTGCTCGCGGCGCTGCGGCCAGGATGGGCTGCCGACGGCGGCGATGGCCTGGTCGATGGCTCCTGCCAAGGCGGCTGCGTCCTGAGGCGCCGCCACCCAGCCATATTCGCCGACGATCTCGGCGGCATCGCCCACATCCGTGACGGCACAGGCCACGCCTGCCGCCATGGCTTCGGACACCACATTGGGAAAGCCCTCGGCCTTGCTGGACAGCACATGGATATCCAAGGCCGGCATCAGGGCGGGCACATCATCCCGTCGCCCCAGGAAGATCAGATGATCCAGCAGCCCATAGTGACGCGCCTGATCGATCAAGGCGGCATTGTCCCGCGACATGCCCAGACCGATCAGAACGCAGCGCAAGGCGGGGTGTTCCCGCACGCACAAGGCCAGGGCGGCCAATAGATTGGCATGGTCCTTCAGCGGATTCCAACGGGCGACGCAGCCCAGCAGGACCGCGTCTTGCGGCACCTGCCACTGCGCGCGCCAGGCCTGGCGCGCCGTTTCGTCGGGATGCCAGACGGACAGGTCATAGCCATTGGGAATCACCAGCACGCGATCGGCGCGATAGCCCCAGTCGCGATGTACCTGGGCGGCGCGCTGCGCGCACGCCACGATGACGCCCGGCACCCAGCCAGAGACCCTGGCGCAAAACCAGGCGGTCAGACGCGACGAGCGGCTGCTTTCAGCCAGGCTGACCCCCGAATTGCGCACCCCCCAGGACACCGCGCGGATCCCGGCCAGACGGGCCAGCACCCCGCCGATCAGATCGGCGTGATACATCCAGGTCTGGACGACGTCGGGCCGCCGGTCGCGCAGCAAACGATACAAGCGCCACAAACCGCGCAGCGAGCCTTTGGCCCCCTGCATGTCCAGGGAAATGACTTCGACCCCTGCTTCCCGCAGCGAGGCCCCCAACACGCCCTCGCCGCGCATGGACACCACGGTGTGGCGCACCTGCATGCCAGGGGTCGTCGCCAGACGCAACAGCACGGTTTCCGCGCCGCCATGCAGCAGGCCGGAAATAATGTGCATCACCCTCAGGGGCTCTTGCGCCGACGGTGCGGACGCCGGGCTGGTCTTCATTGCAGTGTCTTCCATGTTCCTCATCTTCCGGTGTCCTGCTCGCCCGCCTCACCGCTTGCAAGCGGTTCGGATTCGTCAGGCACACTGCAGTCCGCAGGGACTGCGCCGTATCCGGACTCATGCCAGGCCTGCACGACAGCATCCAGGCCATACCGGGCGCGCACCGAGGCAGCCGCTGTCCGTCCCCAGGTTTCCCGATCCGAGGGGGATGCCTGCATCAATCGCTGCAAAGCCTGAGCCAGCGCCGCCTCATCGCCCAAAGGCACCAGTGTCGCCACCTGTCCTGCCTGCGTCAATTCGGACGGCCCAGACGGGCAGTCCACCGCGACGCAAGGCAGGCCCAGGGCCATCGCTTCCAGCAAGGCGTTGGGAAAACCCTCGACCCGCGAATTCAGGACGAAGCCGTGGCCCGTCGCCAGATCCGTCCACGGCGTCTGACTGAAACCCGGCAGATGGATCCGGTCCGTCAGCCCCAGCGCCGCGACGCGCTGCAAACAGGCCGCTCGCTGGGCGCCATCGCCCCAGATCCACAGGTCCCAATCCGGGCAGCTATCGGCCAGGCCGGCGAAGACCTCGATCAAGCGGTCGAACTGCTTGACCGGATTAAAGCGCCCCAGCGCCATCAGGCGTCGCCGCCCCTCGGCTGGTTCCGCCAGGCGCGGCTCAGGCAGCCCATCGGGCAAGGGATTTGGAATCGCAACGATCCGGCTGACGCCGGGCGCCACCTGCTGCAAATGCGGGATGCTCTGCTGCGTCTGCACCACGACCCGATGCGCCCAGGGATAGGTCCAGCGGCGCAGCCAACGCAAGACCGGTTCCAGGTTCACGCTGTGCGCGGGGTCGGTGCGTTCGCTGACCACCACCGGCAGACCCAGCCCCCTGGTGGCCAGCAAGGCGGTGACATTCACGTTCGTCAAAAAGGACAGCACGCGATCCGGCTGCAGCTCGCGCGCCAGTTTCCGCAAGGCCAGGATCTTGGCAAGAGGTCGCAGCCAGGCGGGTCCACACAGCCGGTCCGCCAACCACAGCAGTTTCACGCCCGGATCCAGGTGCTGCAGGCAGCTTCCCCTGCCCGAATAGCAGCACACCAGCGTGACCTCGTCACCGCGCCGCGACCAGGCATTGGCCAGGGTCGCCGCGACCCGTTCCGCGCCGCCGCCATGCATCGAACTGACCAGGAACAGGATGCGCATTCAGCCGCCCTCCCGCCCTTGAAAGACCTGTTCCCACAGGGCCATGATGCGCGCCGTGCTGAAGCGGTCCCGCACATCCGTCGCCCGACCGGCATACTGCGCGCGCAGATCCGCATCCCGCATCAGCGCGCATAACTGCGCGGCCAGCGCCTGCGGATCCTGCACCGGGCGCACCAGCACGCCGTCGATGCCCTCGCGAATGATTTCACGCGGGCCGTTCTCGCAATCGAAGGCCACGCAAGGCAGGCCGCTGGCCATGGCTTCCAGCAGGGTGTTGGACAGGCCTTCGGCCTGGGAACTGAGCACGTACAGATCCGATGCCTGGTACCAGGCGGCCATATTGCCGACCCGGCCCGGCAAACTGACCCGATCCTGCAGGCCCAATTCGTCGCGCAAGGATTCCAGAGCAGCCCGTTCGGGGCCTTCGCCCAGAATGGTCAAATCCCAGTCATCGCACATCAGGGTCAAATCCGCAAAAGCCCGCAGCAGACAATCAAAACCTTTGACTGGATGCAGGCGGCCCACGGCCAGCAGCCGCCGCCGGCCCGGCACGCCGGGGGGCGGCAGTCTGGGCTCTTCATCGGCCAGCGGCCAGTGCACGGCGTTGGGAATCACCTGGGCGCGCACGCCGGGGATTTCTTCGTCCAGCCATTGCGCCGTCCCCCGCGTCAGGGCGATGACGGCGTCGGCGCGCGCATACGTCCAGCGGCGCAGGCGCTGCCAGGTGACCGGCAGGGGCAAGGTGGGCGGATGCGTGTGTTCCGTCGCGATCACCCGGCTGCCGACGCCCCAGGCCGCCAACACCCCCAGGACGGAGCCGCGCGTCATCATGCCCAGGACAACCTTGGGACGCTGTCGGCGCACCAGCCGTCGCAACGCCCAGAACCGCCGGACATTGCCCCAAAGCGCGCCCAGCGGGCCGGCGCTGTCGGCGGCCAGACCCAGCGCATGACGCTCGACCCCCGGCGGCATGGGATAGGCGTCCTGATCCGCTGCGGTCTGCGTCACAAGATCCACCCGGCAGCCACGCGACTGCCAGTAGGCCGCCATATCGACCGCCACCCGTTCTGCGCCTCCGCCGCGCAGGGAATGAATCACAATCATCAGATCCGTAGGGGTTTCCATCATCCGTTCACTTCCTGGCCAGGCCGCTGGTCCGGCGGCCTGCGCAAGGCCAGGACAAGATACGCCGCATACGACAGGGCATACATCAGACTGGTCGCCAACATGATGCCCTCGACCCCCATGCGGGGGGCCAGCACGGCATTCATGCCTGCCTTGATCAAAAAATTCAGCACGGCAATCGCCGCCATCCAACCATAGCGATTCTGACTGGCCAACAGCTGCACCAGAATCAGCACACCGAAAAAGAAGGGCAACTGCAGCAGGCCCCAGCGCAGCACCTGCGCCACCGCCACCGTATTCTGCGCGGTGAAAGCGCCGCGTTCGAACAGCAGCGACACAATCCAAGGCGCCAGCCACCAGCCCAACAACACCGCGACGGCCCCCAGCCCCAGCATGGCGCCCGACCATTTCAACGCCATCGCCCGCGCATGGGCGGCATCGCCCCGGCTCTGGACGTCGGCCAATACCGGCAAAGCCGCCCGACCGACCGATGCCGCGCCCAGACCGATCATCAGGGATAACAAACGAGCCGCATAGCCCAGGGTAGCATTGGCATTCTGGCCCAGCTGCGCCGCCGTGTACTGATCAATGGGGCCAACGAAACTCATGGCCAGCTGCCCCACCAGCATGATGCCGGCAGCCGCCGCCAGACTGGACCATTGCGGCGCCCGGCGGCTCAGCCGCAGTTGGGCCGGCACGCCATCGGCCCGCCGCGCCAGCCGCGCCTGCCAGAACGACTGCAGGGCATACCCCAGCACCGTCCCCCACAGCAGCGGCATCACCCCGGCGCCGGCAGGGGCGGCCAGCACCCAGATCAGAATCATCAGCGCCGGCACACTGTCCAACAGGGTATTGATGTGCCGCTCGTGCGCCCGCAGCCGCGCCGCGCTCAACCCCGTCCAGACGGTGAACAGCGCCGCGGGCGCGAATCCCAGAATCAGCAGGCGGCTCATGTCCTGCACCGTCGCAGACAGGCCCTGACCGGCCACTTGCAACACCACAGGCCAGACAAACACCAGCAACAAGGCGATCGCGACGCCCAGACCCAGCGTCCAGGCCAGCAATTCGCCCAGAAAACGACCATGCAAACGCGCCTCGCCCTGGCGGCTGCGCACCAGCGCCGGAATCAGCACGACCGAACAGGCCCCCACCAGGGTGACGGGCAGCCAATTCGCCAGGGTCAAGGTGAACTGATACGCGTCCACCACATCGCTGATGCCATAGCGGTAGGCGACGGCCATTTCCTTGAATGCCCCGACCGCCTTGCCCATCAGCAAGAAAAAAGCCACCCGGGAGGCCCCCAGGGCGATCCGTCGATGATCGGCGTGCAGGGTCGCCAGACGGCGCCTCAGGAAGGCAATCAACGCAAGAACTGGATGTACCAGGGCATTGCGATCTCCAGGCCACCCAGGATGTCGAACTGCGGTTCGTAACCCAGCAGAGTGCGCGCCTTGGCGACATCCGCCTGGGAATGACGCACGTCGCCGGCGCGGAAATCGCCATAACGCGGATCGCGCCCGTAGGTCACGCCGTTGCGCCCCAGAATATCGCGCAAGTAGGCGAACAGCTGGTTCAGGCTGGTGCGGGCATTGAAGGCCACGTTATAGACCTGGTTGACGCCCTCGCCCTGCGCTACCGACGCCAGCAGATTGGCCTGCACGACATTGTCGATGTAGCAGAAATCGCGGCTGGTCTCGCCGTCACCGTTGATGACGACATCCTGATCGCGGATCATGGCGGACACCCATTTCGGGATCACGGCGGCATAGGCGCCATCCGGGTCCTGACGTCGGCCGAAAACATTGAAATACCGCAGACCTACCGTCTGGAACTCGTAGGCACGGGCAAAGACGTCGGCATACAGTTCATTGACGAACTTCGTCACCGCGTAGGGGGACAGCGGCTTGCCGATACGGTCTTCGACCTTGGGCAGGCCGGGATGATCGCCATAGGTGGAGCTGGACGCCGCATAGACGAAGGACTGCACCTGCGCGTCGCGGGCCGCGACCAGCATATTGAGCTGGCCGCCGACGTTGACTGCATTGGTGGTCAGCGGGTCTTTCAGCGACCGGGGGACCGAACCCAGCGCGGCCTGGTGCAGCACGTGCTGCACACCGTCCACCGCCTTGCGGCAGGTGTCCAGGTCGCGGATGTCGCCTTCGATGAAGCGAAAGCGCGCCCACTGCCCTGCCGACACCTGGGACTGCACTTCGTCCAGATTGTGTTGATAGCCGGTAGAAAAGTTGTCCAGCCCGACCACGGTCTGATCCAGCTTCAGCAAGGCCTCCAGCAGGTTCGAACCGATGAAGCCGGCGCAGCCCGTGACCAGCCAGGTACGGGGATGCGCCTGAAGATCCGCCTGCAGAGTCTGGAAATGAGTACTCATCACATCACACCTTATAGACGCAGATCGGATTCGTCGGCGTTCAGCACGTATTTCAGGTCATACAGCACGTGTTCCGGTTTCCCCAGCGCCCGCAGCGCGGCAGCGCCCATGGCCGCGAACTGGTCATGGGCCACCGCCAGGATAATGCCGTCATAGGCGGCGGGCGTGGGTTTGGACACTGGCGTGATGCCATATTCATACTGTGCGGCGGCAGGGTCCACCCAGGGATCGTACACGTCCACATCGATGTTGTATTCGCCCAGTTCGCGCACGATGTCCACCACACGGGTGTTGCGCAGGTCCGGGCAGTTTTCCTTGAAGGTCAGCCCCATGACCAGCACGTGCGAACCCTGCACCTGAATGCGGCTCTTCGTCATGGCCTTGATCAGTTGCGACACCACATAGCCGCCCATGGAATCGTTCAGGCGGCGGCCCGCCAGGATGATTTCCGGGTGGTAGCCGATGGACTGCGCCTTATGCGTCAGGTAGTACGGATCCACGCCGATGCAGTGGCCGCCCACCAGGCCCGGGCGAAAGGGCAGGAAATTCCATTTGGTGCCCGCCGCCTGCAAGACATCCAGCGTATCGATACCCAGGCGATTGAAGATCAGGGCCAGTTCGTTGATCAGGGCGATGTTCACGTCGCGCTGGGTGTTCTCGATGACTTTGGCGGCTTCCGCGACCTTGATGGACGCGGCCTTGTGGGTGCCCGCCGTGATGATCTGGCGATAGATGGCGTCGACCAGCTCGGCGATCTCCGGCGTCGACCCCGAGGTCACCTTGCGGATGGTGGACACGCGATGCTGCTTGTCGCCCGGGTTGATGCGTTCCGGGCTGTAGCCAGCGTAAAAATCGACGTTGAACTTCAAGCCGGATGTCTGTTCCAGCACCGGCACGCAGACCTCTTCGGTCGCCCCCGGATACACGGTCGATTCGTAGATCACGATATCGCCGCGCTTCAGGATGCGGCCAATGGTTTCGCTGGCGCGTTCCAGCGGGGTCAGGTCAGGTTGTTTGTACTGGTCGATCGGCGTAGGCACCGTGACGATGTACACATTGGCCGAGGCCAGTTCCGCCGGGTCGCTGGAATAGCGCAGATGCCGGGCTTCGGCCAATTCCGGCCCCGAGACTTCCAGGGTGTGATCACGCCCGGCGCGCAGTTCATCGATGCGCTTGGCATTGATGTCAAACCCCAGCACGTCACGTTGCTTGCCGAATTCGACCGCCAACGGCAGACCCACATAACCCAGGCCAACAACGGCCAGACGGACGTCCTGAATGTTCATGAAATTCTCCCCGGCTTCTTTGCCGTATTGATCGAAACTAGTAATAAAAGAAGGGATTTAATCACGCCGTTCGCGCCGCCCTAAGGACGGCAGCAGCAGCCAGCGCGGGCGTCGCCAGGTCGCCAAGCGAATGTACAGCCAGATGTAAACACCGGCGAACACACCCATGCTGAAGCACAGGATCCAGGCGTTGTCCCACCACAGGGTGGCAGGCACCAGCCCGATCAAGGCCAACACCCATAGATAGGGCGATGTCATGGCGTTGCACAGGGCCGGCAGGGTATGACGGCGATCACGGCTGAAGGTCACCCGGACCAGGCGTCGGAACACTAATTGATGCAGATGCAGTGCGTCGGGCTGGTCCACCGGCACACCACGTTTGAACTTGCGCCGCCAGATGGAAAACAGCGTTTCGAAGACAGGATAGAACAGCACGGCCAGCGCATAGAAGGGCGACACCCCAGGATTACGCACCACCAGCTGCACCGCCAGTTCGGCCAGCATGAAGCCCAGGAAATACGCCCCGCCGTCACCCAGGAATACCCGCCCGAATGGAAAATTCCAGACCAGGAAACCCAGGGTGGCTGCGGCCAGCGCCGTGGCAATCAGGAAAATGGGGATGTCCTGCACCTGCAGGGCGACCAGCGCCAGCGACACCGCCATCAGGGTGGCGATCATGCCCGCCAGCCCGTTCATGCCGTCCACAATGTTCAAGGCATGGGTGCAGCCGCCGACCGCCACCATCGTGAACAGCAAGGAAACGATCGGCCAGTTGGACAGGATCGTGTCCGCCCAGGACAGGCCCACGCGCGACACACCGCCCAGCAGCCACCAGGCGATGCCCGCTGAAATGAAGGCCGCCAGCAAGCGTTTTCCGGAGCCGATTTCCTTGGTGATGTCTTCCAGCAAGCCCGCCACGAACACCGGCATCGCCGCGACGAACAGCGCCGGCCACAACCAGGTCAGGGTCATATTGCGCGGCCCCAGCACCAGGAGGCCGGCCAGACTGCCCGCCACCACGGCCAAACCGCCCACCCGAGGGGCGGCGCGCTTGTGCATGGCTTGGGGTTTGTGCAGATCGGTATCCCCGGTGTAGCGGCCATGCCAGCGTTCAGAGACGACGATCAACCCACCCACCAAGAAAGCCACGATCCCGATCAAAGGCCAGCTGAGCGAAGCGGACAAACTGGAGGCGTTCAAGGCAATCCCGAATAGACAAAACGAGATTATCGGCGATATTTGTAACCTGTGCGGTTGTGACAACGATACACATGCAACAAAAGCATCGGACGGGCCCGCCGCCGCCCGATGCTGCCCCGCCCTGGGTCATTTCGCGTCAGGCAATCGCCATGCACAGATACTTGACGACCAAATAATCATCCAGCCCGTAGTGCGAGCCTTCGCGGCCCAGACCGGACTGTTTGACGCCGCCGAACGGCACTGCCTCGTTGGAGATCAGACCACTGTTGACGCCCACCATGCCGTATTCCAGAGCCTCGGCGACACGCCACACCCGACCGATATCACGGCTGTAGAAATAGGCAGCCAGGCCGTATTCCGTATCGTTCGCCATGCGAATGACGTCCGCCTCGTCGGTGAAGCGGAATAGCGGCGCCAACGGGCCGAAGGTCTCTTCCCGGGCAAGTCTCATGGTAGGCAGCGCATCGGCCAGCACCGTAGGCTGAAAAAACGTCTGCCCCAGTTCGTGAGGCTGCCCGCCCGTCAGGATGCGCCCCCCGTGGGCCACGGCATCCGCGATGTGTTCCTTGACCTTGGCGACGGCATCGGCATCGATCAGCGGCCCTTGGGTGACGCCTTCTTCCGCCCCATTGCCCACCCGCAGCTTGCCGACCGCCTGCACCAGTTTCTGGCTGAATGCGTCATAAACGGAATCTTGTATATAGAAGCGGTTGGTGCATACGCAGGTCTGCCCGGCATTGCGGTATTTGCTGGCGACGGCGCCCTCGACCGCGGCATCCAGGTCAGCGTCGTCGAACACGATGAAAGGCGCATTGCCGCCCAGCTCCAGGGACAGTTTCTTGATCGAGGGGGCGCACTGTTTCATCAGCAGGCGACCGACTTCGGTCGAACCGGTAAAGGACACCTTGCGTACCAGATCGCTGGATGTCATCTCGCCACCGATGGCCACGGCATCGCCCGTCACAATGGAAAACACGCCCGCCGGCACCCCGGCCTCTTCGGCCAGCACGGCCAGCGCCAGTGCCGAAAAAGGCGTCTGCTCTGCCGGTTTGACGACCAGCGGGCAACCGGCGGCCAGCGCGGCGCCGGCCTTGCGGGTGATCATGGACGAGGGGAAATTCCAAGGCGTGATGGCGGCGCACACCCCGATCGGTTCCTTGGTGACGAGCACGCGGCGGTCTTTGGCGAATGTCGGAATCACATCCCCATAAGCGCGCTTGCCTTCTTCGGCGAACCATTCCAGAAAGGCGGCCCCATAGGCGATTTCGCCTTTGGCTTCCGCCAGGGGCTTGCCCTGTTCGGCGGTCATGATCAAAGCCAGATCCTGGGCATGGACGATCATCAGATCGAACCAGCGCCGCAAGATGAGCGCGCGTTCTTTGGCCGTCATGGCACGCCACTGCCCCCAAGCCGCCTGGGCGCCTTCGATGGCCCGGCGGGTTTCGGCCACGCCCATACAAGGCACCGACCCCAGGATCTCGCCCGTAGCGGGATTGCTGACGGAAATGGTCTCGGCGGAATCCGCATCGCACCAGCGACCATTGATATAGGCCTGCTGACGCAGCAGGTCAGGTTTTTGCAATGCCAACATGCTTGTACTCCGATTAAACGTTCTGTATACTGAACGATGTTTGTAATAATGAACGATTAGATCATAGCGGCCCGCCCCGCTGGACGTCAATCCGTCATGGCCTCTGCTTCGGCCACGACGCCCGCCTCAGCTCCTCGTATTTTCATGATCAGTGACAAAATCCCGGCGCCCGCTGTCGCCCGCGCCTCCGCCATTCTGGATCTGCTGGCTCGCACGGGCAGTCCCGTCACCCTGGCTCAGCTCGCCAAGACGCTGCAGCTGCCCAAAAGCAGCCTGCATGGCTTGTGCGCCACGCTGGAACAACTGAATCTGATCACCCGCCTGGATAGCGGCCAGATGACGTTGGGACCGCATGTGATGATGTGGGCCAATGCCTTCATGGCGCGACTGGACATTACCCAGGAATTCTTCGCATCCTGGGATGACATGCGGGTGCTGCCGGAAGAAACCATCACCCTGTCGGTGCGTGATGGCGCCGAAGTCGTCTATATCGCCTGCCGCAACGGCAAACACCCCCTGGGACTGAGCTTTCATGCGGGCATGCGCATGCCCGCGGTCTACACGGCCACGGGGCTGGCCATGCTCAGCACCCTGCCCGACTCCGGCATCCGCAAACTGTTCGACAGACCCGACTACGCCTGGCCCACGCCCTTTACCGCCAAAGGCGTGCGCGACACCAATGAGCTGATCGCCGAATTGCAAACCACCCGGCAACGCGGCTACTCGATGGACCACGAAGGAGTCCGCGAAGGCATGTACTGCTATGGCGCCCCTGTCTTTGACTCGCACCACCCCGAAGCGGTGGCGGGCGTGGCCGTCAGCATCCGCTCCCTGGAAGCCAATCCGGCGCTCGAAGAACACGCGGGGCAGGCCATCTGCAAGCTGGCCGGCCGGCTGTCCGAGCGCTTGGGGTCCTGGCGCGCCCGCTAGGGCGCAGCACAGCCCCAAGACCCCGTTAAAATCGACTCTGGCCTTGCTTTCCCATGAAAGCAGGCGCTGCTGTATTCGGAGTCTCCATGGAAATTACTCTCAATAGCCACTACACGCTGATCATCGCGGCTGTCGTGATGCTGGTCGGGCACTGGCTGATCTTTCGCATCAAATTCCTGGCCACCTTCAATATCCCCGAACCCGTGGCGGGCGGCCTGCTGGCTGCGCTCATCATTACCCTGCTCAATGCCACCATCGGCCTGAAGCTGACGCTCGACACCGATCTGCAAAATACCTTCATGCTGATGTTTTTCGCCTCCATCGGCCTGAGCGCGGACTTCACTCGCCTGAAAGAAGGCGGCAAACCGCTCGTCATCCTGCTCGTGCTGGTGTCCGTCTTTATCGTCATACAAGACATCATCGGTGTCGGTCTGGCCGCGCTGCTGGGCCTCAAACCGCTGATCGGCCTGATGGTCGGCTCGGTCACCCTCACCGGCGGCCACGGGACGGCAGGCGCCTGGGGGCCGGTGCTGGAAGCCAAATACGGCATCGCCGGCGCCACGACACTGGGTATCGCCACCGCGACCTTCGGCCTGGTGTTCGGCGGCCTGATCGGCGGCCCGGTCGCCCACCGCCTGATCCGCAGGCAGCGCCGCCAGCCGCTGCCCCCGGTTCAGGCGCGCAGCAACATCGACGCGATCTCGGGGCAGCCGCGCCACGCCCAGGCTGATCAGAACGCAGAAAAACAGCGCCTGACATTCGAGCTGCTCGACCAACCGCGCCTGATCACGTCTTACGCCGTGATCGAGACCCTGGCCATGTTTGCCGCCTGCCTGATCAGCGCCGATCTGCTCAGCGACTGGACGCGCGGTACGGCCATCGAGCTGCCGACCTTCATCTGGGCACTGGGCAGCGGCGTGGTGATCCGCAATGTGCTCACGCACGTTTTTCACTTTGAGATGTTCGACCGCGCCATCGACGTCTTCGGGAATACGTCGCTGTCGCTGTTTCTGGCGATTGCGCTGGTCAGCCTGCGCCTCTGGGAACTGTCCGACCTTGCCGGTCCGGTTGCCATCATCCTGACGGCGCAGATCGCCGTCATGATGGTCTATGCCGCTTACATCACGTACCGCTTCATGGGGTCGGATTACGACGCCGCCGTCATCGCCGCGGGCCACTGCGGCTTTGGTCTGGGCGCCACCCCCACGGCCATTGCCAATATGCAGGCCATCACCGACCGTTTTGGCCCTTCGTACAAGGCCTACCTGATCGTGCCGCTGGTCGGCGCCTTCTTCGTCGATCTGATCAACGCTACCGTCCTGCAGGTGTTCACGCAGATACCGTTTTTGCAATAAAAAAAAGCCCAAGATCCGAAGATCCTGGGCTAAATCCACCAAAGGAGGAGGGTGGAGGAGACAACCTGGGCATGTCGGGCTGCTAAGGTCATGAACCTGAGCCATCCATGATTAGGGGTTTTCCCGCCGCAATCACATCTCGACATCCGATAAGCAAAGTATATAGCCATCCCTTGTTGCGGTGCAAGATTAATTTTATGTCAATAGATAACGGCCATAGGTTTGTTGTTTTTTAATAACAACCAAGGGTAATCCTAGGTGCCGAACGCGCCAATATGCCACACGCATCGGCGCACCCACGCTAGATCCGGTACGCCGTCGTGGTCATGATGCGCGACATCACCCGCATCGCCCCCCGAATCGGGGCCGGCAAGGGGGCGGCGCCATGATTTTCCGCGGTGGTGCGGTGACCGATCTCGTCGTCCCGCATCTGCGTGACCACCTGACGCGAGCGATCATCTTGCACCGGCAAGGTGTCCAGATGCCCGTTCAGATGTTCTTCGACTTGGCGTTCGGTTTCGGCCATGAAGCCCAGGTTGTAAGGCACCCCGGCCCGGCTGGCCGCCAACCCCAGGCCAAACGCCCCGACATACCACAAGGGATTGAGCAGACTGGGACGGCTTTTCAATTCATCCAGGCGCCGGCGGCACCACGCCAGATGGTCGGTTTCCTCGGCGGCGGCTTGCAACAACACGGTGCGCACCGAGCCATCTCGGCACCCCAGCGCCTGGCCCCGGTACAGGGCCTGCGCGCAGATCTCGCCCACATGATTCACCCGCATCAGGCCCGCCGCGTGACGGGCCTCGTCGTCGGACAGCACGGGATCATCCGCCTTGGCCGGCCCTGCCGGATAGGCGCGATCATGGGCCACCGTGCCGTCCAGCACTTGCAAAGCCTGACCGATTTCCGACAACACGGCGTCCAGCGGACCGGCGCGCCGACGCCAGCGGGTGGATTCCAGGGAATGTGTCAGGGTCATGAGAGTCCTCTATCGATTCAAGAAGCGCCAGATCGGCTTCACCGCTACCAGCAACCAGCACGAGGGTAGCACGATCGCCAGAGCGATCAGTCCCCGGCCCGCCCAGTCCTGGTCGTCCTGCAGATAGGCATTGCACAAGCGGATGGGCATATCCAGATAGGCCATGCCGACAATGGCGCTCATCCAGCAGAAATTGCCCAGGAAGAAAAGCTTGATCACCACATTGGCCCGCCGCACGGATGCGCTCAACAGCCAGCCGCACAGAGGCAGCCCCAGATATTTGAAGACCGCCACCCGCCAATCCACCAGCGCATCGTCCAGCGCCTTGGGGATCATCCACCCCGCCCCCACCAGACTGACCAGCAACAATCCCGGGATGCCGTAAGCGTTATAGGTCCAGCGGATACTGCGCCCGGAGGTCGGTCGCCAGACCGGCGCGGCTTGCCCGGATGCCACGGACGTATCCTGAGGATGCGGCGCGGATGTCCGCCACGCGTGCCAGGCCCGCTCGGCAAACACCCCGCTCGCGACCAGCAAGGGAATCTGCACCACCATGTGCAGGCTCATCAGCGCGGTCAGGGCATCATGCCAGACCAGCGCCACCCCCAAGCAGATCATCGCCGCCGCCAGGCAGGCCGGAGCAATCCGCAGGCGGTTCATGGCGTTTCCTTAAGCGGCGCTGTATGTCCCGGCATCAGGGCCTTGGCTGCCTGCAGCGCCCAACCGGGATCATCCAGGTCCACAATGCGCACCAGACGCCCGTCCGGCGTCACGATGTGAAACGCCGCGTTATGCTCGAATTCTCCCAGCGGCGCCGGCACGACCAGGATGCCGAAGAGATCCAGCATGGCGGCACGCTGCGGCGCATCCGCCAGGGTCATGAATTGCCAGACGCTGGGATCGGCCCCCATGCGGACGGCATAGCGGGACAAATCCCCTGCCCGATCCCTGGGATCGAAACTGAGGCTGATCAGGCGTATCTGCTGCTGCAAACCCTCGGCCTTGATCGCCTGTTGCAGGCGCTCGGTCAACGACCCTTGGGCCAGGCACAGCGCGATGCAGCGCGTGTAAAAAAAATTGACGATGGCCACCCGGCCATCGTCTTGCAGGTTGTGTGTCAAGACTTCCAGACGACCGGCGCCGTCCAGCACCTGCGCCATCGGTATGTCGCGCGGCTGCGCGGCAATCGCCTGACGGCGGGCGGCTTCGGCCGTCAGGACCGTAAAGCCATCCGTCAGACTGTAGAGAACCCCGATACCCGCCGCCAGAGCAAGCGCCAGGGACAACACCCACCGCATGCGCTACCTACTTATTTCTTTCCCAACAGCAGACCCAGGTCTTCGTCGCCCTTCCAGGGCGTGGTCTGGTCCTTGGTGTCGGCGCGCACCTTGGCGACGAACTGGGCGTCCGTGGTGGATGCCGAATTGCCGAAGCTGGTGCGCACGTGATTGACGATGGCGGCGACTTCTTCGTCGGAGAACTTATCCTGGAAGTGCGGCATTTCGCCGTTGTATTTGACGCCCTCGACCGTCAACGGGCCATGAATGCCATGCAGCACGATGCGGACCATAATGCCAGGATCCGCATCGTCCACCCATTCGGATTTCGACAGAGGCGGGAACACGCCCGGCACCCCGGCGCCGCTGGCCTGGTGACAGGCCACGCAGTTGGCGGTATACAACTGCCCGCCATCGGCCTTGAGCGGCACGGCGAAATCCGCCGCTACCCGATCATCGCCCACGGAAGGCGGCATGGGCGAGTACGACTCGTACAGATGCCAGATAGCCCAGATAAACAGGACGCCGATGATGCCCAGAACGATCTTCGGAATCGGGCGGCTGCCCTCGCTGGGTTCCGGCTGCTCGCGGCGCTGTTGTGTGTATTTATTGCTCATTTCGCGGCTCCTTCAGCTGGCGGCTCCGGTAGCGTCGGCAACTGAGCATCGGGATTGATCGGATAGGTATGATTCAGACCGATCAGATAATCCACCAGATCCAGGGCATCGGGACCGGCCACGACCACCCGGCCATCCGAGGGCGCGTAGCTGGCCGGCAGATTGACGACCTTGTCGCCAGGTTCGGCCTTGTCCTTGAGTTTGAACAGGAAGGGGAAGGCCGGCATGGTGCTGCCCGGCACATAGGCCCTGGGTTCATACAGATGTCCCAGGTTCCAGTCTACGCTGGGCTGACGGGCGCCGATATTGAACAGGTCCGGGCCGGTACGCATGGTGCCCAGCAAATGCGGGGTGTCATAGTAATAATCGTTGGCCACGGAAGCACGTCCCCAGCCACGCTGGAAATCAGGCGCCATGGACTGGCTGCGCGGTTGCTGCGAATGGCAATACACGCAACCCATCGCGATATAGACCTGACGACCGCGCAACTGCTGCTCGGTGTAGGGCTTCAGGTCCGGAGGCGGCTGCAGATCCGACAGTTGGAGATAAGGCATCACAACCAGCGTTGCGGTCGCCAGGGCGAGCGTCACCATCGCCCCGCTGAGAAGTTTGTATTCGCTTTCCATGATCAGGCACCTGCAATCGCCTGAACTTCAGGCTGAGACTTACGTTTATGCAACAAGGCGGGACCCACGCGGCTCGTGCCATAGCGCAGCGCCATCAGCACGAAGTGCACGGCAAAGACCAAGTGGCCTAGCGTCATCAGCGTGCCGCCCAGCGAACGCCCTTCCAGGTAGGGAATCGTGACCAGCACGGAATCCATGAAGGGGCGCGCCGCATCCAACATGGCCAGGCCTTGCAGCCAGCCACCGATGGACAGCGTGATGAAATACACCGCAAAACCGACGACCACCAGCCAGAAGTGCACGATGATCAGTTTGGGATGCGGCCATTCCCAGGACATGACGCGCGGCATCACGAAATAGATGGCGCCGAACATGACGATGGAGAAAAAGGCATACAGACCCAGGTGAGCGTGCGCCACGGTGAAGTGCGTGAAGTGCGCCACACGGCTGATGCTGCGCAGGGCCTCGAAGGAACCCTGGAAGGAACTGAGCGTGTACATGACGGCGCCCAGCACGATGAAGCGCAGGGTGGGCGAGTAGTACATGGTCTTGAAGTTGCCGCGCATCGTCAAATGCTGGTTCACCGAGAAGGCCAGCACCGGGATGATCATCATCATCGACTGGACGATGGACAGCGACACCAGCCAGTGCGGCACCGGGCCACCCACCAAGTGGTGACCGCCGACTTGACCATAAAAGAAGGCCAGGGCCCAGAAACCGATCAAGGACAGGTTGTAGGACTGGATCGGGCGACCAATGATTTTCGGCAGGAAGTAGTACACCGACGCCAGGGCGATCGGCGTGTAATACAGGCCCAGCACGTTATGGCCGAACCACCAGTTCATGGTGGCCTGTTCGACGCCGAAGTGCACCGCCGGCAGCTTGCCGACCAGATACAACACCGGGAACCAGAACAGGGCGGCGCCCATGTACCAGATCGAGACGTACAGGTGATCGACCTTGCGGTTGCGCAGCGTGAACACCAGCGGCAGAGCGATCAACGAACCGCCGATCACGATCAGGATGCTGACCTGCCAGGGGATTTCCAGCCATTCCAGGCCATCGTTGATGCCCACGGCAATGGACCCCAGGCCGGCGATCAGACCGGCATTCCAGAGCATGCAGCCCAGCAGCGCGAAACGACCGCCATACAGACGGGTTTTCAACAGGCGCGGCAGCACCCAGGTAGCGATCCCGAACGCAGCCATCGGGCACCAGCCGTAGGCGACCATATTCAGGTGCAGGGTGCGCGTGCGGCCAAAGGTCAGCCAGGCGTATTCCGTCAGAAATTCAGGGTTGTGCAGCTTGATCGAGCTGATCAGGCCGAAGGTCGAGGCCAACACCAGCCAGACGATGGCACAGGACAGAAAGACGAACGTGACATAAGCCGTCGACTGGTCGGCTTCCATGCGTTCGGCCAATTCGGCCTTGAGCTTGTCTGCCAGGGACGGATCGATGACGGCCTTGCCGCCGTCGGTCACGGCCTGCTGCAGGCCGGCCCGCTGCTCAGGCGTAGCCGAAGGATCCTCGACGTGGCCGATTTCGCCGGTCGAAAAAATCACCCCAGCCGCAGCGGGGTTGTCGTCGAACATGTTTCGTCGCAGGGACCAGATAAAAATACCTAGTCCGGTCACGGACATGATAAAGGTCAGAAGTAATACGGTGACGGTATCCACAGCGCTTCCAGTGAAGGACAATTGACGCTCAAGCGGGGATAAAATCACTCGCTTGGCAAGCCAGGATTGTAGCGTTAGTTTGATCTATGATAAATCTACGGTCCGGAGCAAGACGGATAAACCCCCATTTTGTGCAAGGGTTTCCGCTCTACCACTCGGCGATCGCCCCAGCCCAACCAGGGAAAACACCTAAAGGATACGGACCATGGAATGCACCCTAGACTGGCAAGGCCCGGACGGCATGCTGTTCATTTCACGCACCGGCAGCGGCCATGTCTTGGCGATGGACGGCGCCCCTGACGGCGGCGGGCAGAATCTGGCCGCCCGTCCCATGGAAACCGTCCTGAGCGGCGCGGGCGGCTGCGCAGCCTACGACGTCGTGCTGATCCTGAAGCGCGGTCGCCATGCCATCACCGGCTGCCAGGTCAAGCTCAGCGCCGAACGCGCCCAGACAGAACCCAAGGTCTTCACCAAGATCCATTTCGCCTTCCGTGTCACCGGCAAGGATCTGCCGCTTGCCGCCGTGCAACGCGCAGTCGAGCTATCACACACGAAATATTGTTCCGCCGTCGCCATGCTGGAAAAAACGGCGGAGATCACCCATTCCATCGAAGTCGTCGCCGACTAGTGTGCTGTTCGACTAATCCGTACATTTAATTTTGGATGGATGCGGTGTCCTGACACAGGCCCCGCCCACTGCCCTACACCGCCATCGGTGCCGTCAACGGCGGGTGATGCTGGTAGCCTTCCAGCACGAAATCACTGGGTTCGACTTGTTCCAGCCACTGCGGCGCATAAACGCCGGTGTCGGCATAGGCCGGTATACGGTCCGACAAGCGCAGTTGCGGCGCCGGGTAAGGATCCCGGCGCAGCTGTTCGCGCAGCATGTCCACATGGGTCTCGTAGATATGTGCATCGCCGATGAAATACGTGAACCAGCGCGGCGTGTAGCCGGTCAAGCGGGCCACCAGATGCGTCAGGGCGGCGCCTTCGGTCAGATTGAAGGGCGTGCCCAGACCCACGTCATTGCTGCGAATATACAGACACAGGGATAGTTCGCGCGTGGCGGGGTTAGCCAGAAACTGATACAGCAGATGGCAGGGCGGCAAAGCCATTTCCTCGATCTGCGCCCAGTTCCAGCCATGAAACAGCATGCGGCGGCTACCGGGATCGCGCATCAGGGTGTCAAGACATTGCCGCAACTGATCGACTGCCTTGTAGAGCAACGCCTGGGAACCACCCCGTTCGCCCTGGACCACGCCGACCTGCCGATAGCCTAGCGCCAGGGCCGCAGCGATCTGTTCACTGCTGCGTGGCTGGTCCAGATCGATCAGTTTATATGCCGGCCACTGCCGCCACTGCACGCCATAGACCGGCCCCAGATCATCGGGACCGTCGCGCCAGGGGCTGTCCAGCCAGGCCTGATTTTCATTGGCGTTCTGATCCCACACACGGCAACCCAGGGCGCGAAAATCCGCGGCGCTGTCCACGGCGCGCAAAAACCCGACCAGCTCGCCGATGGCTGATTTGAAAGCCAAGCGCTTGGTCGTGACGGCGGGGAAACCTTGGCTGAGATCGAAGCGCAGGCACGCGCCCGGCAGACTGAGCGTGCGCACCCCCGTGCGATTGTCCTGCCAGGATCCCTGATCAAAGATCGACTGCACCAGATCCAGATATGCCTTCATGCCACGCGCGCCCGATACAGTTCACCGCGTTCCAGCACCCGCCGGGCGCGTTCGATCACCGACAGGTCGACCATGCGGCCATCCAGTCGAAACGTGTATTCGCCGGTGCCGTCCGCATGATCGACTACGCGCCGAGCCCAATCGAGCTCTTCAGGCAGTGGCTGATACACCTGGTGCGCCACCGGCACTTGCGAAGGATGGATGCAGAGCATGCCGCCAAAGCCCATGTCGCGAGCCAGCACGGCAGCCCGCGTCTGGCCCTCGGGATCGGAAAAATCGGCGTAAATCGTATCCAGGGGATCGGCCAGGCCGTGCATGCGGCTGGCCTGCAGGATCTGAAAACGCACCTGATCCAGGATGCGCTGAGCGCCTTCTGTGAGCGGTCGGGTGCCGAATTCGACCATCAGATCCAGAATACCGAAGGTCAAGCGCACGACGCCATTGGCCCCGGCGATATCGTCCAGCACCCGCAGGCCCTGGGCGGATTCGATAGCCGGGATCAACGGCTTCCCGGCGCCGGACACCCGGTAGACGTGTTCAGCCGCCTGGGCCTTGGGCAAGACGATGCCGGCCACCGCAGAGAGCTGTCGGCACATGGCCAAGTCATCGTCGAACCAGGGCGTCGTGCCGTCATTGATTCGCACCCACAGACGCTCTTGGGGATGGTCGGCGGCATAACGGACCAGCGCTTCCCGTGCGACGGGTTTATCGTCGGGCGCCACGGAATCCTCGAGGTCAACGATGACGGCATCCGCGCCGCTGGCGATGGCCTTGGGAAAGCGGTCCGGCCGGCTAGCCGGCACGAACAGCGCGCTGCGCATCAAAGTGTCATGCATGGCATTCCCCTATCTGTTTGACGAATGAAAGCAAACCGTTCAGGCCCCTGCGGCAACGACCCGCGCAGCGATCCGCTGCTGCCATTCCCGGGGCCCGGTCGTGTGCACGGAAACCCCCTGGGAATCCACCGCGACCGTCACCGGCATGTCCTGCACCTGAAATTCGTAGATGGCTTCCATGCCCAGGTCTTCGAAACCCACCACTCGGGCGGCCCGAATGGCCTTGGACACCAGGTAGGCGGACCCGCCCACGGCCATCAGATAGGCCGAGCCGTGCTTACGGATGGACTCGATCGCATCAGGGCCGCGCTCGGCCTTGCCGATCATGGCCAACAAACCGGTCTCTCCCAGCATCATATCGGTAAATTTATCCATGCGCGTGGACGTGGTGGGGCCGGCAGGGCCGACCACCTCGTCGCGCACCGGATCGACCGGCCCGACGTAATAGATCACCCGGTTCGCAAAATCGACCGGCAAGGATTCGCCCTTGGCCAACATGTCCTGGATGCGCTTATGAGCGGCATCGCGGCCCGTCAGGATATGGCCGGACAAGAGCAGGCGCTCGCCCGGCTTCCAGGACGCGACCTCTTCGCGGGTCAAAGCATCCAGATTGACCTGGCGGGATGCCTTGTAGTCGGGTTTCCAGTGAACCTCGGGCCATTCGGACAGCGCCGGCGGCTGCAAGGCTGCCGGGCCGCTGCCGTCCAGCATGAAATGCACGTGGCGGGTCGCGGCGCAGTTCGGAATCATGGCGACCGGCTTGGATGCCGCATGCGTCGGACAGGTCAGGATCTTCACGTCCAGCACCGTCGTCAGGCCACCCAGGCCCTGGGCGCCGATCCCCAGCGCATTGACCTTTTGATAGAGATCGATACGCAGTTCTTCGAGCTTGTTCTGCGGGCCGCGCTGCAGCAGTTCATACATGTCGATGTCCTGCATCAGCGACTGCTTGGCCATGAGCATGGCTTTTTCGGCGGTGCCGCCCACGCCAATGCCCAGCATGCCCGGCGGGCACCAGCCTGCGCCCATATGCGGCACGGTCTTCAGCACCCAGTCGATCAAAGAATCACTGGGATTGAGCATGGCGAACTTGGTCTTGTTTTCCGATCCGCCGCCCTTGGCCGCCACCTGCACGTCCACGGTGTCGCCGGGGACCAGTTCGACCTGCAGCACACAGGGCGTGTTGTCGCGGGTGTTGCGACGCGTGAACAAGGGGTCGTCGAGCACCGACGCCCGCAGCGGATTATCGGGATTGGTATACCCCCGGCGCACCCCTTCATCGCAGAGTTCCTGCAGGCTGCGGCGCGTATCGAAGCGCACGTCCATGCCGACCTTCATGAAGACGTTGACGATCCCGGTGTCCTGGCAAATGGGCCGGTGGCCTTCGGCGCACAGGCGCGAATTGGTCAGGATCTGCGCAATCGCATCGCGCGCGGCGGGGCTTTCCTCGGCTTCGTAGGCGCGGGCCAGATGCTGGATGTAGTCCAGCGGGTGATAGATGCTGATGAACTGAACGGCATCTTCGATGGATTGGATCAGATCGTGTTCGGTGATCGTGGTCATTATTTTCCCTTCCAGACCGGTGGTCGTTTTTCGGCGAACGCGGTTGCGCCTTCGCGCGCGTCCTCGGAGACAAAAATCGGGGCAATGCGCGGGCGCTGCAGATCGAACATGTCGTCGGGCCGCCAGTTGCGCGATTGCGAAATCACGGATTTTGCCGTGCGCACCGCCAACGGGCCATTGGCCGCGATGGTGTGCGCCAGGGCCAGGGCGGCGTCCAGGGCGGCGCCGGATTCCGTCAGGCGGTTCACCAGCCCAAGCTGGTGAAAACGTTCGGCGGAAAATATGTCGCCGGTCAGCACGGCTTCCATGGCGACATGATAGGGGATGCGCGAGGGCAGGCGCAGCATGCCTCCGGACCCCGGCACCAGCCCGCGCTTGACCTCGGGCAGGCCGAAGGTCGCATCGCGCGCCGCCACGATCAGGTCGCAGGCCAGGACCAGTTCGCAGCCACCGGCCAGGGCATAGCCCTCGACCGCGGCGATCAGGGGTTTTTCGGGCGGGCGTTCGCACAGGCCGCCAAAGCCGCGATCCCCCACATAGGGGCGCTGGCCGCTGGCGGCAAAGGCCTTCAGGTCCATGCCCGCGCAGAAATGGCCGCCCGCACCGGTCAGGATGCCCAGACGCAATTGCGGATCATCATCCAGCCGATCCAGCGCCACCGCCAGGGCTTGCGCCGTTTCCAGATCGACCGCATTTCGCGCCTGCGGTCGATTCAAGATCATGACCAGCACATCGCCTTGCCGCCGGACTTCCAGGCACTCGCTCATGTGTTCTCCGACAAAGTGGATAAAATGGCCGTTTCGGGTGCAGTCCGCACTGTACCCGAGTTTCGGATACGAACCTTGCGGGTCACCCGCCACGTCATGCTCACATTCCAACAACTGATTTTATCGCTCCAGCAATATTGGGACCGGCAGGGCTGTTCCCTGCTGCAACCCTACGACATGGAAGTCGGGGCCGGCACGTCCCACACCGCCACCTTTCTGCGCGCCATCGGCCCGGAACCCTGGCGCGCCGCGTACGTCCAGCCATCCCGCCGCCCCAAAGACGGGCGCTACGGCGACAACCCGAACCGGCTGCAGCACTATTACCAGTTCCAGGTGGTCCTGAAACCCGCGCCGCTGAACATCATCGACCTGTACCTGGGTTCGCTGCAGGCCGTGGGCATCGACCCGCAGCAGCACGATATCCGTTTCGTCGAGGACGACTGGGAGAACCCCACGCTGGGCGCCTGGGGCCTGGGTTGGGAAGTCTGGCTAAACGGCATGGAAGTCACCCAGTTCACTTATTTCCAGCAGGTAGGCGGCCTGGACTGCAACCCCACCATGGGCGAAATCACCTACGGGCTGGAACGCCTGGCCATGTACCTGCAAGGCGTGGAATCCGTCTATGACCTGGTCTGGACGCAAGCGCCCGACGGTCGCCGCGTCCTGTATCGCGACGTGTTCCACCAAAACGAGGTCGAGCAGTCCACCTACAATTTCGAATACGCTGCCACCCCCATGCTGTTCAACCACTTCAACGACTACGAGACCGAGGCCAAACGCCTGATCGACGTTCCCCTGGCCCTGCCCGCCTACGAAGCCACGCTGAAGGCCGCCCACACCTTCAACCTGCTCGATGCACGCGGCGCCATCAGCGTCACGGAACGGGCCGCCTACATTGGCCGCATCCGCAACCTGTCCCGGGCCGTGGCCCAGGCGTATTACGAATCTCGCGAACGGCTGGGCTTTCCCATGCTGGAGGCCCAGGCATGAACACCCGTCCCCTGATCATTGAACTGCTCACCGAAGAACTGCCGCCCAAAGCCCTGAACACGCTGGGCAATGCCTTTGCCGACAGCATCCAGAAAATCCTGCAGGGCCAGCACCTGCTGGCGCCGGCTTGCACGCGCACCGTCTACGCCACGCCGCGCCGCCTGGCCGCGCAGTTCAGCGCCGTCCTGGACCAGGCCCCTGACCAGCCCTACAGCGAAAAACTGATGCCGACCGCGATCGGCCTGGACGAGCAAGGCGCCGCCACCCCGGCCCTGTCCAAGAAACTGCAGGCCAAGAACCTGTCGCACCTGACGCCCGCCGATCTGGTCCGCCGCAACGACGGCAAACAAGACGTGCTCTATGCCGAGGGCACCGCCCCCGGCGCGGCGCTGGCCGATGGCCTGCAGCAGGCGTTGGACCACGCCGTCACCCACCTGCCGATCCCCAAGGTCATGCAGTACCAGCTGGCCGATGGGCGCACCAGCGTCAAATTCGTGCGGCCTGCCCACCACCTGCTGGCCCTGTGGGGCGATACCGTGGTGCCGGTGCACACCCTGGGCCTGCAGGCGGATCGCATCACACGGGGGCACCGCTTCCTGTGCCAAGACCCGCTGACGATCGCCACGGTCGACGACTGGGCGGCCTCGCTGGACCAGCCAGGCTACGTCATCCCCGGCTTTGCCGAACGGCGCGAACGCATCGCCCGCCAACTGGCGGAAGCATCCGCCGCCCTGGGGACCACCATTGGTTCGGATCCCGAGGTCGACGCCCTGCTGGACGAGGTCACAGCGCTGGTGGAATGGCCCACGGTCTATGTCGGCGCCTTCGAAGAAGACTTTCTGGCGGTGCCGCCGGAATGCCTGATCCTGACCATGCGGCTGAATCAGAAATATTTCCCGCTCTTCGACCCCGACACCGGGGCGCTGACCCATCGTTTCCTGATCGTCAGCAACATGCAGCCCCAGGACCCCAGCCACATCATCCAGGGCAATCAGCGCGTGGTGCGCCCCCGCCTGGCCGATGCGCAGTTTTTCTATCAAACCGATCTCAAGACCCCGCTGGCGGATCGCGTCGCCGACCTGGCCCACAGCGTCTACCACAACAAGCTCGGTTCCCAGCTGGAACGCACCGAACGGGTCCGTAAAATTGCGCGCTGGCTGGCGCCCCTGCTGGGCGGGCAGCCCCTGGTCGCGGCGCGCGCCGCCATGCTCGCCCATGCCGACCTGGGCACCCAGATGGTGGGGGAATTCCCCGAACTGCAGGGCATCATGGGCGCCTACTACGCTCAGCACGACGGCGAAGCCCCCGATGTCGTGCGCGCCTTGCGCGACCAGTACAAGATCCGCCTGGACGAACCCGTTCAGGCGGACACCCTGATCGCCGCCGTGCTGTTCATGGCGGAACGCGCCGAAGCCCTGATCGGCATCTGGGGCATCGGCCTGGCGCCGACGGGCGAACGCGACCCCTACGGGCTGCGCCGCGCCGCGCTGGGCCTGATCAGCGCTTACGAACAGCTCACGGCAGGCGGCTATTTGCAATCCAGCCAGGATTCTCCCGCCCGGCTGGCGGCGCTGCTGGAAGAAGCCGCCAACAACTTCGGTCCCGGCAAACTGGCGCGCGGCACGGTCGACGCCGTGCTGGAATTCATCTACGAACGTTACCGCAACCAGCTGGCCGCGACCTGCGACCGGGCCGCCATCGACGCAGTCCTGGCGCTGCGTCCGCCGGTGCACCAGGTGGCCGCCCGCGTGCGCGCCTGCATGGAATTCGCCGCCTTGCCGGAAGCCGAATCCCTGGCAGCCGCCAACAAACGGGTCAGCAACCTGCTGAAGAAAACCGACGGCGACCTGCCTGATTTCGACCCCAGCCTGTTGTCCGAACCTGCCGAACAACAGCTGGCCGCCATCATCGCGCAGTTGGCGCCCCAGGCGCAGGCCGCTTTGCAGGCGGGCGATTTCACCGCCAGCCTGGCCACCCTGGCCCAGGCCCGCGCCGCCGTCGACCGCTTCTTCACCGACGTCATGGTCATGGCGGAAGACCCGCGCATCCGCAGCAATCGGCTATCTCTGCTGCGATCCCTGCATGAACTGATGAACCAGGTCGCCGATCTGTCCAGGCTGGTCGTCCAGTGAAGCTCGTCATCCTGGACCGCGACGGCGTCATCAACGAAGACAGCGACGCCTTCATCAAATCGCCCGATGAATGGATTCCCATCCCCGGCAGCCTGGAAGCCATCGGCAGGCTCAGCCAGGCTGGTTGGCGGGTCGTCATCGCCAGCAACCAATCCGGCGTGGCGCGCGGTCTGTTTTCCATGGAATCCCTGGGCGCCATCCACACCCGGATGCGCCAGGCGGCGGCGGACGCGGGCGGACGCATCGACGCCATCTTCTTCTGCCCCCACGGCCCCGAAGACGGCTGCGCCTGCCGCAAACCTCTGCCCGGTATGCTGCACGACATCGCGCAACGACTGGACATCCACCTGAACGGCGTCCCTCTGGTGGGCGACAGTCTGCGCGACCTGCAGGCTGCTGCAGCCGTCGGCTGCGCACCCTGGCTGGTGCTGACGGGCAAAGGCCGCAAGACCTGGGATACGTCCGGCACCAGCGGTGAACTGCCCGCCGGCACCGAAGTCTGCGACAACCTCGCCGCTGTCGCCGATGCGCTGATCAAGGCACACCCATGATTTTCCTACGCTCTGCGTTTTACATGGTCTTTCTGACCGTCACGGTCATCCCCTATGCGCTGTGCTGTGTCCTGTGGGCACCGCTGCCGCTGACCTGGCGCTACCGGCTGACGCTGGGCTGGCCGCGCCTGGCTTTGTGGGGCGCCCGCTGGATACTGGGCATCCGCTATCAGGCCCAAGGGACCGAACACCTGCCCAACGGACCGGCCATCATCCTGTCCAAGCATCAATCCGCCTGGGAAACCCTGTACTTCGCCGTCAAACTGCCCCGCGACGTGGTGTTCGTATACAAAAAAGAGCTGCATCACGTGCCGTTCTTCGGCTGGAGCCTGGCGCTGCTCAGCATGATTCCCATCGATCGGGCCAAAGGCCGCGAATCCTTCGAACAAGTCGTGCGCATCGGCAGCCTGCGCTTACAGGAAGGCCGCTGGCCGGTACTGTTTCCCGAAGGCACGCGCGTCGCCCCCGGAGAAGTCGGGCGCTACAAACAAGGGGGCGCTTTGCTGGCATGCAAGACCGGCGTGCCGGTCATTCCGGTGGCCCATAATGCGGGGGAACGCTGGCCGCGCAACGCATTTTTGAAAACTCCCGGCCTGGTGACGGTGTCTTACGGACCGCCGCTGGACCCGACGCAGCACAATCCGGTGTCCCTGAACGCCGCAGTGCGCGACTGGATCGAGGCCGAAATGCGGGTTCTGAACCCCGAACGTTATGCTCAGCGCTGACTCACGTCAGCTCAGCCTGTTCGACTCGCTGACGCCCGAAGCCCGCATCGCCCCGCCGCGCCGTCCGGCGCCCAGCGAACTCCCTGGTGCCGAGCCACACAGCGCCCCGCCCGGACGCCCCCCGGCCATTCCCGATCTGCCCGGCTACCGGCATCACGCGCTGCATCTGCCGGATGGTCCCCTGGATTACGCGCTACGCCGTTCCCGCCGTCGCACCATTGGCCTGACCATCCGCGATGCCCGCTTGCTGATCCAGGCGCCATCCTGGGCCAGTCGCACCCAGATCGAGGAAGCCATCCATGAAAAATCCCGCTGGATCCGCGACAAGCTCAAGTCCAGCCAGGAACGCCTGGCCCTGCTGGCGCTACAAGATACGCAATGGCGCGCCGGCGGGCGCATCCCTTATCTGGGCGTGATGATCGAACTGCAATTGGACGGCGCGCGGGACGCCTGGTTCGACGGCGACAGCCGCCACCCGGCCACTGGCGACTGCCTGCACCTGCCGCTGCCGGCCGATTCAGAGGGGACCCGCATCCAGGAACGCGCCCAGGCATGGCTGCAAGCCCGCGCCACCGAAGATTTCGAACACCGGCTGCAGCGTGTGCTGGATCGTGCCGGGCAGCAGATCCACGGCTGGGGCCTATCCGGTGCGCAAGGCCGGTGGGGGTCCTGCACCAGCCAACGCCGTATTCTCTTGAACTGGCGGCTGATCCACCTGCCGGCGGCCTTGATCGATTATGTGGTGGCGCACGAAGTGGCGCATCTGAAAGAGATGAACCACAGCCCCGCCTTTTGGCGCGAGGTCGAAAGGCTGCACCCCGATTTCAAGCAGGCGCGAGATGCGCTGGCCCAGCATCACCCGGCCAGCCTGCCCCTGTTCTAATCGACCCCGACGTCCGCCGCAAAGTCATGCTGCAGGCGGAATGCGCCGTCTACGTGGTGCGCCAGGGTGCCCCAATATGCGTATCATAGGGACCTCACCCCGCTAAGGAATCACCATGCGACTACTACACACCATGCTGCGCGTCGGCAACCTGGACCGCTCCCTGATGTTCTATACCGACACCCTGGGCATGAAGCTGCTGCGCCGCAAGGACTACCCGGAAGGCCGCTTCACCCTGGCCTTTGTCGGCTACCAGGATGAAGCCGAGGGCGCCGTCATCGAACTGACCCATAACTGGGATACGGACACCTACGAGCTGGGCACCGGATACGGGCATATCGCCATCGAAGTCGAAGACGCCTACGACACCTGCGCCACCATCAAGGCGCGCGGCGGTTTGGTGGTGCGCGAAGCAGGCCCCATGAAACACGGAACGACGGTCATCGCCTTCGTCCAGGACCCCGACGGCTACAAAGTCGAACTGATTCAGCGTCACGACCGCGCTGACTGAGAGGTCAGGCGGTTCCGGCAGCCGCCAAGGCATCGGCCATATCCAGGAATTGCGTCACAGACAATTCCTGGGGCCGTACCGTATTGGCAATCCCCAACGCATCCCAATCCAGCCGGCCAGCCCAGTCGCCCAGGCTGCCGCGGATCATCTTGCGCCGATGCTCGAACACTCGCGCCACCAGACGATCGAACACCATCGGATCGACCGGCTTGCGCCAGGCGTCGGCAGCCAGCGGGCGCATGCGCACGATGGCGGACATGACCTTGGGCGGCGGGTCGAAGGCATCCGGCGGCACATCGAACAGATGCACCATCCGGTAGCGCGCCTGCAACATGACCGACAGCCGTCCGTACTGGCTGTCGCCAGGCCGCGCCACCATGCGGTCGATTACTTCCCGCTGCAGCATGAAATGCTGATCCTGCACCTGATCCGCCCACTGCATCAGATGAAACAGCAAGGGCGTGGAGATGTTGTAGGGCAGATTGCCGACGATGCGCAGACGGGGCGCTGCGGACACCGCGCCGGTGTCGGAGCCTGCCAGCTTTGAAAAATCCACCGTCAGGGCGTCAGCCTCGACGAGCTGCAGGCGATCAGCCCCCCATCGGGCGCGCAACCGCTGAGCCAGATCGCGATCCAGTTCCACGGCGACCAGCCGGGTCAGACGATCCAACAGCGGTGCAGTCAGGGCGGACAGCCCCGGACCGATTTCCACCATGCAGTCGTCCGCCTGCGGATCAATCGCCCGCACGATCGCATCCACGACCGACTCGTCGCTGAGGAAGTGCTGGCCGAAGCGTTTGCGTGCCTGATGAGCCATCGCGATTACTGGACGCCGCTGCGCGTATGTTCCAGCCGGTTGTCGATGTACGCCTGGCTGCGCAGCTGATCCAACCAGTCTTCATACGCGGGGCCGATGCGGCGTTCCATGAGTTCGCGGCGGGCCTGCATGCGGCGAAATTCCTGTTCCATGTTCTTGGTGCGGCGGTCCTCGACCTGAATCAGATGCCAGCCAAAAGGCGACTGGACCGGTTCGCTGACCTGACCGATTTGCAAGGCGTTCATGGCCTGTTCGAACGCGGGCACGGTCTCGCCGGGATTCAGCCACCCCAGATCGCCGCCCTGCGGCGCCGACGCATCCTGCGAATAGCGCTTTGCCAATTCGGCGAAGGATTCGCCATGCATGATGCGCTGGCGCAGGCTTTCCAGTGTGCTGCGGGCCTTGTCGTCATTGACGACTTTAGAGGTCTTGATGAGAATGTGCCGCGCATGGGTCTGCGTCACCATCATGGGGCCGGAAGCCGCCTGCTGAGGCGCTCGGGCGGCAGGGGTCGGCGCGGCGGCAGGCTGTGCCGCCCGCGCCGGGCGCTGGGCGTATCCCCGGCGCAGTACCTTCAGGATGTGAAAACCGCGACCGCTCTGGAGAACGCCGGTGACCCCGCCTGCCGGCACATCGGCCACGGCACGGGCAAACAGATCCGGCCAGTCCTTCAGGGGCCGGATACCCATGTCGCCGCCCTGCAGGGCTTGGGGACCATTCGATGACGAAGCTGCCAATCCGGCAAAATCAGCGCCGGACTTCAGTTTGCGCAAAATGGCTTCGGCCTGCTGGCGCTTTTCATCCACGACGCTGTTGGCCGCGTAATCCGGCACCTCGATCAGGATCTGCGCCAGTTCGACCAGCTCCGGACCCGTGGGCGCCGCCGCAGGAGGTTCGGCTTGCGCGGGCGCCTGCTGCTGCGACGGCGACGGCATGGGATGAGCACCCTGCGTCTGCAAGAAGGCATCGATATCGCTGTCGCTGATGCTGATGCGGTCCTCGACAGAGCGCTGGCGCAGCATGTCGTCCCGCATCTGCGAGCGCAATTCGCTGCGGTACTGATCCCAGCTCATGCCTTCTGCCAGAATTTCTTTTTTCAATTGGTCGACGGTCAGGCGATTACGCTGCGCCACGCTCTGAATGGCACGATCGACCTGGGCATCGGACACCCGGATACCCAGCCGATCGGCTTCCTGGTCCTGCAAAGCCCCATTGATCATCTGCTGCAGCACCTGGCGCTTGAAGACGGCGTCTTCCGGCACCGGGATCCGCTGTTGCTGCATCTGACGGCGCACCTGGGCCTGCTTATCGGCCAGTTGCCCCAGCGTAATGACCTGTTTGTCGACGATGGCGGCGATGCCGTCGACGAATTGTTCCGCCGGCGGCGCCGCCACGGCGGGGGCGGTCTTGCCGGCTGCCTGCGCCAGCGGCGCCAGGACACTACCGCCCAGCAGCAGGGTCAGGGAAAGCGCAGCGACGGGATGACGCAAGCCAGACATCATTCGTACCTCTCGAAAACAGTTTTTTCAGGGATGGGAGGAGTCACGGACTGATACCCCGTAATTCGTTCGGACAGCATGGACATGGGATCGGTGCCAAGCGCACCCAAACCCGTGAGTTCCAACTGCAGGAAAAGCGCAGTATTAGTTTTTTCCGCCGACACGGCATAACGCTGCAGCACGGCGCGCGCAGCCCAGCCGCCATCGCCCCGGTATTCCAACCCGACAATGGACTGGGTATTGCGCTTTTCAACCAGGGAATAATCATAACGGCCCACCCCGAACCAGCGCCGGGCCAGGGGCCACTGGGTGCTGAAGCTGATCTGCTCGCGCGACAATTGTTCTGCGTCGGCTGGCAGGATCTGATAGGGGTCGGTGTACAGATTGGGGTCGCGTTCGTAGCGATAGGACAGCGACATGGTCGCCAGGCGTTTGGGCGTCCAGCGCACGCCGGCGCTGAGCCGGTTGCGCTTCTGGGTCTCATGATCGAACTGACCATCAAAAAACAGCGAAAAGCGGTCGGTCAGCGCCGCCTTGGCCCCCACCAGATAATCGGATTCCGTCGCCTTGCGCGGCGTCTGGCTGGGAAGGGTGACTTGTTGATCATCGAAATAAAAGCGCTGCGCAGCCGACAGCGACAAGCGCTCGAATCCGGTGTCGGCATCCAGCCAGCGGGTGGTCAGCCCCGCCGTCAACTGATTGGCATTGGCGATCCGGTCCCAGCCGCCGCTGAAGATGTTTTCATCAAAGGCCTGCTGATAACTGAACGATGCCATGCCCGTGTCGAATACCGGCAGCCCGGATTGATCCCGGTACGGCACATACAGGTAATACAGGCGCGGCTCCAGCGTCTGGATCGCAGCATTGCCAAACCAGGATGAATCGCGTTCCAGCGTCAGGCCGGCATCCACCGAAGCGATGGGCAGCACTCGCGTCTGGACGCTGGGCCGTCCCCGCAATTCAGGCGGCAAGCCCTGGATCTCGCCATAGAACCAGTCGGTGTTGTACTGGCTCATGTGCACACCGACTTTCGGGGTCAGGTACGCGCCGGGCAAGACGAATGGCCTGGCGATCGAGGTATACGAGGTCATGCGCGTGCCGTTGGGCATCAGTCGCTTGCCGGATTCCTCGGGGAAGGCATCCCCACGGTAGATAGGGGCCACAAAACGGGTGGCGTAGTTATCCGACACCACATCAAAACCGTTCCAGTTGTAGTGCTGAGCGCGGAAATAAAGTTCCGGCAGCTTGTCGTAAGGCGGGGCCAGGAACGAACCGGTGCTGTCCTGCAGCGTCTGATAGCGGTAGAACTGCAGAGAACCGCTGAAATGCGACCCACCCGACCATGTCAGCAAGGCTTGGCTGGGCATGTAGGTAATGGCGGCGTCCGTCAGGCCAAACGAGGAAAAATCCCGGAAATAGTCGTCGTCCGATACTTTGCGGGCATCCAGGTAGGCCTGCAGACCGTACCCCAGTTCCTGGGTATGCTGCACCGAATACATCCAGCGTTTATCGCCGGTCTGGCGGTCGCGCATGATATAGGTGCCAAACAACTCGGAATGCGACGATTCGCCCAGGTGGCGGAATTCCGTGCCCAGCAACAGACCGCGTTTGCTCATGTAGCGCGGAAACAGGGTGGCGTCGTAGTTGGGCGCCAGATTCAAGTAATACGGGGTCGTCAGTTCCAGCCCCGCGTTGGACGAGGTGCCGTAGGTCGGGGTCAGAAATCCGCTCTTGCGGTCCCGCCCCAGCGGAAATGTCAGGTAGGGCGAATACAGAATGGGAACGCCCTTGAAGCGCAACACGCCGTTGCGGGCCGCGCCTTCGTTTTCATCCAGATACAGATCGACGCGGCTGGCGTCGATATACCAGGCGGGATCGGGCCCCGACCAGCCCGTATAGCGCACATCAGTCAGACGCATGTGCTGGCGGCTGAGGATCTCGGCTTGCTCGGCCTGGCCTTTTCCTGCGGACGCCCCCAACCAGAACCGGGGCGCTTCGACGCTGCCTTGGCTGGTGCGTGTGTTGAATCGTAGATGCGGTCCCCGCACGATGCTGCCGTCGCGCATCAGCAGGCCATTGCCACGGACGTCCGTATCGCCCGTCTTCTGGTCGTATTCGATGCGGTCGCCCTTTATCACACCATCCAGGCGGCGAACCTGCGCATTGCCCCGCAGGATGACTCGTTCCTGGGCATCGCGCGTGATGTCATCCCCGATCAGGAAGGATGGCAGCTCGTCGTCCTTTGGGACGGGGTGCAGACGCAAGCCGTCCGCCATGCGCAATTCGCCAACCGGAACCGGGGGGTCCGCAGCCAATGCCGGGGCCGACAAGACGGCGCTCAGGAGGATGATGCGGCTGATCCAATGCACGAAGACCGGGTCCTCTAGGGTGAAATGAGAAAATGGCCGACCAACAGCACCATAGCGATCAGCGACCCAGTATTATAGAGAAGCCACGCCATCCGCGTGTGATCCGCTGTTTTCATTGTCACGACCCCCTACATGACCGATACCCGCACCCTGGACGCCCGCCTGACGGCGCTGCGCCGCTGGCTGGACGCCCATGCCGCCCCTCTGGGCCTGCAACCCGATACGCTGGCCCCTGTCTCGGGGGATGCCAGCTTTCGCCGCTACTTTCGCCTGCAGGCGGCCCACGACACGCTGATCGTGATGGATGCGCCGCCGCCTCACGAAGACTGCGGACCGTTTGTGACGATCGCCCGGCGGCTGGCGGCGAGCGGCCTGCACGTGCCCGCCATCCTGGCCCAGGATCAGGAACAGGGGTTCCTGCTGCTCAGCGATCTGGGCAGGCAGACCTTCCATGAAGCCATCCAGGCGGGTCTGTGCCAGGACGACGCCGCCTGGCAACAACATATGCGCGGGGTGCTGCGGGCGCTGGTCCGCCTGCAGCAATGCCCGACCGACGGATTGCCGGCCTACGACCAGGCCCGCCTGCAGCAAGAACTCTCCCTGTTTCCCCAGTGGTATCTGCAGACGCATCTGGGCCACACGCCCGATGCCGGCACCCAGGCCATGCTGGACAAGACCTTCGATTTGCTGGCCCGCGAAACCGCCGCCCAGCCTCAGGTGTTCGTCCACCGCGACTTCCATTCCCCCAATCTGATGATCGGGCCCGGCGCCCCGGACTTCACCCCCGGCATCATCGACTTCCAGGACGCACTGCACGGGCCGATCAGCTATGACCTCGCCTCTCTGGTCATGGATGCCCGCACCACCTGGGACGAGCCGCAACAACTGGACTGGGCCATCCGCTACTGGGAATACGCCAGGGCCGCCGGCCTGCCGGTGCCGGCTGACTTCGCCCAGTTCCATCAGCAGTACGAATGGATGAGCCTGCAGCGCAATCTGCGCATTCTGGGGGTCTTCGCCCGCCTGTCCCACCGCGACGGCAAGCATCACTATCTGGATCACATGCCCAGGGTGCGCGCCTACGTGCGCCAGGTGGCCGGGCGCTACACCGTGTTCCATCCTTTGCTGCGCCTGCTGGATCAGGTCGAACAAGTGCCGCTGCAAAACGGCTATTCCTTCTGATGCGCGCCATGATCCTGGCGGCGGGGCGCGGCGAACGCATGCGCCCGCTGACCGACACCTGCCCCAAACCGCTGCTGCCCGTCGGCGGGCAGGCGCTGATCGTATGGCATCTGCAGCGCCTGGCGCGCGCCGGCATCCTGGACATCGTGATCAACCATGCCTGGCTGGGCGCGCAGATCGAAGCCGCGCTCGGCGACGGCAGCGCCTGGGGCGTGCGCCTGCGCTATTCCGCCGAACCCTCCGCCCTGGAAACCGCCGGCGGGATCGCCCGCGCCCTGCCGTTTTTCCGGGACCGGCCCTTTCTGGTCATCAATGGCGACGTCTGGTGCGACTGGGACCCCGCCCAGGCCCATCGCTGGGCGGCGCACTGGCCTGCGCAGACGCTGGCCCACCTGCTGCTGATCGACAATCCCCCCCACCACCCTGCCGGCGATTTTCACCTGCAGGCCGATGGCCAGGTCGCACTGCCGACCGACGGCGCCGCTGCCCTGACCTTCGCCGGCATCGGCCTGTATCGCCCTGCACTGTTCGCCGCCACGCCCGCCGACCGCCCCACCCCTCTGGCGCCGCTACTGCGCCAGGCCATGAACCAGGGTGCCGTGCAGGGGTCGCGCCACACGGGTCGCTGGGTCGATGTCGGCACGCCCGAGCGGCTGCAGGCGCTGGACCAGGCCCTGAGACAAAACGCAGCAGCCGACCGATAAACATCGGCTGCTAAAATGAGAACAGAGTCAGCCGGGCCGGCGATCACGCCGATCACCCCGACTCGGGCGCCTTCTATCCAGTTCTGGCAATTCGCAACCGTCTGTAGATCGCTGAGCGATGACGGCAGCAAACCGTTTATCCTAACGGACTTTGGCGCCCTGCCCCACGCCTCGCCGCTTCAGGAATTTCGTCATGTCTTTCGGCTCCAACCGCCCCACCTTCAAACCTACTCCCTATGGCTACACCCGCCGCAGCCGCCGTGGCATTCCGCGCTGGTTGCTGCTGCTGATTACCGGCATCGTGCTGGGCGCCGGCGGTGTCCTGTTCCTGCAGCGCAGCTACGGCCCGCAGCGCCTGACTGTCGAGCAATCCGAACAACTGCGCATGGATCTGAACACGGCCAATCTGGAAAACCAGCGCATCAACACCGAATCCAAGACCTTGCGCCAGAATCTGGAGCAAACACAAGCCGCGCAAAAGCAGCAAGACAGCCAGATCGAACTGCTGCGCAAGCATGCTGCCGACATGGAAGCCGGCGTCGCCGGCCTGATCGCCGCGATTCCGCCCGATCCCCGCGGCACGTCACCCGGCATTCGCAGCGCCGACATGGTCCTGGGCAGCGAGGGCCTGAGCTACCAGGTCCTGCTGATCCAAGATCTGAAAGAAGGCAACACCCAGGTCCCCAACATGCGGGGCGAAGTCAAACTGATCGGTTCCGGCACCTACCCCAACGGCAACACCGCTTATGTGGACCTGGGTTCGCAGCCCCTGAACATGGGGCGCTACACCGTGATCAGCGGCCAAACCGAGCTGCCCAAGGCCTACCGGCTGCATCAGGTCACCGTCCAGATCATGGGCGAGGACTCGGACAAGGTCATTGCCACACGCACTTTCAGGGTCACGGCGGCGAAGAAATAAGCAGGGCCGCATTCATGCGGCCCTGACCCTGCAACGGGGGCGAACGCCCCCGGGCTGTGCGCGATTACGAGACGTGCTGCAGGAAATCCTTCAGCCGCTGGCTGGGCGGGTCATTGAGCAGCGTTTCAGGGACGCCGTCCTCGGCGATTTTGCCCTGATCCATGAAAATCAAGCGGCTGCCGACTTTGCGGGCGAATTCCATTTCATGCGTGACCACGATCATGGTCATGCCTTCCTCGGCTACATCCTGCATGACCCGCAGCACCTCGTGGCGCAATTCGGGGTCCAGCGCCGAGGTCGGTTCGTCAAACAGCATCAGCAAAGGCTTGATGGCCAGCGCGCGGGCGATGGCCACGCGCTGCTGCTGGCCGCCCGACAGCTGGCCGGGATAATGGTCGGCGCGCTCGGACAGGCCGACCTTGTCCAGCAACGCCCGCGCCTGTTCCCTGGCCTGCGCTTTGGGGGCGCCCCGGGTATGCAGCGGGCCGAACATCACGTTTTCCAGGGCGGTCAGCTGCGGAAACAGATTGAACTGCTGAAACACCATGCCCGCCTCGCGGCGCAATTCACGCACCTGCGACGCCGTGCCCCGCACACTGAGGCCATTGACCATGATGTCGCCGCCCTGGATGGTTTCCAGCACGTTGATGCAGCGCAGAAAGGTGGATTTCCCCGACCCGGACGGCCCGACCACCACCACGACTTCGCCTGGTTCGATGGACAGGTCGATGCCGTCGAGCACGACGTTGTCACCAAAGCGTTTGGTGACGTTCTTGAATTCCACGATGCTCATACGATGCGGGTCCTGTGTTCAATGAACTTGAGCGCCAGCGCGATGAAGCCGGTCATGATCAGGTAGATCACCGCCACCGCCCCCCAGATTTCAACCGCCCGGAAATTGCCCGCAATGATTTCCTGCCCCTGACGGGTCAGTTCGGCGACCCCGATCACGATGAACAAAGAGGAATCCTTGAGGCTGATGATGCATTGATTACCCATGGTGGGAATCATGCGCCGCAAGGCCACGGGACCGATGATGCGGGTCAGGATTTTGTAGAAGGGCAGGCCCATGGCCTGGCCGGCTTCTTGTAGACCCTTGGGCACCGACTGCAGGCCGCCGCGCACGATTTCAGCGATATAGGCCCCCGAATTGATCATCAGAGTGACCGTTGCTGCCGTAAAGCCATCGATGCGCAGATTGACCATCAGCGGCAAGGCGAAGTAGATGAACATCACCTGCACCACGATCGGGGTGCCGCGCATCAGCAGAATATAGATCTGGGACACGACGGACAATGCGATGGGCACCCAGGCCAGAAACCGCCAGACCAGCACAGCCAGCACCAGCAGCCGCGCCACCCACCAGACGGCATCGGGCACCCCGGCCAGCGGACCGGCGACCAGCCAGGACGCCAATTGCGACAGCCCATACAGCACTGCCAGCGCCACGACGCTCCAGCCCAGCGAACGCCGCGAAACCGGCACCGGCACATAGGTGACGATCACCCCGGACAAGCCGCCGATGAGCGCCCCCCCGACCAGCCCGATCACGGTGATCTGGACGGTCATCCAGGCGCCGGCCATCAGGTCGGGCCAGGCCGCCCAGATGGCGGACCATTCGAATGTCACGACAGATCCCGATTAGTCTGGTTTCTTGCCGAACCAGGTTTCATACAGCTTGTCGTAGGTGCCGTTGGCTTTCAGGTCGGCCAGGGCCTTGTTGACGACCGGGACCAGCTTGCTGTCCTTCGGAAAGGCGATGCCATAGAAATCGCCGCTTTTCAGGGAACCGACGACCTTGACCTTGCCCTGACCGGCGGTCTTGGCGTAGTACTGGACGTTGGGCGTATCGTGCACCACGGCGTCCACGCGACCGGTCGCCAGTTCCAGGAAGGCGTTGTCGATGTTCGGGAAAAGCTTCAGTTTGGCCGACGGCACGTTGGCTTTCATGTAGTCCACCGTGGCGGTGCCGATCTTGACGGCCACGGTCTTGTTTTCCAGATCTTTTGCGGTCTTGATGGCGCTGTCCTGGGCCACCAGAATCGCCAGACCGGATTCATAGTAGGGATCTGAAAAATCGATGACCTTGGCGCGATCCGGGCGGATGGTGATGCCGGCCAGCGCCACGTCGATGTTGCGCGTCTGCAGGCCCGGAATGATGCCGTTGAAGTCCATGGGTTGCAGGCGGTATTTCAGATTGGCCTGCTTGGCGATGGCTTCCCACAACTGCACGTCAAACCCGGTGTATTTGCCGTCCTGCTTGAATTCGAATGGCACGAAGGCGGTATCGGTCGCAACGACGAGTTCCTTGTCAGCCGCCTGAGCGGTCGGCAAGGCGAGAGTAAAGGCCAACCCCAGCAGGGCGGCTTTCAGGGATTTGGGCAACATCATTCTAGGTCTCCTTGTGGGATGGTTCCAGGGCGGCCCTCAGGCCGCGCCAGACTTTTATCTTAACTGAAAGGCCCGGCGGTCCTGCCCAAAAACTGGCAAAAACCCCGGGCCTCTTGGCCATTCTGGGGAAATCCCCTAGCGCGCCGGGGAATTCCAAAATGCTCAGGACGATTAGAACGCCGGGACGATCGCGCCCTTGTATTGGGTCAGGATGTAGTCGCGCACCTTGTCGGAATGCAGGGCGGCGATCAGCTTGCGCACCGCCGGATCATCGGTACGATCGGCGCGGGTCACGACCAGGTTGGCGTAGGGGGAATCCTTGTCTTCGATGAACAGCGCGTCCTTGATCGGATTCAGGCCGGCTTCCAGCGCATAGTTGGTGTTGATCAGCGCCAGATCCACGTCGGGCAGCACGCGCGGCAGGGTGGCGGCTTCCAGTTCACGGAACTTCAGATTTTTGGGATTTTCCGACACATCACGCGCCGTCGCCAGAATGTTGGCGGGGTCCTTCAGCTTGATCAGCCCCTGTTTTTGCAGCAACAGCAAGGCGCGCGCGCCGTTGGACGGATCGTTGGGGATAGCGACCTGGGCGCCGTCCTTCAAGTCCTTGATGTCCTTGATTTTTTGCGAATAAGCGCCGAAGGGCTCGACGTGCACGGCGCCGACCGACACCAGTTCCGTCTTGTGTTCCTTGTTGAAGGAGCTGAGATACGGCTGATGCTGGAAGAAGTTGACGTCGATCTGCTTGTCGGCGACTTGCAGATTGGGCTGCACGTAATCGGTGAAGACCTTGATGTCCAGATCCACGCCTTCCTTGGCCAGATCCGCTTTGACGAATTCCAGCAGCTCGGCATGGGGAACGGGGGTGGCGGCCACCGACAGCTTTTCAGCATGAGCGGGGACGGCGAAAGCCAGCGGCAAAGCCAGCGCCAGCGCCGGCACGAACTTCTTGAACATGAGTAGAACCTCCTGTGACTACTTCCGATTCAGCCGGGCCACCCATCGGTCGCCCAGCACTTGAAATACCTGCACCATGATGACCAGCACCACGACGGTCACGGCCATCACATCGCCCTGGTAACGCTGATAGCCGTAGCGCACGGCCAGATCGCCCAGACCGCCGCCGCCGATCACGCCCGACATGGCCGAATAACCCACCAGCGTGATGGCGGTGACGACGACCGCAGCCAGGATGCCGGTGGTGGCTTCCGGCAGCAATGCCCACAACACGGTCTGGCGCGACGTCGCCCCCATCGACCGGCATGCCTCGCTGACACCGGGGTCAAGTTCGCGCAGCACGTTTTCGACCAGCCGCGCAAAAAAAGGCGCGGCGCTAGCCACCAGCGGCGGGATCGATCCCTGCACGCCCAGCGCGGTACCGACCAGCAGGCGCGACATGGGAATCATCACGATCAGCAAAATCAGAAACGGCACGGATCGCAAGACGTTGACGATGAAGGCCGTGCTTTGATAGATGCCCCGATGGCTCATCATCTGCCCAGGGCTGGTCAGAAACAGCAGCACCCCCACCGGCAGACCGATCAAGATCGTGAACAGCAGGGAAAAGCCGGTCATCAGCAGGGTGTCGATCGTGGCTTCGCCGATCAACCACCAGTCCACATTGGCCATCATGTCCGCAATACCTCGTAGTGCACACCGGCCTGATCCAGCGCGGCTCCCAGGCTATCCAGATCCGCCTCCGCCCCCTGGGCGGCCACAATCAGCTGCCCGTAGGGGGTGTCCTTGATGCGTCCGACCGAGCCCTGCAAGATGCTGAGATCCAGATTCAAATTTCGGCTCAGGTGGCTCAGCAAAGGAGTCGATGTGGCATCCCCCCGGAAGCTCAGTCGCAGCAGGCGCCCCGCCAGGCCTTCCGCCATGGCTCTCCAACCCTCGCCGCCATCCAGCCCGCTCTCGGATAACAGCGACCGTGTGGCAGCATGCTCTGGATGCAGAAAGACTTCCAGCACCTGGCCGGATTCGACGATGCGTCCGGCCTCGATCACCGCCACCCGGTCGCAAACCGCACGGATCACATCCATGCTGTGGGTGATCAACACGATGGTCAGCCCCAGGCGCTGATTGATGTCCCCCAGCAAGCGCAAAATGGATTGCGTGGTTTCCGGGTCCAGCGCGGATGTCGCCTCGTCGCATAGCAGCAGGCGCGGCTTGCTGGCCAATGCGCGGGCAATCCCTACCCGCTGCTGCTGCCCGCCCGATAGCTGGCCGGGGTATTTGTGCGCATGATCAGACAAGCCGACCAGCTTCAGCACCTCGCGGGCGCGCTCGGTGCAAGCCGCGCGCGACATGCCCGACAAACGCAGCGGAAAGCGGACGTTGTCGATGACGGTGCGGGCTCGCAGCAGATTGAAATGCTGGAACACCATGCCGACGCTACGCCGGTATTCGCGCAACTGTGCCGGGGAATACGCGGTGATGTCGTGTCCATCCACGCGCACCACGCCTTCGGTGGGCCGCTCCAGCAGATTCAACATGCGAATGAGCGTGCTTTTCCCGGCGCCAGAACGGCCAATAATCCCGAAGACTTCGCCTTCGCGGATATTCAGATTGACATCGGCCAGCGCATGCACGGAGCGGCCAGCCGATTCAAAGGTTTTACGGATGTTCTCGAGATCGATCAAGATACGAAACTGCTTTCAAAAAATAGCATCCTGGATCAACAGGATGGGGGGTTGTGAGCAAACCCGAATCGGGAATTTACCATGCTGATTCACAGAGTTAACCGCATAGCATATAACAAAAAATCATAACCACTGTCCGGTATTCGCGGTCGTCATCCAGAACCGCATGCGCAAATTGTCCAGATCGCTGGACAGATCCACCGGAGCAGGCGCCTCTGCCGGAAAACGGCGTCCAGGACTTTTCCTTGAAATAACCCTATGTTCCGTACAGGAGCCGGGCGGTTCGTGCGCCTTGCCCAGCTTCTATTGAAGCCTCAACCATTGCCTCCGCTACACGAGGCGCGTCACTTCCAGCAAGGAGATGCGCCGGCTGGTCGTTTCCAGCACCTCGAAACGCAGACCGTGCAGCTCGGCCACATCGCCCGCCTGCGGCAGGGCGCCGAACCGTTCCAGCAACAGACCGGCGATGGATGCATAGTCATGCCCACCCTCTGACAGCGCGTCGACCCCCAGCGCTTGGGACAGGTGATATAGATCGGCGCCTCCGTCCACCCGCCAGCGGTCGGGACCCAATGCCTGGATGCTGGTTTGTTCGTCTTCGTCCGGAAATTCCCCGGCAATGGCCTCCAGGATGTCGATCGGCGTCAGCAGGCCCTCGATCGTGCCGTATTCGTCGGCGACCAGCACCAGCTGTCCGCCAGCCCGCCTGAGCGTCTCCAGCGCATCCAGCACGCCCGTGGCGCCCGGCAGGATCACGGGTTCGCGCAGGATGGAGGGATCAGCCAGGCCCCTGCCATCCATCATGCAGGCCATCAGATCCTTGGCGCGCACAACACCGGCGATCGTGTCCAGATCGCCGCGGCATGCGGGGAAAAAATTATGCGGCACATCCTGCAGCTGCTGCAGGATCGCAGCGGGCGTCTCATCCAGATCAATCCAGGAAATCTGAGTGCGCGGCGTCATGATGGACCGTACCGTGCGCGATCCCAAGGTCAGCACGCTGCTGACCATGCCGCGTTCCTCGGCGCCAAAGGCGGCTTCGTCCACGGGATGCGCTTCTTCCGACGCGACATCCTGCCCCCCTGCCCGTTTCTTGTGCCCCATCAGCCGCAGCACCGCGCCCGCCGTGCGTTCGCGCAGCGGCAGATGGGCCTCTCTTTTCACCAGGCTGCGGCGGGCGATCTGATTGAAGCCTTCGATCAGGATGGAAAAGCCAATGGCGGCATACAGATAGCCCTTGGGGATCTTGAACCCCAAGCCTTCGGCGCTCAGGCTGAACCCGATCATCAACAGAAAGCTCAGGCACAGCACAACAACGGTGGGGTGCGCATTGACAAACCGGGTCAAGGGCTTGGATGCCCACATCATCATGACCATGGAAATCACCACGGCCGCCATCATGACAGGCAGATCGTCCACCATGCCGACAGCGGTAATGACCGCATCCAGGGAAAACACGGCATCCAGCACCACGATCTGCATCACCACGACGCCAAAACTGGCAAACGCCTGGCGCTGGTCGGACAGATGCGCGGTGCCATCCAGCCGCTCATGCAACTCCGTCGTCGCCTTGATCAGCAGGAAAATCCCGCCCAGCAGCAGGATCAGATCCCGGCCCGACAACACCAGCCCGCCGATGGTCAGCAGGGGGTTGGTCAGCGTGACCAGCCATGACACGACCGTGAGCAGCCCAAGGCGCATGATCAACGCCAGAGACAGGCCGATCAGGCGGGCCCTGTCGCGCTGATGCGGCGGCAACTTGTCCGCCAGAATCGCAATAAAAATCAGGTTGTCGATGCCCAGAACGATTTCCAGCACCACCAAGGTCAACAAACCCGCCCAGATCGTCGGGTCCCAAAGCCATTCCATAGTCATCAGTCCATACAGTCGGAGATCGCGCGCCCCACCTCGCTGGCGCGGCCAGGCGGGCAAGACGGCATAAAGACGCTGTGCTTAAGAGCCGTACGGATCAGATCCATGGCGGCGTGGCGACGGGAAGCTGGGCAGACCGGAAAGCGATGGGACCGACAGGCCGCCAAGGCGTCGCGCCCAGGCTCAGGCTGCAGGGTGCGGCCAAGCAATGGACCGACTCGGGGTCGCCCGCATCCGCGTAAGCAGGCTGTTGAGCGCCGGAATAATCCGCTGCCCCTGATGGCGCCTCGTTCTCACCCAGCGTCACGAGACAGTCGGATGCCGAGAGCGGAGCCTGAGAGAAAGCCATGCATCCATTCGGCGCAGACTGGGCCAGGATCTGGATCGGCAGAAGAATCAGCAGGAACGTGACGAGAACTCGTCGCATGCGGGCAAAGAGGGATGAGGACCCACTAAGTATAGCGTGCCGTCATGGTGCCATACAGAATCGTCACAGGCAGGCGCACGAGGATGGAAACGTGCCGGGACGACATCCCGTCATGCGCACAAACACGGATTCACAGGCCGGCGTTTGGGTCGCAGAATGCACGAAAGAGAGGGCGGTCGAATGGGTTCCGACGGCAAAAACAACAATGCCCAGGCATGAGCTGGGCATTGCAGAAAAAGATTGGTGGGTCGTGCGCGGTTCGAACGCGCGACCAACGGATTAAAAGTCCGGTGCTCTACCGACTGAGCTAACGACCCAACCTAAGCATTAAATTTTGACATCTTATGAAAATTTCGTCAAGCCACCCCCCTGAAAACTCGCACGCTGAGTCAGACTGCAATGGTCTGACCAGCGTGCGGCTGCACGTCATCTCCGACCTGCACCTGAGCATGCAGGGCCTGACCCTGCCTGCCTTCCAGGCCGACGTCACGATCCTGGCGGGGGACATCGCCCGCCCGCACGCTGCGATGCAATGGGCCGCGCAGGTCCCCAGGCCTGTGCTGTACGTGCCGGGCAACCACGAATTCTATGGGGGCGACATCCCTGGCGTGCGCGCTCAGCTGGCGCAGGAAGCGGCGCAGCATGGGGTCGAACTGTTGGATCAACGCGCCGTCGTCATCGACGGGGTCCGATTCCTGGGCACAACGCTCTGGACGGATTTTGAACTGTTTGGCACCGACCAGCGCGGCAAGGCCATGGAACAGACCGGGCAATTCATGCGGGATTTCCAGGTCATCCACAATGGCGACGGGTCGCGCTTCACGCCTCAGGATGCGGCGGCGCTGTTTCGCGAACAATACGATTGGCTGGACACCGCGCTGGACGAGCCATTCGACGGCCCCACGGTGGTGATCACCCACCACGCACCCAGCCTGCGCAGCGTCCATCCCCGTTTCGAGGATTCTCTGATCAGTGCGGGTTTTGTCTCGGATTGCACCGGGCTGATGGGCCGCGCCTGTCTATGGATTCACGGCCACACGCACGACAGCTTTGATTACACCGTGCGCGGCACGCGGGTGCTGTGCAACCCCAGGGGCTACAGCCGCGACGGCGTCAACGAGAATCCGGCCTTCAAGCCGGCATTCTGCGTCGACGTGTCGATCACGGATTCATCGTGCCCGTGAAATGCGGACTTCCGCCCCGCGCCGTTTGACCTCCAGGCCCTCGGACGGCAATATCTTCAAACCCTCCAGCCCCTTGATGTAACTGGAACCCTGCATCTGCATGACGCGGATCTTGTTGCGCATGACGACCGGGTTGTGTTCGGGCATGCCGAACATCCAGACTTCCTCGAGAATGCGGGCGGAATTGATTTCCCCCGTATGCTGGGCGACTGGCCCCAGGCACAGCATGTGCCCTTCGCGGCCAAACACCGGCAGGGAATCCAGACCCGCATTCACGGTCCAGCGGGTGCCGCCCTCGTAGCGCCAGCCGGTGCTCAGATCCCACCAGGCATCGCCCTTGGGCAGATAAATTTCCGTCTGGCCGCCAGACTGCATGACAGGCGCCACCAGCAGCGCCGGACCCAGCAGATACTGGGTGTCCCAGACATGGGCATCCGGATCGGCGGGATAGGCCTGAGCCATGGATCGCTGCACCGGCAAACCGGTGCGCACCGCATCATCGATGATGCCGGCCACATAGGGCAACAGGCGATAGCGCCATTCCAGCCAATGCCGGATCAAGGCGCGCGTCTCGGCATCGAAGGCGTCCGGCATCAGATCGGGCAAGCCCTGAAAACTGAAGTTGGCGGAAAACACCCCCATCGCCAGCCACCGCAGATAGAGTTCCGGCGACATGGCGGCAACAGGCCGCGCCGCGCAGCCCAGGCCATGCGTCTGGACCGCTACGCCGCTGTTGCCAACGGACAGGGCGGCTTTCAGCGTTCGGGCATAGCCGTCCCAACTATTGTCTACGTCCGGCCCCTGCTGCCAGGCGAAACGCTGCACCCCTGGAAACAGGTCACGGCTGAGCATCACGCCTTCTTGGGGCGTGCGCGGCCCGGCGACGGCATCGAACAAGGCCTGACGCGCCAGATGCGGGTAGGCGGTGCGCAGCACAGCGCCTGTTTCACCGCCTCGGGCTTCGATATCCGCAGGGAAATCGAACTGGGCCTGGCACACCGGGGCTTCCAGGCCGTCTTCCAGCGCCTGCTGATAGCGCTCGGCCCACAAGCGCCGGGCGTCCTTATGCGTCAGATCCAGCAAACCGAAAGGCTGACCGCCCGATGCCGGCGTGCCGGGACATACCCAGACCTCGCCATCGGCATCGCACAACAGCCAACCGCGGTCTTCCCATTCCTCGAACAAGGCCGTGCCCTGCAATACACCGGGAATCACGCTGCCCGCCAGATGCACATCCAGGGATTCGGCAGCCGCAAACACCGTGCGCCAATCCGGGACGCGATCCGACCATTCGAATACCGGTTTGTCGGATTGAAACCCGATGATCGCGGGTTCGGCCAAGCGCAAGGCATCCAGCGCCAAGCCCTGCGCCCGCAGACTGCGGACCTGCTGCAGACTTTGTTCGATCGTCTGCCCGGCAGCCTGATCCAGCCAGACGCCCATAGGCCAGAGGTTCGGCTGACCGGCACGCCCGGTCAGCGCCGTATATTGATTGAGGATTTCGGACGGTTCCCCCACGAACAGGAACAGGTCCAGGCCCGCGCCGCCGACCTGCACCCGGTAGCGTCCGGGCGCCTGCATGTCGTGCTCGACCCGGTCCAGAGTATTGGCGAACGCCCCCCAACCGGCGGGACTCCAGGCCAAAGGCAGGCAGCGGTCCGCCGGCGCATCGGACACCAGACGGCTGCCGCGCCGATCTTGATCCCCCTGGGTTTCACCCAGGCCGAACAAGCCTTCGGTCTCGGCCAGGGTCCATTCGATCGTCCAGACGGATTCCCCTTGGTCATCGACGACGGGGCGGGATGGGATCCGCGCGCGCGCGACGTGCTGACCATGCCGCCGCAACTGGATGACGGGTTCGGCCCCGCTGAGGTCCAGGCAGACATCCCCTTGCGTCAGGCGCCAAACCCCCGGTTCGGGCGATTGGCAGTCAAGTTCCCCGACTGCCTCGTGGCGGGCCAGCAGCATGTCGGCCTGACGTTGCAGGCGTGCGGTGGGTTTGCCCGGCTCTAGCCAGGTGCGCGGGCCGCAGCGCAGGCGAAAGACGCCCGGCGCGTGCGCCTCGATGCGTAAACACCATTCATCAGAATGGTAGGCCCATTCGACGCAGGACGACGTCGTGGTGACCGGGCCAGTCTCGAACAGTTGGTCCGCCAATTCGATGGTGGGCGACACAGCGTGATCCTCTGGGCGTTCGCCCACATGAGTCTTGTAAAAGATATTATTCTGACGGATTTGCGTCATAAAATAAAATCCGATCGTCTTTTTGGCCTGAAAACGACCGATTTCCCCTGGATTTCGGGTGCTTTCATCGGTTTGGCGCGACCTGGACGCTTCAGCGCAGCCGGATCCGGTGTTGCAGTTCGCGTTCGATCGGCCAGGGTTCCTGATCCAGCCGCGCCGCAATCAGATCCCCGGCCAGTGCCGACCAGCTCAGGCCGCGCGATCCGTACGCGCACGCCAACCACAACCCCGGCCATGTCGACACGGCATCGATGATGGGCAAATGATCCCGCGTCGCTGCCCGCCACCCGGCCCAGCCTTGCGGGGCTTCGCGCCCCAGCCACGGCACGGCGCCATCCGGCAGCCAGGCGCCGATCCGGTTCAAAATATCGCGATGACCGAGCTGTTCAACCGCACTATCGGTCGCGCCTGCCCGATACGTGCTGCCCGCCACCGCCCAGCCATGACGAGGCGGCAGGCAGTAGCCTCGGCCAGATAGGATACACGACGGCACTCGACGCTCGGATGACAGCGCCGGATACAGGCTGACCTGCCCCGCCAGAGACCGCAGGCCGGCGAGCACCGGATAAGCAGACAGCGGCGCCACCCCCTGCAGCAAGGCGGCAGCATGCCGGGCATTCGCCAGCACCAATTGATCGGCCTGCGCCAGCTGCGCGCCCTGATCATCCAGCAGTCGCCACCCACGCTCGGCGGCAGGCTGCACACGCGCCACGCGCACGGGATTGCGTGTCAGGCCGGGATGGGATAGCAGAGCGGCAAGCAGCTCGCCAGGACACACCTGCACCGCCTGGGGAAACCACAGACCTCCACGGGCCATCGGCACACCGGCCTGGCGGCTGGCCGCGTCAGCATCCAGCCAGCGCACCCAAGCATCCGGGAACTGCAAGCGCGCCAAGGCCTGACGCTGCACGTCGGCTTCTTCGTCCGTCTGCGCGCAGACCAGCGCGCCGCAGACATCCGGCTGTGCACCCCCATCCAGCGCCCGCCACCGCGCCCAAGCGCGTTCCAGACCGGCACGACTCAGGCGGGAACGGGTGTCATCATCGGGACTCAGGGCCGGCACCAGAGCCGCGGCGCTGCGGCGCCGCATGGCGGGATCGACATCCAGCGCGCAGGACGGATCCCAGACCTGGACATCATGGCCGCGCAGGGCCAGGGCATAGGCCACGCCGGCCCCGGCCAGACCCGCCCCCACAACCGCCACGGTCTGGCGCCGCCAATGCTGCAGCGGCGCCCCCAGATTCGGGCGCAACACCGCGACCGTCATCTCGCGCTTGCCGGCCAGGCCAGGCGCCTTGCGGACCAGGAATCCGGCGTCACTCAAATCGCGTCTCACCTGGCCGGCGGAGCACCAGGTCGCCGCCGTGGCGCCCGACCGGGCCAGCCGCCGCAGCTGCCTGAACACCGTGGGCGACCACATGACGGGGTTCTGACGCGGGGCGAAGCCATCCAGGAAAAAGGCATCGACCACCGCTTGCGCCTGGATCGTCATGCGCTGGATATCCCCGAACAGCAGGGTCAGGCTCAGGCGACCACCCGCCATATCCAGGCGGTGCACGCCCGGGGTCAAGGCCGGCCAGTGGACGGCCAATTCATCCGCCAGTGGGCGCAATGCATCCGGCAGGCGCGCCCAGGCGCGCCGCAGATCTTGCAGATGAAAGGGATGCGCCTCGAACGCCAGATAATGCAGGCGGGCGCTGCGCTGCGGGTCATCGCGCCAGCACTGCCAGGCCGTCAGGAAATTCTGCCCCAGCCCAAAACCGGTCTCGCAGATGGTGAAGGCATCGCGCCCCTGCCAGCGTTGCGGCAGGCCATTACCCTGCAGGAACACGTGACGCGCCTGCGCCACCGGCCCTGCGGCACCGTAATACACATCACCATAGCGCTCGCTGCGAGGAATGCCGTTCGCATCCTCGCGCCATCGGGCGGGGATCAGTTGCTGATAGGAATCGGACATGCAGGGACACTCTTTGGATGCTCACGTACAATGACAGACATGCCGCGCAGGCCGGCTGGCGGTCGCGCGCGCAGCACAGGAACGATACTGACATGTTGACACCGCATCTCCTGTCGGCCGACTATCTGGACGCAGCCGTCACGGCAGCCCACACAGCGGCAGCCATTTTACAAACCCACGCCCTGCGGCGCTCCGATCTGGTCATCGACACCAAACAGCGCAACGACCTGGTGTCGCAGGCCGACCGCGAAGCCGAACAGGCCATCATCGCCATCCTGCAAGAACGCACCCCGGACATCGGCATCATCGCCGAGGAATCCGGCGGACAGCCGGGCAGCCAGGCGACCTGGTGCATCGACCCGCTGGACGGCACGACCAATTTTCTAAGCGGCATTCCGCATTATGCCGTCTCGATCGCCCTGATCGGCCACGCCGGCTGCCGCCCCGACGGCCAGACCGTGCTGCCGCAAGACACGCCGCTGATTGGCGTGGTCTACGACCCGAACCGCCAGGAATTGTTCACGGCGCTGCACGGTATCGGCTCCTGGCTCAACGGCCAGCGCATCCAGTGCTCGCAGACCGCCTCGCTGGACCAGGCCGTGCTGGCCACCGGCTTCCCGTTCCGGGACTTTTCATTCGAACCGCAATACATGCCCGGCTTTCTGGACGCCATGCACCAGACGCGCGGCGTGCGCCGGCTGGGGGCTGCCGCACTGGATCTGGCCTGGACGGCCTGCGGGCGCTACGATGGTTATTGGGAAATGGGTCTGGCGCCCTGGGACGTGGCGGCAGGCACCGTGCTGGTCCGCGCCGCCGGCGGCGTCTGCGAAGACCTGCGCCGCCAGGAACCCTGGCCCCAGGGCGGCTATGTCATCGCCACCAATCCCCATCTTGCCCTGCCCCTGGACGCACTGATCACTCCACATCTATGAAACAAGCGATCCTTGACACTCTGGGCGACTGGCTGCCCGATATGACCGACATCCGGCGAGGCATCCACGCCTGGCCGGAACTGGCCTTCCAGGAAGTCCGCACCGCCGACACCGTCGCCGCCCTGCTGGAATCCTGGGGCATCGAGACGCATCGAGGGCTGGGACAAACCGGCGTGGTGGGACGCATCACCGGCACACAAGCAGGCCGTTCCATCGGCCTACGGGCCGACATGGACGCGCTGCCCATGCCCGAGGCCAACACCTTCGCCCACGCCAGCCGCAACCCCGGCGTCATGCATGCCTGCGGCCATGACGGCCACACAACCATGCTGCTGGCGGCAGGCCGCTATCTGGCGCAACACCGGGATTTCCCAGGAACCGTCAACCTGATCTTCCAGCCCGCCGAAGAAGGCGGGGGCGGCGCCCGCCACATGATCGAAGACGGCCTGTTCGATCGGTTTCCCATGGACGCCGTCTTCGGCATGCACAACTGGCCGGGATTGCCGGTCGGCACGTTCGGCCTGACCGAAGGCCCGATCATGGCCTCCAGCAACCGTTTCGACATCACCCTGACGGGGCGCGGCGCCCACGGCGCCATGCCCCATCTGGGCGTGGACCCGGTCGTGGCCGCTGCGCAGCTGACGCTGGCTTTCCAGACCATCCTGACACGCGACCAAGACCCCCTGGACGCCGGCGTCATCAGCGTCACCCAGATCCACGCGGGGTCGGCTGACAACGTCATTCCCGACCAGGCCGTGCTGCGCGGCACGGTGCGCACCCTGTCCACTGCTGTGCTGGATGTGATCGAATCCCGCATGCGCGATATCTCGCAGCACCTGGCCCAGGCCTTGCGCTGCACCGCCGATTTCAATTTCAGCCGCGAATACCCCGCCACCGTCAACCATCCGGCGCAAACCGCGCTCAGCACACAGGTCCTCAGCGACCTGGTGGGCGCAGATAATGTCCGCACCGCCGTGCGCCCGTCCATGGGCGCCGAAGACTTCGCCTTCATGCTGCAGGCCCGTCCAGGCTGCTACATCTGGATCGGCAACGGCGACGGCGACCACCGCAGCGCCGGCCACGGACTGGGCCCCTGCACCCTGCATAATGGCAGCTACGACTTCAACGACGAACTGATCCCGCTGGGCGCAGCCTACTGGGTGATGCTGACGCACCGCTATCTGGCGGCATAAGCCACGTCCAGCGCGATACCTGCGCGCAGGACGCCAGGGCGGCCCATCCGCCAGACCTGCCGCAGACGCATGCCGTAAAATACGCGCGGTACCAGGCCGCACACCCGCGCCGCCCCATCCGCCGAGGACGCCATGTCAACCACCCTGCCCCTGAATCACCCCCCCGCCGTGCTGCGTGTAATGCCCATGCCGGCTGATGCCAACATCCACGGTGATGTCTTCGGCGGCTGGATCATGTCTCAGGTCGACATCGCCGGCTCCATCCCTGCCACCCGCCGGGCGGCAGGGCGTGTCGCCACCGTGGCGGTGAATGCCTTCACCTTCAAGCAACCCGTTTTCGTCGGCGACCTGCTCAGCTTTTACGCGACGATCACGCATACAGGCCGCACCTCGGTCACGGTGTCGGTCGAGGTCTACGCCGAACGCCAGCGTCTGGAAGCCGAAGTCGTCAAAGTCACCGAGGCCACCCTGACCTACGTGGCGACCGACGAAAACCGCCGCAGCCGGCCTCTACCCCCCATCTGAGGCCCCGGATTCATGGTTGATCAGCCGGCTCTCACCACCGCCTCTCCTGTCGTCATCCCGCGCCGCCTGGACCCGGAAGACGCCCAGCTGGCCCTGCAGGAACTGCAGTCCATCCTGAAGCGCCAGGAGGTCGTGGACACGCTCGCCCAGCGCCAGAACGACGCCGAGGACGAAGACGGCTCCAATCTGCTGGAAGGCATGCTGCAACGCCAGCACGAGGACGAGATCCGGCAGATCATCAACGCCCTGCATCCCGCCGACATCGCCTTCATCCTGGAATCCCTGCCGGTCATGCAGCGCCAGGCCATCTGGCAGCTGGTCAGCCAGGAATACGATGCCGACGTGCTGCTGGAGGTCGAAGACTGGGTCCGCGAATCGCTGATCGAGTCCATGGACCACGAGGACCTGATCGCGGCCACCGGCAATATGGATGCCGACGAGATCGCGGATCTGGCCCCGGACCTGCCGCCCGACGTCATCGCCGCCGTCCAGAAGGGCCTGACCGACGCCGAACGCGCCCAGTTGATCGCCGCCATGGGCTACCCCGAAGACACGGTCGGGGCCATCATGGACTTCGACATGGTGCGGGTGCGCGAGGACATCACCCTGGAAGTCGTGCTGCGCTACCTGCGCCGCCTGCATGAACTGCCCGATCATACCGACCAGATCTTCGTCGTGGACCGCACCGACCAGTTGCGCGGCACCCTGTCGCTGTCGCGCCTGCTGCTGAGCGAACCCGACACCCTGGTCAATGCCGTCATGGAACCGGACGTGCTCAGCCTGAATCCCCTGGATTCCGACGCTGACGCCGCCAGCGCCTTCGAGCGCTATGACTTGGTGTCCGCCCCCGTGGTGGACGAACAAGGCCGCCTGATCGGTCGCGTCACCATCGACGAAGTGGTGGACGTGCTGCAGGAAGACTCCCAGGAACAAGAACTGTCCCGCGCCGGTCTGCAGGAAGAAGACATCTTCGCCCCCGTCCTGTCGGCGCTGCGCAACCGCGCCCCCTGGCTGCTGGTCAATCTGTGCACAGCATCCATCGCCTCGCTGGTCGCCTCGCGTTTCGAGGACACCGTCAGCCACATCGTGATCCTGGCCTTTCTGATGTCCATCGTCGCCGGGATCGGCGGCAATTCGGGCAACCAGACCATGACCATGATCATCCGCGCCATGGCCACGGGCCGCGTGACCGGCGCCAACATCTGGCAACTGGTCAAACGCGAACTGCAGGTCACGTTCCTGGTCGGCGCCTGCGGCAGCCTGGTCGCCGCCACGTTCGCCTGGGTGATCTCGGAATCCTATGCCATCGCCGCCGTGATGATGGCGGCCATGGTGGGCAATATGCTGATCGGCGCCGCCCTGGGCGTGTTGATCCCGCTGCTGCGCGACCGCTTCGGCAAGGACCCCGCCGTGGGCTCGTCGGTGCTGCTGACGTTTGCGACCGATTCGCTGGGGTTTTTCCTGTTCCTGGGACTGGCGACGGTGTTTTTGCTGTAGCAACCGCAATCAAGCAACCTTTCTTTGCAATGCCCGCCAACTGCCCGAGTTCGGGCACCGGCATCAGTTCATTCGTCAGGCGGTGTCCCGGAGTGGAACCGGACGACCGGCGCCCGGCACACCCCTGGGACACCGCCGGGACCTAACGCAAGAACGCCTGCAAAAAAAAGGCCGGGATCCCATCCCGGCCTTTCGAAGCATCACGCCAATTTACCGTGGCATTGCTTGTATTTCTTTCCGCTGCCGCAAGGACAAGGATCATTGCGCCCGACCCTGGGCACCGCCCCTGCCGGCGCGCCACCCGAAACGCCAGGAGCCTGATCCAGACCCGGATCATCCCCGCGCAAAGCGGCATCGTAGTCCGCATGGTGATAGCGCACATTTTCCAGCGCCGGAGACGCAGGTTCTTCGACTTCGACCTGTTCCGCCGACTGGATGCGCACCGTCATCAGCACCCGGACCGTTTCATTGCGAACCCGGTCCAGCATGTCGGAAAACAGTGCGAATGCCTCGCGCTTGTAGGCCTGTTTCGGATCGACCTGCGCATAGCCGCGCAGATGAATCCCCTGACGCAGGTGATCCAGCGATGCCAAGTGAGCGCGCCAGTTGCTGTCCAGCGCCTGCAGCAGCACCGACCGCTCGAACGGCCCCCACCCCTCGAGGCCCACCAGGGCGACCTTCTCGTCATACAGGCGCTTGGCTTCGGCCAGCACGCGATCCAGCAGATCTTCGTCCGTCAGATTGGGTTCTTTTTCCAGCATCTCAGCCAGCGGCATCGGCATCGCCCAGTCCGATTCCAGCGTTGTCTGCAGGCCAGGAACATCCCACTGCTCTTCCATCGTTTCCTCTGGAATGTAGCGACGGAATACCACGGTGATTTCCGCATCGCGCAGATTGGCGATCGTATCGGCGACCGACGTCGCCTCCAATACCTCGTTGCGCTGACCGTAGAGGACCTTGCGCTGATCGTTGGCCACGTCATCGTATTCCAGCAATTGCTTGCGGATATCGAAGTTGCGGCCTTCGACCTTGCGCTGAGCCGATTCGATCGAACGCGACACCATGCGGGCCTCGATCGGCTCGCCTTCGGGCAGGCGCAGGCGGTCCATGATGGCCCGCACCCGGTCGCCCGCGAAAATTCGCATCAGCGAATCATCCAGCGACAGATAGAAACGCGAGGAACCCGGATCGCCCTGGCGGCCCGCACGACCACGCAGCTGATTGTCGATGCGGCGCGATTCGTGGCGTTCCGTACCAATGATGCGCAGCCCGCCGGCAGCCTTCACGGCGGCATTGGCCGGCGCCCATTCGGCGCGGATCGTCGCAATGCGGGCTTCTTTTTCTGCGGGACTGAGATCGGGATCGGCGCGCACCAGATCCACCTGTTTGTCCACGCTGCCACCCAGCACGATATCGGTGCCGCGCCCGGCCATATTCGTCGCGATCGTGATGTGCCCCGGCTTGCCGGCCTCGGCCACGATCTCGGCCTCGCGGGCGTGCTGTTTTGCATTCAGCACGCTATGCGGCAGACCGTCTTTTTGCAAGGCATTCGATAGCAATTCCGAATTTTCAATGCTGGTCGTGCCTACCAGCACCGGTTGGCCGCGCTTATGGCAATCGATGATGTCCGCCAGGATCGCCCGATATTTTTCCGCATCGCTCTTGAAGACTTGATCATTCTGATCGTCGCGGGCCATGGGCCGGTTGGTCGGGATGATGACCGTTTCCAGGCCGTAGATTTCCTGAAACTCGTAGGCTTCGGTATCTGCCGTCCCCGTCATGCCCGACAGTTTGTCGTACATGCGGAAATAATTCTGGAAGGTGATCGATGCCAGGGTCTGATTTTCGTTCTGGATGCGCACGCCTTCCTTGGCTTCGACCGCCTGATGCAGACCGTCGGACCAACGGCGACCGGCCATCAGACGCCCGGTGAATTCGTCCACGATGACGACTTCGCCGTTTTGCACCACATACTGCTGATCCAGATGGAACAGATTGTGCGCCCGCAACGCCACCAGCAAATGGTGCATCAGGGAAATGTGGCGCGGGTCGTACAGCGATTCGCCGTCCGGCAGGATGCCCTGCTGGATCATGATCTGTTCCGCCTTGACCTGCCCCGCCTCGGACAGATGCACCTGCTGGGCCTTTTCATCGACCCAGAAATCGCCTTCGGGTTCAGGCTCGTGCGGCTTGGGTTCTTCCGTCATGCGCACCATCAAGGACGGCACCTTGTTCATGCGGATGTAGAGTTCGGTGTTGTCTTCCGCCTGTCCGGAAATGATCAGGGGCGTGCGCGCCTCGTCGATCAGGATGGAGTCGACCTCGTCAACGATGGCGTAGGCCAGATTGCGCTGACGGCGGTCTTCCGGACGGAATTCCATATTGTCGCGCAGGTAATCGAAGCCATATTCGTTATTGGTGCCGTAGGTGATATCGGCCTGATAAGCGGCGCGCTTTTCCTCGTTTTCCTGCTGCGGCACGACCACACCGGTCGTCATGCCCAGGAAGCCATACAGGCGCCCCATCCATTCGGCATCGCGCCGGGCCAGGTAATCGTTGACCGTGACGACGTGCACGCCGCGCCCCGGCAGCGCATTCAAATAGACCGCCAGGGTCGCCATCAGCGTTTTACCCTCGCCGGTGCGCATTTCAGCAATCTGGCCGTTGTGCAAAGCGATGGCGCCCAGCATCTGCACATCGAAATGGCGCATGCCAAATACGCGCTTGCTGGCCTCGCGCACGACGGCAAAGGCCTCGGGCAGCAGGGAGTTCAGAGATTTTCCATCAGCGATGCGCTGGCGGAATTCGGCGGTCTTGGCCTGCAGCTCGTCATCTGACAGAGCTTGCAGAGCGGGTTCGAGCGCATTGATCTGTGCGACCTGCTTGCGGTACTGCTTCAGCAGCCTGTCGTTGCGGCTGCCAATGATTTTTTTGAGCAGAGAAACCATAGTATGTCGTCGCTGCGGGCCAGTCCGGGATCGATCAGAACTGGCAACCGGAAAATTGTCAGGTACGGCCACCGAACAGTGACCGCAGGTAAACGATGCAGTTTAACGCAGCTGGGGGGCACCCGCTTTGGGGGCGCCATCCACCGCGGCCCAGCGCGTGGATCCCGGTGCATTCAGGGGGTGATCGCCAGACTGAATGAACAGGGTCGGGTCCAAGGGATAGTCGGCCATGCGGATTTCGAAATGCAGGTGCGATCCCGTCGAACGACCGGTGCTGCCCACCTTGGCGATCACATCCCCCTGGCGCACGATGTCGCCGACCTTGACCGACAGGCTGGACGCATGCGCGTAACGCGTGCGCAAACCGTTGCCATGATCGATTTCAACCATCTTGCCGTAGCCTCGCTGCGTACCCGATCGCACCACCAACCCCCCGGACGCCGCCCGGATCGGTTCGCCCCGAGGCGCCACGAAATCCAGCCCTTCGTGCATGGTACGGCGCCCGCTGACCGGATTGCGCCGCCAACCAAACGAAGAGCTGAGCGCCGGATAATTCACCGGGGACAGCGTCGGCAGGCTGGCCTGGAAACCCGCCTGACGGGACAAGGCCGCATCGACCAGACTGTAGGCGTCTTCCTGATGGCTCAAGCGCTGGCTCAGGGCATCGATATCACGGCCTAGCTGTTCAGCCGAATCCACTGCCGGCAAGGCGGTCGTATCCTGTTCGGAAATATCGTCCAATACCTGCGAGGGATCGGCCTGCGGCTGGGCCATGATTTCAGACGCCAGTTCCGGCGCGCTGTAACCCAGGCCGGCAGCCGCCGCGATCTGGCTGCGCGCGACCTCCATGGCCAGGACCCGACCCTGCAATTCTCCGACCTTGCCGGCAAGCCCTGCGATACTGCCCTGGAGGGTGACAGATTCCTGCTGCAGTTTGGCGTCCAGCGCCTGGCGCTGACCGGCATCCAGGCCCGCCGACTGCCAGGACTGCCACTGCGCCCCGCCCCAGGCCGCCAGGACCAAGGCCAGCGTCAGCCCCCCTGCTTTGAGCCAACGCACGCTAGAATGCCCAGACGGCCTTGCCGCCCGCAATGTTCCAACCCATTTTTTCATCCAATTTTTCCTTCATGTCATCGGCCTCGCATCACCGCAGCCATTCACCAGGGGTGTCGGCCCTGAACTGGCTGAGCCATCATCCGCAAGGAGCGCGTCTGCTGCAGACGGCTCACGAATTGCTGGCCCTGCAAGGGGTGCTGGCCCGCATCCTGCCGCCGGCACTGGGGCGCCGCATCCAGGTGGCCCGTGTTGATGGACAGCAAATCACCGTCATGGTTCCCAGCCCGGCGCACGCAGCCCGACTGCGTCAGCTGACGGACGGCACCGCTCGCCAGCTGCGGGATGCCGGCTGGCCGATTGATGCGATTGTCGTGCGGATTGATGCCGCCATGGGCCTGGATGGGACACAAAAGCCCGCCAGGGAAACCCAGCCCCTGAACGAACAGGCGCTGCAGTCGTTTGAGTCCCTGCAGCAACAACTAAGCCCCGGCCCGCTGGCCGACGCCGTGGCGCGACTGCTGCAGCATCACCGACGCTGACATCTCGGTGCGGGTCCGCCGGGGAAATCAGGCGAACTGCCAGTCGCGGGTATAGGCCGCCGGCGCGGTTTCCGGCGAATCGTAACTGACCAGTTCCCAGCAATCCTGCTGCGCCAGCAAAGCGCGCACCAGCTGGTTGTTCAGTCCGTGACCCGATTTGCAGGCCACATAACGGGCCACCAAGGGTTTGCCGGCCAGATACAGATCCCCGATCGCATCGAGGATTTTGTGTTTGACGAATTCGTCGTCATAGCGCAGGCCATCGGCATTGAGCACGCGATATTCGTCCATGACGATGGCGTTGTCCAGACTGCCGCCCCGTGCCAGCCCCATGGAGCGCAGGGCTTCGACCTCGCTGGCAAAGCCGAAGGTGCGCGCGCGGGCGATGGCCTTGACGTAAGAATCGCGTGCGAAGTCGACCTCGGCCCGATTGGCGGTGGAATCGATGGCCGGATGGCGGAAATCGATGGAAAACGACAGCGCAAAGCCATCGTAGGGTTCCAGTCGCGCCCATTTGGCGGCGGGGCCTTCGCCCTCGCGGATTTCGACGGGTTTCAGAACCCGGATGAACTGCTTGGGCGCAGCCTGTTCCTGCAATCCGGCGCTACGCAACAGATAGACGAAGGTGCCGGCGCTGCCATCCATGATGGGGACTTCTTCGGCATCCAGATCGATATGCAGATTGTCGACCCCCAGCCCGGCCAGGGCCGACATCAGGTGTTCGACGGTAGAGACACGCACCGAACCCTGCTGCAGCACAGAGGCCATCCGCGTATCACCCACGGCATCGGCGCGCGCAGGCAGATCAACCACCTGGGGCAGATCGATGCGATGGAACACGATGCCGGTATTGGGCTCGGCGGGGCGCAAAGTGATTTCCACGCGGCGACCGGAATGCAGGCCCACGCCTTTGGTGGAAATCGATCGTTTGATAGTGCGCTGTAAGAGCATGGGATATTTCTGATCGGCGACGGTCGTCAGGCGGACGGCCCCGTCGATAGCGTGAGTAATCTGCCCATTGTAACGGGTCTACGGGTTTTCCACGACCCTTTTACCGAAACACTTGCTACTTGAACAAATGAAACAAGCGAAGGCGCACCCGCCCCCAGGGGAAGGGACGAGTGCGCCAGGCGCCGCGATCTGCATGACGGCAGCCGCGATGTGAGGTGACAGACTTCAGATCAATAAATGATCAGTCGGCCTGTTTGCGCAGAAAGGCAGGAATATCGAAATGATCCATGCCCGCGCCTTCCAGCGCCCGGACCTGGGCCGATGCGTTGGAACGCGGATTGCGGATGACCGAAGGCACATCCGTTCCTGAAAAATCATGCCCCATGTGAACCGGCTGATTATCCGTGCCGGTGCGCTGGGCCTCGACAGGATGCGGGACCAGCGTCGGCTTGGTGACCGAAGCGCCCAGGCCGGTCGCCACGACCGTCACGCGCAGGTTCTCACCCATGGACTCGTCGTAAGCGGTGCCAAAGATGACGGTCGCGTCTTCCGAGGCATAGCTGCGGATCGTGTCCATGATCTCGCGGGTTTCGCGCATCTTCAGCGAACGGCTGGCGGTGATGTTCACCAGGATGCCGCGCGCGCCATGCAGGTCGACGCCTTCCAACAGCGGGCAGGCGATGGCCTGTTCAGCCGCGATCCGGGCGCGATCGGCGCCACCGGCCACGGACGTACCCATCATGGCCTGGCCCTGCTCGCCCATGATCGTCTTGACGTCTTCGAAGTCGACGTTGACATTGCCTTCGACGTTGATGATCTCGGCGATCCCGGCGCAGGCATTGTGCAGCACGTCGTCAGCCGCCTGGAAGCAGTCTTCCTGGGTGGCATCCTCGTCCATCAGTTCGTACAGGTTTTCGTTCAGCACCACGACCAGGGAATGCACGTGGCGCGACAGTTCGCGGATGCCTTCCTCGGCCAGGCGCATGCGCTTGTTGCCCTCAAACACGAACGGTTTGGTGACCACGCCCACCGTCAGGATGCCCAGTTCCTTGGCGACTTCCGCCACCACCGGCCCCGCGCCCGTGCCGGTGCCGCCGCCCATGCCTGCGGTGATGAACACCATGTGGGCGCCATTCAGCGCCGCGCGGATTTCCTCACGGGCGGTATCGGCTGCAGCGCGGCCCTGATCGGGCTTGGCGCCTGCGCCCAGACCGGAGCGGCCCAGACGGATCTGCACCGGCGCTTCGCTGGCGAGCAGCGCCTGGGAATCCGTGTTGGCGCAGATGAACTCCACGCCCTGGACGCCCGAATGGATCATATGGGCCACAGCGTTGCCGCCTGCCCCGCCGACGCCGACCACTTTGATCACCGTCCCGTTTCTGCTGGTATCCAGCATTTCAAAATTCATCATGATTGACTCCCTCACATACGGAAAAACAGAACATTCCCCTGATGATTCACGGCTGCCCCCGGAGGGTCAGTTCATGAACCATTCCTTCATGCGCGTCAGAATGGACTTGACCGTCCCTTTCTGCTGCGCCACTTTGCGACCGCGCGCCCGCTGCATGCGGGCCTCGGTCAGCAAACCCATCACCGTCGAGAAGCGCGGATTGCGCATCACGTCGGCCAAACTGCCTTCATACATGGGCACGGCCACCCGCACCGGCTTGAGGAACACGTCCTCGGCCAGTTCGACCATGCCCGGCATGAGCGCCGTCCCGCCGGTCAGCACGACCCCGGATGACAGCAATTCTTCATAACCCGACTCGCGCACCACCTGCTGCACGAATCCGAACAACTCTTCCATGCGCGGCTCGATCACCGCGCCCAGGGCCTGGCGTTTGACGCTGCGGTTGGGGCGATCGCCCAGACCCGGCACTTCGATCATTTCCTCGGCATCGACCAGGATCTGCTTGGCCACGCCATAGCGCAGCTTGATTTCCTCGGCATCCGGCGTGGGCGTACGCAGCATGGCCGCGATATCGCTGGTGACCTGGTCGCCCGCGATGGGAATGACCGAGGTGTGGCGGATCGCGCCGCCGGTATAGATGGCGATGTCGGTGGTGCCCCCGCCGATGTCCACCAACACCACGCCCAGTTCCTTTTCATCGGCGGTCAGGCACGACAGGCTTGAGGCCAGCGGCTGCAGGATCAGGTCCTGCACTTCCAGGCCGCAGCGGCGCACGCACTTGACGATGTTCTGGGCCGCGCTGACCGCCCCGGTGACGATGTGCACGCGCACTTCCAGGCGCATGCCACTCATGCCGATGGGCTCGCGGATGTCTTCCTGGGCATCGACGATGAATTCCTGGGTCAGCACGTGCAGCACCTGCTGGTCCGTCGGGATGTTGACGGCCTTAGCGGTCTCGATCACGCGCGCCACATCGGTGGCGGTGACTTCCTTGTCCTTGACCGCGACCATGCCGCTGGAATTGAAGCTGGTGATGTGGCTGCCGGCAATGCCCGTATAGACTTCGCGGATCTTGCAGTCGGCCATCAGCTCGGCCTCTTCCAGCGCGCGCTGGATGGAATTCACGGTGGACTCGATGTTGACGACGACGCCCTTGCGCATTCCCTCGGATTCATGCTGGCCCAGGCCAAGCACTTCGAATCCGCCGTCAGGCAAGATCTCCGCCACGACGGCAACCACCTTGCTGGTGCCGATATCGAGTGCAACGATCAGGTCTTTGATGTCACGGGTCATGGTTTGGACGGTTGGGAAGAATCTGCGGTTTCAGGGGCCAGCGTGATGGCGAATCCATTCGGATAGCGCAAATCGGCGCTGGCAATCATTCGGTTGCCCAGGCGCCGGGACAAATCCGGCCACGCCTGGACAAAGCGTTCAATACGGGCGGCAAAGGGCAATGCGCCGGAGCGGCCATGCGGGTCGGCAACGTCGGCGGCGGGATCGCGGCCCAGCGTCAGCCGCACCCCGTCGGACAGAGAGACTTCCCAGGCATAACGGGGCGACAAGGTCGCCTCGCGCACGCTCAGCCCCAGCGGCGCGAACCAGCGGGCGATCTCGGCATAACGCTGCACGACCAGGCGCTCGGAATTGCCCGGCCCATTCAACTGGGGCAGATGCAGATCGTCCGGCAATTCGCCGGGGTTGGCCGTGAAGGCTTCGCCCCAGGTATTGATCATCTGGTTCTCGTTCCACAGCGCCAGCGGCTGCTGCTCTTCAATGCGCACCAGCAGCGTGGAAGGCCAGACGCGGCGGATCGCGGCATGCCGCACCCAGGGCACGGTCTCGATGCGGCGGCGCACCTGGTCCAGATTCAGCAGGAAGAAATTGCCCCGCACCTGCCCAGCCAGCGCAGTCTGCAGACTGGTGGGGCTGACGTATTGCAGGCTGGCGTCGGCCATCGGCGCCAACTGGATCTGCTGGATCGAAAAATAGGGGCGCCGGATCACCCAGGTCAGGGCGCCCGCGACCATCGCCAACACTGCCAGCAAAGCCAGCAGATTGGCAATCAGATTGGTCAGACGGGCGTCCGCAAACACTGTCGGCTCCTAGTCGGCTGCCGGGCGGCGCACTTTGCAGCGCGCCGTCGCCAGAATGGCCACACACAACTGGGCATACGTCATGCCCAGCGCCTTCGCTCCCATGGGCACCAGCGAATGGCTGGTCATGCCGGGTGACGTATTCATTTCCAGCAGCCAGGGCTGGTTCTGCGCGTCCAGCATCACATCCGCCCGGCCCCAGCCCTCGCAGCCCAGCGCGCGGTACGCCTGGACGGACAGATCCTGGATCCGACGGCTCAAGGCTTCGGGCAGATCCGCCGGGCAGACGTAGCGGGTGTCGTTGGACACGTACTTGTGTTCGTAGTCGTAATTGCCCTGCGGGGCGATGATCTCGATGACCGGCAGGGCATGCGCCTCGTCGCCGCTGCCCAGGATGGGGACGGTCAGCTCGCGCCCCTGGATGAATTGTTCCGCCAGCACGCGATCGTCATGCTCGCAGGCCAGCGCCAGGGCCTGCGGCAATTGATCGGACGACTGCACGCGGGTCACGCCCAGCGTGGACCCTTCGTGCGGCGGCTTGACGATCAGGGGCAGGCCCAGATCGCCGGCCAGCGCCGACGGATCGGACTGGCAGTCGAGCACAGCGAACCGCGGCGTGGGCAAATCATGCTGCAGCCACAGCCGCTTGGTGGCGATCTTGTCCATGGCCAAGCTGGACGCCAGCAGCCCGCTGCCGGTATAGGGGATGCCCAGCAGCTCCAACGCGCCCTGGATGGTGCCGTCCTCGCCAAAGCGTCCATGCAGGGCGATAAAGACCCGGTCAAAGCCCGCTGCCGCCAGGTCGGCCAGGCTCTGGCGCCCGGTATCGAACAAATGGGCATCGATGCCGGATTCTCGCAAAGCCGCGCAGACACCCGCACCCGACATCAGCGAGACTTCCCGCTCACCGGACAGACCGCCGTACAACACACCCACTTTGCCAAAGGCATTGCTCATAGCGGACTCCCCAGCTGAGCGGGTACCCGGCTGATGGATCCGGCCCCCATGATGATCACGACATCGCCGTCGCGGGCGAAGTCCTGAATGGCGGCGGCCATGTCGCCCACCTGCTCGACGAAGACCGGTTCGACCTTGCCGACCACGCGCAAGCCGCGCGCCAAGGCGCGGCCATCTGCGGCAATCAGCGGCGCTTCTCCTGCCGGATAGACTTCGGTGAGCAGCACGGCATCGGCCTGGCTGAGTACTTGCACGAAATCCTCGAAGCAGTCGCGGGTGCGGGTATAGCGGTGCGGCTGGAACGCCAGCACCACCCGGCGGTTCGGCCAGGCGCCCCTGGCAGCGGCCAGCGTGGCGGCCATTTCCACCGGATGGTGGCCGTAATCGTCGACGACCGCATAAGTGCCGTCACCGTTGCGGGCCGACACCGCAAAATTGCCGATCTGCGTGAAGCGCCGCCCCACGCCCCGGAACTGCCCCAGGGATTCGACGATGGCGTCATCGGGCACGCCCAGCTCGGTGGCGACCGCAATCGTCGCCAGGGCATTGAGCACATTGTGCCGACCGGGCAGATTCAGGCGCACGTCCAGCGGCGGCAAAGCGCCTTGCAGGCTCTGACGCTCCACGGTGAAGGCCATGGTCGTGCCTTCGGCGTGGATGTCGTGCGCCCGCACCTGGGCGGGTGTGTCGATGCCGTAGGTGGTGACGGGCCGCGACACGAAGGGGATGATCTCGCGCACGTTCGGATCGTCCAGGCACAGCACCGCGCTGCCATAAAACGGCAGGCGCTGAGTGAACTCGACGAAGGCGCTCTTCAGGCGCGCCACGTCATGACCATAGGTATCCATATGGTCCAGGTCGATGTTGGTGATGATGGCCATCACCGGCAACAGATTCAGGAAAGAGGCGTCGGACTCGTCGGCTTCGACGACGATGTATTCGCCCTGGCCCAGCCGGGCATTGGCATCCGCGGCATTCAGACGCCCGCCGATCACAAAGGTCGGGTCCAGGCCGCCTGCCGCCAGTACGCTGGCCACCAGACTGGTGGTGGTCGTCTTGCCATGCGTGCCGGCCACGGCGATCCCGCGCTTCAGGCGCATCAGCTCGGCCAGCATCAGGGCGCGGGGCACCACGGGGATGCGCGCCGCGCGCGCGGCCAGCACTTCCGGGTTGTCGGCATGAATGGCCGTGGACGTGACGATGGCGCCCGCCCCCTGGATGTGCTCGGCGGCATGGCCGATGTCGATGCGCGCGCCCAGAGACGCCAGACGACGGGTGACGGCGGTTTCCTGGACATCGGAGCCGCTGATGGCATAGCCCAGGTTCAGCATGACCTCGGCGATGCCGCTCATCCCGGATCCCCCGATGCCTACAAAATGAATGTTCCGGATGCGATGCTTCATGCCGATTCCTCTTTGGTGTGGACGCAGGCTTCGGCAATCAGCTGCGTAGCATTCAAACTTGCGTGTTCGCGGGCATGGGCCGCCACGGCGGCCAGCTCCGGGCGCCGGCGCTCGGCCAGCCAGGCCGCCAGACGGTCCGCATCCAGGTCCGCCTGGGGCATCATCCAGCCGCCTCCGCATTCCGACAGATACCGGGCGTTGGCCGTCTGGTGATCGTCGATGGCATGCGGCAGCGGCACAAACAGCGCGGCGACGCCCACTGCGGCGACCTCGGCCACCGTCATGGCGCCTGCGCGGCAGATCACCAGATCCGCATCGGCCAAGGCCTGCGCCATGTCCTCGATGAAAGCGGAGACGTCCGCCTGCAAACCCAGACGCTCGTAATGCTGGCGGACATGGTCCGCATGACGTTCGCCGGCCTGATGATGGACCTGCGGACGCTGTTCCGCCGGCAGGCGCGCCAGCGCCTCCGGGATCAATTCATTGATGCGGGCCGCCCCCAGGCTGCCGCCCAGCACCAGCAGGCGCAAAGCGCCTTGGCGGGCCGTATAGCGTTCCGCCGTCGGACTCACCGACAGCAGCGCCTCGCGCACGGGATTGCCCACCATCAAGGCATCGGGCAACACACCGGGAAAACCGGTCAACACCCGCCCCGCCAGCCGGGCCAGCACCCGATTGGCCGTCCCGGCGACGGCATTCTGTTCGTGAATCACCAGGGGGATACGGCTGAACCGCGCCATCAGCCCGCCCGGCACGGCGGCATAGCCGCCCATCCCCAGCACCACATCGGGACGGCGTTGACGCAGCAGACGACGCACCTGCAGACACGCCATGCCCAGCGTGAAGGGCAGCTTGAGCAGCGCCAGCACGCCTTTGCCGCGCACACCGCCGAAATGCAGCGGCAGCAGCTCAATACCCTGCGCCGGCACCAGACGCCCCTCCATGCGGTTCGGATCGCCCAACCACAGCACCTGCCAACCCTGGGTCCGCAGCGCATTGGCAACCGCCAGGCCCGGCATGATGTGCCCGCCCGTACCGCCCGCCATGATGAGGATCACAGGCTGAGTCATCGCCGTTTCCCCCGCATCATGCTGCGCGTCTCATAATCCACGCGCAGCAACAGCGCGACCGCCACCAGATTCATGACGATGCCCGAACCGCCATAGCTGACCAGCGGCAGGGTCAGGCCTTTGGTCGGCAGCAAGCCCAGACACACGCCCACATTGATGAAAGCTTGCACCCCCATCCACAAGGCGACGCCCTGAGCGGCAAGCCCTTCGAACACCCGGTCCAGCGCCATCGCCTTGCGGGCGATTTCAAAGCCGCGCAGCACGATGAAGACGAACACGGCGACCAGGCACATGACACCGGCAAAACCCAGTTCCTCGCCAATGACCGCCACGATGAAGTCGGTATGGGCTTCCGGCAGGTAATGCAGTTTTTCAATGCTGGCGCCCAGCCCCACCCCGAACCACTCGCCGCGCCCCAGTGCAATCAGGGAATGGGACAACTGGTAGGCGCTGCCGTAAGCATTGTCGGGATTCCAGGGGTCCAGGTAGACGAACAGGCGCTCTCGGCGCCAGGGCGACAGCCAGATCAGCAACAGGAAGCAGGACATCACCGCCGCCAGCAGCGTGGAAAACAATTTCAGATTGATGCCGCCGATGAACAGCACGCCGACGGCAATGGCGCCAATGACGATAAACGCCCCCAGGTCGGGTTCCATCAGCAGCAGCAGGCCGACCAGCGCCAGCGCCAGCGCCATGGGCAGGAAGCCACGCCAGAATCCCTGCAGGTGCGCTTGCTTGCGCATCACATAATCCGCCGCGTACAGGATCACGGCGAACTTCATCAATTCGGAAGGCTGAAAATTCAAAGGCCCCATCGTCAGCCAGCGCCGGGCACCATTGACCTCTCGCCCGATGCCCGGCACCAGCACCACCAGCAATAGCAGCAAGGCCAGGGCAAACAGCGGCAACGCCAGTTTTTGCCAGACTTTCATCGGGATGCTGGCGGTAAACAGGGCGGCCAGCAGGCCGATCAGGATGAACACCGCGTGACGACCGACAAAGTAGAAGCGACCGTAGCTTTCATAGCGCGGCCCATCGGCCAACGCGATCGATGCGGAATACACCATCAGCAAGCCGAACAGCACCAGCGCGCTGACCGCGACGATCAGGCTGGCATCCACGGTCGGCATGGTCGTGCGTCCCGGACGCACGGCGTTCAGGCTGGCGCTGAGGTCGGCGAACACGCTCATGCGACCTCTCCCCGATCAGCCGCGAGTTCGCGCACCGCCTCGACGAAGCAGGCGCTGCGATGGGCGTAATTGCGGAACATGTCCATGCTGGCGCAAGCAGGCGACAGCAACACGGCATCGCCCGGCTTGGCCAGATCCATGCCGTCGCGCACCGCCTGCTCCAGCGTCTGGCACGACACCAGCGGCACTCCGCAATCCACCAGGGCCTGGCCGATGACGGGTCCATCCTGACCGATCAGCAAGACGGCCCGGGCATGCGCCCGCACAGCCGCTGCCAAAGGAGTAAAGTCCTGGCCTTTGCCCAACCCCCCGGCAATCAACACGACTGGACGTCCCTGGCCCTGCAAGGCGGCCAGGGTGGCGCCGACATTGGTGCCTTTGCTGTCGTCGACGAAATCTACGCCAGCGATGGACTGAATGAATTCCGTACGGTGGGCTTCGCCCCGATAATCGCGCAGCGCATGCAGCATACGCGCCCAATCCAGCCCGGCGGCAGCCCCCAAGGCCAGGGCGGCCAGGGCATTGAGCGCATTGTGCTGCCCCCTGACCTGCAAGGCATCGACCGGCATCAGCGCCTGCGCCGTCCCCTGGGGGCGGCGCGCCGGCTCTGCCGGCTGTTGGGCCTTGCGCCGCGGCGCGGGGGATTCGGATGCCGGTTCAGCGGCGGGCACCATGACCAGCCAGCCCAGATCATGCTGGACCTGCAACCCCAAGTCACCCGCCAGCACAGGGGTATCAGGACCGAAGCTGCACACATCGAGCGCGTCCAGATCCTGCACCATCGCCCGCACCAAGGCATCGGCACGGTTGACGACTCGCACCCGCGCCATCGTCAATAGGCGCGCCTTGGCCGCGGCATAGGCCTGCATGTCGCCATGCCAATCCAGATGATCCTGGGTGACGTTCAACACCACGGCGGCATCGGCTGCCAGCGAGGTCGTGGCTTCCAGCTGAAAACTGGACAATTCCAAAACCCAGACGTCCGGCAGATCATCGGTTTGCAGCGCATCCAACAGGCTGTCCAAAGCCGCCGGGCTGATATTGCCCGCTGCCCGGACCCGCCGCCCGCAGCCCTGCGCCAGATGGCGCGTCAACGACGTCACGGTGGTCTTGCCGTTCGTCCCGGTGACTGCCAGCACGACGGGGGTGTAGTCCTGCTCGCGCAGATCCGCCAGCGCCCTGGCAAACAGTTCGATTTCGCCCAGCACTTCGATATGGCGGGCGCGGGCTGCAGCCAGCAATCCGGCGATCGGCGCCTCATGCGGATTCAAGCCGGGGCTGAGCACCAGCGTCAGCACGCCGTCCAGAGCGGTTTCGTCCAGGGCTTGCGGCCCCAGGCGCAGATCGGCGTCGATCCCTGCGGCTTTCAACGCGGCCAGGCCGCCCGGTTGCTCGCGGGTGTCCAGCACCCGCAACGGCACGCCCTGGGCAGCGCACCAGCGGGCAGCGGCCACGCCGGTTTCCCCCAGACCCAGAATCAGGGTCAGGCCATCGCGGCGCAGAGAGGGGAAGTGATAGGCGGCGTTCATCGCAGCTTCAGGCTCGCCAGACCGATCAGGACCAGCATCATGGTGATGATCCAGAAACGCACCACCACCTGGGTTTCCTTCCAGCCGCCGACCTCGAAATGATGATGCAGCGGCGCCATGCGAAAGATCCGGCGCCCTTCCCCGTAACGCTTTTTGGTATATCTGAACCAGCCCACCTGCAGCATCACCGACAGGGTCTCGACCACGAACACCCCGCCCATGATGAACAGCACGATTTCCTGGCGCACGATCACGGCGATGGTGCCCAGGGCGCCGCCCAAGGCCAGTGCCCCCACGTCACCCATGAATACCTGGGCGGGATAGGCGTTGAACCAGAGAAAGGCCAGCCCGGCCCCCGCGATGGCGGCGCACAGCACCATCAATTCGGATGCGCCGGGGATGTAGGGAAACAGCAGATACTTCGAATAGTCCACCCGCCCCACGACGTAGGCGAAGATCCCCAGCGCCGAGCCGATCATCACCGTGGGCATGATGGCCAGACCGTCCAGGCCATCGGTCAGGTTCACGGCGTTGCTGGTTCCGACGATCACCAGCCAGGTCAGGGTCACGAAGCCGAACACCCCCAGCGGATAGCTGACGGACTTGAAGAAGGGCACAATCAGGTCGGCGCGGGCCGGCAGCGGCATGGAAAACCCGCTGAACACCCAGTCGCGAAACAGCGGCCACAGCTCTGTATTGGCCGGCACTGACACCGCAAAGCTGAGATACACCGCCGCCACGGCGCCGATCAAGGCCTGCCAGAAGAACTTCTGGCGAGCCGGCATGCCTTCCGGGTCGTGGTGGACGACCTTGCGATAGTCGTCCGCCCAGCCGATCCAGCCGAAACCGAAGGTCACCAGCAGCACGACCCAGACGAAACGATTGGTCCAATCCGCCCACAGCAAGGTGCTGATGCCGATACTGATCAGAATCAAGGCGCCGCCCATGGTGGGCGTGCCATTTTTCTGCAGATGCGTCTTTGGTCCATAGCTGCGCACCGCTTGGCCGATCTTCATGGCCGTCAGGCGGCGGATCAGCCAGGGCCCCGCCAGCAGGCCGATGGCCAGCGCCGTCGCCGAGGCCAGCACAGCACGGAAGGTAATGTATTCCACCACCCCGAAAGCGCGGAAGTGATGATCCGCCAGCCAGCGCGCCAGTTCAAGCAGCATGATCGCCCTCCCCGGTCGCGCCATTGGCATGCAGGGCCTGCACGACCCGTTCCATGCGCATGCTGCGCGAACCCTTGACTAGAATGTGCGCGGGCCGGGCGGCCAGCAGCACAGGCAATAAATCATCCAGATCATCAAAGGCTTGCGCCGGCGCCCCAAACGCCCGGACCGCCTCGCGGCAGGCCGACCCCAGCGTCAACAGCACGTCCACACCGCACTGCCGGGCATAGTCGCCGACTTCGGCATGCATGGCCGGCCCCTGGTTGCCGACTTCCGCCATATCGCCCAGCACCAGGATGCGCCGGCCATCCAGGCCCGCCAGCACCTCGATGGCGGCCCGCACGGAATCCGGATTGGCATTGTAGGTATCGTCGATCAGCTGAAAGCCATCGGCCAGCATTTCCGGTCGCATCCGCCCGCCCACCGGCGAGAACGCCGCCAAGCCGGCTGCAATCGCAGTCAGTGGGGCGCCCGCCGCGCTGGCGCAAGCGGCTGCGGCCAGGGCATTGCGCAGATTATGGCGGCCCGGCGCATGCAAAGAAACCGGCGCCATGTCGCGCCCGACATGCAGGCGAAATTCTGTCTGCTCGGTGCCGGCGCGGATCTGCGAAGCATGGACATCCGCCGACTCGACGAAACCAAAACACCGCGTCGTCCGTCCGCTTGCCAGTTCCTGCCATAGGCCCGTGTAGGGCTCATCGGCGGGAAAGACCGCCACGCCGTCCGGCGGCAAGGCCTGCAACACGGCACCGTTCTCGCGGGCAACGGCGTCGACCGAACTCATGAATTCCTGGTGCTCGCGCTGGGCATTGTTCACCAGTGCCACGGTCGGCTGAGCAATGGCCCCCAGCACGGAGATTTCGCCTGGATGGTTCATGCCCAACTCCAGGACGGCAGCCTGGTGAATGCCGCGCAAGCGCAGCACCGTCAGCGGCACGCCGATGTCATTGTTGAAATTCCCCTGAGTGGCCAGACGCCCGTCCTCGCCCCGCCAGGCGGCCAGGATGGCGCTGATCATTTCCTTGGTCGTGGTCTTGCCGTTGCTGCCTGTGACTGCAATCACCGGAATCTTGAACAGGCTGCGCCATACCGTGGCGATCCGGATCAAGGCCTGGCGTGTGTCGCCCAGCACAATCTGCGGCAACGCCGTGTTTGCCGACACGGGTGCGGCCACCAGCGCGGCGCGCGCACCCGCCCGCTCGGCGGCGGCCAGATGGTCATGCCCATCGAAATGTTCGCCCTGCAACGCCAGGAACAAGGCCCCGGCGGGCAGGCTGCGCGTATCCGTGGACAAGGACGGATCCTGCTGCCAACTCAGTGCGAAACGCGCCCATTCCCGATCATCGAAGGGGCTGCGCACGTGTTGGATTTCCTGATAGGTCTCGTGGCCCTTGCCGGCCAGCAGCACGACGTCGCGCTCGCTCGCCCGCCAGATGACATCCAGAATGGCCATGGCCCGATCCGCCTGAACCTGCGGTCGCTCCGGCATGCCCGACACAATGGCATCGATGATGGCATCCGGCGCCTCGGTGCGCGGATTGTCCGTCGTGACCACCGCAACATCCGCCAGGCGAGCGGCGACAGCGCCCATCAGGGGTCGCTTGCCGGTGTCGCGGTCGCCCCCGCAGCCGAACACGCACCACAGTCGACCGCCACGCTCTTGGGCGACTGGGCGCAAGGCCAACAGCACACGCTCCAGCGCATCGGGCGTGTGCGCATAATCGACCACCACCAAGGCTTGGGGACGGGCGGCGCCGACCGCCGATACCACCTGCAGACGCCCCGGAACGGGATGGAGCACCGCCAGCGCCCGGGCGGTGCGGCTCAGGCCCCAGCCCAGCTCACGCAACACGCCGGCCACCAGCAGCAGATTCGAAATATTATGTTCACCCACCAGATGGGTCAGGATCTGGGCGCGGCCATTGGGCGTCACCAGATTGAACACCAGGCCATCGGCCCCATGCTGGGTATCCTCGGCGCGAAAAGCAGCGGCTGCACCGGCTTGCAGGCTGTAGCCCACGCGATGGCCGGACGGCGGTGTCGCTGCCAGCAATTCAGCCCCCGCAGGATCATCGGCGTTCACCACGGCGCTGCGCAGACCCGCGCGCGCAAACAGGGCGAACTTGGCCTGCTTATATCGTTCGATGGTGCCGTGATAGTCCAGATGATCGCGCGTCAGATTGGTAAAGCCCGCCACCTGGATACGCACACCGTCCAACCGCCCCTGATCGATGCCGATGGACGACGCTTCGATGGCGGCCGCCATGGCGCCGGCCCGCGCGATGGCGGCCAAACTGCGATGCATGGTCAACACATCGGGCGTCGTCAACACACCACCCAGACTGCTGCCATCCGCCAGGAAAACCCCCAGCGTGCCAATCGTGCCGCAAGGCATGCCTTCTGCATTCAGGGCATCCGCCAGCCAACGCGCGGTCGATGTCTTGCCATTGGTGCCCGTGACGGCGATCACGGTCAAGGCATCCGAGGGCCGACCGTACCAGAGGTGCGCAATCTCGCCCAACAAGGCGTTCAGGCCGTCCACCATCAGGACAGGCACTGCGTCCGGCGGCGTGTGCGATCCGCCGGCGGCGCAGACGATCGCTGCCGCGCCGGCTGCTGCGGCCTGTTCCATATACGCCCGCCCATCGGCAGCGATGCCGGGGCAAGCAAAAAACACATCGCCCGGCTGAATCTGCCTGGAATCCAGACACAGATCCGCCTGACGTTCGACCCGCTCGTCCAGCCAGGTCAGGATATCTATCGTATTCATTGTGCGCGCCTCCCCTGATCCGCCACAGCCACCAGGGAATCCACCGGCGCATCAGGCCGCACCCCAAGACGGCGCAGGGTGCTGGAAACAATATCGGAAAACACGGGAGCGGCCACAGCGCCGCCATAATACCCCCCGGCACTGGGCTCATCGATAGAAACAGCCACCACGACGCGAGGGTCGGACACCGGCGCGAAACCCACGAAGGATCCCCGGTATTTGGTCTTGCTGTACTGGCCATCGACAATCTTGCGCGCCGTCCCGCTCTTGCCGGCCACGCGATAGCCCTGCACCTGCGCCTTGCGGGCGCCATCCGGCCCCGCCGCCGCTTCCAGCATGCCGCGCATCAACTGCGCCACCTGCGGGGAATACACCTGAACGCTGGTGGGCCGGCCTTCACGCCGCAACAGGGACATGGACACCATATCGCCATTGCGGGCAAACGCCGTATAAGCATGAGCCACCTGGATGAGGGACACCGACAGACCATAGCCATACGCCATCGTTGCCCGCTCGATGGGCCGCCAGCGCTGCCAGGGGCGCAAGCGCCCCGAGGCCATGCCCGGGAAGTCCGTCTGCGGCACCCGACCGAAGCCCAGCTCGGAAAACTTGGTCCACATCGCCTGCGAATCCAGCAGTTCCGAAATCATGGTCATGCCCACGTTGCTGGAATGCTGGATGATGCCGCCCACGTCCAGCACACCGTAATGCCCCACATCGGAAATCAGGGACCCCTGGTAGCGATACCGGCCATTCCCGGTATCGAATCGGGTGCGGGTGGTGATCTTGCCCGAGTCCAGCGCCAGCGCCGCCGTGAACGGCTTCATGATGGAACCCGGCTCGAAGATATCGGTCATGACCCGGTTGCGCAGCGCCTGGCCGGCGCGTTGCGTCGTATCGTTCGGATCGTAGGACGGCAAATTGACCATGGCCAGGATTTCGCCCGTCTGGGCGTCCAGGACGATCGCCGCGCCAGCGCGCGCCCGATGCTGTTCCAACGCGGTTTTCAGGGCCGTGTAGGTATCGAACTGTATGCCGGCGTCGATGGACAACTGCAGATTCTGTCCATCGACCGGCGGCACCACGGCCTGCACGTCCTCTACGACCCGCCCCAACCGGTCCTTGATGACGCGACGCGACCCCGGCTGACCGGACAAGCGGTCGTTGAATGCCAGCTCGATGCCCTCGATGCCCCGGTCCTCGATGTTCGTGAAGCCGACGACATGCGCCATGACTTCGCCTTCCGGGTAATAGCGACGCGTCTCGGGAAGCTGCTGCACCCCCGGAATTTTCAGGAGACGCACTTGTTCCGCGACGCCCAACGCCACTTGGCGCTGCAGATACACGAAGTTCTTGTCCTCGTCGCGTGTACGCTGACGGATGTCGTCGGCCTTCATGCCCAGCAGCTTGGCCAGGGCGTTCACCTGCTCGCTCGACGCTTTATGAAAATCTTCCGGGATCACCCAGATGGCGCGGGCCGGCACACTGGATGCCACCACCACAGAGCCGCTCCGGTCAAAAATCTTGCCGCGCGTCGCCGGCAGCACCAAGGTGCGTTCGTAGCGACGCTCACCCTGGCGCTGCAAAAACTCATTGGACAGAATCTGTACGTTCAGGGCTTTGGCCGCCAAAGCCGCAAATCCCAGCATCAGCACGATGATGACCAGGCGCGCCCGCCAGAAGGCCGGACGCGACGACAAGACGGGACTTTCATGAAAGCCGAAACGCTTCATGGCTGCCCTCCTGTCGACGGACCGGCTGCCGGGGATTCCTGCAGATAGATCGTCCGGCCCGGCGTCACTGCAACCAGGTGCAGCTCGGAACGCGCCAGCGAATCGATTCGGGCGTTGCGGGCCAGTTCAGCCCGTTCCAGCTGCAGACGCCGCCATTCCGTGTCCAGCTCATGCGCCTGCGATTTCAGACGTTCGGAGGTCACGAACAATTCGCGCGCCTGAAAGCGCACCGTCACCAAAGAAATCGCCGACGCCATCAGCAACAGGGAAAGGAACAGAGAGATGCGGATCATCGACCGGCCCTCCCGCCCCGCTTGTCCGCCCGCTGGCCGGGCAGACGCACCAGGGCGGTCGCCTGCGCAAGCGACAAGGGTTCATCCGTGCGCTGCGCGACCCGCAGCACAGCGGATCGGGAACGCGCATTGTCCTGGACTTCGGCCTCATCGGCGTAGACACGGCCCAGCAGCTTGACCCAAGGCCGGGGCATGTCCTTTTCGGGAATCGGCAGACGCGCCTGCGCCTGGCCGGGCCGGGCGGCAGCCGCCAGGCACTGTTTGACCATGCGATCTTCCAAAGAATGGAAACTGATCACCGCCAGCCGCCCCCCGGGACGCAGGTGGCTTAAAGCGACCGGGAGGGTGCGCGCGAGCTCCTCAAGTTCCGCATTGATGTGAATCCGTATAGCTTGAAAGGTCCGTGTGGCCGGATGTTGACCCTTTTCGCGCGTGCGGACGACACCGGCGACAAGCTGGGCCAATTCGCCCGTGGTGCGCAGCGCCCGGGATTGGCGGCTCGCAACAATCGCCTTTGCAATCTGGAAAGCAAACCGTTCTTCGCCATAATGTGCAATGACCTCCTTGATCTGATCCTGGTCGGCCTGAGCCAGCCAGTCGGCGGCTGTCTGCCCCCGTGTCGTGTCCATGCGCATATCCAGCGGACCGTCGCGCATAAATGAAAACCCCCGCTGCGCATCGTCTATCTGCGGCGAGGACACGCCCAAGTCCAGCAAGACGCCATCCAGGGCGGCAATGGACAAGCGCTCGAGATGTTCTGCCAGCGAGGCGAAGCCGTCGTGCACGACTTCGACGCGGGCGTCCGTCCGGCTCAATTCCCGGGCGACCTCGATGGCCGCGGGATCTTTATCGAAAACCAGTAAACGGGCTTGCGGCGACAGGCGCTGCAACAACAGGCGGCTATGTCCGCCCCGCCCGAACGTGCCGTCGACGTACACCCCATCCAGGACCGGGGTATGCTCCGTATCCGCGCCGCGCCCGAACGCCGGGCTCAACAACGCGTCGATAGCCGGTTCCAGCAGAACGGTACGGTGGGAATACGCCATGGGCCGGGCTCAGAAAGAAATCTGCTCAAGAATGGCAGGGTCCAGTTGGCTGACGTCCTGCAGGCTGCGGGCTTCCCATTGCACGCGATCCCACAGTTCGAAATGCGAACCTAGACCCAGCAACATGACTTCGCGCGACAGACCAGCGGCGTCACGCAGTTCGGGAGCCACCAGAATGCGACCGGCGCTGTCCATATCCACGTCCTGGGCGCTGCCCAGCAGCAAACGCTGCAAGGGTCGGGCGACAGCCGGCAGGGCGGCGATCTGGGCGCGCTTAACGTCCCAGGTGGCGCGCGGGTACAGCATCAGGCACCCATCGGGGTGGCGCGTCAAGGTCAGGTGTCCCTGTTCGTCGGAAAGCAAGACGTCACGATACCGAGCCGGAATTGACATCCGGCCCTTGGCATCTAAGGTCAAGGCGCTGCTTCCCTGAAACACGGGGGGAACCCTCCCACTTCATGACACAAAAAACTACTTTGGCCCACTCTACGGGATACCATTGAAGCGGTCAAGGGGAAAATCTAAATTTCTTCAATGACAACAAGCACTTACAACTGTTGTTAACAATTCACCTGGAAATAAACATCTGAAAAATCAATGCATTGCAAATCAAACTGAAAGTCCTTTGTCAACAAAGGCCTTTCCTCCGACGATCCGGCAGCCTCAAAAAACTGAGCCAATCCCTGATTGACATGCCACAAGCCAACCGATGTAATGAAACATGGCTCCTCCTGGAGCTGCTGCAGTGGCGCCCCAGGCGCCAGACTCGAAAACATCCGAGCCTTTTTCGTGTTTGCCTGACTCGTGCTAGCCAACCAAAAGGAGTTCTCTTATGTCGGATCACTCGCCCCATCCCGCCTCTCGCCGCCAGTTCCTGTTCACTCTGGGGGCTGCAGGCGGCACGCTGGTGCTCAGCAACACCCTGCCGTTTTCCCGCGCCCTGGCGGCGGGCGCCCCGCCCGCCATCAATCTGGGACAGGTTCTGCCCATGACAGGCTCGGCAGCCGAATTCGGCCCTTATTACCGTGATGCGGTCGGCTTGGCCGTCAACCAGATCAATGCAGCAGCCAAAGAAGTCTTCGGCGGCCCCATCATCGCCAGCCACGTCACAGCCGACAGCGCCACCCTGCCGACGGTCGGCGTTCAGGCAGCGCGCCAGATGGTCGACACACAACACACGCCGGTGATCATCAACGGCTGGTCCAGCGGGGTCACGGTCGCGATCGCGACCTCGGTCACCATTCCGTCCGGCGTGCTGCAAATCGGTAACGGCACAACCTCGCCGCTGGTCAGTGTGCTGCCTGCCGACGCCAAGGCCGACTTGCTGTTTCGCACCAGCGCATCCGATGCCATGCAAGGCGTCGTGGCCGCCCAGTTCGTCAATGGCGAAATCGATCCGAACTACAAGTTCAAACGCGTCTCCATCATTTACATCAATAACCCCTACGGCCAGGGCCTGGCCGATGCCTTCGCCAATGCCTTCAAAAAACGCGGAGGCACCGTGCTGGCGCAGGTTCCGCACCCGGAAGAAGTCCAGCCTACCTATAAATCCATGCTGTCCCAGGCACTCAAGGACAAGCCCGACCTGCTGCTGATCGTCAGCTACCCGGCCCACACCATCGCCATCTGCAAAGAATCCCGCGATACCTTCAACTTCACCAAATGGCAGTTCACCGACGGCAACGCCAGTATCGACATCATCAAGGAAGTCGGTGCAAAAAACATGGATGGCCTCTACGGCACCGCGCCCGGCGAAGACACCAGCACGCAATCCTATAAGGACTTCTCCAAAACCTACCTGGAAACCTATAAATACGACCACTTCCCGCCTTTCACCACCTGCTCGTACGATGCGGGGATGGTGGCGGGGCTGGCCATGGCGGCAGCCGTCGCCAATGGCGCCACCGACGCCTCCAAGATCACCGGCACGGTGCTGCGCGACGAACTGCGCAAGATCGCCAACCCGCCGGGCGAGATGATCGACGGCGGCGACCAGGGCAGGGTCAAGGCCATGCTGCAAGCACTGAAAGACAAAAAGAAAATCAACTACAACGGGGTGGCCGGCCCGTGCGATTTCGACAAGAACGGCGACGTCATCACGCCGGTCAATATCTGGAAATACAACGGCGACAAGATCGAAACCGTCAAGATGGTGGCCGCCAAGGACATTCCTGCCAGCTGATCCCTCTCCCCGGCGGCTAAAGCCGCCTCGCATTCCGCGCCCAAACCTGAACCTGGCATCGCGCCACATTCAGGTTTTTTTGTGTCTATTCCAGACCAACCGGTCGCAAACTTGCGCTAGATCAAAGGGAGCCGGTGACGAGCTTGCGCTGGATCAAGCGTGGCGAGCGGGATGAATGCTCCAATGAAGTCATCCAAGCTCTTGGTCAATACCGGCAAGGCAAGGCACGACCCGCCCCGACCTTGATCAAGAAAACGATGTTTATCACCCCCATGTATCAACGGAGCCTCATGATGGAACGACGTGCATTTTTGAAAAACGCTGGCATTGGAGCAGTATCAGGTTCTCTGGCCATGGCAGCGGTGGCATCTCCCGCCTCAGCCAAGGAAAAAGCGGCTGCTGGCCTGACGCCCCCCCCCACCACGTCCTACACGCCGGAACAAATCGCCAAGCTGCCGCGCGTCAAGGTTGACCTCGTCGCCCCGCCCTTTGTGCACGCCCACGACCAGATCGCCAAGGGCGGCCCCAAAGTCATCCAGTTCCGCTTCGTCATCGAAGAAAAAGAAGTGGTCGTCGACGACAACGGCACCAAGATGTGGGCCATGACGTTCAACGGCACCATCCCCGCCCCCACCATGGTCGTGCACCAGAACGACTACGTCGAACTGACCCTGGTGAACCCGGCCAGCAACGCCCTGGAACACAACATCGACTTCCACGCCTCGACCGGCGCTCTGGGCGGCGCAGGCCTGACCAAGGTCGCACCGGGCCAGGAAGTGGTGCTGCGCTTCAAGGCGGACCGTGTCGGCGCATTCATTTTCCACTGCGCCCCGGAAGGCATGGTGCCCTGGCACGTGGTGACTGGCATGAACGGCACGCTGCTGGTTCTGCCGCGCGACGGTCTGAAGGACGCCTACGGCAACGTGCTGCACTACGATCGCATCTACACGATCGGCGAGCATGATCTGTACGTCCCCAAGGACGAGAACGGCAACTACAAGACGTACGGCACCGCGCTGGAAAGCTACGGCGATACGACCACGACGATGCGCGGCCTGATTCCGTCGCACGTGGTGTTCAACGGCAAGGTCGGCTCGCTGACTGGCGACAACGCCATGAAGGCCAAGGTCGGCGAAACCGTGCTGTTTGTCCACGGCCAGTGCAACCGCGACACGCGTCCGCACCTGATCGGCGGTCACGCAGACTGGTTCTGGCCCCTGGGCAAGTTCGCCAACACGCCCCTGCGCGATATCGAAACCTGGTTCATCCCGGGCGGCGCATCGGCGGCTGCTATCTACACCTTCAAGCAGCCTGGCGTGTATGCCTATGTGAACCACAACCTGATCGAAGCCTTCGAGCTGGGTGCGGCGGGTCACGTCGTGGTTGAAGGCGAGTGGGATCACGACCTGATGACTCAGGTGTCTCCCCCGGGCCCCATCAAAAGCAAGGGCTGATCGTCCGATCGCCAGATAGGGAGTTCCAGGGCGGCAACCTCCGGGTTGCCGCCCTTTTTGTCTGCGTATTCCGAACGGTCAGTCCTCGGGCGCGTCTTTCAGGAACCGGGACACGCGCTTTTTTTCGGGCAGAATGCCCTGCGGCCGAAACAGCACGATGAGCGCCAGCAGCAAGCCCACGAAAGCCCAACGCAGAAAGGCCATGCGGGACGCCACGTCGGGGGCGACCCCCTGCAAGGCAACCTGCAGGTAATCGGTGACGAATCCGGTACCGCTCCAGACGGCCCAGATCACAAAGGACCCCAGGATGGCCCCCTTGTTGTTGCCGCTGCCCCCCAGCATCAACATCACCCAGACCAGGAAGGTGGCGAACAAGGGCTTGAAGTGGCTGTAGTCGATGGTCACCATATAGGGCGCATACAAGGCGCCCGCCACACCGATGACGATGGCGCCCAGCACGAATGACTGCACCCGCAGAGATTTCACATGCTTGCCGTTCATGGCGGCGGAATCTTCCTCGTCGCGCACGGCGCGCAGCGCGCGTCCCCAGGGGGATCTCACCATGGCCTCGAGCACGGCGTACACCACCGCCAGGCACAGAGCGACAATCACCAGATACAGATAGCTGTAGTCCCTAGGCTGCAGGGCCGACAAGGCCTCGCCCACGGCGGCGGGCAGCCAGCTGCAACCTTCCGCATCGAACACGCAGCTCAGGGGCTGTGTAATGCCCGACAGCGGCTGCGGCCCATTGGCCAGCCAGCGCTCGTTCTGGAAGATCAGGCGGATGATCTCGGCGATCCCCAGGGTGGCAATGGCCAGGAAATCGGCGCGCAGATGCAAAATGGGCTGAGCGATCAGATAGCCCACCGCGCCCGCTACGATCCCTGCCGCGACCACGCCCACCAAAAAGGGAGCCTCGAGCCCGAACCACTGCTGCGCATAGGCGGCCATCGCCCCTGCGGGCGGCGACATGACGAACAACGCCATGGTGAACGCCCCCACGGCGAAAAATCCGGCGATCCCGAAATTCAGATGGCCGTTATATCCCCACTGGGCATTCAGGCCCAGCGACAGGATGGAGTAAATCATGGCCATGATGCTGAACGACACCAGGTAATCCATGATGCCCGGCAACCACTCTGCAATGCCGAACGCCAGTACGCAGCCCAGCACCAGCGCCGCCGGCAACCGCGTCGGCCAGCGCCAGCGGGAAAACAGCAGGCTTCCCAGCAAAAAGGCAGGAACCAGCAGGAAGCAGGCTTTCAACAGATGCGCAGAATCCATGATGCATGCTCCTAGCGTTGGGCGAACAGGCCCTGAGGCCGCATCAGCAGCACCAGCACCATCAGCACAAAAGCGACCGCCGGACCATAGGCCGGATTCAGGAAAGCGGAAGTCAGCTGCATCGCCACCCCGATGATGACGGCGCCCACCAGCGCCCCCCAGGCGCTGCCGATCCCGCCCATGATGACCGCGGCGAACAGCGGCAGCAGCAGGACAAAGCCCATATCCGGCCGCATTTGCGACGCCAACCCATACATGACCCCGCCGACGGCGGCCAAGGCGGCCCCGATGGCCCAGGTCCAGGCGATCACCTGTTCGGTGTTGATGCCGCGCACCTGGGCCAGATCGGGATTGTCCGCAGTCGCGCGCATGGCCTTGCCAATGCGCGTACGCGTCAACATCCAGTACAGCAACACCACCAGGATCAGCGCCAGCGCAAAGACGAACAACTGGTCGGCCTGCAGTCGCAACCCCAGGGGCAAGGACAGGGCCGGGTTGGTGCGTCCTGAATAGTAGAAGTGGAAATCAGACCCCCAGACCAGATAGACGATGCCGCGCAGCAGAAATTCCATGCCCAGCGACGCCATCGCCAGCAGGACCAGCGGCGACTGGTGCTTACGCAAGGGGCGGTACAACACGCGGTCGATCACGATGGCGACAATGGCGGTGACGACCGCGGCCAGCAGTATCCCGACCAACAGTTCCCAGCCAAAGGAAAACCGCCAGATTGGATTGGACTGCGGCAGGACCAGCACCATTCCGTAGGTGACGTAGGCTCCCAGGGTCAGGAACTCTCCGTGGGCGAAGTTGGGAAATTTCAGGACTCCGTAACACAGCGTCAGTCCGATCCCCCCTAAAGCGATGATCCCGCCCAGCATCACCCCCCATGCCGTCAAGGACAGCATTTCCTGGGCGCTGGTGCCCGAGAGCCAGCCGGCGATCCACATACCCGCCAGGACCAGCGCCAGAACGCCCCCAACGAAACGGCTACTACGCGCGCCGCCGGAATCGCGCACGTCGACCGCGGCGGATTCGGCATTTTCCGGGGGCAGGCCCGATGCCGCAGATTGTGCTGTCTCAGCCATCGGATCACCCTCCTAGATAGAGACGCCCGACATTGGGATCGTCGAGCAAATCCTGACCCGTCCCCTCGTGGCGGTTCTCGCCATTGGCCAGCACGTAACCACGATGCGCCATGCTCAGGGACTGCCGGGCATTTTGTTCGACCATCAGCACCCCGATGCCGGCCTCGTTGATGCGCGCGATGCGTTCGAAGATCTCGTCGACCAGTTTTGGCGACAAGGCCGCAGTGGGTTCGTCGAGCAGCAGCAGTTTGGGATTCATCATCAGGGCGCTGCCCATCGCCACCATTTGTCTTTCACCGCCCGACATCTTGCCGGCCAGCTGTCGCCGGCGCTGCCGCAGCTTCGGAAACATGTCATAGACACGGTCTTTGTGCGGACTGAGATCGATCGCTCCCAGGGGAAACGCCCCCATTTCCAGGTTTTCCTCCACGGTCAGCGACGTGAATACGTTGGCGACCTGGGGGACGTAGCACATGCCCAGACGCACGATCCGGTGCGGCGCCACCTGGGTGATGTCATGGCCGTCAAAATGGATCGAGCCCTGGCGCGGATGCAGCAGGCCGAACACGGTTTTCATCAAGGTGGATTTTCCAGCCCCGTTGGGACCGATGATGGAGACCACTTCATCCGCCTCGACGACCAGCGACAAGCCGCGCAGGATCTCGGTATCCCCGTATCCTGCCGTGACGGAATCAACCTGCAGCAGCGGCATATTGCCCTCCTAGGTAGGCTTCCAGCACCGCCTGGTTGCTGCGCACAGAGGCGGGATCGCCTTCGGCGAGCTTGCGGCCTTCGCTCATGACGACCACCGGGTCGCAGAGGTTCATGACCATGTTCATGTCATGCTCGATCAGCAGGAACGTGATGCCGCGATCCTTGGACAAGAACTGGATGTTGGCAACAATGCTTTGCAGCAAGGTACGGTTGACCCCTGCGGCAGGCTCGTCCAGCAAAATGATCTGCGGGTCCGCCATCAGCATCCGCCCCATTTCCAGCAGCTTTTTCTGGCCGCCGGACAGATTGGCCGCGTATTCATGCTGCACATGGGTCAGCTGCAGGTATTCCAGCACTTCGCGCGCCTTGTGCAGATGGCGCGATTCTTCCGCCTGCACCTGCCCTGGACGGAAGATCGCATTCCACCAGTGTTCGCCGGACTGAGACGGCGGCACCAGCAGCAGGTTTTCCAGCACGCTCATGGTGCCGTGTTCACGGGGGATCTGAAAGGTGCGGCATAGGCCGCGGGCGAAGATCTGATCGGGACGCAGGTGGCCGATATCCTGCCCATCGAGCAAGATGCGCCCCGAATCGGGCGGAATAAAACCAGTGATCAGGTTGAAGACGGTGGTCTTGCCGGCGCCGTTGGGGCCGATCAGCCCGGTGATGGTGCCTCGTTCAACCTGGAATGAACAATGATCCACGGCCCGCAGGCCGCCAAAGCTTTTCGCCAGATCACGGACCTCGAGCAATGGCCGCTGCTGCTGGTCGTCCGCCCCCGACAGGGAAGCTGCTGTCGAATCTGTCACCGATGTCTCCTGCTGGATTTCCGCATAAGGAATCCGGCCGGCGTACCTGGCGCATGCATGCCGCACAGGCCGTCGGTTCGAAAGGTGATTCAGGGTATCACAGCAGGCGCAGGGGCCGTATGCGCATAATTCCCTAGAAGAACTCGAAAAACCAGAAGAAATTGCGGAACAGATCTGTAGGCCGGATTTTGTACGCCGGGTCGCCCCGGCGGGCAATCATTCCTCTGGGCAGGCCATTGCTGGACTGCTCTAGCCATCTACCCGCATGCTCGGGCGGGCCGCCCTGTCGGCACGAAGCCGGCGCATGCCTATTTGATGTTGCTCCCGATAGAGGTTGCCGCGTTTCACCCTGCCACGCCCTGGCGGACTAGCCGCCAGGCAGTACGGAGTGGCCGTACCGGAGTGCCGCGTTCAAGCGACACCCGCGTGACAGACTCGTCTCTGTGGCCCTAGTCCTCGGCTTGCCCCGTGGGGGTTGCCGGACGGCTGTTAGCCGCTATCGCGCCCGATGGAGTCCGGACCTTCCTCGATGCCTAGACACCGCGATTGCCCGATCTGCCCCGCACCGGCATTGTACGGCAAGCCCGGCCACGGCAGCGCGCCGCCGCTCGCCCAGGCAGCAGCCGCACCAAACTGCGACAATAGGGTTTGGCGGTCGGCGATGCGACCCTAGCGCGGTCGCCCCCGCCCCGACTCCGATTCCCCCGACGCACGCATTGATTCCATGCCTGACACGATCCTCGCCCTGACCCAGGCCCAGTTGGCCTACGGCCACCACCCTTTGCTCGACCACGCCGAACTGGCCTTGCTGGCGGGCGAGCGCATCGGCCTGATCGGTCGCAACGGAGCCGGCAAGTCCTCGCTGTTGCGTATCCTGGATGGTCGCACCCAACTGGATGATGGCGAGATCCGCCGGCAAAAAGGCCTGCGCATCGCCACGGTAGAACAGGAACCCATCCTGCCGGAAGATCAGACCATCCAGCAGCTGCTGCACGGCGACATGCTGGCTTCCGAAGACTGGGCGCGCAGCGCCCGGGCGGCCACGCTGATCGACACCCTGGGGCTGGATCCCGATCTGCTGATCGCGGGCTTGTCCGGCGGCACGCGCAAACGCGTCGCCCTGGCCCGCGCTCTGGTCGAAGAACCCGATCTGCTGCTGCTGGACGAACCCACCAACCATCTTGATTTTGACGGCATCGCCTGGCTCGAGTCTCTGCTGTCCACCTCTCGCCTGACCATCGTTCTGATCACTCACGATCGCCGTTTTCTGGATGCGGTCGCGACGCGCATCATCGAACTGGATCGCGGTCAGCTGCTCAGCTTCCCGGGGAATTTTTCCGCCTGGCAGACCCGCAAGGCCCAATGGCTGGAAGCAGAACAACAAGCCAATGCTCGCTTCGACAAACTGCTGTCCCAGGAAGAAGTCTGGATCCGCAAAGGCGTCGAAGCCCGCCGCACCCGCAACGAAGGCCGCGTCCGGCGCCTGGAAGCCCTGCGCCGTGAACGCGGCGCGCGCAGCGACCAGCAGGGCCAGGTGCGCTTTTCTCTGGCGGACGGTGAACGATCCGGCAAGCAGGTCGCCGAGCTGCAGCACGTCACGCACGGCTTTGGCGGCGAACCCCTGATCCGTGACTTCAGCACCCTGATCCTGCGCGGCGACCGAATCGGGCTGATCGGCCCCAACGGCGCCGGCAAAACCACGCTGCTGCGCATCCTGCTGGGCGAGTTGCAGCCTGATCAGGGCACGGTGCGCCTGGGCACCAATCTGTCCATCGGCTATTTCGACCAGATGCGCGACCGTCTGGACGAATCCGCCACTCTGGCCGATACCATCAGCCCGGGCAGCGAATGGGTGGAAATCGGCGGCCAGCGCAAGCACGTCATGAGCTATCTGGAAGACTTCCTGTTCCCCGCCGCCCGCGCTCATTCCCCGGTCAGCAGCCTGTCCGGGGGCGAACGCGCCCGCCTGGCCCTGGCGCGCATGTTCGCCCAGGCGCACAACGTCCTGGTGCTGGACGAACCCACCAACGATCTGGACATCGACACGCTGGAACTGCTGGAAAGCCTGTTGCAGGATTACAGCGGAACAGTCCTGCTGGTCAGCCACGACCGCAGCTTTCTGGACAATGTCGTCACGCAGACCATTGCCGCCGAAGGTCAGGGGCACTGGCAGGAATACGTAGGCGGCTACGCCGAATGGGAAGCGCAGCGTCCGCGCCCTGAAGCTGCAGAGGCCAACCCGGCCCGCGCGGCAGCGCCGGCCAAGTCCGCACCCCCGGCCCCCGAGGCGGGTGCGAGCGCCGGCGGCGCAGACCCCAGCCAGCCTGCCCGTGCCCGCAAGAGCCGTCTGGCCCCCTGGGAGGCCGAAGAACTGGCCGCCCTGCCGGATCGCATCGCCACCCTGGAAGCCGAACAGGCGCAACTGGCCGAGGCCTTGTCAGCCCCCGATCTGTACCGCGACGGCCCCGCCGAAGCAGAACGCATCCAGCAAACCCTGAACGCGCTGGGCGAACAGCTCGATGCCCTGTTCGAACGCTGGACCGTCCTGGAAGACAAACGCGGCGATTAAGACCCATCAGACGAAATAGCCCCGATGGGGCCGCTCGCCGACAACCGTCCTGCGCTTATTCGGCCCGCAGACGCCACGCCAGGGATTCGCCGGCTGCCAAAGGCACGACCTCGGCATCGGCCAAGGGCAAGCTCGCGGGAATCTGTTCCGGCACCTGCTCCAGCGTCAGGGTGCCGGCATTGGGGGGCAGCCCATAGAAGGCCGGTCCGTTCAGGCTGGCAAAGGCCTCCAGCCGATCCAGGCGTCCGGCGGCATCAAAGGCCGACACATACAGCGCCATCGCATGGCGGGCGGTATAACAGCCTGCGCAACCGCAATCCTGCTCCTTGGCCCCTTTGGCATGCGGCGCGCTGTCAGTCCCCAGGAAGAACCGCGCCTCGCCGCTGGTGGCCGCATCCAGCAACGCCAGGCGATGACGTTCGCGCTTGAGCACCGGCAGACAATACCAATGCGGGCGTAAACCGCCCTTGAACAAGGCATTGCGGTTGTACAACAGATGGTGGGCGGTGATCGTCGCCGCCACGGGGCCGGGGGCCTCGCGCACATAGGCCACCCCTTCCGCCGTCGTCAGGTGTTCAAAGACGACCTTCAGCGCCGGATAGGCTTGGCGCAGCGGCAGCATCACCCGATCGATGAACACCGCTTCACGGTCGAACAGATCGACCTCGGGATCGGTCACCTCGCCGTGCACCAGCAAAGGCATCCCGCAGTCCTGCATGGCGTCCAAGGTCGCCCGGCAATGCCTCAGCAAATCAGTCACCCCCGCATCCGAATGCGTGGTCGCACCGGCAGGATAGAGCTTCACGCCGTGAACCAGCCCCGAGTCCTTGGCGCGGCGAATTTCGTCCGGCGCCGTTCTATCGGTCAGGTACAGAGTCATCAGGGGCTCGAAGCTGCCCGCCGGCGCGCCCGCCTGACGCAAGGCAGCCAAGATCCGATCCCGATAGGCCTGGGCGTCTGCCGTCGTCAGCACCGGGGGCTTCAGATTGGGCATGATGATGGCGCGACCGAACTGCCGGGCGGAATCCAGGATCACGCTTTGCAGCACAGCGCCGTCGCGCAAATGCAGATGCCAGTCGTCAGGGCGCACGAGCGTGACGGTCCGTGGCTCCCGCCCCAGGGACTGCGCGACGCCTCTTGGCATGCCATTCGGGGCGCCGGATTGATCGTTGGATGGAAGCTTCTCTTGAGTCACAATCAATTCCTTAAATATTTTTCACTGCTTTGCTTTGTCTTTGAGGGAAACACGCGGTAAGCTTCGGGGGCTATTCACTCAATCAAGTAGGAGCCTGTATTCATGGCAACCACCGAAAAGTCCGTGCGCAAGCCCAATGCGGCTTTCATGAAACCCCTGACGCCCAGCGCCACCCTGGCTGCGGTCATCGGCAATGAAGCCGTTCCCCGCACCGAAGTGACCAAACGCATCTGGGACTACATCAAGAAGCACGACCTGCAAGACCCGGCAAACCGTCGCAACATCAACGCGGACGCCAAGCTGAAGCCCCTGTTCGGCAAGGATCAGGTATCGATGTTCGAACTGACCAAACTGGTCAGCCAACATCTGAAATAAGCTGAATTCATGCCGGGCCCGCCAGGGCTTGGCGGCGGGTGATGTCGAGATCACCCGCGCCGCCGAATCGACGCTTGCCCCCAACCGGCTCTACAGGCCGGGCAGAGGGGTTTCCCCAGCGCAATGCGCCAGCCAGCCCTTGGCCAGGCGATAGATGATCCAGATCATCGCGATCACCCCGGTGACGAAGCCGATGAAGATCATGGCAGCGACGGCGCTTAGCGCCAGCCACAACAAGCCCCACCAGAACGTACGAATGATCCAGTCGATGTGGCCGGCATAGACCGTGCCCACCATATCACCGCGTTTGAGATAAGCCAGAACGACAGCGGCAATGGCTGCCGCGCCCAAAATTCCTGCGGATAGAATTCCCACCGCAAACAAGGCATACATCAGATGAATGAGCTGGCGTTGCGTCAGCCCCTTGTCGGTGTCTTGGGTATCTTCACCTTGTATCATGAAACCTCCTGCTGTGGCACCGGCGCGCCGCTGTTCAAGTCGGTTTCATTCTAACTGTTTTTCTGAAAGACAAAGCCCCCACGCTGCGCAGCCTGCGTGCCGCTTGCTGCCCCCCGAGGGGGCGCTTTGGCGCTTGGGGCCGCCCGGTGCGCCAAAAGACAAAGCCCCTGCAGAGTGATCTGCAGGGGCTTTGCGGTATAAAAGCCTGACGATGACCTACTTTCACAGGTGTCCACCCACTATCATCGGCGCGAAGGCGTTTCACTGTCCTGTTCGGGA
>NZ_JBATXG010000026.1:0-71602 GCF_049673105.1 Castellaniella sp.
TCGCGTAGGGCCTACGGCTTCAGAAACTTTGAGAATTACCGCATGAGGGTCTTGGCTCAATGCGGCTGGAACGGTGTCATCAACCGTGTCTGATGGATGCCCATCCCCCGTTAATGGGGTAGAGCCCCTTGAGGCAGTCAGGCAGACGGCCTGGAGGCTACTTCATTTAATCAAGAACTGGCGCGCCCGACAGGAATCGAACCTGTATCAGAAGCTTCGGAAACTCCTATTCTATCCATTGAACTACAGGCGCCAGTACCATCGGCTAAGCAGCCGACACCCCCATATCGTTGCAATCCGGGAGGCTCGACATTGTAGCGGGTTTATCCCATCCCTGCAGTGTGCCGGGGCTGTCGCTATAATCGAAGGTTGAGGCCTGTAACAGAACCCGCCAGGCGGCACGACACTGTCTGCAGTCCAATGGCCGCACTCTATTATCCCAGGACCAGGAACTCATCATGAGCCTTCAAGAACACTCCGAACACGGGCACGGGCACGAAAGTCCCATCAAGACACCAAAACAGCTGCTGATCACGGTCGTGCTTGCCTTTGTGGTGCCGATCGCGGTCATCATCCTGCTGGTGAACCTGGTGGGCTCGTCGATCCGCACGGGTTACGGATCCGACAGCCAAACCGAAGAATCCATCGCCAAGCGCATCCAGCCTATTGCCGGATTCAAGCTGGTCGATGCCGATGCTCCCAAGGTCTTCAAGACCGGCGAACAAGTCTTCCAATCCACCTGTGCCGCCTGCCACAGCAGCGGTGTGGCCGGTGCGCCGAAATTCGGCGACAAAGACGCCTGGGCTCCCTTCATCAAACAGGGTTTCGAAGACCTGCTCAAGAACGCCATTCACGGGATCGGCGCGATGCCTCCCAAAGGCGGCAACTCCTCGCTGGACGACTTTGAAGTCGCCCGTGCGGTGGTCTACATGACCAACCAGTCCGGCGCCGACTTCCCCGAACCCACGGAACCTGCTGCTGGTGACCAGGCAGCCGCGTCGGCGCCCGCCGCCGCTGCGCCTGCCGCTGCCGCCCCGGCGGCTGCTCCTGCGCCGGCTGCTGCCCCCGCTGCCGAGAAACCCGCAGAACAAGCCGCTGCGCCTAAAGCCGAAGCCACCCAGGTATCCGTGGGCGAAAAAGTCTACAAGTCCGTCTGCATCACCTGCCACAGCACTGGCGTGGCCGGGGCGCCGAAATTTGGCGACAAAGCCGCTTGGGACCCCTTCATCAAGACCGGTTTGGACAGCATGCTGGCCAAGGCGATTTCCGGTGTAGGCGCCATGCCGCCGCGCGGCGGCTCGCAGGCGACCGACGACGAACTCAAAGCGGCCATCGAATACATGGTGGACGCGGCCAAATAAGCCCCACCTGACTTCACACCCAAACCCCTCGGCCTCCGCACGGACCCGAGGGGTTTTTCTTGCCCTGCGTAAAGACAAGGACACACTAGGGATACCCCGCATGATTCAAACGATCGTTTGAATTAGAATGAACGGATTACTCAGCAGGAGACCCTCCTCATGCCTCACCCCCTAGCGACCTCGCTGCATCAGAACATGACCCTGCCCGTCATGGCGGCGCCGATGTTCATCGTCTCCGGCCCCGAACTGGTCATCGCGCAATGCGCCAGCGGCATCATCGGTTCCATGCCGGCCCTGAATGCCCGCCCTCAGGAAAAATTGGACGCCTGGCTGACTCAAATCGAAGAGGGTCTGGCTGCCTTGCGGGCGGCGGAACCCGACCGGCCCATTCCGCCCTACGCCATCAACCACATCATCCACCAGTCCAATGACCGCCTGCAGGCGGATCTTGAAACCTGCGCACAGCACCGCGTACCGCTGATCATCACCAGCTTGCGCGCGCCCAACCAGGTCGTAGACGCAGTACACAGCTGGGGCGGCAAGGTCTTTCATGACGTGACGACGCTGCGGCATGCGCAAAAGGCCATCGAAGCCGGCGTGGACGGTCTGATTCTGGTGTGCGCCGGCGCGGGCGGCCATGCCGGGACCTTGTCGCCGTTTGCTCTGCTGGGTGAAGTCCGGCGCATCTTCGACGGCCCCATCTGCCTGTCGGGCGCCATCAGCCGGGGCCAGGATATCCTGGCCGCGCGCGCCATGGGCGCGGACTTCGCCTACCTGGGCACCCGCTTCATCGCCAGTACCGAAGCCAATGCCCAGGCGGAGTACAAACAGATGATCGTCGACACCGCTGCCGCCGACATCGTCTACACCCCCTATTTCACCGGCATCCCTGGCAACTATCTAAAACCCTGCGTGCGCAATATCGGCCTGGACCCCGACCAACTGCCGGCGGCGCAGGGCACGAATTTCGGCAGCGACAGCAAAAAAGCCTGGCGCGACATCTGGGGGGCGGGCCAAGGCGTAGGCAACATCGACTCCGTGCTGCCCACGGCGGATATCGTCGCCCGCCTGCGCGAAGAATATCAACAAGCCGCCCTGTCCGTGCGGGATGGCTTTCTCACGGAGACCTGCGCATGATCCGCCTGGAACATAATGGCCCGACCCTGGAAATCCTGATTGATCGGCCCGAAAGGCGCAACGCGCTGACCGACGCCATGTACCGCGAAATCGACCAGGCCTTGCAGGCCGCCGATGCGGATCCCACCTGCTCCGCCGTCATCCTGCACGGCGCGGGCGGACACTTCACGGCGGGCAATGATCTGGCGGAATTCCAGATGCCGCAAAATAGCCGCGACGTAGGCTCGATCGCCTTTCTGCACACGCTGGCCAGCGTCAATGTGCCGGTCATCGCCGCCGTCCAAGGCCAAGCGGTCGGCGTGGGCGTCACCTTGCTGGCGCACTGCGATGCCGTCTATGCTGATCGCAGTGCGGTTTTCCGCCTGCCCTTTGTATCGCTGGGCCTATGCCCGGAAGGCGCATCCAGCTATCTGCTGCCACGCCTGGCAGGCCCACGCCGCGCCGCCCGGTGGCTGCTGCAGGCCCAGCCCTTTGATGCAGAGGAAGCACTGGCCGGTCAGTTGCTCAGCGACATCCAGGATGATCCCCTGGCCGCTGCGCGCGCCTGCGCTCAGGCGCTGGCCGCACAACCCGTACAAGCCGTGCGCGCCAGCAAACAGCTGTTGCGCGCGCCGGATCGTGACACCGTGCACCAGGTGCTGGATGCCGAAGCAACCGTCTTCTTCGAGCGCCTGAAATCCGCCGAGGCTCAGGCAGCCTTCCAGCGGTTCTTTGCCCGCAAGGGGTAAAGAAAGTCCTTCCACCGGGGCGTGCAAGAAGACAACGCACGCCCCGACAGACATCCCATAAAAACTTGAAAGTTCACAGGATTGGTGGTTTTCACCACACTTTTCCATCTTTTTGCGCTCTAAAACAAGTGTTAGGGTTTACCCCTATCTTTATCCTAGGGTTTACCCTATAATGAACTTGTCGAAAATCTGAAGCTTCTGAAACAGGAGTCAGTTATGAGCTACACCTACACCACCACCCCGAACCTGATGTCTGACGCGCTGGAGCGCGCCTACGCCAATACGGTCCTGACTGAATCGCGACCGTTGTCCCTGATGAAGGGTCTGCGCAGCACGGGTCGTGCTCTGCGCCGGGGAGCCAAGGCTGTTGGGCGCGGCATCACCGCCGTCCTGAATGCCCAAGCCGAAGCGCGTGCACGCAACATGCTGTACAACCGCTCGCCCTGGTAATCGGGATGTGGACCGCCAGTCAGGCGGTCCTGATACGAATTCTCCGTAGGGCCGCATCGTCTTTGTGACGGTGCGGCTTTTTCATCGCTTGAGCAGGTTTTTCAGACTGCTCAGGGCGCGGTCGGGGTCCATTTCGGCGGCGCCCGGCACCGAGCCGTCCGCCTGTGTCTGCAAACCCATTTCAGCGATAAAGCGCGACGGCTCGCACATCGTGTCCTCGCGCCCCCGTCGGCGTTTGCGGCACCAGCTGATCTGCAGGGTGCGCTGAGCCCGCGTGATGCCGACATACATCAGGCGACGTTCTTCCTGGATACGGCGCAGTCGAGCAGCCACCGCCGCCTCGCTGACATCGCCCTCGTCGTCCCCGCCGCGATGCGGCAATAGGCCTTCTTCCACGCCGATCAGATAGACATGGGGGAACTCCAGGCCTTTGGAGGCATGCAAGGTGGAGAGTTTGACGGCATCGGGCTCATCGTCGTCCGAGCGCTCGAGCATGGTGACCAGCGCCACGTGCTGCACCAGTTCGAGCAAGGTCATGTCGTCCTCGTCGGCCTTGCGCTTGAGCCATTCCAGCAATTCCAGCACATTGGTCCAGCGTGTCTGGGCCTGGCGCTCGTCGAGCGTATCGTAGAGATGACGCTCGTAGCCCATAGCCGCCAACAGGTCATCAAGCACCCTGGCGGCATCGTCTCCGCGCAAACCATCGATGCCCACCGCCGCGCCGTCCAGGCCGACCGATGTCTGCGGCGCCAGCTGATTGTCCGGCGCGCCGAATTCCGCCCCGGCGGTCGACGGCGCAGGGTCGGGATCGAAAGCCAGCAGATCCCCCTGGACCGCCGCCCCCGGCAAAGCAGGCACCGCCCCGCCGCGCCGCGCCGCGCGCGCCTGGAAATGCTGAATAAGATGCACAAAACCGAGCACTGCCTCGCGCTGGCGAGCAGCGGGCAGCAAGGCCTCGGTCGCTTCGGCAGCGACGGCATACAGCGACACCCCCTGCCGCGCCGCCTCGCTGCCCAGGGCCTGCAAGGTGCCCTGCCCGATGCCCCGCCGGGGCGTGGTCGCCGCGCGAATGAAAGCGGGGTCTTCGTCTTCGTTGGCGATCAGCCGCAGCCAGGCCAGCACGTCGCGGATTTCCGCTTTGTCGAAAAAGCTCTGGCCACCCGATACCGTATAGGGGATACGCAGGGTGCGTAAGGCTTGTTCCATGATCCGCGCCTGGTGATTGCCCCGATACAGCACGGCGAAATCCTTCCATTGTGCCTGACGCTCGAAGCGGGATGCCGACAACCGCATCGCGATGGATTCCGCCTCGATCAGGTCCGAATCCATCGGCGTGACGCCAATCGGATCGCCCACCCCCAGGTCGGACCACAGGGTCTTGTCGAAGGTCTTGGGGTTGTGACTGATCACCTGGTTGGCAGCCTGCAGGATGCGCTGCACCGAACGGTAGTTCTGTTCCAGCTTGATCACTCGCAGCTGCGGGTAGTCGCGCTCCAACTGGGCCAGGTTTTCCACCGTGGCGCCACGCCAGGCGTAGATGGCCTGATCATCGTCGCCCACGGCGGTGAGCATGGCCCGGTCGCCGCACAGCAGGCGCACCAGCTGGTACTGGCAGGCGTTGGTGTCCTGATATTCATCCACCAACAAATACTGTACCCGCGCCTGCCAGCGCTGCCGCACGGATTCATCGTCCTGCAGCAACTGCGCCGGCAGGCGGATCAGATCGTCGAAATCGACCGACTGGTAGGCGCGCAATGTGGCTTCGTAGCTGCGATACACGCGCACGGCTTCTGCCTCGTCGGCATCCTGAGCCGCCCGTGCAGCGCCATCGGGGTCCAGCTGGGCGTTCTTCCACAGGGAAATCGTCTGCTGGACAGCGCGCAGGCGGCCACGGTCGGTCGTCGCCAGCAATTCCTGGATGATGCCCTGGGCATCGGTGGCGTCCAGGATGGAAAACCCTCGCTTCAGTCCCAACCCTGCGTATTCCTCGCGCAGGAACCGCAGGCCCAGCGAGTGAAAGGTGCCCACCGTCAGGCCCCGCAGCAATCGAGGATCAACCAAGGTGCGGACGCGCTCGTTCATTTCCCGCGCGGCTTTATTGGTGAAGGTCAGCGCCACCACCTGACGCGCCTGATATCCGCATTCGCGCAGCAGATAGGCCATCTTGCGGGTGATCACCCGCGTCTTGCCGCTGCCGGCGCCCGCCAGCACCAGGCAGGGGCCGTTCAGATAGCGCACCGCTTCGTGCTGGCTGGGGTTCAGATCCATCTCAGATTTCCTGGGGATCGATTTCGACCCCCCAACGCACAGGCCGACCGGAGGCCAGCGCATCGGCCTGCGGCAGCAACACCCGCAACAGACCATGCAGGGCGCTACGACGAGGCGATTCGAGCAGCAGCTGCGCCCGCTCGACCCGCGCCACCCGCACGATACGCAGGGGCACTGCATCGTACAGGCATACCCCTGCCGATTCAGGCAAGGCATCGGCCTGCGCCCTGACGGCTCGCAGGAAATCCAAGGCATCGGCCAGGTGGGTCGCCTGCGCCGTCAGCAAGGCCTGGTTGGAAAACGGCGGCAGCCCCAGATCCTCGCGCTCAGCCAAGGCAGATTCAGCGAAACGGCGGTAATCATGCCGGCACAGGGTCTGATAGACCAGCTGATCGGGGTAGTCCGTCTGGACCAGGACTTGTGCGCCGCCCGAGCGCCGCCCGGCCCGACCGGCGACCTGCATCAGCTGAGCAAACAGGCGTTCCGGTGCGCGAAAATCCTGAGCGAACAGCATGGCGTCGGCATTCAACACCCCGACCAATCCCAGGCGCGCAAAGTCGTGGCCCTTGGATACCATCTGGGTGCCGACCAGAATATCGGCCTGTCCGGCATGCACCTGGGCAAAGAGCGCTTCGGCGCTGCCCTTGCGACGTGTGGCATCGGCATCGATACGCAGGATTCGCGCCCGGGGAAAGTATTCACCCAGGAATTCCTCGACGCGCTGCGTCCCCCGCCCCATGGGCTGCAGATCCTGATCGCCGCAATCCGGGCAGGCGCGAGGCGCTGGCTGAGCATCGCCGCAATGGTGGCATTGCAGCACCGTCCGCCGGCCCCCAAGCCGGTGCAGCACGGTATGCGCCGTACAGCGACGGCACTGACTGACCCAGCCGCAGGACACGCACCGCAGCACCGGGGCATAACCCCGCCGGTTCAGAAACACCAGGCTTTGCTCGCCCTGTTCCAGCCGCGCAGCCAGGGCCTGCAACAGCTGCGGCGTAAAGCCTTGCTCCAATTGCGCCCGGCGCGTATCGATCAGGCGAATATCCGGCAGCGCCTGGGCCTGGGCGCGATGCGGCAGGGATACCAAGCGGTAGTCCCCACGCTGGGCGCGGCGCCAGGTTTCCAGGGACGGCGTCGCCGAGCCCAGCACGACAGGGATCCCCAGATCATGCCCCCGCCAGACGGCCAGATCGCGCGCCGAATAGCGCAGCCCGTCTTGCTGCTTGTATGAAGGATCGTGCTCCTCGTCCACCACGATCAGGCCCAGGCGCGGCAGGGGCGTCATCAGCGCCAGGCGGGTACCCAGCAACAACACGGCCTGACCACGCGCCGCCCGCAGCCAGGCGCGCAGGCGTTCGCCTTCGGACAGCCGGCTGTGCAGCACGGCCAGATCACCCGGCGACTGACACAATTGCGTCCGGACGATATGTTCCAGTTGCGGCGTCAGATTGATTTCCGGCACCAGGATCAGGACCTGCCGCCCCTGATCCAACACCTGACGAGCCAGACGCAGATAGAGTTCGGTCTTGCCGCTGCCGGTCACGCCATGCAAAAGCGCGACTCCCTTGCCCGCAGCCAGCAAGCCCTGCAACTGATCCAGGGCAGTTTGCTGCCCTGCCGTCAGCGTGACCTGGGTCTGGACGGACTCATCACGCTGGCCAAGCCGCGCCGTACCGGGCCGGCGATCCGCCCGGCATACCGGCCCGCCGGCTGAACGAGCGCCCGTATAGGCAGCAGGCTTGCGCAAGGGCGGCGGCAGCACCGGCAACAGCACCTCGCCCAAAGGGCGGTGATAATACTGCGCTGCAAAATCCGCCAGCCGCAACCAATCAGCCGGCATGGGTGGCAGGTCGTCCAGCACCGCCTCGATCGGGCGCACGCGGTCGGCGGACACAGCGGGTTGTTCCCGCACGGCCCACACCATGCCCACCATGGCCCGACGACCGAACATCACCCGCACCCGCACCCCCGGCGCCACCGGCGTATCGTGGGAATAGTCAAATAGACCGGGCAAGGGTACATCCAACGCTACCGCCAAATAAACGGGCGCTGCGGCGCCAGGGACCGCGTCTGGCTCAGGGGAAGAAGCTGCTAAATCAGGCATCAGGACGGAATGCTCCAGCCTGTGGATAACTTTGTGGAGAAAGAGAGAACAAAACGGTGAACACCAGCTCTCTCGGCGAGTCAAGATTTACAAAAATACCGAAATTTCTGTATTTTCTGTTATATAACAATAGCTTATGAATAAAACCCAGATTTTTTCCAGAAAAATCAGTGTTAACCCCGACTCGGGCAAAATTGTGCATAAGCACAAAAGTCAAGCGCTCCGGATCATCAAGACCCGGAGCGGCCCGCCATCAGGTATGGTAGGCGCGGCTGGCGGTATGGACCTCGTCCACCAGGGACAGCACCGCCTCGGGCGGGGTGAACTGCGAGATCCCATGCCCCAGATTGAACACGTGTCCGCCTGAACCGACCTCGCCGAAATCCGCCAGTACGCGACGAACTTCGGCGCGGATGGCGGCATCGCCGCCAAACAGCGTCATCGGGTCAAGATTGCCCTGCAAGGCGACCTGGTCCTGCACGGTGCGTCGCGCCTGCGCCAACTGGGCCGTCCAGTCCAGCCCCACCGCATCACAGCCAATCGCTGAAATATCCTGAATCCACTGGCCGCCGCCTTTCGTGAAGACAATGACGGGAATGCGCTGCCCCTCGTGTTCGCGCAGCAACCCATCCAGCACACGCTGCGTATAGTGCAGGGAAAACTGCTGGAACAAGCCATCGGCCAACACGCCGCCCCAGCTATCGAACACCATGACGGCCTGCGCGCCAGCGCGAATCTGGGCATTCAGATACACCTGAACCGCCTGGGCGTTGATATCCAGAATGTGACGCAACAGGTCGGGGCGTTGATACAGCAGGGTTTTGATCTGCCGGTAGTCGCTGCTACCCTGGCCCTCGACCATATAACAGGCCAGTGTCCACGGGCTGCCCGAAAAGCCGATCAGCGGCACGTCGCCATTCAGTTCCCGGCGGATCAAAGAGACGGCATCGAACACATAGCGCAGGCGGTCCATGTCGGGTACCTGCAAGGCCGCGATCGCGGCTTCGTCGCGCAGAGGGCGCTCGAAGCGCGGCCCTTCGCCGTTGACGAACTGCAGGCCCAGGCCCATGGCATCCGGCACGGTCAGGATATCGGAAAACAGGATGGCGGCATCCAGCGCAAAACGGCGCAGCGGCTGCAGCGTGACCTCACAGGCGTATTCCGGGTTCTGGGCCAGCCCCATGAACGAACCGGCCTGAGCGCGGGTCTGCCGGTATTCCGGCAAGTAGCGCCCGGCCTGGCGCATCATCCAGATCGGGGTGTAGGGAACGGGCTGGCGCATCAACGCGCGCAGGAATACATCATTTTTCAACTGGGTCACGGCAAACTTCCTGTAGACGGATCGCGTGGTCCACGCGATGGCGACTGGATCGGAGGAGAAGCCTGGATTTTACCCGACCCCCCCGCAGATTACCCCCCTGATGAGACAGGCCATGAACAGCGCTTGAAGAAGTGCTCGCGCCTCGCTCCATCAACAATTGATAATTATCATTCTCATTTAGATTGCCTGGCTTGCAAGATACGTTGCGCCGTCCCCGATCCGGCGTCGTACCGCTTTCACCTCCATTCCGTGGCAATCATCATGTTCTTCAAGCATCCAGGGTTCGCGCCCGATACCACCGGGCCGATCATCGTAGCCGCCTTGACAGCTGCCCTGAGCCTGACCCCCCCTCTTTCCAGAGCGCAGGCCCATCCCTCGCCCGGCAGTAACGACCGCATAGAAAGCCGAGCGGATACCGACAATGCACGCGACACGGCAGCTACCGATCGGGATGAGCACATCAACATGTTGACACCGGTTCGCGTACGTGGCCTGAGAGACCCTGATGCCCAGGGATACGAGAACGTATTCACCAAGAACGTCACCAACCTATACGTCGATCGTAAAGAGCTGAACCGCTATCAGGTCACCAACCCGGCAGATCTCTTCAAGGGCATGAACGGCGTCTACAGCATGGACTCGCGCAACGGATCGTCGATCACCCCGAACATCCGCGGCCTGTCGGGCGAAGGCCGGGTACCACTGACGGTGGACGGCACCGAGCAGTCCGTCAACGTCTGGCTGCAGGTCTACGGCGCCGGCAACCGCAACTACGTGGATCCCGCCCTGTTTCGCAGCATCGAGGTGGAAAAGGGCCCATCGTTGAGCCGGGGCATCAAGAGCGGCATCGGCGGCGCGGTGAATGTGCGCACCATCAATCCATCCGACATCATCCCTGATGGCGACAGCCTGGGCCTCGAAGTCAAGCTGGAAACCTCCGGCAACACCATCGCGCCCGCCGTCGATGCCAACAGTTATTTCGGCAAAGACTATCGCGACATTCCGGGCGCGACGCTGGGTTCGGATTACGCGGTCAACATCCCCCAGCCCGTGCCGCGCAATCGCAGCGCCGGGGACGCCATGAACTTCCAGGACAAGAGCTTCATGTTCGCCATCGCGGGGCGCAACGACCACACCGACGCCCTGCTGGCCTACAGCTACCGCAAGCGGGGCAATTATTTCGCCGGCAAGAACGGCGCCGACGCCTACGCCAACAACGACGCCTACGCCAAGGACACTTCGGCCTATTTCCCTAATCTGACCAAGCTTTACCACCCCGGCAACGAGGTGCTGAGCACGGCCAGCAAGACCGAAACCCTGCTGCTCAAGAACCGCTGGTACCTGCCGCACGACCAGCAGATCGGCCTGAGCTTCATGCGCACCAACCTGGATTTCGCGGAAACGTCCACCGGACAGTCGATCATGATGATGGGCATCGCCGAGGAACTGACCAAATCCCCGCAGGGCCTGCCCGGCCAGCTCGTCGCCGAATATCCCCGCTCGAACGTCCAACTGGACACGTATAAGCTCGACTACGAATGGAGGCCGGAAGGTTCGCGCGTAGTCGACCTGGAAGCCCATCTCTGGATGACCAGAACCGACAGCGAACGCCACCAGAGCGGCAGTGGCGCCTATTACATCGCCCGCAGCGGCGCGCTGGACGCCTACCAGATCGTCAAGGCCGACTGGGATGCATGCCGGGGCAATCCGTTCGCCAACCCGACCCTGCCCAGCGGGGCGGCCAACTTCACCTGCTTCACCAACCCGGTCCTGAACCCTGCTCTGGGGGGCACCGCACCCGTCGAACCCGACCACGACGGCCACATCTTCGCCGGCAGCGCGCAGTGGACCAGCCACGACCGCAAGGGCTTCGATTTCAGCAACCGCTTCACCCTGACCGACCGGCTGCGCCTGACCGTCGGCGGCGAACTGCAGCACGAAAAGCTGGACGAGCGCGTCGTCAACCTGGATCTGACCGGCGGCATCGGCGTTGGTGGCGCCGCCCTGGCCGAATCCACCGTCAAGTTCGGTCCGCGTTCCGGCACCCGCCGGGAATGGGCCGCCACCATGAACCTGGAATGGCGGCCCACGGACTGGCTCACCCTGACCGCCGGCACCCGCTACAACGAATACTCGGCCTACGACGACGGCCTGGCCGAACGGCGCGCGAACCGGATGGCGGGAGCGCAGATCACCGGACAACGGACCGGGCTGGCGCTGGAGTACGGCCAGTTGATGACGAATGCGGAAGTGGCTCAGTGGACGACGCTATCGGACTCGCAGACTGCGGCGATCAGCAATCTCAGTACTTCCGACTGGGAGCAGCTCGTCGACCACAACGTGACGACGCCCGCCATGCAGGCATTTCACGATGCCAAAGCCGCCCTTGACACCTACATCTCGGCGCATGGAGCGACAACGACCGCTGCCAAGCCTCCGATCACCAGCACGGGGGACACGGCCATGTACTGGAAGAAAACCGTCGTCGTACCCGTCGTGGACGGCAAGGTCGATGCCTCGCAAAGTCCCTTCGCCGGTGGCGGTATCGATCCCTCCCAGACGGCGACCAACCCTCAAGGCAAGACTGGAGAATTCCAGGAAATCATTCCGGTCGGCACATCCACCGTCTACGCCACCCCCGCCGTCGGCCAGGAATGGGCGCCGCCCAAGCGGCAGTACGGCCACGCCTGGTCGCCGGTCTTCTCCGCCACGACGCGCGTCACCGACACCATCAGCGTCTACGCCCGCTACGCGCAGATGACGCGCTTTCCCAGCATCTTCGAGATCGCCTCCACGACAGTCGGCCTGGGCAACACCTATTACCTGGGCAGCGGCGCCGGCAAGCCGGAACGCAGCACCAACTGGGAAATCGGCTATTCCCAGGACCTGGCCCCGTTCCTGCCGGGCCTGCGCCAGGCGGACGTGCGCCTGAGCTATTTCGACACCACCATCCAGGACTTCATCGACCGCGATGCTTACCTGAACGTGATCCAGTTCGACCGCAAGAAGACCACCGGGATCGAGTTCCAATCGCGCTTCGACAGCGGTCGGTTCTTCGGCGGCCTGGGCGCCACCTGGCGGCTCAAGCAGGAACTGTGCGACAAGGATTACGCCTACGGCCTGGACCCCTTCTACAACCGCATGCCGGAATGCATGACCGGCGGCTTTCCCGACATGCTGACCGCCACCAGCCTGCAGCCGCGCTATTCGATCAATGCCGAACTGGGCACCCGGCTGCTGCAGAACCGGCTGGAACTGGCGCTGCGCGCCGTCTATCACTCGAAGGCGGAAAACAAGCAACTGGACGACCTGCTGAACACCCCCTACGGCCCATCCATCTGGAAGGAAAACAGCATGCGCCAGCTGTACTGGCACCCGGTCATGCTACTCGACGCCTCGGCCCAATGGCGCGCCACCAAGAACGTCACGCTGAGCCTGGGCGTCACCAACATCACCGACCGCTATTACCTGGACCCCATGGCCAAGATCCCCGCCCCCGGCCCAGGGCGCACGATCACCGTCGGCATGCGGGCGCAGTTCTAGCAGTCCCGAAGTTCCAGGGTTTCCTGGCTTTCCCTGAAAACCAGGTTTTTCCATCGTTTTCTTCAAGGAGTTGATATGAAACGATCCCTGTCCCGCGCCCTCATCGGCGCCTCCCTGGCCCTGATCGCCTCCCAGGCGTCAGCCGCCACCGTGCTGGGTGGCACGTCCAACGCCGCCAACGTCAATCCGGCGTCCTCGACGCTGTTCGGATCGGGCAACGCCGGCCTGATCTTCAACGGCGGCTCGGCCGCGATCGATCTGGCCGGCGGTCCCATCGCCCAGTCGAACAACGCCATCAGCCGCGGCCCCGACGCCAGCGGCAACACCTACCTGAAAGGCAGCGACATCAACTTCTTGGCCGGCCTGATCCTGGGCGACACCCAGATCGCCCAGGTATGGCGCAACGACGTGGTCTACAACGGCGGCACCACCACGATCAACAGCGTGCGCCAGATGATCGTGCCGCCGCTGCCGTTCATGCCCGACTTCGGCGGGCTGGTGATCGGCAAGGTCGACGGGTCGCCGGTCTATTTCGGCGAATGGGCGCCCAAGGGTCCGAACTATTCCAATCCAGATAGCTCTGATCTGAACATGGGCAGCGCCGACCGCACGGTGTGGTACGTGGGCGAAAACCCCACCGCGGCCATGCCGACCCTGGTCAGCGCCCAGTACAACGTGATCGGCATCAATCAGCACAACCCGGAAAACCCCAGCGTCTACCAGGGCGTGCTGACGGCCAACTACGGCGGAAGCAGCGGAACGCTGGCCGGCAGCATCGTACGCGGCGCCGATGCCGTGAATTTCGCCGGCACGACGATCAACTCCCAAGGCGCGTTCACCAACACCTCGACGATCTCCGGCCAGTTCTACGGCTCGCAAGCCGAAGCCCTGGCGGGGATCTACACGGGCGCGACCCCGCAGGATCACGTCGCCTTCGGCGGCGCGCGGCAGTAAGCGGGGATGGGACCGGCACGATGACGATCCGCTGGACGCAGCTTCACTTCCTGCCGGCCCTGCTCCTGGCCTGCGCCCTGCTGCCGTCCCCGCCCGCCCGGGCGGACGAGGACGACACCCGCTACCTGCTGGACCAGGCCGGACGCATCGGTCGCCAGCGGGACGGCGGGGCGGGGGCGCTGGCCCCGCACCCCGAAGGCCTGGTCCTCACCATCGAGGGCCGGGCCTACCGGGTCAAACCGACCTTGCAAGACCTGGAGCCGGCCTTGTACGTGGCCATCAACCGGGGCCAGTGGGGCGAGGCGCGCGCGCTGGCGGATTCGTACCGCCGGCTGGCGGGCCACAAGCCGCACCTGGTCCTGCTGGCCGACGGCCTGGCGGCGCGGGCCGAAGGCGACTATGGTCGGGCCATCGGCCTGCTGGAAGACGCCCGCGACGATGCTCCCGGCGATGCGCGCACGCAGATGGAACTGGCCCGCGCCTACGCCGAGGACGGCCAGGACCGGGAATCGCGCGCTCTGTTCGAGCAGGCCATCGGCAACAGCCTGCCGCCCGACACCCGCCAGTTGCTGCAAAGCTATGCGGACGCCGTGGATCGGCGCGGCGACTGGCAGGGGTCCATCGCCGTGGGCCGGGGCCACAATGACAACATCAACCAGGCCAACGGCTTCGAGCACTGTTCGATGTATTTCCTGACTCTGTGTCTGGCGCGGCTCAAGCTACCCGACCCGATCGCATCGACCTTCACCAATTACGACCTGGTGCTGAGCAAGCGGATCGCGCTGGCCGGCCATCACAACCTGCTGCTGCGCCCCGTCAGCTACGGGACGTCCTATCAGGAGACCGCCCCGGAAGGGCGCGCGATTGAGGACTACAGCCAGCAGACCCACGTGCTGTACGCCGGCTACCAGTACGCCGATGTGCGGCAGAAAATCAGCCTGCTGCCGTTCATGGAACTGTACGCCCGCGACGGCCACACCAACTACCAGGCCCCCGGCCTGCAGGCCGAATGGAGCCGGGCACTGACGCCAAGCCTGCGCCTGACGGCCCAGGCGAGCGTCAAGCGCTACGCCTACAAGGCACAGGACAGCCGCTATTTCAGCGACTACACGCAAAAGGCCGCTGGGCTGGGAATCGCCTGGATGCCCACGGCGAACACCAGCCTGCAGGCGGGCATCGACTTCACCCGCCGCAAATACCCCATGCCCACGGAAAGCGGCAAGGACCTGGCCGTGCGCGCCGGGGTGTACCACGCCTTCGGGCAGTCCGGCGCCTTCGTCAACCTGCTGGCCCTCTACCGCGTCAGTCGCAACGACGAACGCGATTTTTTCCTGGGCGCCCGGCGGCGCGACGAACAGCAGCTCTACATCGCCACCCTGGGATCGACGCGGCTGTCGGTCTGGGGAGCCTACCCCGAACTGCGTTTCAAGCACGTCGTCAACCACAGCAATTCGATCTTCTACGGCTATACGCAAAACGAGGTCTCGCTGCAGTTGCGAAGAAATTTCTGAAGGCATACCCGAACACCCGACGGACCACCTAAAACGTATTGATAATTATTCTCATCAAAAATACAATGGACTTTCCAGTCGTCACGTCCCACGGGCCCCGGACCACCATGTCTTCCACCTTCCTGGACAAGGCTTTCGCGAGCTTTCCTGCCTTCCGCCACGCTGACCCCGATGGCCTGCGAATACTGTCAGGCGGCGCCCGCCGCATGGTGTTGTCGGTCCGCCAGCATTTGTTCCATCTGGGCGAACCAGCCGATCATTTCTTCTGGATCGAATCCGGCAGCGTCACCCTGTATCTGCCCAGCTACAACGGTGACGAACGCGTCTTCCAGGTTCTGGGAAACGACTGCCTGGTGGCCGCGACCGTCATGTTTGCGAACGACCGCCGCTACCCTGTCTCAGCCCAGGCGAACGAACGCACCGTGCTGCATCGCCTGGACGGCGCACCGCTGATTGGCATGGCGCAACGTTCATCGGAATTTTCCTGCGCTCTGCTGCGCATCGTGGCCGGCCAGATGACACAGGCGATCGGTCGCATCGACCTGCTGACCATCGCCAATTCCATGCAACGCCTGGTCACCTACCTGGTGACCCTTTACATCGAGCAGGGCAGCGCCTGGCTGACCTTGCCAACCCATCACCGCGTGCTGGCGCGGCAGTTGAACATGACACCGGAAAACCTGTCGCGCATGCTGAGCGGTTTTCGGCGCGATGGCCTGATCGGCGGACGCAACCGCGATCTCGTTCTGCTCGACGTAGAAGCTCTGTGCAAGCAGGCCCGGCTGCCGCCTCCGGATATGAAAAAAATCACCCCGTCCTCGGGGCAATCTCAGGACGAAACGCTGTTCAGCTGCTGCACGCTGCACTGATTCCCCGTCAACAGCCGGATTCGGGGCCCGAGAACGGGCTGGGCGTCTTGCCGGCCGGCTCAGCGCAGCCTTCGCGCCCATCCAGCCGCCGGCCCGCCAGAACCGGCCAGGCATGCCACAAATAGGCAGCATAGGCGCCCACCCACAACATGCCAGCCGTCAGGATCAGCCACCACGACCAGCGCGCCAGCTCCGGCAGTCCGACCGACGCTCGGATCAGGGCGGCCAACGCCAGGACGCCCGCCGCCGCAGGCAGCCATGGCCGGCGGTCCAGCCATCGTCCCGTATGGATGCGTCCCGCCAAGCTCATGATGGTGAACACCGACAGACCCATGGCGCCGGCTGTCAGCAGATGGCGACCGCTCGACACAGGCCAGACACCCGCCAGCCAGGCCAGGCCCATGGCCCCGTAGCCCAGGGCGATCAGCCAGAAGCAGGCATATAGCATCAACGCCCAGCGGGTGAGCAGCGCCCGCCCGACATGCCAATCATTGAGCACATTCAGCATGGCGGCGCAGGCGGCCAGCGCGGCCCAGCCGGCCACCGGGCCGCCGCCCAGGACTGCCTGCGCCACACCGCATGCACCAATGGAAAAGACCGCCAGATAACGACGCGGCGGGCGGGCCAGATAATGATCCGATGGCGACGGTGCGCCCGGTCGACCTGCCTCGATATAGCCATTGAGCACGCTCATCGACACCCGACTGCCCGCCAGCAGAATCAGGACCATCGTCAGATCGATCGCGCCATGAATCCAGGGCAGCCCATCGTATCCGGCAAACAGCGCAACGAAGAACCCGGTCTGCGCCAGCAACAGCCCAGCCAGCGTCCAGGCAAAACCCAGATGCGCCCGGCGCGGATCGCGCCACAGCGCCGGCGCCAACCGGATCAGCAAGACAGCCGTGAAGGACACATTGCACAGAACCGTCAGCCCAAGCCCCGTCCCGAACGGCAGCCACTGCGCCAACGCATATGCCGCCCGTGCCATCAACCATAGAGCAACCAAGCCGGTCAGCGGGCGGACGGCAATCGGCGCTGCCCCCGTGAATTCCGGGATGGCGGTCAGCAGAAAGCCAGCCGCTGCCGCCAGGCCGAAACCAAACACCAGTTCATGCGCATGCCACAACAGCACACCCCCCGGCGGTCTCCAGCCAGACAGGGCAGCGCCATTCAGAAACAGCATCCAGACAGACAAGAACACCACGGCGCTCGCCGATGTCAGCACGAAAAATGGACGAAATCCGCAAGACCATAAAGGGTGAACCGCTGAACCGCCATGCTGCGCCGTCATGAGGACTCTCCATCCAAGGCCACTGCCGAGACCAGCCCAAAGGATTCCCGCACGATCGGCGCATCCATCAAGCTGGCTGTCATCCGATGGCTCCAGGCCTCGGTACGCTGGGACTGCGATCGTTCCACCACGAATTCGCCCAACATGCGCCCTGGCCCGGACGCCATGACGACGATGCGGTCGGCCAGCCGGACGGCCTCCATCAGATCATGAGTGATCATCAGCACGGCGGTCCCGGCGTGTTCCACCTGCTTGCGCAGCAGACCATAGAGTTCCTGCTTCAGTCCTACATCCAGAGCTGAGAACGGCTCATCCAGCAGCAGCAGATCCGGCGCCACCGCCAGTGCGCGGCCAAGCGCTACCCGGCTTTGCATCCCGCCGGACAGTTCATGAGGATATTTACACGCGTCCGCTTCGGTCAGGCCCATACGCGTCGCCCACTCCATCGCCCGGCGTCGGCGTGCGACAGCGGGCAGCCCCAGGCCCTTGAGTCCCAGGGAAATATTGTCCGCCGCATTTTTCCAAGGCATCAGCCGGGGCTGCTGGAACACGCAACCCACTCCCCGGAATGTGGAGCGCACCCGTCCTTCGGACGGTTCAAGCAAGCCCGCCGCAATATGCAGCAAGGTGCTTTTCCCGCAGCCGGACGGCCCCACCAATGCCACGGTCTCGCCGGCATGAAGGTTCAGCGAAATACCTGACAGCACAGTCGTCAGCCCAAAGCGATGGCCCAGTTGGCGAAGGCTCAATAGACTCATGTGTCCGCCGTCCGCCAGCGCTCGATGGCGCGCTTGATCGGCTCCAGCAGCAGATACTCAGCGGCCAGCAGCAATCCCAACACCGCTGCGATCCAGCCCAGCGACCCTGCCATATCCAGTTGCGCCCGCGACACAGCCAGTGCCGCCCCCGCGCCATCCGACGCCGCCAACAGCTCGGCCATCATGACCACTTTCCAGGCAATGCCCAGGGCGGTAATCCAGGCCGGCAGCAAGTATGAAACCACGTGCGGCAGATGCACATCCAGCAACATCGCGTACCACGTCAGCCGATAGACACGCGCCACATCCATGAGCTGCCCATCCAGCGTCCTCGCCCCCTGCATCGCCCCCGCAAAGACCAGCGGAAAACAGGCAAGCACGACAGTGAACACAGGTGTGGCATCGCCCATGCCGAACCAGATCATGGCCAGCACCAGCCAGGCAATGGGCGGCATCCCCAGCAACAGCGTCACCAAGGGCCGCGACACCAGCGCAGCAGTCAAAGACCGACCGGCCAGCATTCCGAGCACAGTCCCCGCCAGCACGGCAATCCCCAGCCCCAGGAAGGCGCGACGAGCGGAAATCCACAATTGCGGCGCAGCCAGACCCGAGGCCAGCAGTTCACCCAGCCGGCCCAGCACCGCCGAGGGCCCTGGCAGAACCAGCGGCCCATGGTGCAAGGCACCCCATTCCCAAAGGGCACAGAACAGCAGCAGACTGGCCACCGCCCCCCAGCCGCTCCAGAAATAGGCCAATACAGCACCCAAGCGCCGCCATCCGGGCGCGTCAGGCATAGAAGTCATGATCCGGCAATCGCCCGCCGATCAGCGCGGCGTGATCCGCCAACAAGCACTGAAAGAAGAACTCCAGTTCTTCTCGCGCATCTACGGCATCCACCGCGCGGTCGCGCGACTGCACCAGAGAATCCGCCACGGCGTCAGGCGTCAGCATAGGGATATGGCGCGCCACCAGCTCGCCGCATTGCGTGGGGTGCGCCAGGCACCACGCCAAAGAATCCGCATACTGGGCACGCACCCGGCAGGACAGGCCGGTATCAACGCTTGATTTCCCCACGGCTGCTATACCCGCCTGCGGAATGCGTGGCTCACGGCCCAGTACCCGGCCCCAGGCCTGCGACAGGTTGACGCCGCGATACAGCGTAGGCGCCACGACCGACACGGGGAATGATTCGCTCTTGCGCAACACCATGGACACGGCGGGTTCCGGCAACAGCGCGTGATCCACGCGACGGAGCAACAATTGCTGAATGGCATCGAATGGCGTCGGCACATAGCGCAAGAAGAAATCCCGCCGTTGATCCAGCCCCAGACGAGACGTCAGCAAGCCAAACAGAATGTCCGGCATATCCGCCCGAAACGGCATGGCGATTTCCAACCCTTGGAAATCGTCCAATGCATGCAGCGCCGGATCGCGGGTTACAAGCCACAGCATCCCCCAGGTCGCCACGTTCAACAGCCGCAGGGGAACTCCCTGAGCGTACAGATTCGCCGCCACATTTGATGGCATCGCCATGAAATCCGCGCCGCCGCCCACTGCCCAGGCCCGCAGCTGATCCGGGTTCTGCCACAACTGAAAACGGCTGCCCGGCGCTACGTCGTCCAGGCTGCCGGAATCCGTCATATGGATCAGGGGATACGACACGGTGGCTGGCGGCCCCGCCAGCACAAGCGGTCGCATACCGGCAGCCGCCGCCGACACACCTGCTGCAGATGGCACCGCCGCCATCAGCCCCCAGGCAGAGGCCAGGCCCAGCAGCGCGCGGCGCCGAACCTCGGGAACTGGCGGATGACAAGCGGACGATGCTGACGGCGCGGTGAGTCGAAAAACCATGGCGATTGCCGGCGTGAATCTTGTAAACCCTGGAATTGTGGGTGGATCACCATGTAAATGCAAATGATAATTATCAAGTTTAACTATGCTCGTCAGATCGATACGGAGCAGGATCAATATCATGCTTGCGCATCAGCGCCCAGAAAGCCCGGCGGTGTTTTTGCGCCATGCGCGCGGCCAAGGTGACGTTGCCGCCATGACGCCCCAGGGCTGCACGGATATAGGCGCGTTCAAAGCGGGCGACGACCTGGCTTTTTGCCTCGCGGAAGGAATCCTGCGATGTGGCGCGCTGCATGGCGAGGGCCACGGCATAGGCTTCCAGTTCCGCCCCGGAACGATCCAGGATGGTGTGACAGAGTTCAGCTTCGGTCGGCCCTTGATGAGCCGCCACCATCATGCCGGAGATGACCGCGCCGCCATACAGCGGTTCAGGCTCTGCCACACAAGCCGGCGCCAGCCTGCCCAGGGCGCTTTCCAGGCGGGCGCGCAGTTCTTCAGGGCAAAACGGCGGTTGCAGAAAGTCTGACGCCCCCAGCGCAATCAGATCATGCACAGCCTGCGCCCGCAGCCCCACCGCGTAGACCAGCAGCACCGCCGGCAGGCGACCGGCACGTGCCGCCAGCGCCGTGCGCCATGCCGGCAAAGACGATTCATCCGCGTACAACAGGCCCGCATCGTAGCGACCGCACGCCAGAGCAGGATCATCGAACAGGGTGTCGATCGCCGCATGAGGCTGCAACAAGGTGTGCAGGTGCAGGCGGCCCCCCAGATAGGGTCCTTTCAGCGCCCGCACCCAATCTGTTTGGTCCAGGGTCAAGAGTGCGCAATCCAACCGTTCTCGCATGCCAGGTCTCCTTGGTCGAAGCGAAGGCCCGCATGACGCGTCCCCGCCGAAACGACAGAATAGGCAAGCAAACCGACACGGCATAGTCGCAAAACTACGCTGGGGATAACCCTTGGTTTACTCGAAACAGCCGGTTTTTAGAAATTTATTGTTGGATTAGGAAAAATTTTAGGAATATTCACTGAAAACGTGGTGATAGCATGGCGCCAATTTAATGCCATAAGCAGGAGACAAGCTTTGGAAGCACTGAATACTTTCGTCAACGACATCAACGGCCTGGTCTGGGGCCCCCCCATGCTGGTCCTGATCCTCGGGACAGGCTTTTTCCTGATGATCCTGTTGAAGTTCATGCCGCTGCGCCGCATCGGCACAGGCTTTGCCATGATCTGGCGCGGTCGCCATCGTGGTGATGCGTCCACGGGGGAAATCAGCCCCTTCGAGGCCCTGATGACCTGCCTGGCAGCCACCGTCGGAACCGGCAACATTGCCGGCGTGGCGACCGCCATCGCCGTGGGTGGCCCTGGCGCCCTGTTCTGGATGTGGTGCACGGCCTTGGTCGGCATGGCCACCAAATATGCCGAAGTGGTCGTCGCCGTCCATTTCCGCGAAAAAGACGAACGCGGCCAACATTCCGGCGGCCCCATGTACGCCATCAAGAACGGTCTGGGCCGTAAATGGCTCTGGCTGGGCGTCGCCTTTGCGATCTTCGGCGGCTTCGCCGGCTTTGGCATCGGCAACATGGTTCAGGTCAACAGCATGGCGCTGGCGCTGGAATCCACCTTCTCGGTACCCACCTGGATCACCGGGGTAGTCACCATGATCCTGATCGGCCTGGTCATCCTGGGCGGCATCAAACGCATCGGCGCGGTCGCGGCATCCCTGGTGCCGTTCATGTGCGTGGCCTACGTGCTGGCCGGGCTGGTCGTGCTGGCCGTCAATGCGGACCGCATCCCCGAAGCGCTGGATCTGATCTTCACCCACGCCTTCTCGCCCATCGCCGCCACCGGCGGCTTTGCCGGCGCCGCTGTCATGGCCGCCATCCGCTTCGGTGTGGCGCGCGGGATCTTCTCGAACGAAGCCGGTCTGGGTTCCGCCGGTATCGCCCAGGCTGCCGGCACCACCAGCAATGCAGTGGAATCCGGCCTGATCGGCATGATGGGGACTTTCATCGACACCATCATCATCTGCAGCATCACCGGCCTGGCCATCGTCTGCTCGGGCGTCTGGACCAGCGGAGCGAGCGGTGCTGCGCTGTCAGCGGCTGCCTTCGAAGTGTCCCTGCCGGGCGTCGGCGGCATCATCCTGACCATCGCCCTGGTGATCTTTGCCTTCACCACCATCCTGGGCTGGAGCTACTACGGCGAGAAATGCTGGGAATTCCTGCTGGGCGCCAAATCCACGATACCCTACCGCATCATCTGGGTCGTCGCCATCCCGTTTGGCGCCATCACGCAGCTGGACTTCGCCTGGCTGCTGGCCGATACCCTGAATGGGCTGATGGCTCTGCCCAACCTGGCCTCGCTGATCCTGCTCAGCCCGGTGATCGTCAAACTGACGCGGGACTATTTCCGGGACCGCACCCAAGTCGGCGAACTGAGCACGCAGACGAAGTAAGCCTCTAAGACGCGGCGCACCGCCATCGCCACGGCAGCCCATGCTGCCGTGGCGTTTTTATTGCGGATCGTGCGACAGTCCTCGCGCGACGTGGCAGCGAAACCGATGCTGCGGGTCCTGCGTATCGTGCACCAACGGCTGCGGCAATTCGCACCCTTGCGTCGCCCAGGGGCAGCGATCCCTGAAAAAACAGCCGACGGGCAAGATGCGATTGCCGGGCAATTCCACTGGCGCGGCGGGCATATCGTCCATCCAGGGTCGGTCCAGGCGCGGCACCGAATCCAGCAGTTCGCGGGTATAGGGATGCCGGGGCGCCCCCAGCACCGCGCCGGCCTCTCCCTGTTCGACGATCTGGCCCAGATACATGACCGCGACCCGGTCGCACAGATGCCGCACGACGGACACATTGTGCGAAATCAGCACATAAGTCAGCCCATGACGGCGGCGCAAGTCCTGCAGCAGATTCAAGATCTGCGCCTGCACCGAGATATCCAGCGCCGAAGTCGGCTCATCCAGGACGATCACGTCGGGCCCGGAGGACAGGGCGCGAGCGATAGCGATACGCTGGCGCTGACCGCCGGAGAACTCATGCACGTAGCGGTCCAGCGTGTCGGGTCGCAGCCCCACCTGCACGGCCAGTTCCGCCGCCCAGGCACGCAGGGCGGCGGCGCCTCGTCGCTGCGCCGATCCCGATCCCGCCCCGCGCCGTCCCCGGACGACCAGCGGCTCGATGATGACCTTCCAGGCGGGCAAACGCGGATCCAACGAAGACTGGGGGTCCTGAAAAACAATCTGAACATTGGCCGGATGGCCATCGACGCGACGCTGGCGCTGCACACTGCCATCGGTAGGCGGCAGCAAGCCCATCAACACCTGGGCCAGCGTACTTTTGCCGCAGCCGGATTCCCCCACGATGCCGAACGCCTCGCCGCGCCGAATCTGCAGATCGATGCCATTGAGCGCATGGGCCGATTGCAAGACACGCCCCCGCCAATCGCGCACGACGGGAAAATGGACGCTGACATCCCGGATATCCAAGACGGAATCCGGCCCTTGCTGATCGGGTCGATCCGCGCCGACACCTGCTGCAGTCCGATGAACGACCGTCATACGCTCCCCCCGGCGGCGTCCGCCTGCGCCGGCGACAAGGGATGCCAGCAAGCCAGCCTGCGGCGGTCCTGTCCAGCGTCACTCGCCTCTGCCGCAACATCCAGGGGCAGCAGAGCAGGCCGCTGGCGACAGGTCTCGTCCGCATACGCGCAACGATCGAAAAAGGGGCAACCCGAAGGCGGATGGCGCATGTCCGGCACCTGCCCCGGAATGGCCGCCAGCGCCGACCCCGGCGGGGCGCCCTCCGGCAAGCCGTCGAGCAGGCCGCGCGTGTAAGGATGACGCGGTTCTCGCAGCACCTGCCCGGTGGGGCCCTGTTCAACCACGGTACCGGCATACATCACGTACACGCGATCGCATAACTGGGACACGACCGCCATATCGTGCGTGATAAACAGTATGGCGGTGCCGCGTTCGCGCGCGTGATGGCGCAACAGCTGCAGGACCTGGCGCTGCACCGTGACGTCCAGCGCCGTCGTCGGTTCGTCGGCAATCAACAGGTCCGGGTCGCAGGAAAAGGCCATAGCCACCATGACGCGCTGCCGCATGCCGCCCGACAGCTCGAACGGATAAGCCCTCAACACCTGGGCCGGGTCGGGAATCATCATGTCGCGCAACAAGGATTCCGCCTGGGTCAAGGCATCGCGCCGGCTGATACGGCGGTGCACGCGCAACACCCCGACCATCTGTTCCCCGATCCGCTGCGTGGGATTCAGGGCCGTCATGGGTTCCTGAAAGATCATGGCGGCCCGGCGACCGCGCCACCGACGGACCACGGGTTCGGAGGCGGCCAGCACATCATCGCCCCCCAGATGCAGGCTGCCTGCCGTGACCCGGTAGCCGCCGGGCGGCAACAGCCGCAGGGCCGCCATGGCCGTCACGGATTTACCGGAACCGGATTCGCCCACGATGCCCACGATTTCCCCCGGCATGACGCGCAGGCTGACGCCATTGAGCGCCCGGACCGCGCCGCCAAAGACGGGGAATTCCAGGGACAGGCCGCGCACATCCAGGACGGGAATGGTGTCCGGACTCATTTCACCCTCGACTTCGGATCGAGCAGGTCTCGCACACCGTCACCCACCAGATTGCAGGCCAGCGCCGTCACCAGAATGGCGCACCCCGGCGTCACGGTGTACCACCACTGATCCAACAGGAAATTGCGGCCCGTGGCGACCATCGCCCCCCATTCCGCCGTAGGCTGCTGCGCCCCCAGGCCGATGAAGCCGAGCGCCGCCGCCATCAGGATCGCGCCGCCCACGTCCAGCGTGGCCTGGACCACGATGGGCGAGGCGGCATTGCGCACCACGTGCCAGCTGACCACGTGGCGCCGGCTGGCGCCGAACGTCCACGCGGCCTGCACATAGGCCATCTCGCGGATACTGAGCGTCTGGCCGCGCGCCAGGCGCACGTAAAAGGGAATCCGCACCAGCGTAATGGCCAGCATGGCATTGAACAGGCTGGGCCCCAGGGCGGCGGCCAGCGCCATGATCAGCACCAACGAAGGGACCGACAGCACGACGTCCATGGAGCGCATGATCAGGCCGTCGATACGACCGCCCAGAATGCCTGAAAAACAGCCGATGATCGCGCCCGTCACGCTGGCGCACCCGGCCACGAACAACCCTACCCCGATGGACTGCTGTCCGCCATACAGAACCCGGCTGAAAATATCGCGCCCGACTTCGTCCGTCCCAAACCAGTGCTGGGCGGAAGGCGCCGCCAGGCGCTGGACCAGATTGATCTGCTCGGGGTCATACGGCGCCACCCAGCCGGCCAAACCGACGGCCAGACCGACCGCCAGCAGAATCAACAGCCCCAAAAGCATCAGGGGGTTGCGGCGCAACTGATACCAGAAATATGTCACCCAACCCCCCGGATACGAGGGTCCAGCCGCCGATACAGCAGGTCGACCAGCAGATTCAACACCACGTAGGCGAAGGACACCACGACGGCAAACCCCATCACCGCCGGAAAATCCAGGGCCTGAATCGAATCCACCACATAGGCCCCCATGCCGGGCCAGCCAAAGACGGTTTCCGTCAGCACCGCGCCATACAGCAGGTCTCCCAGGGCCAACCCCAGGACGGTGACGGAAGGAATCAGGGCATTGGGCAGCGCATGGCGCAACACCACCACCCAGGGCGACAGGCCATAGGCCCGCGCCGTGCGCACATAGTCCTCGTTGAGCTGTTCCAGCATCGAGGAGCGCACCTGGCGGGCCACGACCCCCAGGTGGACGAACCCCAGCGTCACGGCGGGCAGCAGCATATGTTGCAGCGCACTGCGCCACACCGGCCAGTCGCCGGCCAGCGCGGCATCAATCAAATACAGGCCGGTGACGCTGGGCGGCGGCGTCATGCCCTGATCGATGCGCCCGCCCCCTGGCAGCCACCCCAATTGCCCATAAAAAATGACGATCAGGCCCAGGCCCAGCCAGAACGCCGGGGTGGAAATACCAGCGACGGCCAGCGTCCGGGCCACGTGATCGGTCAGGCGGTTGCGATAGACCGCGGACAAAACGCCCAGCGGGATGCCCAGAGCCGTCGCCAGCACCAGCGCCACCAAGGCCAATTCCAGGGTCGCCGGGAAGAACGCGGCAATGTCCTGCAGCACAGGACGATGCGTGCGGATGGAGGTGCCCAGATCGCCTTGCAGCAACTGCCCCATATAGTGCAGATACTGTTGCGGCAACGGCAGATCCAGCCCCAGTTGGCTGCGGATGTGGGCGATGATTTCCGGCGTCGCCCTGTCCCCCGCCACCAGCCTGGCCGGATCACCGGGGACCATATGGGAAATGGTGAAGGTGATGAGCGACACGCCCAGCACCACCCATACCAAGCTGAGCAGGCGCCGGCCCACGACCGGCAACCATGCCCCGCTCATGCCCTGCACCTTTCGGACCCTGGACCATCAGCGACCAGGGCGACGAACGGAAGGCATGTCATTTTTTCATGTCGGCGACGTTAAAGACGCGCTCCAGCATGGGATTGAAGACAAAGCCCTGCACATTGGCCCCCAGTCCGGCCTGATAGTTCTTCTGGTACAGATAGGCGTAGGCCGCGTCCTTGACGACTTGTTCCTGGACTTGCTTGTACAGGGCAACCCGTTGGGACTGGTTGCTGAGTGTGGCAGCCTCGCGCAGCCAGCCGTCGACCTGCGGATTGGAATAGAAGGACCGGTTGCCCGCCAAGCCCTTTTTGTCCGAATCGAACCAGTAGCTGGTGAACATGTAGGGATCCGCGAAATCCGGGCTCCAGTTGCCGATGGAAATATCGAAATTGCCCTGGCCCAGGTTTTCACGCAGCGTGGCGTTGGCGAGTTTTTCGAGCTTGACCGGCACGCCGATCGCCGTCAGATTGGCCTGCACCGTCAAAGCGATCGGTTCCCAGGCCGGGTCTTGGGTGGAATACCGTAGCAACACCGGCGCCTTGACGCCGCCGGCCTTGCCCACCAGGGCCTTGGCGGCAGCCACATCTTGTTTGGGCTGCGGCAGATCGGCATCGTGGCCCCACATGCCTTCGGGAATCGGGCCGCGCATCTGCTTGGCCTGCCCCATCATGATGCCATCGACGATGCCCTTGTAATCCAGCGCATCCACGACCGCATGGCGCAGATCGGCGCTTTGCAAGGGGCCTTTGGCGTTGTTCAGGTACAGATAGGTGACGCGCAACGACGGGAATTCCGCCACCTGCACGGCCTTGTCTTTTTTGAGCGCCTGCAGTTGATCGACCGGCAATTCCTCGGCCACGTCCAGATCGCCCTTTTGCAGCTGCAGGCGGCGGGCGGACGATTCGGGCACGATCTTGACCACGAATTTATCCAGGGTCGGCTTTTTGGAGCCTGCATAATGGGGGTTGCGTTCCAGGGTCAGCGCCTGGCCTTTTTGCCATGACACCAGCTGGTAAGGCCCTGACCCCGCCGTGTTGCCGGACAGCCAAGCATCGGCATCCGGGCGCTGCATCGCCTGGGGATTGATGATGGATGCGCCATTGTTGGCCAGGGTGTACAAAAAGGGCGCGAACGGCTTTTTCAGGGTGAAGCGCACGGTCTTGGCATCCACCGCATCGATCTGCATATCGGCGGGAAAGGCCTCGGACGGCCCTTGCTTTTTGGCCAGCAGCCGCTCGAAAGACTGTTTCACGGCCTGGGCATCTACGGGCGTGCCGTCCGCGAACTGCTGGCCGTCGTTCAGGGTGAAAGTCCACACCAGATTGTCCGGCGACGCGGTCCAGTTGGCAGCCAGATCACCCTCGACCTCGGTCGAACCTTTGCCGTCGACTTGTTTGTAGCGCATCAGGCGCTGATAGGCCGGATAGGTGACGGTCCAGTCGTTATTGTCGATCGTGATCGCCGGGTCCAGCGTCTGGGGATCGGCGGGCTTGCCGATGACCAGCGTGTCGGGCGGCGTCGCCGCCACGGCCCCGCCGGCCAAAGCCAGCGCCCCGACGCCCATCACGGTTGCCATTACGGCCCGGCGCACGCCGGTCTGAATCATGGATTGCATGGTGTGTCTCCGTCCGTCAAATGATCTGCTGGCCCGCTCAGTGTGTGTGGTACACCTGGACCATGTCATGCTCCGGCAGTAACGCATATTCCTGCGCGTTCGGCAATTCGTAATGCCACCATTCCGTCGGAATGGAGCGAAAGCCGGCCTGCAGCATGATGCCCAGCAGCAGGTGGCGGTTGCGCTGGGCTTCAGGCGGCACGTCGTCGCGGTCGTGGTGGGACTGGTCGCGCATATCGTCGAAGCCCGTGCCCATGTCCAGCGGCTGCCCGCCGATTTCCAGCAGGCCCACGTCCACGGCCACCCCGCGCGTGTGGTTGGACCCCAGGGCGGCATCGGCCACGTAACGCGGGTCGGGCAACGCTTTCCAGAACACCGCCTGAGCCCCCGCCGGCCGATAGGCATCGTAGACGACCAGCATCAGGCCGGCCCGGCGAGCCGCCTGCGCGGCGCGGCGCAGGCAATCCGCCGCGACTGGGCGCAAAGCACAGCGAGCCCCTGGGGCATAGATGGGGCGCCCTACCAAATTGTCCGCCGTGGCATACGCCAAAGAAATCTGTATTCCATCAGCAGGCGTCAATTCAACCAGATCCGTCATGGCCACCCCGTATTCGTGTGTTCTTCCGTCACAGCACTGTACCGGAAACCGCCGACACGCATCAGCCCCGCAGCTGCCCGATCCAATGACGGGTCGAGACATCGTGCCCGGCGGCGTCCTCTGCCTGATCGGGGTCCAGCGCCCGCACGATGCCGCGCGCCAGGACCTTGCCGTATTCCACCCCCCACTGATCAAAGGGGTCGATGCCCCAGATCACGCCCTGAGTGAAGACACGGTGCTCGTACAACGCGAGCAGCGCGCCCAGGGAATAGGGGGACAGGCGCGGCAAAACGACCAGATGATTGGGCCGCCCGCCTGGGTGTACGCGATGCGGCGCCAGCCGATCGGCCTGCTCCGCCGATAGCCCTTCGGCCAGACATTCGGCGCGCGCCTGGGCGAGTGTCTTGCCGCGCATCAGGGCCTCGCGCTGAGCCAGGCAGTTGGCCAGCAACTGGCGATGGTGCTGCGCCCAATGGTGATCGGCCTGGCTGCACAGGACGAAGTCCACCGGCGCGCCATCACTGCCCTGGTGCATCCACTGGAAAAACGTGTGCTGCGCATCGGTGCCAGGCATGCCCCAGACGGCGGGCCCCGTCGGCACGCCCACGGGCCGCCCGGACTGGTCCACGGATTTCCCCAGGGATTCCATGTCCAGCTGCTGCACATAAGGAACCAGATTGGCCAACCGCGAATCGTAAGGGGCGATGTTCAGGGAACCCTGCCCCAGAATGCTGCGGTTGACGATGCCGGCCAGCGCCATGCGCACGGGCGCGTTGAGCGACAGCGGCGCCTGGGCAAAGTGGGCGTCCATGGCAGCGGCCCCCATGCGCAAGCCCGCCAGCACATCCGCGCCCACCGCCAGCGCCGTGGTCAGGCTGACCGCCGACCAGATGGAAAACCGACCGCCGACCCAATCCCACAGGTGGAAAATCTGCGTATCCGGAATCCCCCAGGCACGGGCGCGGTCGGGCTGCGCCGTCACTGCCGCCACGTGATCGGCGGGGTCCAGGCCGGCGGCCAGCAGCCATTCCCGCGCCCGCGCCCCATTTTCCAGTGTTTCGGATGTGGTGAACGATTTCGACACCAGCACGATCAGGGTGTCGCGCGGGTCCAGGCCGGCCAGGCCGCCTTCGATGGCGTGACCATCGATATTGGCGACGAAGCGCACATCCCGCCAGGTGCCGGCATATCCAAAGGCGGACACCGCCAGACGCACCCCCCAGTCAGATCCGCCGATCCCCACGTGCACGATGTGGCGCCAGCGACGCTCGGTATCCGCCCGGCGCACCCAGGCATCCACACGTTCGCGTTCCGCCAGAACATCGGCGGGGGCCGTGGGCGCGCGCAGCGCGGTATGCCAGGCCGCGCGATTTTCCGTGACGTTGACGACTTCGCCCGCCAGCAGGCGGCGGCGCTGTTCATCAAATCCACGCGCTTGCAACAAGGCCTGGCCCGCGACCAGCAGTTCCGGCGAGTGACGCTGCCCGCTGGCATCCAGCGTCAGGCCGGGCGCCTCGACCAGGTCCAGACCATCGGTCTGCGACGGGCAGGTTTGCGCCGCCACGACGAAGCGTTTCCATTCGGGAAGCTCGGTCAGGGTGGGCGATGTATCGGCAACAGCAGCAGGATGGGAAGCCATGGGAATGTCTGGAGCAGTAGATTCGCCGCTCATTATGTCGCGAATCGGTCGTGCTGGGGACATTGCGGCGCAGACCGCTTGCCGACCGGCTACCAGCCGCAAAAGCCAAGCGGCCCCAAAAGGGGCCGCTTGGCGATCAGATCCGCCCAGAAAACCAGCGGTGTCCAGTCAGACAGGAAAACGTCTGATCAGCAGCGCTCGTAAATCCCCGCCGCCCCCATGCCGGTGCCCACGCACATGGTCACCATGCCGTATTGCAGATTACGGCGGCGCATGGCGTGGATCGTCGTCGCCGAACGGATGGCGCCCGTTGCGCCCAGCGGGTGGCCCAAAGCGATGGCGCCGCCCATGGGATTGACGACATCCTCGTTCAGCCCCAGGTCGCGGATGACGGCCAGGGACTGGGCGGCGAAAGCCTCGTTCAGTTCGATCCAACCCATCTGATCCAGCGTCAGGCCGGCCTTCTTCAGCGCAGCCGGGATGGCTTCCTTGGGGCCGATGCCCATGATGTCGGGCGGCACGCCGCGCACGGCAAACGACACGAAACGCGCCAGCGGCGTCAGATTGTGTTCCTTCAGCGCACGTTCGGACACCACCAGCAAGGCGCCCGCGCCGTCGGACGTCTGCGAGCTGTTGCCCGCCGTCACGCTGCCTTTGGCGGCGAACACCGGTCGCAGGCGCGCCAGGGCTTCCAGGCTGGTGTCGGCGCGCGGGCCTTCGTCCAGGGACACGGTATGACGGGTCTCGCGCACTTCGCCCGTCACCAGATCCGGCAGGCGGCGGACGATTTCCACCGGCAACATCTCATCGGTGAATTCGCCGGCCTGCTGCGCCGCCAGGGCGCGCTGATGCGAACGCAGGGCAAAAGCATCCTGATCGGCGCGGGAAATATCCCAGCGCTCGGCGACCTGTTCCGCCGTTGCACCCATGCCGTAGGCGATACCAATATTGTCATCGTTCAGGTAGACATCGGGGCTGAAGGACGTGTTGATGCCCATGGTGGGTACCAGGCTCATGGATTCCGTGCCGCAGGCCAACATCACGTCGGCCTCGCCCACACGGATGCGGTCCGCGGCCATGGCCACCGCCGTCAGACCGGAGGCGCAGAAACGGTTCACCGTGACGCCGCCCACCGACTGGGGCAGGCCCGCCAGCAGGACGCCGACACGCGCGACGTTCAGGCCCTGGGGGCCTTCGGGAATGGCGCAACCGACGATGGCATCCTCGATCGCAGCCGGATCCAGATTGGGCGCCTGGGCCAGCACCCCCTGGATGGCCTTGGCCAGCAGTTCATCGGGCCGGGTGTGGGAATACATGCCGCGCGGGGCCTTGCCGATGGGTGTGCGCGTCGCAGCGACGATATAAGCTTGTTGCAGAGCAGTCATCGAAGGTCTCCTTAATTGCGGACGGGCTTGCCGGTTTGCAGCAGCCCGGCAATACGTTCTTGTGTTTTGGGATTGGCCAGCAGGCCCAGGAAGGCCTGGCGTTCCAGCTTCAGCATCCAGGCCTCGTCCACCAGACTGCCGGGATCGACATCCCCGCCGCAAATGGCCGTCGCCACTTCCAAACCAATATGGAAGTCATAGTCGCTGATGTAGCCGCCCACGTGCATGTTCACCAGTTGCGCCCGCAGCGTGGCGATGGCGTCGCGCCCCGCCACCGGGAAGCGCGCGGCAACCGGCGGACGATAGCCCTGTTCCGCCAGATTGGCGGCTTCGCGCACGGCCACATACAGCAGCTCGTGGCGGTTCATGACGATAGGATCGGAATCGCGCAGATAGCCGATTTCGCGTGCCTCTAGCGCGGATTTCGATACCCGCGCCGTCGCCACGGCCAGGACGAAATTCTTCACATAAGCCAGCAAGGGAGCGTCCGGGGCGGATTGCGCCTGGATTTCCGCTGCCCGGCGGGCGCTGTAGGTGATCCCGCCGGCGCCCGGCACCAGGCCGATACCGACTTCCACCAGACCGATATAGCTTTCCAGATGCGCGACACGGCGGGTGCAATGCACGGACAATTCGCAGCCGCCGCCCAGCGCCAGACCGGCCACCGCCGCCACGACCGGCACCTGCGCGTAACGCAGGCGCAGCACCATGTCCTGCATTTCCTTCTGGATGGGCTCGACGGCCTTGACGCCGCCCGTCATGAAGGCCGGCAACATGGCCTTCAGGTCGGCGCCAGCCGAAAACGGATCTTCCAATTGGCCGATGACCAGGGCCTTGTAACCCTGCTCCGCCAGATCCACGGCGTGCACCACACCGCGCACCACATCGGGGCTGAGGGTGTGCATCTTGGTCTTGAAGGATGTGATCAGCACATCCTGGGGGTGCGGCGCGGGCAACGTCCAGCACAGCACGGCGTCGTTTTCATACACGACCGCAGGCTGAATGGCCGGACCTTCGCCCACCAGGCGCGGGGCGCCGATCTGGCGCTGATAGACCGCCAGCGTGCTGCGCGGCACATAGGCATTCTGCGCGGGGCTGAAGGACCCTGCCGGCGTATGCACGGCCTGCGATTCCCACACCGGGCCGCTGGTGGCCCACGCCGGCAGCGGCGCCGACGACAGCGCCTTGCCGGCGGCGATGTCCTCGTTGATCCAGCCGGCCACGCGCTGCCAACCGGCGGCCTGCCAGATTTCAAAGGGTCCGAAGCTGTGGCCGAAGCCCCACTTCATGGCCTGATCCAGTTCGCGGGCGCTGTCGGCGATGTCGCCCAGATGCACGGCGCTGTAATGAAAGGTGTCGCGCAGGACCGCCCAGAGGAATTGGGCTTGCGGATGATCGGAATCATGCAGGGCCTGCAGGCGTGTGGCGGGGTCGCGTTCCTTCAGGATTTCCTTGACCTCGTCGTCGGCCTTTTCGCCCGACGGCACGTATTCGCCGGCCTTGGGGTCCAGACGCAGGATCTGCTTGCCTTCTTTTTTGAAGAAGCCGGCCTTGGTCTTCTGGCCCAGCGCGCCCTGTTCGATCAGACCGGCCAACACGGGCGGGATCGTGAAATGCGCATGGAAGGGATCGCCGGGCAGCTGGTCCTTCATGGTGTTGATGACGTGCGCCAAGGTATCCAGGCCGACGACGTCCGCCGTGCGATAGGTACCCGATTTGGCGCGGCCCAGACGCACCCCCGTCAGATCATCGACCAGCTCGTAGGGCAGGTCGAACGCCTGGGTATGGTGAAACACGGACAGGATGCCGAACACCCCGATCCGGTTGCCGATGAAGTTGGGCGTGTCCTTGGCACGCACCACGCCCTTGCCCAGCTGCGACACCAGGAAGGTTTCCAGATGGTCCAGCAGAGCCGGTTCGGTGGAGGCGATGGGGATCAGTTCCACCAGCGGCATGTAGCGCGGCGGATTGAAGAAGTGCACGCCGCAAAAGCGGTGGCGCAAGGTTTCCGGCAAGGCTTCGGACAGGGACGTGATCGACAAGCCGGACGTGTTGCTGGCGACGATGGCATGCGGGTTCAGCGCCGGCGCCAGCTTGTGGTACAGATCGCGCTTCCAGTCCAGGCGTTCGGCGATGGCTTCGATGACCACATCGCAATCCGCCAGCAAAGCCAGGTCTTCGTCGTAATTGGCCGGGGTGATCAGTTCGGCCAGTTTGTCCACGCCCAGGGGCGCAGGGTTCAATTTTTTGAGCTGGGCGATGGCGCGGCCCACGATGGCGTTCTTGCCGCCCTGGCCGTCGTCCTTGGATAGATCGAACAGCACCACCGGCACGCCGGCATTGGCGCAATGGGCTGCAATCTGCGCCCCCATGACCCCGGCGCCGCACACCGCCACACGGCGGATGAACAGGGGGGCTGACTGACTGGTTTGCATGATATGGTGTCCTCTCACAGTGATGGAAGGTTCCGGATGGACGGCTCCTTGGCGTCTCAACCCCTGAAAGCGGGAAGCTCTATCCGAAAGCCGATTTCTGATTGTCGCTGATTTGAAATCAAAATTCAAACGATCGTTTGAATACGGATCTGCGCCACGGCGGCTGCAAGCAAGACTTCTATAATAAGAGCTTGATGGATACGACAGCCAGACACGGCGCTCAACACACACATGGCCCGCCTTCCTCGTCTGTATGCCCCCCGCATCCCGCAATTGGTGCATGCGCGGTTCGCCCATATGCTGGCCCCTGCCGATGCACCGACACCCGCAGCGGCATTGGACAAAATCGCCGGCTGGCTGGCCGAAGAAGCCGCCCGCGGCGCCAAACCTCATCATCTTGCGGCCTTACGGCCCGCCCGACCAGGCTCTGCGCCATCCGGCCCCGACATGGCGACTCTCGCCATTCATGCCTGGATAGCGCTGCCCGACCAGATCACCCTGTTGGCCACGCCGGGCGACGCCCAGGCCCTGCCGCGCCTGATGCAGGCGCTGGGGCGGCGGATGGGGGCCGGGCTACTACGCACGCGCGTTTACACGGGCCGCTACCATAATGCGCTGCTGGAACCAGGGCGCTGGGTCCTGCCCGCCATGCTCTGGGTGGAATCGCTGGCCGTCAGGACTCAGCAGGTCGCCGCTGCCACCCAGTGGCCCTGGTCCTCAGCCGCAGAACACGCGGGACACGCGCCCAGCGCCGCCTACCCTGCCGGCTGGCTGCTGGATCACCCCGACTACTGGCACGAAGGCGACACGCCATTCGCCCGCCAGGCGGCCTGGCGCAAGCGCCTGGCCGTCGGCCTGCCTGAATGGCAAAGCCGGCAGATCGAAGCCGCCCTGCACGGACAATGGGCGCTGGGGGAAAGGATTTTCCTGACGCATCTGGGACGCCTGGCGTCCCGGCGCGTCAGCCCGGCGCCGCGTGGGCGGCCCCGGAAAGTCTCCTAGACGTGTAGTCACGACTGCGATATCCGGGCAACATCCAGCGCCGCCCAATCAGGCAATTTCCGTCGTGGACATAGTCGGCCAATTGGAACAAAAAGCCAACGCCAATGCCCAGAAGCTGAACTGGAAAACATCCATCGTCGACCTCATGAAGCTGCTCGACATGGACAGCAGCCTTAGCGCACGTAAAGAACTGGCAACCGAACTGGGCTGTCCCGCAGACAAGATGAGCGACTCCGCGCAAATGAACATGTGGCAGCACAAGACCGTGCTGGCCCGATTGGCGGAAAACGGCGGCAACGCGCTGGACGACATCCTGCGCATGGTGGGCAAAACAGATTCCCGTTAAGCTCTGCGCTCGCAAGCACCGAGAGTAGCGAACCCGTTTCAAGCCACTCAAACGTCCCATGCCTCCCGGACCAGAGGACATGGGACTTATCAATCCCCCGTACGGATCGATCAGAACGAGCTGGTCACTTCCATGAAAAAGCTGCGGCCAGGCTGGTTGTAGGTGTAGGCGCCGGCGCCGTAAATGTAGTTGGCATTGTCCATGTTCACCCCGATAGCGTTCCCGCGGCGGAAGATGCGCTTGTCGAACACATTGTCCACACCCGCCGTCACCCGCAGGTGCTTGTTGACCTTGTACTGCGTGCTCAGGCCGAACACGGCATAAGGCGGAATCTTGTCCGTCGCGCTGCCGGTCAGAGGCTGGCCGTAGTAATCGTATTTCGGCCCTTCCTGCTCACCATAGACCGTCGCTTTGGCGCGCAACGACCAGACTGACGTCACCGACCAGTCCAGTGCGCTGTTGATCGTGTATTCGGGGATGGTGGACAGGTGCTCGCCCGTCTCCTTGTTCTCCGATTCGATCATGTAGGTGAAATTCGTGGACCACAGCCAGTCCTGCGCGAAAGGCCAGGTCAGGTTGCCCTCGATGCCCTGCACGACGGCGCGGGGAATGTTTTCCCATTGGAAGACGTTCTGCTTGAGCTTGGTGCTCCCGACGAAAGAATCGATAGCGGTGCGTCCCGCCTCGATCTTGTCACGATAGTCATTGTGAAAATAGGTCAGGCTGGCGCCCAGCCCGTCCGGGCTGCGGAATTCGACGCCCAGTTCCTTGTTGATGCTGGTTTCCGCCTTCAGATCCGGGTTCCCCAGCAGGAAGCAGCCTTCCGTGCCCCCCGGCGCATTGCCCCAGCAGCCATTGCCCGCGCTGTACAACAGATATCCGGCATTGCTCTGGTACAGGTTAGGCGCCTTGTACGCCCGGGCGATTCCGGCCTTCACCGTCCACTGGTCGTTGACCATGTAGGACAGATTCAATGATGGACTCCAGTTGCTGCCCTGGATGCTGTGATGGTCAAAGCGCAGGCCGGGCGTCACGGTCCAGCGGTCACCGACGTACAGATTGTCTTCGGCGAATACGGAATAGATGTTGGCATGCACCTTGGGGTTGTACGCGAAGGGCACCTTGGGCATCTTTGCGCTCGGACTGTTGCGCGCGGCCAGATCCGATGCCTGGTCCTCCAGATCCTGGCGCACCCATTCCAGACCGAAGGTCCCCATCTGCTCGATGCCGCCCCAACTCAGGCGCCGGTTCAGTTCGGTATGGGCGGTCAGCGTGCGCAGATCAATGTCGCCGTAACCGCCGTCATTTACCTTGGGATTGGCGGGGTCGTTGAACGCGCCTTCGGTACCGCCGGCCAGACCTTCCAGCAGACGGGTATTGCGGCTCTGTTCATACTGCAGATAGCTCAGCGTGTGCGTGTCCGCATTCCAATCGCCATTGTGAGTAATGGAGTAGGCCTGACGATAGACGCGATTCGTCTCGCCGCCCAGTTCACGCTTCACCATGTCATTGGTGTTGGTGTTCTGCGTATCGCCCACATAGATGTTGCCCTGACGCCCGTAGCCGGCCTCGAAGTCGATCTTGTGACCGGCGGCGGGCTTCCAGCTCAGCACGCCATTGACGTCACGACTCTTGAAGCCTTCTCGACCGGCGGGGAAGGTCCCCTTGTTGCTACCCCCGCGTAAGGAAGCATGGTCCTGGTTGATGTCGTACGCATCCCCCTGGAAATTCGCCATGCTGCCGCCCAGGCGGAAATCCAGGCTGTCGGAGATCGGGCCAGTCAGGCTGAAGGTCGTGCGACTGGTCGAGCCCTCGTCGCTGTGTTCGGGCAGGTTGCCATAGACGGACACAGACCCGCTCAACTTATCCGCAGGCGGCTTGGTGATGATGTTCACCACCCCGCCCGCTGCACCGTTGCCGTAGCGGGCGGCAGCCGGTCCGGGCAGGACTTCGATGCGCTCGATCTGTTCGGGCGGCACCCAGTTGGTGTCGCCGCGTGTGTCGCGTTCGCCGCGCCAGCCGAAACGCACCGACCCGCGCGAGGACACGGGTTTGCCGTCGATCAGGATCAGGGTGTTTTCCGGCCCCATGCCGCGGATGTCGATCTGGCGGTTGTTGCCGCGTTGGCCGCTGGATGAATTGCCGGTCAGGTTCACGCCCGGCATGGTGCGGATAATTTCCGACACGTCGGTGGCCGGCGGGGATTTCTGGATGTCCTGGGCGGTGATGGTGGACGCGCCCAGTGTCTGTTTCAGTTCCTGTTCGGCCTTGACGACGACGCGATCCAGCTGGGTCACGTCCTTGTCTGCCGGGCTCGTAGCGGACTGCGCTTGCGCGGCAGTGCTCAACAGTCCTAGCGAAAGACATAGCCCCAGCGTCGGCAGCGCCTGGGTGGAACGACTTGAAAACGGCATGAAACTTCCTTGCGATGCGAATGAGGATTATCAAGATTCGTGAGAATATAAACGACAATAGTTCTCATTTGCAATCTAGTATTTCAAGGCATTGATGCTGATCCGCGATCTTCACTATCCAGCAGCCACCGCCACCCCGCCGCCAAGGCATCCTGCGGCGCAGTCCGGTGAATATGCCCCGATAGCACCACGTGGCGCAGCCGCAGATCGGGGCAGCCAGCCAGATCATCCGCCAGCGCCTGCACACCATCGACCATCGCGCGGCGTTGGCGCTTGAGCAACTGCCGCTCGCGCTCTTCCGCGCCCAGGCTTATTTCCGCCGGGCTGAGACCTTGCTCATATTCCCCTACCGTCAAGGACAACCCCAGTCCCGGCAAGCCCTGCCGTTCCAGCCAGCCCAGACGTCGGCGCACCAGACGCCGGGCGTAGCCCTGCCCCCACCATACCGACGGGCTGGACAACACATAGCCCTCAAAGGCCTGCGGCCTGTGCAGCAGCACATAGAGTGCAAATAAGGCCCCCAGCGAGTGGCCCGCCAGTACCTGGCGGCGGGGGTCCAGGCGAAAATCGCCCGCGACCCGGGCGCGGACCTGGTCCAGCGCATGCAGCCAATTGGCTGCCCCTGCCTGTACGCCAGCCGGCAGCGGACCTGGCCCCTGGAACCCGGCTGGCCCCATTGGCGCCTGCACATCCACCGTATCGTCGGCGACCAGTGGTTGCCGCCAATACCGGGGCGTGTAGTCCCAGACACGCTGCGCCGGCACCTGTGGCGCCATTCCCACCAGGATGCCTGGCAAGCCATCCGCCCCGGCAACCCGGCGCATCGTGTCAAACTGGTTAAGATCCAGCACATAGGCCACCGGCCAGCCACCCGACGGCATCAAGCCGGGCGGCACGGCCAACCGCACGACGCAACGGCGATCACCGGGCAGGGGCATCTCGAACTCGGCGGAAACTGTCGTCATGACGGAGCCATCATTGATCCTCTATACTGGCACGATTGTAAACGGTTCTCATTCATGAAACCTCCTCAAACCGCCCTTCCCGCCACACTGGAAAACTACCGGCAGCTCCTCCGGCGTCGCTGGCTGCTGGTCGCTTTGCTGGGGCTCGTCATCCTGGTTTCCATCCTGGCCGACTTCATGCTGGGGCCTTCCGGCCTGGGATGGGCGGAACTCAGCCACGCGCTGTTCCAGCCAGCCCAAGCGGATCCGACCACCCGCGTGATCGTCTGGGACATCCGTCTGCCCTATGCGCTGATGGCCGTGGCCGTAGGCCTGGCGCTGGGTCTGGCGGGCGGCGAAATGCAGACCATCCTGAACAACCCGCTGGCCAGCCCCTTCACCCTGGGAATCTCGTCAGCCGCCGCCTTCGGCGCCTCGCTCGCCATCGTGCTAGGCCTGTCGTTCCCCGGCGTGCCACAGTCCTGGATGGTGGCGGCCAATGCTTTTGTCTTCGCGCTGATATCCGCTCTGCTGCTGGATCTGGTCGCCCGCTGGGGGGCCATGAGCACATCCGGCCTGATCCTGTTTGGTATCGCTCTGGTGTTTTCTTTCAATGCCGCCGTCTCGCTGGTGCAGTTCGTCGCCAGCGCCGAAGCGCTGCAGGGTCTGGTGTTCTGGACCATGGGCAGTCTGGCCCGGTCATCATGGCCCAAACTGGGTATCCTGCTGCTGGTGATCGCCCTGTTGCTGCCGCTGTCGCTGCGCGATACCTGGAAACTGACCGCGCTGCGGCTGGGCGAGGACCGCGCCGCCAGTTTCGGCATCGACGTGCCGCGCCTGCGACTGATCTCGCTGCTGCGCATCAGCATTCTGGCGGCATTGGCGGTGTCCTTCGTCGGCACCATCGGTTTCGTCGGCCTGATCGCCCCTCACATCGCCCGACGCCTGTTCGGCGAGGATCACCGCTTCTACCTGCCGGGCAGCGCCCTGGTGGGCGGCACGATCCTGTCGCTGGCTTCGATTGCATCGAAGAACATCGTGCCGGGCATCATCGTACCGGTGGGGATCGTGACTTCGCTGGTCGGCGTCCCGTTTTTCCTGTCCGTCGTGCTGCGCCGACAGGTGAAATGACATGAAAGCCCGCTGAATATGCTGCAGATCCAGGATCTCTCGGTCGCCTACGGCCATCGCTCCATCATCCGCCAACTGACCGCCGGCCCCCTGGCACCTGGCCGGGTGGTCTCGCTGCTCGGCCCCAATGGCAGCGGCAAGTCCACCCTGCTCAAGGCCATCGCCGGCCTGCTGAAGGCCGACGGCCAGGTGCTGCTGGACGGTCAGGATCTGACCCGCCTGTCTTTTGAACGTCGCGCGCAGCAGGTCGTGTATCTGCCGCAATCCCTGCCTGCCGCCGTGCATCTGCGGGTGTTTGAATCCGTGTTGGTGGCCGCCCGCGCATCCGATCTGGCGCCGCAAGCGCAGGATGCCAGCCCGGAACGCATCCTGCACGTGCTGTCGCGGCTGGGCATCGAACACCTGGCGATGCATTACCTGGACGAACTGTCCGGCGGGCAGAAGCAGCTGGTCGGACTGGCGCAGGCCCTGATCCGCACCCCGCGCCTGCTGCTGCTGGATGAACCGCTATCGGCCCTGGACCTGAACTACCAATGCCACGTCATGGACCTGCTGCGCCAGGAAACGCAGGAACACGGCCTGACCACCTTGATCGTGCTGCACGACCTGAACATCGCCCTGCAGCGCAGCGACGACGCCCTGCTGATCCAGGCGGGTGAGCTGGTCGGCCACGGCAGTCCCGAGACCGTCATCACCCCCGACGCGCTGGCCCAGGTCTATCAGGTCGAGGCGCGCGTGGAGACGTGTTCGCGCGGACTGCGGCACATTCTGATCGACGGGCTGTGCCAGCCTGCCGCCTGACCGACAAACCCCTTGGCCTCAAGGCGACCCTCACCATGTCCTTCCCGGATGACCGCCGCACAGTTCCCTTGACCCAGTCCGGCGGGCGGCCCGCAGCGCGGCTTGCAGGCGCGCTGACCGCACTGCTGCTGATGCTGGCCGCCCCCTTCATCGCACCGGCCAATGCCGCGTCCATCCAGGTCACGGACGTTCTGGGCCGCACGGTGACGCTGCCTGGCCCCGCACAGCGCGTGGTGCTGGCTCAGGCCCGGCATTTTCAGGTGCTGTCCCTGCTGACTCCGGATCCGGCCGCCATCCTGGCGGGTTGGTCCGACGAATTCAAGACCTCGTTCGCGCCGGACTACCAGGCCGCCCTGCAGCGTTTCCCCAGCCTGTCCACCGTCCCCGTCGTCGGGCGCCACGCGGCGGATTCGTTCTCAGTGGAAAGCGCGCTGGGGCTGCGACCAGATCTGGTGGTGATGACAGCCTCCTTTGCCGGTCTGAAGGCAGGGCAGGCCGCCGATGAATCCCCCCTCATCCGCCGCTTCGAAAGCGCCCAAGTCCCGGTCATTGTGATCGACTTTTTCATACACCCCCTGGACAACACCATCCCCAGCCTGCGGGCTTTGGGCAAAGCCATCGGCCACGAAACGCAGGCCGAGGATTTCATCCGCTTTTACAAGCAGCACATGCAGGCCATCGCCCAGCGCCTGGCCGATCTGCCGGAAGGCCGGCATCCGCCCGTCTTCGTCCATGCCCACGCCGGCAGCACGGACTGCTGCAACTCGCCCGGCGTGGGCACGTTCAACGAGATGGTTCGCTATGCCGGCGGTCGCAACATCGGCGCCGACGTGCTGAGAAGCGCCACCGGCAAGCTGAATTTCGAATATATCAACGCCAGCGCGCCGCAGGTCTATGTGGCGACCGGCACAGGTTCCCGCGCCGCCAAAGGGCTGGCCATCGGCGCAGGGGTGGACGAGAACGAGGCCCGCGCCAGCCTGCAGCGCCTGATCGATTCCAATCGCCTGGGGGCTCTGCCCGCTGTGCGGTCCGGCAATAGCCACGGCGTCTGGCATGCCTTCAACGATTCGCCGCTGCATGTGGTGTTCATCGAAGCGCTGGCCCGCTGGATCCATCCCGACCGTTTCCAGGACATCCAGCCAGCCGACACGCTGCGCGACATCAATGCGCGTTTCCTGGCGGTCCCCCTGCAAGGCACCTATCTGGTGAATCTGCGACCGCAGCCGTGACGCCGCGTCTGGCAGGGTCTGGCCCAGGACCGCTCGCGCTACCTTGAATCAGGGATAAGAATTTTTAGCGCCTCTCAATCAGGGTTTTCCCGATAAAGAAACCGATTATCGATAAAGATGTTAAGTGTTTTCATATTATTTGATACGACCCCATTTTTAATATAAGAAATATCAAAGCAGAATAAATAGGGACACATCAAATAAAAACCTATTGTCGGCACGGGTTTGTCAGCGTAATTTTCTGATTCCACCCAGATTCCACCCACTAGGGGTGGCATCTGCGATTCAGCCCTGCGAGCCCTGCCATGACCTACCCTGTTTCCCGCCTCCCCGGCCTGCCCGCCGCCCAGGGTCTCTACCGCCCCGAATACGAACACGATGCCTGTGGCGTCGGCTTCGTCGCCCAGATCGAAGGGCACAAAACCCACACCATCATTCAGCAAGCGCTGAAGATCCTGGAAAACCTGAATCACCGGGGCGCAGTGGGCGCAGACGAACTGATGGGCGATGGGGCGGGCATCCTGATCCAGATTCCCGATCAGCTGTACCGCGAAGACATGGCCGGCTTGGGCGTCACCTTGCCGCCGCCGGACGACTACGGCGTCGCCATGGTCTTTCTGCCCAAAGAAACCGCTTCACGGCTGGCCTGTGAGCGCGAGCTGGAACGCGCCGTGCGCGACGAAGGCCAGGTGGTGCTGGGTTGGCGCGACGTGCCCATCGACCACACGATGGACATGTCACCCACCGTGCGCGCCTGTGAACCCGTCATCCGCCAATTGTTCATCGGTCGCGGGCCGGACATCATGGTCCCCGATGCACTAGAGCGCAAACTCTACGTCATCCGCAAGACCGCCAGCCATGCCATCCAGCGCATGCAACTGGCTCATGGTCAGGAATATTTTGTGCCGTCGATCTCGGTACGCACCGTCGTCTACAAAGGCCTGCTGCTGGCCAGCCAGGTGGGTGTGTACTACCGCGACCTGGCCGATACGCGGGCGACGTCCGCGCTGGCGCTGGTGCACCAACGCTTTTCCACCAATACGTTTCCCGCCTGGCCGCTGGCGCACCCGTACCGCATGATCGCGCACAACGGCGAAATCAACACGGTCAAGGGCAATTTCAACTGGTTGCGGGCGCGCGAGGGCGTGATGACATCCGCCGTGCTCGGCGAAGACCTGAGCAAGCTCTACCCCATCGTCTACGAAGGCCAGTCAGACACGGCGACCTTCGACAACTGCCTGGAACTGCTGGTCATGTCCGGCTATTCCCTGGCCCACGCCATGATGATCATGATTCCCGAGGCCTGGGAACAGCACGCCGACATGGACGTGTCGCGCCGCGCCTTCTATGAATATCATGCGGCCATGATGGAACCTTGGGACGGCCCCGCTGCCGTGGCCTTCACCGATGGCCGCCAGATCGGCGCCACGCTGGACCGCAACGGCCTGCGTCCTGCCCGCTACCTGATCACCGACGACAATATGGTGATCCTGGCCTCCGAGGCCGGCACGCTGCCCATTCCCGAACACCGCATCGTCAAGAAATGGCGCCTGCAGCCCGGCAAGATGTTGCTGATCGACCTGCAGCAGGGCCGCATCATCGAAGATGCGGAAATCAAATCGCAGCTCGCCAACGCGCACCCCTACCCGCAGTGGATCGAACGCCTGCGCATGAAACTCGACGATCTGCCGCCCCTGAAGGCCGACGATCTGCCCGTACCCGGCGCCAGCCTGCTGGACCGTCAGCAGGCATTCGGCTGGACGCAGGAAGACTTCAAATTCATCCTGGAGCCCATGTCCGCCACGGGCCAGGAGGCCATCGGCTCGATGGGCAACGATGCGCCCCTGACCGTCCTGTCGGACCGCGCCAAGCCCTTCTATCACTACTTCCGCCAGATGTTCGCGCAGGTGACGAACCCGCCGATCGATCCGATCCGCGAGCAGTTGGTCATGTCGCTGGTGTCCTTCATCGGCCCCAAGCCCAACCTGCTGGACATCAATAACGTCAATCCGCCCCTGCGCCTGGAAATCAGCCAGCCCGTGCTGGATCAGGCCGCGATGGCGCAGTTGCGCCATATCAGCAGCCAGACCAACGACAAGTTCCGCTGCTGCGAACTGGACATCACCTACCCGGTCGCCTGGGGCCGCGAAGGCATCGAAGCCTGTCTGGCGTCCCTGTGCGCCACGGCAGCCGATGCCGTGCGCAGCGGCAACAACATCCTGCTGCTGAGCGACCGCAAAGTGGACGCCGAGCATGTGGCCATTCCGGCGCTGCTGGCCACATCCGCCATTCACCTGCATCTGATCCGCGCGGGGCTGCGCACCAAGACCGGCCTGATCGTGGAAACCGGTTCGGCGCTGGAAACCCATCATTTCGCGCTGCTGGCCGGCTACGGCGCCGAGGCCGTGCACCCCTGGCTGGCGCTGGAATCGCTGGCGGGGATGGCCGATCCGGCCAAAGCCACGGACAACTATATCCATGCCATCGGCAAGGGCCTCAAGAAGGTCATGTCCAAAATGGGCATTTCGACCTATATGTCCTACACCGGGGCGCAGATCTTCGAGGCCGTCGGCCTGCATAGCAGTCTGGTGAAAAAATACTTCACCGGCACGCCCAGCAACATCGAAGGCATCGATATCTTCCAGGTGGCGGAAGAAGCCCTGCGCACGCATCAAGCCGCCTTTGGCAACAACCCCATTCTGGCCGACCGTCTGGACGAAGGCGGCGACTACGCCTTCCGCATCCGGGGCGAAGCGCATCTGTGGACGCCGGATTCCATCGCCAAGCTGCAGCATGCCACCCGCGCCAACAACTATTCCACCTTCAAGGAATACGCCCAGCTGATCAACGACCAATCGCGCCGCCACATGACGCTGCGCGGCTTGTTTGAATTCCGCGTCGATCCGGCCCAGGCGATTCCCTTGTCCGAAGTCGAACCCGCCAAGGAAATCGTCAAACGCTTCGCCACCGGCGCCATGTCGCTGGGCTCGATTTCCACCGAGGCCCATGCCACCTTGGCCGTAGCCATGAACCGCATCGGCGGCAAATCCAATACCGGTGAAGGCGGCGAAGACGCCCTGCGCTATCGCGCCGAAATGCGCGCCGGCAAACCCACCGTGCGCAAGGGCGACTCGATCGCCTCGGTCCTGGGCGAGGACCGCATCGTGGCCGACATTCCGCTGGCGGCGGGCGACTCGCTGCGCTCGCGCATCAAACAGGTGGCGTCCGGACGCTTCGGCGTCACGGCTGAATACCTGTGCAGCGCCGACCAGATCCAGATCAAGATGGCCCAGGGCGCCAAGCCTGGCGAAGGCGGCCAGCTGCCAGGCCACAAGGTCACCGACTACATCGCCCAGCTGCGCTATTCCGTGCCGGGCGTGGGGCTGATCTCGCCCCCGCCGCACCACGACATCTATTCCATCGAGGATCTGGCCCAGCTGATCCACGATCTGAAGAACGTCAATGAACGCGCGTCTATTTCCGTGAAGCTGGTCGCCGAGGTCGGCGTGGGTACGGTCGCCACCGGTGTGGCCAAAGCCAAGGCCGACCATGTCGTGATCGCCGGCCACGATGGCGGCACGGGCGCATCCCCGGTCTCGTCCATCAAGCATGCCGGCATCCCCTGGGAACTGGGCCTGGCGGAAACCCAGCAGACGCTGGTGCTGAACCGCCTGCGCAGCCGCATCCGCGTACAAGCCGACGGCCAGATGAAGACCGGGCGCGACGTGGCCATCGCCGCCATGCTGGGCGCCGACGAGGTCGGCTTCGCCACGGCGCCGCTGATTGTCGAAGGCTGCATCATGATGCGCAAATGCCACCTGAATACCTGCCCGACGGGCGTGGCGACCCAGGACCCGGTGCTGCGCAAGAAATTCAATGGCAAGCCCGAATACGTCGTGAACTATTTCTTCTTCGTCGCCGAGGAAGTCCGGGAAATCATGGCCCAGCTGGGCATTCGCACCTTTGACGAACTGATCGGTCGCGTGGACTTGCTGGACATGCGCAAAAGCATCAGTCACTGGAAAGCCCACGGCCTGGACTTCAGCCGCATCTTCCATCAGGTACAGACGGACGATCCCGTGCATCAGACCCAGGCCCAAAATCACGGCCTGGAACACGCTCTGGACCATCAACTGATCGAACGCAGCAAGGCCGCCCTGGAACGCGGGGAAAAGGTGTCCTTCATCACGCCGGTGCGCAACCGCAACCGCACCATCGGCGCCATGCTCTCGGGCGAGGTCGCCCGGCGCTACGGTCACGAAGGCCTGCCCGACGACACCATCCACATCCAGTGCAACGGCGCGGCGGGCCAGAGCTTCGGCGCTTTCCTGGCGCACGGCGTCACCCTGGACCTGGTCGGCGAAGCCAACGACTACGTCGGCAAGGGTCTGTCGGGCGGACGCCTGATCGTGCGCTCGCCCAATGACTTCCGCGGCTTCGGGCCGGATCACATCATCGCCGGCAACACCGTGCTGTATGGCGCCACCGGCGGCGAGGCCTACTTCAACGGCGTGGCGGGCGAACGTTTCGCCGTGCGTAATTCCGGCGCCGTCACCGTCGTCGAAGGCACCGGGGACCACGGCTGCGAATACATGACGGGCGGCACCGTCGTCGTCCTGGGCGAAACCGGGCGCAATTTCGCCGCGGGCATGTCCGGCGGCGTGGCCTACGTCTGGGACCCGGAACAGGCCTTCGCACGGCGCTGCAATCCGGACATGGTGCAGCTCGAGCCCATGAGCACCCACCAGGCTCAGCAACAGGCGGGCGACGTCCAGTTCTGGCACCACCAGAGCCACGACAGCGAACGTGAAACCGACGAAACCATCGTGCGCCGTCTGGTGGAAAACCATTTCCGCCACACCGGCAGCTTCCGCGCCCGGGAAATCCTGGACGACTGGAATCAGGCCCGCCGCGCCTTTGTCAAAGTCACCCCGACCGAATATCGCCGCGCCTTGGGCGAGCTGTGGCAAGCCGCCCAATCCCGCGCACTGGCAGCCTGAAGGAATACCGCATCATGGGAAAAATCACTGGTTTCATGGAATTTGACCGGGTCAAGCCGGCCTACGAAGCGCCCGCCAGCCGTCTGCGACACTGGAAGGAATTCATCTCGCCGCTGACAAACGAGGAAGCCCGCATCCAGGGCGCCCGGTGCATGGACTGCGGGGTGCCGTTCTGCACCCACGCCTGCCCGGTCAACAACATCATCCCCGACTGGAATGACCTGGTCTACAAACAGGACTGGAAGCGCGCCCTGGACACGCTGTTGTCCACCAACAATTTCCCGGAATTCACGGGCCGCATCTGTCCCGCGCCCTGCGAGGCCGCCTGTACCCTGAATCTGAACGACACCGCAGTGGGCATCAAGTCCATCGAACACACCATCATCGAACGCGGCTGGCAGGAAGGCTGGGTTGTCCCTCAGCCCCCGGCCCGCAAGACCGGCAAAAAGGTCGCCATCGTGGGATCGGGGCCTGCCGGCCTGGCCTGTGCCCAACAGCTGGCGCGCGCCGGCCACAGCGTGTCGGTCTATGAAAAGAGCAATCGCATCGGCGGCTTGCTGCGTTACGGCATTCCCGACTTCAAGCTGGAAAAGACCCACATCGATCGGCGTCTGGCGCAGATGGAATCCGAAGGCGTGGAATTCCTGCCATCCACCTATGTGGGGCGGGCTGAAGACGCCGACGACGGCCTGACCGTCATCACGCCCGACGAGTTGCTGGCCCAACACGACGCCGTGGTGCTGGCCGGCGGCAGCGAACAGCCCCGCGACCTGCCGGTCCCCGGACGTGAGCTGCGCGGCGTGCATTTCGCCATGGATTTCCTGCGCCAGCAGAACAAAATCAACCACGGCGACCGCATCGCCAAGCCCATCAACGCCAAAGGCAAGCACGTGGTGGTCATCGGCGGCGGCGATACCGGGTCGGACTGCGTGGGCACCAGCAACCGTCAGGGTGCGGCCTCGGTCACGCAATTCGAACTGATGTTCCGCCCGCCCGAAGAAGAAAACAAGATGCTCACCTGGCCGTACTGGCCCATCAAGCTGCGCACGTCCTCGTCCCACGACGAAGGCTGCCAGCGCGACTGGGCGGTCGGCACCCAGGCCTTCGAGGGCAAAGGCGGCAAAGTCGAAAAGCTGGTGGCCACCCGCCTGGAATGGCTCAAGGACAAGGCCACCGGCCAGATGAAGATGCGCGAGGTCAAGGATTCCCGCTTCGACATCCAGGCCGACCTGGTGCTGTTGGCCATGGGCTTCGTCGCGCCGGTGCGCGCGGTGCTGGATGCCTTCGGTGTCGAGGTGAATGGTCGCGGCAATGCACAGGCCAACACCGATGACTACTGCAGCTCGCAGACCAAGGTCTTTGCCGCCGGCGACATGCGGCGCGGTCAATCGCTGGTGGTCTGGGCCATCCGCGAAGGCCGTCAATGCGCCCGCTCGGTAGACGAATATCTGATGGGTTCCTCGCAACTGCCTCGCTAAGGCAGGCAGCTGCGAGGGCGGCGGATTAGTGCTGCGGAATGCTGACGTCTTGCCAGCCGGGATGGTCGAAATACTCGCCGTAGCGGTTCAAGGCCTGCGCCAGCTGCACCACGCCGGAGGCGCGGGATTGCCCGGCCTGCTTGCCGCTCACCGCTTCGGTGCCGCTGATCATGTCGGCCAGGATAACGTGCAAGGCCGCGTCCGCTTCGGGGGCAAGCTTGCAGTGTTCAACGATGTAGGCGAATTCCTGATTGGCCTGCGCGCCCAAGGCATCATATTGCGCATCGCTAAGCCTGCCGGCGTGCGCCGCCGGCAGCGCGGTGCCGACGGCTTGCGTCAGCTTGCCCATCGACAGGCGCAGGGGGGCGTCGGTTTCCCACTTCTGGCCGTGGTTCAACGTCAAGGGGGCAGCGGAGGCCGCATCATGATGATGGGCATCGGCGGCGAAGGCAGGCCCGCCCGCCACGGGAGCAACCAGCGCCAGTATCAGGGCAAGGCGGGAGAAGTGCGTTTTCATGAGTCGATTCCTGTCTGAATGGATGGAAATGTCGAGATGACATCTCTATCAACGCGCCGCACCGAAAAAAGTTCCTCTTCCCCCGCCTCCTGCCTGGCATTCCGCATGTTTCGCACACGCAGGCATGCAAGGGCGCGCGGTGCTCAGCGATGCAGGTGTTCCGCCTGTGATGCCTGCTCGCCATACTCCTGCAGCAGCAGGGACTTCAGCGCAGACCGCTGGCCGGCATTCAGCACCTCGCGCTCGGCCAGCAGTTGGGCAATCACGCGCTTTTGCTGTCCATCCTGCAAAGCCGCGATGCGCGCCTGCAACGCCGCCAGCTTGCGCTCATCCGGATGGTCCGCGAAAACTTCATCCAGCAAGGTCTGGCGCAACACGCGGATATCCGCCCAATTGGCCGCGAGATCCTGCAAGAACGGGGACTCCAGCGCCTGCCAAGCAGCCCGCTGATCCGCATCCAGCGCCAAGCGATCCGCCAGCGAGGCCGGCGCTGGCTGCGCCGCCCCGACCGCCGATCCGTACCGGTAAGCAGCCATGCCGATGAACCCCACATTCAGGGCCAGGGACAGGACGCACAGCATTTTTATCATTCGGCCATTCATGATCGTTCCTTGGGTGTGCCACACAGTTCCGCGGCGGCGCACAAGCCGCCAGGCGGCACCGGGTTGAAAAGACTCAGCCGCATATCCACCGCCGCCGGTCGAGAAGAAGCAACCGGCGTCCAGGACACATCCGCCAGGCCAACGCCCACCAGCAGCGACGCCGCCGCCGTCAGGCCCAGCGGCATCCAGGCGACCCAGCGCCGTCCGATCCAGGACCAGAGATCATGCCGGGCTGGTGGCGGCGCCGTATAGGGGCGGGAAAAATCGTGCTCCAGCACGGGCGAGGGCAAGGCCTGCAGATCTGCGGACAGAGCTCGCAGGACATCCAGTTCCGCCGCGCAGAGGGGGCACGTCTGGACATGCCGGGTGATCAGCTGACGGCGCGGCCCGGTCCATTCCGGATCCAGGCAGGCCGACAACAGGACGGTTCTGGGGCAAGGCATGGGGTTCTCCTAATGATGACGCAAAACGGCCAACAAGGCCGCTCGCGCGCGAGCCAGGCGGGATCTGACGGTGCCAGGGTTCAATTCCAGAGTCTGTGCGATGTCCTCGTAGGACATGCCCTCGATCTCTCGCAACAGCAGGATTTCACGGTGCGCCGCCGGCAACGCGGCCAGCGCCGTCTCCAGCTGCCGTATCCGCTGTTGGGCTTCCAGCTGCTGCTCGGGGCCGGGCGCCGGGTCCGGGGTCTCCAGGCCGTCATCCAGCGGCTCGAACACCACGCGCTTCGCCCGGCGCAGATGGTCCAGCGCCAGATTATGCGCAATGCGAAACAACCAAGTCCGAAAACGCGCCTCCGGGCGCCAGGACGGCATCGCCCGGAACGCGCGCACGAACGTATCCTGCGCCAGTTCGCGCGCCGTCTCTGGAAGCCCCGTCATCCGCGCCAGATAGCGGTGCACGGCCCCCTGATGGCGCTTGACCAGCCAGGAAAAGGCATGCTGGTCCCCTGCGCCGGCACGCAGCGCATATTGGGTCTCGTCAGGGTCGGCATCCATACTCACATATGCTCCAACGCACGGCGCCGGGAAAAGTTCCCTGCACCAGCGATGATAGCGGTTGCAGCCGCCGGGCACGCCGCACCAGACGCCTCTGCCGCACCCGGTCGCGTGAGCCGGCAGCAGCGCAAACGCTATAGCAGGTACAATTCTTTCGATAGGAAAAAAGAGGCCAGACCCATCCTTATGACCACGCCCCCCGATCCTCTCGTGACCTTCGCCGGCGTCTCGCTGGGCTACGGAGAATTCACGGTGCTGCGCGACATCGACCTGCAGGTCATGCCGGGGCAAGTCGTGGCCATGATGGGCGGCTCGGGCTCGGGCAAGACCACGCTGCTGCGAGCGGTCACGGGTCAGCTACCGGCGCAAGCGGGTGACATCACCGTCTTTGGCCGCAGCATGGCCGCCCTGCAAGGCGAACAACTGCGCAAAATCCGCCAGCGCATGGGGGTGCTGTTTCAGGGCGGCGCGCTCTTCACCGATCTGGACGTCTTTGAAAACGTCGCCTTCCCTTTGCGCGAGCACACCTGCATTTCCGAACAACAGATTCTCGAACGCGTACTGGACAAACTCCAGGCCGTCGGCCTGCGCCATGCGGCGCATCTGCGCATCGCGGAAATTTCCGGCGGCATGGCGCGGCGCGTCGCCCTGGCGCGCGCGGTGGTGCTGGAACCCGAGCTCATCCTGTACGACGAACCCTTCGCCGGTCTGGACCCGATTTCTCTGGGCATCACGGCGCAGCTGATCCGCGACATGACGGACAAACTGGGCTGCGCCTCCATCCTGATCACGCACGATGTAGCGGAATCCTTCGCCATCGTGGATCAGGTCTATCTGATCGGCCAGGGCCGCCTGATGGCCCAGGGCGCCCCAGCGGAACTGTCCGCTTCCCAGGACGACTATCTGCAGCAGTTCCTACAGGGTCGGCCAGACGGCCCGATCGCCTTTCACTATCCGCTGACCCCTGCTTTCGAACGCTGGCTGGCGGCCCGACGGGGGATGGCATGAACGCGCTGTCGCGCCGCATCGCGACCCTGGGACATGGCTTCATCGCCATGCTGACGGGTCTGGGGGCCTTCGCCCGCCTGTTTGGGGCCATTCTGGCCCGCAGCAGCATCCTGTGGCGCCGGCCCAGGTTGACCATCCAGCAGGTGCACTTCATCGGCAACCATTCTCTGTTGATCATCGGCGTCTCGGGCCTGTTCGTGGGCTTTGTGCTGGGGCTGCAGGGCTATTACACCCTGAACCGCTACGGCTCGGAAGAAGCCCTGGGCCTGCTGGTGGCGCTGTCACTGACCCGCGAACTGGGGCCGGTCGTCACCGCCCTGCTGTTCGCCGGGCGCGCAGGCACCTCGCTGACCGCCGAAATCGGCCTGATGAAAGCCGGCGAGCAACTGTCCGCCATGGAAGTCATGGCCGTCGACCCGATCCGCCGGGTACTGGCGCCACGCTTCTGGGGCGGCGTCATCGCCATGCCGGTGCTGGCCGCCGTCTTTTCCATGGTCGGCATCCTGGGCGGCTGGTTCGTCGGGGTGGTGCTGATCGGCATAGACCCCGGCGCCTTCTGGTCGCAGATGCAAGGCGGGGTGGACGTCATCAGCGACGTCCTCAACGGGGTCATCAAGAGCCTGGTCTTCGGCATCGTGGTCACGCTCATCGCCCTGCACCAGGGCTGGACTGCCTTACCCACCCCTGAAGGGGTATCACGCGCCACGACGCGCACGGTCGTCAGCGGCGCACTGGCCGTGCTGGGGCTGGATTTCCTGCTGACGGCGCTGATGTTTGCGCACTAAGGATCATTTCATGACACGCGAAAAAACCGATTTCTGGGTTGGGTTGTTCATTCTGCTAGGCCTGATCGCTCTGGTGTTTCTGGCCTTGCGGGCCGGCAACATGAGCTCCTTTTCCTTTGCTCCCACCTACCGGATCCAGGCCCATTTCGACAATATCGGCGGCCTGAAAGTCCGCGCTCCCGTGAAAAGCAGCGGGGTCGTCGTCGGGCGCGTGGCCTCGATCGGCTTCGACAATCAGCGCTTCCAGGCCACGGTGGCGCTGGACCTGGAACAAAGCTATCAATTCCCGACCGACACCTCGGCATCCATCCTGACCTCGGGACTGCTGGGCGAACAGTACATCGGCCTGACGCCGGGCGGCGAGGACAAGAACCTGGCCGATGGCGGCGCGATCCAGTTCACCCAATCCGCGGTCGTGCTGGAAGACCTGATCAGCAAATTCCTGTACAACTCGGCTGAAAAAGAAGGTTCATCGGCCGCGCCTGCGGCTGAACAAACCCACTGACACTGCCTCCAATCGCCCTATTCCCGCGCCGCAGCGATCACGCAACAGATGCGTCCGCCCGGATAACAAAGGTTACAATGCGGACGCAGTCAGCCGGACCGGCTGCCTCCCTACCGTTCTCGATCCCACATGACCACGACTGCTCCCTCGCATCCGCCTCACCTCCATAGACCCCGCAAGGCGCGTACCGCGCTGGCCTTGGCAGCCGTGGCATTGACGGCGGGCTGCGCCCAGGTGCCCCAGCCCTCCCCCAACGATCCGTGGGAATCCTATAACCGGGGCATGTACAGCTTCAACGACACGTTGGACCGCGCAGTGCTCAAGCCGATCGCCACCGGCTACGAAACCGTCACACCGCGCCCGGTGCGCACCTGTGTCCACAATATCTTCAGCAACCTGGGCGATGTCTGGTCCGGTATCAACAGCCTGTTGCAAGGCCGTGGCCGCGACTTCGTCGACACCTTCGGACGCGTGTTGTTCAACACCACGGCCGGCCTGGGCGGCTGTATCGACATTGCCTCGATGCACGGCGCGCGCAAGATTCCCAACGACTTCGGCATGACGCTAGGCGTCTGGGGTTTCGGTCAAGGGCCGTACTTTGTCCTGCCCTTCCTGGGCCCCAGCACGGTGCGCGACAGCGTCGGCACCGCCGTCACCCTGACGGCGCCTGTGACCCCGACCGCCGCTGTCTTCGCCATCGATAATGTGCCGGTTCGCAACTCCCTCCTGGGCCTGTACATCGTCGACACACGCGCCAATCTGCTGGAAGCCGACCGCCTGGTAGACCAGATCGCGCTGGACAGATACAGTTTCATCCGCGATGCCTATTTGCAGCGTCGCAAGGCTATGCTGGATAGCCGTGCACAGGGCGAACGCGCCAGCACCGAAGACACGCTGAATCAAGCCGATCCTGCTGACAACCTGCCCGTATACGACGACCCGGAAGTCGACACCGCCCACTAAGCACCCTGCCGGTCAGACCCCGGTCTCGTCGGCGGGTCGGCAGAATACAAGCGCTGGAGACCCTTCCCGACGCCCCCTGGAGCCTCGAACGATGACCTTTTTTTCTTTCTCCAATCTGCACCGCGCCGCCCGCATATCTTTGCTGGGCATCTGCCTGTCTCTGGGGCTGCTGCCGGCTGCGCAAGCCCAACGCCCCGTCGATGCCAAAGCAACACCCGACGTATTCCTGGGCGCAGTGGCCAATAATATGCTGGACGCCGTCAAGGCCGACCCAAAAGCCCTGCAAGGCGATACCAGTCACATCACCGCGCTGGTGCGCCAGTATGCGCTGCCCTACGTGGACATGAACAAAACCACCCGGCTCGCCGCCGGTCGCCACTGGCGCCAGGCCTCGGAACAGCAACAAGCCGACTTGGTCAAAGCGTTCACCGGCACGTTGATCCGCACCTACAGCGGCGCGTTCACCCGCGTGACGCCCAGCACCACCATCACGCTGCTGCCCTTCCGCGGCGACACACAAAGCAACGACGCCGTCGTGCGCACCTCCGTTTCTCAGCCCAATAGCCCATCGATCGGGGTAGACTACCGGCTGGAGCAGACCGACGCGGGCTGGAAAGTCTATGACCTGAACGTCGAAGGCATCTGGCTGATCCAGAACTACCGCAACCAGTTCGCGCAAGAAATCGGCCGCAGCGGCATCGACGGGCTGATCAAGGCCTTGAACGCGAAAAGCGGACAATAAGGCGGCTGGCCGACACGCCCCGGACCAGGTTCCGGGATCACCGCTTATAATGTTCAATGGCGCTCATTTCGAAGCGCCGTTGCCTGCACATGCCCGCTCTCGATCTGCAACACGTCTCCAAAATCTACGCGCCCGCTCGCCCATCCTTGCGCGACCGGCTCACAGGCCGCCCTGCACCCACTGGATTCCAGGCGCTGCACGACGTCACCCTGACCGTCGAACATGGTGAATTTTTCGGCCTGCTCGGTCCCAACGGCGCCGGCAAAACCACCCTGATTTCCATTCTGGCCGGCCTGGCGACAGCCACCACAGGCAGCGCGCGAGTCTGCGGCTACGATGTCGTCAAAGATTTCCGCCTCGCCCGTCAATCCTTGGGCGTAGTCCCCCAGGAAATCGTCTACGACCCCTTTTTCACCGTGCGCGAAACGTTGCGCCTGCAATCGGGGTATTTCGGCCTGCGCCACAATGACGACTGGATCGACGAGGTGCTGGACAACCTGGGCCTGCTGGACAAGGCCGACACCAATATGCGCGCCCTGTCGGGCGGCATGAAGCGCCGCGTGCTGGTCGCGCAGGCGCTGGTTCATCGCCCGCCCGTCATCATCCTGGACGAACCCACGGCGGGCGTCGACGTCGACCTGCGCCGCACGCTATGGGACTTCATCACCCGCCTGAACCAGGCGGGCCACACGATCCTGCTGACCACACACTACCTGGAAGAAGCCGAATCCCTGTGCGGGCGCGTGGCCATGCTGAAATCCGGCCACGTCGTGGCGCTGGACACCACCCAGGCCCTGATGGCCCGGTTCGGCGGCGCCGACCTGGAAGACGCCTTCGTGCACATCATGCACGACGATTCCCTGCTGGAAGCCGAACTATGATCCGCCCCGTCACCCAGACCCGCCCCGCGATGGGATCAGGGTTCCCGACGCTGCTGCACAAGGAACTGATGCGCTTCTGGAAGGTCGGCACACAGACCATCGCCGCCCCGGTCGTGACGGCCTTGCTCTACCTGCTGATCTTTTCCCACGTGCTGGAAGACCGAGTGCAGGTCTACGGCAGCCTGTCCTACACCGCCTTCCTGATTCCCGGCCTGATCATGATGAGCATGCTGCAAAACAGCTTTGCGAACCCCTCATCCTCTCTGATCCAAAGCCGCATCACCGGCAACCTGATCTTCGTGCTGCTGCCGCCCTTTTCCCATCGGCAGATTTTTGCCGCCTATCTGGTGGCCGCCGTCGTGCGCGGCCTGGCCGTCGGCGTCTGTATCTGGGCAGTGGCCCTGTTCTTCATGCGGCTGCCGGTCACAGAACCCGTCTGGCTGCTGGTCTTCGCCATCCTGTCCTGTTGGATCCTGGGTACGCTGGGGCTGATCGCCGGCCTGTGGTCGGAAAAATTCGACCAGCTGGCGGCGTTCCAGAATTTCCTGATCGTGCCGGCCACCTTTCTGTCCGGCGTGTTCTATTCCATCCACAGTCTGCCGCCTTTCTGGCAGGCCGTGTCGAGCTGGAATCCCGTGTTCTACATGATCGACGGATTCCGCTACGGCTTTTTCGCCGTATCCGACGTTTCTCCCTGGCACGGGCTAGCCGTGGTGCTGTCCGTTGCCGTGGTCCTGAGTCTGTTCGCCCTGCGTCTGCTGGCGCGGGGCTACAAATTACGGAGTTAAGCAGCCATGCAGCCGACCCCCGATCACGTCCGTCAATACATCGCCGACCACCTGGATTGCGAACACCTGGAAGTCTACGGCGACGGCGCCCACTTCGAGGCCCTGATCGTCAGCAAGGTCTTCGAGGGTCAGAACACTCTGGCCCGCCACCGCACGGTCTATCAGGCTCTGGGCGATCGCATGCGCGCAGAAATCCACGCGCTGTCGATGCGCAATCTCACCCCGGCGGAATATGCCGCCGCCCAGGAAAACAATGGATAAACTCATCATCCAGGGCGGACGCCCGCTGCACGGGGAAATCACCATCTCCGGCGCGAAAAATGCCGCCCTGCCGATCCTGTGCGCCGCGCTGCTCACCGATGAAGTGCTGGTGCTGGACAATATCCCGGCCTTGCGCGACATCGGCACCACCCTGACCTTGCTCGAACGCATGGGGATGCAGACGCACCGGCCAGGCAACGAGCAGGTCACGCTGCAGGCCGACCAGATTCACAGCCAGGAAGCGCCCTACGAGCTGGTCAAGACCATGCGCGCCTCCATCCTGGTGCTGGGGCCGCTGCTGGCGCGCTTTGGCCGCGCCAAGGTCAGCTTGCCGGGCGGCTGCGCCATCGGCCAGCGCCCGGTGGACCAGCACATCAAGGGGCTGGCCGCGATGGGCGCCCGCATCCGCATCGAGCACGGCTTCGTCGTGGCCGATGCCGACCGCCTGCGCGGCGCCAACATCCTGACCGATATGGTCACGGTCACGGGCACGGAAAACCTGCTGATGGCCGCCACCCTGGCCGAGGGCCGGACCGTGCTGGAAAACGCCGCCTGCGAACCCGAAGTCGTGGATCTGGCCCGCCTGCTGATTGCCATGGGCGCCCACATCGAAGGCCACGGCACCGACCGCATCGTCATCGAGGGGGTGGAACGCCTGCACGGCGCGCATCACCGCGTGGTGCCCGACCGCATCGAAGCCGGCACCTTCCTGTGCGCCGTCGCCGCCACGGGGGGCGACATCACGCTGCGCCGCGCGGCCCCCGACACCCTGGGCGCCGTGCTGGACAAACTGCGCGACGCCGGGCTGGACATCACCACCGGCCCGGACTGGATCCGCGCCCGCATGACGGGCCGCCCCCGCGCCACCGGCTTTCGCACCAGCGAATACCCCGGCTTTCCCACCGATATGCAAGCGCAACTGATGGCGCTGAACACCCTGGCCGACGGCACCGCCGTCATCACTGAAAGCATCTTCGAGAACCGCTACATGCACGTGCAGGAACTCTGCCGCATGGGGGCGGACATCGAGATCGACGGCCATACCGCCGTCGTCCAGGGCCATCAGGGCCTGCTGGGCGCCACGGTCATGGCCACGGATCTGCGCGCATCCGCCAGCCTGGTCATCGCCGGCCTGGCCGCTCAGGGCCAGACCACAGTGGAACGCATCTATCACCTGGACCGGGGCTACGAGCGCATGGAACACAAGCTCCAGGCGCTGGGCGCAGACATCCAACGCATTCAATAGGCACACAATGGCACAAGCCCCGCTGACCCTGGCCCTGTCCAAAGGCCGTATCTTCGAAGAGACCCTGCCGCTGCTGGCAGCTGCGGGCGTGGGCGTGCCGGAAAACCCGGAAACGTCGCGCAAACTGATCCTGCCGACCGATTCCGACGCCCTGCGCATCATCATCGTGCGCGCGTCTGACGTGCCTACGTATGTGCAATATGGCGCAGCGGATTTCGGCATCGCCGGCAAGGACGTGCTGCACGAACACATGGCCCAGCACCCCGGCGGCCTGTATCAGCCCATCGACCTGAACATCGCTCGTTGCCGGCTGTGCGTCGCCGCCCCGGAAGGCTTCGACTATCAGACCGCCGTGCGACAGGGCTCACGCCTGCGCATCGCCACCAAATACGTGCGCGCCGCCCGCGAGCACTTCGCCGCCAAGGGCGTGCACGTGGACATCATCAAGCTCTACGGTTCCATGGAACTGGCGCCGCTGGTCGGCTTGGCCGATGCCATTGTCGACTTGGTGTCCTCGGGCGGCACGCTGCGCGCCAACCATTTGGTCGAAGTCGAGGAAATCCGCCAGATCTCGTCGCGCCTGATCGTCAACCAAGCTGCCCTGAAAATGCACGGCCCGCGCCTGCAGCCGTTTCTGGACGCCTTTGCCCAAGCTTCCGCGCAAATGGCCTAAGCCCCGCCGCCCCTGCGCAAATTCGGTAAGATAGGCATTTACACCCATATTGCCGTCATGTCTCTGATCAACCGCCTGGATGCCCGCTCCGCTGATTTCGACGCGGACCTGACCCGCCTGCTGGCCTACGATGCCTCGCAGGACGAAACCATTGAATCCACGGTGCGCGACATCCTGCACGACGTGCAAACACGGGGCGATGCCGCGGTGCTCGATTACACCGCCCGTTTTGACCGGGTGCAGGCCGATCATCTGGCCGCGCTGGAAATCCCCCGCGCCGACTGGCTGTCGGCCCTGGACAACCTGCCCGCAGACCAGCGCACGGCACTGGAAGCCGCCGCCGACCGGGTGCGCCGCTATCACGACCGCCAACGCGCCGAGACCTGGACCTACACCGAAGCCGACGGCACGATGCTGGGCCAGCAGATCACCCCGCTGGACCGCGTGGGCCTGTATGTGCCAGGCGGCAAAGCCGCCTACCCGTCATCCGTGCTGATGAACGCCATTCCGGCCAAAGTCGCCGGCGTGCCCGAACTGATCATGGTCACTCCCACGCCTGGCGGCACGCGCAACCCCATGGTCCTGGCCGCCGCTGCGCTGGGCGGCGTGGACCGCGTCTTTGCCATCGGCGGCGCCCAGGCTGTCGGGGCGCTGGCCTACGGCACCCAGACCCTGCCCGCCGTGGACAAGATCGTCGGGCCGGGCAACGCCTACGTGGCCGCCGCCAAACGGCGCGTGTTCGGCACCGTCGGCATCGACATGATCGCCGGCCCGTCCGAAATCCTGATCGTGGCCGACGGCAGCACGCCCGCCGACTGGCTGGCGATCGACCTGTTTTCCCAGGCCGAACACGACGAACTCGCCCAGGCCATCCTGCTGTGCCCGGACGCCGCCTACCTGGACGCCGTCTACGCCGCCATCGAACGCCTGCTGCCCAGCCAGCCTCGCGCAGACATCCTGCGCGTCAGCCTGGCCCAGCGCGGCGCACTGATCCAGACCGCTGATCTGGCCCAGGCCTGCGTAATCGTCAACCACATCGCGCCGGAACACCTGGAAATCTCCACCCGTGACCCGCAGGCCCTGCTGCCGCAGATCCGCCATGCCGGCGCCATTTTCCTGGGCGCCTACAGTTCCGAATCTCTGGGGGACTACTGCGCCGGACCCAACCACGTTCTGCCCACCGCCCGCACGGCGCGTTTTTCCTCGCCGTTGGGCGTGTATGATTTCCAGAAACGCAGCAGCCTGATTCAGGTCTCGGCAGCCGGCGCCCAGACCTTGGGCCGCATTGCCGCCACCCTTGCCACCGGCGAAGGCCTGCACGCCCACGCCGCCAGCGCCACGTTGCGCTTGAACACGCCGGCCTGACGCCGCCCCGACTTACCAGGATTACCATCCCGCCATGCGCACTGCCACTATCGAACGCAATACCCAGGAAACCCGCATCCGAGTCGCCCTGAATCTGGACGGCACGGGTGCCCGCACCCTGAATACCGGCGTCCCGTTTCTGGATCACATGCTGGATCAGATCGCTCGCCACGGCCTGTTTGATCTGGACATCCATTGCGATGGCGATACCCATATTGACGACCATCACAGCGTAGAAGACGTCGGCATCACCTTGGGCCAGGCGTTTGCCGCCGCCGCCGGCAACAAGGCCGGCCTGCGCCGCTACGGTCACGCCTACGTCCCGCTGGATGAATCGCTGTCCCGCGTGGTGGTGGACCTGTCCGGGCGCCCCGGCTTGTTCTATCACGTCGATTACGCTCGCGCGCTCATCGGCAGCTTTGACGTGGACCTGGCGCGGGAATTCTTCCAGGGCTTCGTGAATCACGCGCAAGCCACCGTGCACATCGACAATCTGCGCGGGGAAAACGCCCACCATCAATGCGAAACCATCTTCAAGGCCTTTGGCCGGGCTTTGCGCATGGCCACAGAAATCGACCCGCGCGCCGGCGGCGCGATCCCCTCGACCAAGGGCGCCCTTTGACACCGGGCAGATCCAGACCGCGACACTCCCCCAGGACTTCCGCATCGTGACTCGCATCGCCATCGTCGACTACGGCATGGGCAACTTTCACTCGGTCGCTCGCGCCTTGCAGGCAGCCGCCCCCGATCAGGACATCCGCATCGCCCGGCAGGCCGCCGACATCCTGGCCGCTGACCGCATCGTCTTTCCCGGCCAGGGCGCCATGCCGGACTGCATGCGCACGCTGGACTCATCCGGCCTGCGCGACGCCGTCCTGCAGGCAGCCCGCGAAAAACCGCTGCTGGGCGTCTGCGTGGGCGAACAGATGCTGTTCGACGGCAGCGACGAAGGCGATACGCCCGGCCTGGGTCTGTTTGCCGGTCGCGTACGACGCTTCCAGGGGCCGGCTTTCCAATTGCCGGTCGGCCATGGCGATACGGCAGCGCGTCTGAAAGTGCCCCACATGGGCTGGAACACCGTGACCCAGACCCGGCCCCACCCTTTGTGGGATGGAGTCGCCCAGGACACCCCGTTCTACTTCGTTCACAGCTATTACGCGCAGCCCGCCGACCCCGCCCTGACGGCAGCCATCAGCCGCTACGGCCAGGATTTCTGCTGCGCAATTGCCGCCGACAATATTTTTGCCGTACAGTTTCACCCAGAAAAGAGCGCAGCACCTGGCCTGCGGATCTACCGCAACTTCAGCCGCTGGCAGCCCTGACCTCCACCCTCGGTGTTTTCCATCCTATCTGCACTGACACGACGACCATGCTTCTGATCCCCGCCATCGACCTCAAAGACGGGCACTGTGTGCGCTTGCGCCAGGGTGACCTGGGCGACGCCACCGTCTTTTCCGAAGACCCTGCCGCCATGGCGACCCGGTGGGCCGACCTGGGCGCCCGCCGCCTGCACCTGGTGGACTTGAACGGTGCCGTCGCCGGCAAGCCGCGCAACCGGGCAGCCATCCAGGCCATCGTGGACGCCACCAGCGAAGACCTTCCCATTCAGATCGGCGGCGGCATCCGCGACCTGAACACGGTCGAATACTATCTGGACAACGGGATTTCCTACGTCATCATCGGCACGGCAGCCGTGAAAGACCCCGGCTTTCTCAGCGATGCCTGCTCGGCCTTCCCCGGCCACATCATCGTCGGCCTGGACGCTCGCGACGGCAAGGTCGCCACCGACGGCTGGTCCAAACTCACCCGCCATGACGTGGCAGACCTGGCTCGCAAATTCGAGGACTACGGCTGCGAATCCATCATCTACACCGACATCGGTCGCGACGGCATGCTCAGCGGCGTCAATATCGAAGCCACCGTGCACCTGGCGCAGCAAGTCCGCATCCCGGTCATCGCTTCGGGCGGCGTAGCATCCCTGGACGACATTCGCGCCCTGTGCGCCGTGGCGGACCAAGGCATCGACGGCGCCATCCTGGGCCGCAGCATCTACGAGGGCACGCTGGACTTCGCCGATGCCCAGACCTTGGCCGATACGCTGTGCGGCGATGAAGACGATCTGGATGACGAATCCAGGCCATCCGCATGAGCCACGCCGCCTCGCCCCCCGCCGGGGAATCCCTCGCTGCCCAGTCCGCAGACGAATCCAGTCTGTGCTGCCGCATCATCCCCTGCCTGGACGTCAATGCCGGCCGCGTGGTCAAGGGCGTCAATTTCGTCAATCTGACCGATGCCGGCGATCCCGTAGAAATCGCTCGCCGCTATGACGAGCAAGGCGCCGACGAACTCACGTTTCTGGACATCACCGCCACCTCCGACGATCGCGACCTGATCCTGCCCATCATCGAATCGGTGGCCCGCCAGGTTTTCATCCCGCTGACGGTTGGCGGCGGCGTGCGCCAGGTATCCGACATCCAGCGCTTGCTGGACGCCGGCGCCGACAAGGTCTCCATCAACAGCGCTGCAGTGGCGCGTCCGGAACTGGTGGCCGAAGCCGCCAGCCATCACGGATCCCAGTGCATCGTAGTGGCCCTGGACGCCCGCCGCGTCTGCGCCCCCGGCGAACCGGCCCGCTGGGAAATCTTCACCCACGGCGGGCGCAAAGGCACCGGCCTGGATGCCGTGCAATGGGCTCGCCGCATGGCCGACATGGGCGCCGGTGAGCTGCTGCTGACCAGCATGGATCGTGACGGCACCAAATCCGGCTTCGATCTGGAACTGACCCGCGCCGTATCCGATGCAGTGCCTGTGCCGGTGATCGCCTCCGGCGGCGTGGGCAGCCTGCAGCACCTGGCCGATGGCGTCATACACGGTCATGCCAGCGCTGTGCTGGCCGCCAGCATCTTCCATTTCGGCCAGCATACCCTGGCCGAAGCCAAAGACTTCCTGGCCGCCCAGGGCATCCGGGTACGGCGATGACGCACGCCACGCCGCCCGCCTGGCTGGACGCTCTGCGCTTTGACGAGCAGGGCCTGATTCCCGCCATCGCCCAGGACGCCGGCACGGGGACGGTGCTGATGATGGCCTGGATGAACGCCGAAGCCGTCCAGGAAACCGTGCGTACCGGGCGTGCCGTGTATTTTTCACGGTCCCGCCAGCGGCTGTGGCGCAAAGGCGAAGAATCCGGTCACATCCAGCAGATTCACGACATTCGCCTGGACTGCGATGGCGACGTGCTGCTGCTGAAAGTCACGCAGATCGGCGGCATCGCCTGCCATACCGGGCGCGAGCGCTGCTTTTTCCGTAGTCTGGACAGGCAAAACGCCGAGCCGACCTGGGCCGTGCAGGACCCGGTCCTGAAGGACCCCGGCACGATCTACCATACCCCGCACGCCTGATCCCCATCCGGCATGTCCATCACGCTTCCGCTGCCATGAATTCCGCTCACACGCCTTCCTCTTCCGACACCCTGGCCCGGCTGGCCGACACCCTGGCCAGCCGCCGGCCGGATCGCGGTGGCGACCCCAATACGTCCTATACGGCCAAGCTGCTGGCGCGGGGTCCCGATGCTTTCTTGAAGAAAATCGGCGAAGAAGCCACCGAGCTGGTCATGGCAGCAAAAGACGGCCAAGCAGACCGCATCGTGGCTGAAACCGCCGATTTGTGGTTCCACTGCCTGGTGGCGTTGACGCACTTCAATCTGCGCCCCGAAGACGTACTGGCCGAACTGGCCCGTCGCGAAGGCCTGTCCGGACTCGCAGAAAAGGCCGCCCGCCCCAAAGATTAAGCGGAACCTTCAGGCATCCACCCTCCATATCGATTGGGTCAATACAACGCCCGGAAAATTGTGGCAACATACGTAGTTGAATAGACCTATGTCCAGCCCTGTTTTATAAAGTCCATGAGTCACGATTGCCTGTTCTGTAAAATCGCCCGGCACGAGATCCCGGCCCGCATCGTGCACGAAGACGATGAATTCCTCGCCTTCCACGACATTAATCCAGCGGCCCCGGTTCATCTATTGCTGATTCCCAAACACCATGTCGCCTCGCTGGCTGACACGGTCCCGGCAGACGGCGCCTGGCTGGCCCGCATGCTGCAACTGGTCCCGCAACTGGCTGCCGCCAACGGCTGCAATCCCTTGCCCGAAGGCGGCTTCCGGCTGGTGGCCAACACCGGCGCCGAAGGCGGCCAGGAAATCGACCATCTTCATTTTCATATTCTGGGTGGCGCCCGCCCCTGGTCAAAACGCGCGGCGCCCGCCGCCTAAGGAGTTCTCATGGGTAGCTTTAGCATCTGGCACTGGCTGATCGTTCTGGTCATCGTCGCCCTGATTTTCGGTACCAAAAAACTGCGCAACGTCGGCGAAGACCTCGGCGGAGCCGTCAAGGGCTTCAAAAAGGGCATGAAAGACGCCCAGCAGGCCGACGACAACGCCGAAGCCAAACCGGCAGTCGCTCAAAAAGTCCAGGATTCCAACACTGTGGACGTTCAGGCACGCGAAAAAACCGACGCCTGATTTCGCATACTGAACCGGAACCGCTATGTTTGATGTCAGCTTCAGCGAACTGATGCTGATCGGCGTGATCGCGCTGATCGTCATCGGTCCCGAACGCCTGCCCAAAGTCGCCCGCACGGTCGGGCACTTGCTGGGGCGGGCTCAACGCTACGTGAATGAAGTCAAAACCGATATCCAAAAGGAAATGGACCTGAAGGAACTCGGTGACATCAAAAACCAGATGGAAGACGCCGCCCGTTCAGTACAAACCTCGATGACTTCGTCCGTGGACGACCTGAAAGCCGCCGTCACCCAACCGACGCAGGCGATTCAGGATTCGCTGGACGAAGCGCGCAAGGCCCTCGACGTAAACAAGGCTCTCGACGTAAAGAAAGATGACTGACGCATCCGACGCCTCTTCCCAGGACACCTTCATCTCCCACCTGATCGAGTTGCGCAACCGGCTGCTGCGCGCGGTGATAGCCGTGCTGGGCATCTTCGTGGTGCTGTTTCTGTATCCGGGGCCTTCCGCGATCTATGACGTGCTGGCGCAGCCCATGCTGGCCTCGCTGCCTGCCGGCACGCGCATGATCGCCACCGGCGTGATCACGCCCTTCATGGTGCCCCTCAAGGTCACTTTGCTGACGGCGTTCGTGCTGGCCCTGCCCTTTGTGCTGTACCAGGCCTGGGCCTTTGTCGCCCCTGGCCTGTACCGCCACGAGCAGCGCCTGGCCATGCCTCTGATCATTTCCAGCACCCTGCTGTTCTTGCTGGGCATGGCCTTTTGCTATTTCGTCGTTTTCCACACGGTCTTCAGCTTCATCGCCAACTTTGCACCACAGTCCATCACGCCGGCTCCTGACATCGAAGCCTACGTCAACTTCGTGATGACCATGTTCCTTGCATTTGGCGTCACATTCGAAGTTCCCGTCGCCGTCGTCCTGCTGGTCAAGACCGGCATGGTCACCGTCAAAAAACTGCGTGAAATCCGTGGCTACGTGATCGTTGGCGCCTTCGTCATCGCTGCGGTGGTGACTCCCCCCGACGTGCTCAGCCAGATTCTGCTGGCCGCCCCCTTGTGCCTGCTGTACGAAATCGGCATCCTGGCTGGTGCGGCGCTGGAAAAAAGCAGACCCCGCGAAGCAGATCCGGCAGACCAGGCCAACGCGGTCGTGTCCCAGGACGATGCTGGGGAATAATCCCGGCTAAAAAAACAGGCGCCCGGTCGGGCGCCTGAATCATATCTCTCAAGAGCGCCGCACCGATCAACCAGCAGCGCCCGCCAACACCCGATCCTGCACCTGCCGGAAGGCATCCGCCTTCTTGAATCCCACAACCCGCGCCTCGGGAATGTACTGCCCCTGAGGATCGAAAAACAGGATGCCCGGCGGACCAAACAGGTCGAAGCGCGCCAGCAAGGCGCGATCGTCGTCCGTCATCCGCGTCACATCCGCCTGCAGCAACAGCATCTGGCCCATGCGCTCGGCGACGGCAGGATCGCTGAAGGTGAATTTCTCCATTTCCAGGCAAGAGACGCACCAGTCGGCATAGAAATCCAGCATGACGGGCCGGTCTGTCGCCGCCAGCCGCGCATCCAGATCCGCCACGGACACTACCCGCGTGAATCGGGCGCGGATGGCGGCTGGATCGACCGCCACCCCGGTCTGCCCGCCGGGAACGGCCCCAGCACCGGCAGCAAACGGCGCCAGGGGCCGCAGCATATCCTGCCCACCTGCCAACAGACCCGCCCCCTGGGCCAGCCCCCACAAGGCCAGCATGATGGCCAGAGCGCGCATCAGCAGCCGCAACGGCCCCACGGCCTCCGGCTGGTCCTGTGCAACCGCCCGCCAGATCAACAGCGCCGCCCACAAGGCCAACAGCACCCAGCCTGTGACATACAAGCCATCCGCCAGCAGCGGACGCGCCATCCACCAGGCGGTCGCCAGCAGCAGCAAGCCAAAACCTGCCTTCAGCGGCGCCATCCAGGCCCCGGCGCGCGGGATCAGCATCCCGGCCCCGGCGCCTACCGCCAACAGCAACAGCCCTTCGCCCCATGCCATGGCGAACAAGGCGGTGGCACCGATCACCACATCGCCCGTCTGGGAGATGAACAGGAGCACGCCTGCCAGCGGCGCTGCCACACAGGGCCCGACAATCAGGGCCGACACCATTCCCATCAGGAACACGCCGCCGGTTTGCCCCCCTGGCAGCGTCTGCATCCAGACTTGCATGCGCGACTGAAAGCCGACCGGCGCCTGCAAAGTGAACACGTCCAGCATCGCCAAGGCGAACAGCGCCAGCAAGACGGCAAATACACCCAGCACCCAGGGGGACTGCAGCCACGCAGCCAAACCCGCTCCCAGCAAGCCGGCCACGACGCCCAGCGCGGTATAGACGACCGACATGCCCAGCACATAGACGGCAGCCAGGCCCAGGCCTCGACGGCGGCTGACGGTCTGCTGGTTCTTGCCCGCCAGGATGGCCAGCAAGATCGGCACCATGGGCAGCACGCAAGGAGTCAGGGACAGCAAGACGCCAAACAGCAGGCTCAGGCCCAGGATCTGCCATAGAGGCGCCTGATGCAGCCATGCGGCCATGCCCACATCGCCCAGATCCAGCCACGACGCTTCAGCTTGCATGCCACCCGCCGCAGACGCAGTCGCGGGAGCGGACACCTCGTCCTGCGGCGCAGGCACCTGATCGCGCACCAGCGGACCCTGTGCCTGGTAGCCATCTCCTTGGGCTGCCAGCGTGAACTGCATCGTCATCGGCGGGTAGCACAGCCCCTGGTCCGAGCAGCCCTGCCCCGTCACGGTCACTTGCAAGGGCGCTGCAGCATTGCCCTGCAAGGGCGCGCGCAAGGTCACCCCATTGTGAAAGACCTCCATGTCCTGATCAAACGTGGGGTCGTACTTCACCTGCCCCTTGGGCAGCATCAAGGCCTGCGACCAGGTCGGCTGGCGGGTTTCCGTGCCCGGCGGCGTCAAGCTCGACGCGCGGAACAACAGCAATTGGCCGGCGGCGTCTTCGATGCGGACCTCGAAGCGTTCCTGGTACATGTAATAACCCGGCGCGATGGCGTAATGCACATCCAGCGTCTGGGCATCCGGCATGGCCACCGTAGCGATAAAAGCCTTGTCGGGATCCAGGAAATCCTCGTCCGCCCACGCCTGGCCAAACATACCCAGCGCCAGCAGACCTGCCAGCAACAGGGACAGGAACTTCTTCATAGAGCGATCTCTTGCAATGCCGGCCCAAGGGATTCGAGCCTGCAGACTATCAGGGCAACGGCGCAGCCGGGGGTTCGACCACATTCTGGGCTACCCAGTCTAGATAAGGCGTACTGCCGGCGGGTACGCCCAGCACCAGGAATTCCGGAATTTCGTAGGGATGCAGTTCGCACAAGCGCCGGTAAAGCGCCGGCAATACCGCCGCCGTGGTCTTGAATTGCAGCGGGATTTCCTCGCAGCCTTCCAGATTCCCCTGCCACAGATACATGGACGTCACCGTCCCCCCGACTTGCGCGCAAGCCACCAGGGATTCCTCGACCAGGATGTGGGCAATGCGTTTGGCCAACAGCATATCGGGCGCGGTGGACAGCACCACGACGGCATCGCTGGGTGCCCCATCCTGGCGCCGCAGTCCTCCAAAAGCCTCGATCGGTGCAGAGGCGTCTGCGCCCCCGGCCTGGCTCGCGTCAGCTGACATGGTAAATCCCGATGGACAAAACCCTTTGATTTTACATGCAAAAAGCCCGAAGCTCTGGCCTCGGGCTTTTTGAAGACCTGGCGGCGTGATCAAGATCACGCCCCAATGCTGAACTTATTCAGCAGCGGCGTCGGTCTCGGGACGATCCACCAGTTCCATATAGGCCATGGGGGCGTTGTCGCCTTGGCGAAAGCCCATCTTCAGCACACGGGTGTAACCGCCATTGCGAGCGGCAAAGCGCGGTCCGATGTCGTTGAACAGTTTGGTCACGACGTCGCGATCACGCAGACGGGCGAAAGCCAGGCGGCGGTTGGCCAACGTGGGGTTCTTGCCCAGGGTGATCAGGGGTTCCACCACGCGGCGCAATTCCTTGGCCTTGGGCAGGGTGGTCTTGATGGCTTCGTGGGTCAGCAGGGACACTGCCATGTTGCGAAACATGGCCAGACGATGGCTGCTGGTACGGTTCAGTTTGCGAAGGCCGCTACGATGACGCATGATGATTTCCTTGTTTGAATCTAAAACCCGGATCTTCTATCGCACAAGGCGCGGCCCGGGTGGGTTGTCAGCACTTGCCCAGAATCAGGGCAGGCGCGGGATTTTAGCATGGGGAGACGGAAACCCGCCTGCCCCATACCGGGTTACTTACGGACGCTCCAGCCCGACGGGGGGCCAGTTTTCCAGTTTCATGCCCAGAGTCAGGCCGCGTGCAGCCAAGACTTCCTTGATCTCGTTGAGCGACTTGCGACCCAGGTTCGGGGTCTTCAGCAGCTCGTTCTCGGTGCGCTGGATCAGATCGCCGATGTAGTAGATGTTCTCGGCCTTCAGACAGTTGGCCGAACGCACCGTCAGTTCCAGATCGTCCACCGGGCGCAGCAGCACGGGGTCAATGGGAGCCGATTGGCCGCCCATCGGCAGGCTGCTGGTCGTCAGCTGACCGGCGTCCTTGTCGGCCAGGGACACAAACACCGACACCTGATCCATCAGGATGCGAGCCGATTGACGCACGGCTTCTTCGGGGCTGATGACACCATTGGTCAGCACATCCAGCACCAGCTTGTCCAGGTCGGTGCGCTGTTCCACCCGCGCATTTTCCACGGCATAGCTGACGCGGCGCACCGGGCTGAAAGACGCATCCAGCACGATCTGGCCGATGGTGGCGGAGCGGTCATCGACCAGCGCGCGCACATTGCCCGGCACATAGCCGCGGCCCTGCTCGACCTTGATCTGCATTTCGATGCGACCATTGTCGGTCAGCGTGGCGATCAGGTGATCCGGATTGACGATTTCAACGTCGTGCGGCAGTTCGATGTCGCGCGCCCGGATTTCACCCGGACCTTGCTTGTTCAGTTGCAGCGTGACTTCTTCACGATTATGCAGCTTGAACACCACGCCCTTCAGGTTCAGCAAGACGTCGACGACGTCTTCACGCACACCGGCGATGGTGGAGTATTCATGCACGACCCCGCTGATCTGGACTTCGGTCGGCGCATAGCCGGTCATCGACGACAGCAGGATGCGGCGCAGGGCATTGCCCAGCGTATGGCCATAACCACGCTCGAAGGGTTCCATGACGACCTTGGCGTGATTGGCGCCCAGCGATTCCACCGTGATGGTGCGGGGCTTGAGAAAACCTTGTGCGGACATAACTGTTCCTTTTCAATACCCTCGGCTCGTTACACCGATAAGGCTGATGGGAATGAAGGACCGGCGATAATGCCGGAGCAACACGACAGCCCACCTCGGACGCATGCCTGAGTGTGGGCTGACTGACAGCCCCCGGCCCGAAGCCAGGGACTGCGTGGCGGCGCCAGGCCGCCAGAATCGATCAGCGGGAATACAATTCCACGACCATGGATTCGTTCACGTCATGAGCGACGTCAGCGCGATCCGGGGCCTGCTTGAACACGCCCGACAGCTTGCCGGCGTCGACTTCCACCCACTGGGGCAGACCATTGCCGGTCGCCAGATCCAGAGATTCCTTGATGCGGATCTGGTTCTTGGCTTTTTCGCGAATCGCGATCACGTCACCGGATTTCACCAGCATCGAAGCGATATCGGCGGTGTGGCCGTTCAGTTCGATGGCGCGGTGGTTCACCAGCTGACGCGCTTCGGCACGCGTCGAGCCGAAGCCCATGCGATAAACGACGTTGTCCAGACGCGATTCCAGCAGCTGGATCAGCGTTTCGCCGGTGTTGCCGCGACGGCGTTCGGCTTCTTGGAAGTAGCGGCGGAACTGCTTTTCCAGCACGCCGTACATACGCTTGAGCTTCTGCTTTTCACGCAGTTGCAGACCGAAGTCGGACGTGCGGGAACCTGAGGTGCGGCCATGCTGACCGGGCTTGGATTCGAGCTTGCACTTCGAATCCAGCGAACGGCGGGCGCTCTTCAGGAACAGATCGGTACCCTCGCGACGCGAGAGTTTGCATTTGGGTCCAATGTAACGAGCCAAGATGTTCCCCTTAGATGCGACGGCGCTTGGGCGGACGGCAGCCGTTATGCGGCACCGGCGTGATGTCGGAAATGCTGGAGATCTTGATCCCCAGGGCGTTCAAGGCGCGCACGGAAGATTCGCGACCGGGGCCGGGGCCCTTGATGCGGACTTCCAGGGTCTTGATGCCGTATTCCTGGGCCACGCGGCCTGCGGATTCAGCAGCCACCTGCGCGGCGAACGGGGTCGATTTACGCGAACCCTTGAAGCCTGCGCCACCAGACGTCGCCCACGACAGCGCATTGCCCTGACGGTCGGTGATGGTAATGATGGTGTTGTTGAAAGACGCGTGGACGTGAGCAATCCCGTCCGACACGCTTTTCTTGACTTTCTTGCGGACGCGCGAGGCGCCGGCTTGTGCTTTGGCCATGTTGATTCCTATTTATTTCTTCAGGGACGCTGCTGCGCGACGCGGCCCCTTGCGGGTGCGAGCGTTCGTGCGAGTGCGCTGACCGCGCACCGGCAGGCCACGTTTGTGGCGCATGCCACGATACGTGCCCAGATCGATCAGACGCTTGATCGACAGTTGCACTTCACGACGCAGGTCGCCTTCCACAGTGAAGGAATGCACCTGCTCGCGGATCTTTTCCAACTCAGCGTCGCTCAGATCCTTGATCTTTTTGGAATATTCGATGCCGGTCGCTTCGCAGATCTTGCGAGCGCGCGAGCGGCCAATGCCAAAAATCGCGGTCAAGCCGATTTCGGCGTGTTGATGCGGCGGAATATTGATGCCAGCAATACGGGCCATGACTGTTCCTCGTGAAATCCGTGATGCCCGGCCTTAGCCTTGGCGTTGCTTGTGACGCGGGTCGGTGCAGATGACACGCACCACGCCGTGACGTTTAATGATTTTGCAGTTGCGGCAGATCCGCTTTACCGATGCCATTACCTTCATGGGATTCTCCTGGTTTTTGACCGGCCGCCTATTTGGAGCGGAAAACTATCCTGGCG
>NZ_JBATXG010000027.1:0-30898 GCF_049673105.1 Castellaniella sp.
GTAGTCGCTGATGTACATGGCGCCGACGTTCACGCTGTTGTGGCTGGCGTCGTATCCGGCGATCGTCCCGCTGCTGAGGCTGTCGCTTCTGGCACGGTCGTGCCGGATGCCGGCATTGAAGTTCCAGCGCGACCCGACCCGTGCCTGGGCGGAGGTGTACAGGCCCAGTTGATTGGTATGCAGGTCGTAGGGGAGAGCATTGACTGGGAAGGATCGACCGTAGACCGGATCGAACATGTCCAGGTTCGGAACCCCGCCGAAGCCGTTGTTGCGACCGGAGGTGCTGGATTTCAGGTAGTCGATGCCGATGACGGGCAGAATCTCCACCGAGTCGCCCAGGCGCAGGTGGCCTTTGATCCGGTTGTCGATGTAGTGGTTGCTGGTGCTACCGTCGGTGAGCGAATAGCCGCGCAACAGTTCGCGATTGTTGTCCGATGACCAGGCGAATACGTTGCGCTGGTCGATGTCCAGGTGGGAATACTTGTAGTTCTGCGTGAAGGTCCAGTCCGGACTCAGCTTGTGGCTGAACAGCCAGCCAGCGCTTGCCTGCGTGCGCTTCAGATGGTCGAAACCAGGCTCGCCCGCGTTCAGGCGCCGGTCGATCTTGCCGTAGGGCGTGTCGATGAGGGTGCCGTAGGCGGGTAGAAACCCATTGGTGGGACGACCGTCCTCGTGCTGGATGCTGCTGAGCAGCGTCAGGGACGTGCGGTCACTGAAATCTATCGTCAGGCTGGGCGCCAGATAGTAGCTTTTCATGTCCGTTTCCCGCTGCATGCTGTCGGCGCGGCGGGCCTGTGCGACGATGCGGTAGTAGACGTTGCCCGCGTCGTTGGCGATGCCGTTGTAGTCGATGCCCAGACCCAGGCGACCGCGATGGCCCGCCTCGGCATTTATCAACAGGGATTCTGCCTTGTGAGGCCGCTTGGTGACCAGGTTGACCACGCCGCCCGTATCGGACGCGCCAAATTCCAGAGCGCTTGGCCCTTTCAGCACTTCGACCGATTCGACGCCGAAGATTTCGGGTTTCCAGACGAAGAATCCATTCGGCGTCGTCGGCGTGCCGTCCAGCGAGGTGGATGCATCAAAACCGCGGATCTTGAACCATTCGACCTTGTTGTCGGCGCCATAGGGTTCGCTGAGGATGCCCGCCTGATATTGCAGGGCTTCGTCGAGCTTGCGGGCGCCCTGGGCTTCGATGTCCTTGGCGCTGATCACAGCGCTGGAGTTGGGTGCGTAGAAGTCCAGGCTCTGCAGATCGCCGATGGAACCGGTCACTGTGACCGTGTCGAGTTCCGCCACGCGCGGTGCCGCTGCGCGATCGCCTGCCTGTGTGCTTGCATCGGAATGGGGAGAAGCATTGCCGTCCGCCGTATCGGCGCTTTGTGCGTGAAGAGGAGTGGAGGCCAGCGCTAGTAGCCCGGCCATGACGAGGATGGCGCGGGCGATAGGGGTATGAGTCGGTTTCCGCATGGTTTTTATCGGCGGTGGGAGAGGAAGTGGGCGGCTGGAAGTTCCCGGCGGCGCGCTGTGGGTGCGCGTGTCTCTTCTGTCGGTGACGGTTCCAGATGAACTTGAATATGAAAATGATTCTCAGTTGATTTAATGATTCTAAACAGGAATCGTTAACAATTCAAATGCAGAGAGACTCTGTCATGTGATACGTGAATCAGGCGCCGGCGGGGCGTTTGCGGGGTCGGCTGCCCTTGCGGCCATTGGCGCGGGCAGCCAACCTGTGCGGTGGGTTGACCGTGAAAGCTTACGCTGCTGCGCCGCCCAAGCGCTGCAGCAGGCTGCGCAGTTTCTGTACGCGACCGGGCACGTCCACCGTGCCGCCGAAGGTGATTTTCAGCTTGTCCGGGCCGTTCAGGCGCACTTGGCGGTCCTGTTGCACCAGTTCGATGATGCGCAGGGGGTCGACCTTGGGCTGCGCGGTGAACTGGATGGCCGCCTGCGAGTCCCCTGCGTCGATCTTGATGATGTCCAACGCCTGTGCCTGCAGGCGCAGGCGGTGCAGGGACAGCAGCGTCTGGCCGGCTTCGGGCAGTTTGCCGTAACGGTCGATCAGCTCTTCCTGGATCAGCGTCAGAGCGTCGGCATCGGCGGCATGCGCCAGGCGTTTGTACAGCCCCAGGCGGGCCTGCACGTCGGCGCAGTAGTCCGAGGGCAGCAGGGCGGGGGCGTGCAGATTGATCTCGCACTGCGAGCCGAAGGGCGCGTCCAGATCGGGTTCTTCCCCGGATTTCAGCGCGCGCACTGCGGCGGCCAGCATGTCGTTGTACAGGGTGTAGCCGATTTCCTGGATGTTGCCGGACTGCGATTCGCCCAGCACTTCGCCGCTGCCGCGGATTTCCAGGTCGTGCATGGCCAGGAAGAATCCGGCGCCCAGTTCTTCCATGGACTGGATGGCTTCCAGGCGCTTTTTGGCATTGCTGGTGATGGCGTCTTCGCCGGGGGTCAGCAGATAGGCGTAGGCCTGGTGGTGGGACCGGCCCACCCGCCCGCGCAGCTGATGCAGCTGGGCCAGGCCCAGTTTGTCGGCGCGATGGATGATGATGGTGTTGGCCGAGGGGATGTCGATGCCGGTCTCGATGATGGTGGTGCACAGCAGGATGTTGCTGCGCTGCTGGTAGAAGCCTTTCATGACGTCTTCCAGTTCGCGCTCGCCCATCTGGCCGTGGGCCACGGCGATGCGGGCCTCCGGCACCAGTTCTTCCAGCCGCGCCCGGCGGTTCTGGATGGTGTCGACCTCGTTGTGCAGGAAATACACCTGTCCGCCGCGTTTGAGTTCGCGCAGAATGGCTTCGCGGATGGTGCTGCCATCCTCGCGGCGCACGAAGGTCTTGATGGCCAGACGCTTTTGCGGCGCGGTGGCGATGACGGAAAAATCGCGGATGCCTTCCAGCGACATGCCCAGCGTGCGGGGAATCGGGGTGGCGGTCAGAGTCAGGACGTCGACCTCCGCTCGCAGCGCCTTCAGAGCTTCTTTCTGGCGCACGCCGAAACGGTGTTCCTCGTCGATGATGACCAGGCCCAACTGTTTGTAGCGGATGTCCTTGGACAGGATCTTGTGGGTGCCGATGACGATGTCCACCGATCCGTCGGCCAGGCCTTCGATGGCCTTGGCGGTTTCCTTGCCGGTGCGAAAGCGGGATAGTTCGGCGATGCGCACGGGCCAGTCGGCGAAGCGGGTGGCGAAGTTCTGCGCGTGTTGTTCGGCCAGCAGGGTCGTGGGGCACAGCAGCGCCACCTGACGCCCGTTCATGGCGGCCAGAAATGCAGCCCGCAAGGCGACTTCGGTCTTGCCGAAACCCACGTCGCCGCAGACCAGCCGATCCATGGGCCGACCGGACGTCATGTCCTGGATCACCGCCGTGATGGCGGCGGCCTGGTCCGGGGTTTCCTCGAAACCGAAGCCCTCGGCAAAGGCCTGATAGTCGCGAGCAGGGAACTGGAAGTGCAGGCCTTCGCGGGCGGCGCGCTGGGCATACAGCGCCAGCAGTTCGGCGGCTGTGTCGCGGGCCTGGCGGGCGGCCTTGCGGCGGGCCTTTTCCCATTGACCCGACCCCAGGGGGTGCAGCGGGGCCTGATCCGGATCGGCGCCGCTGTAGCGGGCGATCAGGTGCAGCTGCGACACAGGCACGTACAGCGTGGCCTCGCGGGCGTATTCCAGATGCAGCAGCTCGATCGGCCCGTCGCCCAGGTCCATGCTGACCAGGCCTTGGTAGCGGCCAATGCCGTGTTGCACGTGCACCACCGGATCGCCTATATGCAGCTCGGCCAGATCGCGCACCATCGCGTCGATGTCGCTGTGCCGCTCGGAACGCCGTCGACGGCTGCGGGCGGGGCGGGCGGCCTGGGCGGGGTACAGATCGTTTTCAGTCAGGATGGCCAAGCCCGCCGGCGGTAACAGAAAGCCGCCGGTCAGCGGCGCCACGATCAGGGCGAAGCGGGCGTCGCTGCCGAGATAATCCTGCCACGTATCAAAGACCGCGTCCGGCTTGATCCGGTAGTCGTTCAGCAGTTCGGTGATGGTTTCGCGCCGCCCCGCGGAATCCACACACAGGGCCGTGCGCAGCGGACTGTCGTCCAGGTGGCGGCGCAGGCTTGCCAAGGGATCTTCGGCCCGGCGGTTGATGGCGACGTCCGGGCAGACGGCGAAATCGGGGTGGGCTTGGTCGTGCACCAAAGCCAGGCGGGCCAATTCGCGCAGTCCGGCATGAAAGCCTTCATCGTCCAGGAACAGCGCGTCCAGGGGCAGGACGGGCCGCTCGGGGTCGGATTTCAGGAATTGCCAGCGGTTATGGGCGTCCTGGGTGAAGCGGGTGATGGCGGCGGACGCATCGCCTAGCGTCACGGCGATGGTGTCGGCCGGCAGATAATCGAACAGGGTGGCGGTGTGTTCGAAAAACAGCGGCAGATAGTATTCGATGCCGGCGAAGGCGATGCCGTTGCCGATGTCTTTGTAGGGCAGGGCGCGGGACGGGTCGCCTTCGAAAATTTCCCGGAAACGCGCCCGGAAGTGGTTGCGGGCCGCCTCGTCCATAGGGAACTCGCGGCCAGGCAGCAGTTCGATCTCGCGCACCGGGTACAGGCTGCGCTGGGTATCGATGTCGAAGCTGCGGATGGATTCGATCTCGTTGTCGAACAGATCGATCCGGTAAGGCAGGGCCGAACCCATGGGGAACAGATCGATCAGGCCGCCGCGGATGCAGAACTCGCCAGGCGCGCTGACCTGGGTGACATGGCTGTAGTTGGCCAGCGTCAGTTGCGCCCGCAGGCGTTCTTCGTCCAGCGTATCGCCCTGGCGGAACTGAAAGGTATAGGCGGCCAGGAATGCCGGCGGCGCCAGGCGTGTCAGCGCGGTGGTGACCGGTACGATCAGCACGTCCACGGCGCCCTGTCCCAGGGCGTGCAGGGTGCGCAGGCGTTCGGAAATCAGGTCCTGGTGCGGGGAAAAACTGTCGTAGGGCAGGGTTTCCCAGTCCGGCATGAAGCGCACCCGCAAGTCGGGGTCGAACAGGGTGATTTCCTCGGCCAGACGCTGGGCCGCCAGCGGGTCGGCGCAGAACGCCGCCAGCGGATGGGCTGCCTGCCTGGCCAAAGCGGCCAGCCACAGGGCATCACCGGATCCGGGCGGGCGGGGCTGCGCGTAGCGCTGGCCCGGTTTCAGGGCGGCCAGCGTGGCGGTCAGCGCGGGGAGGGCCGGAGCAGGGGATCGAGTGGGGAGGTCTTGCATCAGGACTGTCGTTTGTTCTTCAGGCTTTGCTTGGTCTTGGCCAGCAGGTGGCTGGCTTGGTCGCCCCGGTTCAGGGCAACCCCCAGCGCCAGCACATCGATGATGGCCAGGTGCACCAGGCGCGAGATCATCGGGCTGTAGAGTTCGGTGTCTTCCTGGGTGTCGGCCCGCAGCAGGATGGTGGCCAGGTCCGCCAGCGGCGAGCCCGATGCCGTGATGGCGATGATCGGGCAGCCGTTGGCGCGGGCCAGGGCGACGGCGTCCAGCAGTTCGCGCGAACGCCCGGAATGCGAGATCGCCACCAGGGCATCGCGCGGACCCAGCAGCGAGGCCGCCATGCTCTGGGTATGGCTGTCGGCATAGGCCACGACCGCCAGGTCGAAGCGAAAGAATTTGTGCTGGGCGTCAGTCGCGACGATGCCCGAATTGCCGATGCCGTAGAACTCGATGCGACGAGCCGCCGTGAGCTGCTTGATGGCCGATTCCACCTGGCCGGGGTCCAGGCTGTCGCGGATGCGCAGCAGGGCGGACACGGCATTGTCGAATACCTTGCCCGTCAGGGCTGGAATGCCGTCGCCGGGCGCCAGGGCGGAATGCACATAGGGTACGCCGTTGATCTGGCTGGCCGCCAGCTGGACCTTGAAGGCCGGCCATCCGGCATAGCCCAGGGTCCGGCACAGGCGGATCACGGTGGGTTCGCTGACCTCGGCGGTCTGGGCGACGTCGCCGATGGACATGCGCGCGGTATCGCCTGGCCGGGCGAGGATCAGGCGGGCGACGCGGGCGGCGGCGCGGCTGAGATGAGGCAGGCGACCGCGTAGTTCGGGCAGGATGGGGGTGTTCATGAGTGGCTTAGTATAAAGGCCGCAGGGGCTGCGTGGCAGCGCTCGGGGGGGACTGATATGATCCTGCAAGCCCTCTTGTCTGCCTGGCCGGATGCGCAGCGCCGCCGCCGGGCATCTGTGGGAAACCTCTTTTGCAATGAGCCATATCATCCGCAAGAATACTGCGTCCCGTGCCACGATCGCCGATGTCGCCCATCATGCCGGGGTGTCGAAAGCGACGGTGTCCCGCTTCCTGAATCATCGGGATACTCTGCTGTCGCCCGAGATCGCCGGGCGGGTGGCTGCCGCGGTACAGGCTTTGTCGTATACCCCCAGCCCGATGGCGCAGGCCTTGAAGCGGGGGCGGTCCCGGCTGGTGGGACTGGTCGTCGCCGACATCACCAATCCCTATTCGGTGGCGGTCCTGAGCGGTGCGGAACACGCCTGCCGCCAGGCGGGGTTTCTGATGATGCTGTTCAACCTGGGCAATGAACGCGACCGTGAAAGCGCCGGCCTGCGTGTTCTGTCCGGCTATCAGGTCGAGGGCTTCATCCTGAACACGATGGGGCTGGAACAGGAAGCCGTCGTGACGCCGGCGCTGCAGGGGCGGCCAGTCGTCCTGGTGGACCGTCTGCGCCAGGGCATGGATGCGGATTTCGTGTCCCTGGACAATCAACAGGCGATCGCCATGTGCGTTGGGCATTTGAACGAGGCTGGCTATGACGAACTGCTGCTGGTGACCGAACCCCCGGCAGGCATCAGTTCCCGGCAGGAACGGGTGGCTGCTTTTGAAGCGCTGCACGGTGGCCGGGGGGCGTGGGTGGCTTCCCGCGCCGATGATCCTGCTGGTCTGATCCGTGCGCTGCAGGCGGTGCGCAGCCGCGCCACCCGAGCGCCGGCGCTGATTGCGGGCAATGCAGTGATCACCATGCGGATCGTCGAGGCGGTGGCGGAACTGGGCTGGCGCCTGGGCAGCGACATCGGCCTGGTGGGGATAGACGACACGGCATGGGCGCCGTATGTGGGGCCGGGTATCAGCGCCGTGGCGCAGCCTACGGATGCCTTGGGTACTCTGGCGGCGCAATGTCTCATCGAGCGCATGGAGGGCTTGGATGTGCCCGCTCGCGCCATCCGCTTGCCCGGTGTTCTGATGGCGCGCGGTTCCACCTGCCGCACGATCTCAGGGTAAGTCCTGATTCTGCTCGCGCTGCGACTTGAATAGGATAATGAAACCGGTTTCAATGACGCTCAGATATCAATTTTCTGGCTGCCCATGAATTACTCTTTTCAGTTCGGTCCGGTCCTCGAGGCCTGGCCTTTGCTGTTGCACGGCACCTGGATGACGATCCAGCTATCCGCCTTGGCCATGCTGCTGGGCAGCGGGGTGGCGATCCTGTGCGCCTGGGGCAAGACCTCCGGCCCTGCGCCGGTGCGGGCGCTGATCCAGGTCTATATCGAGCTGATTCGCAACACGCCGTTTCTGGTGCAGTTGTTCTTCTTCTTTTTCGCGCTACCGGCCATCGGGGTGCGCTGGTCGCCCTATATGGCGGCGCTGGTGGCGATGACGATCAATCTGGGGGCGTATGCCACGGAAATCATTCGCGCCGGCATCGAGGCGATCCCCAGGGGGCAGATCGAAGCCGGTCTGGCGCTGAATCTGTCGCGTGTCGAGATCTTCCGTTTCGTCATCCTCAAGCCCGCGCTGCGCGCCATCTATCCGGCCTTGACCAGCCAGTTCATCCTGCTGATGCTGGCCTCCAGCGTGGTCTCGGTGATTTCCGCTGACGATCTGACGTCGGTGGCCGCCACGCTGCAATCCGAAACCTTCCGCAGTTTCGAGATCTATATCGTCATCACGCTGATCTACCTGGCGCTGACCTTGTGCTTTTCCTACCTATTCCACCGGATTCACCGGCGGTATCTGCATTACCCGGATGGTCGCTCATGAGAACCTTTGGACTTTCCGATTTTTGGTACATCCTGTACGCCGCCCAGTGGACGGTGCTGCTGTCGATCACGGCGTTTGCCGGCGGCGGGCTGGTCGGGCTGATCGTGGCCCTGGCGCGCACCGCGCCTAGCCGGGCAGCGCGCGCGCTGGCGCTGGGCTTCATCCAGATCTTCCGGGGCACGCCGTTGCTGCTGCAATTGTTCCTGGTGTTCTTCGGCGCCCCGGTGATCGGCTTCGAAGTCGATCCCTGGACCGCCGCCGCCGTGGCTCTGGCGCTGAACGCCGGGGCCTTTCTGGGCGAGATCTGGCGCGGTTGTATCGATTCCGTGCCCAAAGGCCAATGGGAAGCCGCCGCTGCGCTGGGCCTGAAATACCGCTACCTGTTGCGCGATGTGATCCTGCCGCAGGCGCTGAAGATCGCCGTGCCGCCCACCGTGGGTTATTTGGTGCAGGTCATCAAGGGCACGTCGCTGGCGGCCATCATCGGGTTTACCGAGTTGACCCGGGCGGGGCAGATCGTCAATAACGCGACGTTCGAACCCATGATGGTGTTCTCGATCGTGGCGGTTTTGTATTTTCTGCTGTGCTGGCCGCTGTCGCTGCTGGCGGGGCGGATGGAACGGCGCCTGGCGGTTTCTCTGGCACAAAACTGATTATTTCGAGGGGTCTTGGCCCCATTCTGGCTCAGGCCGGTTATTTCATGGAGACATCCTATGTTCAAGCGTCATACTTTGCGCGGCATCTTGGGGGGCACTGTGCTGGCCGCCTGCACCAGCCTGGCGGTCGGCCTGGCGCCGGCGGCATCCGCCGAAACCATTGATCAGGTCAAGCAAAAAGGCGAACTCACCGTCGGCATGCTGGTGGATTTCCCGCCCTACGGCATCATGAATACCGACAATCAGCCCGACGGCTACGACGCCGATGTCGCCAAGATCCTGGCCAAGGACTTGGGCGTCAAGGTCAAGATCATGCCGGTCACCGGCCCCAACCGCATTCCTTACCTGCTGACCGACAAGGTCGATATGCTGGTGGCATCGCTGGCCATCACGCCGGAACGCGCCAAACAAGTGCAGTTCTCGCAGCCGTATTCCGCTGCTCAGATCGTCGTGTTCGGTGAAAAGGGTCAGGCGATCAGCGGCCCCGAAGGGCTGTCGGGCAAACGGATCGGTGTGGCGCGCGCCAGCACCCAGGACATCGCTGTCACCAAGATCGCCCCCAAGGATGCCGACATCCGCCGCTTCGATGACGATGCTTCGGCCATGCAAGCCCTGCTGTCGGGCCAGGTGGATGCCATCGGATGTTCCACCACGGTGGCTGCCGGTATCGCCCAGCGCGCGCCGGACCGCTTCGACAACAAGTTCGTGCTGCTGCAGCAGGAAATGGCCGTGGCGATCCGTCCGGGACAGCCCGAGACTCTGAAGGCCGTCAATGAGGTGATCAGCCGCAATATCCAGAACGGCACGTTCAGCCAGTCCTATCAGAAATGGCTGGGCAGCCCGCTGCCCGAGCTGAAGCAATAATTCCGATTGAATCTGGAACCTTAGCTATGACGACAACCCAGGCTCCTGAGACTGCCGGCCCGATCATCCAGATCGAGAAACTCAACAAGTGGTACGGGCAGTTTCATGCGCTGACGGACATCGATCTGACCGTCGCGGCGGGCGAGCGCATCGTGATCTGCGGGCCTTCTGGCTCGGGGAAATCGACGCTCATCCGCTGCATCAACGGTCTGGAGACCATCCGCGACGGCCTGATCGTCGTCAACGGCACCACGCTCCGCCCCGACGGGCGGGGGGTGCATGTCGTGCGACAGGAAGTCGGCATGGTGTTCCAGCAGTTCAATCTGTTCCCGCACATGACGGTGTTGCGCAATTGCATGCTGGCGCCGATGCGCTCGCGCGGGCTCACGGCAGATCAGGCCGAGGCCCAGGCCATGGAATACCTGTCGCGGGTGCGCATCGCTGAACAAGCGCATAAATATCCCAGCCAGTTGTCCGGCGGGCAGCAGCAGCGGGTGGCGATTGCGCGGGCGCTGTGCATGACGCCTAAAGTCATGTTGTTCGATGAACCCACGTCGGCGCTGGATCCGGAAATGGTCAAGGAAGTCCTGGACACCATGATCAGCCTGGCCAGCGACGGTATGACCATGCTGTGCGTCACGCATGAAATGGGGTTCGCGCGCAGCGTGGCCGACCGCGTGATTTTCATGGCGGACGGCAAGATCATCGAGCAGGCCCCGCCAGACCAGTTCTTTCATCAGCCCCAGCATGAAAAGACCCGCAGTTTCCTGGGCCAGATCCTGAATCACTAAAGAGCGCACGCATGACAGGAAGGATTGCTGCGGGGAACGTGCTCGTTTCCTTGACAGCCTATGGCGCGGATGAAGTGCGCCGCCACGGCCAGGTCTGGTTTGCGCGCCTGGCGCATTCGGCAGGCGCCGATGGCATCGAGATTCGCAGCGAACTGTTGCGCGATGACGCCGCGGAACTCGATGCGCTGGCCGCTCTGGTGGCCGGGTCGGGGATGGCCTGTGTCTATTCCTGTGCACAGGGGATGTGGGATGCCTCGGGCTGCTTCGATGCCGCCGCCGTGCGCGACGGCCTGGCCCGCGCCCATCGGACGGGGGCGGCAGTGCTAAAAATGTCCATTGGCGGCTGGCGTCTCGGAGATGTCGCGGGCATGAATGTGTTGCGCGACATGCTGGCGAACGAATCGGTGACCTTGCTGGTGGAAAACGATCAGACGCGTTCGGCAGGCAGTGTGCCTGCCCTGGCGTCGTTTTTCCGGGCGGCGGATGCCGCCGGCCTGTCTTTGGGCATGACGTTCGACATGGGTAATTGGCACTGGGTGGGAGAATGTCCGCTGCAGGCCGCGCAGGCCTTTGCGTCGCGGGTGCGCTATGTCCATTGCAAGGGGGTGCTGCGGCGCCCCGATCGCTGGGTAGCGGTGCCGCTGGACGTGTCGGCGGCGCCGTGGCGGGCGGTGTTGCGGGCGCTGCCTGCCGCTGCCTTCAGGGCGATTGAATTCCCCCTGATGGGGGCCGATCTTGAACATGCGACTCGGCAGGCTTTGGGCCTGCTGCGTCAAGCGGAGCAATCTGATGAGTGAATGCTTGGATGTCGTCACCCTGGGCGAGGCCATGGTGATGCTAGTGGCGGACCGGACCGGGCCGTTGGAACAAGTGGATGTCTTTCACAAGCGGACAGCCGGCGCCGAGACCAATGTGGCCATCGGCCTGGCCCGGTTGGGGCTGAGAGTGGGCTGGGGCAGCCGCCTGGGGCAGGATTCGATGGGGCGCTATCTGCTGGCCAGCATCCAGGGCGAAGGCGTGGATTGTTCCCGCGTGGCTCTGGTGGCGGGCGCACGCACCGGCATGTTGTTCAAAGGCCGGGTCGAGGACGGCAGCGATCCGCTGGTCGAATATCACCGCGCAGGCTCGGCGGCCAGCCGCATGACGCCTGCCGATGTGGATCGGGATTGGTTGCTGGGCGCGCGCCATCTGCATGCCACCGGTGTGTTCGCCGCCGTGTCCGCCGATAGTTTCCAGGTGTCGCTGCAGACGATGAGCCAGATGCGCGCCGCCGGTAGAACGGTATCGTTCGACCCGAACCTGCGGCCCTCGCTGTGGGCGTCCGTGGACGCCATGCGCGCCGGCATCAATCAGTTGGCTGCGCTGGCGGACTGGGTCCTGCCCGGCCTGGAAGAAGGCCGTCTGCTGACCGGAGAACAGCAGCCCGAAGCGATTGCGCGCTTTTATCTGGACCGGGGCGCGCGCCTGGTCGTGATCAAGCTGGGACCCGAGGGTGCTTATTACGATGATGGGACGGCGCAGGGCTACGTGCCGGCCAGCCCGGTCGAGCAGGTGATCGATACCGTAGGGGCGGGCGACGGCTTTGCGGTCGGCGTGATCAGCGCTTTGCTGGAAGGCGAAGACATGCGCCGGGCAGCGGCCCGGGGGGCCTGGATCGGCGCCCGCGCCGTGCAGGTGCGCGGCGATACCGAAGGCCTGCCGACCCGGGCGATCCTGCAGCAGGCCGGCTTATGAGCCGCCAGTCCGTTCTCGTCTATCGCGAGCTGCCGCCGTCCCAGCTGGACAGGATTCGGCAGGAACACGATGTGATCCAGGCAGACCCCCGGCGCGAGGATCAGCGGGATGCGTTTTTCGCTGCCCTGCCGCAGGTGGCCGGCATGATTGGTTCCAGCGTCCGCCTGGATGCGGCGATGCTGGATCAGGCGCCTGGGCTGCGAGTGGTGTCCAGTATTTCGGTGGGTGTGGACGCCTATCCGCTGGCGGCGATGCGGGACCGGGGCATTGTCCTGTGCCATACCCCCGACGTGCTGACGGAGTCGGTCGCCGATCTGCTGTTCGCCATGATGCTGACGACCAGCCGCCGCGTTTGCGAGATGGCCGCCGTGGTCCGCGAAGGCCGCTGGCTGCAGAACGTGGGGGCCGACCAGTACGGCTGGGATGTGCATGGCAAGACCTTGGGCATCGTCGGCTATGGCCGCATCGGTCGGGCATTGGCCCGCCGGGCGGCGCTGGGGTTCGGCATGCCGGTGCTCTACCATAGCCGCAGGCCCGCCGACAGCGGCCTGCCGGCGGGTAAGGCCAGGGCGGTGGCGCTGGACGAACTGCTGACTGCCGCCGATTTTGTCGTGCTGGTCTTGCCTCTGACGGATGAGACACGGGGTTTGATGGGGCCACAGGCCTTTGCCCGCATGAAACCCGGCGCTATTCTGATCAATGGCGCGCGCGGGCCGGTCGTTCAGGAACGCGCCCTGTTGGACGCTCTGGACAGCGGTCGCTTGCGGGCAGCGGGCTTGGATGTGTTCGATGTCGAGCCTCTGCCGCTGGACTCGCCTTTGCGTGCGCATCCGGGTATTTTGGCCTTGCCGCATATCGGCTCGGCCACTCACGAGACACGCGCGGCCATGGCGGACATGGCCGTCAGCAATCTGCTGCGGGTCTTGCGGGGGGAAACGCCGCTGGCGGCCTACCCGCTGCCAGTGGCCTAAGGGGCTGGCCGGTGCCGGGAAGGCCCGGCGACGGCCTTATTTCACCAGCGTGCAGGCCTGTCGGGCCAGCTCGGTGATGGCGTCCCAGTCGCCCGCAGCCACGGCCTGGGGCGGCGTCAGCCAGGACCCCCCCACGCAGCCTACGTTAGGCAGGGCCAGGTAGTTGGCGGCATTGCCGGCATGGATGCCGCCCGTGGGGCAGAACATCAGATCGGGCAGGGGACCGTGCCAGGCTTTCAGCAGGGCGGCGCCACCGACGGCTTCAGCCGGAAACAGCTTTTGCACCGTAAAACCCCATTCGGCAGCCTGCATGGCTTCGGATACCGTGGCCACGCCGGGCAGAAAAGGAATCTTGGCCGACTGGATGGCCTGCGCCAGCGTGCTGCTCAGGCCGGGGCTGACCCCGAAGCTGGCGCCTGCTTTGAGCGCATCGTCCAGTTGCTGCGGGGTGCGCACCGTGCCTACGCCGACCAGCGCGTCGGGTACCTGGTCCCGGATGGCGCGGATGGCATCCAGGGCAGCCGGAGATCGCAGCGTGATTTCCAGGGACCGGATACCGCCGGCCACCAGCGCCTGGGCCAGGCCGACCGCCGAGTCGATATCCTGGATGACGATGACGGGCATGACCGGGCTGTGTTTCAGAAGTTCCAGTGCGTTCATTCAAAGACCTGTGGAGGGCGAGTCGAAGGAGAGCCGGTCGGACGGGGCCGGAGCTGCGGCGCGTGAATGTAGCTATTTTACATAATGCGTAGGAAATATTGGGTAATCATGATGTTTTGATCGTTCGGCTACTTTTCATGTGGCGGCCAGCGCTCGGCTAAAATCCGCCTCTATGAAGCCTTCCCTGATTGCCATCGTGCCGGCAGCCGGAATCGGCGCCCGGGCGGGCGGCGCCGATGGCGTGCCCAAGCAATATCGCCTGCTGGAGGGCGAACCCATGCTGCGCCGGGCAGTGCGCGCCCTGCTGGCCGATCCCAGAATCGCCGAAGTCCGCGTCGCGGTGTCGGCGACCGACGCCTGGGCGGCGCAGGCCCTGGCGGGCTTGCCGCGCACCGTCTGGCGCCCTTGCGGCGGCCCCACGCGCGCGGCGACCGTGCGGGCGGCCTTGCAGGATGCCGCCCTGGCGGCGGATGCCTGGGTGCTGGTCCACGATGCGGCGCGTCCCGGTCTGCCCGCGCCGGTGCTGGCGCGGCTGATCGACGCCTGCTTGCAGCACGAGCAGGGGGGGCTGCTGGCCTTGCCCGTCGCCGACACGGTCAAGCAGGCCATGCCGGCCCGGCGGCAGGGCGTGGATGCGCTGCCGCTGGAGACCATTGCGGCGACCTTGCCGCGCGAGCATCTCTGGCTGGCGCAGACGCCGCAGATGTTTCGCGCTGGCGAGCTGAGCGCCGCGCTGGACGCTTGCACGGCGGACGAACGGGTGACGGACGAGGCCTCGGCGGTCGAATTGTCGGGCGGTCGCCCGCCCTTGCTGGTGCCGGGCAGCCGCCGGAACGACAAACTGACCTGGCCCGAAGATTTCGAATGGTTCGAGTCCTGGCTGCGCGGCCAGGCGCAGCGGCCTTGATCGCCCTCTAGGCTAAAGGTAATTAAGCTACTTTTATGTAGTGATATGCCGTAATAAATAATAAAAATGTAGTTTAGTTAGAAAATCACTTATACTGGTCTTCCGAATTCCTTCAGGAGGCCGCTGTGATTTTGCATCCCACCGTTCAGTCCGTCACCGACCGCATCATCGAACGCAGTCGCGTCACCAGGAAACGGTATCTCGAACGCACCCGTTCGGCTTATGGGCAGCGCACGCAGCGCAGCATCCTGGGCTGCACGAACCTGGCGCATGCGGTGGCGGCAGAACCGGTGGACAGCAAATCCCGCCTGACCGCGACGGCGCGCCCCAATCTGGGTATCGTGTCGGCCTATAACGACATGCTGTCGGCCCATCAGCCGCTGGGGCGATATCCGGACTGGATCAAGCAAGCAGCGTTCGGGGCGGGCGGCAGCGCCCAGTTTGCGGGCGGCGTCCCGGCCATGTGCGATGGCATCACCCAGGGCCAGGCCGGGATGGAACTGAGCCTGTTCTCGCGGGATGTCATCGCCATGTCCACCGCGATCGCGCTCAGCCATCAGATGTTCGACGCGGCGGTCTGCCTGGGGGTGTGCGACAAGATCGTGCCAGGTCTGCTGATCGGGGCGCTGACGTTCGGCCATCTGCCTGTCGTGTTCGTGCCTGCCGGCCCTATGCCGTCGGGGATATCCAACGACGAAAAAGCCAAGGTCCGCCAGCGCTACGCCAAGGGCGAGGTGGACCGCGCCGCCTTACTGGATTCCGAACTGCGCGCCTATCATGCGCCGGGCACCTGCACTTTTTATGGCACGGCCAATTCCAATCAGATGCTGATGGAAATCATGGGCCTGCACCTGCCGGGGGCGTCGTTCGTGCCGCCCGGCACCGCGCTGCGCGAAGCCCTGACCCGCGAAGCCGCCCGCCATGCCCTGAGTCTGGCGGCAGGGGGGGATCATTTCACACCGATCGCCGACATTATCAGCGAACGCACTTTGGTCAACGGCATCGTGGGCCTGCTGGCCACGGGGGGATCGACCAACCACACCATGCATCTGGTAGCGGTGGCCAGGGCCGCCGGGGTGCTGATCGACTGGGATGATTTTTCCGATCTGTCGGCGGTGGTGCCGCTGCTCGCCCGTGTCTATCCCAATGGCGCGGCGGACGTGAACCAGTTCCAGGCGGCCGGGGGCATGGCGTTTCTGATCCGCAGCCTGCGCCAGGCGGGCTTGCTGCACGAGGATGTCCTCACCATCATGGGACGCGGGCTGGAGGCGTATGTGCAGACCCCTGTGCTGCGCGACCGGCAGCTCGTCTGGGAAGCCGGCCCGCAGGTGTCGGCGGATGTCTCCGTGCTGCGTGGCGCGGACGAACCCTTCAGTCCCGACGGCGGCTTGAAGCTGCTGCGCGGCAATCTGGGCCGCGCGGTGATCAAGTCATCCGCCGTGGCGCCCGAGCATCAGGTGGTCGAGGCGCCCGCCCGTGTCTTCGACAGCCAGGCGGCCTTGCTGGATGCTTTTCAGCATGGTGAATTGGATCAGGATTTTGTCGCTATCGTGCGTTTCCAGGGACCGCAGGCCAATGGCATGCCGGAACTGCACAAGCTGACCCCGGCGCTGTCGGTCCTGCAGGAAATGGGACACCGCGTTGCGCTGGTGACGGACGGGCGCATGTCCGGCGCTTCCGGCAAGGTTCCCGCCGCCATCCATGTGTCGCCCGAAGCCAGCGCCGGCGGGCCCTTGGCGCGGGTGCGGGACGGTGATCTGATCCGCGTCGATGCGCGCACCGGCACACTGAGCGTGCTGGGCGATCCTGCCTGGCAAGATCGGGAGGCAGCCGTGTTCGACCCCCAGGCCTCGTCCTGGGGCGTGGGGCGGGAATTGTTTTCTGTGGCGCGTGCCCAGGCTGCGGGGGCGGAGCAGGGCGCCTGTTTCTTTCAGTGGGATTAAGGGGCGGGTGATCCGGCAAGTGCCGGGGGCCGGGCGCCGCCCGGCGCCGCGCCGGGGCACCAGTACAGTCCGGCGCGGGCGGTGTATGAGTTCAGCACCACCCCGATGGGCGGCCCGGATCTTCCTGTCAGTAGAGCCTGTTCCAGTATCACGCGTTTGGCAGCGCTGGCAATGGCGACGTACAAGCAGCCCGATTGGGTGATGGCGCTCAGGTTCAGGGTGAGCCGCTGCCAGGGGGATGAGGCCGGGTGGGTGAACAGATAGGCGGGCGCTTGTGTCGGGTCCAGCGCCAGGCTGAGCGCAGGATCGTCCGGGAACAGGGATGCCGTGTGTCCGTCCGTGCCCATGCCCAGCACCATGACGTCCACGGTCGTCGATGGATCGAGCGGACCGGGCTGAGGGCGCGAAAAATGCGCTCTGGCGGCAGCCCGATGCAGCAGGTGCTGCCGTATCAGCGCTTCGTTGCTGTCCGGTGAGTTTGACGGCACACAGCGCTCGTCCACCAGCATGACTGTGATGTAGGACCAGGGCAGCGGGCTGCGGGACAGGGCTTCCAGCAGGAGCACGGGCGAACGACCGCCGGAGACCGCCAGGCAGGCTGACCCGCGTTGGTGCAGCGCCACCCGCAGATCGCGGGAGATGGCCTGGGCCAGCGCGCCGGCCTGTGCATGCGCAGAGGCAGTCAGATGCCAGGAGGGCGGAATCATAGGCCGGGTGCCTGTGCGTGGCGGGCGAGCGCGCGGGCGGCGCCCAACAAGGCGGGATGCCGTGCCTGGATGACCAGGGTCGGGATCTGGCGCAGGTAGTCCTGAAATCGGCCTTTGTCTTCGAAGCGTGCCCGGAAGGGGGACCGATCAAAAAATGGCCCCAGTTTCGGGATGATGCCGCCGCCGATGTACATGCCGCCCTGAGCGCCCAGGATCAGGGCCAGATTGGCGGCCACCGTGCCCAGGAAGGCGCACAGGCTGTTCAGGGCCTGCAGGCACAGTGCATCGCCGCCCCGCAGCGCCTGTTCGCTGATCTGGGCGGCGCCCAGCGGGTCGACGGTGCGGCCTGACAGGGCCGCGTGGGCCAGGTACAGATTTTCCAGGCCCAGGCCGGAAATCAGCCGCTCGGCGGAGACGTGTCCGTAGGTATTGCCCACCCAGTCGATGAGCGCGGCTTCTTCGCGGGTGCGGGCAGCCAGCGTGATGTGTCCGCCTTCACCGGCCAGCGGCGTGTAGTCGCCCTGGCAGGGAATCAGGCCGGAAATGCCCAGGCCCGTCCCTGGGCCGACCAGGCCGATGGCGGCGCCGTGGCGAGCGGTTCCGCCGCCGACTTGGCGCACATCGTCGGGCAGCAGGGCGGGGATGGCCATGGCCAATGCGGTGAAATCGTTGACTACCTGCAGCACGGACAGCCCCAGGGTGTCGCGTAGCGCGGCAATGGAAAACTGCCAGTGGTGGTTGGTCATGCGCACCAGATCGCCCGATACCGGGTTGGCGATGCCGAAGGCGCACCAGCGGGGCGGCGGCAGACGGGTGTCGGCAAGATAGGCGCCGATGGCCTCTGCGGGGCCCGGATAGTCGGCGCAGGCCAGGGTCCTGGCCGAAACCATGGGTTGGCCCGATCCCAGGATCATGGCGAATCGGGCGTTGGTGCCGCCGATGTCCCCGACCAGGCGCGGGTAGGAAAGATCGGGCGAGCTGGATAAAGCGGTGTTCATCATGGTGTCGTGAGTGTGTCGGGGTCCAGGCCGGTGTGCCAGTACAGGCCGTGGCGGGCCAGCATGGCTTCGGCGGCAGCCGGCCCCCAGGAGCCGCTGCTATAGGGCTGCACGGGCAGATCGAGTCGGTTCCAGGCCTGCAGGATGGGTTCGACCCAGCGCCAGGCGGCTTCTTGCTCGTCGCGGCGGACGAACAGAGTCAGTTTGCCTTTCAGGATGTCGCTGATCAGCCGTTCATAGGCGTCTTGGCGGCGGTGCCGAGACGATTTGGCGTAATCCAGGTTCAGTGCGACGGGGTGCAGGCGCATGCCATCGCCCGCCGACTTGGCCATCAGGTGCAGCGTCATGGTTTCCTCAGGCTGCATGCGGATGACCAGGCGATTGGCCTGCAGGCCGGCCACAGGGGTGTCGAAGATCGAGGTCGGTACGTCGCGGAACGTCACGACGATTTCCGCCAGACGGCGGTTCAGGCGTTTGCCGGTGCGCAGGAAGAACGGCACGCCTGCCCACCGCCAGTTGTTGATGTGGGCGGTCAGCGCGACGTAGGTTTCGACGGAGCTGGATGGATTGACGCCGGCTTCGTTCCGGTACGCCGTCTGGGTGGCGTCGCCCAGATATTGGCCGCGCACGGCGTGGGTTGGCACAGCGGCATCCTGCAGCGGTTCCAGCGCAGCCAGTACCTTGAGTTTTTCGTCGCGCACGGCGTCGGCCTGGGTGCTGGGCGGCGGTTCCATGGCAAGAATGGCCAGGAGCTGCAGCAGATGGCTTTGCACCATGTCGCGCAAAGCGCCCGTGTTGTCGTAGAAATTGCCGCGGGTGCCGATGCCTTCCTGTTCGGCCACTGTGATCTGGACGTCGCGCACCCATTCGCGGCGCCATAGCGGTTCCAGCAGCACGTTGCCAAAGCGCAGGGCCAGCAGATTCTGCACGGATTCTTTGCCCAGGTAGTGGTCGACGCGGTAGGTCTGGCTTTCCTGGAAGTATTTGCCTATTTCGTTGTTGATGGCCTGAGACGAGGCCAGATCGTGGCCCAACGGCTTTTCAACCGCGATCCGGCTGTCCGCCTGGATCAGGTGGTGCGCGTGCAGGCCTTTACAGATTGCCGCGAACAAAGAGGGGGCTGTGGACAGGTAGAACACGCGGGGCCGGCCTGCGGTCAGCCGCGAGGCCAAGGCGGAAAACCCTGCGGTCTGGCGAGCATCCAGCGAGACATAATGCAGCCGTTTTTCAAATGACGCCCATTCGTCCGGCGGGGTGTCCGGGCGCTTCAGCGTCTGGGCCAGGCTGCTGCGATAGGCGACGTCGTCGCCGGCGCTGTGCGCAACGGAAAAGATCTGTGTCTGCGGGCCCAGCAGCCCCTGGCCATGCAGGCGCAGCAGGGCGGGCAGCAGCTTGCGCCGGGCGAGATCGCCGGTGCCGCCAAACAGGATGAAGTCGGTGTCGGGAGAACAGTTCATGATGAAAGCCACCCTCGGATCGGGAATGAGTGAATCAGTCGTTAGGTTCTTATTATGTAGTAAAAATACATTTATATCGAGTGTCGAGTCATCAGAATTTTACGGTAATAATAGGGGTAATTAGGGATATCCATGACGTTCAGTCAGATGAAAAATGCTTAATATGTAGTCAAACTAAATTTCCCAGACGGAGGATTCCTATGAAACTCAAGATGCAAGCTCTGCGCGTCAGCATCCTGGGATGCCTGCTGCTTGGCGGCACGGCAGCCAGCGCGACCGATATCGAAGTCCTGCACTGGTGGACGTCAGGCGGCGAGGCCAAAGCCGCCGCCCAGTTGAAGTCCATCATGGAATCCAAGGGCTATACCTGGAAGGACTTCGCCGTCGCCGGGGGCGGGGGTGAAAACGCGATGACGGTGCTGAAAACCCGTGTCGTCTCCGGGAATCCTCCGGCTGCCGCTCAGATCAAGGGGCCCAGCATCCAGGAATGGGGCGCCGAAGGCGTGCTGATGAATCTGGATCCCGTGGCCAAGGTCGAAAAATGGGATCACATGCTGCCCAAGGCCGTGGCCGACATCATGAAGTACGACGGTCACTATGTGGCCGTGCCGGTCAACGTCCATCGGGTCAATTGGATGTGGGTCAATCCAGCCGTCTTCAAGGCCGCCGGGGTGGACGTCCCGCGCACCTGGGAAGAATTCCCCGCAGCGGCAAAGAAGATCCGCGCTGCCGGCTATGTTCCTTTGGCCCACGGCGGCCAGCCCTGGCAGGATTTCACCGTGTTTGAATCGGTCGTCCTGGGGGTGGGCGGAGCGGATTTCTATCGCCAGTCCATGGTGCAGCTGGACCAGAAAGCCTTGCACAGCGACACCATGAAACGCGCCTTTCAGGTGTTCGGATCCCTGCGGGCGGACATTGATCCGGACTCGCCCAACCGTGACTGGAATCAGGCGACCGGCATGGTGATCAATGGTAAGGCGGCGATGCAGCTGATGGGGGACTGGGCCAAGGGCGAATTCACCCAGGCAGGCAAGATCCCCGGCCAGGATTACGAATGCGTGGCGGCGCCGGGGTCCCAGGGGTCCTTCACTTTCAACGTCGATAGCCTGGTGATGTTCAAACAGAACTCCGACGACGAGGCAAAAGGGCAACAGGCGCTGGCCTCCGCCGTGCTCAGCCCGGCATTCCAGAAAGTCTTCAACCTGGCCAAGGGCTCCATTCCCGTGCGCACCGACATGAGTCTGGACGGTTTTGACGCCTGCGCACTGAAGTCGGCCCAGGATTTCCAGGCGGCGGCCAAAGCCGGGACACTGGTGCCCAGCATTGCTCACCAGATGGCGGTGCCGGCGGCCACTTCCGGCGCCATGCAAGACGTCGTGACCCAGTTCTTCAACGCGCCGAACGCCTCGGTGGACGAGGCGGTGGATCAGTTGGCTCGCGCCGCTCAGGTTCAATAAGGCAAAGGTATGGAACGAAGCCTGGACATGGCGGCAGACGCCCCGCGCGCCCCTGGGGGGCGGCGCGCGCTGGCCCGTCTGGGGCAGGGGCTGGAAACCTGGATGCCCCGGCTGGTGCTGTCGCCCAGCATCGTCATTATGTTGTTGTTCATCTACGGCTACATGCTGTGGACCGTGGTGCTGTCCTTGACGCCTTCGCGTCTGCTGCCTCGCTATGAATTCGTGGGGCTGGCGCAGTATGTGACGCTGTTCACCAATGACCGCTGGTGGCTGGCCCTGAAGAATCTGGCGATTTTCGGCGGCCTGTTCGTTGTGCTGTGTCTGGCGGTTGGGCTGCTGCTGGCCGTTCTCCTGGATCAGCGCATTCGCGCCGAAGGCGCCATCCGCGCCATCTATATGTATCCCATGGCCTTGTCCTTTATCGTGACCGGGACGGCCTGGCGTTGGATGCTCAACCCGGATCTGGGATTGCAGAACGTCGTGCGGGATCTGGGCTGGACGTCGTTCCGTTTCGATTGGCTGGTGGATCCCGATCGGGCCATCTATACCGTTGTGATCGCCGCTGTCTGGCAATCCTCGGGGTTCGTGATGGCGCTGTTCCTGGCAGGGCTGCGCGGCATGGATGAATCCATCATCCGGGCCGCCAGAGTGGACGGCGCATCCATGCCCACCATCTATCGCCGGATCGTGCTGCCCAGTTTGCGTCCCGTGTTCTTTTCCTCGCTCATGATCTTGATGCACATTGCCATCAAGAGCTTCGATCTGGTGGTGGCGTTGACCAATGGCGGGCCGGGCCTGGCGACCGATCTGCCGGCGGTCTTCATGTATACGTTCGCCTTCACCCGCAACCAGGTGGGGTTGGGCGCGGCCAGCGCGGTCATGATGCTGGCGACGGTGGCGGCCATCCTGGTGCCCTTGATCTATTCCGAATTGCGGAGGCCCGTTCATGGCTGATGTCGCGCATGCGGGGGCGCCGCGCGCGCCCTGGTCCGCCCGCTGCGGGCGGTGGCTGATCTACGGCTTGCTGGGCCTAGTCTGTTTGTACTATCTGGCGCCGCTCTACGTGATGGTGGTCACATCTTTCAAAAGCCTGGCCGAGATCCGGACCGGCAATCTGCTGGCCCTGCCGGTCGACCCCACGCTGGAACCCTGGTCCAAGGCCTGGTCCTCGGCCTGCACCGGCGTGCGTTGCCGGGGGCTGCAGGGGTATTTCTGGAATTCGGTCCAGTTTGCGGTGCCGGCGGTGCTGATTTCGACCGCCATCGGCGCCCTGAATGGCTATGTGCTGACGAAATGGCGTTTTCGCGGCAGCAATCTGTTTTTTGGCATGTTGCTGATCGGCTGCTTCATCCCGTTTCAGGTCATTCTGCTGCCCATGGCCCGCACGCTGGGGACGCTGGGCATTTCCAGCAGCCTGACGGGGCTGGTGTTCGTGCACGTGGTGTATGGCATCGCCTTCACGACGCTGTTCTTTCGCAATTATTACGTGGCGATCCCCGACGAACTGGTCAAAGTCGCGCGCATCGACGGAGCGGGTTTCTGGCGGATTTTCTTTTCGATCATCCTGCCCTTGTCCGGGCCGATCATCGTGGTCAGCATCATCTGGCAGTTCACCCAGGTCTGGAATGATTTCCTGTTCGGGGTGGTCTTTTCTTCCGGCGAACGCCAGCCCTTGATGGTTGCCCTGAATAATCTGGTCAATACGTCCACCGGGGTCAAGGAATACAACGTCGATATGGCGGGCGCGATTTTTGCTGCCTTGCCGACCTTGCTGGTGTACATCGTCGCAGGGAAATATTTTGTGCGCGGTCTGACCGCCGGCGCGGTCAAGGGTTAAGGCCCGCTACAACAGGGAGAGCAGGTGTGGGTTCTTTATCCATCCGCAATGTACGCAAGATCTATCACGGCAACGAAATCCTGAAAGGCATCGATCTGGATGTCCAGGATGGGGAATTCCTGATTCTGGTGGGACCGTCGGGCTGCGGAAAATCGACGCTGCTGTCCATGATCGCAGGGTTGGACCCGGTCGACGAGGGCGACATCCTGATCGGTGGGCGGCGGGTCAATGACCTGAACCCCAAGGACCGGGACATCGCCATGATGTTCCAATCCTATGCGCTCTACCCCAATATGTCGGTGGCCCGCAATATTTCCTTCGGTCTGGAAATTCGCAAGGTGCCGCGCGCTGAACGCGAGCGCATCGTCCTGGACGTCGCGCGGATTCTGCAGATCGATCACCTGCTGGATCGCCGTCCCTCTCAGCTATCGGGCGGGCAGCGGCAGCGCGTTGCCATGGGCCGCGCCATTGCTCGCGCGCCCAGCCTGTTCCTGTTTGACGAACCGCTGTCCAATCTGGATGCCCGCTTGCGCATCGAGATGCGGCTTGAAATCAAGCGTCTGCATCAGCGCATGGGGACCACGATCGTGTATGTGACGCACGACCAGATCGAGGCCATGACCCTGGGCGATAAAATTGCGGTCATGAAAGGCGGCGAAGTCCAGCAGTTCGGTACGCCGCAGGATATCTACGACAATCCCGCCAACCGCTTTGTGGCGGAATTCATGGGTTCTCCGACGATGAATCTGATTGATACCCGGATCGAGGCGCAGGACGGGACACTGGGCGTGCGGCTGGAAGCCGCCGATAGCCATTACTGGATGCCGGTGGCGCCCTCGGTGCAGGATCGGCTGGCGTCGCGGGCGGGCCAGCCTGTCTTGTTGGGTATCCGACCGGAACAGATCACCCATGCGCGTCATGACGACCCGCTGTCGGTGGCGCGTCTGCCGGTCATGCTGACCGAACCCACAGGCCCCGACACCATGGTTCTGGTGTCGCTCAATGGCGGGGACGTCACGTGTCGGGTGCATCCGGATCACGCCGTATCGCCGGGCGCGTCCATGGCTTTGCAGTTTGATCTGTCCAAGGCCGTGTATTTTGATCAGGCCAGCGGCTTGCGCGTGGCATGAGTCTGCGGGATCAAGAGTCTGTCGCATCGCCGGAATCCGAGACGCCTCATCCCGGCGGGGTGCGGCTGTTGGCCGATATCGGGGTGACGCATGCGCGTTTCGCCCTGGAATCCGCGCCTTGGAAGCTAGAGCAAAGCGCTACCTTGAATTGCCGGGATCACGACAGCCTGCTGGCGGTGGTGGCGGCCTATCTGGATGGCATCCAGGGCGACCGGCCTCGTCATGCGGTCATCGCCATCGCCAATCCGGTACAGGGCGACGAGGTCCGCATGACCAATCGCGACTGGCGGTTTTCCATCGAGGCCACCCGCCGGGCGCTGGGCCTGGACATCCTGCTGGTGGTCAATGATTTCACGGCGATGGCCATGTCCCTGCCTCGCCTGGGGCGGGCCGACAGACTGCGGATCGGGCCGGGCGGCGACGAACCCCAGCCAGGCGTCATCGGGCTGATCGGCCCAGGGTCCGGCTTGGGGGTGTCGGGCCTGATTCCGGCTGCCGATCATTGGGTGACGCTGGGCAGCGAAGGCGGTCACGTCAGCTTTGCGCCGAATAATCCGCGCGAGCTGCAGATCCTGCAGCATGCCTGGACCCTGTTTGGCCGCGTCTCGGCGGAACGCCTGCTGTCCGGGCCGGGCTTGGAACTGATCTGGCAGGTGCTGGCCGGGCGGACGGCAGGATCCGCAGCCCCTCCCAGTGCCGCCGACATTGTCGCCCAGGCGCTGGCGGGTAATGCGCTAGCTCTCGATGTCGTGGATACGTTCTGCGGGATGCTGGGCTCGGCTGCCGCCGATCTGGCGCTGACGCTGGGCGCATCCGGCGGCATCTACATCGGCGGGGGGCTGGTCCCGCAGCTGGGCAAACGGCTGGCCCAATCGCCGTTTCGCGAGCGTTTCGAGGACAAGGGGCGCTTCAGCGCCTACGTGCAGCAGATCCCGACGTACCTCGTGCTCAGCCAGGATCTCAGCCTGAAAGGCGTGTCGGCCATCCTGGATCAGCAGCTGCGCCTGCAGCGCGGCGATGCGGTGCTGCTAGACCGGGTCAGAGGAGCGCTGCCGGGGATGAGTCCCGCCGGCAAGCGGGTTGCCCAGCTGTTGCTGGCGCAGCCGCATGGCTTTGTGCAGGATCCAATCGCGACGATCGCGCGCAATGCGGGGGTCAGCCAGCCGACCGTGATCCGTTTCTGCCGCGCACTGGGTTTTCCCGGCTTGCTGGATTTCAAACGCAAGCTCGCATCCGGCCTGAGCAGTTCCATTCCCCTGCAGCACAGCCAGGTCAAAGTCGGTGACCGGATGCCTGATTTGTCGGCCAAAGTGCTGGACAACACGGCGTCGGCGATTCTGCGCCTGCGTGATGCGGTGGATGCGCGGGCCGTGAGTCACGCCATCCGTTTGCTGCGGGCCGCCAGTCGCATCGAGATCTTTGGCGCGGATGGCGCCGGGATGGTGGGCCTGGATGGGCAGGACAAATTCTTGCGCCTGGGCATGCCCGCCGCGATTTATCCCAGCGCCCGGCTGGAACAGGCCGCCGCCCGATCCCTGAGTCCGCAGGCGGTGGTCGTGGCCATTTCAGAAACCGGCACGCAACCGGATCTGTTGCGTGCCGTGGATCTGGCGCGCGGCTGCGGGGCGCCAGTGATCGCCATCACTCAAGCGGATTCGCCGTTGGCGCAAAGCGCAACCGTCTGCCTGGCGGTGGATGCTGTGGAAAACGATATCGCGCAGCTGTCCATGGTGTCGCGTATTTTGCAGCTGCTCATGCTGGACGTGATGGCCGTGGGGGTGACGGTGGCGGCGCACCGGGCGGATGCAGGGGCTACGCCACCAAAACGGGCGGCGCATCCTGGTTAAAATCGCCTCTTGACGTGTAGCGGAGACGACAATGACACATCGCTTTCCCTTTCGGGTGGGGCAGGGGCATGATCTGCATGCGCTGGTGGCAGGCAGGCCTTTGATCATCGGCGGCGTGACGATACCCTATGACCGCGGGCTGGCCGGCCATTCGGATGCCGACGTGCTGCTGCATGCCATCACGGATGCCGTGCTGGGGGCCGCCGGTTTGGGGGACATTGGCCGTCACTTTTCCGATCAAGACCCGCGTTGGGCGGGGGCTGACAGCCGCCTGTTCCTGCGCGAAGCCGCCCGCCTGGCCCGCGAGGCCGGGTGGGACGTGGTCAATGTGGATGCCACCGTCCATGCCCAGGCGCCCAAAATCGGTCCGCATGCGCCGGCCATGGCGGCCTGCATTGCGCGGGATCTAGGGATCGCGGCCGAACAGGTCAACATCAAGGCCAAGACCAACGAAGGCCTGGGCCATCTGGGGCGCGGGGAAGGCATCGCCGCCAGCGCGGTGGTGTTGCTGGCGGCCTAAGCATTTGTGCACGCCCCGACCCGGAAATCTGCGATCGGGGCATGGCGCGGTCGGGCCGCTACAGCGTACCGCCGCCGAGCGTGCGATTGCAGGCGCACAGTCCGTCGGTCAGCAGCGCATCCAGAATGCGCAGCGTTTCTTCCGGGCTGCGTCCTACCTTGAAGTTGTTCACCGAGACGTGCTGGATCAGATTGTCCGGATCGATGATGAAGGTGGCGCGCAGGGCCACACCTTCGGTTTTGTCGCGAATGCCCAACTGGTCGATCAGCGCCCCGGAGGTGTCGCCGAACTGATAATGGTTCAGTTTGCTGAGTTCCGGACTTTCGCGGCGCCATGCCAGCTTGACGTATTCATTGTCGGTCGATCCGCCCATCAGCACCGCATCGCGTTCTTCGAATGCATCTGCCAGCGCATTGAAGCCGATGATTTCGGTTGGGCAGACCTGGGTGAAGTCTTTCGGGTAGAAGTAGATGACCTTCCATTTGCCGGGGAAGGATGATTCGGTGATGTCCTCGAAGGCTGAAACGCCGTTTTCCTCGTGCTGATTGAATCCGGGTTTGACGCCGGTGACGCGGAAGGCCTCGAGCTTGTCGCCTATGGTTTTCATCGGGGCTCCTGAGTGAAAGGACGGCCAATGGGGCCGCCTTGCCATTCTACGCTATGGTTTTGTCGGCTGGCCGCGTCTTGGCCTTGGGGATTTCGATACGCGCCAGCAGACCCTGCGCAGGCTGGGAAATCAGTTGGAATTTGCCGCCCACCTGGCCCAGCAAGCGTTCGACGATGGACAAGCCCAGCCCGGCGCCGCTGACGCCGGTGCGGGCCGATTCGCCCCGGGCAAAGGGGCGCAGCAGCCGCTGGGTGTCGGCGTGCGGGATGCCGACCCCTTGGTCCTGGACCTCGATGCGCAGCAGATTGCCGGTCTGATAGGCGCGCAGCGTGATGTGGGCGCGATCATCGCTGGTGCTGCGGCCATAGCGGCGCGCGTTTTCGATCAGGTTGCTGACGATGCGCTTCAGATCGTTGGCGCTGATCCGCGCCTGCAGACCCGCTTCGATACTGGCCTGCAGATTGCCGCCCAGGGATTCGGTATGGCTGCGTTCGCGTTCCAGCAGATCCTTGAGCACCCGCGAGACATCGATGCCGGTTTCAGGGACCTGTCCCGCCGGGCGGGCGTATTCCATCAGCTGGCCGATACTGTGGTTGATCTGGGCCAGATCGTCGTCGATGGCTTGCCTGGCCTCGTCGCTCATGTGGCTCATTTCGATTTCCAGGCGAATCCGCGCCAAGGGGGTGCGCAGATCGTGCGAAATGCCTGCCAGCATGATTTCCCGGTCGGCCTCGTTCTGGCGCAGATCGCGGGCCATGCGATTGAACGCGATGTTCATGTCGCGGATTTCCATCGGCCCTTTTTCGAGCAGCGGGGTGGGGGTTTCCCCCCGCGCCAGTTGCTGGGCGACCTTTGCCAGCTGCGCCAGCGGATGATTGATGAATCGCACGCTGATGGCGGCCCCCAGCAGCGCCAACAGCAGGGATGCGGCGACCCAGCCCAGCCATTCGCGGCCCGTGGTCAGCCGCAGCTGATCGCGGTCGAATACCAGCCAGTACTGCATGTCGTCGATATGGAAGCTGATCCAGATGCCCGGCACCTGATTGACCGCCCACATCATGGACGTCTGCGACCCCAGGCGGTTGCGGATTTCAGATGAGACATTGTCCCAGTAGGTGGTGTGCGGCAGGGGTTCCAGCACGTCCGTGGGGTCTCTGGGCTGGACGCGCAGGCTTTCTTTGGTGGCCAGGTCCAGCAGCAGGGCCGGGCGTACCTCTGTCGGCGCGTAGACCAGGGCCGAGCGCGTGATGCTGACCGTGGTCGCAATGCGCTGGGCCAGTTGCATGGCCCTGGGGCCTTCTTCGATATTGAAGACGATCTGCAGCCAGGCACCCAGGCTGATCATCATCAGCAGGGCGATCAGCAGAAAGGATCGGGTGAACAACCCCAGGCGCAGCCGGGGCAGGATGGTGCGCCAAAGCCGTGTGATGAGCGTCATGACAGGAAACAGAGCCTGCGAGGGCGGGCCTCGCAGGCGATGAGGCGATTATTGACCGCCGTCGGGGACGAAGACATAGCCCAGTCCCCAGACCGTCTGGATGAAGACCGGTTTGGAGGGGTTGGGCTCGATGAGTTTGCGCAGGCGCGAAATCTGCACGTCCAGACTGCGGTCAAAGGCTTCGTATTCGCGGCCCCTGGCCAGTTCCATGAGTTTGTCGCGCGACAGGGGGACTTTGGGGTGGCGGGCGAAGACCTTCAGCACGGAAAATTCGCCGGTGGTGATGGGGACGGATTCGCCGCTTTTCATCAATGTCCGGGTGGACAGATTCAGCACGTAGGGGCCGAACTCGACGGATTCGTTTTCCTGGCTGGGCGCGCCGGGGTGTTCTTCGGTCCCGCGGCGGCGCAGGATCGCGTTGACGCGGGCCAGCAGTTCGCGGGGGTTGAAGGGTTTGGTCAGGTAGTCGTCGGCCCCCATTTCCAGGCCGACGATCCGGTCGATTTCCTCGGCCTTGGCAGTCAGCATGATGATGGGTGTATTGTCATGGTTGCCGCGCAGGCGCCGGCAGATCGACAGACCGTCTTCCCCAGGCAGCATCAGGTCGAGGACCAACAGGTCGAAGTGTTCCCGTTGCCAGAGCTTGGCCATTTCCTTGGCGTCTTCGGCGACGTAGACGTTGAACCCCTGTTCGGACAGATAACGCCGCAGCAGGTCGCGCAGACGGGGATCGTCGTCGACGATCAGGATCTTGCGTGTGAGGGTCTGGTTATGTGTGTTCATGAGGAAAATGTAACAGGGTCGGGAAAGCAGTGCCAGCGCTTATCACAAGAAATTACACAATAAGCGTTTGGTTGTCATGTGGGGTGCGCCGCCGGCTGGAAACAGAGCCGCACTGCCGGATTCAGCGAGAAACGCTCCTCCATTAAAATAGCATCGCCATGGACGATTTTCACATTCTAGCCTTTGAAACATCAAGTACTCTGTGCAGCGTCGCTTTGTTGTCGAGCACGGCGGGGCGCACGCGCCTGCGCACGGTCCAGCACGAAGGACGGCAGGAACACGCCGAACGCATTTTGCCATTGGCGTGGCAATTGCTGAGCGAGGCCGGCCTGCAGCGCGCCGGCCTGTCGGCGGTGGCCTTCGGCCAGGGACCGGGGGGCTTTACCGGTCTGCGGGTGTCCTGCGGGGTGGCGCAGGGGCTGGCGGTGGCGCTGGATATTCCGGTCTTGCCAGTGGATTCCTTGCATGCCGTGGCTTTCCATCAGGCGGGGGATGATCCGTCGGGCATCCATGTCGTCTTGCAGGACGCCCGGATGAACGAGCTCTACGCCGCGGCGTATCAGTGCGTCGATGGCCAATGGGCCGCTTTGCAGGCTCCTGCCTTGATTGCCCGGACCGACGTGGCCGCCTGGTTGGCCGACGCCGCTGCCGTCTGGGCGATGCAGGCCGGCAGCGGCTGGGCGGCGCATGGCGATGCGCTGGCGGCGTTCGAGGGTCTGGCAGACGAACTGCGGGCCTTGGGGGCGGTGATCCCGGCGGACGCTGAGCAGCCGGCCCGCGCCCATGCGGCGACGGTGGCGCGGCTGGCCGCGCTGGCCTGGCAGCAGGGTCAGGGGCTGGACGCATCGCTGGCGGCGCCGGCCTATGTGCGCGACAAGGTCGCCTACACCACGGTGGAACGCGCGCAGGGCCTGGGCGGTAACCCGCAGGCCGATGCCGCGCATTGGTCCGTGCACGATATGGGCATGACGGATCTGGACGAGGTCGCCGCCATCGAACGGCAGGTCCAGTCCTTCCCCTGGACGCGGCAGAATTTCGCCGATGGACTGGCCGCCGGCTATCGGGGCTGGGTGGTGCGTCGCCTGGGGGCGATGCTGGGATTCGCCCTGCTCATGGACACGCCGGACATGGCTCACCTGCTGGTCATCGGCGTGCGCCCCGAGGCCCAGCGCCAGGGCGTGGGGGCTGAACTGCTGCGCTATTGTTCGGCGCATTGCCGTCAGGCCGGCTTGCCGGCCCTGACCCTGGAGGTCCGCCCCAGCAATACCCAGGCGATCGAGTTCTATCACCGACATGGCTTTCATCAACTGGGGCTGCGGCGCGGTTATTATCCGTCGTCCCACGGCGTGCGCGAGGATGCCTGGATCATGACCCTGACGTTCCCGGAGACTGCATCATGAAGCCTCGGCTGCATCCCGCGCAGGCGGCCTGGTTGACGGAAATCGGACTCGACCTGCATTGGGTCGAGATCCAACCCATCGCCGCCGCCCAGCCGACCCAGGATCCGGAAGCGGCGCCAGCGCCCGTCCGCGTTGCGGATGCGCCGCAGGCTCCCGCGCGCCCCGCTGCGGACCGGCCTGTTG
>NZ_JBATXG010000028.1:0-15556 GCF_049673105.1 Castellaniella sp.
CACGCCGTGACGTTTAATGATTTTGCAGTTGCGGCAGATCCGCTTTACCGATGCCATTACCTTCATGGGATTCTCCTGGTTTTTGACCGGCCGCCTATTTGGAGCGGAAAACTATCCTGGCGCGCGACAGATCATAGGGCGTGAGCTCCACTGTGACCTTGTCACCCGGAAGGATCCGGATATAGTGCATACGCATCTTGCCTGAAATATGGCCCAGCACCATGTGACCGTTTTCCAGCTTGACACGAAACGTTGCGTTGGGAAGGTTTTCCACGACCTCCCCTTGCATCTGAATGACGTCGTCCTTAGACATGATTGTTATCGCATCGGAAGACCCGCGCCCTTGAAGTTCGCCTTCCGGAGCAACGAATCATACTGTTGGGACATAACATAGGCCTGAGCCTGGGCCATGAAATCCATGGCGACGACGACAATAATCAGTAGCGAGGTACCGCCGAAATAGAACGGCACATTCCAGCGCATCTGCATCAATTCGGGTAACAGACACACCAGCGTGACATAGACCGCCCCCGACAGCGTCAAGCGCATCAGGATCTTGTCGATGTAGCGGGCAGTCTGTTCACCGGGCCGGATGCCGGGCACAAACGCGCCGCTTTTCTTCAGGTTGTCTGCTGTCTCGCGGCTATTGAATACCAACGCCGTATAAAAGAAGCAGAAGAAAATGATCAGACCGGAATACAGCGTCACATACAGCGGCTGACGCGGCGACAGGGCCGCAGCCAGATCACCCAGCCAACGCATGTTCGGATTGCTGGCAAACCAGCTGGTCACCGTGGCGGGCAACAGGATGATGGACGACGCAAAGATCGGCGGAATCACCCCGGACATGTTCAGCTTCAGCGGCAGGTGCGAGGACTGGCCGCCATAGAGCTTATTGCCGACTTGGCGCTTCGCGTAGTTCACGGTGATGCGACGCTGACCGCGTTCGACATACACCACGAAATACGTGACGGCGACCACCAAGGCCAGGATGAACAAGGCTGCCAGCACCGACATCGCATCCGTGCGAACCAGATCCAGCATCCCGCCCAGCGCACCGGGCAGACCCGCTACGATCCCAGCGAAGATCAGCAGCGAAATGCCATTGCCCAAGCCGCGCTCGGTGATTTGCTCGCCCAGCCACATCAAGAACATGGAACCGGTCACCAGCGTCACGATGGTCGTAAAGCGGAACAACAGCCCCGGATCAATGACCAGGCCCGGCTGCGATTCCAGAGCGACGGAAATCCCCACCGCCTGGAACAACGCCAGAAACACCGTGCCGTAGCGCGTGTACTGCGTGATCTTGCGCTGCCCGGACTGGCCTTCTTTCTTGATGGCTTCCAACGCAGGCACCACCACCACCAGCAACTGCATGATGATGGCCGCCGAAATGTACGGCATGATCCCCAGGGCCAGCACGGAGAACCGTTCCAGCGCCCCGCCGGAGAACATGTTGAACAGCCCCAGAATGCCGCCTTGGTTCTGTTGGAACAGATCTGCCAACGAATCGGGATTGATGCCCGGCACGGGGATGTGCGTCCCCATGCGGTAGACGATCAGGGCCAGCACGAGAAACAGGATGCGGCGCTTGAGATCGCCGTATCCTGCGCTGGGCTTATGTGCCTGAGCTTTCGCCACTGCTGCCCCTTTAAGCCAGCGAACCGCCGGCGGCTTCGATCGCGGCGCGAGCGCCGGCCGTTGCAGTGATGCCTTTCAGATCGACCTTGCGGCTGATCTCGCCGGTCTTGATGACCTTGACGTAACGCACCAGTTCACCCACCAGGCCAGCGGCCTTGAGCACCTGCACATCGATGTCATCGATGGGCAGCGCTTGCAGGTCGGACAGACGGATCTCAGCCTTCAGGTGGCGACCCAGCGGCGTAAAGCCACGCTTGGGCAGACGACGCTGCAACGGCATCTGGCCGCCTTCGAAACCGACCTTGTGGAAACCACCGGCACGGGATTTCTGACCTTTGTGGCCGCGGCCACCGGTCTTGCCCAGGCCGGAGCCGATGCCACGGCCCACGCGACGGCGCGGACGCTTGGCGCCTTCGGCGGGCGCGAGTGTATTCAGTTGAGTGACGGACATCTGAATTCCTTTGTTCAGGCTTCCGAGACCGTGACCAGATAATCCACCTTGCGGATCATCCCACGTACCTCGGGAGTATCGATCAGAACGCGGCTGCTGTTGACCTTGCCCAAACCCAGACCACGCACAGTAGCGCGGTGGGATTTATGAGTGCCGATCACGGAGCGCACGAGCGTGACTTTGATTTGCTTCTGTGCCATGTCTTACCCCAGAATTTCTTCGACGGATTTGCCGCGCTTGGCAGCGATTTCCGCCGGGGTGGAGCAGGCGCGCAGACCATTCAGCGTGGCGCGCACCATGTTGTAGGGGTTGCTGGAGCCGAGGCTCTTGGCCACGACGTTACGCACACCCATGACTTCGAAGATCGCGCGCATCGGGCCGCCGGCGATCACGCCGGTACCTTCAGCAGCCGGCGAAATCAGAACGGTGGAAGCGCCATGCTTGCCCACCACGGTGTGGTGCAGCGTGCCGTTCTTCAAGGAGACCTTGAGCAGACCGCGACGGGCCTGTTCCATTGCCTTTTGAACCGCCACCGGCACTTCGCGGGCCTTGCCCTTGCCCATGCCGATGCGACCATCGCCGTCACCAACCACGGTCAGCGCAGCGAAGCTCATGGTGCGACCACCCTTGACGACCTTTCTGACGCGGTTGACCGCGATCATTTTTTCGCGCATGCCGTCGTCGCGTTCCTGCTCGGCGGCGTGCTTGCCTTGTGCTTTAGCCATGTGATTCCCTTAGAACTTCAAGCCGGCTTCACGCGCGGCTTCGGCCAGCGCCTTGACGCGGCCATGGTAACGGAAGCCCGAGCGGTCGAAAGCGACGAGCTCGATACCGGCAGCCTTGGCCTTTTCAGCCACAAGCTTGCCGACCAGGCTGGCGGCGGCGGCATTGCCCCCGTTGGCCTTCTGGCTGGCGAGTTCCTTGCGGAGCGCGGGCTCGAGCGTGGAAACGCTGACGAGCACACGATCGCCTTCCGGAGAAATGATGTTGGCGTAGATGTGCAGATTCGTGCGATGCACCGCCAGGCGATGCACACGCAGCTCGTGAATCTTGCGGCGGGTAGCCGCAGCACGACGCAAACGGGAGAGTTTCTTGTCCATGATTCGTCCTTGCCTGCGTGCTTATTTCTTCTTGGTTTCCTTCAGGATGACGCGCTCGTCCGCATATCGCACGCCCTTGCCCTTATAGGGTTCGGGTTCGCGATAGGCGCGGATTTCGGCGGCCACCTGACCGACAACCTGTTTGTCGGCGCCCTTGACCACGACTTCAGTCTGGGACGGACATTCGATCTTGATCCCGGCGGGGATCTCGTGCAACACGTCGTGCGAAAAGCCCAGTTGCAGCTTCAGCACATTGCCCTGGACCTGAGCGCGGAAACCCACGCCCACCAGGTTCAGACGGCGCTCGAAACCAGCGCTGACACCAGTCACCATGTTATTGACCAGCGCACGCATAGTGCCGGACATCGCATTGGCCTGACGGGAATCATTGGCAACGGCAAACGTCAGTTGGCCGTCTTCCTGAGAGATGCGAACGTTGCCGTCCAACGACTGGCTCAGGGTGCCCAGCGGGCCCTTGACGGAAATCTGACCGGCGCTGATCGTGGCTTCGACGCCTTTGGGCAGCGCGACGGGATATTTGGCGATACGTGACATAGTAAATTCCCCTTATGCCACGTAGCAGAGCACTTCGCCGCCAACACCGGTGGCACGGGCCTTGCGGTCCGTCATGACGCCACGCGGGGTGGAAACAATCGCCACGCCCAGGCCGTTCATGACCTGCGGAATGGTGGTGCTGCTCTTGTAGATGCGCAGGCCGGGACGCGAGACGCGGTCGATGCGCTCGATCACCGGGCGACCGGCATAATATTTCAAGGTGATTTCCAGTTGCGGCTTGGCTTGTTCGCCCGCCACGCGGAAATCGTCAATGTAGCCTTCGTCTTTCAGCACTGCCGCAATAGCGGCTTTCAGCTTAGAGGAGGGCATGGAAACCGACGTCTTGTTGACCATTTGTGCGTTACGCACGCGGGTCAGCATATCGGCGATGGGATCGCTCATGCTCATGTGTGATTCTCCTACCAGCTGGCCTTGGTCATGCCCGGCACTTCGCCGCGCATGGCCATTTCACGCAGTTTGTGACGCGTCAGCCCGAACTTGCTGAACACGCCGCGGGAGCGCCCCGTCACCACGCAGCGATTACGCTGGCGGGTGGGGTTGGCGTTGCGCGGCAGCTGCTGCAGGGCCAGACGAGCCTGATAACGCTCTTCGTCGGATTTGGACTGATCGGCGATGATCGCCTTCAGTGCCGTGCGCTTTGCCGCGAATTTCTCAGCCAGCTTGGCGCGCTTGATGTCACGATTGATGAGGGAAAGTTTTGCCACGTCAGCCCCTTAGTTGCGGAAGGGGAAGCTGAATGCGCTCAAGAGCGCCTTGGCTTCCTCGTCGGTCTTTGCGGTGGTGGTGATGCTGATGTTCATCCCGCGCACGGCATCGATCTTGTCGTATTCGATTTCCGGGAAGATGATCTGTTCCTTCACCCCGATGTTGTAGTTGCCGCGGCCATCAAAGGCACGACCCGACACACCACGGAAGTCGCGCACGCGCGGCAGGGCGATGGAGATCAGACGATCCAGGAATTCATACATACGCTGGCCGCGCAGGGTGACCATGCAGCCAATCGGATAGTCTTCACGAATCTTGAAGCCGGCAATGGCTTTGCGGGTTTTCGTGATGACGGGTTTCTGACCAGCAATCTTGGTCATGTCGCCGACGGCGTTTTCGATGATCTTCTTGTCGGACACGGCCTCGGACACACCCATGTTCAGGGTGATCTTGGTGATGCGAGGCACTTGCATGATCGACTGATAGCCGAATTGCGCCTTCAGGTCGCCTGCGACCTGGTTGCGGTAGAAGTCTTGTAAACGAGCCATTTGGTGCGCCCCTTATGCCTTCGCGCCAACGACAGCGCCGTTGGAGCGGAAAATGCGGACCTTGGCGCCGTCTACGACCTTGACGCCGATGCGGTCGCCCTTGCCGGTTTCCGGGTTGTAGACCGCCACATTGGAGATATGGATGGGCAGGGTCTTGTCAACGATGCCGCCGGGCGTGCCAGCCATGGGATTGCCCTTGGCGTGCTTCTTGACGACATTGATGCCCTCGACCAACACGTGGTCTTCATCGACGCGCGCCACGACAGTGCCTCGGCGGCTACGGTCACGACCGGCCAACACGATGACTTCGTCGCCTTTACGAATATTTTGCATGATCTGCTCCTTACAGCACTTCGGGCGCCAGGGACACGATCTTCATGAACTTTTCGGTACGCAGTTCACGGGTGACCGGTCCGAAAATACGCGTGCCGATGGGTTCGAGTTTCGCATTGAGCAACACGGCCGCATTGCCGCCGAAGCGGATCAAGGAACCATCCTTGCGGCGCACGCCCTTGGCGGTACGCACCACCACGGCGTTGTAGATTTCACCTTTTTTCACGCGCCCGCGAGGTGCTGCTTCTTTGACGGTCACTTTGATGACGTCGCCAATGGCGGCATAGCGGCGCTTCGAGCCACCCAACACTTTGATGCACATGACGGAACGCGCACCTGTGTTGTCGGCCACGTCCAGCGTGGTCTGCATTTGGATCATGATTTTTCCTGTTCCAACTTAACAACGAAGCCCAGAGCATTTACCCTTAGACATCGCAGCCAGTTTTGGTCCCGTCAAGCCGACGCACCTTGCCGCGCGCGGGCTCTGGGTTGAAATTCCTGTTAGCGCAAAAGATTTTGCGCATAAACGAGATTACCAACTCGGCCATCATCCGGCCAATCCGCAAGCCACCGTATTGTCGATGTCCTGCAATGGAATGCAGCTGGCTGATAAACCAAGACAGCAATTATAGACAGAAACCCACAAAGAAAGCAATGGGTCTGTCGATAATTTGTTGCCATGCGGCATTAAGGCAGGCGCGGCAGCCCGCCATATTCCATCACCATATGCCGGGTGGCGTCGTCGTCGGCGTCATCGACATAGACCCGCATGCCCATGCCGATGGCGGTTTCCGTGACCGCAACCATCATCTGGACCCCGCCTGGGCTGGACAGCAACTCGCGGACAAAGGCGCCGCCCAGCTTCACATAGGCGAAGTCGACCTCGTGGATTTTGCGCAAGGCATCGGGCTGCTGATCCAGGCCGCGCAAACCCACCGAGATCCCGGTTTCGATCAGGCCCTGCGCAAAGGACTTGAAGGCATCCAGATGGCGGCTAAGGCCGTAGGCGTCCAGTTCCACGACCACGCGTCGCAGCAGCTCGGGATCCGCATAGGCGCATACGCTGCGGACCTCGCCCAGATATTGGGCATCCAGAATAGAGGACATGGACATGCGCACCACCAGGATGCCGGGGTGCTCGCCCAGCCAGCTCAGGGCCAGCGCCAGGGCGCGCATATCGCAATCCGAGGACAGCCCCAATCGCGCGGCCGCCGGCATGAACAGATAGCCGGACATCGGCGGCTGCTCGCCGTCGCCTTCCTGCAGGCTGAGCGATGCCTCGTGGCGATCCGCGATGTCGTCGCCTTCGTATTGCACGGGTCTCACGTCCAGCGCCAGACGATCTTGATCCAGCGCCTGGGAGATCAAGGCGCGCCAGGAGGCTTCTCCCATGCGCAGTTCGCCGGTGTCGCGATCCGCATGCGATAGGAATTCAACCTCGGCATGGCCGGCGCTTTCCGCGCACATCAGGGCCAGATCCAGCCGTGTCAGGACTTCTTTGGTCGTGCACTGAACGGTATAGTCCGTCAGGGCGAATGCCCAGCGCGACAGATTCTGGCTATCCAGCTTGACCCGCAAGGTTTCGAACAATTCATGCAGGCGCTGGACGGGGCGCATGACCTCGGGCCCCCCGCCCACCGGCAACAAGATGGCGAAATCTGCGCCATTGAGCCGTGCCGGCAAGGCCTGCGCTTTGGGGTAGTCCGCCAGCACCTCGATCAGGCGGCTGCCCAGCAGGCGCAGCCAGTCAGCGATTTCCTGTCGATCGCTTTGATTCTGCAGTCGCGCCATGTCGCGCTGACGCACCAACAGCACATAGCCGCTGACCGCGCCCTGGCGTGAATCGTCCCGCAAGACACGCTTCAGTTCGTTCAGGAAGTAGGCTCGATTGGCCAGCCCCGTCACCGGATCGCGATTGAGCTCTATTTCCAGCTGCTCGATACGCGCCATCTGCTCATCCATGGTCGGCGGCACCCGCTCGCGGACCTCGTCGAGCAGTTCTGCGTTGTCGACGGGTTCAGTCTGCTTGACCTTGATCTCGGGAGATTCCGCCGCCGCATCCTGCAGGGCGTAACGCAGCCGCGATAGCAGCGCCGCCAGAAATAGCGCCCAGAACGCCGCTATCCCCAAGGCCAGCCACAACCACTGGACAACATGCGCCCACAACGCATCACGCGCCGGCGCGGCGTCCAGCATCAGGCTGAGCCGCCCCACCCCACCAATCTGACGCTGCGCCTGATGCGGCTGAATATGCCCCCAGGCGGCGAACCAGGCAGGCGCTGCGGCAGCCGCCGAAGACGTGCGGCGGGCCTGGAACACGGACGCGCCGTCATCAGCCCGCAAAGACAGATCCGCAAACCTGCCCTGCTGGAAGGCGGCCTCCAGGACGCGCACCTGAGCCGCCTGATCGGGCTGTGCGCTGACCAGCAAGGCCAACGTCGCAACCGCATTTTCACCATCGCTTTGCAACTGGCCATCCAGTTGCCTATCCATTAGCTGTGTGCCGATCGCCAGCATACCGACCAGGATGCAAGCGATTACCAGCGTCGAAATCACCAGCAGCTGTCGCACGGATGCCATCACGCGTCCCTTACTTACTTTGTCACGAATCATGAAAGTGTATCCTTTGCGGTGCAAAACCCCAAGACGCGCACAGCTCGCTCTGATGCATCGACGGTTTATCTAAGGGGTAACACGGATACCGTTCCCAGGCGGCTTGTGTATAGTTTTAAAACAAACGTTTGAAATACACATGACAATCTCTCGAGCGACTCTCACCCGCGATGCCATTCTCGATGCTGCCGAACGCCTGTTCGCCGAGCAAGGGCACGATAAAACCTCGATGCGCCAGATCACCAAAGCCGCAGAGGTGAACCTGTCCGCCGTCAATTATCACTTCGGCTCCAAAGATGCCTTGATCGAGGCCGTCTTCCAACGCCGTCTCGACGCTCTGAACAACGAGCGCCTGCGCATCCTGGACACGCTGGAGGTCCAGGCCCAAGGCCAACCGCTGAAACCCTCCGCCATCGTCGAGGCCTACTTCGGACCGCTGGTGCGTCACGCCTGCAGCGCCGGGGCCGAACGCCGCGCCTTCATGCCGCTGCAAAGCTGCAACCTGTCCGACCCCAGCGGCGCCATTACCGCGCTGTTCGAAGCCGAACGATCGGTCGTGGCCCATCGTTTCACGCGGGCCTTGCTGACCTCCCTGCCGGGCGTGCCCGAAGCCGAGATCGTCTGGCGCTTCCACTTCATGTTGGGCGCCACGGCCTACGCCATCATGGGCGCCGACAGTTCCAGCCAGGTGATGAACCTGCACGGCGACACAGGCCTGGACGCGAATGTCCTGCTGAATCGCCTGATGGCCTTTTTGCTGGGCGGCCTGCGGGCGCCGCTGCCCGCCCAGATCTCACCCTCGTCCAGCCTGCAGGCTGGACAAGTCCATGCGCAGACCGACCGCACCCCGGGGGTGACGGACGGACGCCATTCTTCCTCACCACTTTAGGGGGCTTCGATGAAACCACACGATGAATGACCCCCGTCTAATGCCGGCCTGATCCCGGTTTTTCCCTGAAGTGTCCTTTACGTTGTGCCGACCGGCACGACGGGGGTTTTTGCGCACTCAAAAAATTCTGAATGCAATGCCTTACGGCACGGCACGGGTTTCTGCACGCCAAATTTTTAAGGGCAAATGCCTAATCTTCCATTCTTGGAGACAACACCATGAGACTGCAACATTCGATCAAGACCCTGTCGGCGCTGATCATCGGCTTGGGCGCCATCGGCACCGTCCACGCGGCGGGCTTCCAGCTGCTGGAACAAAACGCCAGCGGCATCGGCAACGCCTACGCGGGTTCCGCCGCCATCGGCGAAAACGCCAGCGCCAACTTCTTCAACCCCGCCAGCATCACCCTGCTGCCGGGCATGAACGTCAGCGCCGGTGCGGTGGCGATCAAGCCCAGCTTCAAGTTCTCGGATGGCGGCAGCACCGGGCCGACGCACTTCGGCGGCAATAACCTAGGGCCGTTCGGCGGCAGGCCGACTGGCGGGATCGGCGCGGGCGACGCCGGTTCCTGGGCTGCCCTGCCCAACGCCCACTTCACCTGGGAAGTGAACCCGCGCACCTGGCTGGGCCTGAGCGTGGGCGCGCCTTTCGGCCTGGTGACCGAATACGAGAAAGGCTGGGCGGGGCGCTACCACTCGGAAAAATTCGCCATCGAAAGCATCAACATCAATCCGTCCATCGCCTTCAAGGCCACCGACACCTTGTCCATCGGCGTGGGGGTGAACTGGATGCAGCTGGATGCGGACTACAGGAAGGCGCAATACGCATTCGTGGGCGCTGGTGCTGGTCTTAACGGCGATCTGGAGGCCCGCGTCAAGGCCAAGGGCGACGGCTGGGGCTGGAACGCCGGCATCATGTGGCAGGCTACGCCGGACACGCGCTTCGGTCTGTCCTATCGTTCCAAGGTCAAGATCAATGCCGACGGCACCACCAAAGTCAGCAACCGCTCGCTTAATGCAGCGGCAGCGGGGGGACTCACCGCAATGGGCGTCATCGGCACTCACAATGCCGAGACCACCGTCGAACTGCCTGATTCCGCCATCCTCAGCGTGGTCCATCAGCTGAACGACCGCTGGACTCTGCTGGGCGACGTGGCCTGGACGGGCTGGAGCAGCATCCCGGCCCTGAAGATCAAGAACACCGGCATCCCGAACGCCGAGCTGGACCTGCGCTTCAAGGATGCCTGGCGTTTGTCTTTGGGCGCGAACTACCGCTACAGCGACAGCTGGACCTTCAAGGGCGGCGTGGCCTGGGACCAGTCGCCGGTGCAAGACGAGGCCTTCCGCCCCGCCTCATTGCCGGATAACGACCGCTACTGGGTGTCCTTGGGCGCGCAGTACAACTTCAGCAAGAACACCGCCATCGACGTCGGCTATGCCCACCTGTTCGTGAAGAACACCTCGGTCAACAATACGTCCGACCCTAAAGGCGCGGGCGTGCTGAAGGGCGACTACAAGAGCAGCGCGGACATCATCGGCGTGCAGTTTTCGCACCGCTTCTGATCGGCGACGCGATGAACCCGGCAAACCGCCTGCTGCACACGCTGCATGTTGATGCATCAGGCGGGGCGCCCGCATGAAGCTGTCCCAGTTGTCCCGCCTGCCGCCTCGGTGGCAGGCGCGCGCGATGCGCACAGGATTCAATCTGCACCCGGCCTTCCGCGCGACGGGGGGCCGGGTGGTGTACGTCGCCCCGGACCTGCTGCATATCCGAGTACGCCTGGCCTTGACCCGGCGCACCCGCAATATTGTGGGTTCCCTATATGGCGGATCATTGTTCGCCGTCACGGACGGCATCCACGTCGGCATGCTGATGGCTCGCCTGGGACGGGACGCCATCATCTGGGACAAGGCCGCCACGATCCGCTACCGCAGACCGGCGTTCTACGCCCTGACTGCCGACTTCGTGCTGAGCGAGGCGGAATTGCAAGACATTCGCGATGCCCTGGACCGCGACCACGAAGCCGAGCGCACCTATACCGTGCTGCTGACAGGCCCGGACGGCACCGTGCATACCGAAGTGCAACGCACCATCTATGTGGCCGACAAGGCCTGGTACAAACATCACAAGCTGCGCTCCGACGCAGCAGGAGACCAAGCATGAAGACGCTGTCCACTCAAAAACAGGCCCGCCGCACGGCCCGCCTCGTCAATCCCGCCCGCCTGTTCCAGATCAGTCTGGCCGCGCTCGCCCTGACTGCCGCGTGCCTGGCCTCCCTGCCGACGGCGCAGGCCCTGACGGTCGCCACGGTCAACGTGGCCGAACAGCAGACCCTGGATGGGCAGACTCTGGCGTTGAATGGCGCGGGGCTGCGCCAGCGCTTTGTCTTTCAGGTCTATGTGGCGGCACTGTACCGCCCCACCCCCACCACCGACGTAGAAACCATTCTGAATAGCCCAGAACCGCAAGTGCTGCAGCTGACGCTTTTGCGCGATATCAACAGCAAGGCGCTGACCGATGCGCTGAACGACGGGCTGAAGGCCAATAATACCGAAAAGGAATTGGCCGCCATGTCGGCGACGATCCAGCATTTCGAGACTTTCATGGCCACCGGAGGGGAAGGCGCATCCGGCGATCAGGTCAGGATCAATTTCCAGCAAGGCAAGGTCTCGGTATCATTCAAGGGCAAGGCATTGGGCGAGGTCACGGATCCGCGATTCGCCACGGCGCTGCTGAAGGTCTGGCTGGGCGCGGCCCCGGCGCAGGAATCCCTGAAACAGGCATTGCTGGGCCAGAAACCCACTTCCAACTGATTTTTTGCAAACGCAGATAAGGAAACGCACCATGGAACGCATCTGGCTGGAACATTACCCCGAGGGGGTGCCGGCTGACATCACCGATCAGGCCGCGGCATACGGATCGCTGGTTGACCTGTTCGAAGACAGCTGCCGGCTATACGCCCACAATACGGCGTATATCAGCATGGGCGCGTCCATGAGCTACCTCCAGACCTACGAAAGAGCGCAGGCCTTCGCGGCCTGGCTGCAGTCCCAGGGGGTGGAAAAAGGCGACCGGGTCGCCCTGATGATGCCCAATCTGCTGCAATACCCCATCTGCCTGTTCGGCACGCTGATGGCCGGCGCGGTGGTGGTCAACACCAATCCACTGTACACGGCCCATGAACTGCACCATCAGCTGACCGACTCGGGGGCGACCACCGTAGTCGTGGCCGAGAATTTCGCCAATACCCTGCAGCAGGCCATGGCCATGCAGGGCACGAGCGTCAAGCGGGTCATCGTCACGTCGCTGGGTGAAATGCTGAGTTTCCCCAAAGGCCTGATCACCGATCTGGTCGTGCGCCACGTCAAGAAAATGGTGCCGGCCTGGCGCATCCCCGGCGCCGTGTCCCTGCGCCGGGTGCTGGCCGCCGGCGCTCACGCCACCTACCAGCGCCCAGCCTTGTCACATGACGATCTGGCGGCCCTGCAATACACGGGCGGCACCACCGGCGTGGCCAAGGGCGCCATGCTCAGCCACGGCAATCTGGTCTCGAACGTCTGCCAGGCCTACAGCTGGGTCAAGCCCTTCTGCCAGGGCGAGCGCGAATGCGTGGTGACCGCCCTACCGCTCTATCATATCTTCGCCCTGACAGCGAACTGCCTGACCTTCATGAAACTGGGCGCCAGCAACCTGCTGATCGTCAATCCGCGCGATATTCCCGCTTTCGTCAAGGATCTGGGCACAGTGAAATTCACGGCGCTGACCGGTGTGAACACTTTGTTCAACGCCCTGCTGAACAACCCCGATTTCGCCAAACTGGATTTCAGCAGCCTGCACACCACCCTGGGCGGCGGCATGGCCGTCCAGGAAGCCATCGCAGCGCGCTGGCTGCAAGCCACCGGCAAGCCCATCGCCCAGGCCTACGGGCTGACGGAAACTTCGCCCGCCGTCACCATCAACCCCCTGGACAAGGTGGATTTCAACGGCTCCATCGGGCTGCCGGTTTCATCCACCGACGTGGCCGTGCGCACCGATAACCGCACCATGGCCATCGGCGAATCCGGCGAGATCTGCGTCAAGGGGCCGCAGGTGACAGCCGGCTACTGGAACCGCCCGGAAGAAACCGCGAAAGTTTTCGACGCCGACGGCTGGCTGATGACGGGCGACATCGGCTACATGAACGACAAAGGCTATGTCTTCCTGCTGGACCGCAAAAAGGACATGATCCTGGTGTCGGGCTTCAATGTGTACCCGAATGAAGTCGAGGCCGCCGCGATCGAGCATCCCGGCATACTGGAAGCCGCGGCCATCGGAGTGCCCAACGGCGCGTCCGGCGAAGTCGTCAAGCTGTACGTGATCCGTAAGGACCCCAACCTGACCGAAGCCGATGTCATCGCGCACTGCCGCACGCTGCTGACCGGCTACAAGGTACCCAAATTCGTGGAATTCCGCGACGACCTGCCACGCAGCAACGTGGGCAAGATCTTGCGCAAGGAACTGCGCAAACAAGACCCGGCCGTCAAAGCCTGAAGCCCGGATCAGGCGGCCCCGAACACCAGGGGGTCGCCGCCGCGGTCAAACGCCATCAAGGATCCGATGGCGCCGTATTTGATCATCTGCGTCATGCGCTGAAACGCCAGATCCACGTCCTTGTTGTCCGGCAGATAGGCGGACTGGTCGGCCATGGCGGCAACGAACACCACCTGCCAGTCTTGCCCGGTCTGTCGGGATTCCTGGGCCAGCGCCTGGAAGTCCGTCAGTTCTGCAGGAGTCTTGTCCACGCACAGCAACGGGGTCAGCTCACCGCCTTCGCCCCTGGCATGGCTGGCTTTTTGCGCCGGCGTGGCGTCGTCGGGCACGCCGCTGGCGGCAAAGACGAACAGCAGACGCTGGGGTTCAGGCTGCTGGCGGGCCGCCCGCAACAAGTCATCGAAACAGGTGATGTTCATGGGCAGGAATCTCGCAGAAAAGGACAGGTCTCATCCTACCCGATCCCCGCCCTGCGGTGTCCCGAAGCACCGGAACACCGCAGGGATACTTGATGCGGATCAGCGCTTTACCAACCGAGCGCGGCGCCATCCGGATTGCGCGGATCCGCGGCGCCGTACATCCCCCCGTCACGGATCTGGATGGTCTGTGTGCGGCCCATCGTGGGCATGATGGAGACATGCTGGCCGTAGCCGCGCAACAGCGCCAGGGTGTCGGGGCTGAGCCCCTTTTCAACTCTCAATTGATCCGGCCACCACTGGTGGTGAAAGCGCGGTTGAGCAGCCGCTTCGGCAGGATTCATCCCGAAATCAATGGCATCGACCACCGTTTCCAGGACCGTCGTGATGATGCGGGCGCCTCCCGGGCTGCCCGTCACCAGCCAGGGGCGGCCATCCTTCATCACCAGCGTCGGTGTCATGGATGACAAAGGCCGCTTGCCTGCCTGCACGGCATTGGCCTCGCCGCCGATCAGGCCATAGACATTGGCCACACCGGGTTTGGCGGAAAAATCGTCCATCTCGTTATTGAGCAGGATGCCGGTACCGTCCGCCACGATGCCACTGCCGAAATTGGTATTCAGCGTGTAGGTCACCGCCACGGCATTGCCCTCCGAATCCGCGACCGAGAAATGCGTCGTCTGGTCGCTTTCATAGGGCTGCGGATGGCCAGGTTTGATGTCGGATGAAGGCCGTGCGCGTTTGGCATCGATGGTGGCCGCCAGCGTACGGGCATAGGTTTTGGAGATCAACCCGGCCACCGGCACTTTGACAAAATCGGTGTCCCCCAGGTATTCCGACCGGTCCGCATAGGCCAGCTTCATCGCCTCGGCCATGTGCTGGATGGTCTGGGCGCTGCCGGCCCCCCAGTCGCTGATCGGCCAGCCTTCCATCATGTTCAGGATCTGCACCAGATGGATGCCGCCGGAACTGGGCGGGGGCATCGTGACCACGCGATAGCCCCGGTAATTGCCCACGATGGGCTCACGCTCGACCACCCGGTACTGCGCCAGATCCTGCCTCGTGATCAGACCGCCGTGGCGCGCCATTTCCGCCGCGATTTTCTGGCCGATGGCGCCGCGGTAAAAGACATCGGCCCCTTGGCCGGCGATCAGGCGCAAAGAGTGCGCCAGGTCTTTTTGCACCAACCGGTCGCCTGCCTTCAGGGGCTGACCGTTACGCCAGAAAATGGCCCGGGTGGCTGGCCACTGGCCCATGGTCTTGGCGGTCTTGCCCAATGCCTCCGCCAGCGGCTGGCTGACGGTGTAGCCCTGCTCGGCCAGCCGGATGGCAGGCGCCATCACCTGCGCCAGAGTCAGTTTTCCCCAGCGCTGCTGCGCATGGGTCAGGCCGGCCACGCTGCCGGGCACCCCTACGGCCAGGTGGGTGAACAGGGAACGGCCATCGACCACCTTGCCCTGCGCATCCAGGTACATATCACGCGAGGCCTTGCCAGGCGCCATCTCGCGGAAATCCAGGGCGATGTCCTTGCCGTCCTGGGCGGTGTGCACCATCATGAAGCCCCCGCCGCCCAGATTGCCGGCATTGGGCAGCACCACGGCCAGCGTAAAACCCACGGCCACGGCGGCATCGACGGCGTTCCCGCCGGCTTTCAACATCGCCAGGCCGGCCTGGCTGGCCAGTTCCTGCTCGGACACCACCATGCCGCGACGCGCCACGACAGGATGAAACACATCCATGTCGTAGTCATAGGC
>NZ_JBATXG010000029.1:0-5469 GCF_049673105.1 Castellaniella sp.
AGGTGGAGGGCTGCGACAAGCCAAAGATAGTCCTGAGGACTATTTCGTGCCTGATTCATCCGAGCGCCTTGCAAGGCGCGAGGTGGAGGGCTGCGACAAGCCAAAGATAGTCCTGAGGACTATTTCGTGCCTGATTCATCGGAGCGCGCAAACACCCCCAACAGAAATGCCTGGATGTCGTCCAGTTCCTGCGGATGCAGGCCGTGGGGCATCGGATATGTATGCCACTGCACCGGTTGTCCCAGGCCCGTCATCGCGTCCCGGCTGGTTTCCGCATAGGTCAGGGGCACGACCATATCCTGGGTGCCGTGCGCCATGAACACCGGAGTGGCGGCATTGGCCGGATGACGTTCCGCCGCCGTGGTGTTGCGCAGCGGCAGGTAGCCCGACAGACCGATCAGCCCGGCCAGCCGACATTCCAGCCGCAGGCCGGTATACAGCGCCATCGCGCAGCCTTGGGAAAAACCGGCCAGCACGATGCGTTCGTGGGCAATGCCGCGTTCGGCTTCGCGCGTGATCAGATCCGTGATGGCGCGCCTGGTCGCCCGGATGCCGTCCACGTCTTCGCGCGCATCGCGATCCAGGCCATACAGGTCGTACCAGGCTCGCATGGGCATGCCTTGGTTCAGCGTCACGGGAATGATGGGCGCGTGGGGAAAGACAAAGCGGATGTCGGGCAGGCCGGGGTGCGCCAGCTCGGGCACGATGGGCTCGAAATCGTGCCCGTCTGCCCCCAGTCCGTGCAGCCAGATCACGCTGTGGGTCGGCTCGGGGCCGGTGGTCCGTTCAATCGTTTCCAGCATCGTGTCCACTGGCGTCGTCCTTGAAGTCAATGTTTTTCAGGGTTTGGAACAGCGCGCGGTATTGCTTGCGGACGGGTTCTTGTCCGGGGCCGCGCGACAGATTGTCCTTGGCTTCTTTGCGGGCAGCGCGAATCTGTGCCCGCAGCGCCTGGATGTCCAGGTGCGGAAAGGATTCCAGCAGCTTGGTCAGAGCCTGGTCGTCATCCAGCAGACGGTCGCGCAGGGATTCCAGCCGGTGCATGGCGCGCGTCTGGTCGCGTGATCCATTGGCCCATTCCGCCAACTGGCGGCGCAGCGCATCGGCGTCGGCGTGACGCAGCAATTTGCCCACATAGTGGGTCTGCCGACGGCGGCCTTCGTGGGCATGGATGCGTTGGGCCAGGGCGATGGCATCGCGCAGGGATTCGTCCAGCGGTAGTTGCGCCAGCCGGGCCGTGGGCAGGTCGATCAGCTCGCGTCCCAGGTCCAGCAGGGCGTGCATGTCGCGCTTGACCTGGGATTTGCTGGGCCGCTGGTCTTGGGCGGCCTCGTCCGGCAGGGGTTCGTCCATGGCGTCAGGCATAAAATGATTTGCAATTGGCTATGATAACCGTCTTGACCAAGGCAGATTGAGCATGACAGACCATACAGACGATTTCCTGGATATTCCTGCCCAGCAGGCTCAATTCCGCGAGCTGATCACGGATGCCCTGCGGTACGCGCGCGACGCCGGGGCCTCTGATGCCGCTGCAGAGGTCTCCGAAAGCCGCGGGCTGTCCGTGGCGGTGCGACAGCGCACGCTGGAAACCATCGAACAGACCCGCGACCGTTCCCTGGCCATCACGGTCTTTGCCGGCCAGCGTCGGGGATCCGCTTCGACCTCGGATTTTTCGGCGGATGCCCTGCGCAAGACCGTCGAGGCTGCCTGGCACATCGCCCGCCATACGGCGGAAGACCCGGCTGCCGGCTTGCCGGATGCCGATCAGTTGGCGCAGCACTACCCCGACCTGGATCTGCATCACCCCTGGGCGATTGATGTCGCCGAGGCCGCCCGCATGGCGATCCGGGCCGAACGCGCTGCGCTGGCGGTCAGTCATCAGATCACCAACACCGAAGGCGCTTCCCTGGACACCATGGAAGGCCATTTCGTGCTGGGCAATTCACGCGGCTTTCTGGGGGGCTACCCGTATTCCCGCCACAGCGTGTCGGTGGCGCCCATCGCCGGGCGCGGTGATGGCATGCAGCGCGACTTCTGGTATACGTCGGCGCGCCGCGCCCAGGATCTGGCTGATCCCGCCAGGGTGGGGCGTTATGCCGCCGAACGGGCCTTGTCGCGACTGAATGCGCGCACGCTCAAGACCGGCCAGTATCCGGTGCTGTTCGAGGCGCCGCTGGCCGTAGGTTTGCTGGGCGCTCTGGTGCAGGCGACCAGCGGCGGGGCCTTGTACCGCAAAGCCAGCTTTTTGCTCGACAGCCTGGGCAAACCGGTTCTGGCCGACCATCTGGATGTGGTGGAAAATCCCTACATTCCCGGCGCGCAGGGCAGCTCTCCGTTCGATGCCGAAGGCGTGCGTACGCAGGCTCGTCGCGTGGTTGACCAGGGGGTGCTGACCGGTTATTTCCTGTCTACCTACACGGCCCGCAAGCTGGGGCTGGCGACCACGGGCAATGCGGGCGGGTCACATAACCTCAGCCTGCGCTCGCGCTTGACCCGCCCGTCCGACGGCCTGGACGCCATGCTGCGCAAGATGGATACCGGCCTGCTCGTCACGGAACTCATCGGGCAGGGTGTCAATTACGTGACCGGCGATTATTCCCGGGGGGCGTTCGGCTACTGGGTGCAGGGCGGCAAGATCCGCCATCCGGTGCATGAAATCACCATCGCCGGCAATCTGGCCGATATGTTCCGTCAGATGGTGGCGGTGGGGGCGGACGTCCATGTGCGCGGCGCCAAGTCCACCGGTTCCATTCTGATCGAACGCATGGCGGTCGCGGGCCAGTGATGGTGCAGCAGCAGCCTGCGGCGGGTCTACGCGCAGTCGGCTGTGCAGTGTAATATCGAAGCGCTTCTTTTCTTCTTCTAATTCGAACACTACGGAGATCACTCTTATGCAGCGTCGTGCATTTCTGAAAAAAGCCGGGCTGGGAGCAGTTGCCGGCACAGCGGCTGTCGCCGCGCCCGCCATCGCGCAGAGCGCGCCCCAGATCAACTGGAAAATGACGTCCACCTACGCGCCGTCCACGCCGGCGCTCTACACCACGGCGCAGCTGTTTTGCAGCATGGTCAAGGACCTGACGGACGGCAATCTCAATATCCGCCTGTATCCGGTCGGCGAACTGGTGCCCGGCTTTGGTGTGATGGACGCCGTCGGCAACCGCACGGTGGAATGCGGCCAGACCGCGTCCTACTATTACTACGGTAAAGATCCCTCGTTTTGCTTCGATACGGCGGTGCCGTTCGGCCTGAACGTGCGCCAGATGAACGCCTGGATGTACGAAGGCGACGGCCTGAAGCTGATGCGCGAACTCTTTGCGCCGCGCGGCATCATCAACTTCCCCTTCGGCAACACCGGCACCCAGATGGGCGGCTGGTACCGCAAGGAAATCAAGACCCCCGACGACCTGAAGGGCCTGACGATGCGCACCGCGGGTTTCGCGGGCGAAGTCCTGTCTCGTCTGGGCGTGGTCCCGCAGCAGATTGCGACGGGCGATATCTATCCCGCTCTGGAAAAGGGCGCGCTGGATGCCGTCGAATTCGTCGGTCCGGTGGACGATGAAAGCCTGGGCTTCCAGAAAGTCGCCAAATACTATTACTACCCGGGCTGGTGGGAAGGCTCCGCCCAGGTGTCGCTGTACGTCAACGACAAGGCGTTCGCCGAACTGCCCAAGGCCTATCAGGCCGCCGTGACCATCGCGTCTCGCGCGGCATCGAATCACCTGGTCGAGTACTACGACAACAACAGTCCGGCAGCCCTACGCCGCCTGATTGCTGGCGGCGCCGTCCTCAAGAGCTTCCCGCGTGAAGTCATGGATGCTTCCTTCCAGGCTTCCAACGAAGTCTACAAGGAATTCTGCGACAAGAACGCGGGCTTCAAGAAGATCTTCGACAGCTATATGTCGTTCCGCGACAATGTGGTGCCCTGGTTCCGCGTTGCCGAAGGCTCGTTCGACAACTATCTGGGCGCTGCCCTGGCTCGCCAGAAGAAATAATCCGCTGCCTGGATCAAAAAGCGCTCCTTTGCCGGAGCGTTTTTTGTTATGACTCACAGCCCCCGTCGCCTCGGTTCGGGATGGGCAGCGGCGTTGCTGCGCAATGGATCAGGTGGGCAAACTGGCGGGCGCGCTGCGTGCGATACGCCGCGTCTTCCAGGCCTGTTTCGATGCACAGCGTGGCATAGCCGTGGACGATCGACCAGGCGGCAAGGCTGAGATCGTCGCATGGCGCCGGCGCGGTGATTGTCTGGATGATGTCCGCCAAGGCCCGGTAGGCGGCGGCTCCGGCGGAGGCAAGCTCGGGCGACTGGGCGGGGTCGGCGAGTTCGCGTGAAAACATCAGGCGGAACAGGGCAGGCGTCTTTTGGGCGAAGCCTATGTAGGTCTCGGCGGCATGTTGCAAGACATCGTCCCCTGCCGGGTAATCGGCGATCCCGAGCAATTCCGCTTGCAGCTTTTGCAGCCCTGCTCGCGCGAGCTCGGCCAACAGCGCCTCCTTGTTGACGAAGTGATTGTAGGGCGCTTGCCGTGACAGTCCCGCGCTGTGCGCAACCTGGCGCAGTGAAAGGCCCTGTGCGCCGGATTGTTCCAGCAGGGCAGCCGCAGCCGCCAGCAATGCATTGCGCGCATCGCCGTGATGGTAATTGCTGTGTTTGGTATGTGCCATGCAAGGATCCTGGATTCCAGTCGAATGTTGACATGAGCAATATTCATTGTCTATAGTGACATCGTCAACATAGGGGGCGGCATGAGTGATCTTTCTCACGAAGGGCTGTTGGTCCGGCAGTGGCGGGACTACGGCATGTCTCATCAGTCCAGATGCAACCTCGTCATCCACCTCATCGCGGTGCCGTGCTTTCTGGCGGCCATGGCCCTGCTGCCGGTGATGCTGGCGCAGGGCAGGTGGTTTGCTGCTGTGTTTGCTTTGGCGGCAATGGGCGGCTCGATTGCCGCCCAGGGGCGAGGTCATCGCACCGAGGTGCATCCGCCTCAGCCGTTCACCGGTCTGTGGAATGGCATCGCGCGGCTGCTGGCGGAGCAGTGGATCACCTTTCCCCGTTTCGTGTTGTCCGGACGGTGGGCGTGCGCCATGAGGCAGGACGGCAGCGGCGGGGGCCGGCACGGTCAATAGAGGAGAGCGGCGATGGCGGTATCGGACTCGCTGGCTGCGCAGGTTTTGGCGCAGTGGGCTTTGTGTGCGGGTGAGTATTCGTGTAAAATCGTCGGGTTTCGCCCTGACTCATATCCGTACGGGTCCGCTTACCGGCTGATGCCGGTGATCATGGTTTGTACATAAAACCCTGGCGGGTATGGCAAAAGTCAGCGGAATATTTTATTTATTTTTTCATCAGGAACACCATCATGAAGACCTTTGTGGCCAAGCCGCATGAAGTCAAGCGTGACTGGTTTGTGATCGACGCCAAGGGCAAGGTCCTCGGCCGTGTGGCCAGCGAAGTCGCACGCCGTCTGCGTG
>NZ_JBATXG010000030.1:0-59868 GCF_049673105.1 Castellaniella sp.
GAACAAGGCCGACTGATCCGGAGACCCTCATGGCCCTGTCGACCTGGCTCGCTTTTTTTGCTGCGGCATGGGCGATTTCCTTTTCGCCGGGGCCAGGTGCGATCTGCTCGATGGCCTCCGGCATGAAGTACGGCTTTCGGCACGGTTTCTGGACCGTCCTGGGGCTGCAGGCCGGCATCCTCTGCCAGCTGCTCATTGTCGCCATCGGCGTGGGCGCCTTGCTGGCCACGTCCGAACTGGCCTTCACCGCCGTGAAATGGGCGGGGGCGGCCTACCTGGTCTACCTGGGGATACGGCAATTCCGGACGGATGCGGCGCCCGTTGCCGTCGAGGCCCGGCCCCACCCCGGCACCCATCCCATCCGCGATCAGCTGCTGCGCGGCTATCTGGTCAACATCAGCAACCCCAAAGGCACGATGTTCCTGCTGGCCGTCGTGCCGCAGTTCCTGGACCTGAACCGCCCGCTGGCCCTGCAATACGTGCTGATCGGCGCCACGCTCAGCCTGACCGACGTGGTCGCCATGAGTTGCTATACTTCGCTGGCCTCGCGCATCCTGGGTCTGCTGCGCCGTCCCGGCCACATTCGTTGGCTGAACCGCTGTTTCGGATCCCTGTTCATCCTGGCCGGCACCGTCCTGGCCTCTTTCAGCCACAGAAGCTGAATCCACCGATCACTACCATGAGTCTGACCGCCGAAGTCGCCCGCCGACGCACGTTCGCCATCATTTCCCACCCTGACGCCGGCAAGACCACCTTGACGGAAAAGCTGCTGCTGTTCGCAGGCGCCATCCAGATCGCCGGCAGCGTCAAGGCCCGCAAGGCCAGTCGACATGCGGCATCCGACTGGATGGAAATCGAGAAGCAGCGCGGCATTTCCGTGGCCTCCTCGGTCATGCAGATGGAATATCGCGACTGCGTCATCAATCTGCTGGATACGCCGGGCCACCAGGACTTTTCGGAAGACACCTATCGCGTGCTGACCGCCGTGGATGCCGCCCTGATGGTGATCGACGCCGGCAACGGGGTGGAACCCCAGACCATCCGCCTGCTGCAAGTCTGCCGCGCCCGCAACACGCCCATCATCACCTTCATCAACAAGCTGGACCGCGAAGTGCGCGAGCCGCTGGAGCTGCTGTCCGAGATCGAAGGCCATCTGGGCATGGACGCCATCCCCTTTTCCTGGCCCGTGGGCATGGGGCGGCATTTCGGCGGCGTCTTCGACATCCGTCACGATCATATGCGCGTATTCCGCCCCGGCGCGGAGCGCGACCAGCACGATGACGAGACCATCGAGGGCTTGAACAATCCCGTCCTGAAGCAACGTTTTACCGACGCTTACGAAAAAGCGCACGAAGAAATCGAACTGATCTCAGGCGCCGTCCCCGATTTCGATCACGAGGCCTTCCTGGCCGGGCGGCAAACGCCGGTGTTCTTTGGCTCGGCCATCAATAATTTCGGTGTGCGCGAAGTGCTGGATGCCCTGGTGGAACTGGCCCCGGCCCCCGGACCCCGCGCGGCACTGGAACGATCCGTCGAGCCCGACGAGCCCAAATTCAGCGGCGTGGTCTTCAAGGTGCAAGCCAATATGGACCCGGCGCACCGCGACCGCGTGGCGTTCGTGCGCGTCAGTTCGGGGCATTTCCAGCGCGGCATGCGCCTGAAGGTCGCTCGCAACGGCAAGGAAATCCGCCCCAACAACGTGGTGTCCTTCCTGTCGCAGCGCCGCGAGATCGTGGAGGAAGCCTTTGCCGGGGACATCATCGGCATCCCCAACCACGGCATCCTGCAGCTGGGCGACGTGCTGACCGAGGGCGAATCCCTGACCTTCACCGGCCTGCCGTTCTTTGCCCCCGAGCTTTTCCAGGCGGTCGAAGTCAAGGACCCCCTACGCACCAAACAGCTGCGCACCGGCCTGACCCAGCTGGGCGAAGAAGGCGCCATCCAGGTGTTCCGCCCGGAAGCCGCCGGCGGCGCCTTGCTGCTGGGCGCGGTCGGCCAGTTGCAATTCGAGGTGGTCGCCCACCGCCTGAAGACCGAATACGGCGTCGACGCCCGCCTGATGCCGTCGCGCTACAACCTGGCCCGCTGGATCACCAGCAAGGATCACAAGGCACTGAAGAAATTCATGGACGCCAACCATGCCAACATCGCCCACGACGTGGTCGATGCCGTCGCATTCCTGGCCACGTCGCCCGCGCAACTGCGGGTCGCCCAGGAACGCTACCCCGATATCGAATTCCACGCCCTGCGCGAACATGCGGGGCGGGTATTCGGCAGCGGCGTCTAAGCCCTATCCGATACAATGGAATGATCGAACGCATTGACTGACGAAGGAACCCGCCCATGTCCTGGCGTCTGATTTTCGCCGTTTTGCTGCTTGCCGCCGGGGCTTCCGCCTGGGGCGGCCTGCAGTTGGGCGACTGGTTGATCATCCATAGCCCGGCCCAGGTGCAGCCCGCCGAAACCCCGGTGGAACTGAGCGATACGCCGATCCTGGATGCCAACGGCAAACCCTTCATCGCCTCGGCGCCTCAGCCTCTGGCGGATGGACGATTGGGCGTCCCCAGCCTGCCACCGCCCGTTGACTGGCAAATCCAGACCACCCCGCTGATGGACGAACACCGGCCCATCGCGCTGGCCACGACCACCATCAGCATGGATGAGGCCATCGCCCTGGCGGCTCAGAACCAGCAGGGCGGCGGTCTGCAAGGCATTGCCGACCTGGGTACGCTGATCTCCAGCCAGTCGGTGCAGCCCATCGATGTCCCGTCGATGCCACCACCCCCCAACACCGCCGATACACAGGTCGTTGGCGGCAACGATTGGCAGGCCCCCTTCCAGGCCGAACTCAAAGCCTGCGAGGCCTTGGGCTTCTTTTCCCGCCCGTCCTGCGCCTGGGCCGCCCGCAACAAATACTGCGAGGCGCACCAGGCTTGGGGCAAAGCCAAAGACTGCCCCGCCAAACCCTGAACGCAGCCATGCTCCGCGTCCCGTAAAAAAACCCCCACGCTGCGCCTTCGGCTTGCTGCCCCCCAGGGGGGCGCTTTTACCTTGGGACGGCCCAGCGGTAAAAAAGCCGCCTATCCTTGCCAGGATGGCGGCCTGTTCGTATGGATATGGACCGGATCAGACTTGCGATTGCAGATAATTCTGCAGACCGACTTGTTCGATCAGACCCTGCTGGGTTTCCAGCCAGTCGATGTGTTCCTCGGTATCGTTCAGGATGGTCTGGAACAAGTCGCGCGACGTATAGTCCTGTACCGATTCGCAATATTGCATGGCTTCCTTGACGGTCGCCTGGGCAGCGGTTTCCAGCTTTAGATCACAGGACAGGATTTCCGGCACCGTCTCGCCGATCAGCAGTTTATGCAGATCCTGCAGATTGGGCAGCCCGTCGAGCATGAAGATGCGTTCGATCAGCATGTCCGCGTGCTTCATTTCACCGATGGATTCGTCGTATTCGTGCTTGCCCAGTTTTTCGTAGCCCCAGTGGCGCAGCATGCGCGCATGCAGAAAATACTGGTTGATGGCTGAAAGTTCGTTTTTCAGCTGCTGATTCAAATATTTGATGACAGTCTTGTCGCCCTTCATGGCCTGGCTCCTGAGACACGGCCCGCAGGCGTGCGGGCTACAGATCCCTAGGCTAACACGCAGGTCCCCGTCAAAGAAAGCGCCGGTCGGTCAGGCGACGCGGCGAATTTCCACGCTGGACAGCAGGGGCGCCTGAACGACGCGCTCAGGCGCTACCGCCTCTGATACGTGTTCGACTGCATACCGCCCGCCCGGCAGATAGTCGGTGGCGGTATCGGCGCACTGGCCGCAGCAGGTGGCGATGCCAAGCTGGGCCTGCAAGTCGCCGAGATCCGCCGCCCCCTGGGCGATGGCTTCCTGCACTTGCCGCTCGCTGATCGCATTACATACACAAATATACATGCGAATCATTATCATCCTTCTTAATCGGGAGCGCAAGCAATTTCAGTTCGCTGAGCGACGATGCTTTCTCAAGCTGGCGGGGGGGACTCCCATCACCTCGCGGTACTTGGCCACGGTGCGGCGGGCGATGACGATGCCTTGGTCGGCGAGCAACTTGGTCAGACGCATGTCGGACAGGGGCTGGTCTGCCGCCTCGGCATCCAGCAAGGTGCGCATGATGGCCTGAATCGCCCTGGACGAGGTGTCCTCGCCCGAGGCGGTCTGCACGCTATTGCCGAAGAATTGCTTCAGCTCGATCACCCCCCAGGGCGTTTGCGCGTATTTGAGACGTGTCGCCCTGGAAATCGTGGATTCGTGCAGCTCCAGCGCCTGCGCCACATCGCGCAGCGCCAAAGGGCGCAAGGCCGACGCGCCCTGGTCCAGAAACGCGCGTTGATGCACGGTCATGAATTCCGCCACCCGCAGGATCGTCTGACGGCGCTGACCCAGCTGCTGGATCAGTTGCCGGGCCTGCGTCATCTGCTCGCGCAGCGCAGGCGTCGACGCGGTCTCAAGCTGCTCCGCCAGATCAGGGGCCACCCGCAAACGGGGCTCAAGCGCCGGATTCAAGCTGACTTGCCAGCCGTCACCCGTGCGATAAAACAGGATGTCCGGCACCACGTAGTATGTGGCCTCGTCCTGCCAGAGACCTAGCGGATGCGGGTCCAGGCTGAGCAAGGCCTGATGCGCGGCTTCCAGCTGGACCCGATCACATCCCAAGGCCTCGCATAGACGCCCCCAGCGCCCCGCGCCCAGATCTTCCAGCAGGCCGGTCAGGCGCAATGCGCAATCCAGGACGCCGGATGGCCATTCGTCGGCCCGCGCCCGCAACTGCAGTCGCAGACATTCCGCCACATCCCGCGCACCGACACCGGCCGGGTCAAAGGACTGCAACAGGCGCAAGGCGGCGGACCACTCTTCATCCTGAATATCCAGCTCTGGCAGGGATGCGGCGTAAGTCTGTGGATCGAAGTCCAGATAACCCTGCTGATCCAGTTCGCCGATCAGAATCGTCACCAGGCCTTGGTCTCTGTCGCTGGCCCGGGTGGTGTGCAATTGTTGCAACAAATGGTCGGCGAGGCTCTGCGAGGCAGGTGATTCCGGGATATCATCCGTCACAGCCTGGCGCGATGGTTGCGACCAGTGACGATCCAGCATCTCGGCTGACGCCGATGCGGCATCCGGCGCGACGTCTTCACGTTCCAGCAGCGGGTTGTCCGCTAGCGCCTGGGCGATCTCCTGTTCCAGTTCCTGGGTCGAGCACTGCAACAGCCGCAAGGCCTGGCGCAGCTGCGGCGTCAGCGCCAGCTGCTGATGCTGACCCAGTTCCAGGGACGGTTGCGAACGCATATTTAACTCATTGAAGGCCATGACACAGGAATCATTCCAAACCCCAAGCCGGCAGGATTTCGCCCTGTTGCGCAAGCTGACGCTGACGCTGACGGCTACCTCCAAGATCCTGTCTGCAGCACTGGTCGTGCTGGCGGCACTTACCTGGTATGACCTGTTGAACCGCCTGCTGGCGTTTGGCAATGGCATTGATTATGCCGGAAACCACATCATGGGAGCGGAAGCCACCGCCCTGCTGCAACGCTACAACCCGTACTTCTGGGGGGCACTGGTCATTCTGTGCACGCTCATCGTAGCTTGGGTGGTGTATCTGGTCGTGCGCACCATCTTGGCCCGCGCCCGCTTGAAGCAGGTGGACGAGGCCTCTTTCGAGCAGTTGAGCAATCACCTGAGCGCTCCCGCGCTGGACGTGGTGCTATGGGCGTGGCAGCCGCGAGACGAACCGCTGCGCGTGGGCGATCTGCAACTGGCTCGCCAGGAACTGGCCTCTGGCCGGTCCCGCCGCCTGCAGCAGGCCGCCCGGCAACTCGCTGCGCTGGAAAACGCCCGCGCGCAAAAACGGACGCCGGACCAGGCATAAGCCGCCGCCTGCCCCGGTCACAGCAAGCGTCCCCGCAGACTGTTGCTGCGGATGGTCTCGGCAAGATTGGCCCGCAGCCGATCCATCACGGCGCGGGCAGCCACCGACAGATCGGAATGGGCATGCCAGACAAGCGACACCGTGCGTTCGACGGTGGGCTCGACGATGCGGGCAGCCGTCAGGCGACCGCTTTCGATATCGGTCACATAGGCCGAATAGGGCACGACGGTGTAGAACTCCCCCTGCATGATGATGCTGCGGTAGATGGACAGTGAATCCTGCTCGGACACGACGTTGATCCGGTAGCCTCCCTGGGCTGCCGTATTTTCCAGATCGATGCGCAACTGATTGTGACGCCCTCCCATGACCAGGGGATAGCGATGCAATTCCCGGAACGGTATTTCGGCGCCCGGCAGGGTGCGTCCGACCAGATAAAGTTCCTGTGACAGCACCGCTTCAGAGGCAGCTCCCGCCAAGGTCGCGGCATTCGGCAACAGGCCGAAATCCACCAGCCTGGCGGTGACCAGGTTTTCTCCGGATACCCGCAACAGATCCAGAATGGACAGGCGGATTTCCGGATAAGCCCGCTGGACATCAAAAAACACCCGCCCCGCCAACAACGGCGCCAGAGAACCGGCCAGCACGATCCGCACATCGCCCGACGGTTCGTTGCCGGTCGACAAGGTTTCCTGCCGGACCTGCTCGACGTGGCGGAACAATGCCGTCGCGCCGTTGTACAGCCGTTTGCCCGCCGCCGTCAGGGACACGCCACGGGTGCTGCGCAAGAACAGCGTGACCCCCAGATCCTGTTCCAGGGCCTTGATGTGCGCGGAAAAAGCCGGCTGCGCCAAATGCACCCGGCGGGCCGCCCCCGAGATGCTGCCGCTTTCGGCGGCGGCGATGAAAAATGTGAGCTGATCCAGACGCATGGATTCACCTATCGTATTTTGCGATAGCAATTATCCTCACATACTATTTTCACGATTGCAAATAGCTCGCTATAGTTCATTGGACACATCACAAGACTCAAGGGGAGCGTTTTGAAATACAGTCAGGCCATCAAGGGCGTCTTTGGCGATAAAGCGGACCGTGGACCGCTGTTCACCTTCTGGACGCACTTTCCCGACGCCGATCTGGATGCGGAGTGCCTCGCCGAGGCCACCATCCGCCTGCAACACCAGTTTCAGTGCGATCTGGTGAAAACAGCCCCCAATGGCATGTATGCAGTCGAAGATCTGGGCGTAGAGATCGATTTTTCCCAGGTGCCCCTGGGTGGCGTGGCCCGTATCGTATCGACCCCTTACCAACAAGCGTCTGATTGGGACAAGCTGCCCGAAGGGGACATCACCCAGGGCGCTCTGGCGCGTGAACTGCATTCTTTGCGCCTGGTACGCCAGGCGCTGCCGGATGTGCCCATCGTCTTCACGATCTTCAGCCCCATGACGATCGCCTCGAAACTCAGCCAAGGACGTATCCACGGCCAGATCGCGGCAGGGACCGATGGCCCCCGCATTCATGCCGCCCTGAACCGACTGGCCAACACCACCAGCGCTTATGCCCAGGCCGCCCTGGAAGCCGGCGCCGACGGCGTGTTTCTCGCCCACCAAGACACCGGCAGGCACCTGCTGTCCTACGATGCCTTCAGCGAATACGTCGCGCCGTATGACATCGAAGTCCTGACCGGCGCCGCCGCCGGACGCTTCAACGTGCTGCACATCCACGGCGAACGCATCCGTTTCCGGGAACTGCAGGACTATCCTGTCCATGCCATCAACTGGCACAGTTGGGAAACCCACCCTGGCGTCATTGCCGGCGCGCTCACATCCGGCAAATGCATTCTGGGCGGCATCGACCGCCGATCCGTCACCCGCAACGACATTCCAGCGATCCGGCGCCAGATCTCGACTGCACTGAGCGCCATGGAAAACATCGGCGACCTGATCCTGGCGCCAAGCTGTACCATTCGTGCCGGCTTTGATACAAACACCATCATCGCCCTGCGCGACTTCATCCGCAATCCCTATGCGCCAGAGGAGGAACGCGCCACCGCTCCGCTTTCCGGCGTATAGCCTGCAAGCACCCCGGACCGGGCCTCGCCCGGCATCTTTCATTAAATCAATACAAAATTCTTCCATTTCAGGAAAAGTGAGGTAAGACATGAAACGCTTGATTCCTCTTGTGTGCTTGGCCCTGTCCGCGACCATCGCCACACCGGCCCTGGCGGCCTACCCCGAAAAACCCATCGAAGTCATCGTGGCGTTCGGCCCCGGCGGCGGCACCGACGTGGCGGCACGCTCCATCGCCCGCTTCATGGAAGCCAAACTGGGCAACGGCGCCCGGGTCGCCGTCATCAACAAGCCCGGCGCGGGCGGCGAGATCGGCTGGACGACGCTGGCGCAAGCCAAGCCCGACGGCTACACCATCGGCATGATCAATCCGCCGGCTTTCGTGGCGCTGGCTGTCGAAGGCAAGGCGAAATACACGATGGACAGCTTCAAGCCCATCGGCAACATCGTGCTGGATCCCGGCATCCTGGTCGTCAATAAAGACAGCCCCTACAAAACGCTGAAAGACCTCATGGACGCGGCCAAAGCCAGTCCTGGCGCCATTGTCGTGGGGACGTCCGGCGCTGCGGGTTCATCCGAGCATATCGGCCTGCTGACCCTCAACAACACGGCAGGCGTGACCTTCACCCCGGCCTTCTTCGGCGCAACCGCGCCGGCCCGTCAGGCTCTGCTGGGCGGACACGTGCCGGCAGCGACCATGAACCTGTCCGAAGCACTGACCCTGGCGCGCAGCGGCGACATCCGGGTACTGGGCGTGATGTCCGAAGAACGCTCGCCCTATCTGCCCGATGCGCCGACCTTTGCGGAAAACGGCTACGACCTGATCGTGACTGCCTCACGCGGACTGGCGGCTCCGGCGGGCGTGCCTGACGATATCGTCGCCAAGCTGGAAAGCGCGCTCAAGGCGGCCATGGAAGATCCGGAATACGTGAAGACGGCGCAACAGGCTGAAATCCCGCTGGCGTATATGGATTCCGCCTCTTACACCGCGCTCATCAACAAAATCTACGCTGGCTTGACCGCCACCTGGAAGGTGATGCCGTGGCGTTAAACACAAATCCAAGCGGCAAACAGGCCGATCTGGGATTTGCGGCGATCCTGCTGGTGGTCGCCGTCTGGGTGATCGCCCGGACGAGCGACTACCCGGGCGCCAGCGGCACGTATCCGCGGGTGCTGGCCATCTTGCTGGCAATCGGGGCCGCACTCGTGATCGTGCGGCGCCTCAGGACCGCGGAACAGGCAGACGAACCCCGCCTGTTCCTGCACGCGGGCCGCTTCGCGCTGGGCCTGGCCGCCATCATTGCCTATGTGGCGGCCATCAGCCTGGTGGGCTACCTGCTGCCCAGCCTTGCCATCGGCGTCGTGCTGCCGTGGTGCCTGGGCTATCGCAAGATCAGCCTGTCCCTGAGCGTCACGTTGGGAACGATCGTCTTCATCGTTCTCGTGTTCTACACGATTCTGGGCCGCCCCATGCCGCCTGACCTCCTGAATCCAATCCTGGAGATGGTGCGATGATCGACGCTCTCCTGAACGCACTGCCGCACGTCTTTTCGCTCACTAACCTGTTCGCCGTGCTGCTGGGTTCGATGGCGGGCCTGGTGGTCGGCGCGCTGCCCGGTCTGACCGTGACGACCGGCATCGCCGTCCTGATCCCGCTGACCTTCGGCATGGACCCCTTGTTCGCGCTGGGCATGATGGCGGGGATGTACAACAGCGGCAGCTATGCCGGCGCCATCCCGGCCATTTTGCTGCGCGTGCCTGGTACGCCGGCGTCGGTTGCGACCATCCTCGACGGCTACGAGATGACCAAACAGAACCGCGCGGCCTATGCCTTGCAGATCGCGGTGGTCTCCGGCGTCATCGGCTCGGTGCTCTCGGCGCTGTCCCTGATCGCCTTTGCACCCACCCTGGCCAAGGTCAGCCTGCTGTTTGGACCCGCCGAGTATTTCTGGGTCGCGCTTCTGGGCCTGGCCACCGTGGCCTCGCTGCTGGGCAACGACTTGCTCAAGGGGCTGCTGGCGGCCGTCATCGGCCTGCTGATCGGCACCATGGGCATCGACATCTCGTCGGGCATCGAACGGTTCACCTTTGATCGGCTGGAATTCGCGGAAGGCATCGACCTGGTCGTGCTGCTCACCGGTCTGTTCGCCATCCCGCCCGTGCTGGAGATGATCGAGCAGGCCAGCCGCGAAGGCATGCCGCGTGAACTGCTGAAGCTCAAACGCCAAGGCTCGGTCATGCGCGACTGGCGCCGGTTCCTGCCGGTCTGGATGCGGTCCTCGGCGATCGGCATCATCGTCGGCATCCTGCCCGGCGCGGGAGGTTCCATTTCCTGCTATCTGGCCTATAACGACGCCAAGCAACGCTCGAAAGAACCGGAAACCTTCGGCAAGGGCAATCCGGAAGGCGTCGCTGCCTCGGAAGCCGGCAACGGGGCGGACAATGCCGCCTCGCTGATCCCCGCCCTGTCGCTGGGGATTCCGGGATCGGGCGTCGCCGCCGTGATCCTGGGCGGGCTGCTGGTGCATGGCCTGCGTCCCGGCCCGCAGTTGTTCACGGATCACCCGGACATCGTGTACGGCTTCATGCTGCAAATGCTGATCTCGGCATTCTTCCTGATCATCCTGGGCGGTCTGGCCGCCACCCGGATATTCGGTCAGGCCCTGCGCCTGCCGCCCGTGGTGCTGGCTCCCATGATCCTGCTCTTCCTGACGATCGGCGTCTATGCGGTCAACAACTCGCTGTTCGACCTGAGCACCCTGCTCATCGTCGGCATCGTCGCCTATGTGCTGGACCGTCTGGGGTATCCCAGCGTGTCGATCATTCTCGGCGTGATCCTGGGTCCCATCGCCGAAAGCCAGCTGAACCTGGCCCTGACGATTTCGGGGGGACGCCCGATGGCCCTGATCGCCTCGCCGGTGTCGATGATTCTCGTGTTCCTTACGGCAGTCATCCTGTTCATTCCGTTGCGCGGCATGTGGAAAAACCGCAAAACACAGGAGAAATAATTCGTGGAATACTGCACCAAGGCGCCCAGCGCCCTGTCCCCGGCCGACCGTGACTGGACCCGGCACGCCATCAGCATCCTGGAAGCGGACGGCAAACGGTCAGCCGACACCCACATGGTCAAGCCGGATTTCCCCGGTTTGACCGGCATCGACATCTACTTCAAAGACGAAAGCACCCACCCGACCGGCAGCTTGAAGCACCGGTTGGCCAGATCGCTGTTTCTCTATGGCATCTGCAACGGTCGCATCCGCAAGGGCACGACCCTGGTCGAGGCCTCATCGGGGTCCACGGCGGTCTCCGAGGCCTATTTCGCCCGGCTGCTGGGCCTGCCCTTCATTGCGGTGATGCCGAAATCCACCAGCCAGCAGAAAATCCAGGCGATCGAATGCTTCGGTGGTCGCTGCCACTTCGTCAACCATGCCGGCGAAATCTATGACGCCGCGCAGACATTGGCGGACGAGGCGAACGGCTATTATCTGGATCAGTTCACGCACGCCGAGCGCGCCACCGACTGGCGGGGCAACAACAATATCGCCGAAAGCATTTTCCGCCAGATGTCGGGCGAACCGCACCCCATCCCGGAATGGGTCGTCATGAGCGCCGGCACGGGCGGCACGTCGGCCACGATCGGCCGCTTCATCCGCTACCGCAACCTGGACACCCACTTGTGCGTGGTCGACGTCGAAGGCTCGGCCTTCTACGATGCCTGGCAAAACGGCGACCTGGACACCACCGCCAGCGGATCGCGGATCGAGGGCATCGGTCGCCCGCGCGTCGAGCCGTCCTTCATCCCCGGCGTGATCGACGAAATGATCCGCATCCCCGATGCGGCATCCATCGCCGCCGCCCATGTGCTGTCCGACCGGCTGTTCCGCCGCGTCGGCGGTTCGACCGGCACGAACTTCATGGGCGTGCTCTGCATGGCATCCATCATGCGTCAGCGCGGCCAGGCAGGGTCCCTGGTGACGCTGATCTGCGACAGCGGCGACCGCTACGCCACCACCTACTACAACGACGAGTGGCTGAAAGCCCAGGACATCCGCATCGACGACTGGCGCCGCCGGATCGAGACCTTCCTGGACACCGGCGAAGGCGTCCTGCTATGAACGCGCCCGTCCGCGTCGCCATCCTGGGCGCGGGCGGCGTGGGCCTGGCCAGCGCCGCTCTGCTAGCGCACAGGGGGCATACGCCGATCCTGTGGTCCCGCCATGCCTCTGCCGTCCAGGCCATCCAGGCTCAGGGTGTTCACGCCCAGGGCGTCCTGGAAGGTCAGTTCGCCGTTCAGGCCGACAGCGATCTGGCGGCGGTCGTGGGACAGGCCGGTGTCATCCTGCTGGCCGTACCCGCCAATGGCAGACGCCCGCTGTTCGACCGCCTGCTGCCCATGATCCGCCCCGGCCAGACCCTCATCATCAGCGGGGACCTGTCGCTGGGCGGCTGTTATCTGCATCGCCAACTGACGGCCGCCGGGATCGCCGCCGACGTGGCGGCCTGGTCCACGACCGCCGTCATGGGCCGGCGCCTGTCCCCCCATCAGGTTCTGGTGGGCGGCATTCGCCCCGTCGGGCCGATGGCGGTCCTGCCTGTTTCCGCCAGCGACCGCGCCATTGCCTTATGCAGCGAGCTGTTCGGCTCCGGTTTCACGGCTGCCGAACCTCTGGCCATTCTGCTGGGCAATCTGAATCCCCCCGTCCACATGGCCAATGCCCTGTGCAACATCACCCGCATCGAAAAGGCGGAAGCCTGGGGCAATTACGACGGCATCACGCCCGCCGTCGCCCGCCTGATCGAAGACCTGGACCAGGAAAGGCTGGATCTGGCCGCCCGTTGCGGGCTGAATGTGCGCAGTGTCCGTCAGCATTTTCATCGCAGCTTCGACCTGCCCGACACCCTGACGCTCGCTGAAATGGCCGCCGAACTGCACCGGCGTCGGCGCGGCGGCCCGCCGGGCCCCACCAGCCTGAACACCCGGTTCCTGACGGAGGACCTGCCCTTCGGGATATGGCCGATGATCCGCGCCGCCCAGCTTCAAGGCATCCGGCTGCCGCTGCACGAAGCCGGTCTGACGCTGCTCGGCAGCCTGTGCGGGCAGGACTTCGCCGCCGCGAATGACCTGATCGACGGCTGCGGCCTGGATGACATCCTGGCCCAGTCAACGCCCGCCGCCTGATCGCCGCGCCACGCCCGATCAGGCGTGGTGCCGGTGACGCCACCAATACACCGTCACCCCCAGGATCAGGGCAATGCCCAGGTACCCCAGCAAGGGATACACCGTGCCCACCAGCGTCGTGAAACCGGCAAAGCTCAGCCCCAGACCGACAAAGCTGGACACCACGCTGATCAGGCGGAATTTCGGCGTTTCCGGATCGGCGAAACGGGCGCTGAAGGCAAAGAACATGCCGACCGCCGTGCTGTAGATCATGCAGCACAGCGACACCATCATCAGCCAGCCCAGCCAGGGGTTCAGACTTTTAGCCAGCAACACCGTGGGCATCTCTGCACCGCTGATCTGATCCAGGTTGGCAAACAGACCGATATTCAGCAGCAGAATCAACAATCCCAGCCCCAGGCCGCCCAGCACGCCGCCGCGCGTGGTGTTGCGCATGTTTTTACTGCTGCCCGACAGCACCGCCAACAACGGGAAGCCGACGGAGATATTGAAAGACGCATACAGCACACCGCCCAGGAACCAGTTGGGCGCGGCGCGATCCTGCTGGGCCTCGGCCAGGGTGTTCAGGGTGGCGATGTCGGCATCGCTGCGCAACAGGGCGTAGATGACCAGCACGACCACCAGACACAGCAGCAGCGGCGTGACGGAACTGATCAAGTCGACAATGCGCTGCACGTTCAGGCACAGCGTCAGCGCCACCAGCACGGTCATGAACAGCCCGCCCGCGATCAGCGGCAGACCGAAATGTTCCCGGAACAAAGACCCCGTGCCGGCCAGCATGGCCACCCCCACCCCGAACAGGAAGAAGATCAGGGCCAGATCGACCAGAGATCCCAGTTTGGGACCAAAGATCGCATTGAGCACCACCTTGTGGGAATGCGCCTGCAACCGCGTGCCGATGCGCGCCACCTGCATGCCCAGAAAGGCGAACAGCAGGCCGGAAATCAGCGTGCCTGCCACCCCCCACAGGCCGAAGTGGGTGAAAAACTGCAGCACTTCCTGACCCGAGGCAAAACCACCCCCGATGATGACGCTCATATAGGCGGAAGCCAACTGAAGAACCTGTCGATTCATGGTGCTCTCACTCGTCCGCAGCAGGCCGGATAAGTCTGGCGGACACATAGATCATGTTGGATAAAGCGCACATTGTGCCAAGACAGACCGCCTCTGACACTTGCGCTATGGCGAAAAATATGTTCGACTTCAGTCTATGACTATTTCACGCGCACCTTTTGATGTTGTCCGGCAGGCCTCTGCCGACGCGTCCGTGCGCGCTCCCGCGCCAACTCTGGTGCGGTGCTCTCCTGTCCTACTGGGTCTACTGCTAGCGATCGGTTGCCGGGCCTAGCGCCGCGTGGCAGTTCGGCAGCCTTTCCTACGCCACATCTTCGCGACCCCGCGATGATTGTCCGCCCGTGATCCGGGCCCCAGATCCAGACAGGTATTGCCATGATTCAGAACCCCTCTTCGAAATATATTCCGTTCGCCCCGTTCACGCGCGACTACGCTGAACGCACCTGGCCCAGCCGCCGTATCTCCGCCCCACCGATCTGGATGAGCACCGATCTGCGCGATGGCAACCAGGCGCTGATCGAACCCATGAGCGTCGATCGCAAATTGCGCTTCTTCGACCAACTGGTCAAGATCGGCTTCAAGGAAATCGAAGTCGGCTTTCCCTCTGCATCCCAGACCGACTACGACTTCGTGCGCAAGCTGGTGGACGAAAACCGCATTCCCGACGACGTCACCATCATCGGCCTGACCCAGGCGCGCGATGATCTGATCCCGCGCACCGTACAGGCGCTGGCCGGCGCCAAGCACGCCATCGTGCACATGTACAACGCCTGCGCCCCGGCCTTTCGCAAAATCGTCTTCAACATGAGCCGCGACGAAGTCCGCGCCATCGCCATCGAAGGCACGAAAACCGTCAAGGCCGAAATCGCCAAATACCCCCAGACCCACTGGCGCTACGAATATTCGCCGGAAGTCTTCAGCACCACCGAACCCGAGTTCGCCCTGGAAGTCTGCAATGCCGTGGTCGATACCTGGCAGCCGACCGTGCAGGACAAGATCATCCTGAACCTGCCGGCCACCATCGAAGCCACCACGCCCAATCTTTACGCCGACCAGATCGAATGGATGCACCGCAATCTGGCGCAGCGCGACAAGATCGTGGTCAGCGTGCACCCGCACAATGACCGGGGCACCGCAGTGGCCGCCGCCGAACTCGCTGTCATGGCCGGCGCCGACCGCATCGAAGGCTGTCTGTTCGGCAACGGCGAACGCACCGGCAACGTCGACCTGGTCACGCTGGCCCTGAACCTGTACACCCAGGGCGTCCATCCCGGTCTGGATTTTTCCGACATCGACGAAGTGCGCCGCTGCGTGGAAGACTGCAATCAGCTGCCCGTGCACCCGCGCCACCCCTACGTGGGCGACCTGGTGTTCACCGCCTTTTCCGGTTCGCACCAGGATGCCATCAAAAAGGGTTTCGCCATCCAGCAGCCCGACGCGGTATGGGAAGTTCCCTACCTGCCGATCGACCCTGCCGATCTGGGCCGCAGCTACGACGCCGTCATCCGCGTCAACAGCCAATCCGGCAAGGGCGGCGTCGCCTATCTGCTGGAACACGAGCACGGCCTGATTTTGCCGCGCCGCCTGCAGATCGAATTCAGCCGCGCCATCCAGCGCGTCACCGATGAGACCGGCAGCGAAGTCACGCCTCAGGCCGTCTACGAAATCTTTTCCAGCGAATACCTGGAACGGGATACGCCCTGGGAACTGGTGCGTCACCGCATCACCGGCAGCCCCAAGACCACCGGCCAGAAACAATTCATGATCGAGGTCGAAATCCAGACGGACGGCCAGACCCGGCAGCTGTCGGGCCAGGGCGACGGCGCGATTTCCGCCTTTATCGATGCGCTGGGCATCGAGGCCCGCATCATGGACTATCAGGAACACGCCATCGGCACCGGCACGGACACCCGCGCGGCATCCTACGTGGAAGTCCGTATCGGAGACGAAGCCAACGGCTATGGCGTCGGCATCCACGAAGATATCGTGACTTCGTCGTTCCTGGCGATCCTGAGCGCCGTCAACCGCTATGCCGCGGCCCACAAGACATTGCCGGTGCGGGTATCCGCAGCGGCCTGATCACAGGAATATCTTTCCGCCCGTCTGGCCAGACCCGCCCCCTAGCCTATCCGGCCAGGGCGGCGGCGGTCAGATCCCATCAATACACGATGGCCAGCCCCGGCAGATCAACCGTGATCCGGGGCTTTTCCAATGCCTGCACGGCATAAGCGGCGAATTCCCGCGCCAGACCGGCCTGGGAAGACAGGGCGCGATAGCCCAGCGCATCGGCCACCCCCAGGATTTTGTCCAGCAGCAGGACTTTGCCGCTGACCCGCAAAGGTTCGCATTCCAGCGCTTCCCAGCGCTGTTCAAACCACGCGCGCGCCGCGCGCGCCAGTTCCGCATCGACAGGCGTGTCGACATCGAATTCCAACGACTGGTGCGCATCAAACACTACGATCACATGACCCTGCATGACATGGTTTCCTTACCAGATAGGGGCGGGTTCCCAGGTGACGTCTTCGCCTTTGGCGCGAGCCAGGCGCAACATGGTCAGCAGCGGCCAGGCGCGACGGCGCATACCCACCGGCTGGGCAATGGGGTGTTCGGTCGCGTCGTCGTGTTCATCGGCATGGTCGTTGTGACTGGTATCGGTTTCCACCAGGGCTTCGACCCCCGCGATGGCGGCATCCAACTGGGCCCGTGTGATGACCCCTCGTTCCGGTAAATCCGGGGTGTCGAATTTTTTGCCTGCGGCGACCAGGATGGGCCTGGCGTGTTGCGCGAACATCAGGACCTCGGCTGCCGATTTGGACTGAAACAAAATGAGCATGATGGGTCTTCCGCAATGGACATAAACATACACTAACTCAAGTTCAGCCCCCTGCCAAGTCGGACACTATCGGGCATCGACAGGAGCCGAAGCATGCCCGAAACCCGCACCCTCCGCTGCTTTTCAACGATCGCCCTGCGCCGGGCGACAATGCGCCATTGTCTGTGGATCGGCCTGATCATTCCGGGGTCCGTCATGGCGGACACGCACGCCGCCCTCAGCTGCAGAGCCACCCCGGCCACCCCCGAACAACACCCGCCCTGCGGCGCCGCCGCGGCACTGGGTCCCACCCGCGAACCGGACCTGGATACGGGCATCAGCAACCCCGTTCACCGGATCACCGGGGAAAAATTCCTGCGGGACGCCGATCTGCCGGCATCCCTGGACGGCGCCAGCCCCGGCTTCGTCCGCCTGTACCGGTCCGGATCCACCCAGGCCGGCGCGTTGGGCGCGGGCTGGACCAGCGACTATGACGTGACGCTACGGCGCAGCCCTCAGGGCTGGCGGCTGCAGCTGGCCGATGGCCGGGTCGTGCGCTACGACAAACTAGGCCAATCCACGCAGGCGGACGATGGCCGCATCCAGGCGGCGCAGGCGTTCAAGCCCGCGACAGGCCAGGAGGGTTCGAACATGGACGGCATCACGCACGTGTGGATCGGGCCGGATACCCGCCGCCTGGCCTTCGATACCCAGGGCCGCTTGCGCCGCATCATCCAGCCTGGGCAGCCCGCCACACAGATCGATTACCGCGCGGATGCCCCCGGCCTGATCGCCCGAATCCAGCAGGGGGATCGGCGCTTGACGCCGCACTATGAGCTGCCCGGCCCCCTGCTGCGATCACTGGAGACGCCGCTGGGAGTCTTTCGCTATGAATACGACAGACCGGCCAGCGCTCTCAAGGCTGACAGCAATTCCGACGCCTTCGCCCGCCCCCGGCTGCGCACCGTCACGCGCCCGGACGGCATGCAACGCCACTATCACTACGAACCGGAACGGCAAGCCGGTCACGCGACGGTCATCACCGGTGTCACGCTACGGGATCGCGCTGGACACACCCAGCGGATACGCAGCTGGACCTACGACGCCCAGGGTCGGGTCGAACACGCGATTCCAGGACCGCCGGAACAGAATGCGGGCCGCCTGAGCCTGCGCTATCCGCTGGACGGCGCGGATCCGGTAGCGCGCGACGAACAGGGGCGGCTGAGCGCCTTAGGCGCGCTGCGCATCGAACGCACACCGGATGGGCGCATCCGCAGCCTGAGCCAAGCCCAAGGCGGATGGCCCGGCCTGCGCATGGACTACGACGCGCAGGCACGGCGCAGCGCCTGGCGCAGCACGCTGACTGGTCAGACCCGACTGCGCTACGACGGCCACGGTCGCTTGCACGCGCTGACCCACGCCAACGGCGACACCCTGACACTGCGGCGGGATGCCGCAGGTCGTCCCATCCACCTGCGCTATGCCGGCACGACCGCCGCAGACGTCGCCGTGACGCTGCAGTGGCGGGGCCGCCATCCGCGCCGCCTGGAACACCCCGAGGAAATCGAATATCTGGATCACAACCCCGACGGGCAAGTCCTGGCCCGCACCATCCGGCGGCCCCACGCATCCGGCACACTGCACTATCGGGAAACCTTTGCCTACGACGAGACGGGCCGGTTGTTGCGCCACGACCTGCCCGAAGGCGGGGCGCTGCACTACACCTGGTCCGCCGATCATCGGCTGACCGGACTGATCTGGGAAACCCGCGACGGGGTCCGGCATACCGTGATCGAAACGATCGCCGGCCTGGCCGGCTACCGCTACGGCAACGGCCTGCAGCTGCAAGCCGGCGCGGACCATCAAGGGCGCGCCGATCGGCTGATGCTGAGCCACGACGAACACGTATTATGGGGCGAGCATCGCCTGCACGATGCCCACGGCCAGGTGCTGCAGCAAAACCTGCTGGCCCCGGATCGCCGGACACGGCGCCGCTACGCGCATGATGCCCAGGGGCGTGTGATCGGCATCCACGAACAGCGCGAACCCGCCGCCCCCGCGGTCCTGAACTGGTTGGCCTGGGCCGAGGACGGCAGCCTGATCGGTCTGGGCGCGCCGGACAGCGCATCCGATGTCGCCCCGTCCCGGCTCACCGGCCCGGTCTTTTCTGCAGCCGCCCAGACACCGCGCCTGCCCGCCATCCGCCGCGATGTCGCCGGTCTGCCCCTGCAAATCGACGACCGCTCTGTGCGGTATCAGGCCCAGCAACGCCTGGCCGACGTCCGCCAGGACGGTCGCCTGCTGGTCCGCTATACCTACAACGCACGCGGCCAGCAGATTCGCCAGCAATCCGATTCACAGGACATCGAACGCTACTACATAGACAACCGCCTGGCGGCCCGTTGGGTTCGTCCCATCGCAACCAGCGGAGCCGCGCCCCGCTTCGGCGTCAGCGAACGCTATCTGTATGCCCAGGACGTGCCGGTCGGCCTGCTGCGCACCGACGCCCATGGCGTCACCCGCTTGTTCTTCATTCATGCCGACCTGCTGGGCGCGCCGGTCCTGATGACGGACGAGACGCGCGCCGTCCGCTGGTCCGCCGACTATGACACCCTGGGTCGGGCGCGCCGCCTGTCCGGCGACCTGTCCTTGCCGCTGCGCAGGCCTGGGCAGGACGAAGATCCGTTCACCGGCTGGCACGACAATGTCTTTCGCACCTACCTGCCGCATCGGGGGCACTATCTGGAACCCGATCCCCTGGGACCAGCGCCAGGGCAGCAGGCGTTGGGCTACGCCGCTCAGCAGCCGCTGCGCCATATCGATCCGCTGGGGCTGATTCTGCTGGCTTTCGATGGCACCCGCTATGGCCGCGCCAACCAAAGCAATGTCTGGAAACTGACGCAAGCCTATGACGACGGCCCGGCCTACTACCATGCGGGCCCCGGCAACAACCTCTATCTGGACTGGAATGCCGTCACTGCCGCCGACAGCGGCCAGATTCTGCGCAATCAGTGGCAATCGCTGATGAATGCGCTACACAAGGCGCAGGGTTCCGCTACGTCGGTGCCCATCGATATCCTGGGCTATTCGCGGGGGGCCGCCCTGGCCCGCGATTTCGCCAATCGCATCGCCCGCCAGACCCGCAATGGCTGGTTTTCCTACGACGATCCTTTGCGCGGTACGATCGGCCTATGCGTGGATCTGCGCTTTCTGGGCTTGTTCGACACCGTGGCCCAGTTCGGACTGCTAGGCGCCGCCAACGCCGGTTTCGACCTGAGCATCGCCGGAGCCTGGAGCTGGGTGGCTCACGCCGTCGCCCTGCACGAGCTGCGCACACTATTCCCCCTGGTCTCGGCCCGCGCAAGCGCCCCCGCCAACACCGTCGAAGCCCCTTTCATCGGTGCGCATGCCGACATCGGCGGCGGCCTGCTGCTGGACGAGCGCGGTCACGCGCAGGACGGCGGCGATCTGTCGGACGTGGCCTTGAACTGGATGCGCTGGCAGGCGCTGGCTGCCCTGGTGCCCATGCAAGCGCCGACAGCCGAAGAACAGCAGGTGACGCGACCTTGGCTGCACGACGAACGCAGCCCCGTCCAGCGTCTGCTGGCGGGCGACCGCGATCTGCAAGACAGCGACACTCGATCGCTGGGCCCTCAGGGCGCCGACCCCCGGATCGGGGCGGTCCAGCGCCAAGCATTCGAGACCTTCATCCAGCGCATCAGCCACTGGGAACTGAACGCCGGTCATGTCGTCGGGCAGGTGGATATGCAAGGCTATGGCGCCTGGCTGGAAACGCAGCTGGGCCTGCCAGGGATGCGTTGAACCTGGCACCCGCCACAGGCCGCACCGGGAGCGCAGGCCGCGACTCCGGCACGAATGCCCTGAAATCGGGCTATCATTTCAGGATATTCTTGGCGGCATGGCGGGCGGACCACGCTCGATGCCGCCGTCACCTAGCACCATTCCGTCATGCTGCCACAGCAAACCGCCCAGCTTATTACCCTCTTGCGTACCGCCCTGGATTCCCTGATCCCGGACCTGACGCTGGACATCACCCTGGAACGCCCCAAAGTCGCCGCCCACGGCGACGTGGCCTGCAACGTCGCCATGCAGGCCGCCCGCAGCGCGCGCCGCAATCCGCGCGAACTGGCGCAGGCCATCATCGACGCGGTCCTGGCCCAGCCGGATGCCGCCTCCCTGATCGCACAGGCCGAGGTCGCCGGCCCCGGCTTCATCAATTTCCGGCTGTCCAATGCCGCGCATCAGGCCGTGCTGGACGTGATCCAATCGCAGGGCGAGCGCTACGGCCACCGCCCCGCCCAGGACGACCGCATTCTGGTCGAATTCGTGTCGGCCAACCCGACCGGGCCGCTGCATGTGGGCCACGCCCGCCAGGCGGCCCTGGGGGACTCCATCTGCCGCCTGTTCGCCACCCAGGGCGCCCAGGTCGCACGCGAGTTCTATTACAACGACGCCGGCAACCAGATCCATAATCTGGCCATCAGCGTGCAGGCACGCGCACGCGGCATCGAACCTGACGCTGCCGCCTTCCCCGAAGACGGCTACAAGGGTGAATACATCCTGGATATCGCCCGCGACTACCTGGCCCGCGCGACGGTGCAGGCCAGCGATGGCGAACCTATCCAGGCCAGCGGCGATCTGGACGACCTGGATGGAATCCGCCGCTTTGCCGTCACCTATCTGCGCCGCGAACAGGATCTGGATCTGCAGGCCTTCGACTTGCGTTTCGACAACTACTACCTGGAAAGCTCGCTGTACACCAGCGGTCGGGTGGATCGTACGGTGCAGGCCTTGATCGACGCCGGTCACACCTACGAACAGGGCGGCGCCCTATGGCTGCGCACCACTGAACTGGGGACCGGCGACGACAAAGACCGCGTGATGCGGAAATCCGAAGGCGGCTACACCTATTTCGTCCCGGACGTGGCCTATCACGTCGCCAAATGGGAACGCGGCTTTCATCACGCGATCAATATCCAGGGCACCGACCACCACGGCACCATCGCGCGGGTGCGCGCCGGCCTGCAGGGCCTGGGCCTGGGAATCCCGGCGGACTACCCGGCCTATGTGCTGCACAAGATGGTGCGCGTCATGCGCGACGGGGCCGAAGTCAAAATCTCCAAGCGCGCCGGCAGCTACGTCACCCTGCGCGACCTGATCGACTGGGTGGGGCGCGATGCGGTGCGCTTCTTCCTGGCGCAGCGCCGGGCGGATTCCGAATTCGTTTTCGACATCGACCTGGCCCTGTCGCGCAGCGAGGAAAACCCGGTCTATTACATCCAATACGCGCATGCCCGCATCCATTCGCTGCTGCGCCAGCACGATACAGCGCAACAAGCACAATCGGCAGACCCATCCTTGCTGACGGCGCCTACCGAAATCACTTTGCTGCAGCGCCTGGCGGAATATCCCGGCGTGTTGACTCAGGCCGCCCAAGAACTGGCCCCCCATCAGCTGGCATTCTGGCTGCGCGACTGCGCGGCGGATTTCCACGCCTGGTATAACGCCGAGCGTATCCTGGTGGACGACCCCGCGCTGGGGGCCGCCCGCCTGCGCCTGGCTCGGGCGACTGCCCAGGTCATCGCCAACGGCCTGGGCCTGCTGGGGGTCAACGCCCCCGAACGGATGTAAATTCATGGCCACACGCAAGAAAAAATCCTCCGGCAGCGGCTGGTTCGGTCTGATCCTGGGCATGGTCCTGGGCGTGGCCGCCGCCGTGGCGGTGGCGCTGTTCGTCACCCAGGCGCCCATGCCCTTCAAGGACAAGGCCAGCCGCAACGCGCCCACCACCCTGCTGCCGGACGTGCAAAACGCGCCCGATCCGAATATTGCCCTATACGGCAAGGACGGCCCCGCCGGTACGCGCACGCCGGCCCAGGGCGGCAGCGCCCTGAACCCGCCTGGCGCCGCACCCGCCCCCGGCCAGCCAGACAATCCGCTGTCCGACGCCATCGGCCAGATCATCTCCGAGCTCGACCAGCCTGCCGCCAAGCCGGCAACGCCGCCCCCGGCTGTCGCCGCCGCGCCCAAGCCCAGCGCCGCGCTGTCCTTGCCGCCACCGCCCGCGCCGCCGCCCAACAAACCCGCCGCCAATACCCAGACCACGTATTTCCTGCAGACGGGCGCGTTCCGCTCGAACTCCGAGGCTCAAGCGATGCTGGCCCGCGTGGTTCTGCTGGGTCTGCCGGTGCGCATCGAACCCGGCGAATCGAACGGCGCCGCCATCAACCGGGTGCGTGTCGGCCCCTTCAAGGGCATCGACGAAATGAACCGCGCACGCGCCAAGCTCGGGGATGAGAAGATCGAATCTTCGGTCATCCGTCCCTGAGGCCAAGCCACGGATTCACACGACAGGGAACCAGATCTGCCGAGCGCGATCCAAGACCCTGTTCCCTGTCGATTTTTTGGAGTTTTACGATCATGAGCGCCTTGTTTTCCCGTTTTGCCACCGGCCTGCTGATGGGCCTGGCCGCCCTGGCCATGTCGCCCGCGCACGCAGCGCCTTTCGACACGCTGGACCCGGTGCAACCGTCCGACTCTCCGGGCAAGGTCGAAGTCCTGGAATTCTTTTCCTATACCTGCCCGCACTGCGCCAAGATCGAACCGCTGGTGACAAAATGGCGCCAGACGCTGCCTGACACGGTCGCGTTCAAGGGCGTACCGGTCGCCTTCAATGCCAGCATGAAAGATCTGCAGAAGCTGTACTACACGCTGGATGCGCTGGGCCGTCTGGATCTGCACGACGCGGTCTTCAAGGCGATCCATCAGGACAATCAGCAACTGTTCAAGGCAGACGAGATCACCGACTGGGTGGTCGCCCAGGGCGTGGATCGCACGGCATTCACGGATGCCTTCAATTCGTTCGGCGTGCAGACCAAGATCACGCGCGCCGACGAGCTGACCAAGGCCTATCACATCGACGGCACACCGTCGCTGGCGATCGGCGGGCAATACGTGACGTCACCGGCGCAGACAGGCAGCTACCAGGGCGCGGTCGACGAGGCCGACAAGCTGGTGAAGCAGTTGCTGGCCAAGCAGAAGTAAATCTGTTCTTGCGGGGCTGATTTTGTCTTAACGCGGCTGTGGCGCATAGGCTGCCTGGCCGCAGGCCTTGCCCGGTTTCGGCGCAGCCGAAACTTCCCGTCCATCCGGTCATCATCGGGGCGCTCGCCAAACGCGCGGGGTGATCAGTCCCCCGGACTGATCACAAACGTCCCGCTTGAACGGTGGCTCGCTTGCACCCCCGCTGATGGCCTACTGGACGGCGGGCGCGAAGCCTTTGCCAGGCAGCCTATGCGCCACAGCCGGGGGATGTTCATGCCACCGGGGCAAACGAACGGTGCTTCCACTCCACCTCATGTGACAATAAATCGCGCTTTGCCACGCTGGCATCTTGTGGAGATTGCAGATCATCTGTCGGGTAACGCCGCGACAAGCGGGCCTAACATCCCCTGGCGTGCGCTCCACCAAGAAACACCCCCATCACCCGCATGACACACCCCAGGCGGGGTGCGCCGGCTGCCTGGCAAAGGCTTCGCGCCCGCCGGCTAGGAAGCCATCAGCGGGGGTGCAAGCGAGCCACTGTTTGAGCGGGACGCTTGCAGCCAGTCCGGGGGACTGGCTGCCCCGCGAGTTTGGCGAACGCCCCGATGATGGCTGGATAGGCGGGAAGTTTCGGCGCAGCCGAAACCGGGCAAGGCCTGCGGCCAGGCAGTCGGCGCACCCCGCCTGCGCATGAGGACGATCCCTCAACCAAAGTCCCTGCCAGCACCCAACACGCAACTACACAGCCGCCGCAAACGCCTGCGCCAGATCCGCAATCAAATCCGCCGGATCCTCCAGCCCGATATGCAAACGCAGCACCGTGCCGGCCTTCATCCGATCATCCGCCACCGCCGCCCAGTAGCCGTGCGACGCCAGGGCGGACGGTTCCACCTGCGTCACCAGGCTTTCATACCCCCCCCAGGAGTACCCGATGCCAAACAGCCGCAAGCCATCGATCACGCGGCGCACCTGCGGTTCGGTGAAATCGACCGCCACGGCCAGCAGACCGTTGGACCCGGTGGCATCGCGCTGCCACAGCGCATGGCCGGAATCCTGAGGCCAGGCGGGAAAGAAAATCCGGGATACCTGTGACTGGGCCGCCAGCCATTCGCATACCGCCAAAGCATGTTCGCCGCACCCCCGCATCCGCAAACCCAGCGTACGCGCGCCGCGCAGTGCCAGCCAAGCGTCGTCGGCGCTGACCGTATTGCCCAGCGCGTAGTGGGTTTCGTGCAGCTTGCGGACCAGTGCCGGATCGCTGGCCACGGCGGCGCCCAGCATCAGATCGGAATGTCCACCGATGTATTTGGTCGCGGCAATCACGGAAACATCCGCCCCCAGCGCCAGAGGCCGGTAGATATAGCCCGACCCCCAGGTGTTGTCGGCGATCACCGTCAGACCGTGACCGTGCGCCCAGCGCGACAAAGCGGGCAGGTCCAGCATTTCCATCAATAGGGAACCCGGGGATTCCAGGTACAGCACCTTGGTTTCGGGGCGCAACGCCGCCTGCAGGCTGTCCAGATCGGGGCGCACGAAATCCATGCCGACGCCCATACGCGACAGAATGGTCTTGTGCAGATAGCGCACCGGCCCGTAGACGCAATCCACCACCAGCGCGTGATCGCCCTGGCCGAGGCAGGCCATCAGCGCCATGCTGATGGCCGCCATGCCGGACGGCGCCAGAAAAGCCCGCTGGCCGTTTTCCAGCCGACACAGCAGAGTTTCCAAGGCTTCATGGGTCTGCAAACCGACCCGGCCATACGTGGGGGCGCGTTCACCCCGCTGCTTGGCGTCCTGGGCGCGGTCCAGCATGTCCATCGAAGCGAACCGCACCGTGCTGGTGCGCATCGACGGCAGAGCGACCGGCCCCGAACCCGTCGCAGGATCCAGCGACGCCTGGCCGATATGTTGCAACAGAGTATCGATGCGGTCATCGGGGCGACCGTTTGCGGCGCTGCTCATGTCTGTGTCCTATGTCGTCAAAATCGTTGCGGAACGCCGGTTCAGGCCTGCTGAAAGCGGTACACCCCATCGGCGTCCAGGGTGCGGGTCAAGGCCCCCTGAAAGTATAGGGCGTGCAAATGGGCAATGGACTCACCCATGGCGAAACCGAGCTGGTGCAGATCCAGCTGGCGGTGAAACAGCACGGGCAGCAGATCGTGGGCGCTTTGCGGCTGCGCACAGACGGCCAGGACTTCCGCCAGCCGTTCGTCGTGATGCGCCTGCTGTTGGGCCACGCGCTGGTGCAATCCCCGAAAAGGACGGCCATGCGACGGCAGTACCAGCGCACCGTCCGGCAAGTCGTCGTAAGCTTTCAGGGAATTCAGATACAGCGGCAGGGGATTGGCCTCGGGTTCCAGGTCAAACACGCTGATGTTGGTGGAAATGCGCGGCAGCACCATGTCGCCGGAAATCAGCACATCCAACGTCGGGCTCCACAGGGACACGTGTTCCGGCGCATGACCGTAGCCGACGATCACCCGCCAGGGGCGTCCGCCGATCTGCACATCCTGCCCATGCAGCAGACGATGAAAACGCTTGGGCACATCGGGCACCAGGCGGGCGTAATAATCATGTCGCTTGCGGATCAGCGCCTGGGCATCGGGGTCTGTCAGACCATGACGGGCGAAATGACGAGCGGCGCTATCCCCAGCCGGGCCGCCGCCTTCCTGGGCGGTATCGGAGACTGCGGCACCGGCCCAAAGCCGCGCCAAGGCGTAATCGGTCATGGACATCCACAGCAGCACCTGCCAGCGCTGGCACAGCCAATGCGCCAGTCCCACGTGATCGGGGTGCATGTGCGTGACGATCACGCGCAGCACCGGCAAACCATCCAGCGCCTGAGCAAAAATGGTTTCCCAGATGTCGCGGACCTCGGTACGGTCGATGCCGCAATCCACCACCGTCCAGCCATCCCGGCCATCGATGCGATCACGCAGCAGCCACAAGTTGATGTGATCCAGAGCAAAGGGCAAAGGCATGCGGATCCAGCGCACGCCATCGGCCACCGCCAGGGCCTGGCCGGGGTCGGGCAGCGTCTGTCCCCAAGGGTATTGCAATTCCTGTTCCTGCTGATTCATCCCGCCTCTCCTGTGCACCCGGCTGATCCGTGTCTTCCGTATTATGTCAGAGTCTCATCTTTACGTTAACGTAAACTGCATGCATAATGGAAACCTGCTGAATCCTCACCCGCGTCCCATGAGCCAAGCCACCTGGACCATCTCCGAACTTGCCCGTGAATTCGACGTGACGCCGCGCACGCTACGTTTCTACGAAGACCGGGGCATCGTCAGCCCCAGCCGCGCCGGGCGCAACCGCATTTACGCAGCGCGCGATCGCGTGCGCCTCAAACTCGCGCTCAGGGGCCGCCGCCTGGGCCTGCAGCTGGCGGAAATCCTCACCCTGATCGATCTGTACGACCGCCACCACGGCAGCACCACCGCCCAGCTGCAGCACTATGCCGACGTGCTGGACACCCACCGCCAGAAACTGGAACAGCAGCGCCGCGATCTGGACGAAACGCTGAAAGAAATCCGCCGCCAGCAGGCCGACTGCGAAGCACTGCTGCGCGACCGGCGCAATGGCGTCCGCCCCGACCTTGACACACTCGCCCCCCACTTGCCGATCAACTAGGAGAGACATCCATGGATCTACCCGGCCTGAATTTCGATCTCGGCCCCGATCTGGACATGCTGCGCGATGCCGTGCGCGACTTCGCGCAGTCGGAAATCGCGCCGCGCGCCGCCGCCGCCGACCGCGACGATCAGTTCCCCATGGATCTCTGGCGCAAATTCGGCGACCTGGGCCTGCTGGGGGTGACGGTGTCCGAGGCCTACGGCGGCGCCAACCTGGGCTATCTGGCGCACATGATCGCGATGGAAGAAATCTCGCGGGCCAGCGCCTCGATTGCTCTGTCCTACGGCGCGCACTCGAATCTGTGCGTGAACCAGATCCACCGCAACGGCACCGAGGCCCAGAAACGCAAATATCTACCCGGCCTGCTGTCGGGGGAACAGATCGGCGCCCTGGCCATGAGCGAACCCGGCGCCGGGTCCGACGTCGTCAGCATGCGGCTGCGCGCCGAAAAGCGCGGCGACCGCTACATCCTGAACGGCACGAAAATGTGGATCACCAACGGCCCGGACGCCGACACCCTGGTGGTCTACGCCAAGACCGACCCCCAGGCTCACCAGCGCGGCATCACTGCCTTCATCGTCGAAAAATCCTTTCCCGGATTTTCCGTCGCGCAAAAACTCGACAAACTGGGCATGCGCGGCTCGCACACCGGCGAACTGGTCTTCCAGGACTGCGAAGTCCCGGCGGGCAATGTGCTGGGCGAGGTCAACGGCGGCGTGCGCGTGCTGATGAGCGGCCTGGACTACGAACGCGCCGTGCTGGCCGGCGGCCCGCTGGGCATCATGCAGGCGGTCATGGACGTGGTCGTGCCCTATGTGCACGAACGTCATCAGTTCGGTCAGGCCATCGGCGAATTCCAGCTGATCCAGGGAAAACTGGCCGACCTGTACACCACGCTGCAGGCCAGTCGCGCCTTTTGCTATACGGTGGGAAAAAATCTGGACCAGTTGGGCGCTCAGCACGCGCGCCAGGTGCGCAAGGACTGCGCGGGCGTCATCCTGTACTGCGCGGAAAAAGCCACCTGGATGGCCGGCGAAGGCATCCAGATCCTGGGGGGCAACGGCTACATCAACGACAACCCCACCGGACGCCTGTGGCGCGACGCCAAACTATACGAGATCGGCGCCGGCACCAGCGAAATCCGCCGCATGCTGATCGGTCGCGAACTGTTCAACGAAACGGCCTGACATCATGCGCGGCGACGGCGACCATCAGCGCATCGAACCGGTCACACCACGGGGGCAGTCCCCGGATGCCGTGGCCCGCATCATCCTGGCCGGATTCGACCGCCACTACTCGCTGTTTCGCTATAGCGCCCAGCGGGCCAAGGCCCTGTTCGAATCCGGCGACTGGCATGGCATCCAGCAGCTCTCGCGCGAACGCATCGAATACTACGACACACGGGTACGGGAATGCGCCACCACCCTGGGTCAGGCGCTGCGCGGCACAACGCCGGCGCAGACGGCCCCCGACACCGCCCTGACGGCTGAACAACTGGAATTCTGGCAGGCCGCCAAAGCCTGCTATATCGGCCTGTTGTCCAGCCACCTGCAGCCCGAATGCGCGGAAACCTTCTTCAATTCGGTCTCCTGCCGCATCCTGCATCGCGACTATTTCAACAATGATTTCCTGTTCGTGCGCCCGGCGGTGGCGACCGAATACATCGACGGCGCGCTGTCCACGTATCGGTCCTATTACCCGCTGACCGAAGGCCTGATGCCTTGCCTGGTGCGCCTGGCCGCCGATTTCGGCCTGGCCGCCCCCTACCAGGATCTGCCGGCAGACGCCCGCAAGCTGGCCCGCATGGGGCTGCGCCATCTGCGCAATACCCTGCCGCGCGGCTTGGGCAAGCGCCTGGCGCCCGACTGCCAGATCCAGGTGCTGAACACCCTGTTTTTTCGCAACAAAGGCGCCTACATCGTCGGGCGTCTGATCAACCAGACGGCCATCCACCCCTTTGCCATCGCGCTGCTGCATACGCCGTCCGGCCATATTCAGCTGGATGCCCTGCTGCACACCAGCGACGATCTCAGCACGCTGTTCAGCTTCACGCGGGCGTATTTCCTGGTGGATATGGAAGCCCCAGCCGCCTATGTCGAATTTCTGTCGTCTCTGTTCCCGCGCAAACCCAAGGCCGAGATCTACACGACGATCGGCCTGCAAAAGCAAGGCAAGACCCTGTTCTACCGGGATTTTCTGCACCATCTGGCCCATTCGCGCGACAATTTCGACTACGCCCCCGGCATTCAGGGCATGGTGATGACGGTGTTCAACCAGCCGTCCTATCCCTACGTCTTCAAACTGATCCGCGACCGCATCGCCAAAGAAGGCATGGACGAAGCCACCGTGCGGCGCAAATACCAGATGGTGAAAAAGCACGATCGCGTGGGCCGCATGGCCGATACGTGGGAATATTCGCAGGTCGCCCTGCCGCGCAGCCGCTTTTCCGCCCGCCTGCTGGCGGGCCTGCGAGCCGAAGTCCCCAGCCTGCTCGAAGAAACCGATGATCTGGTGGTGCTGAAGCACGTCTACATCGAACGGCGCATGACGCCCTTGAACATCTTCCTGACCGGCGCATCCGACGCCGCCCTGGAAGCCGCCGTGCGCCAGTACGGCCAGGCGATCCGCGAACTGGCCGCCGCCAACATTTTTCCGGGCGACATGCTGTACAAGAACTTCGGCGTCACCCGTCTGGGACGCGTGGTGTTCTACGACTACGACGAAATTCAGCGCATGACGGAAATGCATTTCCGCCGCATCCCGCCCGCCCCCAACGAAGAGGCCGAAATGTCCGGGGAACCCTGGTACCCCGTCGGCGTCAACGACGTCTTCCCCGAGGAATTCGGCCACTTTCTGCTGGGCGATCCCAGAGTCCGCACCGCCTTTCTGAAACACCATGCAGCGCTGCTGGATGCACAATGGTGGCAAGACTGCCGCACGCGCGCATCCCAAGGCCGCATCGAAGACATCTTTCCCTACGACCCCGCACGGCGTCTGCAATCCCTGAAAACAGCCGGACCCAGCCTGGGCCCGGCCCCGCAGCCATAGGAGCACCTCATGTCCGATTCCATCGTCATCGTCTCTGCCGCCCGCACGCCCATGGGCGGCATGATGGGCAGCCTGTCCGACCTGTCCGCCCATGAACTGGGCGCCATCGCCATCCGCGCCGCCGTCGAGCGCGCCGGCATCGCGGGCGAGGCCGTCCAGGAAGTCATCATGGGCAACGTGCTGCAGGCGGGCCAGGGCCAAGCCCCCGCCCGCCAGGCCGCCATCGGCGCCGGGCTGCCCAAAAGCGTGGCCTGCAGCACGCTGCACAAGGTCTGCGGCTCGGGCCTGAAGGCCGTCATGCTGGCCCACGACATCATCAAGGCGGAATCCGCCGACGTGGTGGTGGCGGGCGGCCAGGAAAGCATGAGCAACGCCCCCTATCTGCTGCTGCGCGGTCGCCAGGGCTACCGCTACGGACATTCGACCGTCTACGACCATATGGCCCTGGACGGCCTGGAAGACGCCTATCAGCGCGGCACGGCCATGGGTGTCTTTGCCGAGGACTGCGTCTCGAAATACCACTTCACCCGCGAAGAACAAGACGCCTTTTCCCTGGAATCCCTGAAACGCGCCCGCACAGCATCCGAGGACGGCAGCTTCAAATGGGAAATCGCCCCGGTCACGATCACCGGACGCAAGGGCGACACCGTCGTCGACACCGACGAGGCTCCGTTCAAGGCCATGCCGGAAAAAATCCCCACCCTGAAACCCGCCTTCAAGAAGGACGGCACGGTCACGGCGGCCAATTCCTCGTCCATTTCCGACGGCGCCTCGGCGCTGGTGGTGATGCGCGCCTCCAAGGCTCAGGAACTGGGCGCCAAGCCGCTGGCCCGCATCGTGGCCCACACCCAGCACGCCCAGGAACCCCAGTGGTTCACCACCGCCCCGGTGGGCGCCATCCAGAAGCTGCTGGCCAAGACCGGCTGGAAGGCCGAAGACGTCGATCTGTACGAGATCAACGAAGCCTTTGCCGTCGTCACCATGGCCGCCATGAAGGAACTGAATCTGCCGCATGACCGGGTCAACGTCCACGGCGGCGCCACGGCCCTGGGCCACCCCATCGGCGCCTCGGGCGCGCGGCTGCTGACCACGCTGATCGGCGCCCTGCGCCAGACAGGCGGCAAGCGTGGCATTGCCTCGCTGTGCATCGGCGGCGGCGAAGCCGTGGCTTTAGCCATCGAAATGCTGTAATTTTTCCAGGATACGACATGCCGGTCATCGACACCCGCGTCAATCCGCGGTCACAGGAATTCCAGGACAACGCCCGCGCCATGCGCGCCCTGATCGACGACCTGCGCCAGCAGATCGCCCGCACGGGGCTGGGCGGCAGCGAATCGGCCCGCGCCCGGCATCTGGCGCGCGGCAAGCTGCTGCCGCGCGAGCGGGTGGAACGCCTGCTCGATCCCGGCACGCCGTTTCTGGAACTCTCCCCCCTGGCGGCGCACGACGTCTACGACAATGCCTCGCCAGGGGCGGGCCTGATCACCGGCATTGGCCGCGTGAGCGGAACCGAATGCGTCATCGTCTGCAACGACGCCACGGTCAAGGGCGGCACCTACTACCCCCTGACCGTCAAAAAGCACCTGCGGGCGCAGGAAATCGCCCAGCAAAATCATCTGCCTTGCGTCTATCTGGTGGACTCGGGCGGCGCCAACCTGCCCAACCAGGACGAGGTCTTTCCGGACCGCGACCATTTCGGGCGCATCTTCTATAACCAGGCGGTCATGTCGTCCATGGGCATCGCCCAGCTGGCTGTCGTGATGGGATCCTGCACCGCAGGCGGCGCCTATGTGCCGGCCATGAGCGACGAATCCATCATCGTGCGCAACCAGGGCACGATCTTCCTGGGCGGCCCGCCCCTGGTCAAGGCCGCCACCGGCGAAGAAGTCACCGCCGAAGACCTGGGAGGCGGCGATGTGCACACGCGTCTGTCCGGCGTGGCCGACCACCTGGCGGACAACGACACCCACGCGCTGCGCCTGGCCCGCGAAGCGGTCGCGCGCCTGCACCGGCCCGCCCTGCCGGACTGCGGCCCCTGGGAAGAACCGCTGCACGACCCCGCCGAACTGGACGGCATCATCCCGCAAGACACCCGCAAACCCTACGATGTGCGCGAAATCATCGCCCGCATCGTGGACGGCTCCGACTTCCAGGAATTCAAAGCGCGTTTCGGCACGACGCTGGTGACCGGATTCGCCAACATTTATGGCATGCCGGTGGGCATCATCGCCAACAACGGCATTCTGTTTTCGGAAGCCGCGCAAAAGGGCACGCACTTCATCGAATTGTGCTGCCAGCGCAATATTCCCCTGGTGTTCCTGCAGAACATCAGCGGCTTCATGGTGGGCCGCAAATACGAAAACGAAGGCATCGCCCGCCACGGCGCGAAAATGGTCACGGCGGTTTCCACCGCCGCCGTGCCGAAATTCACCGTGCTGATCGGCGGGTCGTTCGGCGCCGGCAACTACGGCATGTGCGGGCGCGCCTTCGGCCCCCGGCTGCTATTTCTGTGGCCCAACGCCCGCATTTCGGTCATGGGCGGCGAGCAGGCCGCCAGCGTGCTGGCCACCGTGCGCCGCGACAACATCGAACGCAAGGGCGGGCAATGGTCCGCCGAGGAAGAAGCCGCCTTCAAGGCGCCCATCCGCGAGCAGTACGAACACGAAGGCCACCCCTACTATTCCACGGCGCGCCTGTGGGACGACGGCATCATCGCGCCGTCCGACACACGGCGGGTGCTGGGCCTGGGCCTGGCCGCCGCCCGCCATGCCCCGACCGAAGCCACGCGCTTTGGCGTGTTCAGAATGTAAGGAAGCCGCCATGTTCGATACCATCCTGATCGCCAACCGGGGCGAAATCGCCTGCCGCATCGCCGCCACCGCCCGCCGCATGGGCATCCGCACCGTCGCCGTCTATTCCGACGCCGACGCACAGGCCCGCCATGTGCATGCCTGCGATGTGGCCGTACCCATCGGCGGCCCCGAACCCAAATCCAGCTATCTGCGCGCCGATGCCATCCTGGACGCCGCCCGGCGCACGGGCGCGCAGGCCATTCATCCCGGCTACGGTTTTCTGTCGGAAAACGCCGAATTCGCCCAGGCCTGCGCCGACGCGGGGCTGGTGTTCATCGGCCCCCCCGCCACCTCCATCGCCGCCATGGGCAGCAAATCTGCAGCCAAGACCCTGATGGCGGGCGCCGACGTGCCCCTGGTCCCCGGCTATTACGGGGATCGCCAGGAAGCCGATTTTCTGCAGGAACAAGCCCGCGCCATCGGCTATCCGGTACTGATCAAGGCCAGCGCCGGCGGCGGCGGCAAAGGTATGCGCATCGTCGAATCCGATGCCGAATTCGCCGCCGCCCTGGCATCCTGCCAGCGCGAGGCCGCCAGCAGCTTCGGCAACCCGCAGGTACTGGTCGAACGCTATCTGCAAAAGCCGCGCCACATCGAAATCCAGGTCTTCGCCGACACGCACGGCCAGTGCGTCCACCTGTTCGAGCGCGACTGCTCGGTGCAGCGGCGGTTTCAGAAAGTCATCGAGGAAGCCCCGGCGCCCGGCATGACACCCGAACGGCGCGCCGCCATGGGGCAGGCCGCCGTGGCTGCCGCCCAGGCCGTAGGCTACGTGGGCGCAGGCACGGTGGAATTCATCGCCGAACCGGACGGGCGTTTCTACTTCATGGAAATGAACACCCGGCTGCAGGTCGAACACCCCGTCACGGAAGCCATCACCGGCCAGGACCTGGTCGAATGGCAACTGCGCGTGGCGGCGGGGGAACCCCTGCCGCTGTCCCAGGATCGCCTGCAGATCCAGGGCCACGCCATCGAGGCCCGCATCTACGCCGAGAACCCGGACAAAGACTTCCTGCCCAGCATCGGTCGCCTGGAGACGCTGCAATGGCCGGCTCACGTCGGCTTTCAAGTCGGCCCGGTGCGGGTGGACGGCGGAGTGCGCGAAGGCGACACCATCACGCCCTATTACGACCCTATGATCGCCAAGCTGATCGTGCACGGTGACGACCGCGAACAAGCGCGCCGTCGCATGCTGCACGCACTGGGCGCCGTGCGGGCGACCGGCCTGCACACCAATATCGCCTTTCTGGGACGGCTCATGGATAACCCCGCCTTCGTGGCGGCAGACCTGGATACGGGCTTGATCCCCCGCGAACACGCGCGTCTGTTCCCAAGCACCCAGGCCGTGCCGGACGGCGTCCTGGCGCTAGCCATGGCCGCCGTGCAGCAACACAGCGGTTTGAACGGATCAGACGCGGCAGCCCCCGGCGCGGTGTCCCCCTGGCAACAGGCCGATGGCTGGCGGGTGGGCGGCGCCTACCGCTATGCTCTGCATCTGCAAGACGCACAGGGCGTCCACGCCGTCCAACTGCATGGCCAAGAGAAAAACTGGCGCCTGACGTTCGGCGACGGCGGCCCTGAGCGCCCCTTTTACTGGCAAGCGGAATCCCAGCGCCCCCGCCACCTGCTGGTGCGCCTGGGCGACGAGGAATATCGCGGCGAAGCCTATCTGAAAGGCTTGCGCCTGGACATCTTCACCCATGGCCAACGCTACACCCTGGACTGGCAGGACCCGATCGCCCTGGCCACGGGACGCACCGACGAGGCCGGCGGCGGCCTGACCGCCCCCATGCCCGGCAAGATCCTGTCCGTCGCCGTCGCCGTCGGAGACACCGTGCAGCAGGGTCAGCCCCTGGTCGTCATGGAAGCCATGAAGATGGAACACACGATCGACGCGCCCCACGACGGCATCGTGCAGGAAGTCTTCTACGCCGTGGGCGATCAAGTCACCGAAGGCGTCACGCTGATTGCCCTCGACGCGGCGCCCACCCGAACCTGACACCGGCCATGGAATTCTTCCTGCCAAGCCAAGTACACTATGGAAGAACACTGCCTTACCCATTGCCATGTACGATATCCTGGTCTACCTGTTTGAGAACTACTACACGCCTCAGGCGTGTCCGCGTGCCGAAATCCTGGCCAGCAAACTGGCTGCTGTCGGGTTCGAGCACGAGGACATCGACGACGCGCTGAAATGGCTGCGCGGCCTGGCCAGCACGACTGAACGCTGCCTGCCTCTGGCGATCCAGCGCGATGATGCGCAGCCCCACGCCGCCCGCATCTACACGGACGAGGAATACGCGATCCTGGGTACCGAGGCCATCGGCTTCATCAGTTTCCTGGAACATTCCGACAGCCTGCCCCCTGCTCTGCGGGAAATCCTGATCGAAGCCGCTCAGGCGGCAGACCACTTCCCGCTGTCTCTAGCTGAAATCAAGGTGCTGGCGCTGATGGTGCTCTGGAGCCAGGAAGCCGAAGTCGACCACCTGGTGTTCGAAGAACTGCTGACCGACGACGAAGGCCGACTGTCCCACTGAACGAATGCGGGCTGCCACCCATGCCAGCAGCACATCCTGAACACCCAGGCTATCGGGGGCGCTTCGCCCCCAGCCCCAGCGGCCCGCTGCATGCCGGGTCCCTGACGACGGCCCTGGCCAGCTATCTGGACGCCCGCGCCCACCAAGGGCGCTGGCTGCTGCGCATCGAAGACATCGACGAGCCGCGCACCGTGCCCGGCGCCGACCGCATCATCCTGACCCAGCTGCAGGCGCTGGGCATGCACTGGGACGAAGATCCCGTCTGGCAGACCCGGCGCCAAGCGCTATACGAGCAGGCGGGCGACCAGCTGTGGGCTTCGGGCCGCGTCTATGCCTGCCGCTGTACCCGGCGCGAACTGCACGCCGGCCCCTATCCCGGCACCTGCCGCCCCCGGCCCGACGCGATGCAAACCGGCCTGCTCGACCCGCAGCCGGACGCCGACCCGACGCTGCTGTCAGAATCCGAGCCGCGCAGGCCTGCCTGGCGCTTTCTGGTCGAGCCGGGCATCGAGACTTTTCAGGACCGTTGGCTGGGCGAGCAAGCTCAGGATGTCGCCGGCGAGGTCGGCGATTTCATCATCCGCCGCACCGACGGCCTATGGGCCTACCAACTGGCCGTGGTCGTGGACGATGGTCAGCAAGGCGTCACGGACATCGTGCGCGGCATCGATCTGCTGGACTCCACCGCCCGGCAGCGCCAACTGGAACGGGCGCTGGGCCTGCCCTGCCCGCGGGTCCTGCACGTGCCGCTGGTATGCGACCAGCAAGGGCGCAAGCTGTCCAAGCAGAACCATGCCCCCGCGCTGGACCTGGCACGGCCCCTGGATGCCTTGCAGCAGGCCTGGACCGCCCTGGGCTTCGCCACCCTGCCCGTCGCCCGCACCGAAGCGTTCTGGCCGCTGGCGACTGCGCAGTGGGCGCAACGGTTCGCCTGACCCGGCCCAGCCCCGATCACAGAGCTTGCAGCCTCTCGTCCAACAGCCCCGCCAGCAAGGCGGTGCCGTCCGCAGCGACCCGCAGGGCGCCATACTGCGCCTTGGCAAAGTGCTCGCCCCGACCTTCGGCAAAGAACCAGTTGTCGGCCCCGAAAACCACGCCGTCATGGCGCCAGCGAAAGGCCAGCGCAACGGTGTCCGGCGCGGCAGGCGGCAGGGCCGCTACGACGGTCTGCAATTGCCAGACCCCCTGGCCGTCAGGCTGCAACAACAGCCAGCCGCGACCCGCGTCATCGACCGCCTGCAGGACCTCCTGGTGTCCGATCAGCCAGTCAAGCGCAGCGCGGCGCACGGCGTAATTCAGCACCATGTAATCACCCTGCATCAGCGACCGGGGATCGACAGGCGCCAAGGTCAGCACCACCTGCCGGCCCTGCGACAGAATGGCGTCATAGTGCCGGACCTGCGCCTGCGCCAGCCCCAGCACCAACAGACCGCCGGCCAGCACGCCCGCCGGCAGCCAGCGACGACGCGCCGACGCGGGCGCCGCGACACCGCGTCGATGCCGCACCACCAGCAACACAGCCAGCGCAGCCAGCCAGGCCGCCGTCACCCCCAGGATCGCCGCCTTGTCCGTCAGACTGCCCGCCTGCACGTCCAGGTAATAGAGCAGCAGGCCCGCCAGGCCCAGCGGCAGGGACAGCACCTGCAGCACCCGGTTCCCGGTCAGGCGACCCAGCACCAACCAGACCAAGGCCACCGACAAGGCGGAGACATCCACCCAACCCAGTCCGGCCACGCAGCAGGCCAGCGGCGCCCCCACGCGCAGGCTCGCAGGCAGCGCGGGGCGGATCGCCGCCATCCAGGCCGCCAACAACAGCCCCGGCAGCAAAGCACACAAAAACATGGCGGCCTGGTCCAGCCCCGGCCATTCCCGCACAGGCGCAGGCATGGCCTGCGTCAGCAGCAGCGCCACGCCTGCCGCCGTGGCCAGCAAGGCCCAGGCCAAAGGCCGCCAGGCCGCCCTGTGGGCTGCCCGCGCCGACCAGGCCCACAGACCCGCCCCGAGCGCCAGCAACACCCACAGTCGCCAGGACAGTTGCGGTGCGCCGCCGCCCCAGGAATCGGACGGCCAAGCAAAACCATAGTTACCCGGAGCCGTCAGCCAGAACCCGAGGCCCAGCACCAGCGCCGCCGCCAGCAGCCGCACCGCAAACTGCCGGCTGATGGCATAGGCGGCGGCGCCTGACACCGTCAACGTCACCAGGCTCGTCGCCCTATCCCCACCGTCTTCCATCAGCCATGCAGCGCCGCCCGCGCACAGCAGCAGCCCCAGCACGGTCAGCGCCGCGCCGATTTCCCGCCAGAATGCGCGCGCCGCCACCCGGTCGATGAGCAAACCCGGCAGCATCAGCAATACACCGGCCCCCAGCGCATCCGCCGCGGAATCCAGATCGAAGCTGAGCGCCACCCACACGACCAGCAACCCCAGGGCCGGGATCAGCGCCCCCAGCCGCAACGTCGTCAGATACCAGGGCATCGCCGCATCCAGATCCGGCTCGGCAGTGCCCGCAGCCGCCTGCGGCCCGCGCAGCGTCCGCCGCAGATGCACCACATGGCGCACGGCCAGCACGGTCAGCATCAGCAGCACCAGGCTGATACCCAACAAGCCGCTCAGAGAATCCAGTTTCCAGATCAGCCATGCCCCGATCACCCCGATGCCGGCCAGCAAGGACAAGGCCGCCACCGCCAGATCTTGCCGCCAATGGCCATAAACGCCATACAGCACGGCGGCTGGCGCCAACCCCACGAACAGACCCCAGCCCACCATCTGAGGAGAACCCAGCCACCCCATGGCGGCAATGAATGCCCATCCCAGCATCGCTATGGCCAGCACCCGCCGGAGCAGACACCAGGGATCACGCAGATGCGGATGCAGCCATTGCGCCAGTACCAGCAGCACGGCATTCAAGAGCACCAGCGAGACGCTGCCCGATCCGTCATCCGTCCAGAACCACAGGCCGGGCGCCACCCCCTGGTCGGCATACAGCCAGAGGCCCAGATTCAGCAAGGCCACCCACAACAGCGCCAGGAGCGCCGCGCGCATCAGCAGCAGCCAGGGCGTGATCAAAGCCGCCCACGCCAGAAACAATTGCCAGCTATCCGCACCGGTTTGATATATTTGACCCACGAGGGCCAGCAAACCGCCTGTCCCCAACGCCGCCACACCCGTCAGCAAACCAGCCCAGCGGCTGCCACGCCAGGCCAGAACGGCTGCCAGCAGCACGGTCAGCGCCAGCCCCCCCTGGACCAGCAGCAAACGGGTCTGTGGCACCATATGGGGCCAGTTGGCGGCCACCCAGGACACCAGCGCCGAACCGGCCAATATGACGGCCAGCAGGCCAATGCCCCAGGCCAGGTTTTGGCGCCACCAGGCCGGGTTTTCGACGGCTTGCCAGGGTGTGGTGACTTGCATGGTGCGGTGCCCCCTCGTATGATCCGCGCTATCGCGGTCGCAAAACGACCGTCAATGGAACCACATGACTAAAACTCTGATTATTGCTGAAAAGCCGTCGGTTGCCCTGGACATCTCCCGTGCGCTGGGCGGATTCACTCGCGAAGGCGACTACTTCGAGAGCGAGCAGTTCGTGCTGTCCTCCAGCGTGGGCCACCTGCTCACCCTGGTCGCACCCAACGATCCGGTGCGCGGCAAATGGAGTTTTGCCCATCTGCCGGTGATTCCGCCGCAATTCGAACTGGGTCCAGCCGACAAGCGCTCTTCCGAGCGCCTGAAGCTGCTGGTCAAGCTGCTCAAGCGCAAGGACGTCGTCGCCGTGATCAACGCCTGCGACGCGGGGCGTGAAGGCGAACTGATCTTCCGCTACATCGTCCAGTATTCAGGCGTGAAAAAGCCCATCCAACGCCTGTGGCTGCGGTCCATGACCCAGGCGGCCATCCGCGAAGCGTTTGCCAATCTGCGCGACGACGAGACCATGAAGCCGCTGGAAGCCGCTGCCCGGTCGCGCGCCGAAGCCGACTGGCTGGTGGGGATCAACGGCACCCGCGCCATGACGGCCTTCAACAGCAAGGACGGCGGCTTCTTCAAGACCCCCGTGGGGCGCGTGCAAACGCCGACCCTGGCGATCGTGATGGAACGCGAGGACCGCATCCGCAGCTTTGTCAGCCGGGATTACTGGGAAGTCCACGCGACCTTTGTGGCCGCCGCCGGCCTATACGAAGGCCGCTGGTTCGATCCCGGCTTCAAAAAGAACGAGCAAGACCCGGACGCCCGCGATTCCCGGCTCTGGTCGGCCACCGCCGCCCAGAGCGTGGTCAGCGCCTGCCGCGAACAAGCCGGCACGGTGACCGAGGAATCCAAACCCAGCACACAGCTGTCTCCGGCGCTCTTCGATCTGACCACCTTGCAGCGCGAGGCCAACTCCCGCTTCGGTTTTTCCGCCAAGACCACGCTGGCCCTGGCCCAGACGCTGTACGAACGGCACAAGGCCCTGACCTATCCGCGAACCGACTCCCGCTATCTGCCGCAAGACTACGTCGGCACCGTGCAACAGACCATGCAGGCCCTGTCCGACAGCGAATCCGGGGTCGCGCGATCCGTGCAGCCCTTTGCCGCCCAGGCCGTGGCGCAGCAACTGGTCAAGCCCAATCGGCGCATCTTCGACGACAAAAAGGTCTCGGACCACTTCGCCATCATCCCGACGCTGCAAGTGCCGCGCGAACTGAGCGACGCCGAATTCAAGATCTACGAACTGGTGACCCGGCGCTTCCTGGCGGTGTTCTTCCCGGCCGCCGAATTCCGCATCACCACCCGCATCACCCAGGTCTCCGGGCATCACTTCAAGACCGAAGGCAAGATCCTGGTGTCGCCGGGCTGGCTGGCGATCTATGGCCGCGAATCCCAGGGCGATGAGGCGTCGCTGATCGCCGTCGCCGATGGCGAGCGCGTGCGCACAGAAGACATCGAAGCCCGCGGGCTGGCGACCAAACCGCCCGCCCGCTTCAACGAAGCCACCCTGCTGTCGGCCATGGAAGGCGCCGGCAAGCTGGTGGACGACGAGGCCCTGCGCGAAGCCATGTCCGAGCGCGGCCTGGGCACCCCGGCCACCCGCGCGTCCATTATTGAAGGCCTGATCAACGAAACCTATCTGCGCCGCGAAGGCCGCGATCTGGTCCCCAGCGCCAAGGCCCGTCAACTGATGACGCTGCTGTCCGGCCTGGGGGTCAACGAGCTGACCTCGCCGGAACTGACCGGCGGATGGGAACATCAGCTGAAACTGATTGAACAGCGCCAGCTGGACCGCGAGTCCTTCATGCGCGAAATCGCGCAGATGACGCAGGTCATCGTCAAACGCGCCAAAGAATACGAACGCGACACAGTCCCCGGCGATTACGCGACGCTGCAGACCCCCTGCCCCAAATGCGGCGGCGTGGTCAAGGAAAACTACCGCCGCTACGCCTGCACGGCCTGCGAATTTTCCATCGGCAAACATCCCGGCGGGCGCACGTTTGAAGTGCCCGAAGTCGAGGAACTGCTGGACAAGCGCACGCTGGGTCCGCTGACCGGCTTCATCAGCAAGATGGGCCGCCCCTTTGCGGCAGTCCTGCGGATCACCGACGAATTCAAGCTGGAATTCGACTTCGGCCAAAAAGACGACGAAGACGCCGAACCCGTGGATTTTTCCGGCCACACGCCGCTGGGCGCCTGCCCGAAATGCAGCGGCAAGGTCTACGAACACGGCATGAACTACGTCTGCGAGCATTCCGTGGGCCCGAACAAGTCTTGCACCTTCCGTAGCGGAAAAGTCATTCTGCAGCAGGAAATCCCCGCCGAACAAATGACGCAATTGCTGGCCGAGGGCAAGACCAAACTGTTCGACGGCTTTGTGTCCAGCCGCACCAATCGCAAGTTCAAGGCATATCTGGTGCGCCAGGCCGACGGCAAGATCGGCTTCGAATTCGAAGCCCGCGCGCCCAAGGCAGGTGCCAAAACCGCCGCTGCCGGCAAGACCGCCGCCGGCGCCGCCAAAACCAAGGCCGCCACCAAGACCACGACTAAAACCAAGACCGCCGCTAAAAAAGCGCCCGCCAAAAAGACCGCTGCCAAGACAAGTAAAACCAGCAGCGCCGCCACGCCGCCCGAGGACGACGGCCCGGCCTTCTAAAACCCGGCGGCGGCACCTGGGCCGCCCGCCCTGTCCAGACAGCGTCCGGACACCCCCGTTTCCAGGTCCAGCCGCCAGGCTGGATCATTCGCCACGCCTGCGCACCCCATGCGCCAGGCAGGCCAACATCCGACTTGCCAAGGAGGGCCTGTCGCTATGTTCAAACTGTTGACTCGCGGATCTGTTCGTCTGGTAGAGCGATATCTGCCAGACCCCTACATCTTCGTCATCCTGTTGACCCTGGTGGCGGCGGTCGCCGCCATGCTTGGCGAACAGCGCACCCCCATGGAAGTGGCGCGCATGTGGGGCAACGGTTTCTGGGGCCTGCTGACGTTCGCCATGCAGATGCTGCTGGTGCTGCTGACCGGCCACATGCTGGCCAACACGCCTCTGGTGAAGCGCTGGCTGACCGGACTGGCATCCCTGGCAAAGTCCCCCGGCAAGGCCATCATCCTGGTCACGGTGGTGTCGCTGATCGCCAGCTGGATCAACTGGGGCTTCGGTCTGGTGGTGGGCGCCTTGTTCGCCAAGGAACTGGCCCGGCAGGTCCGCGTCGACTATCGCTTGCTGGTCGCCAGCGCGTATTCCGGCTTTCTGGTCTGGCACGGCGGTCTGGCGGGGTCCATTCCCCTGACGATCGCCACGGAAGGCCACTTCACCGCCGACAAGATCGGCGTGATTCCCACATCGGACACCATTTTTTCCTTCTATAACCTGGCCATCGTCATCGCCCTGTTCATCGCGGTGCCGCTGATCAATCGCCTGATGCTGCCCGACGACAAGGAAAGCATCTACGTCGATCCCAAGCTGCTGGAGCCCGCCGCCGAAGACGGCACGGAAACGACCGACCGGCCCGCCGACCGCCTGGAAACCAGCCGTCTGCTGTCCTGGCTGATCGGCATCGGCGGCCTGGCCTACCTGTTTGATTACTACATCGTGCGCGGCGCGGGCCTGAACCTGAACGTGATCAACTTCACCTTTCTGTTCCTGGCCATCATCCTGCACGGCACCCCGCGACGTCTGCTGAAAAGCCTGGATGAAGCCATCCGGGGCGGCGCGGGCATCGTGATCCAGTTTCCCTTTTACGCGGGCATCATGGCGATCATGATCGATTCCGGCCTGGCGGCCAGTCTGTCGGAATGGTTCGTGTCCTTTTCCACGGCGGCGACCCTGCCGTTCTGGACCTTCATGAGCGCCGGTCTGGTCAATATCTTCGTTCCGTCCGGCGGTGGCCAATGGGCCGTGCAAAGCCCCGTCGTCATTGCCGCAGCCCAAGCGCTGGGCGCCGACATGCCGCGCGTGGCGATGGCCGTGGCCTGGGGGGATTCCTGGACCAACATGCTGCAACCGTTCTGGGCCTTGCCCGTGCTGGCGATCGCCGGCCTGAAGGCCAAGGACATCATGGGCTATTGCCTGATCCAGCTGTTCGTGTCCGGCATCCTGATTTCCATCGGCCTGACCTGGCTGTAAGGCTGAAGCGCCGCGTGGCCGGGGAAACCGCCGCGCGGCAACGCTTGCACCGGCGCCCTGCCGCTTCGCTGGAAGCGTCAGGGCGTTTTTTGGTTTTGCCGCCCCTCAACTGCTGGCCCGGATCTTCAGCTCGAAGCCCAGATCCAGCACGGGCGTCTCGACAGGCTCGCCTCGAATCAGCTGCAGCAACATCCGCGCGGCCGCCTCGCCGACTTCCCGGCGCGGGGTACGCAGGCTGGTCAGGGCGGGCAGCATCTGCTCGTTGCCGGGCAGATCGTTGAAGCCGACGATGCTGACGCGATCCGGCACCGGAACACCCATGCGCAGGGCCTCCAGCAGCGCGCCGTGCGCCAGGTCGTCATTACAAAAGAACACCCCATCCAGATCGGGGTGCGCCGTGATCAGGCGGCGAAATGCCTCGGCCCCCAGGGCTGCCGACGAGGGCCTGGCGTCCAGAAACTCCAGACGCGGGTCATGACACCCTGCGGCCGACAAGGTGCTGCGAAAACCCTCGGCGCGTTCCAGGGTGCGCGGGTCCAGCTGGGCGCCCACAAAGGCGATGCGCCGCCGCCCCCGATCCAGCAGATGTCGCGCCACGGCCTGCGCCGCCGCCCTTTGGGACAAACCCACGCAATACAGCGTCGGATCGTCGCTCAGTTCCATCACGTGCACACACGGCGTGCGGCTGTCCGCAATCAGTTGCCGTTGCGATTCGCTGCGGTCGAAACCGGTCAGGATCAAGCCCGCCGGGCGATGGGACAGATAGCTTTCCAGCAGTGCGGATTCCCGCGCCGACTGATACTGGGTGATGCCGACCAGAATCGGATAGCCGGCTTCCCACATGACGTTCTGCACGGATTCCAGCAATTCCGTGAACAAGGTGTTCGACAACAGGGGAATCAGCACCACGACATGGCTGCTCTTGGCCGAGGCCAGGGCCCGCGCGGAAGGATCCGGGCGATACCCCAGCTGCGCCACGGCGGCCTGCACGCGCTCGGCCAATTCCGCCCGCACCGTCGTTTTTCCAGCCACCACCCGCGAAGCCGTGATGGGACTGACCCCAGCCAGCGCCGCCACATCCGCCAGCGTCACCCGACCGGTCGCCCGCGAGCTGCCTCGCGATAGCGCTGCCCGGCGCGAATTCGGAGAGGAACCATCATTCATACAGGAATTCCCTAATGTCATTATCGCAAAGATAGCGCTATCTTTGCATCTCACTGCCATCGGCAACATCACCGTTGGCCACAATTTTACGGAAAGCCCCTTTTTTTTCAATGCAAAAGATAGCGCTACCTCATTCATTGTCGCCGACAGAGCCTCCTCCTCTCGCCAGTCAGGCCGTCGTGGTCATGGGCGTGTCCGGCAGCGGCAAATCCACCGTCGGCAGCATGTTGGCGCAACGGCAAGGCTGGGTCTTCATCGAAGGGGATGCGTTCCACAGCGAACAGAATCATGCCAAAATGCGGGCCGGCATTCCCCTGACCGACGAAGACCGCCGCTCGTGGCTGGAAGCCCTGGGCCTGGAACTGAACCGCCATGCCGCTCAAGGCGTGGTCCTGAGCTGTTCCGCCCTGAAGCGCGCCTATCGTCGGCAATTGCGCGCCCACGTTCCTGATCTGGCCTTCATCTGGCTGGATCTCGGGCGCGAGGCGGCAGCCCGACGGGTCGCTGGCCGGGGCGCCAGCCACTTCTTCCCCGCCACGCTGATCGACAGCCAGTTTGCCGCGCTGGAACCGCCCCACGACGAAACCGGCCTGCTGCATCTGGACAGCGAACATCCCCTGGACGATATCCTGCAACATGCCGCCGACTGGCTGCAAAGGAGACCCCATGCCCAACCCTGAACATAAGCCGCTGATTCGCAAGGCGGCAGAGGCCTTCATGGCCGCCACGCTGGCCCTGATGGTCATCGCCGTCTTCAGCAACGTCGTGCTGCGCTACGCCTTTGGCACCGGCCTGGTGATCTACGAAGAATTGTCCCGCCTGCTGTTCGTCTGGCTGGTCTGCATGGGTACCGTCGTCACCGCCCACGAGAACCGACACCTGAGCTTCACCCTGCTGGTGGACCGGGTTGGCCCCCGCAGCCGCGCCATCATGGGCGCGTTGGCCAGCCTGCTCAGCGCCATCGTCCTGGGCATGGTGATCAAAGGTGCCTGGGATCAGGTGATCGCCGGCCTGCACAGCCACAGCCCCGTCATCGGCTACCCCCTGTCGGTCGCTGCCGCCGCTACGCTGTTCATGGCCGCCGCGATGGAAGTCCTGATCTTCAAGCAGGCCATCCTGGACCCCCTGCGCGCTCACACCGGGAAATAATCCATGGAAACCACCCTGCTGTTCCTGGCCGTGCTGTTCGCTTCGATGGCGATCGGCATCCCCATCGCCGTCGCCCTGCTGATATCCGGCGTCGCTTTGATGTGGCAATTGGATTTTTTCAACACGCAGCTGCTGGCCCAGAATCTGCAGGCCGGCTTCGACAATTTCCCCCTGCTGGCCGTGCCCTTTTTCGTGCTGGCCGGCGAGCTGATGAACGTGGGCGGCCTGAGCCAGCGGATCATCGACATGGCCCGCGTCTTTGTCGGCCATATCCCCGGCGGACTGGGCTACGTCACGGTGTTCGCGGCTATTTTGCTGGCTTCGATGAGCGGGTCCGCCATCGCCGACACCGCGGCGCTGGCCACCATCCTGCTGCCCATGATGCGCCAACAGAACTACCCGATGGGCTACAGCACAGGCCTGCTGGCATCGGGCGGCATCATCGGCCCCATCATTCCGCCGTCGCTGCCTTTCATCATCTACGGCGTCACCACCAACACCTCGATCAGCAAACTGTTCATCAGCGGTATCGTGCCCGGCATCCTGATGGGCGGTGCCCTGCTGCTCGCCTGGCGCATGGTCGCCCGCCGCGAAAATCTGCCGGCCTCGACCCGCGCCACCGCGGCGGAACGCCGCAAGGCCGTGGCGGCCAGCGCCTGGGCCATTCTGATGCCTGTGATCATCCTGGGCGGCATCCGTTTCGGGATCTTCACGCCCACCGAAGCCGCCGTGGTCGCGGCGGTCTACGCCTTCCTGGTCTCCCGTTTCATCTACCGCACCCTGTCCTGGAAGACCACCTACGAAGTCCTGGTGACGTCCAGCATCACCACCGCCATCGTCATGTTCCTGTGCGGCGCGGCCACGGTGGCCGCCTACATGATCACCCTGGCGGATCTGCCCAATCAGCTGGCCGCGCTGTTCCAGCCCATCCTGGAACACCCTAGGCTCTTCATGGTCTGCATGGTGATCTTCCTGCTGCTGGTGGGCACGTCCATGGACCTGACGCCCATCATCCTGATCTTCGCACCGGTCTGCCTGCCCCTGGCTCTGAAGGCGCACATCGACCCGATCTATTTCGGTTTCATGTTCGTATTCACCGGCTGTCTGGGCCTGATCACGCCCCCGGTGGGCACCGTGCTGAACGTCGCCGCCGGCGTGGGCAGTGTGCGCATGGAAACCGTCATTCGGGGCATCACCCCTTTCTTGCTTGCTTACGTCCTGCTGCTAGCTCTGCTGGTGGCCTTTCCTCAAATCGTCATCGCCCCAGTCCGCTGGCTGGGTTGAAACAGACGACACCGCTTCCCCCAGCGCTTTCTTCCACCAAGGAGAATCTCCATGAAACTGAAAACCCTGCTCCTCGCCGCCACCCTGGCGGCCAGCACGCTGTCACTGGCGGCGCACGCCGACACCCGTCTGATCCGTTTCGGCTACGGCCTGAATCAGGACTCCAACCAGGGGCGGGCCGCACAGGTCTTTGCCGACGAAGTCGCCAAGCTGTCCAACGGCAAGATGAAGGTCCGCGCCATCGGCGCCGCCGCCCTGGGTTCGGACATCCAGATGCAGCAGGCCCTGATCGGCGGCGCCCAGGAAATGATGGTGGGTTCCACCGCCACGCTGGTGGGCATCACGCCTGAAATGGCCCTGTGGGACACGCCGTTCCTGTTCAATTCCGGCGAAGAAGCCGACCAGGTGCTGGACGGCAAGACCGGCCAGCAGATCATGGACAAGCTGAGCGACAAGGGCATGGTCGGCCTGGTCTATTGGGAAAACGGGTTTCGCAATCTGACCAACAGCAAAAAACCCGTCGAACGCGCTGAAGACTTCAGTGGTCTGAAGCTGCGGGTCATGCAGAACAACGTCTTTCTGGATACCTTCCAGCGCCTGGGCGCCAACGCCGTGCCGCTGCCGTTTTCGGAACTGTTCACCGCGCTGGAAACCAAGACCGTCGACGGCCAGGAAAATCCCTACAACACCATCCTGTCCAGCAAGTTCTACGAAGTCCAGAAATACCTGAGCGTCACCAACCACGTCTACAGCCCCTGGATCGTCACGGCCAGCAAGAAGTGGTGGGACAGCCTGAGCGCCGATGAGCGCACCATCCTGATGCAGGCGGCCAAGGTCAGCCGCGATTTCGAGCGCAAGGATACCCGCGCGGAAGCCGACAAGGCCCTGACGCAGCTGAAGGCGGACGGCATGCAGGTCAATGCCGTCAGCGCGGAAGAAGTCCAGCGGATGCGCAGCACGATCGCCCCGGTCAACGAGCAGATCAAGAAGGAAGTCGGCCCCGAGCTGTGGCAGGCCGTGCAGGACCAGCTGGCGGAAATCCGCAAGAGCTAACCAAGCCGTCCCGACGTTGCGGCTTGCAAGCCGCTTCGATTCACAGCCTGGCCTCCGACACGGGGCCAGGCTGTTTTATTAGCGGTACACCAGGTCGCGGAAATACAGCGACAGATCCGGCCAGTAGGTGATGGCCATCAGGCAGACCAGGATCACGCCCACGAAGGGCAGCAGGGGTCTGACCAGACGTTCGATGGGGACTTTGGCCACCGTGCAGGCGGCAAACAGATTCACGCCGAAGGGCGGCGTCACCATGCCCAGGGCCAGGTTCACCACCATGATCACGCCGAAATGCGCCGGGTCCACCCCGAACTGGATCGCCACCGGCAGCAACAGCGGGGCCAGCACCACGATGGATGCGGACGTTTCGATGAACATGCCGATGATGAACAGCGCCACGTTCACCCCCAGCAGGAAAGTGATCTCGCTGTCGAACAGATGACTGAGCCATTCGCCCAGTGCCATCGGCACCCCCGCCCGGTTCAGCAGAAAACCGAACACCCCTGCGTTGGCGATGATGAACATGATGATGGCCGTGGACACCACCGACCGATGGAAGGTCTGCCCCAGAGACGCGAACGTCAGGCGGCGGTAGATGAAGACCCCCACGAACAGGGCATAGACCACCGCCACGGCGGAGGCTTCCGTCGGCGTGAAGATGCCGCCATAAATACCGCCCAGGATGATGACCGGCATCAGCAACGCCCACCAGGCCTTTTTGAACGCCGGCCAGAGCGGCAAGCGGCCATCGCCGTCATGCTTGCCCAGGCCATTGCGCCGAGCGTATAGCCAGACGTACGCCATCAGGGCCAGCACGACCAACACCCCAGGACCGATCCCGGAGATGAAAACCTCGCCCACGGATGTATCCGTGGACACCGCGTACAGAATCATGGGAATGGACGGCGGGATGATGACCCCCAGTTCCGCCGCAGATGCTTGTAGCGACGCTGCGAAGGGCGCCGGATAACCGTGCTTGACCATGGCGGGAATCAGGATCGCGCCCACGGCGAACGTCGTCGCGACACTGGACCCGGCGACCGCCGCGAAAATCATGCAGGTCAGCACACAGCTGCACGCCAGCCCGCCCTGCACCCCGCCCACCACGCTCTTGGCGAATTCCACCATGCGTTCGGAAATGCCGCCGGCTTCCATCAGATTGCCGGCCAGGATGAAGAACGGCACGGCGACCAGCGGATATTTATCCAGCGCGGCGTACAGCTGCTGGGCGATCACCAGCCAGGTCATGTGTCCATCGAAGCCCACGCCCACCATGGTGGCCAGCCCGATGGACACCGCCACCGGCACGGTCAGGCCAAAAAACAGCAGCATGGAAACAACCATCAATTGCGACATGGTGGTTGGCTCCTAGACCGTTTCAACGTAAGGGACGCGGGAATCCTCGGCCCAATAGGCCAGGGCGCCGAACAAGGCCAGCAAGGCGCCGGTGGGAATGGACAGGTAAATCCAGGAAATCGACACCCCCAGGCTGGGCGTGGTCTGGAACCGCACCCGCCAGGTCATGTCGGCCCCGATCCAGACCAGAAAGCCCAGAAAGCCGACGACGATCAACAGTACGAGATGTTCCAGCAGCCGCGCCTTGCGCGGCGCCAGCAGATTGTGCAGCAGATCGACGCCCAGCATGGCGCCTTGGCGAAACGCCAGGGCCATGCCCAGCATGACCGCCCAGATGATCGAAGCGCGCGTCCAGGCTTCCGACCAGGCGGACGGGGATTCCAGCACGAAGCGCGCCAGGACCTGATAGAAACCCGCCCCGACGGACGACCACAACAGCCCCTGGGCCACCCAGGACACCAGCCGTGACAGTCCCCGATCGATCAGGCCCAGTACGCTCATCTTTTACTGCGTATCCCGAATGGATTCGACCAATTCCTGGCCGAACTGTTTGTAATACTGCGGATACACCGGCTGGACGGCCTTGACGAAGGCGGCATGATCCACCGTATTGATCTGCATCCCGTTGGCCTTCAGGGTTTCCAGACCGTCTTTTTCGACTTGATCGACAAACTGACGCATGGCCTGGGCGCTGGCCACGCCTGCCGCCTTGAACTTGTCCTTATCTGCATCGGACAGGCCGTTGTAGACCGAGGGCGACATCAGCACCAACGCCGGCCCGTACACGTGCGCCGTCAGGGACAGGTATTTTTGCAGCTGCCACATCTTCACCGACACGATCACCGACAGCGGATTTTCCTGACCGTCGATGGTGCCCTGTTGCAGGGCGGTGGCGACTTCCGGCCAGGCCATCGGCGTGGCCAGCACACCCAGTTCCCGGAACGCCGCGATGTGGATAGGGTTTTCGGTGGTGCGGATCTTCAGGCCTTTGATGTCGGCGGGTTCTTTGACCGCACGAACATTATTGGTCAGATGACGGAAGCCCTGCTCGCCCCAGGCCAGCGCGATCAGGCCGCGCTTGGGGAATTCAGCCAGCATGTCCTGGCCGACCTTGCCGTCCAGCACTTTGCGAGCATGAGCCAGATCACGGAACAGGAAGGGAATGTCGAACACCCCGGTCTGCGGCACGAAATTCAAGGTGGCGCCGGTAGACACGATGGCCAGGTCAATGGTGCCCAATTGCAGGCCTTCGATCACTTCCCGTTCGCCGCCCAGCTGGCTGTTGGGGAACTGCTGGACCTTGACACCTGGCATGCTGGCTTCCAGGTTCTTGGCAAACGCCGTCGCGCCCGCCCCATAGTGCGAGTTTTCCGATAGGGCATACGCCATTTTCAGGGTGGTCTGGGCCAGGACCGGCGCTGTTGCCGTCAGGCCAACGATCGCCGCAGCGGTCAGCCAACCGATCAATTTTTTTCCGTGATGCATGATGTCTCCCAATGATGTACCTTTCCGAACGACCGCCGGATTCCAGACCCATGCAGTTCTAACACGAAGCCATCCCGGCCCGCAACGCGGGTAATCATAGGGGTATCCACCAGTTTTCGGCCATGTCCGCCGCGCTTGCCCTGTCTTATGATGACTGAAGTTTTCCATAGGATGCAGGGATCATGAATCAGAAGATTGCAGTCATCCCCGGCGATGGCATCGGAATGGAAGTCATGACCGAAGGCCTGCGAGTTCTGCAGGCGGCGGCCCGGCGCTTTCAGCTCGACTTCCAATTCGACACCTTTGACTGGGGCTGCGACCACTACGAACGCACCGGTCGCATGATGCCGCCAGACTGGAAGGCCCGCATCGGGCAGCACGACGCCATTTTGTTCGGGGCGGTCGGTGCGCCGGACCGGGTGCCGGACCACATCGCCATCTGGGAATCCATCATCACCATCCGCCGCGAATTCGACCAATACGTCAATCTGCGGCCCGCCCGGCTGATGCGCGGCGTGCCCTGCCCGCTGGCCGGCAGGGCGCCCGGGGACATTGATTTTCTGGTGGTGCGCGAAAACACCGAAGGCGAATACTCCAACGCGGGCGGACGGATGTTCGCCGGCACCGACCGGGAAATCGCCATCCAGGAATCCGTGTTCAGCCGTTTCGGCACGGACCGGGTGCTGCGCTATGCCTTCGAACTGGCCGCCAGCCGACCGCGCCGCCACCTGACGGCAGCCACCAAATCCAATGGCATTTCCATCACCATGCCTTTTTGGGACGAGCGTGTCGCCGCCGTCGGCCAGGCATACCCCCAGGTCACCTGGGACAAATTCCACATCGACATTCTGTGCGCCCACCTGGTTCAACACCCGGATCGCTTCGACGTCATCGTGGCCTCGAATCTGTTCGGCGACATTCTGTCGGATCTGGGTCCCGCCTGCACCGGCACCATCGGCATTGCGCCGTCGGCCAACCTGAACCCCGACCGCATCTGGCCATCGCTCTTCGAACCCGTCCACGGATCGGCACCCGATATCGCCGGACGCGGCATCGCCAACCCCGTCGGTCAGATCTGGTCCGCCGCCCTGATGCTGGACCATCTCAGCCAGGGGCAGCCGGCCTGCGCAGATGCGGCCCAGGCCGTCATGCGGGCCATCGAGACCGTGCTGGCCGACGGTCCACGCACCCCGGACATGGGCGGCAATGCCACGACCGTCCAGGTCGGTCAGGCCATCGCCGACCATATCGACAAGGCCTGAACGCGCCGGCCTCGACACGGAACCCTGCCATGCCCGCCCATCACTTCATTGCCAACACCCCGCACCCCGCCGCCGAGGGGCACATCATTCCGGTCATCGACCCGTCCGACGGCCAGGTCTACGAACAGATCGCCCGAGGCGGCGCCGCCGATATCGACCGCGCAGTCCAGGCCGCGCAGGCCGCCATGGGCGACCATCTGGACGGCCCCTGGGCTCGCACCTGCGCCCGCGATCGCGGACGGCTGCTGGCCGACTGGGGCCGGACCGTGCTCAGCCATGCCGACGCACTGGCCGGCATCGAAGCCCGCGATACCGGCAAAACCCTGCCGACGGCGCGCAACGATGTGCTGGCCCTGGCCCGTTATTTCGAGTTCTACGCCGGCGCCTGCGACAAGCTGCATGGCGAAACCCTGCCCTACGACACGGGCTACACCGTCATGACCGTGCGCGAACCCCACGGCGTGACAGGGCACATCATCCCCTGGAACTACCCGATGCAGATCTTCGGGCGCAGCGTCGGCGCATCCCTGGCAGCGGGCAACGCCTGTGTGGTCAAACCCGCTGAAGACGCCAGCCTGTCCACCCTGTATCTGGCGGAACTGGCCGCCCGCGCCGGTTTTCCCGCCGGCGCGCTGAACGTCGTCACCGGCTACGGGCACGAGGCGGGCGCGGCGCTCTGCGAGCATCCCGGCATCCAGCACATCTCATTCACCGGCTCGACGGTCACAGGACAGCGGGTGGCCGAAGCCGCTGCCCGCCATCACTGCCCCGCCGTGCTGGAACTGGGTGGCAAGTCCCCGCAAATCGTCTTCGATGATGCGGACCTGGACGCCGCTTTGCCCGTGATTCTCAACGCCATCATCCAGAACAGCGGCCAGACCTGTTCGGCGGGCAGCCGTCTGCTGGTGCAGGAAGGCTGCTACGACACGCTGCTGGCGCGCTTGGCGGAACGCTTTCGCGCATTGACCGCAGGGCCGGCCTCGGCCAGCCCGGATCTAGGGCCGCTGATCAACCAAAAGCAGTTCGAACGTGTCCGCCAGATCCTGGCCAATGCGCAGTCCGAAGGCCTGACCGAGGCGGCCAGGGGCCGCGTCGCAGCCGGCGCCTGCGCCCAAGGCTACTACCAGGCTCCGGTCCTGTTTCGCGACGTGCCCCAGCACAGCAGCCTGATCCAGGAAGAAATTTTCGGGCCGGTGCTGGCGGCGCAATCTTTCCGCACGGAATCCGAGGCGCTGGCACTGGCCAATGACACGGCCTACGGCCTGGTGGCCGGTGTCTGGACACGCGACGGCGCCCGCCAAATGCGGCTGGCGCGGCAATTGCGCTGCGGCCAGGTCTTCATCAACAACTACGGGGCGGGCGGCGGCGTCGAACTCCCGTTCGGCGGTGTGAAATCCAGCGGCTATGGCCGGGAAAAGGGCTTCGAGGCCCTGCTGGGCTTCACCACCCTCAAGACCATCGCCATCCATCACGGCACGATCGATTGAATGCACCCACAGGAGACACCCTATGCGCCTGGACAATAAAGTTGCCATCGTCACCGGCGCCGGATCGGGCTTCGGTCGCGGCATCGCCGAAACCTTTGCCCGAGAAGGCGCCCGCATCGTGGTGGCCGACATCAACGACGCCGCCGGGCAGGATACGGTGGACCTGATTCGCGCCGCCGGGGGCCAGGCCCAGTTCGCCCATACGGACGTGTCCCGCGCCGGCAGCATGCGGGATTTGCTGGCGGCGGCGATCAGCCACTATGAGGGCGTGGACATCGTGGTCAACAATGCCGGCGCCACGCACCGCAACCGCCCCTTGCTGGAAGTCTCGGAAACCGAATTCGACCGCATCTACGCCATCAACGTCAAAAGCATCTTTCTCAGCGCCCAGACCTTCGTGCCGCACTTTCGCCAACGTGGCGGCGGTGTCTTCGTCAACATCGCATCCACTGCCGCCATCCGGCCCCGCCCCGGCCTGACCTGGTACAACGGCACCAAAGGCGCCGTCGTCACCACCAGCAAATCCATGGCCGCCGAACTGGGGCCGGATCGCATCCGGGTGAACTGCGTCAATCCGGTCGTGGGCGCCACCGGCCTGCTGACCGAATTCATGGGTGTGCCCGACACCCCCGAAGCACGCGCCAAATTCACCGCCGGCATTCCATTGGGGCGCTTTTCCACGCCGCAGGATGTAGCCAACGCCTGTCTGTACCTGGCCTCGGACGAGGCTTCGTTCATCACCGGCGCCTGCCTGGAAGTAGACGGCGGGCGCTGCGTGTAATTCCCGACCGGCATCACCCGCTGACGCGGCGGCGCTTATTCTTCGACGTACCAGGTGTCCTCGGACAGCATCACCTGCTGATGGCCGTAGCCTGCCGGCATCATGGGAAAGCAGTTCTGCAGCGGCACCACGGCCACATCCAGGAAATACGGCCCGTCATGCGCCATGCAGGCCGCCAGCGCCGCATCCAGATCGCGCGGATGATCCACCCGCGCCGCGCCCCAGCCGAATGCCCCGGCCAGGGCGACAAAATCCGGGATCGAAGCGTTGTAGCTATGGCTGTAGCGGCCCTCGTGTATCAGTTCCTGCCATTGACGCACCATGCCCATGTGGCCGTTGTTGCACAGGATCAGTTTCACCGGCGCCCGGTGCTGCATGGCGGTGGCCAGTTCCTGGATGTTCATCAGCACGGACGCATCCCCGCTGACGCACACCACCGGTTTATCCGGGTGGGCGATCTGCGCCCCGATGGCAGCCGGCAAGCCATAGCCCATGGTGCCCGCGCCACCCGAGGTCAGCCAGCGGTTGGGGCGATCCATCCGGATGTACTGCGCCGCCCACATCTGATGCTGGCCGACGTCAGTAGAGACAACCGCGTCGCGCCCCGCCAGCAGGCGGTCGATGCGCTGCATCAGGTCCTGGGGCAGGATGACATCCGCAGAGGGTTCGACCTTCAGGCAGTCGCGCGCCTGCCAGACCCCGATGCGCTGCCACCATTCGTCCAGGCGGCCGGATTCCTGCGGGTACTGACCCAGTTCTTTGTGCAGGGCGCGCAACAGGGGATAGCAGTCGCCGACCAGCGACACGTCGGCGCGCACGACCTTGTTGATCGAGGCCGGATCGATGTCCAGATGGATCTTGTCGGCATGCGGGCAGAAGTCCGACAGCCTGCCGGTGATGCGGTCGTCGAAACGCGCCCCCACGCAGATGATCAGATCGGCGTGGTGCATGGCCAGATTGGCCTGCAGCGTGCCATGCATGCCCAGCATGCCCAGGAACTGCGGATCGCCCGCAGGGTAGGCGCCCAGACCCATCAGCGTCAGGGTACAAGGGGCGCCGGTTTCCTGCACCAGAGACCGGAAGGCATGGCAGGCATCCACGCCGGAATTGATCAAACCGCCCCCGCCGTAGAACACGGGCCGGCGGGCCTTGGCGATCAGCGCGGCGGCACGCTTGATGGAAGCCTCGGCGGCAGGCGACAGGGTGTCCGTACCCATGTCGGGTTCTGCCGCCGGCGTCTCGTTGCCGGGCGGCACCAGAGCCATCTGCAAGTCCTTGGGGAAGTCCAGCAGCACCGGCCCAGGCCGGCCCGACGTCGTCAGACGCAAGGCCTTGGCCGCCAGGTCGGCAATATCTTCGACCCGGCGCACCTGCGCGTTCCATTTGGTGACGGGACGCGAAATGCCCACGGCATCGCATTCCTGAAACGCATCGGTGCCGATGGCGCTGGTGGCCACCTGACCGCTGACGCACAGCACGGGGATGGAGTCGCACAGCGCGTCCAGCAAGCCCGTGGTGGTATTGGACATGCCCGGCCCGGAGGTCACGAAGACGACGCCAGGGCGCCCGGTGGACCGGGCAAACCCTTCAGCGGCATGCATGGCCGCCTGTTCGTGGCGCACCAGGATGTGGCGGATGCGCGGTTCGGCGTACAGCGCGTCATACAACGGCAGCACCGCCCCGCCGGGATAGCCGAACACGGTGTCCACCCCCAGGGCGATCAGCGTATCCAGCAGGACTTCGGCGCCATGACGACCTGAAGCAGGGCTGGCGACAGGGGCGGTGGCGCGCACGGGCGCAGGGGCGGGGGCATTCACGGGCAGGACCTAATGGAAACTTGAAGAATGAGAGTCAGTTTATCTTGATGCGCCCCCAAGGGATATCCCAGGCTGGCAAGCGCATGATTCCGCTGTAGGATGACTGCTTCATTGCAAAATATTCTTCTATCGTCCCTGTTTTTCGTTTCCAATTGCTGTCGAGTTCATGCCAGACGATCACACCGCCGGTCCAGCCTGCCCTTCCGATGCCGCCCCCTCCGATCCCTCCACGCGGGTGCCGCTGTACTATGAAGACTGGTTGACGGTACTCAGTCTGGGCGCGCTGGCCTGCATCACCATGGCCAATGTGATCGTGCGCTACCTGACCAGCGAGTCCTTTGCCTGGACCGAAGAAATCTCCGTCTTTCTGCTGGTGATCCTGACCATGAGCGCGGGTTCGTCCGCCTTTGTGCGGCGCCTGCACATTCGCATCGAATTGCTGGCCGACGGCGGCTCGTCCGCCAGACAACGGCGCTTCACTCTGTTCACGGACAGCATCTGCCTGCTGTTTTTCGCCGGCTTGACCGTCCTGTTGGGCCGCATGGCCCTGGACGAATTCAACTGGGGCGACACCTCGCCCGCCATCGGCGTGCCGACCTGGTGGTATTCCATGTGGCTGCCCATTCTGGGGGCCGTCATCACGCTGCGACTGGCCGGCATGCTGCTCCGCGCCTGGAGGGCCGCCCGATGATCGCCGCCCTGCTGTTTGCGCTGTTCGCCGCCCTGATGGTCGTGGGGGTGCCGGTGGGCGTCGCCCTGGGGGGCGCCGGCACGCTGGCCATCGCGCTGGCCAACCCGGACACGCACTGGTTCGGCCTGATGGCCGTGTCGCAAAGCTTTTACGCGGGGCTGGCGAAATATCCGCTGCTGGCCATCCCCATGTTCGTCCTGGTGGGCTCGATCTTTGATCGTTCCGGCGTCGCCGCCCGCCTGGTGCGCCTGGCGCAGGCCATCACCGGCAACGGCCCCGGCATGCTGGCCATCGTGGCGATTTCCGTGGCCATGTTCCTGGGCGGGATCTCGGGTTCCGGCCCCGCCTGCGCCGCCGCCGTGGGCGCCATCATGATCGGCGCCATGAACCGCGCGGGCTACCCGCCCGCCTATTCCGCCAGCGTGGTGGCCGCCGGAGCCGCCACAGACATCCTGATTCCGCCGTCCATCGCGATGATCATCTATTCGGTGCTGGTACCGCAGGCCTCCGTCCCGGCGCTGTTCGCCGCCGGCATGCTGCCCGGCATCCTGGCGGGCCTGATGCTGATCATTCCCGCCGTCTGGCTGGCTCGGCGTCACAATATGGGCGCCGCATCCCGCAACGAGCCACGTCCGCCCTTCTGGCGCAGCCTGTTCGAGGCCATCCCCGGCCTGGCCGCCCCCGTCATCATCCTGGGCGGCATGCGCATGGGCTATTTCACCCCCACAGAGGCCGCCGTCGTGGCGGTGTTCTATGGACTGTTCGTCGGCATGTTCATCCACCGCACCATGCGCTGGCGCGACCTGTTCCCGATCCTGCGCGAGGCTGGCGAACTGTCTGCCGTCATCCTGATGATCGTGACGCTGGCCGGGATTTTCGCCTGGTCGCTGTCCACACTGTCGATCATCGACCCCATCACCAATGCCATCGTGCATTCGGGCCTGGGTCAGTACGGGGTGCTGATGTTCTTGATTTTGCTGCTGATCGTGGCGGGCATGTTTCTGGACGGCATTTCCATCTTTTTGATCTTCGTGCCGTTGATCCTGCCTGTCGCCGTCACCTTCCAGTGGGACCTGGTCTGGCTGGGCGTCGTGCTGACGCTGATGGTGGCCGTGGGGCAATTCACGCCGCCGGTGGCCGTCAACCTGATGGTGTCCAGCAAGATCGCCCGGATCCCCATGGAAAGCACGGTGCCGTGGGTGCTGTGGCTGGTGGGCGGCATGCTGTGCACCCTGGTGCTGGTCGTGCTCTTTCCGCAGATCGCGCTGTGGCTGCCGCATTATCTGGGGTACTGATTCTTTTTGTTCTTGCTTTCAAGAGAGGAGACTTATCATGCGCTTCAAACGATTGCTCGGCGCCACCGCCTTTGCCGTCTCGGCCTTGGTCACGGCGCTGCCCGCCCAGGCGGCTGACTACAAATCCGAATACAAGCTGTCCATCGTGGTGGGCACCAACTTCCCCTGGGGCCAGGGGGCGGTGATCTGGTCCGACCTGGTGCGCGAGCGCACCAACGGGCGCATCAACATCAAGGTCTACCCCGGCACCTCGCTGGTGCAGGGCGACCAGACACGGGAATTCACCGCCATCCGCCAGGGCGTGATCGACATGGCGATCGGGTCCACCATCAACTGGTCCCCGCAGATCAAGGAACTGAACATCTTTTCCCTGCCCTTCCTGATGCCCGACTATCCGGCCATCGACGCGCTGACGCAGGGCAAGGTCGGTACGCAATTGTTCGACATCCTGTCGAAAAAGGGCGTAGTGCCGCTGGCCTGGGGTGAAAACGGCTACCGCCAGCTGTCCAATTCGGTGCGTCCGGTCAAAACACCGGAAGACATCAAGGGCATGAAGCTGCGCGTGGTGGGCTCGCCGCTGTACATCGACACCTTCACGGCCCTGGGCGCCAACCCGACGCAAATGAGCTGGGCCGACGCTCAGCCGGCGCTGGCCAGCGGCGCGGTGGACGGCCAGGAAAACCCGCTGTCGATCTACGCAGGCGCCAAACTGTACGACGTGGGGCAGAAATACCTGAGCCTGTGGAACTATGTGGCCGATCCGCTGGTGTTCGTGGTGAATAAGGATGTCTGGGAATCCTGGACGCCGGAAGACAAAAAAATCGTGCGCGAGGCAGCCGTCGAGGCCGGTCAGCGTGAGCTCGTGATTGCGCGCAAGGGCGTGACCAACACGGACGACTCCCTGCTGAAGGAAATCGAAAGCCACGGGGTGACGGTCACGGTGCTGTCGCCGGAACAGATCGGCGTGTTCGCCAAGGCGACACAGCCGGTGTTCGACAAGTGGGCCAAGCAGATCGGCGCCGATCTGGTGAAGCAGGCGCAGGCGGATATCGCCAAGCGTTGAGGCCCGCAGTCAGGGCACGTTCGGCAGAGTACATCCTTGCCGAGCGTGCCCTGTGATCTACCCTGAGATCGGGCGACTTGTCACGCTGCAAGGGCGGGCCGGGGCATACCCCCTTCATCCGGATTACGTCGCCCGGTCCCGGCTTTGCCGGGACTGCCCTCCTTCCAGACCACCATCGGGGCGCTCGCCAAACGCGCGGGGTGATTCGTCCACTGGACGAAT
>NZ_JBATXG010000031.1:0-44290 GCF_049673105.1 Castellaniella sp.
TCGGCACCGAGGTCGTCAAGGAAGGAAGATTCGTTTTTGATCTCGGCTTCGTTGACGCCGAGCTGTTCAGCGACGATCTTCTTGACGCGCTGTTCGATGCTTTCCATGCATATCTCCAGTTAGGAAAAAATCCCGCGAATTATAGCCAAATGAGGACTGCTGGGCTGCGGGTCTTAGTCAAAAAAAAGCAGCTCGGAATCAGACGACCATGCGCCGGACAGTGAAAACACCGAGACCTGCCTACTGAGTTTGAACGGATTTTACCTTAGACGGGCGCCATCCGTTCTGCTTTACCTACATGTACATACCACCATTGACGTGCAAGGTCGTGCCTGTTACGTAGCCGGCCTGCGGGCTGGCCAGGTAGCCGACCGCATGCGCGATCTCGGCAGCCGAGCCCAGACGACCCAGGGGAATCTGCTGCAGAATCGCCGCCGTCTGGTTCTCGTTGAGCGCACGCGTCATGTCCGTATCGATGAAACCGGGCGCCACGCAATTGACCGTGATGCCGCGGCTGCCCAGTTCCTGGGCCAGGGCGCGCGACATGCCCGCCACACCGGCCTTGGCCGCCGCATAGTTGGCCTGACCGGGATTGCCGCTGTAGCCCACCACCGACGTGATGTTGACGATGCGGCCCCAACGGGCCTTCATCATTGTTTTGGCTACGCCGCGGCACAGCCGGAACACCGCCGACAGATTGGTGTTCAGCACGCAAGCCCAGTCTTCGTCTTTCATGCGCAGGATCAGCCCGTCACGAGTGATGCCGGCGTTATTCACCAGGATGTGCGGGCCGCCCTGCCCTGCCAGTTCTGCCAGCAGCGCATCGCACGCGGCAGCGTCATCGACATTCAGCACGGCGCCGCGACCGCCCTGAGGGGCCAGCGCTTCGGTGATGCCGTCAGCACCGGCCTGCGAGGTAGCGGTGCCGACCACCGTGGCGCCGGCGGCGGCGAGTTCCAGGGCGACTGCCCGACCGATGCCGCGCGAAGCGCCTGTCACCAGGGCAATCTTGCCCGCCAGAATGGGTTCTGTCATATCAGCCTCTCAAGACGTCCAGCGTCTGTTGCAATGACGCCGGATCGGTGATGTTGAAGGTTGTCAGATCGCGATCGATGCGCTTGACCAGGCCGGTCAGGACCTTGCCCGGGCCGCACTCGACCAAGTGGGTGACGCCGTCGCGCCTCATCGCCTGAATCGTTTCCACCCAGCGCACGGGATGCCATGCCTGGCGCACCAGCGCATCGCGAATCGCGGCAGGGTCGGTCGGCTGGGCGACATCCACATTATTGATCAGCGGCACGGCGGGCGCACGCACATCGATCCCGGCCAACGCCTGTTCCAAGGCGTCCGCCGCTGGTTTCAGCAGGCGGGAATGAAAAGGCGCGGACACCGGCAGGGTGACGGCACGCTTGGCGCCGGCAGCCTTGGCCAGTTCGCACGCCCGTTCCACAGCGGTTGCATGACCGGCAATCACGACCTGAGCCGGCGCGTTGTAGTTGACGGCCTCGACGACCTGGTCGCCGGCGGCCTGAGCGCACGCCTGGCGCACGGCTTCGTCGTCCAGGCCCAGGATGGCGGCCATGCCGCCCTCGCCGACGGGCACTGCCGACTGCATGGCCTGCGCCCGCACCCGCACGGTGCGCACGGCATCGGCCAGATCCAGCGCATCGGCAGCCACCAAAGCGGAATATTCGCCCAGGCTGTGGCCGGCCACGATGGCCGGCGCGGCACCGCCTGCCTGTTGCCAGGCGCGGTACATGGCGACCGAACACAGTAGCATGGCCGGCTGGGTATTGGTGGTCAGGTTCAGCGATTCGGCGGGACCTTGGGCGATCAGGCGCGTCAGGTCTTCGCCCAGGGCTGCGTCGCCCTGTTGCAACACCGCCTGCACGCCGGCATGATCCGCCCAGGCGTCCATCATGCCCACGGCCTGGGAACCCTGGCCTGGAAATACGAATGCTATTTTCATGTGTGTAGTAGTAGGAAACCTTACAGTCTGACGAGGACGGAGCCCCAGGTAAAGCCGCCGCCCACGCCTTGCAGCAATGCCAGTTGCCCAGGGCGCAGACGCCCGTCGCGCCAGGCAACGTCGAATGCCAGGGGCACGCTGGCTGCCGAGGTATTGGCATGTTTGTCCAGCGTCACGATGATCTTGTCATCAGGCAGATTGAGCTTGCGACCGATGAAATTCAGGATGCGGACATTGGCCTGGTGCGGCACCATCCAGTCCAGGGATGACAGTTCAATCCCGGCTTCGTCACAGACTTCGTGAGCCGAGCGCACCAGGGAATTGACCGCCAGTTTGAAGACGGCTTGGCCGTCCATCCTGAGGAAGGGATCGCCCGTCACCTGGCCGCCGGCCACATTGCCAGCGGCGCACAGGATATGCTGCTGGCGGCCATCGGCATTGAGCCGAACTGCCAGGATGCCGGGTTCGTCCGAGGCGCTCAGCACCATGGCGCCCGCCCCATCGCCAAACAGCACGCAGGTGCGTCGGTCGTTCCAATCCAGGATGCCGGAGAAGACCTCGGCGCCGATCACCAGAGCGTGACGGGCACGACCCGCGCGAATCATGGCATCCGCCGTGGCCAAGGCATAGACAAAACCGCTGCACACGGCCTGCACGTCAAAGGCGGCGGCGCCGCCGACGCCCAGATTGGCTTGCACGAGACAGGCCGTGCTGGGAAAGATGAAATCAGGCGTAGAGGTCGCGACGATGATCAGGTCCAGATCGTCGGCCTGCAGACCGGCATTGTCCAGCGCGGCACGAGCTGCGGCAGTCGCCAGCGTGCTGGTCTTGGTGCCGGGATCGGCGATATGGCGCTGGCGGATGCCGGTGCGTTCCGTGATCCAGGCATCGGACGTTTCCACGCCGCGAGTGGCCAGATCGGCAGCCAGATCATCGTTGGTGACGACACGAGGGGGCAAATAGCCGCCCGTTCCGGTAATCCTGGCGTAAGGCATATCGATTCCGAAAAAAGAGACTAGGCAGTTTGAGCGGTGTCGCTCGGCGGCAAGCTTGCCCGACTGCGCAAGGCATCCAGCCGCTGGATGGTGCCCTGGAGCAAGCCGTTCAACACGGCCTCGCGGGCGCGCTGCAAGGCCTGCCCATAGGCATAAATATCCGCCGAGCCGTGGCTCTTGATGACAATGCCACGCAAGCCCAGCAGTGCTGCGCCATTGTAGCGACGATTGTCGACCCGTGAACGGAAGCGCCGCAACACGGGCGTGGCGACCAGGCCGGCGGCCATGGTCAAGGGCGTGCGACGAAATTCTTCGCGCATCATGGTGCCGATCATCCGCGCCAGACCTTCGACCGATTTCAACACGACATTGCCGACGAAGCCGTCGCAGACGACCACATCCACCGTGCCCTTGAAAATATCGTCGCCTTCTACGTTGCCGTAGAAGTTCAAGCCGCTGGCGCGCAACAACTCAGCCGCCTGTTTGACGACTTCATTGCCCTTGATGAGTTCTTCACCGATATTGAGCAGACCCACCGACGGCTGGGCCTGGCGGTCGACCGCCGACACCAGCGCCGCCCCCATCAAGCCGAACTGCAGCAGATGGTCGGCGGTACAGTCGACATTGGCCCCCAGATCCAGCACGGTGGTCGCCCCGCCCTTTTGATTGGGCAAAGCGGTCGCGATAGCGGGTCGGTCAATGCCGTCCAGCGTTTTCAGCACATAGCGGGAAATCGCCATCCAGGCGCCGGTATTGCCGGCGGACACGGCGGCGTCGGCGCGCCCGTCCTTGACCGCCTGGGCCGCCACCCGCATGGACGAATCCTTTTTGCGGCGCAAGGCAATCTCGACCGAGTCGTGCATGGTGACGACTTCGGACGCATGCACGATATCGAACTGCCCGGCGGACACCACGTGCTGCGCCAGCAGTGGGCGAATCTGGGATTCGTCCCCGACCAGCAAACAGCGGGTATCAGAATGAGCCTGGGCGAACGCTATCGCTGCCGGAACAGTAACGGGCAGGCCATGATCGCCGCCCATGCAATCGATGGCGACGGTAAGAGCGTATTCGGGCATTGAGCGCGGGTGGTCGGGGCGCCGGATTACTCGTCGTTCTTGGTCTTCAGGACCTTGCGGCCACGATACACGCCATTGGGGCTGATGTGGTGACGCAGATGCAGTTCACCGGTGGTCGGCTCGATGGCCGTCGCCGGCGCCGTCAGGAAATCGTGCGAGCGATGCATGCCGCGCTTGGACGGACTCTTTTTGTTTTGCTGGACAGCCATGGTGACTCCTGTGTTCGGGACCGCCTATTTTAAGGTAAGCGCGAACCCGCGTGTTAAATGATGGTTCAGTTATTTCCTGAGCTGTTCGAGAACGGCAAAGGGCGAGGGTTTGGCGACATCCTGGTGTTCCGGATCAGCCGCCGCCCCAGGGCAAACATCGTGCCGGGGAGCATAAGGCAAGCCCAGAATCAGTTCGTCTTCGACCAGCGCCAGGATGTCCAGCTGCCGGTCGGCGACCAAATATTCAATGTCAGAACCTTCGCCGGTGACTTCCAGTGCGTCCAGGGCATCCAATTGGGCCTGATCTTTCACCAGCCCGATCGTGTTGCTCACCTGCAAAGACATCACGAAAGGCCCAAGGCACCGCTGACAGGTCAGCGTCACCGTCCCCTGGGCCTGGATATCCAGCCACAGGCGGCCTGTGCCGGCATCCTGCCGACCTGCCACGCGCCAGCTAATGTCAGCATCCTGAGGCGCCGACAGACCTTGGCACAGACGTGCGAATTCCCCTGCTTTCCGGCTGCCTTCCAGCACCCGGCCTGCATAAGAAAACGCCAGGGCATCGACGACCATGAATTCTGACTTCCAGGAAAACTCTAGATTTTACTGGATGGCGGGGGGTAAGGTCAATCACCGGCCACCAAGCCCCCATGCTGCGCGATGAACGGCTCGATGGGCGCGTACCGCGTCAAGCGCGTCATGCGCAAGAGCGAATGACCGCGCTGTAAACTGCGGAGTTTACCCCCCGGCTCTTGCTATGCGCCTGATTCTGGCTTCCAGTTCGCCCTACCGCCGCGCCCTGCTGCAGCGGCTGAATCTACCCTTTTCCGTCGAAGCCCCGGACATCGACGAAAGTCCGCTGCCCGGCGAAGCGCCGCTGGCCCTGTCCCTGCGTCTGGCGCAGGAAAAGGCCGTCGTGATCGCCGCGCGTCACCCCGGCGCGCTGGTGATCGGATCAGATCAGGTCGCTGTCTTCGAGGGCGAACCCATCGGCAAGCCGGGTTCCTTTGAAGCCGCCCGCGCCCAGCTGCGTCGTTTCGGCGGTCACGAGGTTCTGTTCCACACCGCGCTGTGCGTCACCAATGGGCAAGAGCATCTGCTGGAACAGGTGCCGACCGAATGCCGCTTTCTGGCCCTGGACGACGCCCGGATCGAACAATATCTGCATGTCGAACAACCCTTTGACACCGCCGGCAGCGCCAAAGCCGAGCAACTGGGCGTCGCGCTGATGGAACGGATGCGCAGCGACGACCCCACCGCCCTGATCGGCCTGCCCCTGATCGCGCTGTGCCGCATGCTGCGGGCCTTCGGCCTGGAGCCCTTGGCCGCCCCTCCTGGACACTCTGACATTCAATCATGACCGCACGCATGACCACCACCCTGCATTTGATCCCCGTCGGTCTGGGCGATTCCGCCCCGGATCGCTGGCTGCCCCAGGCCGCCCAGGAAATCACCGCGCAGCTGCGCTACTTCATTGCTGAAAACGCCAAATCGGCGCGGGCGTTCCTGAAACTGATCGGCACACAGGTGCCGCTGCAGGACATCACGATCCATACCTTGAAGGCCGACAGCACCCCGCAAGACATCCGCGCATGGCTGGATGCCGTACCTGCCGACCAGGATCTGGGCCTGGTGTCCGAAGCCGGCTGCCCTGCCGTGGCGGACCCAGGGTCCCTGGTGGTGGCCCAGGCCCATGCGCGCGGCATGAGAGTGCTGCCCTGGACGGGGCCGTCCTCGATCATGCTGGGACTGATGGCCAGCGGTCTGCAGGGCCAACGTTTCGCCTTCCACGGCTACGCCCCGGTGAAGGCCCACGAGCGCGATACACAGCTACGGGCCTGGGAATCGGTATCCCATAAGCAACAACAGACGCAAATTCTGATCGAAACCCCCTACCGCAACCAGGCGATGTTCGACGCCCTGCTGCAAACTCTGCGGGACACGACGCGCGTGTGCATCGCCAGCGCACTGACCTGCCCGGACGAGTCCATCCAGACGCGCACGGTAGCCCAATGGCGCAAGGCAGGGGCGCCGGATTTCGACAAAAAGCCGACGCTGTTTCTGTTTCTGGCCAGCTGAAAAGGCCCGATTGCGCCGTCACGCCTCGCCGCCGCGCGCGGCAACCGGCTGCACAGCATCGCCAGCCGCTACCCGAGCGAGAATCCAGGCCTGCATATCGGGAACGGTGCCGACCAGGGCGGTCGGCTGCGACGATTCCAGCAACGACGCGCGATGGGCGCCATAGGACACCGCCAGGCTGTCGATACCGGCAGCTTTGGCCATCAGCACATCGTGCGTGGTATCGCCCACCATCAGAACGGTTTCCGGGGCCAGATCCAATTCCATCAACAATTGTTCCAGCATGTCGGGATCGGGCTTGCCGCGCGCCTCGTCGACCGTGCGGGTGGCCTGGAACAAACCCTGCAGACCCAGGCGCTCAATCGAGGTGTTCAAGCCCTGGCGGCTTTTGCCGGTCGCGACGGCCAACACGATGCCACGAGCATGCAGATCGCGCAGCAACTGCGCCTGCCCGTCGAACAAATGCATCTCGCCCAGCAAATGCATGAAGTGCGCCTTATAGCGCTCTGCGAAGGCATCGGCCTGATCGGCGCGCAGATCGGGCACCAGTTGCCGCAAGGCCGTCTGCAAGGACAGGCCGATGACCCAGCCGGCCTGCTCACGGGTCGGCTCGCGCAGCCCCAGGTCGCGGCAAGCGGCCAGCAGCGCACCGACGATATGATGCGTGGAATCCAGCAGGGTGCCATCCCAATCGAAAACCACAGCCTGGTACGGGTTGACCACAACGGCAGGCGAGGCGGCGGGCGAGGCCGCCAGGGGAGAATTCTGTGTCATATCGTCCATATAAAGATCATATCTTGCCGTCCAGGCGATCCAGCACCTGTTGGCAGGCGGGCGGCAGGGGCGCCTCCAGCACCAGCGGTTCGCCTGTGACGGGATGAGGAATTTCCAGCCGGCAGGCATGCAAAAACATGCGCCGAAAGCCCTGGGCGAACAAGGCGGCGCGGACATCATCGGACCCGTATTTCTCGTCGCCCGCGATGGGATGCCCCTGGGATGCCAGATGCACCCGGATCTGGTGGGTGCGACCGGTGCGCAGTTCCGCATCCAGCAGGGAATAGGCGCCGCCGTAGCGGCGCTTCAGGGTGATGATGGTATGCGCGGACTTGCCCAGCGCATCGACCCGGACGCGGCGCTCGCCGCCGGGGGTCAGGTATTTCAGCAGCGGCAGGCGAATGTGCTGGCGGTCATTGACCCAATCCCCCACCACCAGCGCCAGATAATGCTTGCGGCCCTGGCCGTTACGCATCATGTCATGCAGGGCCAGCAGCGCCTTGCGGCTGCGGGCGATCATCAGCGCGCCGGACGTTTCACGGTCCAGCCGGTGCGCCAGTTCCAGCAGGCGTTCGTCCGGTCTCGCCGAGCGCAATTGCTCGATCACACCGAAGGACACGCCGCTGCCACCATGCACGGCGACCCCGGCGGGCTTGTCGATGACCAACAGGTGGGCGTCTTCGTACAAGATCGGGAACGTCGCCGCCGGCGCAAGAGGCTTGGCCGCCGGATCGGGCATCCTGAAGGGCGGCACACGCACGACGTCGCCACTCTGCAGCCGGGTATCCGCCCGGCAGCGGCCCTTGTTGATACGCACCTGCCCGTCGCGGATCGCCTTGTAAAGATGGCTTTTGGGTACGCCTTTGGCCAGCCGCAACAAAAAATTGTCCAGCCGCTGCCCTGCCGATTCGCCATCGACAAGCACCTGACGCACGGCAGGCTGACGGTCGGGTGAAACATCTATTTTGCGCATAGGGAAAAGCGGCATATAATCACAACAGCCTATAGAGGCCGATAACCGCCGGACGTAGAGACGCAAAGGCTGCGCTCCGCCCGGCTGCAGGGACACCATTGTACTGCCTGGGTTTCGGTTTCTGGGTCCTTGGTCGCCGGTTTTGTCCAGGTTGCCCTGTCCGCTTTTGCATGCCAGACAGGAAAATCGACAAGCCGCGTGCGACGCCGCAGATTCTGCTCGCTCTTCCGCACCGAACGCCGCCCAGTGCACGTTCGCCGTTCCCAGCAACTCTTTGTCAACCACGATCGTGCCCTTGACCTCCCTGCTGCCAGAACCTCGCGCCTACCAGCGCGCCGTGCCTCTCTTACCGGAGACTGGCGCGGTCTAATCACGCCCGCAGCCACCCTCCTCGCAGACTGCCGCATCGCAACCGAGTGACCCGTGGTCGTGCGCCGAATCCGGCGCACCCTGACAACGGAGAAACCCACTCATGAAACGCATGCTGTTCAATGCGACGCACCAAGAAGAACTACGCGTCGCCATTGTCGATGGACAGAAACTCATCGACCTGGACATCGAAACCGCCGGGCGCGAACAGCGCAAAGGCAATATCTACAAAGGGGTCATCACCCGCATCGAACCGGGCCTGGAAGCCTGCTTCGTCAGCTACGGCGAAGAACGCCACGGCTTCTTGCCCTTTAAAGAAGTCGCGCGCACCTACTTCAAAGAAGGTGTGGACGTGCGCACGGCGCGCATCCAGGACGCCCTGACCGAAGGCCAGGAACTCATCATCCAGGTCGAAAAGGAAGAACGCGGCAATAAAGGCGCCGCCCTGACCACCTTCATCTCCCTGGCGGGCCGCTATCTGGTCCTGATGCCCAATAACCCGCGCGGCGGCGGCGTCTCGCGCCGGGTCGAAGGCGAAGATCGCCAGGAACTGCGCGACGCCATGGACCAGCTGGACATACCTGCCGGCATGAGCATGATCGCCCGCACCGCCGGCATCGGTCGCAGCGTCGAAGAACTGCAATGGGATCTGAACTACCTGATGCAGCTCTGGACCGCCATCGACGGGGCTGCCCGCGAAAACAAGGCGCCGATCCTGATTTATCTGGAATCCAGCCTGGTCATTCGCGCCATCCGTGATTATTTTTCGCCGGAAATCGGTGAAATCCTGATCGACACCGACGACATCTACGACCAGGCTCTGGCTTTCATGAGCGTGGTCATGCCGGACAACGTCAATCGCGTGAAACGCTATCGCGACGACGTGCCGCTGTTTTCCCGCTTCCAGATCGAACATCAGATCGAGACCGCCTATTCGCGCACGGTCACGCTGCCCTCGGGCGGCGCCATCGTCATCGATCACACCGAAGCGCTGGTGGCCGTGGACGTCAACTCGGCCCGTTCCACCCGCGGCTCCGACATCGAGGAAACCGCGCTGCGCACCAACGTGGAGGCCGCCGACGAAGTCGCCCGCCAGCTACGCCTGCGCGACCTGGGCGGCCTGATCGTGATCGACTTCATCGACATGGAAGAAGGCAAGAACCAGCGCGCCGTCGAACAGCGCCTGCGCGATGCCCTGCACTTCGACCGCGCCCGCGTCCAGATGGGCAAGATCTCGCGCTTCGGCCTGATGGAACTGTCCCGCCAGCGGCTGCGTCCGGCCCTGAACGAGGGTTCTCACGTCACCTGCCCGCGCTGCACCGGTACCGGCGTGATCCGCGATGCCGAATCCAGCGCCCTGCATGTGTTGCGTCTGCTGCAAGAAGAAGCCATGAAGGAAGGCACCGCCGCCCTGCACGCCCAGGTGCCGGTCGATGTGGCAACTTTCCTGCTGAACGAAAAACGCCACGACATCAGCCAGATCGAATCCCGCCTGAAGGTCAATCTGGTCCTGATTCCCAACAAATCACTGGAAACGCCGCACCACCACATCGAGCGGCTGCGCCACGACGATCCCCGCCTGGACGACAACAAGACCAGCTTCGAACTGGCCCAGGAACCGGAAGACAAGGTAGTCTGGCAGCCCAACAAGGCCCAGGAAACCAAGTCCCGGCCGGAAGCCCTGGTCAAGGGCATCCAGCCCGCTCAGCCTGCACCGCACCATGTCGAGCGCCCCGCCAAGACCGCCGCACCTGCGCCTGCTGCCGCAGCCGCCCCGTCGGGCGGACTGTTCAAGCGCATCCTGGCCTGGCTCTCCGGTGCCGGCACTACCCCGGCTGCCGCGACGCAATCCAAGCCCGCCAGCCCGACCCGCCGCGAAGACGAAGGCCGCCGCCGCGGGGGTTCCTCCAATCGCAATGGCGGCCGTCGCCCGGAATCGCGCGCCAATGGCCGCAACGACCGTCAGGGCCGTGCCGATAAGGCCGACTCCCCGGATCGTGCGGAACGCAGCGAAAAACCCAATGACGGTCGGACGTCTCAGCGCCGCGACCGCAATACCGAGGACCGCGCCGCCCAATCCGCCAAGCAGGCGCCGGCTCAGACCGTCGACGCGCCCCAGGATACGGCAGAACCGCGCCGCAGCCGCAGCCGCCGAGGCCGTGGCCGCAGCCGCACCGAGGACACTCTGGACCAAGCCGTCACCGATACGGTGGAACTGACGACCGCCGCTGCGGCAGTTGCCCCGCCGGTTCAGGCATCCTTTGACGCCCCCGCCCCGACGCCCGCGGACGACGATGCGCGCGTCACCCATGCGGACGCAGATGCGGATGTCGCCGTGGCCGGCCCTGCGGTCGACACAGAAGGCGATGCCAACCTGGACAGCCCGGACCCGGAACGCAAGCGCCGCCGCCGTCGCGGTCGTCGCGGCCGCCGCACCGGAGAAGGCGCAGAATCCGCAAACAGCATCGACACGCCGGATACCGGTGACGCCGACACCGACGCCTTCGACATCGAAACGCACGAAACGCCCCGCTTCGACCCCGAAGTCCTGGGTGCGGAACAGCCCGTGCAGCAGGAATCCCCTGCCGCCGTCCAGAAAGCGCCTCCCGTCGTGATCCCTGTCCCGGCGCCGGTGGTGATCGATACGCCCGTCACTCCCGAAATCCGCGAAGTCTCCCAGCCCGCTGCAGAAGCGCCTGCCGCAATGGAAGACACCGACGCTGCACCGGCGCCGGTCGCTGTCGAGCCGGTTCCGGTCACGGCGGAACCCGTCCACACGGCAGCGGAACCCGTCCACGTGGCGGCGGAGCCTGCCCCTGTCGTCACGGAAGCCGTCCAGGTGGTGACGGAACCTGTTCAAGTCGCTGCAGAGCAGGTCCCGCCGGCAGCCGCCGCGCCCGTCGTACCGACGCCTGCGGTCGAGCAAACGCCTCACAGCGCCCCCATCGTCCTGCCGTCCATCGATGATTCTCTGCGCGCCGCCGGCATGCAGTTGATCGAAACGCAGGCCAGCGCCGCCACGGCCCTGCCCAGCGCACCGCCCAAGCCTCTGGGCCGCGCGCGCAAGACCACTCCCCGCGTACAGGACGACCCCCTGCAGCAAGTAGAAACGACGCACTGATGAATGTGCGGCCCAGCCGCTCTTGACGAGCGCGCTGGAAACAAAAATCCCGGTGTCTGACAGATACCGGGATTTTTGTTTTAGTGCGAGAGCTTTAACAGCACCACGCCGGACACGATGCTGCCGATCCCCAACCAGCCCAGACGACCCAGCCGCTGCCGGAACAACACCAGGCCGGAAATGGCGGTCAACAAAATGCCCATGCCTCCCCACAAGGCATAAGCGACGGACAGGTCGATGCCTTTGACCGCCTGCGACAGCGCAGTGAACGAGGCCAGGATGCTGACGATGCCCAGCATCCCCATGCCGCGGCGACGAAACCCGTCGGAATACTTGATAAGGACGTTGGCGGCGACTTCCAGCACGATGGCGACCGCCATGAAAGCGTAATGAATCCATTCGGCATGCTGCATGGCTCAGCACTCCCCGACAGCGGCTGTTGCGCCGCCGGAATCGTCAGCAGCTGAACCGGAGGCGCCCAGATTGATCAGTACCACCCCCGCCAGCAGCGCCCCCAGACCCAGCAGCTTGAACAGATCCAGGGATTCGCCGAAATAGTGCAGGCCGATCAGGGTGATGCAAATCAGGCCTATGCTCTCCCAGGCCGCATAGGCCAGGGCCAAGGGCAGGTATTTGACTGCCGTCGCCAGAAACACGAAGGACAGACCGATCATGACGTACATGAGCAGCAAGGCAGGGGCGGAACCGGACAGCGAGACGCGCTTCATGACGGTGACGCCAATGACTTCGACCGCCACCGCCGCCAGCAAGAACAACCAAGGACGCAAAAACACAATGAACCTCTTTGCATAAAAATAGAGCACTGGAGGTCATTTTCATTCTATTTAATGGATTTCAAAAGTTGATATCCATCTTATTTATAGATAGAGTGGCGAAATGCAATGGAATCTCGATCAACTGCGCCAGTTTGTCGCCACAGCCGAACAGGGTTCTATCAGCGCGGCCTCGCGGCAATTGGGCAAAGCGCAGTCCGCCGTCAGCACGGCCATCGGCCTGCTCGAAGCCGACCTGGGGGTGATGCTGTTCGACCGCAGCGGACATCGCGCCATCCTGTCCGACGCCGGGCAGTTGCTGCTCAGGGAAGCACAGGAATTATTGCGCCAGGCGCACGAACTGGACCAACGGGCACGGGCGCTCACACGGGGCAGCGAACCCAGGCTGTCTCTGGCATTCGACGAGGCGCTGCCCTACACCGCGCTCAATGCCCTGCTCGGAGAGCTGTCCGAGCGCTTCCCCGAACTGGAACTGACCTTGCTGAATGGCACCGCCACGGAAGTCACGGAATACGTCGAACAAGACCGCGCCGATATTGCTTTTCACTTTGCCCGCGGGCCGCTGCACGATGGTTTCGATCAACGCCACCTGGGGGCGCTCCCCCAGGGCGTCTTTGTCGCCGGCGGCCATCCTCTGCTGCAGGGCGACACCGTCCAACGGCGAGACCTGGCACGCTACCGGCAGCTGCTGATGTGCGCCGAGGACCTCGACGCCATCGCCTACAGCCCCAGAATCTGGCGCTCTGACAGCTTTTATACGATCGCAGAGATGGTGGCGGCCAAGTTGGGCTGGGCCGTCCTGCCGGTACACATTGCCGCCTACGATGACTATCCGCGTCCGCTACGGCAGGTGTCCTGCCCGTCGCTGGCCCTGCCGCCGCTGCCTGTGCGCATGCTCTGGCCGCTGGGCCGCCCGCTGGGCGACACGGCGCAATGGGTTCAGACGCGTTTTGCGGAACTGATGCGAGAGCTGCCCTGATGGGCGTCGGCAATCAAAAGGGGTGGCTGCCCTAGGGCAGCCACCCTGGCGGGTGATTACGCCGCCTTGTTCACGACCTCGATCGGCTGGCGGGTGAACAAAGCCAGCAAGTGCGCCAATTCGGCCTGCATCTCACGGCGGTCCACCACGCAATCGATGGCGCCTTTGGTCAGCAGGAATTCGGCCCGCTGGAAGCCTTCCGGCAGTTTCTCGCGCACGGTCTGCTCGATCACGCGCGGGCCCGCAAAGCCGATCAAGGCATTGGGTTCGGCTATGACGACATCGCCCATGAAGGCGAAGGACGCGGACACACCGCCCATGGTGGGATCGGTCAGGATGCTGATGAACGGCAGACCGGCTTCGGACAACTGATGCAGCATGGCATTCGTCTTGGCCATCTGCAGCAGCGAAAACAGGGATTCCTGCATGCGGGCGCCCCCGGAGGACGACACGCAGATAAAGGGCATGCGACGATCGATGGCTTCCTGGACGCCGCGCGAAAAGCGTTCGCCCACTACCGAACCCATCGACCCGCCCATGAAAGAGAACTCAAAGCAGGCCAGCACCGCCGGCACCGACAGAATCGTGCCGCTCATGACGACCATGGCCTCGGACTCGCCGGTCTGTTTGACCGCTTCGGACACCCGTTCCGGGTATTTGCGCGAGTCCTTGAATTTCAGGGGATCCATAGGGCGCGTCTGGCTGCCGATTTCGACCCGGCCTTCGGGGTCCAGCAGTGCGTCGATACGCGCGCGCGCGCCGATACGCATGTGATGACTGCATTTCGGGCAGACATTCAGAGTCGCCAGCAGATCTTCTTTGTACAGAACGGATTCGCAGGATGGGCATTTCACCCACAGCCCTTCGGGAACCCGTTTAGAGGCGGAATCGCTTTGACGATTGATGCGCGGAGGCAGGATTTTTTCGAACCAGCTCATGGTCAACCTTTCTGAATGTGATCAAGGGCCTGCCGAACGTCGGCCAGCCATGCGGCGGCGGCGCCGACCGCCGCCTGAGGGCCATCGCTCAGCGACGCTTCCTCGATGATTTGAATCAGCTTGCTGCCGATCACGACAGCATCGGCATGCGGCGCCAGGCGGGCGGCGCTGGCAGCATCCCGGATGCCGAAGCCAACACCGACGGGAATAGTGATATGACGACGGATGGTGGCCAAGTGTCGGGCGACGTCATCGGTATCCAGATAACCGGCGCCGGTGACGCCCTTGAGGGACACGTAGTACACATAGCCCCGGGCCAAGCGGGCCACCTCGGCCATCCGCTCCTCGGTGGAGGTCGGCGCCAGCAGATAGATCGGGTCAATGCCGGCAGCCGACAGGCGGGCGGCAAAATCGGCGGATTCCTCGGGGGTGTAGTCCACCACCAGCACGCCGTCGACGCCTGCCTGGGCGGCCCGTTGCACGAATGCCTTCTGCCCCATGCATTCGATCGGATTGGCATAGCCCATCAGCACGACGGGGGTCCGGTCATCCTGGCGGCGGAAGTCCGCCACCAATTCCAGCACGCGGGCCAGACTGGCGCCTGCAGCGATGGCACGTTCTCCGGCCTTCTGGATGACCGGGCCGTCGGCCATGGGATCGGAAAACGGCACCCCGAGTTCGATGACATTGGCGCCGGCTGCCGCCAAAGCGTGCATCAGGGCAGGCGTGGACGTGACCAGCGGATCGCCCGCGGTGATATAGGGAATCAGCGCCGTGCGCCCCGACAGGGCGCCAAACACGGCGGCCAGACGTTGATTGGATACAGTCAAGGAAGACTCCTAAAGCGCGATGCCGCCGGCTTCCGCCACGGTATGCATGTCCTTGTCGCCGCGCCCCGACAGATTGACCAGAATGATCTGGTCCCTGGGCAGCGTGGGCGCGAGCTTTGCCGCATAGGCGATGGCATGGGCGGATTCCAGGGCCGGCATGATGCCTTCGATGCGGCAGCAGTGATGGAAGGCGGCCAGCGCTTCCTGGTCGGTGATGCCCTCGTATTGGGCCCGACCGGAATCCTTCAGCCAGGCGTGTTCCGGCCCGACGCCCGGATAATCCAGGCCGGCTGAAATGGAATGGGTTTCGGTGATCTGGCCGTTGGCGTCTTGCAGCAGATAGGTGCGGTTGCCGTGCAGCACACCCACCACGCCCCGGCTCAGCGAGGCCGCATGATGGCCGCTATCCAGGCCCCGCCCGGCGGCTTCGACGCCGATCAGACGCACGGATTCGTGTTCGATGTAGGGATGGAAAATACCGATGGCATTGGACCCGCCGCCGACGGACGCGACCACGTAATCGGGCTGGCGACCCGCATCGCGCGGCATCTGTTCCAGGCATTCGCGACCGATGACGGTCTGGAAATCACGCACCATTTGCGGATACGGATGCGGCCCCGCCACCGTGCCGATGATGTAGAACGTGTCTTCGACGTTCGTGACCCAATCGCGCATGGCTTCGTTCAGGGCGTCCTTCAGGGTGCGGGAACCGGATTCCACCGGCACCACCGTGGCGCCCAGCAGCTTCATGCGGTAGACGTTCGATGCCTGGCGGCGCACGTCTTCGCTGCCCATGTAGACGACGCATTCCAGGCCATAACGGGCGGCGACGGTCGCAGTCGCCACGCCATGCTGGCCTGCGCCGGTTTCGGCAATGACGCGCGGCTTGCCCATGCGGCGCGCCAGCAACGCCTGGCCGATGCAATTATTGACCTTATGTGCGCCGGTGTGGTTCAGGTCTTCGCGCTTGAACCAGATCTGGGCCCCGCCCAACTGCTGCGACCAGCGGCGCGCATGGTAGACCGGGCTGGGGCGCCCGACGAAGTGTTCCAGTTCGTCGGCGAATTCGCGCAGGAATTCAGGATCGTCCCGGTACTGCTGGTAAGCCTTTTGCAAGGCATCCAGGGCGTGCACCAGGGTCTCGGCCACGAACGAACCGCCAAACTGGCCAAAATGCCCCTGGGCATCCGGCAAATGATAGGGCTTCACATCCAGACTCGCTTGTAAGGTGCCCGATCCGGGCAGGCGGACCACCGCGGCCAGCCAATCCTGCATTTTAGCAGCGCAGGCCGACGACAGCGCCCGACGGCTGCAGCCGCCCTGTTCTGCACGGCTACTGGCGGCTGGCCTGGACGCCCGGCAGCTCGTTGACGGCATCCAGCGCCTGGCGGATCTGCGTGCCGTCGCGCACTTCGATGGTGAACACCATATGGGCCAGTGACCGGCGGCTGTGGGTGGTGACTCGCACCACCCGCAAGCGCAGGCGAGCAAAGATTTCCGACAGGTCGCGCAGCAGATTGGGCCGATCCTGAGCATGAATGCTCAGGTCGACCGGATACAGCGCCTGGCCGGTTTCTCCCCAGGCTACCTGGATGCAGCGTTCGGGGTGCCGCTGCGCCAAAGCGGCCCAGGATGCGCAATCCTGCCGGTGTATGGATACTCCCCGCCCGCGGGTGACGAAACCCTGGATGGCGTCGGGCGGTGCGGGCCGGCAGCAACGGGCCAGCTGCGTCAGCAGGGAATCGACCCCCACCACCAGCACCCCGCTTTTCCCGGTGCGCGCCACACTGCCGGCATCGCTGGCATAGACACGTGCGCCATCCGAATCAATGGGGGCGGGTTCGGGTTCACGGAACACATGATCGATCTGCCGCAAACTGAATTCTTCTTTGGCGGCAGCCACATACAGATCGTCGGCGCGAGCGAACCCCAGCTGCTGGGCCAACTGTTCCTGGTTGATGGCGGTTTTGCCCAGCCGCTGCAGTTCTTTTTCGACCAGCGCTTGTCCCTGGGCGATACGCTGCTGCAATTCCACCGCATTGAACCAGGCCCGGACTTTGGAGCGCGCGCGCGGACTGGCCAGGTAGCCCAGCTGCGGGTTGAGCCAGTCTCGTGACGGTCCGCCGGATTTGGCCGCGATGATTTCAACCGTCTGCCCGGTACGCAGCGGCGTGGACAAAGGCACCATCTGGCCATCCACGCGGGCGCCCCGGCACCGGTGTCCCAGATCGGTATGCAGCAGATAGGCGAAGTCGACCGCAGTGGAGCCTTCCGGCAATTCCAGCACCCGCGCCTGCGGCGTCATCACGTAAATACGCCGCTCGCTGGCCGGGGCTTCGGGGGCGGGGGCGTCCCCGCCGTCTTCCTTCCAGGCCAGCAATTGGCGCATCCAGGAGACTTTCTGGTCGTAGTCCCCCGCTGCGGCGACCTGCCCGCCGCGCGCGCCCGCTTCTTTGTAGCGCCAGTGCGCCGCCATCCCGAATTCGGCGAAACGGTGCATGTCCTGGGTGCGGATTTGCACCTCGAAGGCCCGGCCCTGCTCGTCGGCCACCACCGTATGCAAAGAACGATACCCATTGGGTTTGGGCCGCGCGATGTAATCGTCGAATTCTTCCGGCACGGGGGTCCACATGGCATGCACCAGCGCCAGCACCGCATAGCAGGTGCGCTCGTCATCCACGATCACACGCAGGGCCCGCAAATCGAACAACTGCTGAAATTCCAGATGCTTCATGCGCATCTTGTTCCAGATGCTGTAGATGTGCTTGGGGCGACCGCTGATCTCGGCCTGGATACGCGCATCGTTCAGCGCCGCCTGCAAGCGCTCGACCACATCGTCGATGAACGCTTCGCGCTCGGCGCGTTTTTCTTCCAGCTGGCTGGCGATGGATTTGTAGACATCGGGCTGCAGAAAGCGAAAGGCCAGGTCTTCCATTTCCCATTTCAACTGCCAGATGCCCAGACGATTGGCCAGCGGGGTATACAAGGCCATCGTTTCCTGCGCGAATTCACGCGGGCAGGGCGTGCGCGTCGCCGCAAACCAGCGCAGCGACTGCAGGCGCGAGGCCAGCCGCATCAAGACAATGCGCAAATCGGCCGCCATCGCCAGCAGCATCTTGCGCTGCATTTCCTTTTGGTCGGCCCCGGAGGAGTCCGTCGCCCGTCCGGTGACCGCGCCCAGATGCAACAAAGCACGGGTGCCCTGCACCAGCGTGGCGACTTCCGGCCCGAAGGCCTTGCGCAAAGGATCGGTGCGCGACAATTCGCCGGCAGGCACCGGCTGGACCGCCAGCAAGGCGCCGGCCCGCGTGGCCGCATCGGACCCCAGATCCCGCAGGATCAACACGACCGCCGCGCAATGCGCATCCAGCGGCTCGCCCGTGCTGGCTCTGACCTGGCGCAACGGTTCGCTGACCCAATCCACCGCCTGGCGCAACAGGGCGGCCCCCTCGGCATCCAGGCCCTGGACCGCAGCCTGGAACCAGGCAGGGTCGAAGGGATCGGTCAGGAAGGTTTGCGAGGAAGCGCTCATGGCAAGGACAGACGAGGAAAACAGCCCGAACGGGCCACCCCTCTATACTACCTTGAGTCCCCCGCTCTGCGGACGCCATCACCCGCCCGCAGCCGCCTTATCACCATTCGATATGGCTCACCCCTATACCCATATCGGGCTCCCCGGGTTCTCCCTGATAAATTCGGTAAAATCCCCCCTGGCCTTTGTTGGCCCCCGTTTGCCTGCCGGAGTACCGTTCATGACCCACGTCGTTACCGAAAACTGTATCAAATGTAAATATACCGACTGCGTCGACGTCTGTCCGGTGGACTGCTTTCGTGAAGGGCCGAACTTCCTGGTCATCGACCCCGAAGAATGCATCGACTGCGCGGTCTGTGTGCCCGAATGCCCCGCCAATGCCATCTTCGCCGAAGAAGACGTGCCCCAGGACCAGGTGGATTACATCCCCTTGAATGCCGAACTGTCCCCCATCTTCGGCCCCATCAACCGGTCGATTTCCCCGCTGGACGGCGCAGACGACTGGAACGGCGTGGCCGACAAACTCAAATATCTGGAACGCCCCTGATCAGCGGCGCCGGCGCATCTGTTTGCAAAACCCCACATACACCAGGGGGAATCGCTCACATCGGGTAATTCCCGTAGCGCATCGTAACGATTGACGGTACTTTAAGTCCATCCTATCGATATTGCAGCGCACGATCTGCGCTGCCGCCGACCACCGGAAGCATCCATCCATGCTGTACGACCTCCACGAGCTGCAACGCTCTCTTCTGGCTCCCTTCACCGCTTTCACGGAAACGGGTTCCCAGCTGTTTTCCAACCCCTACAGCCCTCTTGCCTACACACCGCTGTCCCGGCAGTTCGCCGCCACCTACGAACTCGCCCACCGCGTGGGCAAAGACTACGAAAAACCGGCCTGGAACCTGCCCGTCACGATGATCAACAAGCGCGAGGTCGCCGTCACCGAAGACCTCGCCCTGGCGCTGCCTTTTTGCCGTCTGATGCATTTCCGGCGCGACACCAAACGGCAGGGCCCCTGTGTCCTGCTGGTGGCGCCCCTGTCGGGCCATCACAGTACGCTGCTGCGCGACACCGTGCGCGCCCTGCTGCCCAACCACGACATTTACGTCACCGACTGGATCGACGCCCGCATGGTGCCCGCCGCCGACGGCACGTTCGGACTGGACGATTATGTGCACTACATCCAGGCCTTTCTGCGCCACCTGGGGCCGGATACGCATGTGATCTCGGTCTGCCAGCCCACGGTGCCGGTGCTGGCGGCTATTTCTTTGCTGGCCAGCGCCGAAGACCCCTGCCAGCCCCGCAGCATGATCATGATGGGCGGCCCGATCGACACGCGCAAATCCCCCACGCAAGTCAACCGCCTGGCCACCACCAAACCCTATGCCTGGTTCGAAGACAACCTGATCCACCGCGTGCCGTCCCGCTACCCCGGCGCCGGGCGCTTTGTGTATCCCGGCTTCCTGCAGCATGCGGGCTTCGTCGCCATGAATCCCGACCGCCACCTGAAGTCCCACTACGAGTTCTACCTGGATCTGCTGCGCGGCGACGACAACGACGCCGAGGCCCACCGCCGCTTCTACGACGAATACAACGCCGTGCTGGACATGCCGGCGCGCTTCTACCTGGACACCATCCGCACCGTGTTCCAGGAATTCCGCCTGCCTCAGGGCACCTGGACCATTGATGGCCATCTGGTCGAACCCGCCGCCATCCGCAAGACCGCCCTGATGACCATCGAGGGCGAACTCGATGACATTTCAGGCTCTGGTCAGACCCACGCGGCCCATCACCTGTGCGCCAACCTGTCGCCCTCAAAACGGGAAATCCACACCGCCAAAGACTGCGGCCACTATGGGATTTTCTCCGGACGCCGGTGGCGTTCGCAGATCTGTCCTAAAATTTCGGCGTTCATCCGCGCCCACGCCTGATTCATCGCGTCCGCCTGCCACACCCGGGCCTCGGCCCGGGCGCAGGCCTGCTCCGCGCTGAATGCAGCCAGGCAGCGGTGTTTTCAGCGCAATCCGTTCTTCTCATGGCCTCTCTCGTTGACGATCTGGACACCCTGCTGCCGCAGACGCAGTGCGGGCAATGCGGCTTTGACGGCTGCCGCCCCTATGCGCAAGCCATGGCCGACGGTCGGGCGGACGTCAATCGCTGCCCGCCCGGCGGCCCGCAGACCATCGCCGCCCTGGCGCAACGACTGGACCGTCCGGCCAGACCGCTGGACCCGGCCTGCGGCGTCCACCAGCCATTTCGCATCGCGCTGATCGACGAAGAACACTGTATCGGCTGCACCCTGTGCATCCAGGCCTGTCCCGTGGACGCCATCCTGGGGGCCAATCAGTCCATGCACACCGTCATCGAGGCCGACTGCACGGGCTGTGAACTGTGCGTTGCCCCCTGTCCAGTCGACTGCATCACCATGGTGCCCGCCGACCGCGACTGGACACGCGCCGACGCCCAGGCAGCCCGTCAACGCTACCAATCGCGCAATGCGCGATTGAGCGCCCGTCACGCCGAATCGGCGGGGCTGGCGGCCCGCACACTGGCCAACAAGCCAGCCCTGGCGACGCCATCCACCACCCACGACAAACAAGACCGCATCGCCCAGGCCCTGGCCAGGGCGCGGGCCAGACGCTCATGAAACGTGCCGCCATCGAGGAATGCTTCCGCCGCTTTCAGGAAGCTAACCCCCGCCCCCAGACCGAGCTGGAATACGGCGACACGTTTCAGCTGCTGATCGCCGTGATGCTGTCGGCCCAGGCCACCGACCGTTCGGTCAATCTGGCCACCCGCAAGTTCTTTCCCAAGCACGGCACCCCGGAAGGTCTGCTGACCCTGGGCGAGGATGGCCTGCTGGATGCCATCCGCACCATCGGGCTGTACAAGACCAAGGCCCGCAACGTCATCCGTACCTGTGAGCTGCTGCTGGAACGCCACGGCGGCCAAGTACCCGACCGTCGCGAAGACCTGGAGGCCCTGCCCGGCGTCGGACGAAAAACCGCCAATGTCGTGCTGAATACGGCGTTCCGCCAGATTGCCATGGCGGTGGACACCCACATCTTCCGCGTCTCCAATCGCACCGGCATCGCACCAGGCAAGACCGTGCTGGCCGTCGAGCAGGCCCTGCTGAAGCGGGTGCCGAAAGCCTATTTGCTGGATGCCCACCACTGGCTGATCCTGCATGGCCGCTATGTCTGTGTGGCCCGCAAGCCGAAATGCCCGCAATGTCCGATCAGCGATCTGTGCGACTACCCGGACAAGACCCGGCCCGATTAGGCTGAATTGCTGCGGCGCGGCATTTTCATCTGACGCCGGGGAAACTCTGAGAAACCCCTATAGAGGCCTCTGTCGATCCGTCTCATACTTGAGCCATCAAGCAGCGGTGCATTGCAACAGGACCCCTGGGTACTATGGACACGAATCAATCCGTCATTCTCGAAACCCGACACCTCAGCAAAGCCTTCCGGGGATTCATCGCCGTCGATGACGTCAGTCTTTCTGTCCAACGGGGTCACATCCACGCCCTCATCGGCCCCAACGGGGCCGGCAAGACCACCTGCTTCAATCTGCTCAGCAAATTTCTGACACCCACCCAAGGCCAGATCTTCTTTAACGGCCAGGAAATCACGCGCGACAGGCCCGCCGGCATCGCGCGCAAGGGCATCATCCGCTCATTCCAGATTTCCGCCGTCTTTCCCCAATTGTCCGTCCGCGACAACGTGCGCATCGCCTTGCAGCGCAACACCGGTCTGTCCTTTCATTTCTGGCGCGGCGAGACCAGCCTGCGCCACCTGGATGCCCGCGCGCTGGAATTGCTGGACGAGGTCGGCCTGGCCGATTTCGCCGACGAACTGACCGTGAACCTGCCCTATGGCCGCAAGCGCGCCCTGGAAATCGCCACGACGCTGGCCATGGAACCCAGCCTGATGCTGCTGGACGAACCCACTCAGGGCATGGGTCACGAAGACGTCGACCGTGTCACTCAGCTGATCAAGCAGGTCAGCGCGGGGCGCACCATTCTGATGGTCGAGCACAACATGAAGGTCGTCTCCTCCATCGCCGACCGGATCACGGTCCTGGCCCGAGGCGCCGTGCTGGCCGAAGGCGACTACGCCGCCGTGTCGAACAATCCCGCCGTCATGGAAGCCTATATGGGCACCACCCAAGGCGAACTCGAAGGAGCACAGGCATGAGCACGAACACACCTGCCCTCGAAATCTCCAACCTGCAAGCGTGGTATGGCGAATCCCACGTGCTGCACGGGGTCAACATGCGCGTCGAGCCTGGCCAGGTCGTCACGCTGCTGGGGCGCAACGGCGCAGGACGCACCACCACGCTGCGCGCGCTGCTGGGGCTGACCAGCCGTCGCACGGGTTCCATCCGCATCCAGGGGACAGAATCCATCCACTTTCCCACCTACCGCATCGCCCACCTGGGCATCGGTTACTGCCCCGAAGAGCGCGGCATCTTCGCCTCGCTGTCCTGCGAGGAAAACCTGCTGCTGCCGCCCACCGTGGGCAACACGCTGGGCGGGGGCATGTCGCTGGCAGAAATCTACGATATGTTCCCCAACCTGCTAGAACGCCGGCATTCACCGGGCACCCGTCTGTCCGGCGGCGAACAGCAGATGCTGGCGGTCGCCCGCATCCTGCGCACGGGCGCCAACCTGCTCCTGCTCGATGAAATCTCCGAAGGCCTGGCTCCCGTCATAGTCCAGGCACTGGCCCGCATGATCACCACGCTCAAATCCAAGGGCTACACCATTGTCATGGTCGAGCAGAACTTCCGTTTCGCCGCCCCGCTGGCCGATCACTTCTACATCATGGAACACGGCCAGATCGTCGAAGAGTTCCCGGCGGCACGATTGTCGGAAAAACAAACCACGCTCGACAGCTTGCTGGGCGTCTAAGGCCGATCCCGTCATACATTGCCGGCACAACCGGCTTTCTCAGGAGACTTCCCATGAAATTGCGTACCCTATCCGCAGCACTTTCCATCGCTGGCATGGGTCTCGGTCTTTCCGCCCACGCCGCCGGCATCTCCGACGATGTCATCCGCATCGGTTTCATCACGGACATGTCAGGGGTATACGCCGACATCGATGGCAACGGGGGGGCCGATGCCATCCGCATGGCCATCGCCGACATGGGGGGCGAGATCAATGGGAAAAAAATCGAACTGCTGACCGCCGACCACCAGAACAAGGCCGACATCGCCTCGGCGCGGGCCCGCGACTGGTTCGACACCCAGCACATGGACATGCTGGTGGGCGGCACGAATTCCGCCACGGCCCTGGCCATGGCCGGCGTGGCGGCTGAAAAGAAAAAGCCCTTTATCGCCATCGGGGCGGGTTCATCGCTGCTCACCAATGAAAAATGCACGCCCTATACCGTGCACTACGCCTATAACACCACAGCGCTCGCCAACGGCACCGGGTCGGCGGTGATCCGCGAAGGCGGCAAGAGCTGGTTCTTCCTGACAGCCGATTACGCCTTTGGCCATTCGCTGGAACAAGACACCGCCAAGGTCGTGAAAAAGGACGGCGGCACGGTGCTGGGCGAAGTCCGCGCCCCGCTGTCGACGACGGATTTCTCGTCTTTCCTGCTGCAGGCGCAAAGTTCCGGCGCCCAGGTGCTGGGACTGGCCAATGCGGGCGGAGACTTCATCAATTCCGTCAAGGCCGCCAAAGAATTCGGCATCACCAAGACCATGAAACTGGCCGGCCTGCTGGTGTTCATCAACGACGTCCATGCGCTGGGCCTGGACAACACCGCCGGCCTGTATCTGACGACCCCCTGGTACTGGAACCAATCCGACGACGCCCGCACCTGGGCCAAGCGCTTCTTCGACAAGCTGGGCCGGGCGCCGTCCTTTGTCCAGGCGGCGGATTACTCCGCTGCCCTGAACTACCTGAAGGCCGTCAAAGCCACCGGCACGGATGACGGCGACACCGTCATGCAGCAGCTGAAGTCCAACAAGATCAACGACATGTTCGCCAAGGACGCCTATATCCGCAAGGACGGCCTGTTCATGCACGATATGTACCTGGCACAAGTCAAACGTCCGGATCAGTCCAAGGCGCCTTGGGATTACTACAACATCATCCGCGACTTGCCGGCCGAATCTGTCTATGGCGCAGAATCGACCTCCACTTGCCCCCTGCTCAAGGGCTAATTTTGACACCCGACACGCATGACCTCGTCTCTCTGAGCCAGGTCATGCGTCCCTCGGCGCCCCAGTCACCCGCCTTTGCCGCAGCCCTATGACAGAACTTTTCGGTGTTCCCATCCAAGCCTTGCTCGGGCAACTGCTGCTCGGCTTGGTCAACGGCTCTTTTTATGCCGTGTTGTCGCTCGGGCTGGCCATTATTTTCGGCCTGCTCAACATCATCAACTTCACCCACGGCGCCCTCTATATGCTGGGGGCCTTCGTCGCCTGGCTCGGCCTGCAATACCTGGGACTGAACTACTGGGTGATGCTGATTCTCTCGCCCATTGTGGTCGGGATATTCGGCATTTTGCTGGAACGCCTGCTGCTGCGACGCCTGTACAAGCTGGACCCCTTATACGGCCTGCTGCTGACCTTCGGCCTGGCACTGATCATCGAAGGGCTGTTCCGCAGCATCTATGGCGTGTCCGGCCAGCCGTATTCCACCCCCGCCCTGCTCTCCGGCGGCGTCAATCTGGGTTTCATGTACCTGCCGATCTACCGCGCCTGGGTCGTGGTGGCATCCGTGCTGGCCTGCATGCTGACCTGGTTCCTGATTGAAAAGACCCACCTGGGCGCGCTGCTGCGGGCCGGCACCGAAAACGCCAAGCTCGTCGAGGCCTTCGGCGTCAACGTCCCCTTGATGATCTCTCTGACCTTCGGCTTGGGGGTGGGCCTGGCTGCCTTTGCGGGGGTGCTGGCCGCTCCCATCCTGCAAGTGTCGCCGCTGATGGGGTCCAATCTGATCATCGTCGTGTTTGCGGTGGTGGTCATTGGCGGCATGGGCTCGATCCTGGGGTCCATCATCACCGGTCTGGGGCTGGGCATCATCGAAGGCTTCACGAAAGTCTTCTGGCCTGAAGCCTCCAGCACCGTGGTCTTCATCATCATGGTGATCGTGCTGTTGCTGCGCCCGGCGGGGCTGTTCGGGAAAGAATCATGAATCGACAACTGCTTGCCTATCTGATCGCCATCGCACTGCTCGCCGCGCTGCCCGAACTGGGCGCCTACCCGATCTTCATCATGAAGGTCATGTGCTATGCCCTGTTCGCCTGCGCCTTCAACCTGTTGCTGGGCTATACAGGCCTGCTGTCCTTCGGGCATGCGGCCTTCCTGGGCCTGGCCGGCTACGCCTGCGGCCAGGCGCTCAGCGTCTGGGGCTGGTCGACCTTCAGCGGCCTGCTGTTCGGCACGGCCAGCGCCGCCCTGCTGGGCCTGGTGTTCGGGCTGCTGTCCATCCGACGCAGCGGCATCTATTTCGCCATGATCACGCTGGCCCTGGCGCAGATGCTGTTCTTCTATTTCCTGCAGGCGCCCTTCACCGGCGGCGAAGACGGCCTGCAGGGCATTCCGCGCGGCAGCATCCTGGGCCTGGATCTCAGCCAGGACATCAATCTGTACTACGTGGTGATGGCGATCTTCGTACTGGGCTATGCGCTGATCTGGCGCACAGTGCATTCGCCATTTGGCCAGGCGCTGAAAGCCATCCGCGAAAACGAAGCCCGCATGACCTCTCTGGGGTATCACGTCGACCGCTTCAAGCTTCTGGCCTTTGTGCTGTCGGCGGCGCTATCCGGCCTGGCCGGCGCCACCAAATCCCTGGTCTTCGTCTCTGCCACGCTGTCGGACGCCACCTGGCAGATGTCGGGCATGGTGATCCTGATGACGCTGATCGGCGGCATGGGTACCCTGACGGGGCCGGTGCTGGGCGCCGTCATTGTCGTGGCGCTGGAAAACAAGGTGGGCGACGTCGGACGCTTTCTGATGCAGGAAACCGGCATGACCTGGTTTCGCGTGCTGGGCGAATCCGTCACCATCGTGATCGGCCTGATCTTCGTCATCTGCGTACTGACTTTCCGCCGGGGCATCATCGGCGAATGGCTGCACCGGCGGCAGCTGCTCAAAGCCAAGACCTGATTCTGCCGAGGGCATCCCAAGCGCTCGCAAATCTGGAACCGTTTCCGCCGCCAGCCCAACCTGCCGGGGGTGTCCGCCGCCAGGCCAGGCTGGCGGCGGCCCAGAGAGTCAGCCCTTCACCAGCGGGCAGGCGCTTTCGGACAAAGGCACCGAGACCAGTTCGGCTGGCAGGGTACGCAGGATCCGGTAGTAATCCCACGGCCCTTTGGATTCCGCCGGGGTCTTGACCTGGACCAGATACATATCGTGGGCCATCCAGCCGTCCTTGCGGACCTCTCCGTGATGCGCAAAGAAGTCTTCGACCGGCAGTTCGCGCATCTTTTCCGCCACCGCCTTGCCGTCCGTCGTGCCCGCCGCCTTGACCGCTTTCAGGTAATGCAGCGTGGATGAATACACACCGGCCTGCACCATCCCGGGTTTGCGTTCCGTCAGTTTTTCAAATTTTGCGGAAAATGCGCGGCTGACATCGTCCCTGTCCCAGTAGAACGGGGTGGTCGCCACCAGGCCCTGCGCCTTTTCCAAACCCAGCGCATGCACATCGCTGATCACGATGCCCAAGGCCACCAGTTTCTGCCCCCCTTTGGTCAGGCCGAATTCGGCTGCCTGCTTGATGCTGTTGCTGGTATCGGACCCTGCATTGGCCAGGGCGACGGCCTGGGCATCAGAGGATTGGGCCTGCAACAGGAAAGAGGCGAAATCCGACGCACCCACCGGATGGAAGACTTCGCCGACGACCTGGCCGCCATTTTTGGTCACGACCTTGGTCAGGTCCGCCGCCAGTTGCTTGCCATAGGCGTAGTCAGCCCCCAGGATGAACCAGGTCTTGGCGCCTTCCTTGACCAGGCCGGTGGCGGTTCCCACCGATGAGGCATACGTGTCGAACGTCCAGTGAAAGCCGGTCGGAGAACATGCCTTGCCGGTCAGGGCAGCCGAAAACGGTCCGGAGGCAATCGTGATCTTGCCCTTTTCCTGGGCCAGCCCCTGCACCGCCAGAGCCACCGCCGAATTGGTCAGATCGCCGATCATCTCGACATGGTCCAGATCGAACCATTTGCGAGCGACAGACGTGGCGATGTCGGTCTTGTTCTGGTGGTCGGCGGACAACACCTCGATTTTGCGGCCCAGCACCTCGCCGCCGAAGTCATCCACCGCCATCCGGGCCGCCGTCACCGATGTGGCGCCGCCAAAATCCGAATACAGACCGGACTGATCGTTCAGGATGCCGATGCGCAGGGGCTCGGCTGCACCGGCGAACTGGGGAATCGCCGCAGAAATCGCCAGACACAGCAACAGCTTCTTCATTTTCATGGAATGCCTCCCTTGATTATGCTTGTGTGTTGCGTAGCCCTGGACACAGGATCAGGATACCCCGAGCGGGCTGCCCTTCGAGCGTATCGCCGGTGCTGCGGGCGCGTCAATGCGATAGAACCCTCAAGATTTCTGTGGCGCTCCAGAAAGCCCTAGATAGCTTTCTATGACTCGGGGGTGGCCGGCCAGCATCGAGGCGGCGCCATGCAAAACGACAGACCCGGTTTCCAGGACGTAGCCGGCGTCGGCCACGTGCAGGGCTGCCCGCGCGTTCTGTTCGACCAGCAGGATGGAAACCCCGGTGCGGCGCAGCTTAGCGATGATCTGGAAGATTTCCCGCACGACGCGGGGCGCGAGTCCCAGGCTGGGTTCGTCCAGCATCAACAAGGATGGCCGGGCCATCAGGGCGCGGCCCACCGCCAGCATCTGCCGCTCGCCCCCGGACAGGGTTCCCGCCGCCTGGTCGGCCCGTTCGCGCAAGCGCGGAAACAAGGCGTAGACCTCGTCCAGCGTATCCCGCCACCCGCGCACACCCGCCCGATACAGGCGGAACCCGCCCAGCAGCAGATTGTCGTGCACCGACATGCTGGCGAAAAGTTCACGCCGTTCGGGCACCAGGGTCAGCCCCAAGCCTACCCGGCGTTCGATGTCCCAATCCTGGATGGCCTGCCCCTGGAACAGCACCTGGCCCTGGCTATGTCCGCGCTGCGGCAAAGCTCCCATCAGGGCATTGAGCAGAGTCGATTTCCCGGCTCCGTTGGCGCCGATGACCGTCACGATCTGGCCCCGCCCGACCGTCAGATCCAGCGGATCCAGCGCGGCGACCTTGCCGTACTGCGCCGACAGCCCCTGGACCGACAGAATGGTCTCTGAATCCACCGTCACGACACGGCCTCCCGAGGCAGGCCGACGGCGGAATCCGCCGCCGGCACGGCGACATCCCAGTCATCGTCGAGACCGCCCAGATAGGCTTCCAGCACGGCGGGATTGGTCTGGATGTCCGCCGGCACGCCTTCCGCCAACTGGGTGCCGAAATCCATGACCAGCAGATGATCGGTCAATTTCATAACGAAATCCATATCGTGTTCCACCAGCAGCAGGCTCATGCCCTCGCGGCGCAGTTGATCCAGCACGGCGGCCAGCGCCTGCTTTTCCTGATAACGCAGACCGGCAGCCGGTTCATCCAGCAACAGCAGCAGGGGATCGCCGCACAGGGCGCGGGCGATTTCCACGATGCGCTGGCGGCCCAGCGGCAGGCTGCCGGCAGGCTGATGCATGACATCGCCCAGGCCGACCCGTTCCAGCTGACGCGCGGCCTCTTGCAGCAGCGACGCTTCGCTCGCCCGATCCAGCCGCAAGGCGGCTGCGAGCACGCCGGCCCGGCTGCGCAAATGCGCGCCCAAGGCGACGTTGTCCAGCACCGTCATGTCCGGCAGCAACTGCACGTGCTGAAAGCTGCGCGCCAGGCCCCGGCGGGCGATGTCATGGGCCGGGCGACCGTCAATGCGGTCGCCCATGAACCGCACCTGACCGCCGCTCAGCGGCGTCACCCCGCTGAGCAGATTGAAGGTCGTGCTCTTGCCCGCGCCATTGGGGCCGATCAGCCCCATGATCTCGCCGGCCCGCAACTGAAAGCTGATGTCGTTCACCGCGACCAGTCCGCCGAATTCCTTGCGCACCCGGTCGACGTCCAGCACAAGCTGCCCGGACGGCGGCAAGGCGCGCCGCGGCAGATCGGCTGCCCTGCCCGGCTGCTGCCGATCCGGCACTCCGGCAGGCAGCCACCTGCCCAGCCATTGCCCAATCCGCGCCAGCACCGGCCACAGGCCGTCGCGAGCATATTGCAGCACCAGAATCATCAGCACGCCAAATGCCAGCAGTTCCAGGTTGACGCCGGTGCCGACCAGTTTGGGCAGCACGTTCTGCAGTTGGTCCTTCAGGATCAGCACCGCCGCCGTGCCGGCGACCGCCCCCCAGACGCTGCCGGCGCCGCCCACCACCGCCATGAACAGGTATTCGATGCCATAACCCAGGCCAAAGGGGCTGGGGCTGACGGCCCGCTGCATATGCGCATACAACCAGCCGGACACACTGCCCAGCAAGGCGGCATAGACAAAGATCACCACCTTGTAATGCGCCAGATCGACGCCAAAGGATTCCGCCATCGAGCCGCTGCGCAAGGCGCGGATGGCACGCCCCGCACGGGAATCCAGCAGATTATGCGTGGCCCACAGCGCCAGCAGCAGCACCAGCCAGATCAGCAGGTACATGGACTCGCTGGCCGCCAGCGACCAGCCGCCCAGCATCAGCGGCGGAATGCCGGCGATCCCGTCATAGCGTCCCAGAAAATCCAGATTGCCGTACAGGTAGTACAAGGCCAGACACCAGGCCAGCGTGCACAGCGGCAGATAGTGCCCGGACAGACGCAAGGTGATGACGCCCAGCCCATAGGCCACCAGACAGGTCAGCAGCAGGCCGGCCAGCAGGCCCAGCCAGGGCGAGACCCCCATGGCCGTCGTCAGCCAGGCGGTGGCATACGCGCCCAAGCCGACAAAAGCGGACTGTCCGAAGGACGTCAGCCCGCCCACACCGGTCAGCAGGACCAGCCCCAGGACCACCAGACTGTACAGCCCGATGTAATTCATCTGCGTGATCCAGAACGCCGGCACCCCCGGTATCCAGGGCAGCAGCGCCAGGACCAGCAGCGCCAGCCCCTTTATCCAGAAACGATGCATGGAATCAGTCCTCCTCGTCCAGCTGCACACTGCCGAACGAGCGCCACAGCAGCACCGGAATGATCAGCGTGAACACGATCGCTTCCTTGAAGGGGCTGGCCCAGAACGAAGAGAATGCTTCCAGCACACCGACGAACAGAGCGCCTGCCGCTGCCACGGGGTAGCTGGCCAAGCCGCCGAAAATGGCGGCGACAAAGCCTTTCAGGCCGATCAGAAAACCGGTGTCGTAGTAAATGGTCGTCATGGCGGCGATCAGCATGCCGGACAGCGCGCCGATCGCAGCCGCCAACGTGAACGTCAGACTGCCCGCCACCCGCGTGCTGATACCGACCAGCCGGGCGCCTCGGCGGTTGACGGCGGTGGCCCGCAGAGCGCGGCCATACAGAGTGCGGCTGAAAAACAGCCACAGCGCAAGAATCAATACAGCGCACAGCCCCAGCACGACAAAGGTCTGGGCAGTCCATTCCACCGGACCGATCTGCACGCTGCCCTCGACCAGCGCCGGCACGCGCCAGCCCTCGGCGCCGAAAAACAGCAGGCCCAGGCCGGTCAGCGCAAAATGCACCGCCACGGAAATGATGAGCAGCACCAGTACGCTGGCCTGCTCCACCGACTGATAGACCAGGCGATAGATCATCGGCCCCATGGGAATGACCAGCATCAGGGCAAACAAGACCTGCACCGGCAAAGGCACCCCTGCCCCGGCCACCTGGGGAGCCAGCGCCAGCAAGACCAGCGGCAAGGCCAAGGCCCAGGCCAAGGTGCGCCCATACCCGCGCCACTGATGCGCGCGCCAGGCTGAGACAGCCTCGGCCAGACAGACCAGACCGCCCAGCAACACCAGCAAATACGCCGTGCCGGGTACCCTGCCATTGGCCAGGAAAGCCAGCGACAGCGCCCCGAACGTGACGAATTCTCCTTGCGGGATCAGAATCACTCTGGTCACCAGGAACACCAGCACCAGCGCCAGCCCGAGCAAGGCATAGATGGCGCCATTCAGGATGCCGTCCTGCAGCAGAATCAGGGCAATCGTCAGATCCACGCCAGCTCCGTGCGCTTGCAGCCAACCATCATCATGTTCACAGATCCGGCTGATAGGTCCATTTGCCATCGACGACTTTGACCATGACCCGGCCACGCGTGTCCAGGCCTGCGTGGTCGGTCGGGCTCATGGTGAAGATCCCCTGGGAAGCCGGCAGTTCCTTGACCTGTTCCAAGGCGTCGCGCAGCGCTGCGCGGAATTCCGCCGTACCCGGCTTGGCCCCGGTCTTCAGGGCGCGCGGGATCGCGTCGTTGATCAGCTGGCCCGCATCCCACATGTGGCCGCCGAAGGTGTTCGTGGTCCCGGCGCCGTACTTGCCCTCGTAGGCCTGCACGTACACCAGGGCGCTCTTTTTCACGGGATTGCTGTCGGGCAGCTGTTCCGCCACCAGCAGCGGGCCGGCGGGCAGGATCATGCCGTTGCAGGCCTTGCCGCAGACCCGCAGCACGTCGCTGTTGGCTGCGCCGTGGGTCTGGTAGATCTGGCCCTTGTAGCCACGCTCGACCAGTTCGCGCTGCGGCAGCGCCACCGGCGTGCCCGACGCAGCAATCAGAATGCCATCCGGTTTGGCGGACAGCAGCTTCAGCACCTGGCCCGTCACGCTGGTGTCGGGTCGGGCGAAGCGTTCCGCAGCCACGACTTTAATGCCCTTGGCTTCTGCCGCAGCCTTCATTTCCTGCAGCCAACCATCGCCGTAGGCATCGCTAAAGCCAATAAAGCCCAGCGTTTTCACGTTCTGTTTGACCATCGCGTCGGCCAAGGCGCCGGCCATCAGCGCATCGTTTTGCGGAGTCTTGAAAATCCATTTGCGCGGGCCTTCCACCGGCTCGACCAGCTTGGCATTGGCCGCCACGCTGATCATGGGCGTCCCGGTTTCCGCCGCCACGTCCGACATGGCCAACGAGGCGGGCGTCACCGAGGTGCCGAGCACCACGTCCACCTGATCATCCGCCGTGAACTTACGGATGTTCTTGACCGCCTGCGTGGTATCCGTGGCATCGTCCAGGATGATGTACTGCACGGATTCGCCGCCGATCTGCGTGGGCAGCAGCGCAACCGTGTCCCGTTCCGGGATCCCCAGTGAAGCCGCCGGCCCGGTGGCCGATACGGTCACGCCGACCTTGATCTGAGCAGTGGCGGCCAGCGGCAAGGCAGCCAGCAGGGCGGCAACCCCCACAGTCAGCCGAAAGGAACGGGTAGATATCATGGTGGTCTCCGTGTAGTTGAGCGCTGCAATAGCGGATCAAAATTTTCTATCGGGTGGTTTTATGCAATCCCTGATGACAAATCCGCCCGTTTTCAGCATGAATCATAACTGCGCGCCATATTATCTCAGGCACACGCAATTTGCTGCTGAATATCGGCAAAAAACCCGACGGCCGCCAAAATGAAACCCAAGATGACAAGCCAGGGACAGCGCCGGAAAAGTCGTTTAAGATAAGCAAGTTACTGATTTAGAGACCGAATACTGGCTTTCCGTGGATAAGGTCACACGCACCGACGCCCAATGGCGTGAACAGCTGACGCCGGACGAGTTCGCCGTCACGCGTCTCAAACATACCGAACGTCCGTTCACCGGTCGCTATTGGGATCATTCTCAGGCGGGCACCTACGCTTGCGTGTGCTGCGGTACGCCTTTGTTCGTTTCCGACGCCAAATTCGACGCCGGTTGCGGCTGGCCCAGCTATTTCGAACCGATCGCCCCGGACCGCATCCGCGAAGAACGCGACACCAGCCACGGTATGATCCGCATCGAAACCCTGTGCGCCGCCTGCGGCGCGCATCTGGGCCATGTATTTCCCGACGGCCCCGCGCCGACCGGTCTGCGCTACTGCATCAATTCCCTTTCACTGACCTTCACTCCGGCCGAATGAAAAAGCTTCTTTTCGACCTTTTCCCTCTGATCCTGTTTTTCCTGGCCTTCCGCTTTGCCGACATCTACGTCGCCACAGGCGTCGCCATGGCGGCATCCATCGCCCAGATCCTGTGGCTGCGCCTGACGCGCCGCACCATCGAAGGCACGCACTGGATCAATCTGACGGTCATCGTCGTATTCGGCGGCGCGACGCTGCTGTTGCACGACGACACCTTCATCAAATGGAAGCCCACGGTCCTGTACTGGCTGTTCGCCGTGATTCTTCTGGGCGCGCGTCTGTTCACCGGTCGCAATCTGATGCGCCGCCTGATGGGCGACAAAGTCGCGCTGCCCGACCAGGCCTGGAATCGTCTGAACGACAGTTGGGCAGGATTTTTCATCGCCTCCGGGGCGCTGAACCTGTATGTCGCCTTTTCCGGGCGGTTCACGGAATCGCAATGGGTCAATTTCAAGGTCTTCGGCCTGATGATCCTGCTGCTGCTTTTCGTGGTCGTGCAGTCGGTATGGCTGGGTCGGCACATTCAGGCCGATGCCTCGACCGACACGCCCCCCGCCAAACCCACGGATCCCTCATGACAGCCGGAACGCCGCCCGTTTCGGATGCTGACGACCTTCGCCGCCAACTGCTGGACCGGCTGCAGCAGTTGGCGCCGGACTCGCTCGATCTGATCGACGAATCCCATCTGCATGTCGGGCATGCGGGCGCCCAAGGCGGTGCACGGCACTTTCGAGTGAAAATCGTGTCCAAACAGTTCGAGGGGCTGGGAACCCTGGCACGCCATCGCCTTGTGTATGATTGCGTGCGGGACCTGATGCCTCATCCGATTCACGCATTGGCCATTGAGGCCAGCATTCCCCCCAACCAAGGACTTTCATGAAACGTATTGCTGTTGTGGCTCTGGCCTGCTCTCTGGCGCTGCCGGTCTATGCCAAGGATCTCGTCACAGTCAACGGCCAGGGGATTTCCCAAGCCAAATTCGACCAGTTCGTCAGCCTGCTCGTCAGCCAGGGCGCGCAGGACTCCCCGCAGCTGCGCGCGCAGGTCAAGCAGGAAATGATCAACCGCTTGGTCGCCGTCCAGGCCGCCGAAAAGGCCGGGCTGCAAAAAGACCCCGCCGTCCAGCAGGAAACCGAACTGGCTTCGCAAAGCATCCTGGTGCGCGCCCTGATGGCCAAGCACCTGAAGGACAACCCCGTCACCGAAGCCGATCTGAAAAAAGAATACGACACCATCAAGGCCGACCAGGGCGACCGCAAGGAATACAAGCTGCGTCACATTCTGGTCAAGGAAGAAGACCAGGCCAAAGCCCTGATCAAGTCCATCAAGGCGAAAAAGGTCACCTTTGAAGCCGCAGCGAAAAAAGACTCCATCGACACCGGCAGCGGCAAGAACGGCGGCGAACTGGGCTGGGGCCCGACCAGCAACTACGTGCCCGAATTCGCCCAGGCAGTGGAAAGCATGAAGAAAGGCCAGATCAGCAGCGCGCCGGTCCAGACCCAGTTCGGCTGGCATGTGATCCAGGTCGAAGACGAGCGGCCTGTCACTTTCCCATCCTTTGACGAAGCCAAGCCTCAGCTGGAAGAAATGATGCGCCAGCAAGCCCTGAGCGAATACCAGAAGGGCCTGATAAAGGACGCCAAGATCGTAGACAAGAGCGCTGAGAAATAATCACGCCAGGGCCCATTCGGCTCACCGACAGAGCGGCTTTCCTTCACGGAAAGCCGCTTTTTTCATGATTGCCCCCGTCCGGGACGAAATCCGATCACCCGCTCAGCAGCGCCAGCAGGCCGGCCTCGTCCAGCACCGGGACACCCAGCTCTTCTGCCTTGGCCAGCTTGCTGCCGGCTTCATCGCCGGCGACCACCCAGGCGGTTTTGCGCGATACCGAACCGCTGACCTTGCCGCCTGCCGCGAGGATCCGGCGCGTGGCTTCGTCGCGCGTCAGGGTGGGCATCGTACCGGTCAAGACCAGCGTTTTACCGGCCAGGGGTTTGGCGCCAGCCGGGGCGACATCGGCCTGCGGTTCGACCCCCGCTGCCTGCAGCGCAGCGACCACTTCGCGGTTATGCGCTTCGGCGAAAAAGCGGCGGATGGAAGCCGCAACCACCGGCCCCACGTCCGGCACCTGCAGCAGATCGTCTTCGGAGGCATCCATGATGGCCTGCATGGACCCGAAATGGCGGGCGACATCGCGCGCAGTGGTGTCGCCCACATGGCGGATGCCCAAGGCATACAGCAGCCGCGAGAGCGGCGGGCGGCGGCTCTGGTCTATGGCCTGCACCAGATTCTGCGCGGATTTCTGCCCCATGCGCGGGTAAGTGGACAATTCCAGTTCGCCCAGCCCATACAGATCCGCCAGGGTGCTGACACGCCCCCCATCCACCAGTTGTTCAATCAATTTGTCGCCCAGACCGTCGATGTCCAGGGCCTTGCGGCTGGCGGCATGCCACAGCGTCTGTTTGCGCTGCGCGGGGCAGAACAAGCCGCCGGTGCAACGGGTGATCGCCTCGCCTTCCAGCCTTTCGATGGCCGAACCACAGACCGGGCAAACGGGACAGACCGCCAGCAGATCAAAGGGCAGCGCGTCCGCCGGGCGCAGTTCCAGCACCGGACCGACGACCTCGGGGATCACGTCGCCGGCGCGACGCACGATGACGGTATCGCCGATGCGCACGTCTTTACGATGGATTTCATCCTCGTTGTGCAAAGTCGCATTCGTCACGGTCACGCCGCCGACGAATACCGGCTGCAACCGGGCTACCGGCGTCAGCGCTCCGGTGCGTCCGACCTGAACATCGATGCCCAGCAAGCGGGTGGTTTCTTCCTGGGCGGGAAATTTGTGGGCAATGGCAAAGCGCGGCGCGCGCGCGACAAAACCCAGGACTTCCTGCGCCCGCAGATCATCGACCTTGTAGACCACCCCGTCGATGTCGTAAGGCAGACTGGCCCGCGCGGCGCCGACGGCGGCATAAAAGCGCAGCAGTTCCGCAGCCCCCCGACAGTGCTGCCGCCCGGGGCTGACGGCAAAACCAAAACCCGCCAACCAATCCAGCATGGCGGCCTGCGTGGCCCGAGGCCGCAAATCATGACCGGCAGCATCCTGAATCTGGCCCCAGCCGTACGCATAAAACCGCAGAGGCCGCTGTGCGGTCACCTGGGGGTCCAACTGACGCAAGCTACCGGCTGCGGCATTGCGCGGATTGACGAACGGCTTTTCTCGCCGCGCCAGCTGCTGTTCGTTCAGGCGGGCAAAATCCGCCCGCGCCATCAGGACTTCGCCGCGCACTTCCAGCACCGCAGGCGCAGCGTCGCCGTGCAAACGCAGCGGCACGGATCGCAGCGTGCGGATATTGGCGGTGATGTCCTCGCCTTCCGAGCCATCACCCCGGGTCGCCGCCTGCGTCAGCCGGCCCTGCTCGTAGCGCAGGCTGACCGCCAGGCCGTCGAATTTGTATTCCGCCACATAGGCCACGCCGTGCGCGGGCTGCTTGCCGGCGCCCGGCGCCGGGAACAGTTCATGCTGCGGCCCATCGGCCTGATCCACCTGCCCGGTCGGGGTCAACAGGCCGGATTCCAGCAAAATCCCCGTCACCCGTTCATCAAACGCCAGAATGTCCTGATCTTCGAAGGCATTGCCCAAGGACAGCATGCGCACGGCGTGCCGCACCGGCGCAAAATGCCCGGCAGGTGCCGCGCCGACCCGCTGGGTCGGAGAATCCGGGGTCACCCAATCGGGATGGTCATGTTCGATGGCTTGCAAGTCCGCCATCAGGCGGTCATAGTGCGCATCCGACACCGAGGGATCATCCAGCACGTAATAACGATGGTTGTGGGCCTCGATCTCGGTCCGCAAGGCCAGCAGGCGCTGGCGCAGCGCATCATCGGTCACGAAAACACCCGGGCCGTGCGTTCGGTGCCCGCCAGAAAACCGGCCTGATCCAACTGATCGTACAGCGCGCTGATCTGCTTGTCGATGGCGGGCGCCGAGGCATCCTGAAAGGTACGGCCCTGATCATCCAGCACGTGGGCCTCCAGGCGCTGCGCCAGATCGCGCCCCACGGCAACCATGCGGCTGAAGGCCTGATCATCCGGAATGCTGTTGGGCACGTCCAGAATCAGATCGGCCCGATGGCTGAGATCGCCAGCTGACTGATCGACCTGCAGTACAAAGCGTGGCAAGCCATTTTCAGCCATCCAGGCCCACTGTCCGCGCGCCTGCACAAAACCGGCCTCGGCGGCGGCGGCGGTAATGGCGGCGGGGGCACGCGGCACCGCCAACTGCAAAATCAGGCCGACCTGAGCATCCATGGCCGCGCATCGGGCATCCAGCTCGGCGGCCTGGTTCAGGACGACGTCCTGTTCCGGGGCCTCGATCTGGCCATCGAAGCGCTCGGCCAGATTCTGGGCCAATGTCCACAGGTTCGACCATTCGATGGCCGTCAGGGCGCCGCCCCGATTGGCCATCACGACGGCCAGCTGCAGCGCCACGTAGGATTCTTCAGGTCGCAGCCGGGTGCGATGACCGCCGCCCTCGCGCTCGGCAAAGACGCGCACGGGCTTCTTGCCCACTCGCACGATGGACTGCACCGCCTCGTTCAAGGATTCCCCCGAGACCGGATGCACCAGAGCGATATCGATCACGGCTTCACAGGCCGGGTCGATTTCGGGGGACTCGTCCACCGCAACGGCGCGGGCAGATTCCCAAAGGCTGGGTTCCCGCCTGGGCTGGATGTCCTGCATGAGCACATCTTGTTCGGATTCAGGCAGCGTCGTCCGCATGCTGCGTCGCGCCCGCCATTCCTGCCAGCCGTTGTACAGCAGGACAATGACAATCAGGGCTGCCCCTATCGAAATCAGCAAAATCTGCAAGTCGCTCATAAAGACCTCGTTATCCTGTTCAGACCGCCTCGGCGACCCACTGCAAGGCTGAATCCATATCCACCGCCACGATTCGCGACACACCTTGTTCCTGCATCGTCACACCGACCAGTTGCCGCGCCATCTGCATGGCGATTTTATTATGTGAGATAAACAGGAACTGCGTCTGACCGCTCATTCCCCGCACCAGATTGGCATAGCGTTCCGTATTGGCATCATCCAGCGGCGCATCGACCTCGTCCAGCAAACAGAATGGCGCCGGATTGAGCTTGAACAGGGCGAACACCAGCGCCGTTGCCGTCAGGGCCTTTTCTCCCCCTGACAGCAGGTGAATCGTGCTGTTGCGTTTTCCGGGCGGCTGCGCCATGACCTGCACCCCGGCATCCAGGATTTCGTCACCGGTCATGGTCAGGCGGGCTTCTCCGCCCCCGAACAATTGCGGAAACAGCTCACCGAAATGCTGGTTCACCTGCTGAAAGGTCTGAGACAGCAACTCGCGGGTTTCCCGGTCGATCTTGCGAATCGCATTTTCCAGGGTGTCGATGGCCAGCATCAAATCGGCCCGCTGGGTGTCCAGAAAGCCCTTGCGATCCCGGGCGGCGGTCAGTTCGTCCAGCGCGGCCAGGTTGACGGCGCCCAGCGATTCGATACGCCGTGAAATCCGCTGGACTTCGGATTGCAGCCAGTCCAGCCGCTGCCATTGCGGTGGCTGTTCGGCCAAGTGGCGCCGCAAAGCGGCGCGGTCGACCTGCCGGGCATCGAGCTGTTCGGCGAACTGTTCCACCGACAGGCGCGACGCCTGTTCTTTCAACTGCAGTTCGGTGATCCGCGCCCGCAAAGGGTCCAGCGCACGTTCCCTCGTCAGGCGGCCCTCGTCGGCCTCGCGCAAGGCGGCGGCAGCGTGGTCCTGCTGCTGGCGCGCCTGGCGCAGGGCTTCTTCGCAGGCCGCCTGCGATTCCAGAGCGTCCTGCAAACCTGCCTGGGCGACGGACTCATCCAGCTCGAACAATTCGCCTTGCAGGGATTCCAATTCGGCCCCGGACCGCCGGGCTTGCTCGGACGCCAGCTGCATGGTGCGATGCAACTCATCCAGACGATGGCGCAAAGACCGCACCGCGTAATCGGCTTCCTGGGCGGCACGTTCCTGGTCTCGCCCCTGCTGACGGCTCTGTTCGGCCCGATGCGCCAGGGATTCGATCTGCAGATCCAGATCCGCCTGGCGTTCCTGCTGTTCGGCCAGCACGGCATCCAAGGATTCAAAGCGCGCTTCGGCCTCGTCGCGGCGGCTGGCCAGTTCCATCTGCTGGGCCGTGATTTCCTGCAGATCGCGATCCAGGCGGTTGGTTTGCTCTTCCGAGCGGGCCATCTGCTGGCTGATCTGGTGATGCTGCAGCCTGGCGTCGTGCTGGGCCCGCATGCGCTCGGCAATCTGCACACGCGCCGGCTGCAGCGCCTGTTCCAGGGCGCGGCGCTCGGCATCGGCCTGCGCATGGGCATCCAGCGCCTGGTCGGCGATCAGCTGCGCCGCCCGGATCTCACGCGCCAGATTTTCGATCTGCTGCTGGCGGGCCAGCAGGCCGGCCTGCTCGGAATCGGCGGCGTAAAAACGCACGCTGCAGCCATCGACCCGATGCCCGGCCTGGACGACCCACACGCCGGCAGGCGGCAATTCGTGGCGACGCGACAGGGCCTGACCCAAGCCTTCGGAGACAAACACCCCCTGCAGCCAACTGGCCAGCAAGGGCTGCAAGGCCGCATCCCGCGTCCGTACCCGATCCAGCAAGGGCACGGCGCCATTCGGCGCCGCCAGCGCCGCCGGCGCCTGATCAGGCGTCTGGTAAAACGCCAGCCGGGACGGTGGAGCATCCTGCACGAAGGCCTGCACGTGGTCCAGCGTGCGCAGACCCAGCGCATTCATCCGTTCATGCAGCACGGCTTCCAGGGCGGATTCCCAGCCGGCATCCACCTGCAACTGCTGCCACAGACGGCCCAGACGATGCAGCCCCTGGCGCTGCAGCCAGGGTTCCAGCGCGTCTTCGGATTGAATCTTTTCCTGCAGCGCGATCAGCGCCTGACGGCGTGCGTCCAATCTTTCCAGATCCAGCCGCGCTGCCTGACTGGCCTGCTGCGTATGCGCCAGCGCCGTTTCCAGATCCGGCTGGCGGGCTTCCAATTCCAGCAATCGGGCCTGGGCTTCTTCGAGGCGCGCATCGGCCACCTTGCATTCGCCTTCCCAGCGCTGCAATTCGGCAGGATCGGGGGCGCCCAGCGCCTGGCGTTCGGCTTGCAGGCGCTGACGGCGGTCATCCAGGCTACGCCACTGATGATCGGCTTCGCGCTGCGCCTGGGCAGCCAGCGCCAGATCTTGTTCCGTGCGCGACAGGCCACGCCGCCATTCATCGCGCTGCAGGTTCAAGGCCCGTAGCTGCGCATCCAGTTCGGGCAGGCCGTCCTGGGCCGACTGCGCCTGGATAGCCAGTATTTCAGCCCGTGCCAGGGCTTCGTCGATCTGTTCCTGAACGTCTTCGATGGCGCCCTGGCTATGGGTCTGCTGATCGCCCCATTCCTGCATCTGAGCCTGCAGCTGGGTGCGACGCGCCTGCAAGCGGTGGCGAGAGTCCACCACGTGCCGGATCTCGGCTTCCAGACGACTGACCTGAGCACCGGCCTCGAACAGCCGGCCCTGAGCCTGATGCACCGCCTCGCTGGCGGAAAAATGCCCCTCGCGCCGGGATTCCAGGTCGGTTTCCAAGGACCGCAAGCCGGCCACGGCGGATTCCAGTTCGGCCTGAGCGCGTTCGGTGTCCACCGCCAGAGTCTGGCGGCTGGCGCGGGCGGCTTCCTCGCGCAGCAGCCACAAAGCGTGCTGCTTGAGTTCGCCATCGGCCTGCAGCGCCCGGTAATCGGCTGCCACCTGCGCCTGGGATTCCAGTTTTTCCAGCTGTGCCGCCAGTTCGCGCAGGATATCGTCCAGGCGCGTCAGGTTTTCGCGCGTGTCCTGCAGCCGGTTTTCCGTTTCCCGGCGGCGTTCCTTGTAGCGGGACACCCCGGCGGCTTCTTCGAGATAGACGCGCAATTCCTCGGGGCGAGCCTCGATCAGGCGATTGATCATGCCCTGGCCGATGATGGCGTAGCCACGCGCGCCCAGGCCGGTCCCCAGGAAGATATCGTGGATGTCGCGCCGGCGCACCGGCTGATTATTGACGAAATAGCTGCTGGCGCCGTCGCGCGTCAGGACGCGACGCACCGCGATTTCCGCAAAGGTGGACCATTGGCCGGCGGCCCGCCCCTGAGCGTTGTCAAAGACCAGTTCGACCGATGCCCTGGCGGCGGGCTTGCGCTGGCCCGAGCCATTGAAGATCACGTCCTGCATCGACGCGCCGCGCAGTTCCGAGGCCTTGGTTTCCCCCAGCACCCAGCGTACGGCGTCGATGATGTTGGATTTCCCGCAGCCGTTGGGACCCACCACGCCGACCAGTTCACTGGGCGTGGGAATCACGGTCGGATCCACAAAGGACTTGAATCCGGCAAGTTTTATCTGCGTGAGGCGCACGGAAGTCTGGTGGGCAAAATTCAGGTGAATCGCAACAGCGTATGATAACGCACCGGGATAAGACCCCCGCCGTCCCGCCTGTGCGGTCCAGACCGACCTTCCCCCCGTTACCCGCTATACTGCAACTCGATTTTACCGTTGCGCACTGTGGTGCCGACCCATCATCAACCACTTCGGGGTCTGCGATTGAACAAAGGCTTTTATATGGTCATGGCGGCGCAAGCGCTGTCGTCCATCGCGGACAACGCCTTGCTGATCGCTGCCATCGGCCTGATCGCCGATCTCAGTGGCCCGGACTGGATGGCCCCCATGATGAAATGGTGGTTTGCCCTGGCCTACGTCGTGCTGGCGGCCTTTGTCGGCGCCTTTGCGGATTCCTTCCCCAAGGGCCGGGTCATGTTCGCCTCCAACGCGCTCAAGACCTGGGGATGTCTGCTGATGTTCAGCTATGGGGCTTTCGGATTCAGCCACGACCATCAACTGATCCTGATCTTCGCTGCCTACACGATTGTCGGCATCGGAGCAGCCGCCTATTCCCCGGCCAAATACGGCATCGTCACAGAAATGCTGCCCCCCGAACTGCTGGTCAAAGGCAATAGCTGGATCGAAGGCCTGACGGTTCTGTCCGTCATCGTCGGCACGGTGCTGGGCGGCGCGCTGATCAGTCCCGCTATTTCGGCCTGGCTGATGTCCCTCGACTGGGTGGACAGCCTGGTCGACAATACCGCGCAATGCGCCATCCTGATGATCGGGCTGGTCTATATCGCCGCCGCCATCTGCAATCTGCTGATCCCCGACACGCACGCCTACTACCCGCGCCAGCAAACCCACCCCGTCGCCTTGATCCGCAACTTCGCCAACTATGTGCGGATTCTCTGGTCGGACAAGCTCGGGCAGATTTCCCTGGCGGTCACCACCCTGTTCTGGGGGGCCGGCGCCACTCTGCAATTCATCGTCATCGAATGGGGCGCCCAGCACCTGGGCTACCGCTTGGATCAGGCATCCGTCCTGATGGGGGTGGCCGCTTTCGGCACCGTCGTCGGCGCCATGCTGGCTGGCCGCGTACCCCTGCGCCGCGCCTTGTCGGTGCTGCCCGTCGGGGTGGTGATGGGGCTGATCGTGCTGCTGATGCCCCTGGTCTACGAACCCTTCGCCGTCTACTGTCTGCTGCTGCTGATCGGCGGTCTGTCGGGGTATTTCGTGGTGCCCATGAATGCGCTGCTGCAACACCGGGGCCACGTTCTGCTGTCAGCCGGCCATTCCATCGCCGTGCAGAATTTCAACGAACAACTGAATATTTTGCTGATGCTGGCCGTCTATAGCCTGATGCTGTGGCTGGGTCTGCCCATCAACGCCATCATCGCCCTGTTCGGCATCCTGGTCGCCTGCCTGATGCTGGTGTTCATCCAGTGGAACCGCCTGAACCACCGCGCCCACCCCGAACTGGAAAGCCAGATCGGGCAGACGGGGCACGGCACGGCCTTGCGCTAGCCGGGGATCAGGCGTCGGATTTTTCCGCCGCTGCCCGGACCGCCTGCGCCAGACCGACCAGATCGCGCCAGGCCTCGGCCTTCAGGGCCGATCGGACCAATAACGATGCCGGCTGATGTGTGACCCAGACCGGGATGGCGGGGCCATTGGCCGGCTGATACGGGTGCGAGGCGCCGCGCAAGGCCTCCAGATCGGCGGATCCGCCCAGCACGGCCTGCGCCGCCACCCGCCCCAGCGCCAGGATCCAGCGCGGTCGCAGCAGATCGATTTCCCGGTGCAAATACGGCCTGCAGGCGGCGATCTCCGCCGGATCGGGTTCGTGTCCGCCCGGCGCCCGGCATTTCATCACGTAGGTGCCATAGCGTTCATCCGCATTCGGCAAGCGCGCGGCAGTCAGCATAGCGGCCAGCAGGCGACCGGAATCCCCCTGGAAAGGCTGGCCGGCGACTTCGTCGTCGATGCCCGGTTGTTCCGCGACGATCAGGTAATAGGGGCGCTCCGTCCGCCCGGCGCCCGGAACGGCCCGCAGGCGCTGCTCGTGTCGGGCACATTGCTGACAGGCCTGGATGAACCCGGCCAAAGCGTCCAGATCGGCGCCTTGCACCATCGGCACCACCTGGGGCGCGACGGCAGGC
>NZ_JBATXG010000032.1:0-183694 GCF_049673105.1 Castellaniella sp.
GGTATGTGGTGTTGCTGGCCTTGCGCCGCCTGCCATGATTTGATTACGTTTGAAGGGCTTACCGATGACCGACGCAGTAACGACGCCTCAGTCCGAATACATTCAACACCATTTGGTGCACCTGAATAACCTCGGGCACAAGCAGGACATCATTGCCAACTTCGGCGTCGTGAACTACGACTCCCTGTTCTGGTCCATCCTGACGGGGGCCATTGTCATCTACTTCCTGTGGCGTGCCGCCCGGCGTGCCACGACCGACGTTCCCGGTCGTTTCCAGATGTCCGTGGAAATGCTGGTGGGCATGGTCTACGAAGAAGCCAAGAACATCGTCCCCAATGAAAAATCCCGCTTGTACGCAGCGCCTCTGGCCCTGACCGTATTCCTGTGGATCACCCTGATGAATACGCTGGACCTGATCCCTGTGGATCTGGTGGGCTGGATCTTCCGCATGGTCGGCCTGGGCGCCGATCATTCCGATCCCCTGTACTATCACCGCATCCTGCCCACCGCCGACCTGAACATCCCCATGGGCATGTCGCTGGGCGTGCTGCTGCTGACTCTGTATTACGGCATCAAAATGAAGCACGTGAGCGGCTTCGTCAAAGAACTCTTCACCGCGCCGTTTCACGCGCATGGTGTGGGCGCCCTGGTGCTGTCCCCGTTCAATCTGCTGCTCAATCTCATCGAATACGTCGCCAAGACCGTCTCTCTGGGCATGCGGCTGTTCGGCAATATGTATGCGGGCGAACTGCTGTTCATGCTGATCGCCTTGCTGGGGGGGGCCTGGGTGGGGGCGGATGCGACCAGCATCAGCCTGGCATTCGGGCACGTGCTGGCCGGCTCGGCGTGGGCGATCTTCCATATCCTGATCGTGCTGCTGCAGGCATACATCTTCATGATGCTGACTCTGGTGTATATCGGGTTGGCGCACGAAGGCCACTAATTTCTGATTTTGTTTTCTGACTAAACAACGTTTACTTACCAAGGAGTTGTTATGACCAACGTTGCATTCGTTGCTCTGGCTTGCGGTTTGATCATCGGTCTGGGCGCCATCGGTGCTTGCATCGGTATCGGCCTGATGGGTGGCAAATACCTCGAAGCCTCCGCACGCCAGCCCGAACTGATGAACACCCTGCAAACCAAGATGTTCCTGTTGGTTGGTCTGATTGACGCCGCCTTCCTGATCGGCGTGGGTCTGGCCATGCTGTTCGCGTTCGCCAACCCGTTCGTCGGCTGATCGCGCAGGCCTGCCTGGGCAGGCCAGGGGCTGAGCCGACCACTGTTTCAGAGGGCGGGCAGCCAGGTTTGGTGCCTTGTGGGTTCGCCACAAGGCACGAGTGGGTAAATTAGGGAAACGACCGTGAATTTAAACGCGACTCTCTTTTTCCAGATGATCGTGTTTTTCGTTCTGGGCTGGTTTACGATGAAATTCATCTGGCCGCCCCTGACGAAGGCAATCGATGATCGTCGCCAGAAAATCGCCGACGGTCTGGCTGCCGCCGAAAAGGGCAAGGCTGATCTCGCCCAGGCGCAGGCTCGTGTCAGCCTGATCGAAGCGGCATCCAAAACGGACAATCATGCCCGTTTGGCCGAAGCTGAAAAGCAGGCAGCCATGCTGATTGACGAAGCCCGCCGCGAAGCGGAAGCCGAAAAGGCCCGCATCGTTGCTCAGGCTCGGCAGGATGCGGCCCAAGAAGCGCAGCGCGCACGTGAAACTTTGCGTGCTGAAGTCGCCGCGCTGGCTGTGCAGGGTGCTGAACAGATCCTGCGCCGCGAAGTCGACGCCAAGGCGCATGCTGATCTGCTGGATCAGCTCCAGGCACAACTCTGATCGGGGCGGGTCATGGCTGAACTATCTACAATCGCGCGGCCTTACGCCGAAGCCCTGTTCGAGGCTGTGCGCAACGACGCGCAGGGTCTTGAATCATGGTCTGGCGTGCTGTCCCTGCTGGCACAGGTTTCCAGCCTGCCCGATGTGCTGGAAACCCTGGGCGATCCGCGCCTGAACAATGCACAACGCGTTCAGCTGCTGACCAGTCTGGTGCCCCAGCAGTTGCCGCCTCAGGCCGCCAATCTGGTGGAGCTGGTCGTCGAAAACGGCCGGGTCCAGGTGCTGCCGCAGGTGGCGGAACAATTCGAACTCTTGCGTAACCGGGTCGAAGGCACGGCCTTGGCCCGGATTACCAGCGCCTTCCCGCTGGATGATGCGCAGGTGTCCAGTCTGCTGCAGGGTCTGGAGCGCAAGTTCGGCCTCAAACTCAAGTCGCAGGTGACGGTTGATCCGGAACTGATCGGCGGGGTGCGCGTCGCCGTCGGCGATCATGTGCTTGACACTTCCGTGCAGGCCCGTCTGGCCAGTCTGCGCGATACGCTGGCCGCATGACGGCGGGCCACACAACAGGATTCCAGGAGTCTTACCATGCAACTTAACCCGTCCGAGATCAGCGAACTGCTGAAGAGCCGCATCGAAGGCCTGGGCGCGTCCACCGATGTCCGCACGCAGGGCACGGTGGTGTCCGTGACCGACGGTATCACCCGCATCCACGGTTTGTCCGATGTGATGCAGGGCGAAATGCTCGAATTCCCCAACAACCGCTTCGGCCTGGCCCTGAACCTCGAGCGCGACTCCGTCGGCGCCGTGGTGCTGGGTGATTACGTCGGCGTGTCCGAAGGCGATTCGGTCAAGACCACGGGCAAGATTCTTGCCGTGCCGGTCGGCCCCGAACTGAAAGGCCGCGTGGTCGATGCCCTGGGCACTCCGATCGACGGCAAGGGCCCGATCAATGCCAAGGAAACCGACGTGATCGAAAAGGTCGCGCCGGGCGTGATCGCACGTCAATCCGTGTCTCAGCCGCTGCAGACCGGCCAAAAGGCCATCGACTCGATGGTGCCGATTGGTCGCGGTCAGCGCGAACTGATCATCGGTGACCGTCAGACCGGCAAGACCGCCGTGGCCGTCGACACCATCATCAACCAGAAAGGCAAGGGCGTTACCTGCGTCTACGTCGCCATCGGCCAGAAAGCCTCCACGATCAACAACGTGGTGCGCAAACTGGAAGAGCACGGCGCGCTGGAATACACCATTGTCGTGGCCGCTGCCGCCTCTGATTCCGCCGCTATGCAGTATCTGGCTGCGTATTCCGGCTGCACCATGGGCGAATACTTCCGCGATCGCGGCGAAGACGCGCTGATCGTCTATGACGATCTGACCAAGCAAGCCTGGGCCTATCGCCAGGTCTCGCTGCTGCTGCGCCGCCCGCCTGGGCGCGAAGCCTACCCCGGCGACGTGTTCTACCTGCACTCCCGCCTGCTGGAACGCGCGGCTCGTGTCAACGAACACTATGTCGAACAGTTCACGAACGGCGCCGTCAAGGGCAAGACCGGTTCGCTGACGGCGCTGCCGATCATCGAAACGCAGGCCGGCGACGTGTCCGCTTTCGTGCCGACCAACGTCATCTCGATTACCGACGGCCAGATCTTCCTGGAAACCGACTTGTTCAACGCCGGTATCCGCCCCGCCATCAACGCCGGTATCTCGGTGTCGCGCGTGGGTGGCTCGGCTCAGACCAAGGTCGTGAAGAAGCTGTCCGGCGGTATTCGTACCGACTTGGCTCAGTATCGTGAATTGGCTGCCTTCGCGCAGTTCGCCTCCGATCTGGACGACGCCACCCGTCGCCAGCTGGAACGCGGCAAGCGCGTGGTCGAACTGCTGAAGCAGCCTCAGTACCAGCCGCAGCAGGTCTGGGAACTGGCCGTTGCTCTGTACGCAGTCAACAACGGTCATCTGGACGACCTGGAAGTCGCTCAGGTGCTGTCGTTCGAAAAGGCCCTGAAGGACTTCCTGAAGTCCAAGCACGAAGCCCTGATCCAGCGCATCGAAGACGTGAAGGAACTGTCCAAGGAAGACGACGCCGCACTGGGCGCCGCAATCCAAGAGTTCAAGAAGCACGGCACGTTTTAAGTTGCATCCGGGGCGCTGACAGGCGCCCTGGTCAGCCCAAGGAAATAGTGGAATGGCCGGAATCAAGGAAATTCGAACCAAGATCAAGAGCGTGCAAAACACGAGCAAGATCACCAAGGCGATGGAAATGGTCGCCGCATCGAAAATGCGCAAAGCGCAGGATCGCATGCGGGCTGGTCGTCCCTACGCCACCAAGGTCCGTGCGATTGCCGCGCACCTGATGCAGGCGAACCCGGACTACACCCACCCGTACATGGTGGAACGTCCGAAGCTGTCGGCTGTCGGCGTCGTGCTGGTCACGACCGACAAAGGTCTGTGCGGCGGTTTGAATACCAACATCTCGCGCCTGGCATTGGCGCGAATCAAGGAATTCGAACAGCAAGGCGTGCGCGTCCAGGCGACAGCGCTGGGCTCCAAGGGCCTGAGCCTGCTCAATCGGGTGGGCGTCAACGTGGTGTCTTCGGAAGTCCAGCTGGGCGATGCTCCCAACCTGGAACGGCTGATCGGCGCCATCAAGGCCCAGATCGATGACTTCATCGATGGCAAGGTCGACGCGGTTTATCTGGCGACCAGCCGCTTCATCAACACGATGAAGCAGGACCCCAGTTTCATCCGTCTGTTGCCGCTGCCTTCGGGGCTGAGCGATCCGTTCCAGGCGGGCGAACAAGAAGACGACTCGCTGGATACGCAGTACGGTTGGGATTACCTGTACGAGCCGGATTCCCAGACTGTCATCGACGATCTGCTGATGCGATATGTCGAAGGCTTGGTGTACCAGGCCGTGGCGGAAAACATGGCGAGCGAGCAGTCTGCGCGGATGGTAGCCATGAAAGCGGCCTCCGACAACGCCAAGAAAGTCATCGGCGACCTCCAGCTGGTCTACAACAAGACCCGTCAGGCGGCCATCACCAAGGAAATTTCGGAAATCGTGGGCGGCGCTGCGGCGGTCTGATCGACGCACGCCAGGTCAACCCCAGAATCTATAGGACTAAACATGAGCAACGGTACTATCGTTCAGTGCATCGGCGCAGTGGTGGACATTCAGTTCCCCCGCGACAGCATCCCCAACATCTACGACGCGCTCACCTTGACTGACGAGTCCTCCGCTTTCGCGGAAAAAGGTCTGACGTTCGAAGTCCAGCAGCAGCTGGGCGACGGCGTGGTGCGCACCATTGCCATGGGTTCGTCCGACGGCCTGCGCCGCGGCATGTCCGTGGCCGGCACCGGCGCCCCGATTTCGGTGCCGGTCGGCCAGGGCACCCTGGGCCGCATCATGGACGTGCTGGGCCGCCCCATCGACGAGCGCGGCGCCATCCAGTCCGATGAAAAGCGCGCCATTCACCAGCCGGCCCCGAAATTCGACGAACTGTCGCCCTCGGTGGAACTGCTGGAAACCGGCATCAAGGTCATCGATTTGGTCTGCCCGTTCGCCAAGGGCGGCAAGGTCGGCCTGTTCGGCGGTGCCGGCGTGGGCAAGACCGTGAACATGCTGGAACTGATCAACAACATCGCCAAGGCCCACAGCGGTCTGTCGGTGTTCGCCGGCGTGGGTGAACGCACCCGCGAAGGCAACGACTTCTATCACGAAATGTCGGATGCCGGCGTCATCAAGCTCGACAACCTGGCCGAATCCAAGGTCGCCATGGTGTTCGGTCAGATGAACGAGCCTCCCGGCAACCGTCTGCGCGTGGCGCTGTCCGGTCTGACGATGGCGGAATCCTTCCGCGACGAAGGCCGCGACGTGCTGTTCTTCGTGGACAACATCTACCGCTATACGCTGGCCGGTACCGAAGTGTCCGCTCTGCTGGGCCGTATGCCTTCCGCCGTGGGCTATCAGCCGACGCTGGCCGAGGAAATGGGCAAACTGCAGGAACGGATCACGTCCACCAAGACCGGTTCCATCACGTCCATCCAGGCCGTGTATGTGCCTGCCGATGACTTGACCGACCCGTCGCCTGCCACGACCTTCCTGCACCTGGACTCGACCGTGGTGCTGTCGCGTGACATCGCCGCCCTGGGTATCTACCCGGCCGTCGACCCGCTGGATTCCACCAGCCGTCAGCTGGATCCGCAGATCGTGGGCGAGGAACACTACAACATCGCCCGTGGTGTACAGCAGACGCTGCAGCGCTACAAGGAACTGCGTGACATTATCGCGATTCTGGGTATGGACGAGCTGTCTCCCGAAGACAAGCAGGCTGTGGCCCGCGCTCGTAAGATCCAGCGTTTCCTGTCGCAGCCTTTCCACGTGGCCGAGGTCTTCACGGGTTCGCCGGGTAAATACGTGCCGCTGACCGAAACCCTGCGCGGCTTCAAGATGATTGTCGACGGCGAGTGCGATGCGCTGCCGGAACAGGCCTTCTACATGGTGGGCGGCATCGACGAGGCCTTTGAAAAGGCCAAAACCCTCCAATAAGGATTGCACATGGCGACTCTTCACATCGAAGTGGTCAGTGCGGAGGCCTCGATTTATTCGGGCGAGGCAACGTTCGTTGCCCTGCCCGGAGAATCCGGCGACCTCGGCATCTTGCCGGGGCATACTCCCCTGATTTCACGCATCCGTCCGGGTACGCTGAAGATCAAGCGTGACGACGGCACGGAAGAAAACATCTTCGTAGCCGGCGGCATTCTGGAAGTTCAGCCGAATTCGGTGACGGTGCTGTCCGATACGGCAATCCGTGCTGCGGATCTGGACGAGGCCAAGGCAGTCAAGGCGCGTGAGCGCGCCGAGGAAGCCCTGCGCAACACGAAGGACAAGGCCGACATGGCTGTCGTGGAAGCCGAACTGGCGATGCTGGCTGCTCAGGCTGCCGCCGCTCGGAAATTCAGCCAGAAACGGACGTCGCACTGATCGATTGTTGATCGGTTGTGATGAAAAAGGGGTGCTCTTTGGGGCGCCCCTTTTTGCGTTTGGGGTTTGGTTTTTTGCGGGCTGTGTTTGCTTCATGCGCAGGGGTGCGGGAAGGGCTGCCGGTGTGCCCCAGACGGCGGTCCGGCCTTTGGCCGGACTTCCCGGATCTTCTTCGTCAGAGCGGGCGGCGGGCGAACTCGTCGCTTCGCTCCTCAGACACGCCCGCCGACTTCCCCCGCTCTCCCTTCAGAAGCATCCGGCGCCGTCCGACTGGGCGCGCCGGCAGTCCTTCCCGCACCGCTGGGGTGGTTCAGGCTGGTGCGCAAGCGATATCCCACATACAGCACCAGCAGCCACACCGGCAGCACATAGACTGCCAGTCGGGTGCTGTCCAGCTGCGTCATCAGCGCGACCAGGCCGACCAGAAACGCCGCGCACAGATAGTTCACCCAAGGGAAGCCAGGCGCCAGGAAATGCAGTTCTGCCGTGTTGTGCGCCCGTCGAAACCGTAAGTGCACCAGTACGATCATCATCCAGGTGGTCGCGGCTGCCGCAGTGGCCACCGCCATGATCCGCATGAATGCGCCTTCCGGCACCAGGAAATTGATCACCACGATCACCAGCGTGCAGGCCGAGGAAAACAGGACGCCCACCCACGGCACGTGTTTGGCGCTTAGCCGCAGGAAGATGCGCGGGGCATTGCCCTGTTGCGCCAGGCTGTAGAGCATCCGGCCATTGCTGTACATGCCGCTGTTGTAGACCGAAATCGCGGCGGTCAGCACCACCAGATTCAGAATGTGGGGCGCCGCCGGGATACCCAGGTTCGAGAATATCAGCACGAAAGGGCTGCCCTGATCGCCGATATGGTTCCAGGGATACAGAATCACCAGCACCGTCAGTGCGCCCACGTAGAACAGCAGAATGCGCCACAGTACCTGATTGATGGCCTTGGGGATGCTGCGTCGCGGGTCGTCGGCTTCGCCGGCGGTGATGCCGATCAGCTCGGTGCCGCCAAAGGAAAACATCACCACCACCAGCGACAGCAGCAAGCCGTGGATGCCGTTGGGCAGGAAGCCGCCGTGGATCCATAGATTGCTCAGGCCACTGGCTTGCTGATCGCGACCCAGGAGAATCAGCACCAGCCCCAGGACGATCATGCCGATGATGGCCGCGATCTTGATGAAGGCTAGCCAGAATTCGCTTTCGCCGTACAGGCGGACGTTCAGCAGGTTCAGGGCGGTGATGCTCAGCAGCACGATCAGGGCGCTGGCCCAGGCGGGGAAATCCGGCAGCCAGTAGTTGACGTAAATGCCGACGACCGACAGTTCGGCCATGCTGACCAGCACATAGAGCAGCCAATAGTTCCAGCCCGACAGAAAGCCCGCGAAGCCGCCCCAATAGCGGTAGGCGAAATGGCTGAAGGCGCCGGAAACGGGTTCCTGGGTGGACATTTCTCCCAGCATGCGCATGATCAGGTAGATCATCAGCCCGCCGATCAGGTAAGACAGGATGATGCCGGGGCCGACCATCTGGATGGAGGCCGCCGAGCCGTAGAACAGGCCGGTGCCGATGGCGCCCCCCAACGCGATCATCTGGATGTGGCGGTTTTTCAGGGATCTCGCCAGGGTGGCGGGGGCTGGGTCAGCGTGGGGTGTCGAGTGAGGGTCAGGCATGGGACGGCACATCAGGGGCAAGCGGTTCATGGGGAAGAACATCGCACGGGGCGCAGCAGGTGCGCGCTCGGGCAATGGAGCGTGTATTCGTCGGGTTCAGGCGGCGCCCAGCGCGTCTGCAATGGCATGGCGTAGGGCGGGAACGCGGGCGCGGATCTCGTCCACCTGCTGCCGCCAGACCGCCAAGCGGTCTGGGTTCTGACTGGCTGAGGCCCAGATGGCATCCGGGAAGCACGGGTCCGCGCGCCAGCGGGGAATCAGGTGCCAGTGCAGATGCGGCACCTGATTGCCCAGGCTGGCCAGGTTGATCTTGTCGGGTTGCAGGATGCGGCGCTGCAGGGACTCGATCTGGTAGACCGTCTGCATCAGGCGGTCGCGTTCGGCGGCTGACAGGTCGGTCATTTCGGCGGCATGGGTGCGCCAGATGACGCGGATATAGCCTGGGAACGGGCTGTCGCCCACGTGGATCACGCGTTGTTGCGCGTCTTCCCATAGGATATTGGCGGGCGCGGGGCCGCAGAGCGGGCAGGCGGGATCGGGCTGGGTCAGGGCAGGCGTCATGGTGTGCATCGGGGGGGCAGAGGGGGAACCGGCGGGCGCCGGAGCACGCCTTAGGGCCGTTTGAAAAACAGCTCGTGCAAAGCGGTGCCGGGGTCTTCGGCCCGCATGAAGGCCTCGCCCACCAGAAAGGCCTGGACGCCGTGTTCGCGCATCGTGTCGACGTCCGCTGGTTGCAGGATGCCGCTTTCGGTGACGACGCGCTTGCCTTCGGGCAGGTCTTTCAGCATGGCCAGCGTGGTGTCCAGGCTGGTGTGAAAGGTGCGCAGGTTGCGGTTGTTGATGCCCAGCAGCGGTGTTTGCAGCGTCAGGGCGGCGTCCAATTCGTTGCGGTCGTGGATTTCGACCAGGACATCCATGCCCAGTTCGATGGCGACGGCTTCCAGGTCACGCATCTGGGCGGCTTCCAGGGCGGCGGCGATCAGCAGCACGCAGTCGGCGCCCAGCGCGCGGGCGTGGATGACCTGATAGGGATCGATCAGGAAGTCTTTGCGCAGAACCGGCAGGCTGCAGGCGGCGCGGGCCTGGCGCAGGTGATCGTAGCCGCCCTGGAAATACTGCACGTCGGTCAGGACCGACAGGCACGCGGCGCCGTGGCACGCATAGCTGGCCGCGATCTCGCTGGGATGGAAGTCGGCGCGGATCACGCCTTTGGACGGGGATGCTTTTTTGATTTCGGCGATCACGGCGGGCTTGCCCTGGGCGATCTTGTCTTCGATGGCGCGAACGAAGCCCCGGATATCCTTGCGGCTGCGGGCTTCGCGCAGCAGTTCGGACTCGCTGCGCATCTGCCGGGCCGTGGCGACTTCGATGCGCTTGGTGTCCAGGATCTGTTTGAGAATGTCGCTCATGATGCAAACCTTTGCGTGTACTGACGGAATTGTTCCAGCTTGTCGCGGGCGGCGCCCGAGGCGATGAGTTCCGCTGCGCGGGAGATGCCGTGTGCGATGGAGTCGGCCTGGTTGCCAGCATACAGGGCCAAGCCGGCATTCAATATGACAATGTCGCGCGCGGCGCCGGCGGCGTTGTTCAGGGCGGCGTGGACCAGCTGCGCGGATTCCTCGCGATTGGAGACCTTGATGCTGCGGTTGGACACCATGGCCATGCCGAAGTCTTCCGGGTGAATTTCGTATTCCCGTACTTCGCCGTCTTTCAGTTCGCCGATCAGGGTGGCGGCGCCCAGAGAAGCCTCGTCCATGCCGTCCTTGCCGTGCACGACCAGCACGTGACGCGATCCCAGGCGCTGCAGCACCCGCACCTGGATGCCCACCAGGTCCGGGTGAAAGACGCCCATCAGTTGGTTTTCGGCGCCGGCGGGATTGGTCAGGGGACCCAGGATGTTGAAGATGGTGCGCACCCCCAGTTCGCGGCGCACGGCGGCGACGTTTTTCATGGCGCCGTGGTGGGCCGGGGCGAACATGAAGCCGATGCCGGTGGCGTCGATCGATTCGGCGACCTGTTCGGGGGTGGCCGAAATGCGGATGCCCAGGGCTTCCAGCACGTCCGCGCTGCCCGACGAGGACGAGGCGCTGCGGTTGCCGTGTTTGGCGATCTTGACCCCGCCTGCGGCGGCCACGAACATGGCGGCGGTGGAAATATTGAAGGTGTGCGAGCCGTCGCCGCCCGTGCCGCACATATCCAGCAGGTCCTGCGGGTAGGGCGTGGTGACGCCCAGGGCGAATTCCCGCATGACCTGGGCGGCGGCGGTAATTTCGCCCACGGTTTCTTTTTTGACGCGCAGGCCCAGCAGCAGGGCGCTGGCGAGCTGCGGGGACATTTCCCCGCGCATCAGCGCGCGCATCAGTTCCAGCATCTCGTCGTGGAAGATTTCACGATGCTCGATGCAGCGGACCAGGGCTTCGTTGGGGGTGATCGGTGGCATGACGGGGTTCCTTAAGGGGTCTGGTATCAGAGGTTCAGGAAATTGCGCAGCAGTGCGTGACCATGTTCGCTGAGGATGGATTCCGGATGGAATTGCACCCCGTAGATGGGCAGGGTCTTGTGCGCGACCCCCATGATTTCCCCGTCGGCGGTTTCGGCTGTGACGGTCAGGCAGTCGGGCAGAGTGTTGCGGTCGATGGCCAGGGAATGGTAACGCGTGACGTCGAAAGGCGAGGGCAGGCCGGTGAACACGTCGGTGCCGGTGTGCGTGATGGCGGATACTTTGCCGTGCATGAGGGTCTGGGCGCGGATGATGTCGCCGCCGAAGGCGGCGCCGATGGCCTGGTGCCCCAGGCAGACCCCCAGAATGGGCTTGCGACCGGCAAAGTGCCGGATCAGTTCGATGGAAATGCCGGCCTCGGCGGGGGTGCAGGGGCCAGGCGAGACGCAGATGCGATCCGGGTTCAGGGATTCCACGCCGGCCAGGTCGATCTGGTCGTTGCGCACCACATCGACCTGCGCGCCCAGCTCACCGAAGTATTGGACCAGGTTGTAGGTGAAGGAATCGTAATTGTCGAGCATCAGAAGCTTCATGATCAAGCCTTTCCTTGGTCAGAAACCGCCGTGCTGGAGACAGAGGGGAGAAAATGCTTTGCCAGCCAGAACGACGGCAAAGTGCGAAAAACACGCATGAGGATGCCGCCCCTAAGAGAGGCGCCACCAAGTGGATACGTGAGCAGTCGCGTGAGAAATCATGTCAGGATTCTACCGTGACGACCGGGGGGCTGTCGAGCAGGGGAAAACGCCAGTATGTGGAAGGGGATATTTAATCGCCGGGTGGAAATTTTTTCCAGTGTCAGTGGAAATATTCTTGCTTGACCGGGTAAATAGCTGATTTCTATAATTTTATTGATCTACATAGCGTTCTTTGGGCGCGAATGAGCCGCCACACCAAACATCGTGCAGTTTGTGGAAACACGCTTCATGTGCGTTTTCAGATTGAGTTGAGTCCATATGATCATTTCCGCGTCCACTGATTATCGCGCTGCCGCCCAGCGCCGCCTGCCGCCCTTTTTGTTTCATTATGCCGATGGCGGGGCGTATGCTGAATATACGCTGCAGCACAACGTCAGCGATCTGTCCGGGGTGGCGTTGCGTCAGCGGGTGCTGAACGATATGTCGCAACTGGATCTGACGACTCGGCTGTTTGGCGAGACGCTGGCCATGCCGGTCGCCTTGGCCCCGGTCGGCCTGACGGGCATGTACGCCCGCCGGGGCGAGGTCCAGGCGGCGCGGGCTGCCGATGCGCATGGCATTCCCTTCACCATGTCCACGGTGTCGGTCTGCCCGATCGAAGAAGTCACGCCCGCCATCAGCCGCCCGATGTGGTTCCAGCTGTATGTGCTCAAGGATCGCGGTTTCATGAAAAGCGTGCTGGAACGCGCCCAGGCCGCGGGCGTGTCCACCCTGGTGTTCACGGTGGACATGCCGGTGCCGGGGGCGCGCTATCGCGATGCGCACGCCGGCATGAGCGGCCCCTACGCCGCCTGGCGCCGCTATGTGCAGGCGGTGCTGCACCCGCGTTGGGCCTGGGATGTGGGTCTGTGGGGGCGACCGCACGATCTGGGCAATGTGTCCAAATATCTGGGCAAGCCCACCGGCCTGGAAGACTACATCGGGTGGTTGGGAAATAATTTCGATCCCTCGATTTCCTGGAAGGATCTGCAGTGGATCCGTGATTTCTGGAAGGGGCCGATGGTGATCAAGGGTATCCTGGATCCGGAAGACGCTCGCGAAGCGGTGCGCTTTGGCGCTGATGGGATCGTGGTGTCCAATCACGGTGGTCGCCAGCTGGACGGTGTACTGTCCACGGCTCGCGCGCTGCCGGCGATCGCGGACGCGGTCAAAGGGCAGATCACCGTGCTGGCCGATTCGGGTGTGCGCACCGGGCTGGACGTGGTGCGCATGCTGGCCCTGGGCGCGGACACGGTGCTGCTGGGGCGCGCCTGGTTGTATGCCCTGGCGACAGACGGCCAGGCCGGGGTGGCGAATCTGCTGGACCTGATCGAGAAGGAAATGCGCGTGGCCATGACGCTGACCGGCGCGCGCACCATTGCCGATATCACGCGGGACTCGCTCGTTCAGTCTTAAGCGCTGTCCGGCAATTTTCAGAATAGCCAGATCAGCCTGGCGGTACCGCCGAAGCCTTCGCGCACGCCGGTATAGGTTTGCATGCTCAGGCCCATCGTCAGCGGTCCGTCGGTCTTGGGCTTGATGTCGAAGCCGATCTCGAACACGCCAGTATCGCCTTTCAGGCTGGGCGACGGAGTATCCATGCCGTGGGCCGTAGCGCGCGCCTGGCCGTCGAATTCATGTTCCCAGGCTGCGCCGACGTAACCGGTGATCTGTTCGGTCAGAGTATGGTTCAGCCGCAGGCCCAGGCGGGTGCGGAAGGAATCCGTTGCCTTGAAGTCATAGGGATCGTCTGCGATCATGACGGAATCGCCGTTCTGGTGTGTCCAGAAGCCTTTGACGTGCGCATCCAGCGAGGTCTCGTCACTCAGCGGCAGGATGTAGCCCGCGCCCAGGTGGGCGCCGTAGTACAGCGCGGACGTGTCGTAGGACGCATCCTCATCGCTGCCGATCATGTCGCCGCTGTCCCAATCCGAGGCCATCTGGCCCGCCCGCAGCGAACCTTCGATATAAGGGCCTGCCTGCCCGGCGCCTGCCCAGTCGCGGCGCAGCAGCAGGCCGCCGCCAAAGTAATGGCTGGCGCCGGAACCCAGCACGGTGGGCGAGCTGGAGAAGTCATTGCGGGTGTCGTAGCTGCCATAGCCGCCTTCCACGAACACGCCGGCCATCCACTGGCCGGTGACGGCGGGGAAGCGTCTGGCTGCGCCGATCAGCAGGTTCAGGCTGTCGGCGTCGATGTGCGAGCCGCTATGGTAGCGGGAACTATCCTCTGTGGTGGCGCCGAAGGTCATGGTGTCGCGGACGCCCTCGGTGGCGGCCTGGGCGCGCGCCATGCCGGCGCCACTGACCAGATCGCCGGCCTGCGAGATCAGCGCCAGGGTGCTGGCGCGACTTTCGACGGGGGCCTTGCTCTGTTCCAGGAGGGTGTTGCGGTCCGGATGGGCGCCGCTGTGCTGCGGGTTGTTCGGGATGTCGGGCGCATCGCTCAGGACGATGCGATTGCCGGCTGCGTCGCCGGCGAAGCTCCGGCCACCCTCGAGATCCCCATGTATGGTCATGTACCCGTGGGCGGCGCTGTGAAAACGGTCTCTGCCATGGATGCGCCTCTGGGATGAGGCGCCGTCGTCTGCCTTCCCTGGCAGAGCTTCGCCGCTCAAGGTGCAGGTCTCCAGGCCGCTGTCGTCCGACACGCAAGAGGCAATGCCGGGATCGCTGGCCTTGTATAAGTTGCCGCCATCATCGCTGCGGGCGAGGGGGGAGGCCAGGGCTGGAATGGACGCGCACAGCAGGGCGCACAGGCCCAGGGAATAGAAGCGCGTCAAGAGGATCTCGCGGGCAGGAGAACGGGTGGATTATCACATGAAACGATTGGTTTCATAATAGGCGGGCGGCGCCACCCAAAAGTCACCCAAAACAAAGCCGCGCAGTCGGCAGACTGCGCGGCGAAGGGTTGCTGTGTTCAGGGTGCGATCAGATGGGTTCGTCCAGCCCGAACTGCACCTGTTCCGCCGCGCGCAGCAGAGCGCGGGCCTTGGCCTCGGTTTCCTGCCATTCCTTTTCGGGGTCCGAATCGGCGACGATGCCGGCGGCGGCCTGCACGTACAGCATGCCGTCGCGGATGACACCGGTGCGAATCGCAATGGCCAGATCCATTTCACCGCCGTAGCTGAGATAACCGGCTGCCCCGCCGTAGATGCCTCGACGCACCGGTTCCAGCTCGTCGATGATTTCCATGGCGCGGACTTTTGGCGCGCCCGTCAGGGTACCGGCGGGGAACGTCGCCCGCAGCACGTCGATGTTGCTCATGCCGTCGTTCAGTTCGCCGCAGACATTGGACACCAGATGCATGACGTGGGAATAGCGCTCGATCGTCATGGTGTCGGTGACTTCGACCGAGCCGGTCTTGGCGACGCGGCCAATATCATTGCGTGCCAGGTCGATCAGCATGACGTGTTCGGCGCGTTCCTTGGGGTCGGCCAGCAGTTCCTGTTCCAGGCGCTGATCGTCTTCCTGGGTGGCGCCGCGTTTACGGGTGCCCGCCAGGGGGCGGATGGTGACCATTTCCCGGCTTTCGCCGTCTTCCACTTCACGGTCCTTGCGCACCAGGATTTCCGGCGAGGCCCCTACCACATGGAAGGTATCGAAATTCCAGTAATACATGTAGGGGGACGGATTCAGGGACCGCAGCGCCCGGTACAGTGACAGGGGCGAGTCGCGGAAGGGCTTGGCGATCACCTGGCCGACCTGCACCTGCATCAGATCGCCCGCAGCGATGTATTCCTTGGCTTTCAATACGGCGGCGATGTAGTCTTCTTTTTTGAAATCGCGCTCGGTAGGGGTCTGCATGCTGGCGTAGGCATACGGAATGACGACCGGCGTGCGCAGTTTTTCGCGCAGAGCTTTCAGGCGGCGGCGGGCCAGGGCGTAGGCTTCGGGCTGCGCCGGGTCGGCATAGACGATCAGGTAGGTGCGGCCTGCCAGATTGTCGACGATGACGAGCTCATCGACCTGCAGCAGCATGATGTCGGGGGTGCCCGGCTGCTGGCCGGCGGGCCGGGGTTTGACGCAGGGACCCAGGCGCGGTTCGATGTGGCGTACCGTGTCATAGCCGAAATAACCCGCCAGGCCGCCTGCAAAGCGCGGCATGCCGGGGCGTAGCGCCACGCGGAAGCGTTGCTGGAAAGATTCGATGAAGGTCAGCGGGTCGCCTTCGTGGGTTTCCACCACCTGGCCCTGGCGCACGACTTCGGTCGTGGTGCCGGTGGCGCGGATCAGGGTCTTGGCGGGCAGCCCGATGAAGGAATAGCGCCCGAAACGTTCGCCGCCGACCACGGATTCCAGCAGGCAGCTGTTGCGCCCGGCTTCTGGGCCGGCGTGGGCCAGTTTCAGGTAGATCGCCAGCGGCGTATCCAGATCGGCGTAAGTTTCCGCAATGAGCGGAATGCGGTTGTAGCCTTGGGCGGCCAGTGCATTGAATTCGATTTCTGTCATAGCGGTCTTTTAGGATAAGGGCAGCCGAGACAAAAAAGCCCGGCCAATCGAAGGTCCGGGCTGTCGAAAGAGGGTGGCGCAACATATCGGTGCCACCCGGGATGCCATTACCCGGAACGCCAACACCACCAGCGCCAGGTGGCGCGGGTGGTGGTCGGGTAATAGCGAAAGCTGTTCATGCGAATTGTGCGGTTTGGTCGGCGGCCCACTGGGCGGCTTCGACAAGGGAATCCACTATAGCATCCACCGGCAGGCTCTGCACGGGCTGGCCTTCGTTGTAGCCATAGGGCAGGGCCAGCGCGCGCATATTGGCTGCCTGGGCGGCCAGCGCGTCATTGATGGAGTCGCCGATGAACAGGGCTTGCGAGGGCTGGATGCCCAGCAGATCGCAGGCATGGAGCAGCGGGAGCGGATCCGGTTTTTTGCGTTCGCAGGTGTCGCCGCTGACCACGACATCGAAGTACGTGTCCAGACCCATGTGTTGCAGCAGGGGGATGGTGAATTGCGAATCTTTGTTGGTGACGACGGCCAGCCGTGCGCCCTGACTGCGGAAAGCTTCCAGCCCCGCCAGCACGCCTGGGTACAGCTGGCTGTGGCGACCATTGAGGACACGGTAGTGATCCTGATAGCGGGCCAGGCCGCGCATCACCTGTTCGACGCTGGGGGCTTGCCCATCGTGGCTGAGCGTGCGGATGACCAGTTGCTCGACGCCTTTGCCGACGAAGGTCGCCAGCAGGGCTTCAGGGAGCGGGGGGAGGTTCATGTCCTGGCGCATGGCGTTGGCGGCATCCGCCAAATCGGGGATGCTATCCACCAAGGTGCCATCCAGGTCAAAGAGTATTCCGGCAAAGTGCATGAGGCTGCTAAAAGAGTCGATGCGTCAAATCGGCCAATGGTAGCATTTCCAGCCCTGCTGTGCCGTGATCAGGCCACTGTGCTGGAAACGGTTTCATCTTAGGGGGCCGAGGTGCGTCGCAAGGCGTCGCCCTGGGCGATGCCCTGGCGCAGTTGGGCGATCACCCGGGTGTAATCCGGCTGGCCGAAAATCGCAGAACCAGCCACGAAGGCATCGGCCCCCGCGGCGCGGATATCGGCGATGTTGTCGGCCTTGACCCCGCCGTCGACTTCCAGGGTGATGGCCTGGCCCCCCAGGGTTTGCCAGCGGTCGATGCGCGCGCGCGCCTGCTGCAGTTTCTGCAGGGTGTGGGGGATGAAGGATTGCCCGCCGAAGCCCGGATTGACCGACATCAGCAGGACCAGATCCAGTCGGTCCATGACATGATCCATCCAGTCTAGCGGGGTGGCCGGGTTGAAGACCAATCCTGCCTGGCAGCCGTGATCGCGGATCAGGGCCAGGGTGCGGTCCACGTGGCGCGAGGCTTCGGGGTGGAAACTGATGATGTTGGCCCCGGCCTTGGCAAAAGCGGGCACCAGCGCGTCGACGGGTTCGACCATCAGGTGCACGTCGATGGGCGCTTGTGTATGAGGCCGCAGCGCCGCGCAGACCATGGGGCCCATCGTCAGGTTGGGGACAAAGTGGTTGTCCATGACGTCGAAATGGATCCAGTCGGCGCCGGCGGCCACGACGGCGGCGACTTCCTCGCCCAAACGGGCGAAATCGGCGGACAGCAGGCTGGGAGCGATACGGGCGGTGGGCAGGTCGGTCATGGCGAAACAGGGCCTGGATGTGTCATGATGGCGGTTTGGTTGTCCCGTCTATTTTAGTGCACTTGGTTTTGGCATGAAAAAGCTTCTGTGGTCTGCGGCCGTGCTGGCCCTTTTAAGCGCTTGTTCTTCGGTTCCTCTGGAAGAAAGCGCAACGGGCGAGCTGGCAGGCGGCGAGCCTGCCGTGATCCAACCGCTGGTCGTGCCGGCGTTGTCCGCCTTGCCCGAAACCCCGGCCCGGACGCTGAAAGGACGCTATACACAGGTGTCCTGGCAGCAGGTGCCGGGGTGGGCGGGCGACGATCTGGCGCATGCCTGGAAGGGCGTGCTCAATAACTGCCGGGGTTTGATGCGCCCTGTGTCCGGGTCGCTGGCGACGCCCGCGCGTGCGGCGCCTCGCGCCTGGCAACCGGTCTGTCAGGCTGCCGTCCAGGCAGGGCTGGGGCCGCAGGCTTCGGGTGCGGCGGTGCGTGACTTTCTGCAGATGCACTTGCGGCCCTGGCGGCTGGATCAGGCATCCGGGCAGCCCGCCAGCGGGACCGCCACCGGCTATTATGAACCGCTGATCCGCGTTTCGCGCAGCCGCACGAATGTCTATCAATGGCCGCTCTATGCCGCGCCTGCCGATCTGCTGATCGTGGATCTGGGGGCGGTCTATCCGGAACTGGCCGGCAAGCGGGTGCGGGGCAAACTGGATGGGCGGCGCGTCGTGCCGTACGACACGCGGGCGCAGATCATGGCCGACCCGGCGCGCCAGCCGCCGGTGATTGTCTGGGCCAATGATCCTGTCGAGGCCTTTTTCCTGCAGATCCAGGGATCCGGGCGGGGGGTATTGCCCGATGGGTCCATGATGCGACTGGCGTATGCGGATCATAACGGGCGTCCCTACGTTTCTATCGGACAGTGGCTGGCGCGGCAGGGCGAAATGCCGCTGGCCAAGACCTCGATGCAGAACATCAAACAGTGGGCCATCGATCACCCCGGTCGGGTGCAACAGATGCTCAACGTGAATCCGGCCATGGTGTTTTTCCGCGAGGAAGCCATTGATGATCCCGAGCTTGGCCCTCGGGGCGCCTATGGTGTGCCCTTGATGGCGCAACGGGCGATTGCCGTCGATACGGATTTCGTACCGCTGGGCACACCGGTCTGGCTGGATACCCGTCAGCCTGGCGGCGCCGGGTTGCTGCAGCGCCTGGTGTTCGCCCAGGATACGGGCGCAGCCATTCGCGGGGCGGCGCGCGCCGACTTTTATTGGGGGACGGGCGATCAGGCGGGCGCATCTGCCGGTCGCATGAAGCAGGCGGGCCAGATGTGGCTGTTGTGGCCGGCTCAGGCCGGCGCGCCCAGCGCCCGCTGACAAGGAATCCACCATGAAGCAAACGTCCGTTCTTGTGTGCGGTACTGGCATTGCTGGTCTGGCGTGCGCGCTGGGGCTGTCGCGGGCTGGCTTGTCGGTCGAATTGCTGGGGCCGCGTCAGACGCCGCCGGTGCGGGGTGCCGATGATTATCATCCGCGGGTTTATGCGATTTCCGAGGCCAGCCGGGCCTTGCTGGACAAGCTGGGCGCCTGGCGCCTGATCGATGACCGGCGCATCACGCCGGTCGAGACCATGGAAATTCACGGCGATGCCCAAGGCTCCCTGGATCTGTCCGCCTGGCAGGACGCCCGCGACACCCTGGCCTGGATTGTGGAATCCGGCGAGATCGAGCGCGCGCTGCAGCAGGCCGTGCAGGTGATGGGGGTGGTCTGGCACGAAGACCAATTCACGGGGCTGGATGCCGGCAGCCAGGGCGTCCGGGTGACGACGGCTCAGGGTCGGCACTGGCATCCTGGTCTGCTGATCGGCGCTGACGGCGCGCGGTCGCCGGTGCGTCAGGCGGCCCGCATCCATCACGAGTACACCCCGTATGGCGATATGGGGGTGGTCGCGCATCTGGATATCGAACTGCCGCACCAGAATCGGGCCTGCCAGTGGTTCACCGGAGACAGCGTATTCGCGTTGCTGCCGATGCCGGATACGGCGGACGGGCCGCAGGCCTCTCTGGTCTGGTCCATGCCCGAAAGCCCCGCCCGCCGCTGGATGGCCTTGGATGCCGAGGCGCAGCAGGCCTATCTGGCCACGCACGCGCAGGCCATCACGGGGGGGCGTCTGGGCCGGCTGCGTTTGCGCACGCGCCCCCAGGGATTCCCTTTGACATTGGAAAGGACGGCGATGGTGGCGCCTGGCGTGGCGCTGGTGGGCGATGCCGCGCATCGCGTGCATCCCTTGGCGGGACAAGGCCTGAATCTGGGGCTGGGCGACGTGCAGACGCTGATCCAGGTGCTGAGCGAGCGCGAGCCGCATCGCGCCATCGGCGATCCGCAGCTGCTGGCCCGTTACCGACGCCGACGAGCGGAACCCGTCTGGGCGATGGGAGCGGTGACGCACGGCCTGCACCGCCTGTTTGGCGCCCAATGCGCCCCTTTGGTCTGGGCCAGGAATCAGGGGATGCAGATTGCAGATCAGGTGCCTTTTCTGAAGCGCCGCCTGATCCGCGCCGCGGCGGGGGATTGAACCCCGGCGGGCGGCAGATGGCAGGTGCCGGGTCTGGCGACTGGCCCTGCCTCGGATGCCGCTCAACACGATTATTTACACTCAAGCATTGATGAATGCCGGTATGATCCAGGCCGATTCGATGATGTTCCCAGAGGTTCTCATGAAATATTCTTTAAGTCTGGCCAGCATCCTGCTATGCGCCAGCCTGGCGGTGCAGGCGCAGCCGGCGGCTCGGGTGCTGAGCACGCAGCCTGATCATCCTGCTGCATCTGCGAATGGCGTGGTGACAGCCACCGGGGGCGCTTCGTCGCCCGCCGATGCCGTGATCACCGCCACGGCGCTCCCGCCCGAGCAGGCCCAGGCAATCACCCAGGCCTTTGAGCAGCGCTTTCCCGGCATCCGGGTCGATGCAATCCGCGTGACACCCATGCACGGCCTCTTCGAGGTGCAGGTCGGCCTGGACCTGATCTATACCGATGCGCAGGTGGATTATGTGCTGCAGGGGTCTCTGGTCGACGCCAAGGCGCGTCGCGATCTGACGGCCGAGCGGCTGGAAACCCTGCGACAAGTCGCATTTTCCAGCTTGCCGCTGGATCGGGCGATCCGTCAGGTCAAGGGCACGGGCGAGCGCCAGGTCGCCGTTTTCGAGGACCCCAACTGCGGGTATTGCAAGCAGTTGCATCGCAGCCTGGAAGACGTGGACAACGTGACGGTCTACACGTTTCTGTTCCCGATTCTGTCGCCCGATTCGACGACCCGGTCACGGGATATCTGGTGCGCGCCCGATCCGGCCAAGGCCTGGAAGGCCTGGATGCTGAACGGCGAACAGCCGGCGACGGCGGATTGCCCGACGCCCATCGAGGAAAATCTGGCCCTGGGCCGTAAGCTGAACGTCCAGGGGACGCCGGCCCTGTTCTTTGCCGATGGCAGCCGGGTCAATGGCGCCCTGCCGCTGGACGCCCTGAAGAAGAAGCTGAATGAGTCCGGGCTTGCGCCTGCGTCTGCGGGCTGACCCCCAGGTCTGACCCATCGGAGCGGCTTGCAAGCCGCTCCGGGTGCGTTAGCGCAGCAGTGTCCAGGCACCGTTTTTCACGGTGATCAGTTCGCGGCCACGCTCGTCAAAACCGCTGTGGTCGGCTGGGCTCATGTTGTAGACCCCCTGGGTGGCGACCAATTCGCGTGTCTGTTCCAAGGCATCGCGTAGCGCCTGCCGGAAGGCGGCGGTGCCGGGCTGCGCAGTTTTGGCGGCGATGGGGATGGCGTGCTGCAGCAATAGACCCGCATCGTATACGTTGGCGCCGAAGGTCGCGGGGCGTTCGTTATAACGGGCCTGGTAGCGCTGGATGTAGTCCTGGGTAATGGGTTTTGATGGGTTGCTGTCGGCGATTTCCGGCAGCACCAACATCAGGCTGGCCGCCAGAATCGTGCCTTCGGCAGCTTTGCCGCCCAGCTTCAGAAAGGCGGGCAGCGCCGCGCCGTGCGTCTGGTAGAACTGGCCTTTGTAGCCCTGCTGAACCAGCGTGGTCTGGGGCAGCGCGGCGGCTCCGCCTGTGCCGGCAACCAGGATGGCATCCGGTTTGGCGGCCAGCAGTTTCAGCGCCTGCCCGGTGACGGAGCTATCGGTGCGCTGATAGCGCTCGGTCACGGTCAGTTGCAGGCCGTTTTCCTGGGCCAGCTTGCTGAACACCTGATACCAATCATCCCCATAGGCGTCTGAAAAGCCGATGAAGCCCACCGTGCGGATGCCGCGCGAGACCATGTCGCGCACCAGCGCCTGGGCGATGATGTCCGTATTCTGCGTGGTCTTGAAGGCCCATTTTTTCTGATCCGTCATGGGCAGCACGATGGATGCCGCCCCCACCGGTGCCAGCATCGGCGTGCCGGATTCCGCCGCAAATTGCAGCACGCTCATGGCGTTGGGGGATCCGGTGGGGCCGATGATGGCGTCCACCTGGTCTTCGGAGATCAGTTTTTTGAATGCAGTGACGGTTTGCGTGGGATCGCTGGCGTCATCCAGGCTGATGTAGGTGATGCTCAGGTCGCCAGCCTTGGCGGGCAACAGGGGGACCGTATTTTTTTGCGGGATGCCCACCAGCGCCGTGGGGCCGGAGGCGGATGTGACGACGCCGATCTTGACTTGGGCTTGGCTGGACAACGGTAGGGTGAACAGAACAGCGGCCAGGGTGGCCGCCAGGATGCCAGTACGCACGGGGTTTGTCTCCTGGGGGTTACAGGCGGCATTACGCGGGCCGCTTGCGGATCATGCGTGAATTGTATTGAAAAGCCCCGTTCCGGGGAACGGGGCTTTGGGGGTGATGCCAGGCGGGCGTTTTAGAATTCAGCCCATTCTTCGGTATCTGCCGTGGCGGGCGCCGGCTTGCCCGGTGCGCGCAGGGCCGGACGGCTGGTGGCGGCCGTGTCCGGCTGTTCGGCCTTGGTCTCGCGCCGGGGCCGTTGGGGCGCCGGGCTGACGACTTTTTCAGGGGCCGACGGCAGGCGTGCGGCCTGGCTGCGTTGCTGCGTGGTGCCGCCGCTGTGCTGCTGAGCGCCGGCAGAGGCGCCGGTCGACCGGCTGGCGTGGGCCTGTGGGTCGGCGCTTTGATCTTGAGCGCCCAGGTTGAAGGTGGACACCAACTGCGCCAGGGTGTTGGCCTGGGATTGCAGGCTGTTGGCGGCGGCGGCGGATTCTTCGACCAGGCTGGCGTTCTGGCGCGTGACGTCGTCCATCTGCGTGATGGCGGAATTGATTTCCTCGATGCCGGTGGTCTGTTCGCGGTTGGCCGCGTTGATCTCGCCCATGATGTCGGTGACGCGGTTGATGCTGTCGACGATTTCCTGCATGGTGTTGCCGGCATGCGCGGCCTGCTCGTTGCCCTTGGCGGCAGCGGCGACCGAGGTATCGATCAGGTCTTTGATTTCCTTGGCGGCGCTGGCGGAACGCTGGGCCAGGGCGCGGACTTCGGCGGCGACCACGGCAAAGCCGCGGCCCTGTTCACCTGCGCGGGCGGCTTCCACCGCGGCATTCAGGGCCAGGATATTGGTCTGGAAGGCGATGGACTCGATCACGCCGATGATGTCGGCGACCTGCTGGGATTTATTGTTGATCTCGCCCATGGTGTCGACCACTTGCGACACCAGGGATCCGCCATCGGTGGCCGTTTTGGCGGCAGCGGCGGCCAGCGTGTTGGCCTGCTGCGTGTTGTCGGCGTTCTGGCGCACGGTGGCGGTGATCTGTTCCATCGTGGCGGCGGTTTCGGCCAGGGAACTGGCCTGCTGTTCGGTGCGCGAGGACAGGTCCAGGTTGCCGGCGGAAATCTGGCTGGCCGCCGAAGCGATGGAATTCGCGCCGCTGCGCACTTCGCTGACGGCGCCGCGCAGGCTGGTTTCCATCGCGTCCAGGGCGCGCAGCAGCATCCCGATTTCGTCCTTGCCATCGGCGTGGATGGCGTGGCTGAGATCGCGTCGGGCGACGGCCTCGGCGAGATCTACCGCGTGGCGCAGAGGGTGGGTGATGGATCGCGTGACGCGCCAGGCGAACAGCGGCCCCAGGATCAGCGCCAGCAGTGTGGCGATACCCAGCAGCGTCAGGCCCAACTGGTTGGCGGCGCTGCTGTCGGCAAACGTCTGCTCGACACGGCTGTTTTGGAGTTGGGACAGCTTGTCGATCTCGGCGATGTATTCCGCCGTGATTTTTGGCATGTCCTGGTTGAAGAAGGTGTCGGCTTTGGCGTAGTCGCCGTTGTCCAGATCCTGGAAGGCCTGTTGGCGACCATTGTGGTAGAGATCGCGGACGGCCAGGGCTTTCTTGAACTGAGCGATGGCTTCCGGGCTGACCAGCCGTTCCTGGATGTCAGCGCGCAGTGTGTCGGAGTGCGCGTCCGAGGCATCCATGCCTTCTTTGAAGATCTTCAGGACGTCCGGATTGGTCAGGTTGGCGGCGGCCAGCGCCTGGTTGGCGTTGACCTCGACCTGACGCGCCCAGCGCAGGACTTGCGCATTGATGGTTTGGCGTTGAATCAGCGCGTTGCTGTCCTGGTCGGTGGCGACCATGCGCCAGGCGCCGATGCTGGACATGAGCAGCAGCAAAATGATGATAAGGCCGAAGCCCAGCGCCAGCCGGGTGCCGATGTTGAGGTTACGCATGAGGTCCTCGAGGTATATAAGGGCTTTCGGAACCGCGCGGGCAACCTTCCCGATGCGGACCGGACAATTTTTCTCTCGATTGTACGAAGAGTGTCCGGATCCAAACGGTCCAACAGGGGCCGTGTCGGGGGGCTTTTCTTTCTGGACAGGTGATCGGCGGCCTGTGGTGCAGGCCGCCGACAGATCAGAACTCAGCCCATTCAGCCGTATCGGTGGTGGCCGGCGCCGGTTTGCCGGGCGCTCTCAGGGCCGGCGCCGGGCGGCGCGCCGGCGGGGCGGCTTCGGTTTTTGGGGCGGGGCGCCGAGGCGCCGGGCTGACCGTCTTTTCGGGCGCCGAGGGCAGGCGGGGAGCGGCAGCGCGCGTGTTGGTGGGCGTGTCTGCCCCTGCGCCCAGCTTGAAGGTGGAGACCAGTTGAGCCAGGGTGTCGGCCTGTTCTTGCAGGCTGTTGGCGGCAGAGGCCGATTCCTCGACCAGGCTGGCGTTCTGGCGCGTGACGTCGTCCATCTGCGTGATGGCGGAATTGATTTCCTCGATGCCGGTGGTCTGTTCGCGGCTGGCGGCGCTGATCTCGCCCATGATGTCGGTGACGCGGTTGATGCTGTCGACGATTTCCTGCATGGTGTTACCGGCGCTGGCGGCCTGCTCGTTGCCCTTGGCGGTGGCCGCAACCGAGGTATCGATCAGATCCTTGATTTCCTTGGCGGCGCTGGCGGAACGCTGGGCCAGGGCGCGGACTTCGGCGGCGACCACGGCGAAGCCGCGGCCCTGTTCGCCTGCGCGGGCGGCTTCCACCGCAGCGTTCAGGGCCAGGATGTTGGTCTGGAAGGCGATGGAATCGATCACGCCGATGATGTCGGCGACTTGCTGGGACTTGCCGTTGATCTCGCTCATGGTGCCGACCAGTTGCGACACCAGCGTGCCGCCGTCGGTAGCGGTCTTGGCGGCAGCCGCCGCCAGGGAGTTGGCTTGTTGGGCATTGTCGGCGTTCTGGCGCACGGTGGCGGTGATCTGTTCCATCGTGGCGGCGGTTTCGGCCAGGGAGCTGGCCTGCTGTTCGGTGCGCGAGGACAGGTCCAGGTTGCCGGCGGAAATCTGGCTGGCCGCCGAAGCGATCGAGTCGGCGCCCGTGCGGACTTCACCGACCGTGCTGCGCAGATTATGGCTCATGCGTCCCAGCGACTGCAGCAGCAGGCCGATTTCATCGCCGCGTGTGTTGTCGACGCGTCGGCTGAGATCGTTCTGGGCGATGCTTTCCGCGATCGAGACGGCTTCTGTCAGCGGGTGGGTGATGGCTCGCATGACGCGCCAGGCGAACAGCGGCCCTAAAATGAAGGCCAACAGGGTGGCGATCAGCAGTATTGTTTCGCTGGTCTGGGCGTTGTCGGCCAGTCGGGCCTGGGCCGTGTTGATGCCGGCCTGGTGAAAGGCGCGCAGTTCATCGATGCTGTCGACATAGGATTTGCCCAGCGCAGGCAACTGGTCGCGCACGATCTCGGTCGCGACGATGGATTGGTGCGAATCCAGCGCCTTGAACGCAGCGTTCATCGCGGCGAGGTACTGCTTGCGCCAGTCCAGGATGACGTCGTAGGTGCGCAGAGACTCGGGGGATGTCAGCAGGGCGCGAACCTGGATGTCGTACTGGGTGATGCTGTCCGTGGCCGCATCAATGCCGGTCTTCAGGTGTTTGATCACATCCGGATCGGACACCAGCGCGTAGCCGATGACTTGGTTGGCCCGGACTTCGACGGCGCGGGCCCATTCCGTCATCAGCTGGTTGATTTTCTGGCGTTCTACGATTTCTCGGGTAATGTCCTGAGAATTTTGGGCGCTCCAGATGCCGATGGAGGCCAGCACCAGGGCCAGGAGCAACAGGAAGCCAAACGCAGCAGCCAGCCGTGTGCGGATCTTAAGGTTTTTCATGGGGGATTCGCCCGAGTTATATCCAAGGATGATTCCTGGGATATTAGGGGAAACCCTGTGTTTTTGATCTGGGCAGTAGGCTGGAAATATCCATCTAGTTTTTTGGATGCGGGCGATCAGTCGCCTGGGTAGCCGTCCGGATTGCCGGATTGCCAGCGCCAGGTATCGGCCATCATCTGCGCCAGCCCCCGTTGTGCTCGCCAGCCCAGATCGCGGGCGGCTTTGCCGGGGTCTGCCCAGCAGGCGGCGATATCGCCGGCGCGACGCGGGGCGATGGTGTAGGCAATGGCATGGCCGCAGGCTGCCTCAAAGGCATGGATCATGTCCAACACGGAATACCCGGTGCCCGTTCCCAGATTCCAGGCCTGAAGGCCCGGATGTCGCTGCAGATAGTCCAGCGCCGCCAGGTGCCCCAATGCCAGATCGACCACGTGGATGTAGTCACGGATGCCGGTGCCGTCCGGCGTCGGATAGTCGCCGCCGAAGACCGAGACCTGTGCCAGGCGCCCGACGGCGACTTGGCTGATGTAGGGCAGCAGATTGTTGGGAGTGCCGCGAGGGTCTTCGCCGATGCGGCCGCTGGCATGAGCCCCTGCCGGGTTGAAGTAGCGCAGCAGGGCGATGGACCAGCGCGGGTCGGCGGCGGCCAGATCCTGCAGGATCTGTTCGACCATCAATTTGGATCGCCCATAGGGATTGGTGGGTTGGCCGGTCGGGCAGGCTTCAGAGATCGGCGTGCTGGCCGGGTCGCCATACACGGTGGCCGATGAACTGAAGACCAGGCGGTGTACGTCGGCGGCCATCATGGCCTGGCACAGCGTCAGGGTGCCGGTGACGTTGTTGTCGTAATACCGTAGCGGTTCACGCACACTTTCGCCAACGGCCTTCAAGCCGGCGAAGTGCACCACGCCGCTGATGTCGTGTTGGGTGAACAGCCGATCCAGCAGCGTCCGGTCGCGCACATCGCCTTGTACGAAGCCGGGCGTGCGACCCGTCAGGGCAGCGACCCGCGCTAGAGATTCGCGAGAACTATTGCTGAGATTGTCCAGCACCAGCACGTCGTGGCCGGTGCTGAGCAATTCCAGAACGGTATGTGAGCCGATATAGCCTGCGCCGCCCGTGATCAAAAGCGTCATGGTGAAAAGCCGATGCGATGGAAAGGCTCCATGCTATCAGCTTGGCTGACAGGAGGGCGCTGGCGGCCAGCCGGTGTTCAGGCCTTGGGGGTATAGGCGCTGCACCAACCTTTTTCAGACACGTCCTGGCCGCTGAAGATCGGACAGGGACCCCAGGCATCGCCTGCTTTGCCCTGGTAGAGCTGGCAGTTGGCGCAATGCTCGCCGGGTTTGAATTTGGGTTGGGATGCTTTATCGACTTGGGCGGCGTCGTGTTTGTACCCCAGCTGTTTGGCCATGGGGCTGTTTTCATCGACGTGCTCAGCCGCCAGGGCTTGGCGGGACAGCGCGAGACTGGATACCAGTCCGGCGCTGGTGATCAAGAAAGTGCGGCGAGATGTTTTCATGAGGATTCCTGAACGATCCCCCACGAGCCAGTGTGTCTTTTGCTACCCATTATTCGCCTGGCCGCCTGATGTGGCAAGTTGCCTAGCCGGCTTCGGTGTCGTGAGCGGTCAGGCGGTAGGCCGTAGTGTTCATGCGGGTAATGCCGCGTTCCGCGAATTTGGGTTCGTGCGCCAGGATATCGCGGGTTTCCAGGGCGTCGATCTGCCAGCGGGCGCCGTAATGGGTGTGGACTTCTGTTTCCGGCACCGAAAAGGGCGGGCCATCCATTTCGGTTTGAGGATAGTCCAGCGTCAGCAGCAGGGCGCGGCAGCCCGCCGGCAGTTGTCCGTAGACATGCGCGACATAGCGTGCGCGCAGCGCGGGGGGCAGGGCGATCAGGGCAGCCCGGTCGTAACAGGCCTGGCAGCTGGCGAGCGTCGCGGCGTCCAGTTGGAAAATATCGCCGCACAGGAAGTCGATGCCCTCTGTCTGATACAGCAGGCCCTGTGGTGTGTTGCGCGCCACGGGCGTCAGTTGGTGTTCGGCGAAAAACTGCTGAACCGCCAGGGGCGAGATTTCGACAGCCAGGACGCGATGACCTTGCGCCGCCAGCCAGGCGACATCCAGGGATTTGCCGGCCAGGGGCACCAACACCCGGCTGTCGCGGGTCAGCCCCAGGGCCGGCCAATGTTTTTGTAGCAGAGGCATCACGCGGTCCTGGTGGAAGCCGGTTTGGCCAAGTTTCCAGCGCTGCAGCCAGAAATCCGTATCCATTTGTGTATTCTCCATCCAGTGGCGGGCCGGGAAACATCGCCGGATTCCGGTTGCCGACCGCCTCAGGCAGCCGCCAGACGCGTGTGCAGGGCGATCCATCCGTTCAGTGTAGTCGTCGGCGCGCGCATTCAGCCAGTGGCGTCCGTGGTATGCCGTTACAGGACAGCGCATCGGGAAACTTGAAACGGGTAGGGGGCGTCGCCATCATGGAAACATCGTTCACGAGCATCAGGAGTCCGAAATGAATCAGATGATGAAAGCGTTCATGGCCGCTTCCGTGATTGCCTTGGGCCTGGCCGGGCCGATCTCGGTGGCGCGCGCGGCGGGTGCAGGCGCCGCCTACGAGGCCATTGAACAGCCGACAGATGAACAATTGCAGCGCTACGCCAGCGCGGTGCGCGCGGTCAGCGGTGTGGTGGCGGAATATCAGCCCCGCCTTGAAGCCGCGCAGGACAATAACGCCAAACAGGCAGTCCGGGTCGAAGCGGATCAGCAAATGGTGGATCGTGTCGAGGCGGGCGGCATGAGCGTGGCCGAATACAACGGCATCAGCCACGCGGTGCGCAAGGACCCGGAACTGCGCAAGAAGGTCGAGCGCTTGGTCGGTCAGCAGCAGTAGGCCTGACAGCCGTTACGACTTTTCGGACCACAGGACGCCGCCGGTTGCCCAGTGGTCTTTGCGGATCTCGGTCAGGATGATGTCCACGGCCCCTGGTTGGCAGCCCAGCACTTCGCAGGTGCGTTCCGTCAGGGCCTGCACCAGTTCGCGTTTCTTTTCCGCCGTGCGGCCTTCGAATAATTCAATATGCATGGTGGGCATGGCGGTCTCCTTGGGTGATGGGAAAGACTGGCAAGCCTAGCATATCCGGATGCGATCCCCTCACGGCCCCGCCTTTCGGTGTTTACCCTTAATATGTTGTAAATATATTTAATGGATATTAGACTGATTGCTCAGCGAAAATGCTGACACCTACTACTATCCGGGGGAAACATGAAGACCATTTTTCGCAGTCTGGCCGTTGCGGCCCTGTCGGCGTGCGCAGTGGGCGCAGCGTCCGCTGCCGACGTGATGTGGCGTGTGCCCACGTCGGTGCCTGAAGGCTCGCCGTTCTACCAGAATTTTCTCGAACGCTTCGCCACCAACGTGAAGACGATCACGTCCGGGCGCGTGGAGATCCAGCCTTTTGGGGCGGGCGTCATCGTGCCGGCGCTGAAGGTCTTCGATTCGGTGCAGGACGGCGTGGTCGAGGCAGGGCACTCCACGTCCAGCTACCTGGTGAACCAGAATCCCGTGAACGCCATCTTCGCCGGTTTTCCGGGCGGCATGGGGCCTGATGCCTACAAGGCCTGGCTGTATCAGGGCGGTGGTAAGGAAAAGCTTGAAAAGCTGCGGGCCGAACAAGGCCTGAAGACCATGATCGTCGGCATCGGCTCGACCGAGATCCTGGCGCATTCGAACAAGCCGATCCGCAGCGCGGAAGATCTGAAGGGCATGAAGTACCGCACGTCGGGCGCCTGGGCCGAAGTGATGCGTGATTATTTCGGCGCGGTTCCGACTGTCGTGCCGGCAGGCGAGACCTATACATTGTTGCAGCGCAAGGGCGTGGACGCCGTCGAATGGGCGCCACCGTCGGCCAACATGCCGGAAGGCTTCCACCAGGCGGCCAAATACATCGTGGTGCCCGGCGTGCATCAGCCGACCTTCATGTGGGAAGTCTTCCTGAAGCAGGACACCTGGGACAAGGTGCCCGCAGATCTGAAGCCGCTGATCGAAGCCGCTGCGCAGCTGACCACGGAACAGAGCCTGGATTATTTCTACGATGCGGACATGAAGGCCATGGAGAAGTACCGCAGCGGTCGCAATGAAATCATCACTCTGGACCCAGCCTTCATCAAGCAGCTGTCCGATGCCGGCTATGACTGGATGCACAAGACGGCCAACGCCCAGAAGGCCGCCGGCAAGCCGGAAATGGCGGAAGTGCTGGCCGACTACGAGGCCTACCACAAGCGCTGGAAGGCTGAAAGCAACTACTTGATCCGAGACTGACGCGGAACTCCCGTGCGCGAGGCGATGATGCTCAATGCCCTGACCCGATTTTCAAATGGCGTGTCGTGGTGCGCTTCCCAGCTGGCGAGCGTGGCGGCGGCCGTGCTGACGGTCTCGATGGTCTACGAGGTCTTCGCCCGCTACGTGTTCGATGCACCCACGGTCTGGGCATTCGACATCGCCTATATGGCCAACGGCGCCGTCTTCCTGCTGGGGGTGGCTTATGTGCTGCGCGAGGATGCACACATCCGCATCGACGTCCTGCGCAATCGCCTGCCCGCGCGCTTCAATGGTGCGGTGCAAGGGGTAGCGTACCTGCTGATCCTGGCGCCGTTTTTCGGCATGTTGTCCTGGATCGCCTGGTCGCACACCTGGCGGGCCTGGGTGCATCACGAGGTGGAGACCGTCAGTCCCTGGGCGCCGCTGATGTGGCCGTTCTACCTGCTCATCGCCATCGGCCTGACCGCTCTGGCACTGCAACTGGTGGCGGAAGGCCTGCGGGCCTTCTGCGGCCGGGGCCTGGGCGCCAAGAAGGAACATTGATGAATCCGACTGTTGCCGCCCTGATGTTCCCGGGGATGTTCCTGCTGATCTTCCTGGGCATCCCGGTTTCATTTTCCCTGATCATCCCCGCCCTGGTCGCCGGGTGGTTCGCTTTTGGCGATCAGGTCTTCAATCAGCTGTATGGCGGCCTGTATTCGGCCACCACCAATTACATACTGTCCGCGATCCCCATGTTCGTGCTGATGGGCGCAATCCTGGAACGTTCCGGCATCGCGGCGCGGCTGTTTCGCACCATGCAGCTGTGGCTCGGGCGTCTGCCGGGTGGCCTGGCCGTGGCGACCATCGCCATGGGCGCTACCTTTGCCGCTGCGGCGGGTGTGGTCGGGGCGGTCGAGGTCATGGTCGGCCTGATGGCGATTCCCGCCATGCAGCGCTTTCGTTATGACAATTCCCTGATCGCGGGCACCATCTGCGCGGGCGGGTCCCTGGGGACCATGATCCCGCCGTCCGTGGTGGCCGTAGTGTATGCATCGCTGGCCCAGATCTCCGTGGGCGAGCTGTTTGCGGCGATGCTCTTTCCCGGCCTGATCATGGTGGGGCTGTTCATCCTGTACATCATCGGCGTGTGCATCCTGAACCCCGAAAAAGGCCCTCGCGCGGATGATCCGGACATGCTCCTGCCGCTGGCTGAAAAGCTGCGGATCACGGCCAGCGGCCTGTTGCCGACCATGCTGCTGATTTTCGCGGTGCTGGGGTCTTTGATGGCCGGTATCGCGTCGCCCACCGAGGCCGCCGCCGTGGGGGCCATCGGCGCCCTGATCCTGTGCATCTGTTACGGGCAGTTCAGCGTGCCGATGATGCGCCAGTCCCTGGCCATCACGGTCCGGATTTCCGCCATGATCCTGTTGATCGTGGCCGGCGGGATCATGTTCACGGGGATCTTCGCCGCCAATGGGGGCGGGCGTCTGATCCAGGCGCTGATTTCCGACATGGGGCTGGGCCTGACGGGTACCCTGGTGCTGTTCCTGTGCATCGTGTTCCTGCTGGGCTTCGTGCTGGACTGGACGGCCAACGTCCTGATCTGCGTGCCGCTGTTCCTGCCCGTGCTGACCGCGGCGGGAGTCGATCCGATCTGGTTCGGCACGCTGGTGATCATCGTCATCCAGACCAGCTACCTGACCCCGCCGATGGCCTCGTCGATTTTCTACCTGCTGTCGATCGCGCCGCCGGATATGAAATACGGCCAGGTCTGCCGGGGGGTCGTCCCCTTCATTCTGGTGCAGTTTCTGACGCTGGCGATCGTGGCGATGTTTCCGATCTTGGCGACATGGCTGCCGCAGCGCATCGTGGGTTTCTGATTTTTTGCGCGGGGCCGCTGGCCCTGGCATTCGCCCGGTTGGCCGGGCATCCTTTTGTCATTAGGAAGGCATATGAATATCGAAGGTATCCTGGTTCCCATCATCACTCCGTTCACGGCGGATGGTCAGGTCAATGCGCAGGCGCTGACGCAACTGGTGAACCGTTTCGTCGAGGCTGGCGTGGCCGGCATCGTGGCCTGCGGCACCACCGGCGAATACTATGCGCTGAACGACGAAGAGCGCGATCTGGTCCTGCGCACCGTGGTCGAGGCAGTCGGCGGGCGCGCCAAGACCATCGCCGGGATCAACGCGCTGTCCACGCAGGAGTCGATCACCCATGCCCAGCGCGCCCAGGCCCTGGGCTACGACGGCCTGATGCTTGCCACGCCGCCCTACAGCCTGCCGGAACAGACGGGGATCCTGCAGCATTTCCGCACCGTGGCGGCCGCCACCCCGCTGCCCATCATCCTGTACGACTTCCCCCAGCGCGTGGGCGTGCAGATCGAGGTGGAAACCGTGATCGAGCTGGCCAAGGTCCCGAACATCGTCGCCATCAAGGAAAGCAGCGGCAATTTCAACCGCGCCCTGCGCCTGATCCAGGCCCGTATCCCGGATTTCCAGATCATCAGCGGGTCCGACGACATGGCGGCCGATTTCCTGTTCTGGGGCGTGCGCTGCTGGATCAGCGGCGGCGCCAACGTCTTCCCAGCCGAGCAAGTGCAGATGGTCAAGGCTGCCAGCGAAGGCCGCTGGGACGAGGTCCGCGCGTTGATGGACGGCATGTATCCGCTCATCCTGGCCATGGAGTCCGGCGACTACAACCAGAAGGCCAAGCTGGGCTGCCGCCGCCACGGCGTCGAGGCCGGCACGGTCCGCCTGCCGCTGGCACCGCTGTCGGATGCCGACGCGCGGGACTTCCTGTCCATGCTCGACGCCTATAAGCGCTAAGGAGATCATCATGCCGCAGACCAAAGAACAGATTTTCGAGCAGGCCCGCGCCGCCAGATTATGGGCCGGGAACCTGATTCCGGGCCAGTCGGCGTCGGGCACGCGCCTGGAAAACATCACGCCCATCGACACCAGCGTCATCGGCGCCATCGAGGCAGGCACGGCAGCCGATGTGGATCGCGCCGTCAAGATCGCGCGCGCGAGCTTCAAGGCGGGCGCCTGGTCCCAACTGGCGCCGTCGGAACGCAAGCGCGTCATGCTGCGCTGGGCGGACCTGATGGCCGACCACGCAGAAGAATTGGCTGCGCTGGACTGCGTCGATGCGGGCAAGCCCATCACGGAATGCCTGAACACCGATATGCCGGCGACCCTGGATACCTTCCGCTGGTACGCCGAGGCCATCGACAAATGCTTTGGGCGCATCGCACCCACCGGCCCGGATGCCCTGGGCCTGATCGTCAAGGAACCCATCGGCGTGGTGGGCGCTGTGCTGCCCTGGAACTTCCCGGCGCAGATGTATGCCTGGAAAGTCGCTCCGGCCCTGGTGGCGGGCAATTCCGTCATCGTCAAACCGGCCGAGCTGACCTCGCTGAGCGCCTACCGCATGACACAGCTGGCCTACGAGGCCGGGGTGCCGGAAGACGTGCTGATGCTGGTCACCGGCCTGGGCGAGGACGTCGGGCAGGCCTTGGGCCGGCATATGGATGTGGACGTGGTGTCTTTTACCGGCTCGACCGAGGTCGGTCGCTATTTCCTGAAGTATTCCGCCGAGAGCAACCTGAAGGAAATCGTGCTGGAGTGCGGCGGCAAGAGTCCCCAGGTGATTTTCGACGATGCCGACCTGGACGGCATGGTCGATCATGTGCTGGCGGCAGCGTTCTGGAACATGGGAGAAAACTGCAGTTGCGGCTCGCGCTTGATCGTGCAAAGCGGGATCAAGGACGCCTTGCTGGCGCGTCTGCAGGAACGGCTGTCCACCTGGACAGTGGGGTTGCCCACGGATGAATCCGTCCAGATCGGGCCGATGGTTGAACGCGCCCATTTCGACAAGGTGCGCAGCTTCCTGGATGATGCCCCAGCCCAAGGCGCCCGACTGGTGCATGGCGGTCGCATCCACACGGAACTGGGCAGTGGCTGGTACGTGGAACCGACGATTTTCGATCAGGTGTCGGCGGATTCAAGGCTGTTCCGGGAAGAGGTCTTTGGCCCCATCCTGGCAGTGACCCCCTTCGAAACAGAAGCCGAGGCGATTGAGCTCGCCAATGACAGCGCCTATGGTCTGGCTGCTTCCCTGTATACGCGAGACGTCGGTCGCGCTCAGCGGGTTTCCCGCGCCATCCAGGCCGGCACGGTGTCCATCAACGGCTTTTCCGAAGGCGATATCAGCACTCCGTTCGGCGGCTACAAACAGTCCGGTTTCGGCGGTCGCGACAACGGTCTGGAAGCCCTGGATCAGTACCAGCAGACCAAAACGATCTGGTACGTGAATTAGGCTTCAATCACCGTCCGGGTGAATTCCGTCAGATAGTCCATCAACGCATCAGCGCCGGCGACCGCTTGTTCGGGGTCGTTGGCGTGGATGCCCTGGACTTCGAGCAGGTGGCTGCGCGCGCCGCGCTCCAGATCGCCCTCGTGCTGATAGGCGTACCAGAACCGCCGGCACTGAATGATCATGGGCACGATGGCCTGGACGGCATAGGGGTTGCGACAGGCCTCGTGATTGATGCGATCCAGCGCCTGATCGGCCTGCATGTAGGCCGCCAGGTCGTTGCGCTGTGCGGCATCCACCATGTCCTGGCCGCATTGCAGCAGTCGGGCGCGCTGATCGGGTGTCGCCCGGCGGGCGGACGAGGTGGCGATCAAGCGTTCCAGCACCCGGCGGGTGTCGATCAGGATCAGGTGTTCCGCGATGCGGATCTCGCTGACGCGCAAGCCGCGGCGCGGTTGTTGCTCGATCAGGCCGCTGGCGACCAATCGCATCAGGGCTTCACGGATGGGGGTGCGCCCCAGGCCGGTCATCTGGATCAGATCGCTTTCCACGATGGGCTGGTTGGGTTCCAGCCGCAGCGTGGCGATCATTTGCTCGATGGCGTCGTAAGCGGCCTCGGTGGCGCGGGTTTTCGTGGGCGTGGTGGATGGCATGATTAGGTTTGAATACCCCAGGCAAAGGGGTCGTCGTCCTGCAGAATCAGGGTCGTTTCGCCGCTGATGTGCGCGTTGCCCCGAATGGTGGGAATGACGGTGTCGTCCGGCCCTGGTTCATAACTGGCCTGGAAACGGCTGCCGATGATGCTGGCTTGGTGCCAGATCTGGCCGGGCTGCAGTTTGCCGTCGGCGGCCAGGCAGGCGATTTTCGCGCTGGTGCCGGTGCCGCAAGGTGACCGATCATAGGCCTTGCCGGGGCAGAGCACGAAACTGCGGCTGTCGGCGTCGGGATCCGCGCCGAACAGTTCGATATGGTCGATCAGGCCGCCGTCGCGCCCCCGGATGCCTTGGGCTTCCAGCGCGTTGCCGATGGCCGCCGCGTGTTCGGTCAGCTGGCGGGTGTCGGCGCCGGGATGTACGCGGTCGGGGGCGTTGACCAGGAAGAACCAGTTGCCGCCCCAGGCGATGTCGCCGGTGACGGGACCCAGGCCGGGGACATCCACTGTGACGTCCTGGCGGTGGCGATACGACGCCACGTTGCGCACACTGACGCTGCCGTCCGAGTGCAGTGTGGCGTCGACTGTGCCGACCGGGGTTTCGATCCGGTGCGTGCCGGGCTGGATACGGCCCAGATACGCCAGGGACACGATCAGGCCGATGGTGCCGTGACCGCACATGCCCAGGTAGCCGGTGTTATTGAAAAAGATGACCCCGGCAGCGGCGTTCGGGTCCTGGGGCGGGCAGAGCAGCGCGCCGACCAGCACGTCGTGGCCGCGTGGTTCCAGGATGACGGCTTTGCGCCAGTCGTCGTGCTGTTTGGCCAGGCGGGTGCGGCGTTGGGCCATGTCGCCCGTCCCCAGGTCGGGGAAGCCGTCCAGCACCAGCCGGGTGGGTTCGCCGCCGGTATGGGAATCCAGGATGGAAATGCGTTTCATGAGCGGGCGCCAAAAAGAGAAAACCGGTCAACCCGGTAAGGATGCAGGTCGATTGCGGCAGGCTGGTGCATCGCCAGGTCACGTACCAGCCGCGCGGTGGCGGCGCTTTGGGTCAGGCCGAGATGGCCGTGGCCAAAGGCGTAGATGGCCGCCGGATGACGGGGCGAACGGGCGATGATGGGCAGGGAATCCGGCAGGCTGGGGCGAAAGCCCATCCACTGGACGCCGTCCGCCGTGTTCAGGTCGGGGAAAAAGGATTTGGCCTTGTCCAGCATGGCCTGCGCCCGGCGGTAGTCGGGCGCCCGATCCAGGCCGGCCAGTTCGACGGCGCCGCCCACGCGGATGCCGCAGGTCAGGGGTGAAATCACGAAGCCGTGATCGCTGAAGGTGACTTGCTGGCGCAGGTCCAGTGCATCGGGCGCCAGGGTGGTGTTGTAGCCGCGTTCGGTTTCCAGCGGGATGCGGTCGCCCAGGCCACGCGCCAGCTGATGGGATCGCGCGCCGGCCGCCAGCACGATCTGCCGGGCCTGCAACTGGCTGCCGTCTTCCAGGATCAGCTGTACCCCGCCGGTCGCGGGTTGCAGCCAGCGCACCGACTGGCGCAGCAAGCGCACGCCTCGCGTGATGGCTTGTTCCCCCAGCGCCTGACCCAATGCCTGTGGGTCGGCCACGTTGCGCCATTCGGGGATCAGGACGCCGTGGGTGAAGCGCGCCGCCAGGCCAGGCTGCTGCGCGGCCAGATCCGCGCCTTGCAGCAGGTGGGATTCGATGCCGTAGCGCTCGCGCCATTGTGCGGTGACCAGCGATGCCTGGTAGCGGTTGGCGCCTTCGTAGACTTCCAGCACCCCCTGGCTATGCAGGTGGTGGGTAAGCCCGGTGGATGCCAGCTGTGCCAGCATTTCGCTTTGGGACAGGGTCATCAGGGCCGCTTGCGCCCGGATGTTGGCGGGGTAGCGGTCCGGCAGACTGGCGCGCCACAGCTGCAACAGCCACGGGGCAATGCGGGGCAGATAGGCGGGCGGCAGACTGAGCGGCCCCAGCGGATCGAAGAGCCAGTGGATTGCCTTGCGCAGAATGCGGGGCGAGGCCAGCGGCAGGATGTCGGCGAACGCCAGCCCGCCGGCATTGCCTTTGCTGGCGCCGCTGGCCAGGTCCTGGGGTTCGATCAGGGTGACGCGCTGACCCGTCTCGCTGAGAGCCAGGGCGCAGCTGACACCGATGATGCCGCCGCCGACGATGGCGATGTCGCAGGAAGACGCGTGCATGGAGTCCTTCGAGTGCAGTCGTCCGTCTGCCAGGGATGGCCGACAGGCAAGTTTTCAGGAAAGGCGCCGTGCGGCATCGGCCCGGACAGGCGTGCAGCATGAGGCGCCACCTTGATGGTGGCACAGCCCATATAAATATGCAATTGATATATTTACTGAGATCGCCGTGTCCCGGCGGCAGCGGATTTTATTCTTCGGTACCCCAGCGGCGGGCCAGGATGGCGCGTTCGAGGATGCCGACGTATTGCTGGATGGGGATCTGGTGATTGGCGGACAGATTGAAGAATCGGCATGCCACCACATGCAGCGGCGGTTTGTCGCCTTCTTGAAGAAGCTGGTCGTGGCGCATCAGGCGCAGACTGATGTCCTGGTCGCCGACATCGGGCATATGCAGCGTGCATTCCTCGAAGAAGGTCCCGATGACCTGATCGGCCAGGATCTTGTTGCGATCGATCAGTTGCAGGCCGCCTGCGCTGATGTTGCCCAGCGGCAGGGTGATCTGCCCGCCGGGCAGAGAGGGGTCTTCGATCAGGCAGGTGGCTGGGTTGATGGTGGGTACGTCCATGCGGAAGAATTCCCGCCGCTGGATGCGGCGCAACTGGCTGGGCCAGGGCATGGACAGCGCCGGCTTTCCGTCTTGCATGGTGGGCTGCAGGTGGCCCTGGAATTCGATCAGGACCCGATCGAGCATGCCCTGCAGACGGACTGACGGTGCCCGCAGCAACTGGGAATTCACGGCATCGTCAGAGGCGTTGTCGACGATCAGAAAGCCTTTTTTGGGATCGAGCTCCAGCATCGTGGAGATGATCGAAACCGCATGGCCCGGGATATCCAAACGCACCAAGGTGCGTTTATCCAGCAATCTCTGGAGAATGCTCTGTATCTCGAATTTTTGCGACACCGCAAAAGGATCGTTTTCCTCGATGGCCATATGTATGAAGATGCCGGGATTTAATGACGTCAATTCCGATTTTAAACGAAATCGGCCCGGATTCTCGGGCCGACAAGTGCCATGCGGGAAAGTCTGGATGCCCCGGCGGAAATCGCCGGGGCGGGCAGACAAGCCGCTATTCCAGTGCTTTCAGCATGTCTTCCAGGACTTTTTTCGCGTCGCCAAAGACCATCATGGTCTTGTCCATATAGAACAGTTCATTGTCCAGTCCGGCATATCCAGCCGCCATGGAGCGTTTGTTGACGATGACGGTGCGGGCTTTGTAGGCCTCCAGGATCGGCATGCCCGCAATCGGGGAATTGGGATCGTTCTTGGCGGCGGGGTTCACGACGTCATTGGCGCCCAGAACCAGCACTACGTCGGTCTGGCCGAATTCCCCGTTGATGTCCTCCATTTCGAACACCTGATCATAGGGGACTTCGGCCTCGGCCAGCAGCACGTTCATGTGGCCGGGCATGCGGCCCGCCACCGGGTGGATGGCGTATTTCACCGTGACCCCCTGGCTGGATAGCTTGCCGGCCAGTTCCTTCAAGGCGTGCTGCGCGCGCGCCACCGCCAAACCGTACCCTGGGATGATGGTGACGGTGTCCGCATTGCTCATCAGGAAGGCGGCATCGTCTGCGCTGCCTGATTTGACGCTGCGCTCCCCTGCCGCTGCGCCGCCGCCGGCAGAGGCTTCCGCCCCGAAGCCGCCCAGGATCACATTGAAGAAAGACCGGTTCATGGCCTTGCACATGATGTAGGACAGAATCGCGCCCGACGAGCCCACCAGCGAACCGGCGATGATCAGCATGGGGTTGTTCAAGGAAAAGCCGATGCCCGCCGCCGCCCAGCCCGAATAGCTGTTCAGCATGGAAATCACCACCGGCATGTCGGCCCCGCCGATGGGAATGATGATGAGCACGCCCAGCAAAAAGGCGATGACCGTCATCAGCACGAAGGGCAGCCAGGACTGTGTGGCCATGAACCAGAATCCGCAGGCCAGCATGACGATGGCCAGGATCAGATTCAGCGGGTGTTGGCCGGGGAAGACCACCGGTGCGCCCTGGAACAGGCGGAACTTGTATTTCCCTGACAGTTTGCCAAAGGCGATGACCGAACCCGAAAACGTGATGGCGCCGACGAAGGTGCCGATGAACAGTTCCAGGCGGTTGCCGGTCGGGATAGGATCGCCGGCGGCTGCAATGCCGAAGGCATGGGGTTCGGCCACCACCGCGACCGCGATAGCGACGGCGGCCAGACCGATCATGCTGTGCATGAAGGCGATCAGTTCCGGCATCTTGGTCATTTCGACCTTGCGGGCCAGGATGGTGCCGATGGTGCCGCCGACCAGCAGGCCCAGAATGACGCGGCCCAGCCCCAGCGTGGCGGTGCCGTCGCGGGCCAGACCAATGATCAGCGCCGCCGTCGTCAGGATGGCGATCACCATGCCGGCCATGCCGAAGGCGTTGCCGCGCCGGGATGTCGTGGGATGCGACAGGCCTTTCAGCGCCTGGATGAAGCAGACCGAGGCGACCAGGTAAAGCAGGGTGACGAGATTGGCGGAAATCATGCCTGGCCCCCCTTGCGATCCTTTTTCTTGAACATTTCCAGCATGCGCTGGGTGACGAGAAAGCCACCGAACACGTTGACGGCGGCCAGTGCGACGGCCAGTACGCCCATGCCCTGCGCCAGGCCGCCGTCGGTCAGGCCGGTGGCCAGCATGGCGCCGACGATGACGATGGCGGAAATGGCATTGGTCACCGCCATCAACGGCGTGTGCAGCGCCGGGGTGACGTTCCAGACCACGTGAAAGCCGACATAGACTGCCAGCACGAAGATGATGATGTTGATGAGTGTCGGGTTGACCGCTTCCATCAGGCGCTCCTTAGAACCTTGCCGTCCTGGCAGACCAGGCAAGCCGTGATGATGTCGTCGTCGGCAGGCAGGGCGAAGCGCCCCTCGGCGTCGATGACCAGTTTCAGAAAATCCAGCAGGTTGCGGGCGTACAAGGCGGATGCATCCGTCGCCAGCAGGGCGGGCAGGTTGCTCAGGCCGACCAGGGTGACGCCGTCGTGTTCGACGACCTGGTCCAGGACCGACAGCGGGCAATTGCCGCCGCGCTCGACTGCCAGGTCGACGATGACCGAACCCGGCTTCATGGCGGCGACCGTCTCGGGCTGGATCAGCACCGGGGCGGGGCGTCCGGGGATCAGCGCCGTGGAAATCACGATGTCCGCCTGTTTGCAGCGCTCGGCGACCAGAGCGGCCTGGCGCGTCATCCAGGCTGCGGGCATGGGGCGGGCGTAACCGCCCACACCTTGGGCGATTTCGCGTTCCTCGTCGGTCTCGTAAGGCACGTCGATGAATTTCCCCCCCAGGGACTCCACCTGTTCGCGGGCGGCAGGCCGCACGTCGGATGCCTCGACCACGGCGCCCAGGCGCCGCGCCGTGGCGATGGCCTGCAGGCCGGCCACGCCGGCGCCCAGCACCACCACGCGGGCGGCCTTCAAGGTGCCGGCGGCAGTCATCATCATGGGAAAAATGCGACCGTAGTATTGGGTGGCCAGCAGCACCGCCTTGTAGCCTGCCAGATTGGCCTGGGAAGACAGCACATCCAGGCTTTGGGCGCGAGTGGTGCGGGGGGCGGCTTCCAGGGCGAAAGCGGTCAATCCGGCCTGGGCGAGCGTGTGCAGGCCGTCGGCGTCGAAGGGGTCCAGCATGCCCAGCAGCACGCTGCCGGTTTTCATGTGCGCCAGTTCGGCGGTGTTCGGGCGGCGGACCTTCAGGACCAGCTCGCTGCCCAGCGCTTGGGCCGCGTCCACCAGAACGGCGCCTGCCTGTTCGTAGTCGCCGTCACGGTAGCGGGCGGACAGGCCCGCGCCGCGTTCCAGCTGCACCTGATGGCCGGCCTGCGCCAGCTTTTTGACGGTTTCCGGGGTGGCGGCGACCCGGGTTTCACCGGGCAGCGTTTCGCGGGGTATGCCGATCAGCATAGCGGTCTCCCGTCGATCAAGACAGATGTGGGCATGGCTTCTCCTTGTATGTTTTATCCGCCGGGCTGGGCCGCGTGCGGCTGTCTCCTGCCCTGACAGGGAATCATGGTAGCGGGGATTGGCGTTTGAAACACAGGTCGGCAAGGCGATTTACATATAGCGTTTGGCTATATAGAGTCGTGTTTTGCATGTTTGCTAAGATTTTGCGACATAAACTCGCATGCTGCGCCGGTTTCGGGGACTATCGGATGCGGGCATGGGTTAGCATTTCGCTTAATTGTCCGCCCGGGTGGCGGTCGGCACTCTGGATATGCGGGATTCATCATGAATGTGTGGTTGAAGCGGGGTCTGTTCAGCCTGGTCCTGGCCTTGTTGGTGGCCGTGGTCGGTCTGGCCATTTTCCTGCTGACCTTCAATCCGAACGCCTATAAATCGAGGCTGGAAAATCTGGTCTTTGAACGCTATGCGCGGACCCTGACCATCGGCGGGGATATCGAACTGTCCCTGTTTCCCCGCATTGGTTTGTCGGTCAGCAATGTGGCACTGTCCAATCACCAGTCCAAAGACACCTTCGTGTCCGTGGACAGCGCCCGGTTCGCGGTGGCGATCTGGCCTCTGCTGTCCAATCAGTTGGTGGTGGATCACGTGGCCATCGCGGGCCTGAAGGCCTGGGTCGTGCGGGATGCCAATGGAAATTTCAATTTCAGCGATCTGCTGGAATCCGACCAGGCGGCTGCCCTTTCGCCCGCCTCGCCCGCCACGGCGGCGGTTGCCGCTGCAGCCACTGCCGCGATCGGTGAGTCCGATAATCGCTCGGACCTGAACATCGATATCGCAGGGCTGGATCTCAAGGGGGGGCAGATTCACTACCTGGATCAACGCAGCGGCTTGTCGACGACTTTGTCGGGGATCGAGGCCAACACCGGGCGCGTGACCTACGATCAACCTTTCGATGTTTCTCTGAAGGCGCAGGTAGCCGGGGATGATCCGGTGCAGGATGCGCAGTTGCAGGCTCAGGCGCTGCTGCGTCTGAATCCGGGTGGGCGCGGCGACTATTCGGCACAAAAAATCAACGTCCAGCTGACGGGCCGTCTGGGCAATCTGGATCAGGCCAGCGCCGCCTTGAAAGGCAGTCTGGGCTACAAGGGCAGCGAGCGTCGCCTGACCGCCGGCAATCTGGAACTGACGCTGGCCGGCAATATCGTCGGGGCGCATCCCATTCAGAACCTCAAAGCCAACCTGACGGCGGGACAGCTGCACCTGGACCCGCGCAACCTGGAACTGAAGGTCGCCAAGCTTGCCTTGCGGGCGTCCGCCCAGGATCAGGGGCGCAATCTGGAACTCGCTCTGGATGCGCCGGCGCTGGCGGTGTCACCCGAATCCGCCCAGGCCGATCCCGTGGCGGCCACCTTGAAGTCAAGCGGCGATCAGACGCTGGCGATCTCGCTGGGGCTGGAAGGCCTGACGGGCAATGCCAACGATTGGCAGTTTCGCAAGGTCAGCCTGGATGGCGCGCTGGCGCAGGGGCCGCGCCTGGTCCGGATGAAGCTGACCTCGCCGCTGGCCTGGAACACATCGCTGCGCAAGGGGGCGTTGACGGCGCTCAAAGGCGACGTCGTGCTGCGCAACCAGGATCAATCCAAAGCCATCAATGAGTTTCCCATGATCGGCAGCGCGCATCTGGATCTGGTGCGCGATGCCCTGGAGATCGATCTGAATGCGGTCATGGACGGCGGCCAGACCGCGCTCAAGGTCGCGACAACCGGCCTGGAGGCGCAGCCCAGTACCCGGTTTTCCCTGAATGCCGAAAAAATCGATCTGAATCACTGGATGCCCACACCGGTGCCCGCGCCCGCCGCGGCGGCGCCCGCCTCTGCTCAGGGGGATGATTCGCCCCCCCCGCCGGATGGCGAGCCGGCGACCGACGAGACCAAAGCGCCGACCACTACACCGACCGTGATCGATCTGTCTTTTCTCAAGGGGCAGGATATCCAGGGCGACGTGAAAATCGCCGACCTTCGCATGCGCGATGTGCAGCTGACCCAGGTGGAAGCGCCGGTCAAGATCGCCGATGGCGTACTGACCCTGCCCAAGCTCACGGCCAAACTGTACGAAGGCGGCTTGACGGCGCAGGCGCGGCTGGCGGCGGATCAGACCTTGGGGCTGAAGCTGAATCTGGACAAAGTGGCGGTCGAACCCTTCTTGCAGGCGGTGCTGGGGCGCACGCTGCTGTCTGGTCAGGGCGCCGTCCAGCTGGATCTCAAAACGCAGGGTAATACGATGGATGCCTGGTTGCGGGGCCTGGCGGGCCGGGCGGCCTGGCAGGTGCGCGATGGCGCCGTGCAGGGCATTGACGCCGGGCAGACCCTGTCAGAGGTCTCCGCTGCCTTGGGCAATATCCTGAAAGGCCGTCTGGACGCCGTCGCGTCCCCTTTCCAGAAACAGCGCAGTACGCCCTTTAGTACGCTGGAAGGCCGTGTCGATCTGAAAGGCGGCAAGGGCACGGTGTCCAAGCTGCTGCTGGCCTCCGGCCTGGTGCGGGTGACGGCGGGCAAGCCGGCCTTGATCGATGTGCCGGGTCAGACGCTGGATCTGCAGCTGCTGGCGCAGGTGGCCGCGCGCGTACCCAAGCCCTTGTCGGGCGCGGTGGCGTCGCTGTTGGGGGCGACGATTCCGATCCGTGTCACGGGCGCTTGGGCGCAGCCGGATTTCGTGGTGCAGTGGGATGCCATCCACAACCAGACGATCCAGCAGGCGGTCAAGTCGGGGCTGATGGAATTGATCAAGGGCAAGGATCTGATCGAACAGGCTCTGCCCAGTCCCGACGCCGAACCCTCGCGACCCAAGACGGATGCGGCCAAGTCCGACCCCGTGGAACGCATCGGCAATGCGCTGAAGGGCCTGCTGGGCCAATGAACGCTTCTCTGAACAAGGAACTGTGAATGAGCACCTCTGTCGCCCAACCCATCGCTGGCGGCCCGGCCTTGAATGAGGCCGGCGATTATGACCGCCGCTGGCTGATCGTCGATCAGGCAGACGTCTGGCTGGACTCCGGCCAGGCGCCGCGTCTGGGGCAACTGGAACTCACACTGCGTTTCGGGTATCTGGTGATCAAAGCCCCCGGCATGCTGCGCCTGGATGTGCCCCTGGACGTGATCGAAGACGATGTCAGCGTGGAGCGCGTGGCGCGAGTAGGACAAGCGGCGGTGCGTGCCGTGGATGAAGGCGAGCTGGCGGCAGCCTGGTTTGCGGAATGGCTGGGGCAGCCCTGTCGTTTGCTGAAGGTCCACCCCGACGCGGGAGCGGTCAGCTGGCCGGATCAGGTTTGATGCGGCCCGGCCCGGGCGCCGGATGACCGTCTGGGGGCGCGCCGTGCTTAGGTCGATCCCTGCTGTTCGCGTAGCGCCTTGGCCTTGGTGTGCAGCCAGCGTTCGACCGACGGAAACACGAATTTGCTGACGTCGCCGCCCAGGATGGCGATTTCCCGCACGATGGTGCCGGAAATGAACTGGTATTGATCCGACGGCGTCATGAACAGGGTTTCGACTTCCGGCAGCAGATGGCGGTTCATGCCCGCCATCTGGAATTCGTATTCAAAATCGGACACCGCCCGCAGGCCGCGCACGATGACGCGGGCTTCCTGTTCGCGCACAAAGTCCTTCAGCAGGCCGCTGAAGCTGCGCACGCGCACGTTGGGATAGTGCCCCAGGACTTCTTCGGCGATTTCCAGGCGTTCCTGCACGCTGAAGAAGGGGCGCTTGTTCTGGCTGACCGCCACGCCCACCACCACCTGGTCGAACAGGCTGGCGGCGCGTCGCACGAGGTCCTCGTGGCCGCGGGTCAGGGGGTCGAACGTTCCGGGATAGACGGCGGTGATCATGCACTCTCCGATAGCGTAGGGGCGTCGCAGCCCGATTCCAGTCGATCATTATTGCGATTTTTTTGCATCGCAGCAAACTGCAACAAGGCATAGTGCACATGTCCTGCCCGGCCCTGGCGCAGCAGTTCGCAGTCGGCGGGCGTGTCGTCAAGCGGCGTGCCCGATTCCAGGTATAGCAGCCCTCCTGGCAACAGCGCGCGCTGGATCAGCGGTTGCACCCGCGTCAGCCAGTCGCCGCCGAAGGGCGGGTCCAGCGTCAGCAGGTCGAATGAAGGGGCGGGCAGGGATTGCAGATAGGCCAGCGCATCCCCTGCATGAATGCGAATCGCTGGCGCCTGCAGACGACTTTGGACGGCGCGCAGGCCGGCCAGCGCGACCGGCGCTCGTTCCACCAGCTGCGCCAGGGCCACGCCGCGCGACGCGGCCTCGAAACCCAGGGCCCCGGTGCCGGCGAACAGATCCAGCACCCGCCGTCCGGCGAACTCGCCATCCCAGAAATGGCTTAGCCAATTGAACAGCGTTTCCCGGACACGGTCCGGCGTGGGACGCAAATGGTCGCCGTCCGGAACCGGAATCGGGGTTTTGCGGTATTGACCGCCTACAATACGGATCTGATGTTTCTTCATGCGCGGCCCGTGGTGTTCGGCACGGCGTCGTGCAGTTCGCCGGATCGTTCAGTGTAAAGCCTATGTTCAGTTTTTTTAAACGCAAAAAACCCCAGCCGCAGCCGGAAGCAGTCGACCTGCCCGCCGATGTGCCGGAAATTGCGCCGGTGGCGCCCACCGAGTTGCCGCCAGAAGCGTTGACCGTCAGCCTTGATGCGCCTGACACTGCCGCCGACGTGCCGGTCGATGCGCCGTCTCCGGATCTGGTCGCCGATGCGCCTGACGCGGCGGCGCCCGAGCAGGTTCCGCCGCCCGACCCCTGGTCTCAGGCCGTGGATGCGTCCGGCGATCCCTTGGCGCGCCTGGACCAGGCTGCCGAACCCGACACGGGGTCCTGGCTGACCCGCCTGCGTCGGGGCTTGTCGCGCACGGGGCAGAATCTGGGGGGGCTGTTCGTCGGCGTCAAGGTTGACGAAACCCTGTTCGACGAGCTGGAAACCGCGCTGATCATGGCGGATGCCGGGGTCGAGGCCACCGATAAACTCTTGACGGAACTGCGTGCGCGCGTGCGCAAGCAGCGCATCGATCAGCCCGATGCCGTCCGGGCCGCCTTGCAAGATATCCTGACCGATCACCTGCGCGTCCTGGAAAAGCCCTTTGTCGTCGGCGAGGCCGCGCCCACGGTGGTGATGATCGCCGGGGTGAACGGGGCGGGCAAGACCACCTCGATCGGCAAGCTGGCCCATGCGCTGCAGGCGCGTCAGGCGACGGTCCTGTTGGCGGCGGGGGATACGTTCCGCGCCGCGGCCCGCGAGCAACTGGTGGCCTGGGGGGCGCGCAACGGGGTGACCGTGATCGCCCAGGAGGGCGGCGACCCTGCCGCGGTGGCGTTCGATGCCGTGAATGCCGGTCGCGCCCGAGCCGCCGATGTGGTGCTGGTGGACACGGCGGGCCGCTTGCCCACCCAACTGCATCTGATGGAAGAACTGAAGAAGATCAAACGGGTCATCGGCAAGGCGGATGCGGGGGCGCCGCACGAAGTGCTGCTGGTGGTCGACGGCAACACCGGCCAGAACGCCTTGGCGCAGATCCGCGCCTTTGACGCCGCTTTGGGCTTGACCGGGCTGGTCGTCACCAAGCTCGACGGTACCGCCAAGGGCGGCACGCTGGCGGCGGTGGCGGCGGGCAGCCAGGGCGTGCGGCCCGTGCCGGTTTATTGGATCGGTGTGGGCGAAGGCATGCAGGACCTGCAACCTTTCGTGGCGTCGGAGTTCGCCGAGGCCTTGCTGGACAACCGCTAAAATGGCGTCATCGTCTTTTATTGGGACAAGATTGAAATGAGTACGGATACCGAGACGCACAATGCGTCGACGTCCTTCGGGATCGCTCCCGTCCAGGAAATCGTGGCCGAGCTTCGCGCCGGGCATATGGTCATTCTGGTGGACGAGGAAGACCGCGAGAACGAGGGCGATCTGGTGATGGCCGCCGACTTTGTCACGCCCGATGCGATCAATTTCATGGTCACGCACGCGCGCGGCCTGGTGTGCCTGACGCTGACCCAGGAACGCTGCGAGCAATTGCAGCTGCCGCTGATGGCCAATCAGAACGGCACCCGCTATGGCACCAATTTCACCGTTTCGATCGAGGCCGCCCAGGGCGTCAGCACCGGCATTTCCGCGGCGGATCGCGCGCGCACCATTCAGGCCGCCGTGGCGCGGGATGCCCGCCCGTCCGATCTGGTGCAGCCCGGTCATATCTTCCCGGTGCGCGCGGTGCCCGGCGGTGTGCTGGTGCGCGCCGGCCACACCGAAGCCGGTTGTGACCTGACCGCGATGGCAGGCCTCACGCCCGCCGCCGTGATCTGCGAAGTCCTGAAGCCGGACGGCACCATGGCCCGTCTGCCGGACCTGATGACGTTCGCCCAGGAACACGGCCTGAAGATCGGCACGATTGCGGATCTGATCCAGTACCGCAGCGAACACGAAACCATGGTCGAACGCCTGGTCGAACGCACGGTGACCACCCCCTGGGGGGAATTCCAGGCAGTGGCGTATCGCGACCGCGCCTCGAATGCGCCGCATCTGGCGCTGGTGCATGGGCAGATCCAGGCGGATACGGAAACCCTGGTGCGGGTGCACGAACCTACCAGCGTACTGGACGTGTTGTGCGAAGGCGCGACCCGGCACAGTTGGACGATCCCTCAGGCTTTGCGGACGATCGCTGCCGCGCCCAGCGGCGTGCTGGTGCTGTTGAACTGCCACGGCGAAGCCGATCTGCTGTTCGCGCAGTTCGATGCCTGGGCACGCAGCCCGGGCGATGCGCCCATGGCGTCCGCCGTGCCCGATGGCGAACGCCACGGCCTGCGCACCTTCGGGATCGGCGCTCAGATCCTGCGCGATCTGGGTGTCGGTCAGGCCCGTCTGTTGGCGCGCCCCAGAAAAATGCCCAGTATGGCTGGGTTTTCCCTGACCATTACGGGGTACCATAACGAACCTGGCGTGTCTAACGCCACCAACTGATATGGAATCGCGACTATGAACCCTTATGTGATGACCCCCGACATGAACGGCGAAGGCCTGCACATCGGCATCGTGCGTTCCCGTTTCAATGCTGAAATCGGCGAAGCCGAACTGCAAACCTGCCTGGACGAACTCGCCGCCCTGGGCGTCGACGAACGCGACATGATGGTGGTGTCCGTGCCGGGCGCGCTGGAACTGGGCGTCGCCCTGGCCCAGATGGCCGAAACCTTCGAATTCGATGCCCTGATCGCTCTGGGCGCCGTGATCCGCGGCGAAACGTACCACTTCGAAATCGTCAGCAACGAGTCCGCTTCTGCGATCAGCCGCATCTCTTTGGAAACCGGCATCCCGGTCGCCAATGGGGTGCTGACGGCTGACACCGAGGAGCAGGCCCAGGTCCGGGCAGCCGATAAAGGCCGCGACTGCGCGCGCGCCGCTGTCGAAATGGCCAATCTGGTCGCCGCGCTCGAGCCGGAATCGGAAGACGATGACGACGAGGACGACGACGAGGATTTCGAAGAAGATACCGATGACTGAATCCAAGGCGCGTAACGGGCGGGCCAATGCCCGCAGCGCCCGCCGCATGGCGCGTGAATTCGCGCTGCAGGGAATTTATGCCTGGTTGCTGCGCGGGGGCGCCGATCTGGGTGAACTAGGCGAGATCGACGCGCACATCCGTGACGGCGAAGGCTTCGAGCAGGCGGATGGCCAGTGGTACCAGACCTTGCTGCAGGGGGCGGCCCGTCAGGCCGAATCCCTGCGCGCCAGCTTCGTGCCCTACATCGACCGTCCTTTGGCCGAACTTTCACCGATCGAACACGCGGTCCTGCTGATCGGCAGTTTCGAACTGGTTCATCATGTCGAAGTGCCCTACCGGGTCGCCATCAACGAGGCCGTTGAACTGGCCAAGTCCTTCGGCGGCACCGATGGCTATCGTTTTGTGAATGGGGTCCTGGACAAACTGGCTGCCGAAGTCCGCGCAGCCGAGGTGCAATCCACTGCGCGTCGTTGACGCGCCATGCCTATGCCGTCAGGTGGCGAATTCGATCTGATCTCCCGGTATTTTGACCGGCCGGCCCCCAGCGGCATGTTGGGGGTGGGTGATGATTGTGCGCTGCTGTCGCCCGCCCAGGGCTGCGAGCTGGCCGTCAGCACCGATATGCTGATCGAGGGCCGGCATTTTTTTCCGGATATCGCCCCCCGCCTGCTGGGCCACAAGACGCTGGCGGTGAACCTGTCGGATCTGGCTGCGATGGGCGCGCGCCCCCTGGCATGCACCCTGGCGATTTCCCTGCCGAGCATCAACGAGGCCTGGCTGCAGGCGTTTGCCGATGGCTTTCATGCCTTGTCGCGCGAATCCCGCTGCCCTCTGGTCGGCGGCGACACCACCGGAGGATCTCCCGGGGTGGTGCTGTGCGTCACCGTCATGGGCGAAGTCCGTCGCCATCAGGCGCTGCGTCGCGATGCGGCCCGAGTCGGCGATGACATCTGGGTGTCCGGCACGCTGGGTGGGGCGGATATTGCACTGCGTCTGGCTCAGGGCCGCATGCCGCCGGACCCGGCGCGTTGGCAGGCAGCTCGTACTTTCCTGGAACTCCCGGTACCGAGGCTGAAACTGGGCCGCTATCTGGCCGGGGTGGCGCACGCCGCCATCGATATTTCAGATGGTCTGTTGCAGGATCTTGGGCACGTTCTCGATGCCAGCCAATGCGCTGCCGAGGTGTGGCTGGATGCCTTGCCTGCCGATCCCGTGCTCGACGGTCTGGATGAGTCCATCCGTCTCGATGCCCTGTTGGCTGGGGGGGACGCCTACGAACTATGCTTCATGGCGCATCCGCGCCGCCGCGAGCAGATCGAGACCCTGGGACGACAACTGGGCCTGGCCGTGTCGCGGGTTGGCACGATCCAGCGCGGGACCGGGGTGCGCGTGCTGGATGCGGATGGGCAGGCATTGCCCATCACGCACCGGGGTTTTGACCATTTTTCAGAAACCGCATGATGTCCGATCATCCCGGTCCGGGCCGCGCGCCCGACAATCCCGAGCGGCCCTCCGCCGCCTGGGTGTTCGCCCGCCCGGAACGCATCCTGTCGTTCGGTTTCGGGTCCGGCCTGATCCATCCGGCGCCTGGCACGTGGGGCACTTTGGCGGGCTGGCTGTTATGGGCCGTGTTTCTGCGCGATGTCCCGGATGGCTGGATGGCCGTCATCTTGCTGGCGTCATTTGTATTGGGCTGTTGGGCCACCCAGCGCTGCGGCGATGATCTGGGGGTTGCCGATCACGGCGGCATCAACTGGGATGAGATCGTCGCCATCTGGCTGGTGCTGTGGCTGATGCCGCCAGGCTTCTGGCCCGAATTGATCGGCGTCGTGCTGTTTCGTGTGTTTGATATTCTGAAACCGCCGCCGGTCAGCATCCTGGATCGGCGCTTCAAGAATGGCTTCGGCGTCATGATCGACGATATTCTGGCGGCCTTATATGCCTTGCTGGCGGCAGCCGTGCTTATCCACTTTGGGGTTCTGCCATGATGGATCGTGATCTGCGCGCCCTGGCGGGCGAACTGGGGGCCGCGCTGCGGGCAGCGGGTAGTTTGTGCGTGACCGCTGAATCCTGCACGGGCGGCTTGCTGGCGGGTGCCATCACATCCTGCCCAGGGTCCAGTCAATGGTTCGAGCGGGGTTTCATCACCTACAGCAATGTCGCCAAGATCGAGCAGTTGCGGGTCTCGGCGGATACGCTGGAGCATTACGGCGCCGTCAGCGAGGAAACCGCGATGGAAATGGCCGGCGGGGCCTTGGGGGCCGTGTCTTCGGCGCGGCTGGCTCTGGCCACCACCGGGATCGCCGGGCCGGGCGGCGCCACAGCGGGCAAGCCCGTCGGCATGGTGTGCTTTGGGATCGCGCGCCGGGTCGGCGCCGGCATCACGACGCGGGCCGTCACCCGGATCTTTGAAGGCGATCGGGAAGCCGTTCGCTTGGCGGCGGTGCGTTTTGCCTTGCAGGCGGCGCTGGACGATCTGCGGCACGGCAGCTGAACCTGCTGCTGGACCGGTCAAAGATTTGTGAGCAGGCCGCCCGGTATCGCAGCATACTAGATCTGCGGCACGGGGCTGAGGTCGCGTATTTCTTCCTGCGCTGGCGAATACACCTGGTTGCGGCCTTGATGTTTGGCGCGGTACATCGCCTGATCCGCCAGGGCCAGCAGCGTGCTCAGGGCGCCTCCAGGCGCTTGCGAATCGTGTACCACCCCGATACTGACCGTCACGCGCAAGGGTTCGTCGCTGTCGTAGTACAGGCGGATCTGTTCCACGCAGGCGCGCAGTCTTTCTGCAATGTCCAGGCTGTCTTGCAGGGTCGTATTGGGCAGCAGAATGCCGAATTCCTCGCCCCCCAGGCGACCGAACAAATCCGCCGGACGGATGGCGGACTGGGTGATGCGGGAAAACTCGCGCAGCACGCTGTCTCCGGCTGCATGGCCGTGATTGTCGTTCAGGCGTTTGAAGTGATCGATATCGAGCATCATGACGCCGTTGCCGTAGAACGACGCAGGCGATTGCTGCAGGTATTCCACGGCGCCGCGCATGAAGGCCTGGCGCGACAGGGCTTCCGTCAGTTCGTCGTGGTCCAGCGCCTGGTTGAGCGCCATGATCAGGTCGTTGCGGGCGGCCAGAGAACTGGACACCAACAAGGGCGTGGCGACCATCAGCTGCAGGCCCATTTGCAGCGACACCTGTGTCCAGAGCGTGGGTGATAGCGGCTCGATCACGACCAAACCGTGGGCATGGCAGAGCACCAGGGTCAGGACGGATGCCAGGGTCAGCCAGGTGGTCGTCTGCTGCTGATACGCATAGGCGCAGAACAGCAGGGCGGGAATCGGAAAGGCCACGGCACCGGGACCGCCCAGCAAAGCGGCAAGAGAGACCGCCGCCAGCAGCGACAGCAGCGGCCAGTGGCGGCTGCCGATTTTCAGATGGTGCGGCAGGTGCGCCCAGGCACGACCGCGTTTGTCCGTCGCAGGGCGGCGGGACAGCGCCGCTTGCAGACAGACGGGCAGGATGGCGCTGTAACCCAGCCATTGGCGAAAGAACACCTCGATGGCAATTTGCAGCTGCGCGTCCGTCCGGATCTGGGCGATCAGCCCCGCCAGGGCTGTACAGAAGGCGCCTGCCAGTCCTGCCACCAGGACTCTGGCGATGGCCTGTGGGGTGCGCAGGGTCTCCAGATGCCAGATCCGGCCCAACAAATACCAGGTCGCACACACCCCGGATAGATCGACCACCGTGTGCATCAGGGCCGCTTGCAAGGAACCGTACCAGTTGCCGTAGGCCAAGATGGTGCCGGCCAGCACCATCAGCCATGTGGGCAGATCCTGAGATCGGGGCATGCGCAGCAGCACGCCGGCCAAGAGCGCGGTCGCTGGCCAGAAGCCGATCTCTCCCAGGGCGGGTCGAAAGACGAGACTGAGGTGGATGAGCAGAGAGGCCAATGCAGCGACTAAGATAAACCGCCATACCTGTCGCGTACTGGACAGGCTGCTGCTGATGGTCCGGTGCATGATGCCGGATTCTACTGAACAATATTACAAATGTAGAACTGGTTTCTTTCTTTTACGGGCTTATATGCGAATTGTGATGGATGTTCGCTCAAATCATGCGGATGAAGCATGCGTTTTTTGCATAATGCGAAATGCTGGCGTGATCCGACGCCTAGGTGGCACTGCCCAGGGCCAGCCGGATGGCGCTGCGGGTGGCGCGCGCGGTTTTCGCGGCTGCTTCGACCCAGTCGTCGCCCTGGCTGGCATACAGGATGGCGCGGGATGAATTGATCATCATGCCGTAGCCGCTTGCGGTCCGGCCTGCCTGGACGGTGGCCGGGATGTTGCCTCCTTGGGCGCCGATGCCGGGGATCAGCAGCGGCATATCGCCCACACGGCGGCGCACTTGGGCGATTTCCTCGGGAAAGGTCGCCCCCACGACCAGGGCGCATTGCCCGGTCGTGTTCCAGACGCGGGCGATTTGGTCAGCGACATGCAGGTACAGCGGCGTGCCGTTGGCCAGGCGCATATCCTGCAGATCGGCGCCGCCCATATTCGAGGTGCGGCACAAAATGATCACGCCTCGGTCGCCATAGTCGATATAGGGCTGGACCGAGTCGCGGCCCATGTAAGGATTGACCGTGACGGCATCGGCGCCATAGCGTTCAAAGGCTTCGCGGGCATATTGTTCGGCGGTGCTGCCGATGTCGCCGCGCTTGGCGTCCAGCACAATGGGCAGCGCGGGGTGGTGTTCGCGCAGATAGCGGCACAGGTCCTGCAGTTGGTCTTCCGCGCCCAGCGCTGCGAAATAGGCGATTTGCGGCTTGAACCCGCACACATAGGGGGCGGTGGCGTCCGCAATGCGGCGGCAGAACTCGAACACGGCATCCGGTCGCTCGGCCAGTTCCGCCGGAAAGCGGCGGATATCCGGGTCCAGCCCAGCCATCAGCAGAGAATCCTGGCTGGCCCAGGCGCGATTCAATTTGTCGATGAAAGTCATGAGAGGCTTTGGAAGAGAGCGGATTGAAGGGGAGGGCTATAGCCAGCGGGGGAGCAGCACGCAGGCCCAGGCAACACCGGCCAGGATCAGCATCAACAGGACGGCGGCGCTGCCGATGTCCTTGGCGCGCCCCAGCAGGGGATGGTGATCCGTGCTGATGGCGTCGGCCAAGGCTTCGATCGCGGAATTGATCAGTTCCACGATCAGGACCAGCACCAGCACACCGACCAGCAGCAGCCGTTCCAGGACGGTATCGCCCAGCCAGAGGCCCAGAGGGATCAGTACGATCGCCAGCGCGACTTCCTGGCGGAAGGCGGCTTCGTGCCGCCATGCCGCGCCAAGCCCTTGCAGCGAATAGCCGAAAGCGCGTGCAATGCGGATCAGGCCGCCGGTGCTTTTATAGGGGGAAGGCTGGGTCATGGGTCGAGATGTCTGCAGGATGCCCGCATTGTAAGGTACGGCTCGGCGCAATGCTTTGACCTTCTTGGGCCGGGCCATGAAAAATCCCCGCTGCGGCGAACCGCAACGGGGATCTTGAAGGCTGTCCCCGCAGGCGGATGAACCGCCTGGCCGGGGACCGGGAAGGTAGGGGCTTAGAAGCCGCCCATACCGCCCATGCCACCCATGCCGCCCATGTCGGGCATGGCCGGGGCCGGCTTGTCTTCGACGATTTCAGCCACAGCGGCTTCGGTCGTCAGCAGCAGGCTGGCCACGGACGCTGCGTTTTGCAGCGCAGTGCGGGTCACCTTGGTCGGGTCGATCACGCCTTGCTCGACCAGGTCGCCGTATTCGCCGGTAGCCGCGTTGTAGCCGAAGTTGCCTTCGCCCTTTTCAACGGCATTGACGATCACGCTGGCTTCGTCGCCGGCGTTGGTGACGATGGTGCGCAGCGGGGCTTCGATGGCGCGCAGGACCAGCTTGATGCCGGCGTCCTGGTCGGCGTTGTCGCCCTTGACCTTGGCCACGGCGGCCTTGGCGCGAATGAGCGCAACACCGCCGCCCGGGACGATGCCTTCTTCGACGGCTGCGCGCGTGGCGTGCAGGGCGTCTTCGACGCGGGCCTTCTTTTCCTTCATTTCGACTTCGGTGGCGGCACCCACGCGAATCACGGCCACACCGCCGGCCAGCTTGGCCACGCGTTCTTGCAGCTTCTCACGGTCGTAGTCGGACGTGGCTTCCTCGATCTGGGCGCGGATCTGCTTGACGCGCGCTTCGATGTTGGCGGCTTGGCCGGCGCCGTCGATGATGGTGGTGTTTTCCTTGGCCACTTCGATACGCTTGGCTTGGCCCAGCAGTTCCAGCGTGGCTTTTTCCAGCGACAGGCCGGTTTCTTCGGAGATCACCGTGCCGCCCGTCAGGATGGCGATGTCTTCCAGCATGGCCTTGCGGCGGTCGCCGAAGCCAGGCGCCTTGACGGCGGTGGTCTTCAGGATGCCACGGATGTTGTTGACGACCAGGGTAGCCAGGGCTTCGCCTTCGACGTCTTCAGCCACGATCAGCAGCGGGCGGCTGGACTTGGCGACTTGTTCCAACACCGGCAGCAGGTCGCGGATGTTGCTGATTTTCTTGTCGAAGATCAGGATGAACGGGTCTTCCAGGACGGCGACTTGCTTGTCCGGGTTGTTGATGAAGTAGGGCGACAGGTAGCCGCGGTCGAATTGCATGCCTTCGACGACGTCCAGTTCGTTTTCCAGCGACTTGCCGTCTTCGACGGTGATGACGCCTTCCTTGCCGACCTTGTCCATCGCGTTGGCGATGATCTCACCGACGGACGAGTCGCTGTTGGCCGAGATCGAGCCGACTTGAGCGATGGCCTTGCTGGTGGTGCAAGGCTTGGACAGGGCGTGCAGTTCGGCCACGGCGGCGATCACAGCCTTGTCGATGCCGCGCTTCAGGTCCATGGGGCTGATGCCGGCGGCCACGTACTTCAGGCCTTCTTCGACGATGGATTGAGCCAGCACGGTGGCGGTGGTGGTGCCGTCACCGGCATTGTCGGAGGTCTTGGAAGCGACTTCCTTGACCAGCTGGGCGCCGATGTTTTCGAACTTGTCTTTCAGTTCGATTTCCTTGGCCACGGACACACCGTCCTTGGTCACGGTGGGGGCGCCGAAGGAGCGGTCCAGGACCACGTTGCGACCCTTGGGGCCCATCGTGGTTTTGACGGCGTTAGCCAGGATGTTGACGCCGCGGACGATGCGGGTACGAGCATCGTCACCGAAATAAACTTGCTTTGCAGCCATGTTGAAATTCCTTGGGATTGAGCGGTGAGGTGGCTTACTGGATCACGGCGAGGATTTCTTCCTCGCGGATGACGAGCACTTCCTCGCCATCGACCTTGACGGACTGGCCGGCGTACTTGCCGAACAGAACCTTGTCGCCGACTTTGACGTCAACGGCGATCACTTTGCCGTCTTCGGTTTTCTTGCCCGGGCCAACGGCCAGGACTTCGCCCTGGTCGGGTTTTTCAGCGGCGCTCTCGGGGATGACGATACCTGAGGCAGTGGTGCGCTCGTTGTCCAGACGCTTGACGATCACGCGATCGTGCAAAGGACGCAGTGCCATGGAGAAACTCCTGTACATAGAAATTGAGGGATGCGGGGTGGCGCTGTGTTGTTAGCACTCAACCCCATCGAGTGCTAATTATAGGGACGATTTTCCCTATTTCAAGGGAACAGGGGCATGTGGTTACATTTGCTTGGATAGGCGGGCCGCTGATGGCCGCTGGGCCATTACATTCTTGTCATGGATGTAATTCTTTTAGGGATTTCCCGTGGGGCTTAGGGGTTGTCCCTGATTCATTTCAACAGCAACGATAATTTTTAGAAATAGGTTTGCTGCGGGTTTCCCCCCAAGATGCATGGGCCTGCTACCCGAAAGACATGGCTTGGTAGCGAGCCGGCATCACTTTTTGCCATAGAACCGCCCGTATATGGAAAACGCATTTCGATCTCATATCGATTTATATGCCTGCGGGCGACCTCTTGTACTGGACTCTCTACGTTCAGGCCCGGTATTCATCACTACAGGAGAGCTCCCGAATGACTGCTTTTACCATCGCTCCGATAGGAACCTGCCGCATTCACACGCCGTTGCGCGATGCTGCAGGGCGCTACCCGATCAAGCTGCAACTTGGCCGCAACTACGGTTTCGTGCACACGGCTGCCGAAGCGCTGCAGCAGGCGCGATTCATGTTCAGTCAGACCGATATTCCCGCCGACGTCCAGCGCCTGGTCTTTCGACCTTCGAGTGGCGGACAAGCGCGTCGAGGTACGCACCAGCCTGCTGACCTGTACATGGTCGAGCTGTCGTCGCGCAAGCTGCTGACCATTGACGGCTTTCCCATCCAGTCCAACTATCTGGTCCGCTATTTCAGTGAGTTCTTTGCTGATCGGGCGCGTACCCGTCAGTTCTGGTCCATGGCCAACACCAAACGCTTGGCTGAGCGCCGCGCCATTCTGGACCAGGATCCGGTCTTCAACAGTCTCAATGCAGATGATCGTGATTTGCTCGCTCGCGTCGTCAAACGCGATGAGACGGACGAGGAGATCGAACAGGACATGCGCCAGCTCGTCGAGCTGCTGGACAGGGACAAGGTGGTGTTTGTCACGCACGTCAACGCCACGACGCCGGATAACGTGCCCATTGAACAGCGGGCGCAATTGATCGCCGCCGTGGCCGCCGCCGCTCAGCGTATCGGCGTGCCGTGCTACGACCCGACGCCGCTGATGAACAAGATCGGCCAGCCTGACGCCATGGAGGACAGCGGGTTCGATCTGACGCACTACACCCCGGTGTTTGCCGAACGTCTGTACACGGACTGGTACAAGAACTTCATGCGTCCGCGGATGGGTGAGCACACCCCGCAGCCCGTCGTGCCCAAGCTGGCTGCCGACGAGAGCGCCGAGCAGATTGAAAAACTCTGGGATTCCGGTGCTTTGCGAGATGCTTCGAGCCGCGTGCGCGACGTGCTGCGCCGCTACCCCGGATTGCCCGAACATGTGCTGTTGTTCGCACGCATCCAGGGGGAACTGGGTGATTACGAGGGCTCGATGGCGCTGCTCGACAGCCTGGACGGCGCTCAGGCATCGGGCAGCAAGGCCGAGCAGATCCTGATGCGAAACGAGTTCAAACTGGGCCACCATGACGTGGCGTACTCGTTGGCGGCCGGCCTGCTGGGCGACGAGATCGAGACGCCGGCAATCGTCCGGATCGCGGCGGTGTCTGCGGGCCATCTGGGCTATGTGGACGAAAGTCTGGGCATGTGGAAGCAGTTGTTCCGCATCTCCTCGCCTCAGGATGCGACGGCGGCGGAAGCCGCGGATACGGTGTTGTCGTTGCTGCAGGCAGCCGGCGATATGGAAGCGGTCCTGCGCTGGGTTCATGAAGTCCGCGCGGCGATCCCCGGCTATGGCCGGGGCTTCGCCGTGTTGTGGCGGGACCGGCTGCTGGCGGGCGATCGCGACGCGCTGCGCGAGCTGGCGGCGGAGCATCCCTTGCTGGAGGATGCCGACGTCCTGGAACTGGTCAAGGAAGCCTCGTGGCGAGGCTGCATCATGGCCGCGGCCACGCTGGCGGTGTCTTGCGGCCTCGTTAAAAGCGGGCAGGAGGAAATCGGCGCATGGCTGCGGACGCAATCGTCGACCTGGGCCGAGGAAGGCAATCGCGCGCTGGAGGAAGGGCGCCTGCGCGAGGCGGCTGAGCGCATCTGCGCGCACCGTTTGCTCAATCCCGATGCGCTGGCCGGTGTGCGGGCGCAACGGGCGTTTGAACGCGCGATGCGCCTGGGCGTTCGCGCCGCGTTGGTGGCCGGCAATCATCAGGAAGTGATCGATCTGACCAACCTTGCGATCGACACCCATGTGGAATTCCCCGAACTGCACGCCATGCGTGGCCGCGCCGCCGATGCGCTGGGGGACAAGCAGACCGCGATGCGGCATCTGGGGCTGGCTGCGGACGGCGAGTCCGCGCCGTTCAGCGCCAAGCTGCATTTCGCGCGCGCCGCGTTTAACGGCGGCTGGTTCGGCGAAGCCATCGACGCGTATCAGGCCGTGCTCGCCCATCCGTCTGCCGACCAGAACGCTCGAAACGAAGCGGAGCGCCAGCTCGGCAGGCTGGGCCCGCGCGCGATCCGCAGCGCCCGCCAGATTCTGTCTCAAGGGGATCATCAGGCTGCCTGGAACCTGTTGGATCGCGTCGCCCAGTCGTGGCCCGAGATGACGGAAGTGGCTCACGAAAAGCGGCGCATCCTGGCCTATTTGTATGCCGAAGCGCGCGCGCTGGAATCGTCGAGCACGACCGAGCGCCTGGCACTGGGCGAGCGCATCGTGAGGCTTGTGCCTGATGATCCCATCGGCCTGCGTTTGGCTGCCGTGGGCGCCATGCGCCTGCGCCGTTTCGAGCAGGCCTTGCCATACTGGAAAAAGCTGCGGGAACGTTCCGACAACCCGGTGCAGTTCGATCGTTACATCGAGCGCTGCTCGGTGTGGATTGAGAAGCTCAATCGGAGAAAGGTGGCATGAAGCGGCTACGGAGTACCGAGCAAGCAGACGCCACGTTCACTCTTCAACAGGTTCAAGCGCAGTTGGCCGACATCGTCGCAGAGTCGGGGCGGGTTCAAATCGCACAGGACAATCTGACGAGAGCGAAGGTGCTGGCCGCAGAGCACATGGAGGACTCGAAGGTCCGCTTTCTGCTGCTTCGCTTGCAGGAGTCGGCGGGCTTGAACGAAGGCATGGCCGAGCAATGGGCGACCTTGCTGCAGGAGTGTCCGGATGATTTGCAGATCGTCCGCTATTGCGCCACGCGCCTGGTGAAGGAAAGGCGCCTGGAAGAAGCACTGTCGTTGGTCGATCATCATCTGCCCGATGCGACGCACGATGCCAGCCGCTTGTTCGCTCGGGCGAAGCTGCTGGGCGATATCCGCGCACATGAACAGTCCGATGCCTTGTTCCGTCGCTTGATATCGCAGCATACCGATCGCAATATGCGTGCCGAGTTTGCCAAACGCCTGCGTAAACGCGGCTTGCTGGCTGACGCGTTCGAGGTGATCGCGCCGGTGGTCAAGCACTTGGCGCCCGGCAGCAAGGCGGCCGAACTTGCCGAGGGGCTGGCCAGCGACTATGCGTTCTACCAGCGTTTCGAATCCGAAGAGGAGCTGGCGGGGAAAGATGTCCGGATCGTGTCGATGAAACATGCGATCCTGCATTTTCGCGACCGGAAGATCGCGGAACATGCGATGGGCAAGTCGGTTTCCGTGGCGCTGGTCACCGGCAGCCTGGGCCCCGGCGGCGCCGAACGGCAGTTGACGCGTCTGGCCGGCGAGTTGACCCGCATGGCTAAATCGCGCAAGCGGCGATCCGCCGAAACCCCCATGCGGCCCAAGAAAGTCGAAGTGCTGGTCAAGCAGCACACCGAGCCGACAGGTTCGCCCAAGCGGCAGGACGATTTTTTCCTGCCCGTTCTGACCAAGGCGCACATTCCTGTCACGGAGATCAACCGCTTGCCGGCTGTTTCTGTGTCTCACCAGGCCGTTCCGGAAGGCAGCCTGCCCCGTTTGCTGGAACAGTTGCCCCCGCCTGTCCACTATGGCGTGACGCGGCTTGCGCCGGTGCTGCGGGCCAAGCCGTTCGATGTGGTGAGCCTGTGGCAGGACGGCACCTGCCTGTTCGGCGCACTGGCAGCGTTGTTGGCGGGCACGCCGACCATCCATCTGGTGTTCCGCGGCTTGCCGCCGAACATCCGCAAGGATCGCTTCCGCGCGGAGTATCCGGAGCTATACCAGGCCCTGGCCCAGGTGCCGGGGGTGGTCTTCGTCAGCAACAGCCGCAAGGCGGCGCAAGCCTATGCGGAATGGCTGGACATTCCGATCGAGCGTTTTCACATCCTGTACAACGGTGTGCCCGAGCTGGCGACCGACGCGTCGGCTGCCGACGAGGCCATGTGGGCAGCCTTTCACGCCAGCACGGGCGATGCCACGGAAACCATCGGCGGCGTGTTCCGGCTGGAACCCGACAAACGACCGCAGTTATGGATCAAGCTGGCCGCGCTGTACCTGAAGGAACACCCGCATGCGCGCTTTGTCATCGTGGGCGATGGACGCCTGCGAGAGAACATCGAGGCGCTGGCGCAAGAGCTGCGCGTGACCGACCGGCTGTTGCTGGTGGGCTTGTCGAATCATGTCGGTTATTGGTATTCGCAGATGGACGCCAGTGTGCTGCTGTCGCGCTATGAAGGCTTGCCGAACGTCCTGATCGAAGCGCAGTTGCTGGGGGTCCCGGTGGTCTCGACGCCCGCCGGCGGCGCGGGCGAGTGTTTCGTGGAAAACGAGACGGGCCATCTGCTGAGCGATGTCGTGCATCCGGATCTGCATGAGGCATGCGAAAAACTCACATCGATAGTGAAGAAGGCGCACAGCAACGAGGACGTCGGGGTGCGTAGCCGCCGCCGGGCGCAGAAACTGTTCTCGCTCGAGGCGATGCTTGCCAAATTCCTGAGTCTGTGCATACCCGCCCTGTCCGCGAACGATGGTCATATCGATATGGCGCCGGAGAGGGGCCTGATGCGGGCGTGATGGCTCTTTTAAGCGGAAGGATCTTATGTACATGAAAGCCCCGGCCCTGAACGTGCGGCGCCCCGCGACCCTGCTTATGTTGCTGACCGTGCTGACGCTCACGGGGTGTCAACTGCCGCGGTCCGGCCCCATGCTGAGTGAAATGACAGGGGCTCACGATAACAAGGACGTCATCGTGATGCCCGTGTCGCGCGAACTCGCGCAGCAAAGCCATGTGCCCGAGGTGGCCAATTTTCCCGCACGCTATCGCGATCTGACGCAAGCGGGATTCGACCGCCTGGTACCCGGCGATGGCATCAACATCAAGGTGTGGGAACGCGGCGGTCTGGGCGTATTCGCGGTGGACCCATCCGGCGCGAGCGATCTGGGCAACCAGGAAATCGACCGTTCGGGCCATGTCACGTTCCCCATCATCGGCAAGTTTCAGGCCGAGGGCCTGACTCTGGGGCAGTTGCATGACGCGGTGATGGCGCGCCTGAGCACCTTGGTCGTGGGCGCCGACATCAGCGTGACGCGCGTGGCCTCCGAGCGTGGGCAGATGGTGACGGTGCAGGGCAACCTGACCAAGCCCGGCATGTATCCGATCACGCAGACCTCCCAGCGCCTGAGCAGCGCCTTGGCGCAGGCAGCACCCGTGCAGGAGAACCCCGAGCAGATGATCATCAGCCTGCGCCGCAACAAACAGGTGGCGTCGGTGCGGCTGTCGGATATCTACCGAAATCAGAACAACGACATCCTGTTGCGGGCCGGCGATGTGATTACCGCCTATGAATCCAAGGAGTTTCTGACCGTGCTGGGGGCCGCCGGCACTCAAGGGCGCGTGGCCATCAGCAAACGCAATTACAGCGTGCTGGATGCCCTGGCCGATTCCAGGGGGCTGGACGACAAGCTGGCGGACCCGCGTTCCGTGTTCCTGTTCACGCCCGCCAAAGCAGGGGTGGACGGCAAACCGGACAAACTGCCCGTGGTCTACCAGTTTGACCTGACCCGTCCGGAACAGGTGGCGCTGGCGCGCGAGTTCACGGTGCGCGAAGGCCAGGCGATCTACATTTCAGACGCGCCGTTCACGCAGGTGCAGAAAGTCCTGTCGGCCTTCCGCTTCACGATGAGCGCGGGCTTCAGCGCGACGAAGGCTATCGACAGCGATGCGGGCGCCAGTTCGCCGTCGCTGGCCCAATAGCCATATCGATGAGCAACGAGGATCGGATCCAAGGCTGGCGGTCGCGCCGAAAGGGCGGTCACTACACGGTAGGCGCCGGTGTCACCGACTGGCGGCTGGATCCTGCCGCGCTGTTCGAAGCCCAGGCCGCGCCGGCTGTGCTGTTCAAGCCCTTGCTGGCCCGCTTGCAGGGTGCGCCGCATGATTCCGTGGCAGCCCGGCGGGCAGTGTACGAGGCTGTCCAGGCGGAGCTGGAGGCGGAGATCGTACGCAGCGTGGTCGATGAAAGCCTGGCTGATTTTTCCCGGCGGCGCCTGCGCATCATCGTGCGTCTTCTGGAACAGGACATCCGCGCAGGCCTGGCGGTATTCGATCCGGGCTATATGCCGGCCAAGCTGGTGGCCGAGGATGAGCGCCTGGCCGCCGCGCATGCGCGGCGCGTAGCGCGACGCAAGCAGGACGAGGCGCGCGAGGCGCGACGCCATGCGTCACGCCACGATATTGCGCTGGAAATCGAGGTGGAGCAGGACGAAGCAGGCGATCTGGCGATCCTGCGGGACCGTCTGCGCGTCTTGCACGCAGGGCGTCCGCCGGATTTTGCCGACAGGGGCCCGCCGGTCGGGCGCACGCTGATGGCGATGTTCATCTATCAGCTGCGTGTGATGCAAGGCGAGAGCCGCATCGCTCTGGTGTGGGCGCTGGTCGGCCCCGTGGTGCTCCTGACCTTGATTTCGTCGCTGTATATCTTGCTGGGGACGCATTACATCATGGGCATGGATGTGCAGACGTTTGCGCTGTTGGGTGCGACGACCTGGATCATGTTCCGGCAGATCGCCTTTCGCAGCAGCACGGCCTATGTGTCGGCCCGCAGTCTGCTGAACTTCCAGGGCGTGACACCCTTGTTGTGCGCCCTGGTGCAGTCGCTGATCTATGTGTCGGTCTATCTGGTGGTGTTTGCGGTGCTGATCAGTGCAGGTCACGCGCTAGGTCTGATTACTTTGCCGATCAGCTGGGGCGGGTTCATTCTTTTCGTCGTGTTGATGGGATGTTGCGGTGCGGCGATGGGCTTGCTGTTCGGGACGATCGCGACGTTCTGGCGTTTCTTTCTGCGGCTCGCGCCGATTATCGAGCGGTTTTTTCAGATCTTCGCGTCCGTCTTTTTTGTATCGGAACAATTGCCCGAGCAATTGCGTCCGTGGGTGCTCTGGTCGCCGTTCGCGCATGGCATGCAGCTGCTGCATTCGGCTTATTTCCCTGCATACCAGTCGCAAGATGCCAGCCTGGGCTATTTCCTGACGTCGCTGGTATTCCTGATGGTGGTTGCCCTGATCGCCGAGCGTTTGGCCAGGTCCCATATTCAGCCGATGTGAGGCAGAACTGAGCGAGGTTTCTTGTCGTGTTAACAGACCCCAGGAAGATGATCCAACTCAATGGCGTGACCGACGAGCCATATGTCTTCGGTCGCAGGCAAGCGCTGCTGGCCGATGCCAGTCTGGATATCGCGGTCGGGCGCTACGCTTTGCTGTCGCCCGTCCCGGAAATGCATCGCCATCTGCTGGATGTCTTGTGCTGCTTGCGTCCGCCGCGTCAGGGCTTTGTCCGGCACGCTGGCAAGGTGTCGTGGGCGATTGGTCGCCAGGGCTTCATCCGCGGCAAAGCGACCGGCCTGAGCATGATTGATTTCGTCAGCGAGATATACGAGACCGACGCGGATGCGACGTACGAGCTGGTTGCGGATCTGCTCAGCGATCCCAAATGCCTGGCCCAGCCCATGGAGCATTGGCCGCTCTACGTGCGGCAGGAGTTTTCGTTCGCGCTGGCGCTGGCGCCGGCGTTCGATGTCTACGTGATCGAAGGCAGCATGCCCTTCGAACCCTGCCGATTCACGCGCCTCTGGCTTGCCTTATTCGAAGAACGGTTGGTGAGTCGGACGCTCATTTTCTCTAGTTATCGCCAGAACCAGTTGGCGGACTATTGTTTCAAAGGCTTGATTTATGAACACAGCGCGCTCCACATCGACGACGACCTCGACCAGTGCCTCATCAGGTTCCCCCCCCGACGATCGCGGAACGATTCCGGAACACACGCAGACGAGTCCGGAGGCGGCTTCGACGAGGGCCAGCTTGGGTTCTGAAGGCGGGTCGGAGATCGAACGCCGTCGCCACGAGCGGCAGTCGGTGCTGCGCGCGCGCCGCCGCCAGCGCTGGATCAACGCCCTGATCGTCGTCGCGCCGGTGGCGCTTGCTCTGGTCTATGTCTGTTTCTTTGCCACGCCGCGCTATGAGGCGGAGTCGCGGTTCTTTGTGCAGTCGGCATCCGGCCAGCCAGGCGGCGCGGGGGCGGCGGCCAGCCTGCTCACCACGGGGAATTCAGGCGGCATGCTGGGCGGATTCGTGGACGGGTGGGCGGTCGCCGACTTCTTGAAGTCGCGCGACAGCATGCGCCAGCTCGACGAGAAAGTCGACTTGCGTCGTTACCTGACCAATACCGGTTGGGACCCGCTCAATCGCCTGCCAGAGGATGCCAGCGAGGACGAGCTGTATCGCGCCTACCAGGCCTCGGTGCGTGTCTCGTTCAACGCCTTGGAGCAGATCGACGTGCTGCAGGTCAGCGCATTTTCCCCGGAAGACGCAGCCACGCTATCCAGGGCGTTGATTGAACTGGCCGAGAAATTCGTCAACACCATGAACGAGAAGGGTGTCGCCGACAAGCTGACCGTGAGCGAAGAGTCGGTCAGGCTGGCAGAACAGAAGGCGCTCGCGGCCAGGGATACGCTGACCGCGTGGCGCACGGAGCATGGGAACGTCGATCCCGCCGCCACGGTGTCGATGCTGTTGGATCTGTCCAGACAACTGGAAGGGGAACTGAGCACCGCGCAGATCAGGCTGGACAAAATCCAGTCTCTGGGCAACAAAAACCACTTCATGCTCAAGCCCGCCAAGATGCAAGTCGCCGCCTTGAAAAAGCGGCTCGCGTCTGTGCGTTATCGCTTGAGCGGAGATGACAACGCGGAAGCCAAGCAGCTCAAGTCGTACGAGGCGCTGCGCAACGCCCAGGTGTTCGCGGATTCCAACCTGACCCTGGCGCAGCAATCGTACCAACAGGCCATGACGGATGCTTTGCGCCTGCAGCGGTATCTGTCCATCATCGCGCAACCGGTTCCCACGGACCGGCCCAGCAGCCCGCGCACGGGTCTCCTGTTGTTGCAGGCGCTGGCGCTGGGCTTTGTACTCATGTTCATCGTTCGCGTGGCGATGGCTTTGTTGAGAGGACTACGTCATGGTTGACACAGCTATGGAAAGCCGCCGGCCTGTGGCTGGCGCCGATCCGCAGGACGCTACCGCTCGCTTGCGCGACATCATCGGGCGGATCTGCATCGCGACCGACCCTGGGCGCGACATGGCCGCGCTCGAACCAGCGTTGCGACGGGCCCCGGACGGCTGGCGCGACGTCCGGCGATTGCTGGTGTCGCCCTGGGTGCGCGAGGGTCGATTCGAGCCTGCGATTGCCGCCCTGGGCGTGCTGATGGTCGTTTATCCCGCGCGCACCGAAGAGCGCCGCCTGCTCGCCAGTCTTTTCGGGCGTATGGGGCAGTGGGATAGGGCGATTGCCGAGGCGGATGCCGCCGCCGGCATGGAACCCGGCAACGCGGCCCTGCACGCCGCGCGGATTCAGTTGCGCGTGCAGGCGGGCCGGCTGGTCGAGGCGGCGGAATCTGCTCGCGCGACGCTTGCCCTGGCCCATCAGGAACCCGATGAAGCATACGTCTGGATGATGGCTTTTGCGCGTAACGGCGATGTGGCCGAGGCGGCAGGTATTGCGACGGCGCTGCATCCTGACGAACTGCCGAACGCACGCGTCGCCATGATGGCCGTGCGCGCCCTGCTGGAAGATGGCCGCACGGCGGCAGCGATCGGGTTGGGCGATGCCGCGCTGCGCGCGGGCCATGACAGCGCGGGGCTGCGTTCGTCGCTGGGGCTTGCCTATCTGCGGCGCGGGGAGGAAGCCGATCGCAAGGCGCATGCGGTGACGCATTTCGAAGCCGGCTTGCAGATGGCGCCGGCGGATGTGCGGCTGCTGACGCTGTATGGCGAAACGCTGCTGCGCGCCGGTCGTTACCAGGATGCGGTGGCGCCGCTGGCGCAGGCCCTGGAACTGGCGCCGGAACTGGAACAGACGCGCGCCCTGTATGCCCGTGCGCTGCGACACACCCTGCAATATGGCGATGCGGCTGATCAGTGGATGCGACTGGTCGAGAAGTCCCCCGACAAGCTGCTGTGGCAGCGGGCCGCCATCGGCGCGCTCACGCAGGCGGGCCGCCAGGAAGAGGCGGAGGCGCTGTTCTCGCGATACATCGCCACGCGCAGCGCGCGGCTGCCAGACACGTTCCAGGAAGCTCTGGCCCGCATGGAAGAAAAACTGGATACCGCGCCCATTCCGCAGGCGCGGCTGGATTGGGCCTGGTCGCTGCGCGGCGATACGTCCACCGATCGCGCGTCCTGGGAGCGCCGGGCGCGCTGGGGGCATATGATCGACCACCTGCTGCTCGACTGGCTCGAATGCCGCGAGGAGCGCGCCGAAGAGGCCATGTATTTGCTGGGCGAACTCGATACCGGCGAGCGGTTTTTTGCGCCGCTGCTGGCGGCTGGGCGTGGTGTCGTGGTCGCCACGGCGCACGTGGGCCCCATGTACGCCGGCTTGATGGCCATGGAGCTGGTGGGTATCCCGTCCCGCTGGTTGGCGACGGCGCCCAGCATCGCCCAGAGCAGTTATTCCGAGGCACTGATTTCTACCGCCGACCAGACCGAGGCCCAGGTTGCCAAGGCCTGCATGCGTGCGATCAACGAGGGCTACGTGCTGTGTCTGGCCGTCGATGGGGCAATCAATCCCGCCGCGCCGCGCACGACCTTCGAAGGACAGGACGTGACGTACTCCGGTTTCGCGTCCCATCTGGCGTATCGCCTGAACGTGCCGTCGGTGTTCTACGTGCCCCGCTGGGAGAGCGGACGCATGTCCTACACGTTGGAGATGCTGCCCTCGCCCAATCCGGGCGAGGATGCCCAAACCTACTCGCAGCGCTGGCAGGCGGCGTATTTCGAACATCTGCGGGAACACTTGGCCAGCGAACCGGAGAATCTGCGCCTGAGCGGCGGCATTTGGCGCCATGTGACGTCCGCGGACCGGTCCGCGCAAGCATAGGCGGCTTCGATGCGTACGCGACGGTATGCGATGATCTGGCTGCTGATGCTGGCCGCGCTGTGCGGCGACCAGGCGGTGGCCGGCGAGCGCTGCGCGGCGCCGGATGAACGCTGTCCTTTCGTTTCCGCTTTGTTGCAACAGCGCGAAGGCTATGGCGCCCAGGCCACGGGCGGGCTGGGGGGCGAGTTCATCGTGGTCACGTCCGACCGGGATGCGGGACCTGGCACGCTGCGCGCTGCGCTGCAGCAAGCCCGCAAAGGGCGGGCGTGGATACGCTTTGCGTCCGACATGACCATCGTCCTGGATTCGCAGCTGCGCGTGCCGTCCAACACGACCATAGACGGTCGCGGCAAGCGGGTGACCCTGATCGACGATGGCCTGGGCGTGTATGGCAGCCGGAACGTCATCCTGACGCATCTGACGATAGACGGGCGTCTGAGCCGGCTGACGCAGGCCGTGAACGTGGCCAACGACAGCCGCGACGTCTGGGTGGACCACATGGATTTGTCGCGGATGTCCGATCGCCTGCTCAATGTGAAGAACGGCTCGACCGACGTGACGATCTCATGGACGAAGTTCCACCACTCGAACAAGGTGATGTTGCTCAATAACATTACCTCGAAGAATCTGTTCCGGAACTATGCGCGCGATTCGATCGCGCGCGTGACGCTGCACCACAACTATTTCTACAACACCGTGCAGCGCAACCCCAGGGCGCAGTTCGGCACGTTTCACCTGTTCAACAATCTGGTGGAAAACTGGGATTTCTATGGCATGAGCTTCAGCCTGGAGGCCAAGGCCCTGGTCGAGGGCAATATCTTCAGCAACGATGCCCAGCGCAAGTGCACGGAGCCTGCGTTCTTCCCCACGGTGGAAGGCATCGATGTGAATTACTGCCGCCATATCCCCATCGCGCCTGAACGCAGCGCGTTGCCGAACGGCGAGTCGGACCGCAAGGCCTACGAGAAACGGAAGACCCGGTATGGCTATATCCGCGACTACAAGGCCTTTCTGCGCGTGAAAGACAATCTGTATCTTGGCGATGCGAAGCCGGTGCTGCAGGACTACCATCCCGCAGCGGTTCCTACGCCTCCGTATTGCTACGCTTATGAAAAGCCGACACAGGCCCTGGCCGAGAAGATACGAAAGTTTGCAGGCAACACGTCCGGGGATATCCCGCTGCCCGCATCGCGCACAGGCATGGCGTGTCCGGACTGACGCGCACGCGGCTCACGCCGATGCGCATCAATGCTCGAGGACGTGATTTTCGATGGGCCGATTCATCAAACACGCATGCGCCCCCCAGGCGATGGCCTGGGCCAGCCGCGTGATCGTCTCCGCTCTTCCGAGGCGGGCTTCTTCGCCGGGATTGATGATGACGCCCGCCTCGATCAGGACGGCGGGCATGGGGGCGGTCCGCAGCACTGCCAGACCGTCATAGCGGTGGATGCCCAGGCGGCGGTCGACAAAGGGGCGGTTCTCACCTTTGATCGGCTCGGCGTGGTATCCGGATGGGTGTTCACCCGCCGCCTGCAGGCGTTCGCCGATGCGCTGGGCGCATGCCAGGCTGCGCTCCGGGTATGGGTTCAGGTGTGAAACAAAGATCGAATAGCCGGCGAATTCTGCCTGGCGGCCCGCCTGGAGATACTGCGCTTGCACGGAATCGTGGTGGATCGAGATGAGCAGGTCCGCGTCCGGAGCCACCGCCGTGCGCTGGGCAGGAGGGATGTCTGCGCCGACGCCTTCGACCCGCGTGGTCCGGTCGCCCAGCGCCGCGAGCGCGTGGACGATGGCGGTGGCCAGATCCCGGTTGTACAGATACTCGGCACGACCGCTGGCGCCCATCGCGCCCGGTCGTTCCGAGCCGTGGCCTGCATCCATCAGCACGTGCGCTGCGTGCGCCGGCCAGAGGCAGCTTAGGGCTGGCAAAATAGCGACCAAAGCGTGGGCAAGGCGTCTACGGAATGTGCGGGTCGGCATCAAGGGAGTGATCCTCGGGGGACAAGAGAATCCCAGTGGCTATCCCTATATTAGCCGTCCGGGCATTTGTTACAGCTTGAGGTGCGAGATGCGATGGCGCCGGTGTACCGTAGAGAGACTTCTCATCATTGAAACAGTCATGCTTGCGCACGGACGCGGTCCGTGCTGACAGAAGGAGAATAACCATGGGAATGACACACAAGATCGCGCTGGCCGCAGCCCTGGGACTGAGCGTCGCCACCTTGGCGGGGTGCTCCGTCGCCAATCATCAGGAATCCGTGGGCGAATATGTCGATGGGTCTGTCGTGACCACTCGGGTCAAGGCGAACATCGCCGAGAATTTAGGGGCGGGCGCGGCGGCCAACATCAATGTGAAGACCATTCAGGGCGGAATTGTCCAGCTGTCAGGCTTCACCAAGACTCAGACGGAAAAAGACCGCGCCGGCCAGGTTGCCAGTGCGGTTCACGGTGTCAAGGAAGTCCACAACAATATCGTCGTGGCGCCCTGACTGCCCGGACGGCAGTCCGCATGTCAGTGATGTTCGACACCTGCTGTTCTGGTGGCTGATCACGCAGCGAGCCGGGGAAGCCCGTGGCGCACAGGGTTGGATGGTGCGGACGCTGTCTGGGAGGCTTCCTGGCGAAAGACGCCTGCCGCCTGAGCCAGATTGTGCGTCTGCGCATTCATGGTCAGCACCGAAGTCGAGGATTCTTCCGCCATGGCGGCGTTGCCTTGGGTCAGGTCGCCCAGCTGAATGAAGGTCTGCCGGATGCGCAGCAGGTCTTCGGATTGTTCCTGGCCGGCGGCATGGACCTGTCCGATCAGGTCGCTGACCTGCTGGTTGTGGTCCAGCACGTCGCCCATCGCTGCGGCAGCCTGCCGTGTGCGGGATACGCCGCTTTGGGCGATCTGCACGACTTCGTCGATCAGTTGATTGATTTCCTTGGCGGCGCCGGCGGATCGCTGGGCCAGGGCGCGGACCTCGCCGGCGACCACGGCGAAACCGCGTCCCTGTTCGCCGGCGCGAGCCGCTTCCACGGCTGCATTCAGCGCCAGGATGTTCGTTTGAAACGCGATGCTGTCGATCACGCCCACGATGTCGCCGATGCGTTTGCTGGCAGTATCCATCTGTTCGATCTGGGTGGCGGCTTCCTGGACGATCCGCGCCGCCCGGCCCGCCGATGCGCTGGATGCCTGCGCCAGAGAGACGGCGGTCTGGGCATGGTTGTGGTTTTCCTCGATCAGGTTGCCCAGGCGTTCCATGTCGCAGGCGGTGGCGTGCAGGCGGTTGGCGGCGGATTCGGTCTGGGTGCTGAGATGCTGGCTGCCCTGCGCGATTTCCGCCGAAGCATGACGTAGCCCCTGCAACTGGTTTTGCACGTCATCGACGAAGGAGCACAGATTCAGGCTGCTTTGCTTGATGGCTTTCTGGATGGACGCGATTTCGTCCAGGCGTGTCAGGCGCCAGTCGTCCACGCGCTGGCCGCTGGCCGCCTGGATGGCTTGCTGCTGAATGGCGCGCAGGGGCCGGATCAGACGGCGTTCCAGCAGATGGCCCGCCAGGGCGGTCAGACCCAGCCCGGCGGCGCTGGCGATCAGCCAGCCTTGCCCGGTCAGGCCTGCCGCCGCCGTGGACAGCGACCAGGCCCCCCAGAGGCCGCCCAGTGTCAGGGCCATCCGCTGGCGCAGCGAGACGGTGCGCAGGCGGTTGCGCCAGCGCCGCCAGCCGGTGTCAAAGAGCAGTCCGTGGTGAAAGCGGACCTTTTGACGGCCCTGGGCGAAGTCCTGGAAGATGCGTTCGGCGGCCTGGATTTCCGGTATGCTGGGCTTGGTGCGCACCGAGATGTAGCCGCTCAGGACGCCGTGGTGATAGACCGGCGCCACGTTGGCCCGCACCCAATAGGTGTCGCCGTTCTTGCAGCGGTTCTTCAGCACGGCGGTCCAGGATCGCCCCTGTTTCAGGGTGTCCCACAGGTCCTGGTAGGCGGCAGGCGGCACGTCGGGGTGGCGCACGATGTTGTGGGCCTTGCCCAGCAGTTCTGCGTATTCGAAGCCGCTGACGCGCACAAAAGCGGCGTTGGCATAGGTGATCCGCCCTTTCGTGTCGGTGGCAGACAGCAGGGTTTCATGATCGGGAAAGTCATGTATCCGCTGCGTGACAGGCAGATTTTTGAGCATGGATCACTCCGGGTTGCTTGAGGTGTAAAATAATCTATATATATCAATAGGTTAATTTCTTTCGAGATGAATGTTATCTGGATTCTTACATATAGAGAATCCGTTGAGTATGCGGATATTGCATAATCGATTCAGTGGGACTGGTGATAGTCAATTTCAATCGTATCAATAAAATCTATCAATTTTACTTATTGATAGAGATTGCCTACACTGGATCCCGTTGCCACTGAGGCCACTTACCGAACCACTGAATAAGGAGCACACATGTCTCTGATCAACACCACGATCAAGCCCTTTAAAGCCACTGCCTATCACAATGGCAAGTTCGTCGAGGTCAGCGACCAGACCGTCGCGGGCAAATGGGCGGTTTTCGTGTTCTACCCCGCCGACTTCACCTTCGTGTGCCCGACCGAACTGGAAGACCTGGCCGATCATTACGCCGAGTTCCAGAAGATGGGCGTCGAGGTCTACTCCGTGTCCACCGACACGCACTTCGCCCACAAGGCCTGGCACGACACGTCCGACGCCATCAAGAAGGTCAACTACCCGATGATCGGCGACCCGACCCACACGCTGTCGAAGAACTTCGACGTGCTGATCGAAGAAGAAGGCATCGCCCTGCGCGGTACTTTCGTGGTCAACCCGGCTGGCGAAATCAAGGTCCTGGAAATCCATGACAACGGCATCGGTCGCGACGCGTCCGAACTGCTGCGCAAGGTCAAGGCTGCTCAGTACATCGCTGCTCACCCCGGCGAAGTTTGCCCGGCCAAGTGGGAAGAAGGCGCCAAGACCCTGACCCCGTCCCTGGATCTGGTCGGCAAGATCTGATCCCCGTCAGCTGATCGATGCAGGGCGGCGATAGCCGTCCGAGCATCGCATGCTGCGACAGCGGCCCGTCTCTGGGCGGGCCGCCCATTTTTCCCCGTACTTTTATTCGGGCAATGCCACCATGGTTTTGCCATGGGGATGTTTTTTCCAAAAAGGTGTGAATATGCTGGATGCGAACCTCAAAGGCCAATTAGGAACTTATCTCGAGCGGGTGACTGCACCCGTCGAGCTGCGCGCCTCCCTGGATGGCAGCACCCAGGCGCAGGAATTGCGTGTCTTTCTGGAAGAAATCGTCGGCCTGTCCGATAAGCTGTCGCTGTCGGAGGTCGCCGCCCCGGATGGCCGCAGCCCTTCGTTTGAAATCGCCCGGGCCGGCAGCGACATCGGCGTGCGTTTCGCCGGCATGCCGCTGGGGCACGAATTCACCTCGCTGGTGTTGGCGCTGTTGCAGGTCGGCGGCCATCCGCCCAAGCTGGATGACGATGTGATCGAGCAGATCCGCAGCCTGCCGGGCGACTATCAGTTCGAAACGTATTTTTCCCTGTCGTGCCAGAACTGCCCCGACGTGGTGCAGGCGCTGAACGTGATGTCGGTCATCAATCCGCGCATCCGCCACGTGGCCATCGATGGCGCCCTGTTCCAGGAAGAAGTGCAGAAGCGCGAAATCCTGTCCGTGCCGGCGGTGTTTCTGAACGGCGAGCTGTTTCATCAGGGCCGTGCCGGGGTCGAGGAAATCCTGGCCAAGCTGGATGTCGGTAATGACGATGCCAAGGTCGAAGCCCTGAACGCCCGCGAAGAATTTGATGTGCTGGTGGTCGGCGGCGGCCCGGCGGGCGCCGCGGCGGCTGTCTATGCCGCTCGCAAGGGCATCCGCACCGGCGTAGTGGCAGAGCGTTTCGGCGGCCAGGTGCTGGACACCATGGCGATCGAAAACTACCTGTCGGTCCTGGAAACCGAAGGACCCAAGTTCGGCGTGGCGCTGGAGCAGCACGTCAAGGCCTACGAGGTCGACATCATGAACCTGCAGCGGGCAGCCAAGCTGGTGCCGGGCAAATCCATCCAGGTCGAATTGGCCAGCGGCGCGGTCTTGAAGGCCAAAAGCGTGATCCTGTCCACCGGAGCCCGGTGGCGCCAGATCAATGTGCCGGGCGAAGACGAATACCGCAATCGCGGTGTGGCCTACTGCCCGCACTGCGATGGCCCCTTGTTCAAGGGCAAGCGGGTGGCGGTGATTGGCGGCGGCAACTCGGGTGTCGAAGCAGCGATCGACCTGGCCGGTATCGTGGGCCACGTCACGCTGGTGGAATACGGCGATGCCTTGCGGGCGGATGAAGTTCTGCAGCGCAAATTGCGCAGCCTGTCCAATGTCGTCATTCTGACGTCGGCCCAGACCACGGAAATCCATGGCGACGGCAAGCGTGTGACGGGCCTGAGCTACAAGAGCCGCAAGAGCGGGGATGTCCATCAAGTCGAGCTGGAAGGCGTGTTCATCCAGATCGGCCTGGTACCCAATACCGAGTGGCTGAAGGGGGCGGTGGCTCTGACCGAGCGCGGCGAAATCGAGATCGATGCGCGCGGCCAGACCTCGGTGCCGGGTGTGTTTGCCGCCGGCGATGCGACGACGGTGCCTTACAAGCAGATCATCATCGCCGCCGGAGACGGCGCCAAAGCCGCTCTGTCCGCCTTTGATCATTTGATCCGCAGTTCGGTGGAAACGGAAGCGACGGCAGCCGCCTGATTGAGTCTTTGGTGTGCATCCAGGGCCCTGCACAATTTGCAGGGCCTTTTTCTCCATCAGACTCGGGGCGCCGATACAATCATGTTTTGCGCCGTTCATGCCCGGCGTGACCCCCCCTGATCGAGCCTCTCATGTTGTCTGAATACGGCGTTCTGGATGTCTGGACCTACCTGGCCGGTGTCATTGTCATTGTGCTGCTGCCTGGGCCCAATTCGCTGTTCGTGTTGGCGATTGGCGCGGGGCGAGGGGTCCGGGCTGGTTATCAGGCGGCCTTTGGCGTGTTCGTCGGCGATTCTATCCTGATGACTCTGACGGCCGCCGGCGCCGCCTCGGTGCTGCGGCTGCTGCCGATGTTGTTCATCGCGCTGAAAGCCGCCGGTGCGGTCTATCTGACGTATCTGGGCATTCGCTTGCTCTTGTCGGCGTGGCGCCCTGGGCCGGCCCAGACACATACAGTGTCCGGCGGCCCCGGCAGTCCTTTCCGAAAGGCGCTGCTGCTCAGCTTGCTCAATCCCAAGGCGATCCTGTTTCTGCTGTCGTTCTTCGTGCAGTTCGTCGATCCCTCGTATGCGCATCCGGCCTTGTCCTTCCTGATACTGGCCGCCTTGTTGCAGGTTTGCAGCCTGCTGTATCTGTCGTCCCTGATTTTCGGGGGCTCGCGCCTGGCCGGGGCCTTCCGGCGGCGTCAGGGGCTGGCGCGCGCGGGTAGCGGCCTGGTTGGGGCGCTGTTTCTGTGGTTTGCCGGGCGCATGGCTTTTGAGTCCTGATCATCGCGCCATATGACAGGCATTATCACTCTGGGCTAATATCCGACATTCACCAAACGTGATGTCCCGGCGCCGGGACCCCGGACACGACCGTGTAGCGGGCCTGGCGGTTCTCTTCATTCAGGTTTGTACGGTCCGCCTAGGGGTTTGTCCCCTTTAGGCCGCTTCCTGCTTCCTGAGTAGAATTTTTCGAATCCGGCTGTTTCACGAACGATTCGAACAGGACGCCTGCATGCCGCCGCGACTGGCCTTACGCTCCATCACTAAAACTTATCCCGCCGTCCGCGCCAACGACGCGGTGGATTTGACGGTCGAGCCTGGCGAAATCCATGCTGTGCTGGGTGAAAACGGGGCGGGAAAATCCACTCTGATGAAAATCATCTACGGGGTGGTCCGGCCCGATGCCGGCACGGTCGAATGGGACGGGCAGCCCGTCCAGATCGCCCACCCGGCGGCGGCCAGAGCGCTGGGGCTGGGCATGGTGTTCCAGCATTTTTCCCTGTTCGATACCCTGACGGTGGCGGAAAACATCGCGCTGGGTTTGCCGTCCGATACCGACCTGCGGGAACTGGCCGGCCGTATCGCCCGGACCGCGGAACAATACGGCCTGGATGTCCAGCCCAACCGGCATGTGCACACCTTGTCCGTGGGTGAACGCCAGCGCGTCGAGATCGTGCGCGCCCTGCTGGGCAAGCCGCGTTTGCTGATTCTGGACGAACCTACTTCAGTGCTGACCCCGCAGGCGGTGCTGCGGCTCTTTGATGTATTGCGCCGGCTGGCAGCCGAAGGCTGCAGCATTCTGTACATCAGCCACAAGCTCGATGAGATCCGCAACCTGTGCCATCGCTGCACCGTCATGCGGGCAGGGCGGGTGACGGGGGTCTGCGACCCCCGTCAGGAAACCGCAGCCAGTCTGTCGCGTTTGATGATTGGCGCCGATCTGCCGGTGCAGCAGCGTCAGGCGCGCCCCGCCGGACCGGTGCTGCTGCAGGCCCGAGGCCTGGACCTGCCGGCTGCCCACCCCTTTGCCACGCCTTTGTCCCGGATCGGCTTCGATCTGCATGCCGGGGAAATCCTGGGGGTGGCAGGGGTGTCCGGCAATGGGCAGCAGGAGCTTCTGGGGGTGTTGTCGGGTGAAGACCTGAGGGTTGCGCCGGACTCGATCCTACTGGACGGGGCGCCCATCGGCCAGCAGTCGGCAGCCTGGCGGCGCGCGCGCGGCCTGGCGTTCGTGCCCGAAGAACGTCTGGGGCGCGGCGCGGTGCCGGAATTATCTCTGGCCCGCAATCTGCTGTTGTCGCATCAGGGGGAACAGACCGTGCGGCATGGCTGGATCCTGTCGGGTGCCGTGCAGCGCATCACCGTCGGCATCATCGACCGTTTCCAGGTCAAGGCGGCTGGGCCGCAGGCGCTGGCCAGCAGCCTGTCGGGCGGCAATCTGCAGAAATTCATCGTGGGCCGCGAGGTCGTGCGTCAGCCCCGGTTGTTGATCATCGCTCAGCCGACCTGGGGGGTGGACGTGGGCGCGGCGGCGCAGATTCGCAGCGAGCTGTTGGCCTTGCGCGACGCGGGCTGCGCCATCTTGCTGATTTCCGAGGAGCTCGACGAATTGCTGGAACTGTCCGATCGGCTGATCGTCATGGCCAAAGGCCGTATTTCCCCGCCCATTGCCCGTGAGCAGGCTGACCGCGAACAGATCGGCCAATGGATGAGCGGCCTGTGGCCAGGGGCCTCTGATGTCGTCCCCGAGGAGACCGTTCATGCTTGAACTCGTCCCCCGCGCCCAACCCTCGCGCCGCATGGCGTGGCTGTCGCCTTTGCTGGCTCTGGCGCTGACCGCCCTGTGCGGGGTGTTCATGTTCCTGGCGGTCGGCAAATCCCCCCTGCAGGGGCTGGCGATCTTTTTCATCGAACCCATCAGCAGCCTGCGAGGCTGGGCGGAAGTCGGGGTCAAGGTCGCGCCGCTGCTCTTGTGCGCGGTGGGGCTGGCGCTGTGCTTTCGATCCAATATCTTCAATATCGGCGCCGAAGGGCAATTGGTGGTTGGCGCCATCACTGCCGGCGCCTTCATCCTGCAGTTCGACGATGGGACGGGCGGGGGCGGCGGCCCGCTGATGATCACGCTGGCGCTGGTCGCCGGGGCGCTGGGTGGTGCGTGCTGGGCGGCTCTGGTGGCCTGGTTGCGGGACCGCTATAACGCCAATGAAATTCTGGTGTCTCTGATGCTGGTCTATGTCGCGCAGTTGCTGCTCAGCTATCTGGTGCATGGCGTGATGCGCGACCCCGATGGGTTCGGCTTTCCCCAGTCGCGCCTGTTCGACGATAGTTTTCTGCTGCCGGTCCTGGCAGGCACGCGCCTGCATTTGGGATTCGTGCTGGCGCTGATGGCCGCCTTGTTCGCCTGGCTGCTGCTGTCCCGTTTGTTTGCCGGCTATCGCTTGACGGTGGGCGGCCTGGCGCCCTTGGCCGCTCGTTATGCCGGGTTTTCTTCGCGGCGGGCGCTGTGGGGTTGCATGCTGGGTTCAGGTGCGCTGGCCGGTGTCGCGGGCGCCTGTGAAATCATGGGGCCCATCGGCCAGGTGACGCCGTCCGTATCCCCCGGCTACGGCTTTGCGGCCATCATCGTGGCCTTTGTCGGGCGCTTGCACCCGATCGGGGTGGTGTTCGCCAGCTTCATCATGGCGCTGTTTTACATCGGCGGCGAATTGTCCCAGACGCGCTTGGGCATGCCGAATGCCATCACCGGGATATTCCAGGGCATTCTGCTGTTTTCCCTATTGGCTTGCGATACCCTGATCCATCAACGATTGCGCTGGAGACGCTGACCATGGACGCCTTGGCTCCCCTTATTGCGGCCTCCATGAACGCCGGCACTCCCTTGATGCTGGCGGCGCTGGGGCTATTGATCAACGAAAAATCAGGCGTCATCAACCTGGGTTCCGAAGGCATGATGCTGGTCGCCGCGGCGTTGGGCTTTGCCATTGCGGTGCAGACCGGCAGCACGTCCCTGGGGTTTGTCGGCGGGGCGCTGGCCGGCGCCTTGATGGCGGGGTTATTTGCCTGGCTGGTGGTCTGGATGGGGGCGAATCAGATTGCCTGTGGCCTGGCCTTGTCCTTGTTTGGCGTCGGTCTGTCCGCCTCGATCGGTCTGCCCTATGTCGGGGCGACGATCCAGGCCTCGACCTGGTCCATCCCGCTGCTGGGAGACATCCCGTTCGTCGGAACGGCCCTGTTTCAGCACCACCCGATGGTCTACGGGGCGCTGGCCCTGTCGGTGCTGCTTGGATTTTTTCTGTACCGGACGCGTACCGGCCTGGTCTTGCGGGCAGTGGGCGAATCGCCTGAATCCGCGCACGCCCTGGGGTATCCGGTGCGCCGTATCCGTCTGGCAGCGCTGCTGTTTGGCGGGGCCTGCTGCGGTCTGGCGGGCGCTTTCATGTCCCTGGTCTATACGCCGATGTGGGTGGAAGACATGGTGGCGGGCCGGGGCTGGATCGCCCTGGCCTTGACGCCGTTCGCCACCTGGCGGCCCTTGCGCGTACTGGTCGGGGCGTATCTGTTTGGCGGCATCACCATCCTGACCTTTCACCTGCAGGCCCTGGGCGTGCCGATCGCTTCGCAGCTCTTGTCCATGCTGCCGTATCTGGCCACGATCCTGGTGCTGGTCCTGATTTCACGCAACGTAGACTGGATACGCATCAATATGCCTGCGTCCTTGGGGCGCAGGTTCAACCCCAACAGCTGATGCTGCCTCAGACCCCTGGAACTTTGACTCTTACGGAGATCATCCATCATGAAAACCCGTCTTATTCGCCACACCTTGGGGGCCGTGACGGCCGCCGCCTGCCTGTGGGCCGCCGCCGGCCCCGCCATGGCTCAAGAGCCCCTGAAAATCGGTTTCGTCTATGTCAGCCCCATCGGTGAGGCCGGCTGGACCTGGCAGCAGGATCTGGGCCGCAAATACATGGAGCAGCAACTGGGTGACAAGATCAAGACCCAGTACGTCGAAGACGTGCCCGAAGGCGCTGATGCCGAACGCGTCATCCGCGACCTGGCTCAGCAGGGCAACAAACTGATCTTCACCACGTCCTTTGGCTTCATGAACCCGACCATCAAGGTCGCCAAGCAATTCCCCGACGTGAAGTTCGTGCACTCCACCGGCTACAAGACCGCGCCGAACGTCGCCACGACCAATGCGCGCTTCTACCAGGCGCGTTATGTGGCGGGTGTGCTGGCCGGACACAAGACGGAAACCGGGGTCGTCGGCTATGTCGGCGCCTATCCGATTCCCGAAGTCCTGCAGGGCATCAATGCGTTCACCCTGGGTCTGCGCAGTGTGAAACCCGATGCCACGGTGCGCGTCATCATGGTCAACAGCTGGTTTGATCCGGGCAAGGAACGTGATGCGGCGCTGGCGCTGCTGGATCAGGGGGCGGATATCGTCACGCACCACACCGACTCCACCGCCACCGTGCAGGCCGCCGAAGAACGCGGCAAATGGGCGATCGCTTACCATTCCGACATGCTGAAGTTCGGTCCCAAGGCGCAGCTGGCCGCCGTCACCCACCATTGGGGGCCATACTTCACCCGTGAAGCCAAGGCCATGCTGGACGGCACCTGGAAGTCGGATCAGGTCTGGGGCGGATTCAAGGAAGACATGGTTGCGGTCGAAGGCTTCGGTCCCGCCGTGGATGACGCGCTGAAGGCCGACGTCAAGGCCAAGGAAGCCGCCATTGCCGATGGCTCCTTGAACGTCTTTGCCGCTCCGATCAAGAGCAACGAAGGCAAGGTCGTGCTGGCCGAAGGCGCGCTGGACGACGCCGGCCTGAACGCCATGGACTACTACGTCGAAGGCGTCGTGGGCAAACTCACGAAAAACTAGGCCCCCACGCCACGCGGCCCTGGGGCGGCCTGGCGGCGGAAGGATTAAGGTTTCTTGCGGGGAACCGACCAGGTGCTGATGACCTGGGCGACGGGTTCCCCGCCCGCTTCGGGCAGCAGCAGGACTTCACCGGCCGTCATACGACCGGTTTTCAGTATCCGCGCGTTGGCAATGATGCCGCCGACGGGGGCGCCGCGTAGAAAATTGATGGTCAGGCTGGCGGTGACGGCTTCCGGCACCCCGGTCGCGCTGACCACGGCGGCATACAGCGCCAGGTCCGCCAGGCCCATCAGCATCGGGCCGGCCACGATGCCCCCCAGGCGCTGGTTGGCCGGGTTCGGGGGCAGGCGTAATGTGGCTTGCCCGTATGAGATGTCCTGCACTTCGATGCCTAGCGCCGCTGCGAATGGATGCAGGCGCGTCAGCAGGTCCCTGAAGCCATCGGGTGTGATGTGCGCAGCGGGCGCATCCGCTAAATCAGCATGATTGGACATGGCTCAAAAGGTCGTGGAAAAGCCCATAGTACACTGGCTGGACCAGTGATCGCGCAGGGCCATGGGGGTCCGCTTGTGCTGGCTTGAAAGGTGGTAAGACGATGAATCATATCGGAAAGATCGTAGGTGGCCTGTCGGCGGGTTTGTTGCTGGCGACGTCGGCCTGGGCGGCTGATCATGGGGCGGCGCCCGCTGCCGACGCGCCGCTGTCGACAACAGTGAAGGCATCGGCTTGCTGGATACGCCAATTGCCCGCCCCGGCGCCTTCGGGCGGCTTCCTGGTGTTTCAGAATACGGGCGATCAGGTGAAACTGACGGGCGCCCATTCGCCGGATTATGGGCATGTCATGCTGCATCAGACCACAGAAGAAAACGGCATGAGCAAGATGTCCATGGTGCATCAGGTCGCACTGCCGGCGGCGGGGCAGCTGGAATTCAAGCCGGGCAGCTATCACATGATGCTGGAGCAGGCCCGCGATGGCCTGAAGGTCGGCGATCACGTGCAGGTGGACTTTGCGCTGGATAATGGGCAGCGCGTGACGGCGCAGTGCGAGCTCAAACCGGCCAATACCTTGCCGGGCAAGGCTGGCGGCCATCAGATGAAGCACTGATTTCCGCTGCGCCAGTTCGGTCAGATTGTCAGGCAAAGGCCTGCGCTTGGGCGCAGGCCTGTCCGAGTCCGCCAGGGTCAGCGCGCTACCGTGGTACGGACAGAGTCCATGAAATCCAGAACAGCCCGGTTGAATGCCCTGGGATTGGCCAGGTTCATGCCGTGGGCCGCCAGGGCGATCCGTATCCGGCGAGCCTGGGGGTGCAACTGCTGCAGTCGGTCTTGACGCGTGCCGTATTTGGCGGGGCTGTTGGCCCCGCCCACCAGCAGCAGCGGGCAGCCCAGGGCGGCGGCGTCGCGCAGCATGACCGGCGTGTTGGCCTCCAGGATCTGCGAGAGCAGCGTGGGAGCATTGTCGCGGGCCATGTCCTTGAACCAGCCCACCATTTTGCGCCAGGTATTGGCGCCGTTGACCGTGTCGATGAATCCTTCCAGGGCGGCATCGATATCGCCGGCCTGGATTTGCTGGACGGCCTGCGTATAAAACGGCGGGGTTTCTGTCTCGTCGTCGAAGCGGAAGCCGGGATCGGCCAAGGTCAGCGACCGGCAAAGTTCAGGCGCCTGGGTGGCGAATGCCAGGGCGACCTGGGCGCCGCGCGAATGGCCGATGACGTGCAGGCCTTGAATATCCAGCGCCCGGGCCATCTGCACCAGGTCGCGAGCATGTGCGTCGATCCGATAGCCATCCTGCGGATGCGGGCTGTTGGCCGGCCAACAGCCCCGCAGGCTGGGCGCCAGCACACGGGCATGTTCCGCCAGCGCCGGCATCTGCCAGCGCCAGTACCGGTAGTCGCATAGCGAACCGTGGATCAGCAGGACAGTGTCGCTACCATCCCCCGCCTGAAGATAATGCAGCGTGCCGTCCGGCAGAGGCAGCAGGTGATGCGGGTAGTCGGGGGTGGATGACGTCACAGCAGTTTCAAGCGGCTTTTAGCGGTTTCCGCTGCGGAGCTTTGGGGATAGTCCTTGGTGATGCGCTGCAGGCTGGCTTTGGCGCTTTTCAGATCATTCAGTTCGATCTGGTTGGCGGCCACGACCAGTAGCGCGTCCGGGGCGCGAGCATCATCAGGGTGGGCTTTCACCAGCGCCTGCATGGTCTGGATGGAGGACTTGAAGTCCTTGGAGGCATACTGGCTGCTGCCCAGGTAGAACTGCGCATCAGTGATCTGAGGGCTGTCCGGGTAGGCCTGGACGAAGGTGGCGAAGCTGCTGGCGGCTTCCTTGTAGCGACCGTTGCGATATTGGTCGGCGGCGGCCTGGTAGGCGGCTTGCTGCTGCGGATCGCCGGTTTGCGCGGCCTGCGGCGCATTGCTGGGCTGCTGCCCGGCGGCCGCAGTATTGCGACCGGCCTGATTCAGTTCTTCCACGCGCCCGCGCAACGTGGCGATTTCCTGGTGCAGCATGTCCATCTGATCCGCCAGTTGCAGCCTGGCTTGCTGGTTCTGGTCCTTCATCTGCTGGATCTGTGTGCGCAGTTCCAGGATGGCGCGGCGGGCTTCGTCATCGGAAAATGCATGGGCCGCAGGCGCGGCCAGCATCAGAGCGAGCAGCGCGGCGGCTGACAGGGAATTCAGACGATGAGTCGGTGCATGCATGGATTGGTTCCTTCCGTCCAGAGTGTCTGCGGCGCAAATGAAAACGCCGTAGCGTCAGCCGCTACGGCGCTGTGATGGCCAGACGACGATCAGTGCTGATAGTTGATGTCGGCGCGGCGGTTTTCAGCGAAATCGGCTTCGGTGTTGCCCTGGGCCTTGGGACGCTCTTTACCGTAGCTGATGGCTTCGATCTGGTTGGCGTTCACACCCAGCAGCTTCATCATGCGTGCCACGGCATCCGAACGGCGCTGGCCCAGAGCCAGATTATATTCGGTGCTGCCGCGTGCGTCGGTATTGCCTTCGACACGGACTTTCTGGGCCTGATGGCTGGTCAGGTAGTTGGCGTGCATTTCGACGACGCTGCGATACTGTTCAGGAACCGTATAGCTGTCGAAGTCGAAATAGACCGAGCGTTGCTGCGCGAGCGGGCTTTGAGGATTGAAGGGATCCATGATTTGCCCAGCGGACGCCGAATCCGAGCCGGCGCCATTCGCGCCGTTTTGGTCCAACGGCACGGAGCTGCAAGCGGCCAAGGAGGCGGCCAAGGCGGCTATAGTCAGAGTCCTGGTGATGCGCGAGCTCATTTAATGTCCTTTAAGAAGAAAGAGTCACACGAAAAAATCAGTTCGTGAAAGGGCCCCAGGCCGGCTCGCGGACCTTGCCATTGAGCACCGACAGCGTTTGACGGACTCGCCCGTCGACTGAAGTCACCGCCAGCACACTGCGCCCGTTCTGGATGGAACTGTAGAGCACTTGCATGCCATTCGGGGCGTAGCTGGGGGACTGATCGTCGGGACCGTCCGTCAGGAGCTGTTCGGAGCCCGAACTCAAGGCCAAGCTTGCAATTCTGAAAGCACCGTTTCTACGAGTAACGTACACCAGTTGTTGTCCATCCGGCGATACCCTAGGTGAAATATTGTAACCGCCCGAGAAGGTCAGTCGTTGAGCATCGCCACCGGCGACCGGGACTTTGTAGATTTGCGGGCTGCCGCCACGGTCGCTGGTAAAGACCAGGGACTGACCGTCGGGGGTGTAGTAGGGCTCGGTATCGATCAGAGGAGAGCGCATCACACGGCGCAGATTCGATCCATCCGCGTTGATGGTGTATATCTGCGAAATGCCGTCCATAGACAGCACAATCGCCATATGACTGCCGTCCGGGGACCAGGCCGGGGCGCTGTTATTGCCCTTGTAGTTGGACACCGGCTGGCGCTGGGCGTTCGCCAGCGTCTGCACGTAGATCACGGACTTGCCCGATTCGAAGCTGACGTAAGCCAGTTTGCTGCCATCTGGCGACCAGGTCGGCGAGATGATCGACTGTTTCGAGCGCAACATGACCTGCGGATTTTGTCCGTCGGCGTCAGCAATTTGTAACTCATAGCCGTTGCTGGTTTGCAACACATAAGCGATCCGGGTGGAGAAAACGCCGCGCACACCGGTGATCTTTTCGTAGATGCGATCGGCAATCCGGTGGGAAATCCGGCGCATTTCGGCTTCGCCGCCGCTGAACACGGCGGAATCCAGTTCGGATTTGCGCACATTGTCCACCAGCCGGTAGCTGACAGTGTACTGGCCGCCATTTTGCGCCACGGTGCCGTAGGCCAGGTAGTCGGCGCCGCGAGACTGCCAGGTGCCGTAATCAATGGGGCTTTGCGCCGTCAGGTTGGCGCCGACGGCATTGATCAGGCGGAACTGTCCGGAACGGGTCAGGTCGGCGCGAATGACCTCGGGGACCGACGTGCTGCTGGCCTCGCCCGAGAAATCGGCGATGGCGATCGGGTACTGGGTCGCGCCGACGCCGGAAATATCGACGCGCAGCTGAGCCTGTGCGCTGGTGGCCGCTACGACGGCCAGCGCCAGACCCAGGCCTGCTGTCGTCGTGCGCCGCCACAGGCGCCCGATGAAGCTGGAGGCTGTAAATACGGTCATGGTAACGATCTCCTTAGTCGTACATGCGGTAATCCACGTCAATATACGATGGATACCGGCCGCTTGGCGGTTTGGGGAAGGGGGAGCAGGCCAGGATGCCCTTGCGGACGGCCGCGTCAAAGCGCGGGTCGCCCGATGTGCTCGTCAGATTGACGTCCTGCACAGCCCCGTTTGACGACAAGCGTGTGCGGAAGCTGGCCGTCGGGTTGCCCGAACCGCTGCGCGGCGGGACGTTATAGATGACACCGGGCTGCACACAGGCCCGGACCTGGGCGGCGTAGCCGTCGTTGCCGCCACCGCCGCGTTGATTGCGGTCGGCGTTGCCGCTGGGAATGCCGGCAGCCTCGGAGACGTCGCCCCGCATGGCGGCTTTCAGGGCCTCGCGCTTGGCGGCGGCTTCTTTGGCAGCTTTTTCCTTGGCGGCTTTATCCGCGGCGGCTTTATCCGCCGCGGCCTTGGCTGCCTTGTCTTTGGCGGCTTGTTCAGCGGCAGCTTTTTCAGCCGCCGCCTTTTCCTGGGCGGCCTTTTCTTTGGCCGCCTTGTCTTTTGCTGCTTTGTCTGCAGCGGCCTTTTCCGCTGCTGCCTGTTCGGCGGCAGCCTTGTCGGCGGCTTCCTGGGCGGCTTTTTCCTTGGCTGCCTTGTCGGCGGCTTCCTTGGCTGCCTTTTCTTTGGCTGCTTTGGCGGCGGCTTCTTGCTCGGCTTTGGCCTTGGCGGCTTGCTCTTGGGCCAGCCGTTCGGCTTCTTCGCGGGCCTTGCGTTCCTTGGCGAGCGCAATTTCCGCATCGGCCTGAGCTTTGGCAGCTGCCTCGGCGCGTGCTTGGGCCTCGGCCAGTTGCGCCTGTTGAGCAGCCGCCTGGCGAACCGCTTCGGCCTGGGCTTCGGCTGCTTTTTGGGCGTTGTCGTCTGGTGTCGGGGGTTCCGGCGTCGGGGGTTCTTCGACCGGGGGCGGGGTTTGTTCTTCTTGTTCTTGCGGGGGGGCGGCTTCCGCCACGGTGCCTTTGGCCCACAGTTCAACCTGGACCGGACCGGGATTGTCCGGCGCAGAGGAGAAACCCACCACCATCAACAGCACCAGCAGGCCATGGGCCGCCAGGGACAGGATCAGGCCGCGGCGATCATCGCGCCCATCGGGCTGCCCCTCGGGGTCGGTCGAACGATCAAACCAGGCCATGAGACGGAAATCCTGCGTGGGAAAGACTCATTGCCGGCCACCCGGAGCGTTCTGATTGACGAGAAGGCCAAGTTTGGAGATGCCGCCGTTACGTAGCTGGTCCATGACCTTCATGACGGATTCGTAAGGCACCTTGCCATCCGCTGAAATCACCACCGGGGTGTCGGGCGTCGCAGCGGCACGGACTTCGGCCAGCAGGTTGGCGCTGTCCACCGGACGGAACGAAGCGCCGCCTTCGCGCAGGCGCATCGACAGCGCTCCCTGGGCGTCGATCTGGACTTCGAGGGGTTGCACGGGGACCTCGGAGGCGGTGCCGACGGACGGCAATTCGATCTGGCCCGGCGTGATCATGGGCGCCGTCACCATGAAGATGACCAGCAGCACCAGCATGACGTCGATATAGGGCACGACGTTGATGTCGTTTTGCATGCGCCGCGCGCGGCGGCTGCTGAGCGAGGTCATTTCAATGCACCTGACGTTGAAGAATGTTCAGGAATTCTTCCATGAAGCTTTCGAAACGGATCGACAGGCGGTCGATCTGATTGGTGTAGCGGTTATAGGCCAGGACGGCGGGGATAGCGGCGAACAGGCCGATGGCGGTAGCGATCAAGGCCTCGGCAATCCCCGGTGCGACGGCGGCCAGAGTGGCCTGCTGCATCGTGGATAGCCCCATGAACGCGTGCATGATCCCCCAGACGGTGCCCAGCAGACCGATATAGGGACTGACCGAACCCGTCGAGGCCAGGAAGTTCAGATGGGATTCCAGACTGTCCATTTCACGCTGGAAGGCGGCTTTCATGGCGCGGCGGGGTGCATCCAGCAGGCTGTCGCCTCGGCTGGTGGAGCGGCGGGCCTTGACGAATTCGGTCATGCCGGCGTCGAAGATGCGGGCCAGCGCCCCATGTTCGTTGCGCCGGCTGGCAATGGCCTGTTGCAGGACGGTCAGGTCGCCACCCGCCCAGAAATCGTCCTCGAAACGGCGCGTCTGTTCGTCGGCGCGTCTGAGCGCAGCGCGCTTGCTGAAGATATAGGCCCAGGACAGGACCGAGGCGCCCAGCAGGATCAGCATGACGATCTGCACGGGTAGGCTGGCGTGGCCGATCAGGGATAGCAGCGACAAATCGCTAGAGGCTTGCATGGTTAATGAAGGGCCCTGTTGAAAAGATCCCGCAGGAAGGGGGACAGACGGATGGGTTTGAAGGTCGCGGCATGCACTGTGCAGATTTGGACCGTGGCGGAGACGAGGAGTTCACCGCCACGCAGTGCTTGCTGCTGAAACACCACGATCGACGCGCGTAGATCAGAGACGGCGGTGCGGATTTCTATGCAGTCGTCCAGACGGGCAGGTTGCCGATAGGCAATGTCCGCATGTCTGACCACAAACATCATCTGTTCCCGAGCTGCAAGTTCGCGTTGATCGACTCCGAGCGCCCGCAGCCATTCGGTGCGGCCACGCTCGAAAAATTTCAGGTAGTTCGCGTAATACACGACCCCACCGGTATCGGTGTCCTCGTAATATACGCGAATGGACAGGCTGTCGGAAGCGTTGGGGGGTGTCGGGCTCATTTTTTCGTTAAGCCGTGTGACAGAGGCCGGCGCTGGCCGGCCCCGTCGTGCCGGAATGGGTTTACAGGGCCGCCAGCGCATCCAGGATGTAGGCGACGGCATCCGTTGGCGCCACCCGGTTCGCCTGAGATTCCCGGCGTGATTGGATTTCGACCACGCCTTCGTTCAGACCGCGGTCGCCCAGGGTGACCCTCAGCGGCACGCCGATCAGTTCCCAGTCGGCGAACATGATGCCGGGGCGGGCATCGCGGTCGTCCAGAATCACGTCGACCCCTTGGGCGAGCAGGTCCTGGTACAGGGATTCCGCGGCGTTGCGCACGGTTTCACTTTTGCCGATGCCAATGGGGCACAGCACGACTTCGAATGGCGCCAGGGCGCGCGGCCAGATCATGCCGCGATCATCGTGATTCTGCTCGATGGCGGCGGCTGCGATCCGGCTGATGCCGATGCCGTAACAACCCATCTGCAGCACGGCGGGTTTGCCGTCGGCGGCCAGAAAGGTGGCGTTCAGGGCTTTGGAATATTTGTCGCCCAGGAAGAACACATGGCCGACCTCGATACCGCGCTGAATGGCCAGGGCGCCGCCCTGGGGGTCGGGGTCGCCCGCCACGACGTTGCGCAGGTCCGTCACCAGAGCGGGTTCGGGCAGATCCCGGCCCCAGTTCACCCCGGTCAGGTGATATCCGGCCTCGTTGGCGCCGCAGACGAAATCGCCCATGTGCGCGACGGTGCGGTCGGCGATGACGGTCACGGCGGCATCCAGACCGACCGGGCCCAGATAACCCGGCGCGCAATGGAAGACGGCCTGGATCTCGGTTTCTGTGGCCAGGCGATAGCCGTCCTGGAAGCCGGGCAGCTTGCCGACCTTGATCTCGTTGGTTTCGTGGTCGCCACGGATCAGCAGCAGCCACAGGCGCGCGGGGCCATCGGCTGGGTCGGTGGCCAGCACCACGGATTTCACCGTGCGCGACAGGGGCAGACCCAGTTGGTCGGCGACGATCTCGCATTTCGGGGCATCCGGCGTGGCTTGTTTCAGCAGCGCCTCGGTTGCCGGTTCGCGGGCGGGCAGCAGGCACGGGGCGTCGGCCAGTTCGATGTTGGCGGCGTAGTCGGAATCCGGGTTGTAGACGATCAGGTCTTCGCCCGTGTCCGCAATCACCTGGAATTCGTGGCTGCGCGAACCGCCGATGGACCCCGTGTCCGCCGCGACGGCGCGGAAGGTCAGGCCCAGACGGGTGAAGATGCGCTGGTAGGCGGCGTACATAATGTCGTAGCTGGCCAGGGCGCCGGCTTCGTCGCGATCGAAGGAATAGGCGTCCTTCATGGTGAATTCGCGCCCGCGCATCAGCCCGAAACGGGGGCGGCGCTCGTCGCGGAATTTCGTCTGGATGTGATAGAAGTTCAGCGGCAGTTGGCGCCAGCTATGGATTTCGTTGCGGGCGATGTCGGTGATGACTTCTTCCGACGTGGGCTGCAGCACGAAATCGCGCTGATGGCGATCTTTGATGCGCAGCAGTTCCGCGCCGTACTGTTCCCAGCGCCCGGATTCCTGCCAGAGCTCGGCCGGCTGCACGACCGGCATCAGCAGTTCGATGGCGTTGGCGCGGTTCATTTCCTCGCGGACGATGGCTTCGATCTTGCGCAGCACCTTCAGCCCCAGGGGCATGTAGGTATAGACGCCGCCGGCGATCTTGCGAATCATGCCGGCCCGCGTCATCAGCTGATGACTGACGACTTCGGCCTCGGCGGGCGCTTCTTTCATGGTGTTCAGGTGGTACTTGCTGGCGTGCATGGTGGGGATCCCGCTGGGTACGTATAATCAATGGTAATTGTATTGAATTCACAACTGAGGTGGCCCCATGTTGGATCGCGAAGGCTACCGCCCCAATGTCGGCATCATTCTCGTGAACCAGAAAAACGAGGTTTTCTGGGGTAAACGCATCCGCGAACACGCGTGGCAATTCCCGCAGGGCGGCATCAAGCACGGCGAAACTCCCGTGCAGGCGATGTACCGAGAGCTTCACGAGGAAACCGGCCTGCAGGCCGAGCATGTCCGTATCCTGGGGCGTACGCGAGACTGGTTGCGCTATACCGTGCCCGATCATTACGTGCGCCGCGAATTGCGCGGGCACTACAAAGGTCAGAAGCAAATCTGGTTTCTGCTGCGCATGGTCGGGCGGGACAGCGATGTTTCCTTGCGGGCGACCGATACGCCTGAATTCGACGCCTGGCGCTGGAATGCCTACTGGGTGCCGCTGGATGCTGTGATCGAATTCAAGCGCGAGGTCTACACGCTGGCGCTCAACGAGCTGTCCGGCCTGCTGTTCCGGCGCGGGCGGGAAAACCGGTATTTGCGTCAGCGCGGCCACCGGGGTACCGTACAGACCGGTCAGCCTCCGGTCTTGCCGGACGGCCATTCCTCCCAGTCCTCTTCCTAGGGTAACCGTATGCTCGAAGATCTCGACGCCTTATCCCGACGTATCCAGACGGTCGTACAGTTCGCTCAGGGCCTGCAAGCCGAACGCCGCGCGCTGCAGGCCAGGATCCAGCAGCTGGAAAAGGAATGTCAGGCGCTGCAGTCTCAACAGGCGCACGAACACGATGAATTCGCCCGCATGTCCGAACGCGTGGCGCGCCACGACCAGGAACTGCAGGCCGTGCGGGATGAAACCGCGCAGGCGCATGGCGCGCTGGAATCCCAAGTGCGGGATTATCAGGCGCGTTCCGACACCCTGCAGCAGCGGCTGGACACGACACTGACGGACTATGATCGTCTGCGCGTCGTGGCCGGTGACGCGCAGCAGCAAATTGAACTCATCCTAGAACGCTTGCCCGGCGCGGAGGCCTGATCCATGGAACGTGTCGATGTATCCATTCTGGGGCGCGACTATTCGCTGGCGTGCCCTCCCCATGAAAAAGACGCCCTGCTGGCGGCTGTGCGCCAGGTCGATCAGCGCATGCTGGCCATCAAAGGGTCCGGCAAGATCGCCAGCAACGAACGCATCGCCGTCATGGCAGCGATCCAGATCGCCAACGAACTGCTGACACTGCGCGCGCCGGACGGTCCTCTCAGTCATATCGCCCTGGGTGATTTCCGAGGTAAAATAGACAACATGAACCGCATGCTCGATTCCCTCGAGGATGCCGGCTAAAGAAAATTCCGGGCGCTCCAGGCGACCGGTTGATTAAGTCCCTGCCGTGTTCGAGACATGGCCATACATTCCTTGAACCAATGCTAATTGGCATCGGTTGCCGGATTGACAGATAGGCGCGCTACCTTTAATTGGATAGCCCGAAGGCTGACTGAAGGCGACCACCGTGAACCTCAGGTTCCGGGATGCCGGCCAGACGGCACAGGCGGGGCATTTACAAATAGTCCGCCGTGGTAACACGGCGGGCTTTTGTTTGTCCGCGCTTCGCGGGTATTCTGCAGGCTATCGACCGGTTTTGCCGGCGCTTTCTGCAGGGATACTTCATGACGTCTTCTTCCTTTTCCTCCCGCCTCTTGCTGACCGGCCTGGCATTTGGCGCCGCGCTGGCGCTGGCGCCGCTGGCCCATGCCGATACCCACGATGCCGCCGCCGATGCGCGCGGGGATCGCCCCCAGGCTACGCTGTCGGCGCAGGCCAGCGCAGACGTGCAGCAGGATACGGTTCAGGTCACGCTGGCAGCCGAAGTATCGGGGGCGTCGCAGGCCGCGGTGTCGGATCAGTTGAATACGCAGCTGGATGCCGTGATGAAACAGGCCAAGGGTCACGCCGGCATCGACGTGCGCAGTGGCGGCTACCGCATCTGGCCCATGAGCGACCGGGACGGTCGCGTGTCGGAATGGCGGGGGCAGGCGGAAATCCTGCTGAAATCCAGCGATTTCAAGGCGGCGTCACAGTTGGCTGCCAGCCTGTCGGATCGCATGCCGATTGCCGGCATGGTTTTTTCCGTGTCGCGTGAACGCCAGGCCGCCGAAGAACAGAAGCTGATGCAGCAGGCGGTCAAGGCCTTTCAGGATCGCGCCCAGGCGCTGACGCAGGCGCTGGGCTTCCACGCCTATCGTCTGCATTCCGTTGATCTGGGCGGATCGGGCGAGACGCCGATCGCCTCGATGCCGCGCATGATGATGAGCGCGATGGCGGCAGACAAGGTCGCTGCCCCCATCGAAGGCGGCAGCCAGACCATCAGTGTGTCGGTTCAGGGGACGATTGTCTTGTTGCCCGCAGGTACAGCCAAAGCCCAATGAGCACCATGGGGATGGACAGGATCTGTCCCATGGACAGCCCGCCCGCCAGCAAGCCCAGGAAATCATCCGGTTCGCGGGTGAATTCCACCAGAAACCGGAAAATGCCGTAGCCCATCAGGAACACGGCGCTGACCTGTCCCAGGGGCCGGGGCTTGCGGGCGAACCACCACACCAGAATAAAAAGCGCGAACCCTTCCAGTCCCATTTCGTACAGTTGCGAGGGGTGGCGCGGGGTGCCGTCCTGTGCGCCTGGAAAGATCATGCCCCAGGGCAGATCGGTCGGGCGGCCCCACAGCTCGCCGTTGATGAAATTGCCCAAGCGCCCGGCTGCCAGGCCCAGGGGGATCAGGGGGGCGATGAAGTCGCCGATTGCCAGCAGCGGCTGGCCGCGCTTGCGGGCGAAAATCAACATGGCCAGGGTCACGCCGATCAGCCCGCCGTGAAAGGACATGCCGCCTTGCCAGACCTTGAGCAGTGCCAGCGGGTCGGCCAGGTAATCATCGAACTTGTAGAACAGCGCATAGCCCAGCCGTCCGCCCAGGACCACACCCAGCACGCCGTAGAAAATGATGTCTTCCAGGTCGCGCAGCGTCAGGTCGTTGGGGTGGTGCTGGATGCGCCAGCGGCCCAGCAGCCAGGCCAGGGCGAACCCCGCCAGATACATCAGGCCGTACCAGTGGATGGCCACCGGGCCGATTTGCAGTGCGATGGGGTCGATGTGGGGATAGGGCATGGGCAGCACCCGCAGAGAAAGACAATCAAGGATAATACCGTGATCAGTTTGATGGGGGGCTCGCCACACCATGCCATATCGTTACATCATGACCTGGATCACGCGCCCTGGCCTGTGGGCGGGCGCGCTGATCCTGGCCGCCGGTCCGGCCTGGGCGGCAGGCGATCAGCTTGCCGCTGGATTGGGGCTGGCCCAGCAGCGTCAGTGCCTGGGATGTCATCAGGTGGACGCCCGCCGGGTGGGGCCGCCGTTTCGGGCCATTGCCCAGCGTTTCCGGGATCAGCCTCAGGCGGCTCAGTATCTGGCGCAGACCATGCGCCAGGGCAGCAGCCGTCAGTGGGGGGCGATTCCCATGCCGGCCCAGACGCGCCTGTCCGAAGCCGATGCCATCCGCCTGGCGCAGTGGATCCTGTCTTTGCCGGATGAACCCGCGACGCCGTGATGCGCTTGCTTGCGCAGCGCGTATGCTGATCGGGTAGGGCGATTTCAATCGAGAGGAAAAAGATGGAACAGATCATTCTCGGCGGCGGCTGCTTCTGGTGCCTGGAACCGCTCTTTCGCGCGCTGCCTGGCGTGCTGGACGTGCAGCCGGGGTATTGCGGCGGGCATGTCGATCACCCGACGTACGAGCAGGTCTGCCGCCAGGACACCGGCCACATCGAAGTCGTGCGGGTGGATTTCGATCCGGCACGGATCAGTTGCGGCACCTTGCTGGAAGTCTTTTTCGGCACGCACGATCCGACCACGCCCGATCGCCAGGGTCACGATATCGGCCCGCAGTATGCCTCAGTCATTTTTTATCGGGATGAAGCCCAGCGCCGCACGGCGCAAGCCGTGCGGGACGAGGCTCAGGCGTTTTTCGAGGCCCCGATCTGTACGCGGATCGAGCAGGCCGGCACGTTCTGGTCCGCGGAATCCCTGCATCAGGAATATTTCGAGCGCAACCCCGATCAAGGCTACTGCCGGGCAGTCATTGCGCCGAAGATGGCGAAGTTCCGTCAGCGCTACGCGCATCTGCTGTCAGCGGACTGACAGCGGGTGCAGACGGCGCGTAGTTCGGTTTCGTGGCCGGCCAGCACAAAGCCCGCCTGGGCCACGCAGTCGGCCAGGCGCTGGCTCAGCGCCGGATCGCTCAGTTCGGCGACGTTGCCGCAGCGGGTGCAGACGATCAGCAGGTCATGCGGTTCGCCGCCCGCGTCGGTGCAGGCGCTCCAGGCGTTGATGGCGTCCAGGCGATGGATCAGGCCCTGCGCAGTCAGAAAATCCAGAGCGCGATAGACCGTGGGCGGAGCCGCTCCCGGTTGGGCGGTCCGTAAGGCATCCAGCAGTTCATAAGCCTTCAGGCTGCCGGTGTGCCGCAGCAGGGTTTCCAGTACCAGCCGCCGCAGCGGCGTCAGCCGGGATCCACGCTGCGAACATAGTCGTTCCGCCGTCAGCAGCTTCTGGGCGATGGCGGCGTCTGAATGAGAGTGTGGCTTGGTGTTCATAATAGTTATGTTATAACATAACGAATCTTGCTTGTTGACCGCCGCCATGCCGCGATTTCTGCCGTTTTCCCGCCCCGAGCGTTATCGGGGATCTTCCTTGCTGTTGTCGGCGGGGCGTCGCATGCGGCGCGTGGCCTGGGCTGTGTTGCTGCTCTGGGTGCTGACCGGATGGGCGCTGCAATGGTGGTAGATCATGGGGCAGGGGCCTCTTGCTCCGTGCATGGGGTGCGTGGCGAGGCTGGCGCTGATGTGCCGCCCGCCATCGAGCTGCAGCAGGTCTGGCTGGGCTGGCGCGATCGGATTGCCGTGCGTGATGCCTGCGGCGCTTTCGCCATCGGCACGCTGACCGCCGTGGTGGGGCCCAATGGGGCTGGAAAATCCACGCTCATCAAGGCGCTGACCGGGCGCTTAAGCCCGGCGCGCGGTCAGATCCGTATCGACCCAGCCTTGGGGCGCAGCCTGGTCTGCCTGCCGCAGTCCGCAGAATTGGACCTGGATTTTCCCATCAGCACCTTTGATCTGGTGGCCCTGGGCGCCTGGCATCGCATGGGCGCCTGGCGCGGCCTGGACGCAGCGGGCCGGGATGCCGTGGAGTCGGCCCTGAGCGCGGTCGGCCTGGCGGGCTGCGGCCATCAGGCGGTGAACACGCTGTCGGGCGGGCAGTTGCGGCGCGCCTTGTTCGCCCGCTTGATGCTGCGCGACGCCCAGGTGATTTTGCTGGACGAACCCTTTGCCGCAGTGGATCGGGCCACGACCGAAGATCTGCTGGTTCTGCTGCATCAGTGGCACCAGGAAGGCCGCACCGTCATCGCCGTTTTGCACGATCTGGACATGGTGCGCAGCCACTTCCCGGAATCCCTGCTGCTGGCCGGCCAGGTCGTCGACTGGGGTCCCAGCGAACGGGTGCTCAGCACGGCCAATCTGCATCTGGCGCGCCATCTGTGCGCCGGGGGGCCGGCATGATGATGGCGCTATGGGATCTGCTGGCGCAGCCTTTCATTGAATTCGGATTCATGCGCCGGGCCCTGGCGGGGTCCTGGGCGCTGGCCTTTGCCGCCGGCCCTCTGGGGGTGTTCCTGGTGCTGCGGCGGCTGAGCCTGATGGGCGATGCCATGGCGCACGCGATTTTGCCCGGCGTGGCGGTGGGCTTTCTGACCGCCGGCCTGTCCATGACCGCCATGACCGTGGGAGGCCTGGTCACGGGGGTGGTCGTGGCGTTGCTGGCCGGGCTGATTTCGCGCCTGACGCCGCTGCGCGAGGACGCCAGCTTTGCCGCCTTTTATCTGGTGTCCCTGGGGCTGGGTGTCCTGCTGGTGTCCCTGAAAGGCACCAATCTGGACCTGATTCATGTGCTGTTCGGGACCGTGCTGGGGTTGAGCACGGCGGCGCTGCTGCTGGTGACGCTGGTCAGCAGCATCACGCTGCTGGCGCTGGCCGGGATGTTCCGGGTGCTGGTCACAGAATGCCTGGACCCCCTGTTCCTGCGCGCCGAAGGCCGGATCGGCGCCTGGGCGCACATGGGGTTTCTGGCGCTGCTGGTCTTGAATCTGGTGGCCGGCTTTCAGGTGCTGGGCACGCTGATGGTGGTCGGCATCATGATGCTGCCGGCGACTGCTGCCCGCTTCTGGGTGCGTTCGGTCGGCGCCCAGATGGTCCTGGCGGCGATGCTGGGGGCACTGGCCTCGTACGTCGGCTTGCTGGTGTCTTATTACGCGGACGTGGCGGCGTCGCCCGCCATCATTTTGGCCGCCGGTGTGGCGCATTTCGTCTCGGTGGCCATCGGGCCGCAGGGCGGTCTGCTGCAGACCGTGCGCCAGGCCAGGGCGCGCCGCGCCCGCTTGTTGCAAGTCATAGGAGATGAGCATGTTTGACGCTGGACGGGGCCTGCTGGGCGGGATGTTGTTGAGCCTGATGCTGGGGCTGGGTTCGGCGCAGGCGCAGGAAACCTCTGTGGCAAGGCCTGAGCCCTTGCGGGTGGTGGCCTCATTTTCAATTCTGGCGGATATGGTGCGCCAGATCGGCGGCGAGGACATCCACCTGGATGTGCTGGTCGGGCCGATGCGCGATGCCCATAGTTTCGAGCCTAGCCCCCAGGATGCCCGCGCCCTGGGCGATGCCCAGGTGCTGGTCGTCAATGGCCTGGGGTTCGAGTCCTGGATGCCGCGTCTGCTGGATGCCGCAGGGTTTACAGGCCGGACGGTGGTGGCATCGCGGGGCGTGACGCCGCGCCACCTGACCGAGGCCGAGGCGCAGGCCGCCGAGCACGACCACGAGGGCCACGAGGACCACGGCCACGAGGACCACGGCCACGAAGGCCACGGCCACGAAGCAGGCGCGGTCGACCCCCACGCCTGGCAGAATCTGAGCAATGGGGTGCAGTATGCGCAGAATATCGCCCAGGGGCTGGCGCAGGCCGACCCCGCACGTGAATCGGCCTATTTCGCCCGGGCGGACGCGTATGTGCATCAATTGCGCAAAGAAGACACCCAATGGCGCCGGCAACTAGCGGCGGTGCCGCCGGATCGCCGCGTGTTGGCGACATCGCATGATGCCTTTGGCTATCTGGGGGCCGCGTACGGCATTCAGATTCTGTCCCTGGTGGGCGTGTCCGGCGAAGCCGAGCCGTCCGCCCGCGCCATGGCGCGTTTGTTGACGCAGATCCGCACACGGCGCATCGGCGCCCTGTTTCTGGAACAGGGCAGCAATTCTCCGGCTTTGCGGCAACTGGCGAACGAGGCCGGTGTGACGCTGGGCGGCGCACTGTATGCCGATACGCTGGATCGACCAGGTCATCAGGCCTCGACCTATTTGGGGATGTTCCGCTGGAATGCGCAGCAACTGCTGAGCGCCTGGCAGACGGATCCGGCGGCGGACTAGCGTCTGCGCTAGGTTTTGCCGGAGGAATCCGGTTTACCGTCCTGTGTCTTGCGCCGGGCGCGCGGATGCGCCTGATCGTAGCTGGCCGCCAGATGCTGGAAATCCAGCCGGGTGTAGATCTGGGTGGTGGCAATGTTGGCATGACCCAGCAATTCCTGCACGGCCCGCAGGTCCTGGGCGGATTGCAGCAGATGACTGGCAAAGCTGTGACGCAGGCTGTGCGGGTGCACGTGCATGGGCAAACCGACGCGTTGCGCCAGAGCCTGCAACTGCAATTGCACGACCCTTGGGCTGATGCGCCGACCTCGGGCGCCGAGAAACAGCGCCGCCCTGGTATCGGCGTCCGGGTCCGGGGGCAGCAGGGGGCCGCGCACGGCCAACCAGGCCTGCAGCGCGTCGATGGCATGTTGCCCCAGGGGGACGGCCCGCGTCTTGCCGCCTTTGCCCCGGACAACGGCTTCGCGTTCAGCCAGCTGGATCCAGCTGTGCGAGGCGTAGCCGGTTTCGCGCAGCGGCTGCCAGTCCAGTCCGACCAGTTCCGACAGGCGCAAACCGCTGGAATACAGGACTTCGAACATGGCCATGTCGCGCTTGTCGATGGGGGTTTGCGCCGGCGGCAGTTGTGATCGATCCAGCAGCGCCTGCGCTTGGTCCACGGACAAGGCCTTGGGCAAGCTGTGCGGGATACGGGGCGCTCGCACACCCTGGGCCGGATTGCGGGTCAGGTCGGCGTTCGGCGCGCGCCAGGTGAAATAGGCCCGCCAGGCCGAGAGCGTCCGCGCCAGGCTGCGCGGCTGTCGGCCCTGCGCGTGCAGCCGCCCCAGCGCCTGGCGGATATGGATCTCCGCCAGCGCATCCAGGGGCTGGTCCGGAAAACAGGACTGCAGCGCCTGCAGATCGTGCCGGTAGGCAGTGATCGTGTGCGGTGAGTAGCGCTGCTGCGCACCCAGTTCGTTCAGCCAGGATTCGATGCGCCGGGTGTCATCGGCAGACATGGTCGTCCGGGGGCTTAGGCGGCTTCCGGCGCCGGGGCTTTCAAGCGGCCCAGCGCCGCCCCTGCCAGCGACGCGATCGTCGCCAAAAAGGCGGTGCCCATGTCGGCGGTGAAGCGCTGGGGATCGGCGGAGCCCAGAACCAGCAGGCCGATGGGGTCCGCGCCATGCAGCGCGCGCAGCGGCAGGATGGCCAGAGAAGCCGGGTTGTTGGCCAGCCAGTCGGCGGCGGCCTGCCCTTTGACGGGGCCGCAATAGGGTTGATCCAGTCCAGCGGCCTCGCGTCGGATGTCAGGGGTCACGTCCTGGGCGAATTCGCTGTCTTCCAGGGCAGGCAGATCCCAGACGCGCAGGGCGATGGCGTCCAGGTCGAACTGGTCGCTCAGGCTGCGGATGATGTGCGCCGGGATTTGCAGCGCATCCGGTTCGGCCAGCATGCGGGCGCACCATTGCATCAGCGATTGGTTGATGCGTTCGTTGCCGCCCGCGTTTTGCAGCAACTGCATCAGGCGTTGTTCGTGTTCCTTGACCCGTGTGCGCAGCGTCAGGATCTGGCGTTCGCCCAGGGAAATGGCGCGGGCCTGATGTGGGTGCGGCACGCTGAGCTTGGCGAAGACGTCGGCGTGGTCTTCGAAGAATTGCGGGTTCTGGCTCAGGTAGTCGGCGATGCCCTGAGCGCTGGGGGCTTCCTGTGTCATGTAAGGTTCCGTTCTCGAGAAGCGACCAGGGCGTCGATGTCGACCTGACCATGAAAAACCGTGACAGCCGGACCGCGCATGCGCAAAGTCTGGCCGTCCCATTCTACGTGCAGCGCGCCGCCGCGGGTGTCTACCTGCACAGGGCTGTCCAGCAGGCCTCGGCGGATGCCGGCGACGGCAGCCGCGCAGGCGCCGGTGCCGCAGGCCAGGGTCTCGCCCGCGCCGCGTTCGAAGACGCGCAGGCGGATGTGGTGGCGGTTCAGGACCTGCATGAAGCCGGCGTTCACCCGGTGGGCGAAGCGGCGGTGGCCTTCGATAGCCGGGCCGAGGCGCTCGACGGGGAAGGACTCTACGTCGTCCACCTGCGTGACGGCGTGAGGGTTGGAAATCGCCACCAGGGAACACCAGAGCGGGCCGGCTTCGGCCTGCAGGTCCAGGCCGTACAGCGTGTCGGCGCAGACGGAGCGGGTTTCCAGTCCGGTGGCGTCGAAGGCCAGCCGATCGGGCGTGAACGCCGTTTTGCCCATGTCCACCGAGACCGATCCGTCGTCCAGTTCGTGCAGCACGATCAGCCCGGTGGCGATTTCCGCCCGCAATGGGTTGCGCCGCGACAGGCCCTGGTCGTGCACGAAGCGCACGAAACAGCGGGCGCCGTTGCCGCAGTGTTCGACCTCGCCACCATCGGCGTTGAAGATGCGGTAGCGAAAGTCGGCATTGGGATCCAGGGGGTCTTCGACCAGCAGGATCTGGTCGGCGCCGATGCCGAAATGCCGATCCGCCAGAGCGCGGGCGCGTTCCGGCGTCAACTGTAGCGGTTGACGCACGCCGTCCAGCACGACGAAGTCGTTGCCGGCGCCCTGCATTTTGGTGAAGTTCCAGATCATCGACAGATTATCCTGCAAAAAACGAGGGGTGCAAGTGTTGCCCGGCCTGGCGGGTCTGACCTAGTAAAACCCGGCCTCGCCTTCGGGGCGTGTCTTGAAGCGCCGATGCACCCAATAATATTGCGCGGGATCGGGGCGGATTTCGGTTTCGATCAGGCGATTCAGGCGGGCCGTGGCGGCTTCGGGGGTATCGTCCCCAGGGAAACTGTCCACCGGCGGGCGGACGATGACCTGATAACGCCCGGTCTCGGGATCCAGGCGGCTGATGACGGGCACCACCGCTGCGTCCCAGGTGGCGGCGATCTGGGCCGCCGACAGCAGGGTGGCGGCGGGCACGCCGAAAAACGGCACGAAAGCGCTGCCCTGGTGACCGAAATCCATGTCCGGCAGGTAATAGACGGGAATGCCCTTGCGCAGATGGCGGATCAGGCCGCGCACGCCGTCGTGGCGGCTGACCAAGTGCACCTGGTTGAAGCGTCCGCGGCCCAGGCGCACAATCTCATCCACGTCGGCATCGCTCTGGCGTGTGTAGAGCGTGGCGGATTCCTTCAGAAACAGGGTCAGCCGGGTAGCAGCGGCATCCAGCGCGATGAAGTGCGGCGCGAACATCAGAATGCGCCGGCCTTGATCCAATAAGGTCTGCAGATGCTGTTCGCCCTGCAGATCGATGGTGGACAGGATGCGTTCGCGCGTACCGAACCAGCACAGACCGCGATCCACGAAGGACTGCGCCAGCAGATGAAAATGGCGCCGGGCCAGTGCTTTCTGCTGTTCCAGAGTCAGGTCCGGGAAGCAGCGTGCCAGATTGACGCGCACGACGTGGGCGCGAGATTTCAACAGTCGAGGCGCCAGCCAGCCCAGGATGCGCCCCCAGCGCAGCCGGACAGGGGTCGAGCAGCGCCCGAAATACGCGAATACTGCCTGAAGCAGGGGTTTTTTATCAAAAGCCATGATCGGGGCATTGTAGGGGGTCAGGCGTCGGGGCGCGGCGGCGCATCGCCTGGCCATTTATAGCGGTTGTAGCTCCATAGATACTGTTCTGGGAAGCGCCGAATCAGCGTTTCCATGGCTTGGTTGATCGCCAGCGCCAGGGCTTCCGGCGCCTGTGGCAGAGGGTCGGGCAGGCGCAGGTAGTGGATGCGCCAGCCGCGCCCGCCCGGCAGACGTTCGCCGGCGGTCAGGATGATGGCGACGCCGGTCTGCAGGGCCAGGCGGGCCGCCAGCGTCATGGTCAGAGCGTATTCGCCGAAAACCGGCAGCCACAGCCCATCGCCTTCGCGGGGAACCTGGTCGGGCAGCATGCCGACCGCCTCGCCGCGTTTCAGTGCGCGCACGAATTCGCGCACACCGTGGCGGTTGGCAGGCACGGCGCGCAGATTATGCATGTCGCGGGCGGATTCCACGATAGGATCCAGCAGCGCGCTGCGCGAGGGGCGGAACATCACCGTCAGCGGACCGTGCTGCGTCAGGTGGCGGGCCGTGATCTCAAAACAGCCCAGGTGCGGGGTCAGGTACAGCACTCCCCGGCCCTCGGCCAGCGCGTCGCGCACGATGGATTCCTGATCGCTGCTGGTCCGGGCCAGACAGTGGGATGTGCGCCACCAGACTTTCGGCATTTCCAGGATCATGGCCCCCGATTCGGCGGCGGCCTTGCGGAAGAACGCGGGCGTGTCGTAGCCGGCGCGGCGGGCGTTGGCCTGCAGGCGGCGCCGGTAGCGTCCCGGAAAAGCGTAGACGGCCAGGCCGATCAGCCGGCCCAGAAACTGCAGCCAGGACAAGGGCAGTCGGGCCAGCAGACGAACGAGGCACAACAGCAGGCGAGGCAGGATATCCCTGGTGGGCGAGGCGTTTTCAGCAGGCATGGCGTATTTTCGCTTAAAATCCTTTTGATCGCTGAGTTAACCCGACAACTTGCGGAGCGATCCCCGTGCTGGAGACGGCATGGTCTAAACCGCTAAAGCGTCGCGCCCCGATACATCCAGAGGTGCAACGCGTTTCGTTCAACCTCGCGCCGGTCAGTTCGGCGCTCATACAGGACGTATCGCTGTGGCAAACAACGATTTTCTCTTTACCTCGGAATCCGTTTCCGAAGGCCATCCCGACAAGGTCGCCGACCAGATCTCCGACGCGATTCTCGACGCCTTGCTCGAACAGGACCCCACTTCCCGGGTCGCTGCCGAAACCCTGTGCAACACCGGTCTGGTCGTGCTGGCCGGCGAAATCACGTCTCGCGCCAACGTGGATTACATCCAGGTGGCCCGCGATACGATTCGCCGCATCGGCTATGACAACACCGACTACGGCATCGACTACAAGGGTTGCGCGGTACTGGTGGCCTATGACAAACAATCCCCCGACATCGCCCAGGGCGTGGACCGCACGTCGGAAGAAATCCTGAACCAGGGCGCCGGCGACCAGGGGCTGATGTTCGGCTATGCCTGCGACGAAACCCCTGATCTGATGCCGGCCCCGATCTGGTACGCGCACCGCATCGTGCAGCGCCAGGCCGAACTGCGCAAAGACGGGCGCCTGCCGTGGCTGCGCCCGGACGCCAAATCCCAGGTCACTTTCCGCTACCTGGACGGCAAGCCCGCCGAGGTCGATACCGTGGTGGTCTCCACCCAGCACCATCCGGATATTTCCCAGGCGGATATCCATGACGCCGTGATCGAGCACATCATCCGCCCGGTGTTCGCCGATGGCCTGCTGACGGACAAGACTAAATTCCTGATCAATCCCACGGGAAAATTCGTCATTGGCGGCCCGCAAGGCGACTGCGGCCTGACGGGGCGCAAGATCATCGTCGACACCTACGGCGGCGCCTGCCCGCACGGCGGCGGCGCGTTTTCCGGCAAGGACCCGTCCAAGGTCGATCGTTCGGCCGCCTATGCCGCCCGCTATGTGGCGAAAAACATCGTCGCCGCGGGGCTGGCCCGTCAGTGCCAGGTGCAGGTCAGCTATGCCATCGGTGTGGCCGAGCCGATCAACATCACGGTCTACACCGAAGGCACAGGCGTCATCCCCGATGATCAGATCGCCCGCCTGGTGCGCGAACACTTCGATCTGCGCCCCAAGGGCATCATCAATATGCTGAACCTGCTGCGCCCCATCTATGCGAAATCCGCCGCCTATGGCCACTTTGGCCGCAGCGAACCGGAATTCAGCTGGGAAGCCACCGACAAGGTCCAGGTGCTGAAGGCTGCTGCCTGATACCGGCATCCTGATGACGACGGCCCGCCTGCAAGGCGGGCCGATTCATGTCTGGCGCGCTGAATGGTCAGCAGCCGGTTCAGGATTCGAAGGCCATCCGTTTCATGAAGGCGCGCAGAATGCGTTCGATGTCTTCATCGCCCGGGCGGCTGCCCGCCAGTCGGTGCAGCGCGCAACCGTCGCATAACGCCACGAACCCAAAGGCCAGATCCTCGGGACTCATGGATAGCGTCAGCCCTGCGCGTTGCGCGAAATCCTGGGCATAACCTTCCACGGCGTCCAGCAGTTCTTCCCGGAAGCGGCGAAAGTGCGGGGCAAAGGCCTCATCGCGCGCGGCCTGCAGTCGCGCTTCCAGCATCAGCGCCAGCAGTTGGGAATCCTGGTGCATCCGGGCGTAGTGCGCCAGCAGACGCGATTCCAGCAGATCCCGTGGCGGCGAGTCTTCCTGGTCTTCGGGGGCGGGCGTGTCCAGCAGCGCCCGTAATTCTTCCATGATGCGGGCATGCTCCCGCCGCAGCAGCGCCAGGAAAATGTCTGACTTGTCCTGGAAGTTGGAATAGAACGCGCCACGGGTGTAGCCGGCCTGCAGGGTGATCTGCTCGACGCTGGTCGCCGCGAAACCCTGTGTGGCAAACAGGGTATGCGTCGCGTCCAGCAATCGTTGCCGGGTCTGTTCCCGGCTTTGCTCGCGGGTCAGGCGGATTTTTGCATTCATGGTGTTCAGATTGTAGAAACAAATCGGGGTGCTGCGCAGGCGCGGGTCAGATCGCAACTATTCAAATACATAAATGCATTTGAATCCATTTATGTATTGAAATAAACTGCCTTTCGGCCTAAGGGGTGTTGTCCGCTCGGGCCAAGCTGCCGATTTCTCCCTACGTCGCTTGCCGGGATGCCCATGAAAGACCCCCTCGCCCGTTCGCTGTCTCGCCTGGCTGTGGCGACCCTCTGCGTTGCGCTGGCCGCCTGCGGCGCCAGGGAATCCGCCGAGCCGCCGCCGCGTCCGGCGCCGACGGTAGAGGTTCAGCCGGACGTGCAGGCGGCGTCCTGGGCGGCGCCAGGCCTGATTACGGCGCCTGAATCCACCCCCTTGTCTTTCCGGCAGGCAGGGCTGATCCTGCGTCGTCATGTCGGGCTGGGAGATACCGTGCGCGCCGGCCAGGTTCTGGCGGAACAGGATGCCGGGCCCTGGCGTCAAAACCTGGCCTCGGCTCAGGCCCAGCAGCGGGCGGCGCGCGCCGCGCTGGACGTCGCCGAACGGCAATGGCGGCGGGATCAGGCTCAGGGGCGCGAGGGTCTGATCGCCCAGGCACAGGCAGAGCAGACGCGCGGGCAGTTGGCTCAGGCGCGGGCGCAGGACGAGCAGGCCGGCCAGGCCTTGGCGCGGGCGCGCGACCAGGTGGCGTATACGCGGCTGACGGTCGAACATGATGGCGTCATCGTTGCCGAGCAGGCGATGGCGGGGCAGAATGTCGCGGCGGGGCAGCCCGTCTATACCCTGGCCTGGGGAGACGGTCTGGAAGCCGTCGTGGATCTGCCCGCCCGCAGGATGGCGGGCATCGTACCTGGCCGGGTGGCCGAGGTCGAAGCGGTGGCGCTGCCGGGGGTGCGGTTGAGCGCTCAGGTGCGGGAAGTCGCGCGGGCCGCCGATCCGGCAACGCTCGGATTCCGGGTGAAGCTGCGGCTCGATGCCGCCGACCCGGCGCTGCGGCCGGGAATGACGGCGACGGTCCGTTTCCTGGAACCTGAGGCCGCCCAAGTCCGTTATACGCTGCCTGCCACGGCGCTATTCCATCAGGGGGACCGGCCAGCGGTCTGGGTCGTGGACGCAGACGGCGTGCTGGCCACGCAGCGGGTGAAAGTCGCCGCGTATGGCGCGGATACCGTGACGCTCTCGGGCGGTCTTCGAACGGGACAGATCGTGCTTGCTCAGGGCGTGCACACGGTGGTCGAGGGGCAGCGGATCGAGGCGGTGCCTTATCGTGCTCGTCCCGCCGCGCCCACAGAGGCCGGGCAGTGAACGGGCCGTCCGCGCCCCGCGCCTGGGAGGGGGGATTCAATCTGTCGCGTTGGGCGATTCTGCATCGCTCTCTGGTGATTTACCTGATCGCGGTGATGGTGGTTGCCGGCACCCTGGCAGGTCTGCGTCTGGCGCAGTCCGAAGATCCGCCTTTCACCTTCCGCGTCATGGTGGTGCAGACTTTGTGGCCTGGCGCCACGGCGGAACAGGTGCGCGAGCAGGTGACCGACCGGATCGAGCGCAAGCTGCAAGAAATGCCGCATCGCGATCACACCGTCAGCTATTCGCGGCCCGGGCAGTCGACGATCTTCTATTTCATGAGCGAGGCGGTGGCCGCCGACCAGGTCCCGCAGGAATGGTACCAAGTGCGCAAGAAGATCGGCGACATGGCCGCCGGCTTGCCCGCCGGGGTCGCCGGGCCGTTCTTCAACGATGAATTCGGCGATGTGTACACCAACATCTACGCGCTGTCGGGCGATGGTTACACGCCGGCGCAGTTGCGCGAACAGGCCGACATCCTGCGCACCGTGCTGTTGCGGGTGCCGGGTGTGTCCAAGGTCGATTATTTCGGCGAACAGGAAGAGCGCATCGAGGTCCGTATCCCCAATTCCATCATGGCGCAATCCGGCCTGACGCCCGCGCGGATCGGCCAGGCCATCGCCGCGCGCAACGCCGTGGCCGATCCCGGCGTGATGGCGACCGCCACGGATCGGCTGTTCGTGCGTCCCACGGGGCAATTCCACAGCCTGGACGATCTGGCCGACACGCTGATTCCCGTCGGCGACCGTCTGGCACGTCTGGGGGACATCGCCGAGATCCGGCGCGGCGCGGTGGAGCCGCCCTTGACGCAGATGCGGTATGGCGACCAGCCGGTGTTGGGCATCGGCGTGACCGCCGCCGCCGGGCATGATGTGGTGGATCTGGGGAAACACTTGCAGAAGGCGGTGGACGGCCTGCAGACACGGCTGCCGATGGGCTTGTCGTTGACGGAAGTCGCCAGCATGCCCGACGCGGTGACGAGCTCGGTCGATGAATTCCTGCGCGCCGTCGGTGAAGCGGTGGCCATTGTGCTGCTGGTCAGCCTGGTGTCGTTGGGGCTGCGCACCGGCATGGTGGTCGTGATCTCGATTCCGGTGGTGCTGGCGCTGACCGCGCTGGTGATGAACTGGATGGGAATCGGGCTGCACAAGGTGTCCCTGGGCACGCTGATTCTGTCCTTGGGCCTGCTGGTGGACGACGCCATCATCGCGGTCGAGATGATGGCCGTGAAGCTCGAGCAGGGCTGGGACCGGGTCAGCGCGGCAGCGTTTGCCTATACCAGTACGGCGTTTCCTATGCTGACCGGCACGCTGGTCACGGTGGCGGGCTTTCTGCCGATCGCCCTGGCGCGCTCGAGCACCGGGGAATACACCCGCTCGATCTTTCAGGTGTCGGCCGTCTCGCTGCTGGTGTCCTGGCTGGCTGCCGTCATTCTGATCCCGCTGCTGGGTCATGCTCTGCTGCGCCCGCACGCGTCTGCCGCCGCGTCGACCGGTGGGGCGATGGGCGAGTCCGAGAGAGACATCTACGATTCGCCTTTCTATCGTCGGCTACGGCGCTGGTTGCATGCCTGTGTGCGCCGTCGCGGCGCCGTCGTGGCGGCGACGCTGCTGTTGTTTGTGGTCGCGCTGGCGGGGTTCCGTCTGGTGCCGCAACAATTCTTCCCGGATTCCGCCCGGCCCGAACTGCTGGTGGATATGCGTCTGCGCGAAAGTGCGTCGTTCGAGGCGACGCTGGCGCAGGCGCAGCGTCTGGAATCCCTGCTGAAAGAGCGCCCGGAAGTCGCGCGCGTGGTCGGTTTCGTGGGGACGGGCGCACCGCGCTTCTATCTGCCCTTGGACCAGCAGTTGCCGTCTCCGAATTTCACCCAGTATGTGGTGACCGCAAATTCCATTCAGGACAGAGAAGCGCTCAAGCCCTGGCTGGAGTCGGCCCTGAGTACGGATTTCCCTGCCGTGCGCGGCAGGGTGTCGCGTCTGGAGTCGGGGCCGCCTGTCGGCTACCCGGTGCAATTCCGCGTCAGCGGCGATGAGCTTGTCAGGGTGCGCCAGACGGCGCAAGAGGTGGCCGCCGTGCTGCGCGCCGACCCTCGCGCCCGCAACACGCAGTTCGATTGGGATGAACCGTCGGCTCGCGTGTCGCGTTTCGAGGTCGATCAGCAAGCCGCGCAGCGGCTGGGCGTCAGTTCGCGCGATATTGCGGATTTTCTGGCCATGAGTCTGTCGGGCCGGCCTGTGTCTCAATACCGCGAGGACGACCGCCTGATCCGCATCGATTTGCGGGCGCCGGAGTCCGAACGCAGCGACCCTCAGGCCTTGGCGCGGCTGTCCCTGCCTTCGCCTGGCGGGCCGGTGCCTCTGGAGGCGCTGGGCGGGATGCGCGACGGTCTGGAACACGCCATCATCTGGGAGCGTGACCGGCAGCCCACGATCACCGTGCGCGCCGAAGTCGCTCCCGGCGTCGAAGGGATCGACCTGACGCGTGCCGTAGACGCGCGTTTGACGGACATTCGCGCCGGCCTGCCGGTCGGCTATCGGATCGAGGTCGGCGGCGCGGTGGAAAACAGCGTCAAGGCGCAGGCCTCGATCAATGTCGAGGTGCCCATCCTGATCGTGGTCGTGCTGACGCTGCTGATGATCCAGCTGCAGCGGTTTTCCCGTGTGGTGCTGGTCGTCCTGACCGCGCCGTTGGGACTGATCGGCGTGGTCCTGGCGCTGCTGCTGTTTGGCAAACCGTTTGGCTTTGTCGCCCTGCTGGGGGTGATTGCCATGTTCGGCATCATCATGCGCAATTCGGTCATTCTGGTGGATCAGATCGAGCAGGACATCGCGGCGGGGCATCGACGCCTCGATGCCATCGTGGATGCGACCGTGCGGCGTTTCCGTCCCATCGTGCTGACGGCGGCGGCGGCGGTGCTGGCGCTGATCCCGCTGTTGCGCAGCGACTTCTTCGGCCCCATGGCGACCGCCCTGATGGGCGGCATCACCAGCGCCACGGTGCTGACGGTCTTCGTGCTGCCGGCCCTGTATGCGCTGATGTTCCAGGTCCGGGACGAGGACGAAACGTCTGCGCCGACCCCGCGCGCGTCCGGCACCGTGGGGGAAGCGTCATGAAGGGCGGGTGGATGGCAGGGGCGCTGGCGCTCAGTGTCGGTTTGACGGGTTGCGCATTCGGGCCTTCGGGGCAGCCGCCGCTCATGCCCGAGCCGGCGCGCTACGCCGCCGGCCTGCCGCCGGACAGCGCAGCGCGGGCCGATGGCCCCGCGCTGGTCGCCGCGCACACGTCCGCGACGGCGTGGTGGACTCAGTTTGGCGCGCCTGAGCTGGACTTGCTCGTGGCGGAATCCTGGGCGGCGAATCCCGATCTGGCCGCTGCGCAGGCGCGTCTGGCGGCGGCGCGCGAGGTCCTGCGGGCGCAGGTCGGGGCGACGGCATTGCCGTCGGTCGATATGGGCGCCCAGGCCTCGCGACAGCGTGCGCTCGGTCTGCTGCTGAACCTGCCCTCGCCTCTGCCTGAATTGCCGCCGACGTCGATCTACAACACGTTTGTCGGCCAGGCCCAGGCTCGCTATACCTTTGACCTGTTCGGGTCGATGCGCGAACGCAATCGGGCGCTGGCGGACCGGGTAGAACAACGGACGGCCCAGTGGCACGCGGCTCGCGAGGCCTTGGCGGCGAACGTGGTGTCCGGTGCCTTGACCTTGTCCGCGCAGCAGGCTCGTCTGCAGGTTCTGGAAGCTGTCGCGACCGGATTGCTGCAGGACGAGACGGAGTCCGTTCGCCGGCAGGCGCTGGGCGCCGCGCCGCGCGCCGCCGTTCTGGATGCGCGTCGTCAGGCGCAGGCCGTGGCGGCTCAGATTCCCGCCTTGCAGGCGCAGGTGCTGGCGCTGCGGCATGCCCTGGCTGTGCTGCTCGGGCGCACACCAGATCAAGCGCCCGAGGCCATTGCATTCGCCCGACTGTCGCTGCCTGCGCGCATCCCCGTCCTGGTGCCGTCCGCTTTGCTGGCTTCGCGGCCCGACATCCAGGCGGCGCAGGCCGCCTTGCGCGCTGCGGCTCACGATGCGGGCGCCGCCAGCGCCGATCTGCTTCCCAGTTTCACCCTGACGGCGGCCATCGGGCGCGGCGCTTACGACTGGTCGACAGCGCTATCGCCTGCCGGCGCGTTGTGGAGCCTGGCAGGCGGGCTGGCCGCGCCGCTGTTTCATGGCGGCGCGCTGCAAGCACAGCGCCGCGCCAGCCTGCAGGCCTATACGGCTGCCGAGATGGATTACCGCAGCACGGTGCTGGCCGCGTTCCGCGAGGTCGCCGATGCGCTGGCGGCGCTGGAACAGACTGGCGTTGCGCGGGCTGCAGGGGATGCCGCTGCCGAAGCGGCCCGCAGTCTGGCGCTCGATGCGGCACGGCGAGCCAGTCTGGGCGCGGTGCCGCCGGCGTCCGCCCGCGCCGCAGGCCGTCAGGCGGACCTGGCGGAACTGGATGCCCTGGATATCCGTTCGCGACAGATGCTGGATGCTGCGCGTCTGTTCCAGGCGATGGGCGGGTGAGGCTTGCTCTGGGGATCGGAGTTGCAGGGGATCTCCGGGTATAATGACCCCCTTTTCCTGAGGGGCGCTGCACCGGCCCCGCGGCCCGGCATGGGCCTTGATGCGGGCCGCCAGGCTCAGGAACCTTCTTTATGAACGGCGCCCATCGTTGCCCTGCGCGGGCAGGGGTGGGCGGCAACCGTTCTCCCCGCTGCGCAGGCTCTACAGGGATACCATGAGCACTGCACACGACTACGTCATCGCCGATATCGCCCTGGCCGATTGGGGCCGCCGCGAACTCGCCATCGCCGAAACCGAAATGCCCGGCCTGATGGCCACGCGGGAAGAATTCGCCGCTTCACAGCCTCTGAAAGGCGCCCGCATCGCCGGTAGCCTGCATATGACCATCCAGACGGCTGTGCTGATCGAAACCCTCAAGGCGCTGGGCGCAGAAGTCCGCTGGGCTTCGTGCAATATTTTTTCCACCCAGGATCACGCCGCCGCCGCGATTGCCGCGGGCGGCACGCCGGTGTTCGCCGTCAAGGGCGAATCCCTGGAAGACTACTGGCAGTACACGCACCGCATCTTCGACTGGCCGGGTGAGCAGGCCAATATGATCCTGGACGACGGTGGCGATGCCACGGTGCTGCTGCACCTGGGCGCTCGCGCCGAGACCGATGCCGCGGCCATTGCCAATCCGGGCAACGAAGAAGAGCGCGTCCTGTTTGCCGCCATCAAGGCTCAGCTGGCCAAGGACCCCACCTGGTATTCCACCCGTCTGGCGCAGATCCAGGGCGTGACCGAGGAAACCACCACAGGGGTGCATCGTCTGTATCAGATGTCGCAGCGCGGCGAACTGAAGATCCCGGCCATCAACGTCAATGATTCGGTCACGAAGTCCAAATTCGACAACCTGTACGGCTGCCGCGAATCGTTGGTGGACGGCATCAAGCGCGCCACCGACGTCATGGTCGCCGGCAAGATTGCCGTCGTCTGCGGGTTCGGCGACGTCGGCAAGGGCTGCGCGCAGGCGCTGGCGGCTTTGCGCGCCCAGGTCTGGGTGACGGAAGTCGATCCCATCTGCGCGCTGCAGGCATCCATGGAAGGCTACCGGGTCGTGGATCTGAACGACAAGGACGTCGTCGAACAGGCCGATATTTTTGTCACCGCCACCGGCAACTACCACGTCATCGACCGTGACCACCTGTACCGCATGAAGGATCAGGCCATCGTCTGCAACATCGGCCACTTCGATAGCGAAATCAACGTCGCCTCTGTCGAGGACCTGCCCTGGGAAGAAATCAAACCCCAGGTCGATCACATCATTTTCCCCGACGGCAAGCGCATCATCCTGCTGGCCAAGGGCCGTCTGGTGAATCTGGGTTGCGCCACAGGCCACCCGTCCTTCGTGATGTCGGCATCCTTTACCAATCAGACGATTGCGCAGATCGAGCTGTTCACGCGTGGCGATCAGTACAAGACCGGCCAGGTCTATGTGCTGCCGAAACACCTGGATGAAAAGGTCGCCCGTCTGCATCTGGAAAAACTGGGTGTGAAGCTGACGACGCTGTCGCAAAAGCAGGCCGACTACATCGGCGTGCCGGTCGCCGGCCCGTTCAAGCCCGGTCATTACCGCTATTGATCCCTGCCTGCGCATCGCAAAATCCGGTCATGCACCCGCTAGTCGCATGACCGGATGCGCAGCCCCATCGTTGATGACTGAAGGAGTGCCGTCATGTTGTTGCTCGTCTGGATATTGAATGCGGTGGCCCTGTTGGTGGTCGCCTATCTGCTGCCTGGGATCACGGTGGCTTCCTTTGGTTCGGCGCTGATCGCCGCGCTGGTGCTGGGTTTGTTGAATACGGTGGTCAAGCCCGTGCTGGTGCTGCTGACCTTGCCGCTGACCTTCGTCACGCTGGGACTGTTCCTGGTGGTGCTCAATGCCCTGGTGTTCTGGTGGGCCGGGTCGATCCTGAAAGGTTTTCAGGTGGACGGCTTCTGGTGGGCCGTTATCGGCGCCATTGTCTATAGTCTGGTGTCTGGCGCGCTGGCCAGCCTTTTGTTGCAATAAGGATCTTGGAGCATGCCAAATTCTGCTCAGTCCGGGGCGCCCGTCCTCAGTCTGGAATATTTTCCGCCGCGCGATATCGCCGCCCAGGAACGGCTGGTGCGTTCCGCCAAGCGGCTGGCGGCGTTGAACCCCGCCTACGTCAGCGTGACATTCGGCGCCGGTGGCTCGACCCGCGCCGGCACGGTCGATGCCGTGCAGATGCTGCGTAACCTGGGGGCCGACGTCGCCCCGCACTTGTCCTGCATCGGCGTAACGCGCGCCGATTTGCGCTTGATCCTGGATGACTATCAGGCGCGGGGCATCCGCCGTCTGGTCGCCTTGCGTGGTGATATGCCGTCGGGGATGGGGGGCGATACGGGCGATCTGCATTACGCCAGCGAGCTGGTGCGCTTCGTGCGGGAGCAGTACGGCGACGCCTTTCATATCGAGGTGGCCGCCTATCCGGAAATGCACCCCCAGGCGGAAAGCGCGGAACAAGACCTGCAGCATTTCGTCAACAAAGTGCGGGCCGGCGCCAATGGCGCGATCACGCAGTATTTCTTCAACCCGGACGCTTACTTTGATTTTGTCGACCGGGTCCGCGCCCAGGGCATCGATATTCCCATCACGCCGGGCATCATGCCGGTGACCAATTACGTCCAGCTGGCGCGGTTTTCATCCATGTGCGGGGCGGAAATCCCGCGCTGGATGCGCTTGCGTCTGCAGGATTTCGGCGACGACAAGGCATCGATTCGGGCGTTCGGCATTGATGTCGTCACCCGCCTGACCGCCCGTTTACTGGAAAACGGGGCGCCGGGGGTGCATTTCTACACGCTGAACCATGCGGATGCCGTCGTGCAGATCTGCGACAACCTGGGCTTGGGGGCCTGACGCTGGCTCAGCGGGCCCGCGTTTAGGGCACGGGCAGCGCCCAGCCCTTGTCGGTCAGGATGGCGTCCAGCCGCACGTCGTGCGGTGCGGGCGAGTAGGCGTCGTTGCTGAGATCCCCGCAGGCCCAGGCGATGCCGATGGCGGTCGGCGCTCGACCGGATGTCTTCAGGGCCGCCAGCGTGCGGTCGTAATAGCCGCCGCCGTAGCCCAGACGATCGCCCTGGCGCGTGAAACCCAGTGTCGGCACCAGGATCAGGTCCGGCGCCGGTGCGTCGGGGCCGTCGGGTTCCTGGATGCCGTAGGCGCCGGCGTGCATCGGGGTATCCGGCGTCCACAGACGAAACTGCAGCGGCTGGCCGGGGCCTGTCACTACGGGCAGCGACACCGTCAGCGATTCATCGTCGGCCCATTGGCGCAGCAAGGCCTGCAAGGCGGGCTCATCGCTCATGGACCAGAAAGCGGCAATGTGGCGGATGTCCGCGCTGCCGGCGTCGCGTAGCGCCGTGCGCCGACTCGCCAGCCAGGTATAGAGACGACCGCGGATCAGCAGGGCGCCTCGGTCGCGTTCTGCGTCGGGCAGAGCCGCCCGGCGTTGTTTGAGTCGCGTCCGCAAGGGGACTGCGTTATTCTGTGCGTTCTGATTCATAAGGCAAGCAGTAGCTGTGAGGTGGCATGATGTGCGAGGACATTCTAAGGGATCCGGGATGCTTTGACCGGACCAGGCATGCCGCCGGTGCGTTCGAACGGCTTGCGCGAGGACGTATGCTGGCCTGGGGCGTGGCGGCTGTGTTGGGCCTTAGCGGCTGCGCGGCTGCGCAGGCCCCGACCGAGGCCGAGACGCAGGCGGGCGAAGCCCCGCGTGTGGCCGTGGTGGCCGCCGATGGGGCGGATGCCGTGCAGGGCGCGCCCGCCAGTCCGGCGGTGCTTCAGGCGCCTGTCGTGCCTGCGTATGTGGCCCCGGTGGTGCCGGCGGCGGCCCGACAGGCGGTTCAGGATGCCTACGAAGCCGTGCAGAAACGCCGCTGGGCGGATCTGGATCGCTTGGCGCCCATCGCTGCCGCCGACCCCGTGCTGGGACAGTACCCGCGTTACTGGGCGCTGCAGCGCCGCCTGCAGGATCGCACGACTCCGGTGCCGACTGCGGATGTGCAGCAATTCCTGAAGGACAATCCCGGCGTCTATCTGAACGAACGCATCCGCTCCGACTGGATACTGGCCGCGGTCCGTGCAGGCGATTACGCCGGGGCCATGCGGATTGAGCCGGTCGCCGATCCCTCGACCGCCGTGCAGTGTTCCTTGCTGCTGGCGCGTCACATGACGGGCAAGCACGCGCGCGCCGCCGAAGTGCTGGACGTCTTCAAGCCGAATGCCGATTGCTGGGAACTGCTGGACCAGGCGGCAGCGGATCATGTGCTGAGCCGCAAAGAATGGAATGGCCTGCTGCGCGACACCATGGAAAGCGGCAGGGCGGGTGACATCACCCGCTTGGCATCGGTGGTATTCGACGATGCGGCGATGGTGCAGTTCGCCGCTTTGATGAAAGACCCGCGCAAATGGCTGGCCGCTCGGTCCAAGCCCCGGTCGACCACAGATTTGGAACTGACATCCATCGCCCTGTCCCGGCTGGCGCGCAGCGACGACCGAGTCGAGGCGGCGCGCTACGTGCAGGAACACTGGGCTGGCGTCATGCCCAAGGCCGACATGCAGTGGGTTTGGGGGCAGTTCGGGCTGGTGGCCGCCCTGAACGTGGATATCGACGCGGCCCGTTGGTATCGCCAGTCCGGGTTCATTCCCATGACGGACTACAACCATGCCTGGGAAGTCCGCGCCGAATTGCGAGCCTCGCCCATTCAATGGGATCGGGTGGCCACGGCGATCCGCAAGATGTCGGGCCCCCAGGCGGATGAGCCGGTCTGGCGTTATTGGTATGGTCGCGCGCTGGCCGCTCAGGGCAACGATCAGGCCGCCCGGCAATATTTCCAGTCCATCCAGGGCGATCTGGGGTTTTATGGACAGCTGGCCACCGAAGAACTAGGCGGCCTGCCGCGTCTGCCCGCGACGCCCGCGCTGGACCCCGCCTGGACAGCCCAGGCAAGCGCCAATCCCGCTTTAAGGCGCGCGGTGGCCCTGTTCGATCTGGGCTGGCGTCGCGAAGCCGTCCCTGAATGGAATTTCGCTCTGCGCGGCATGAATGATGCCCAGTTGCGCGGGGCCGCGGAATTCGCCCGCGCCGAACATATTTACGACCGGGTCGTGAATACATCGCTGCAGACCCGGCAGGTGGTGGATTTCAGCCAGCGCTTCATCGCGCCCTTCGAGGGCAAAGTCGCGGAAAAAGCGCGGCAGATCAATCTGGATCCGGCCTGGGTCTATGGTCTGATCCGCCAGGAATCCCGCTTCATCATGAATGCGAAATCCAGAGTCGGCGCATCGGGACTGATGCAATTGATGCCGGCGACGGCCAAGCATGTGGCCCGCAAGATCGGGCTGAAGGATTTCACCCCCAGCCAGGTCAACGACTTTGACACCAATACGCTGTTGGGTACCAGCTACCTGAACATGGTGCTGCAGGGGCTGGATGGGTCGCAACTGCTGGCCACCGCCGGCTACAACGCGGGTCCTGGACGCCCGAAGCGCTGGCGTTCTCAGCTGCAGGCCCCTGTCGAGGGCGCCATTTTCGCCGAGACCATCCCCTTTACCGAAACGCGCCTGTACGTGAAAAACGTCATGTCCAATGCCGTCTGGTATGCCATGCTGTTTTCCGGTCAGCCGGATTCCCTGAAGGCGCGGCTGGGCACGATCAGTCCCCTGGACGGCACGCGGACGGCGCAGCCGTGACCGCCGACAGCGCGCCAGCGACTGCCGGTTGGGGTGATCCCGCCCTGGATGGTCTCGATGCCTATGTCGTGGGCGGCGCCGTGCGCGATGCGCTGCTGGGGCGGCCCGCCGGCGACAGGGACTGGGTGGTGGTGGGCGCCACCCCGGAAATCATGGCTGCGCGGGGGTTCACCCCGGTGGGCGGGGATTTTCCGGTGTTCCTGCATCCTCAGACCCACGAGGAATATGCCCTGGCGCGTACCGAACGCAAATCCGGGCGGGGATATCGGGGGTTTGTCTTTCATGCCGGGCCGGATGTGTCCCTGGCCGATGACTTGCACCGTCGCGATCTGACCGTCAATGCGATTGCGCGCGCGTCCGACGGCGCCCTGATGGATCCTTTGGGCGGGGTGGCGGATATCCACGCCCGCGTCTTGCGGCATGTGGGGCCGGCCTTTGTCGAAGACCCCGTGCGTCTGCTGCGTCTGGCGCGCTTTGCCGCCCGCTTTCACGATTTTTCCATCGCACCGGAAACCCTGGATCTCTGCCGCACGCTGGTGCGCGACGGCGAAGTCGATGCGCTGGTGCCCGAGCGCGTCTGGCAGGAATTCGCCAAGGGCCTGATGACGGACCATCCCGGTCGCATGCTGGATGTGCTGGCCGAATGCGGCGCGCTGGACCGGGTCGCGCCCGGTCTGGTGTGGAACGCCGATGTGGCGGCGGGTCTGGCGCGGGGCGCTGCCCTGGGCATGGATTTGGCGCAACGCTATGCCTTGCTGTGCCGGGCATCGGCGTCCGGCCTGCAGGATCGTTTGCGGGCGCCGTCCGCTTGCCGCGATCTGGCGCGCCTGCTGCCGGGGATGTTGGCGCGGCTGTCAGCGAACGCGGATTCCCCATCCTCCTGGCTGGATCTGCTGGAATCCTGCGATGCCTTGCGGCGCCCGGATCGTTGCGCGGCGCTGCTGGCGGCGGCTGCTTGCGTCCGAGACGACGTCGATCTGCCGGTGTGGGCGAGGCGGCTGGCCGCCGTGCGAGACGTGGATGCCGGCGCGGTCGCTCGCGCCGCCGGAGGCGATCCGTCGCGCATTCGCGATGATCTGCGCGCCGCTCGACTGCGGGCCTTGACGGCTATTTGATGTCTGAACCGGATATTGCGTCGCACCGGCCTGTGCTGGTGTTTGATTCCGGCATCGGCGGCCTGACCGTGTTGCGCGAGGCGCGGGTGCTGATTCCGGAACGACGCTTTGTCTACGTGGCTGATGATGCCGGGTTTCCCTATGGAGGCTGGTCGGAAGACGCCTTGCGGGACCATGTTGTGGCGTTGTTTGGCACCCTGCTGCAGGATCACGATCCCGCGCTGTGCGTGGTGGCGTGCAATACGGCGTTCACGGTCGCGGGGGCCGCTTTGCGGGCAGCCTATCCCGACAGGGTGTTCGTTGGCACGGTGCCGGCCATCAAGCCGGCAGCCGAACGCACCCGGTCCTGTCTGGTGTCTGTGCTGGCGACACCGGGGACGGTGCAGCGCGACTATACCCGGCGGCTGATCCGGTCATTTGCTTCCCGCTGCAAGGTCCAGCTCGTGGGGTCGACCCGCCTGGCGCAGATGGCCGAAGCCTATATCCGGGGACAGACGGTGGCGGATGAGGCCATCCGGGCGGAGATCGCCGCTGCTTTCGTGGAGGACGGCGGCGCTCGCACCGATATCGTGGTGCTGGGCTGCACCCATTATCCGTTTCTGGCGAATGTGTTCCGGCGCCTGGCTCCCTGGCCGGTCGACTGGCTGGATCCGGCCGAGGCCATTGCCCGTCACGCCCGCAGCCTGCTGCCCTGGGCGGAACACGCCCTGCATCCGGCGTCAGCCGATAGTGCCTTTTTCACCAGCGGGGCGCCGGATTTCGCCACCCGGCGGCTGATGAACAGTTTTGGCTTGGCGGTGGGGGATGAGACGTTCACAGCCGGTCGCGCCGATCCCCGCGGTTGAATCCCAGCAGGGGGCCGTCCACGCCGCGCCCGATGGCCAGCACCTTGAACAGTTCCCCCATTTCGGCTTCGGAGATCAGCGTGTTCAGCGCCGCCAACTGACGCGCTCGTTCGGGTGGATTGTCCCCCGGCGCCTGGATCAGATTCATCAGGCCGGCATTCATGAGAAACCGCGCTTGCGACGTATAGCCCAGCACGTCCAGACCGCCGTCCAGGGCGGCATCCGCCATCGCGGTGAAATCCACGTGGGCAGTGATGTCCTGCAGTCCCGGCAGGATCAGGGGCTGATCATGCGCATGGTGGCGGAAGTGGCACATCAGGGTGCCCTGCAGGCGCTGGGGGTGGTAGTACTCCGCTTGGGGGAAGCCGTAGTCGATCAGCAGCGCGGCGCCGCAGCGCAGCCAGCGGCCCAGGTCGCGGATCCAGGCTTCGGCCTGCAAATTGATTTCCGACTGGTAGCCGGGCAGGGGCGGCATGCGGGCGGACACCACCGTGCCTACGGCTGGGTCCGCCGGGCGCGTCGCCCAGGAAAAAGGGACGGTGGCCTGGGGGGCAGGTGAGTGTTCCACGCCCAGTTCATCCAGGCCGCCCTGATCGTTCCAGCGAAAGAGCGTGACCGGCATGGCGTCCAGGACCTCGTTGGCCAGCACGCAGCCCTCGAAGGCCGACGGCAGCGTGTCCAGCCATTGCACCTGCTCGCCCCAAGGCGCCAGCCTGGCTTGTTGTCTGGCTCGCAGGTCGGCGGATACGTCGAGGATACGGTAATCGACGGTGATCCCCAGATCCTGCAGGGCCGGGATCAGGGCGGCAGCCAGAGCGCCGGACCCGGCGCCGAATTCCAGCACCGTCTGACTGCCGCTGGCCTGCAGGATCTGCGCCACCTGGGGGGCCAGCGCTCGAGCGAACAAAGGGCTGGTTTCCGGTGCGGTGGTGAAATCCCCTTCCTGGTGGAATTTCGCGCTGCCCGCGCTGTAATAACCCAGGCCGGGCGCGTACAGCGCGGCCTGCATCCAGGCGTCAAACGGTAGCCAGCCGCCTGCCGCGTCAATTTTTTCGCGCAGCATGGCCTGCACCTGCAGACCGTGGCTGAGGGCCGGCGCATCGGGTTCGGGCAGATGTGCGGGAATTTGGACGGTAGGCAATTCAGTCATGGGGCGAAGCATAGCAGCAGGGTGGGAAAAAGAATCGCCCCGAGGACTTTGTGCAAGTGCTCGGGGCGGCGGGCGGTGGTCCCTAGGGGACCGTGTGTCTGGCGAACGGCCTGGACTTAAGCGAAACGCGGGCGTTGTGCCGGTTTCTTGCCTTGGTCCTGGCGGGTCTGGCGCTTGAACGTGGATTTGGCGCCGACTTTGTCGGGACGCGGGCCGCGCTTGGCATAGTCCGTGCGAGTGTCCGCACGGCGCGGATGCGTTGCCGGGCTGGCGTCGGCACCTGTCCATTCCGACGGGCGGGCGGCATGGCTGCGAGCCGGGCGAGCCGGCCGGGTGTCGTCGCCTGTTTGCGGGCGGTCGCGGTGCCAGGGCTTGGCGCCGCCGGTGTGGGCGGTCGCGTCGCGATCCTTGTGCCAGGGCTTGCGGGCGCCGTGACTGGATTCACCGTTCGCTTCGGCGCGGGGCTGCCAGGGTTTGCGCGCACCTTGGCTGGGTCCGGCGGATGCCTCGTCCCGATCCTGCTGCCAGGGCTTGCGGCCCTGATAGCCGCCGGGTTTCCCGCTGCGCGGACGGTTCTGGTTCGGGCGATCCTTCCAGGTCGGGCGGACCGATTGGCGCGGTTCCAGCCCCGGAATGGTTTCCATGGGGATGGACTGGCCGATGAATTGTTCGATGCGGCGGATCTTGTGGCGTTCCGCAGTGACGGCCAGCGTGATGGCCTGACCATCACGGCCCGCGCGGCCCGTGCGACCGATCCGGTGCACGTAGTCTTCGGCCTGCATCGGCAGGTCGTAGTTCACGGCATGGGTGATGGTCTGCACGTCGATGCCGCGGGCGGCGACGTCGGTGGCGACCAGCACACGTACCCGGCCATTTTGCAGCAGGCCCAGCGTGCGAGTGCGCTGGCGCTGGTTCATGTCACCGTGCAGAGCGGCGGCGGCGAAGCCTTCTTCGGACAGGTGGTCGGCCAGATCATCGGCGCCGCGTTTGGTCGCCGTGAAGATGATGGCCTGGTCCAGGCTGGTGTCGCGCAGCAGGTGGTCCAGCAGGCGCAGTTTATGAGCCCGGTCGTCCGCGTACAGCAGGTGCTGGGTAATGTTGGTGTGCTTTTGTTGCGCGTTCGCGATTTCGATGCGGTGCGGTTCGTGCATCATATTGGCCGCCAGCTTGGCGACCGTGCCATCCAGTGTCGCGGAAAACAGCAGAGTCTGCCGATCCTTCGGTGTCGCGCCGACGATGGTTTCGATGTCTTCGATGAAGCCCATGTCCAGCATGCGATCGGCTTCGTCCAGAATCAGCGTCTGCACGGTGGACAGATTCACGCGTCGGGCCTGCAGGTGATCGATCAGGCGGCCCGGGGTTGCCACCAGCACGTCCACGCGCTTGGACAGGGATTGGATCTGGGCGCCGTAAGGCATGCCGCCGACGACCGTGGCCACGCGCAGGCCTCCCAGGTGCTTGCCGTAGGCGCGGGTGGCGTCGGCCACCTGCATGGCCAGTTCGCGAGTGGGCGTCAGCACCAGCACTTGTACGCCGCGCCCGCCGGAGCCGGTGCGGCGGCTGAGCTGTTGCAGCGAGGGCAGCATAAAGGCGGCGGTCTTGCCGCTGCCCGTTTGCGAAGACACCATCAGGTCCTGGCCGGCCAGCGCCTTGGGAATGGCGGCGGCTTGCACCGAGGTGGGAGTAGCGATGCCCTGTTCCTGAAGAGCGGACACGAGCTTGGGGTCGAGCCCCAGAGAGTCGAAAGACATGAGTTCCTTGGCCCGCTAGAGCGGGTGATGTGCTGCGAGGCGCCAGAGATGGCCCCGCCGGGTTGCTGCTGTGGATGTCTGCCACGCAGAATCAGTCGCATGTGCCGACCGGGTCAACCCAAAATAGCGCATCTATCAGGGTGTTCCGTTTATCAATCCGTCTGTGCGGAAAAGAACACCCGGCGCAAGCCAAGGTCAGGAGGTCAGAAAACAGGCAATCCAGCACTATAGCATAAGTAATAACCCTTATTCAATCATTATTCAACAATGGGCACCGATGTGTCGAATTTGCTGCGACTGGTGGCGAAAAAGCTGCGGACGTTGCGAATTCGGGGGTCTCCCGTCAGGCGGCGCAGCGCCAGATCCTGGTAGGCGGCCATGTCGGCGACCTGTGCTATCAGCACGAAATCAGGGCCGCTGCTGACGCGGTAGCACTGCTGGATGGCGGCTTCGCTGACGAAGCCCGCCTCGACCGCGTCCAGTTGCGCCGCTGCCTGGGCATCCAGAGAGACTTCAATGATGACGGTCAGGGCAGCACCCAGCCGCGCCGGGTCCAGCAGAGCGACCTGGCGCAGGATCAGGCCGGATTGCATCAGCTTGCGCACACGGCGTAGGCAGGTGGGGGGAGACGCATGCACGCGGGCAGCCAGATCCAGGTTGCTCAGCGAGCAATCCTGCTGCAGCTGGCTCAGGATGCGGCGATCCAGATCGTCAAGCTCGGGCGGGGGGGAATCGAGTGGCATGAATGCAGTCCGTTCGGTCGGTAATGAAATTATATTTCATGTTGTTTTGCAAGAGAAATATAAATTCATTAGAAGCAAAAAATAGAAATCATATTTCTTGCGGGTCGGGACACAATAGCGGCTGAACAGGACTGGCACGGGTGGTTATGGCCTGCGCCCCCTATGGATTGCATTCAGGAGTATCCCCTATGTGTGGCATCGTCGGCGCCGTGGCGCGTCACAATATCGTTCCCATCTTGCTGGAAGGTCTGCGCCGTCTGGAATACCGCGGCTACGATTCCTGCGGGGTGGCTGTGCATACCGGCACCGGCCTGCTGCGGGTGCGCAGCACCCAGCGTGTGGCGGAACTGATCGCCCAGGCGGACCAGGACAATGTCCAGGGGCTGACGGGGATTGCACACACGCGCTGGGCCACGCATGGGGCACCCCTGACGCATAACGCGCATCCGCATTTCTCCGGTCCGGACGGCGGTGCGCCGCGCATCGCGCTGGTGCACAACGGCATCATCGAAAATCATGATGCGCTGCGGGCGGAACTGCAGGCGGCAGGCTATACCTTTCATAGCCAGACCGATACCGAAGTGATCGCCCACCTGGTGGACCACCTGTACGATGGCGACTTGTTTGCCGCCGTTCAGCAGGCCACTCGGCGCCTGGAAGGCGCCTACGCCATCGCCGTATTCTGCGCTCAGGAACCTCATCGCGTGGTCGGCGCTCGCCAGGGGTCTCCGCTGGTGGTGGGCTGCAGCGAGCAGGGCAACTACCTGGCGTCGGATGCGCTGGCGCTGGCGGGCACGACGGATCAGATCATGTATCTGGAAGACGGCGACGTGGTGGACTTGCAACTGTCGCGCGTCTGGGTCAGCGACGCCCAGGGCCAGCCAGTCGAGCGGGCCGTGCATACCGTTCAGGCCCACACGGGCGAGGCCGAACTGGGTCCCTACCGCCATTTCATGCAAAAAGAAATCTTCGAGCAGCCGCGTGCGGTGGGCGACACCCTGCAGGGGATCGACGCCATCATGCCGGAACTGTTCGGCGATGGCGCCCACGGGGTGTTCAAATCCATCGATCGGGTGCTGATCCTGGCCTGCGGCACCAGCTATTACGCCGGCCTGACGGCGCGCTACTGGATCGAGTCGATCGCCGGGATCCCCGTCAACGTCGAAATCGCCAGCGAATACCGCTACAGGACCAGTGTGCCCGATCCGCGCACTCTGGTCGTGACCATTTCCCAATCGGGCGAGACCGCCGATACCCTGGCTGCCCTGAAGCATGCCCGCAGTCTGGGCATGGATCACACCCTGACCATCTGCAACGTCGCCACCAGCGCCATGGTGCGCGAATGCAAGCTGGCCTTCATCACCCGCGCAGGGGTGGAGATCGGCGTGGCATCCACCAAGGCTTTCACCACTCAGTTGACGGCCCTGTACTTGCTGACTCTGGCGCTGGCCCAGACGCGAGGGCGGCTGGATGATGCCGCCGAGCAGCAGGCCGTCAAGTCCCTGCGTCACCTGCCGGTGGCTATTTCCGCCGTGTTGGCTCTGGAACCGCAGATCATCGCCTGGGCCGAGCGCTTCGCCAGCAAGGAACACGCCTTGTTCCTGGGGCGCGGCATGCACTATCCCATTGCACTGGAAGGCGCATTGAAGCTGAAGGAAATCAGTTATATCCACGCCGAGGCCTATCCCGCCGGCGAGCTGAAACACGGCCCGCTGGCGCTGGTGACCGACGCCATGCCGGTCGTCACCGTAGCGCCGCATGACGAACTGCTGGAGAAACTCAAGTCCAATATGCAGGAAGTCCGTGCACGCGGCGGGGAACTCTATGTCTTTGCCGACGCCGATTCGCAGATCGTGGGCGCGGAAGGGATGCACGTCATCCGCCTGCCTGAACACTATGGCAAGCTGTCCCCGATCCTGCACACGGTGCCACTGCAATTGCTGGCGTACCACACGGCCTGCGTCAGGGGCACGGACGTGGATAAGCCGCGCAATCTGGCGAAGAGCGTGACGGTGGAATAAGCCCCATCCCGGCCTGAGCGTCCTGTCGCCGTCTTTCCGACGGCGCAGCGGCGCCGGCCAGCTTTGCATTTCAAGCATCGACGACGCACGCTGTCCGCCGTCACCCTATCCCCTGTCTGCGGACGTCTCCCTTGCGCTAACGGCCTTCGCCGTGCAGCGGGTTCCTGGCCGCCCATACATCCCCCACCAGGAAAACCCCTAATTACAGGAACTGCAGCGCTCGTTAGACTGGCAACGTTTAATACATTAACCGAGTTCAATATATTGAACTTCATGTCTATGGCTGATCAGGAAGACACCAGTAAAAGAGGTTCCTCGCGGGTCCTGGAACTCATCGAGTGGATGGCGCAACAGTCCGAACCGATTGCGCTCAGCGACGCAGTGCGCGATCTGGCGTGGCCGAAAAGCACCACTTTGCTTCTGCTGCGGCTATTGGTGCAGCGCGGCTACGCGCAGCAGGATGCTGATCAGCGCTATCTCTTGCAGCGCTTGCCGGGCGAGCCCTCCCTGGGGGCGCCGGCCTGGGGCACCGTGGTGCGGATGATTCGTCCGATTCTCGAAGAGGCAGTTGGTGCGACCCTGGAAACGGGGTGCATCGGAATACTGACAGTCGATATGCGACTGCGTTACATCACAAAGGTGCTGGCGCACAGGGAAATCCGCTATGACCGTGATATCAGCCGCACGCGTATCCCGCACCAGACGGCCAGTGGTCTGACCTTGCTGGCTGGACTGGATACAAGCGACTTGAGTGCATATCTGGCGCAACTGAATGGCGCCGACAGCGCGCAGGTCGAGGCCATCCGCGTCAGCATCGAGCAGTCCAGAAAAGCGGGATGCACCATCAATCTGGAAGGTCACATCGAAGGCGCTGCGGGCGTGGCCGCCCCGATCATGAACTCGACCGGCAGATGCATTGCTGCGCTCAATATCGCAGGCCCCCGCGAACGCATAGAAAAAAACCTTGATCAGATTTTAGAGGCGACCATCGACGCCGCTAGAAAAGCCAGCGATCTCATCGCGAAACGCTATTAGTCAGTTGAATCAGAGGAGACATAAGGATGAAGAATTGGAAACTACGAGCGGCAACCCTCATGACGGCATCTGCCCTCATGGCGGCGGGCTCGCCGGCGCTGTCAGCTGATCTCCCGGATTACTATCCGGCTGATTATCAGCAATTGATTGATGCTTCAAAGAATGAAAACGGCCTCGTCATCTATTCGAACGTTGCCGATTACAACTGGAAGCCCGTGCTGGACGGTTTCAAGAAAGTCTATCCTTGGATCAAGGTCGAGACATTGGATCTGGGTTCGGGTACTGTCCATTCCCGTTGGGAAGCCGAAGCCGGCAGCCAGTCGCGCAGTGCGGACATCCTGGTGTCAGGCGCCAACGACCGCTGGGCCCGCTACGGCCTGGACAGCAAGATGATGCAGTACCAGTCGCCCGAAATCAGCAAGCTGCCGGACTTCTCCGTACCGTATCCGGGCGTGTTCGTGATGTCCACGGACCCCCTGGTGATTGCATACAACACGGCCTTGCTGGCGGAAGGCAAACGGCCCACCGGGTTCTCGTCCTTGGTCAAAGCGGCCACGGATGATCCCGCAGCCTACAAGGGCCGCATCACCACATACGACGCAGCCAGGAACTCGTTCGGGCTGGCGTCCTGGTGGACCGTCCTGAACCAAAAGGGTGCGGAGGGCTGGGATAGTCTGAAGAAAATCGGTCCCATGATCCGGGGCGAAACGTCCGGCGGGACCATGAATGAAAAAATCGCCACCGGTGAATACCTGACCGGAGTCTACGTGTCCGGGATCACGATTTTTCCGCGTCTGGATCAGCCGGGCGGAAAGATCCTCGGGTTTGCCTTTCCCGATGATGGTACGCCGGTCATGATGCGCGGCATGGGTATTCCGCAGAACACGGCCAATCCGAATTCCGCCAAGCTGATGGTCGACTATATCCTCAGTAAGGCGGGCCAGGAATTGATCGGGGCCGGCGGCTTGACGCCCTATCGCGAGGGCATCGATAGCACCAATGTGCGCTATACCTTCCAGTCGATTGCCGATCAGGTGGGCAAGGACAATATGATCATTGTCGGTTTCGACAAGGCGTTGATCGATCAAGCGGAAGATTTCTCGAAGCAGTGGACTGCTGCCATGTCTGGCAAGTAAGTATCCGTCACCAGGGCCTATCTCTGCCGGGATAGGCCCATCTTGAAGATATACGTCCCATGTCCAAATCTCCGTCAAAAGCAATGGATGCGCTTCCTGTGCGTCAATTGCGCGTCATGCCCTCCCGCTCGTCCCTCATTTTTTGGGTGGTAGCCTCGCTGACCGCAGTCCTGGTCCTCGGGCCCCTGGTGCCCATTGCTGCCCAAGCCCTGCTGGATAAGGCGCTGTACGTCGATACCGCAGTCCCTACGATCAACAATTTCTCCCGGCTGTTCACTGAAGCAGGCATGGGAGTCATTGCGCTCAATACGCTGTATTTTTCTTTCTTGACGATGGCGGTCGCTCAGATATTCGGGGCCGCGTCTGCCGTGCTGCTGGGGCGCACCGACCTGCCGGGCCGCCGTTGGATGGGCGAGATCATCCTGTGGCCGCTGTTCGTCAGCAATCTGGTGATTGCCTTTGGCTGGTTCACCATGTATGGGCCTTCCGGCTTCTTTACGCTGGCTTTGCGTTCCTGGTTGGGGTTCGAGCCCTGGAATCTGTATACCTTGACCGGCATGGGCATCGTCGCCGGTCTGAGCCAGGCGCCGCTGACCCATCTGATGTGTATCGGGGCGGTGACCAGGGCTGATGCCCAGCTCGAATCCGCTGCGCGGTCGGTCGGCGCCAGTCCCATGAGGGCTCTGTGGAGCGTAACCATCCCCATGATGCGTCCTGCCTTGATCTACTCCGCCGTGCTCAATTTCGTGATCGGCGTCGAGATGCTGGCCATCCCCCTGGTGTTTGGCGGGCCAGAGGGCATCCAGACGATTACAACGTTCATTTACGACAAGGGCATCAATGCCGCGGTCGAATCCGACTACGGGCTCGTGAGCGCCGCCGCCGTCATCCTGCTGCTGGTGGTTGGTTTCCTGGTATGGCTGCAAGGGCGCCTGATGCGGGACGACGGGCGTTTTGTGACGGTGCGCGGCAAAGCGACACGACCGGCGATGGTCAGTCTGGGCGCCTGGCGCTGGACTGCGGGCATCTTGGTGTTTGCCTATGTCCTCTTGACCATCATATCCGTGTTCGTCGGGATATTGATGCGTGCCAGCACGACCTTTCTGACGCCGTTGGTACCTTTCTGGACTTTGTTCACGACGGATAATTTCGAGCTAATTTTCGCGCATACCAGCTACATCCGCTCAATCACAAATTCGGTCGTCATTGCCCTGGTGGGCGGCGTGATCGGAACCGTGGTCGTCGTGTTGATCGCTTTCGTGGCGCGCCGCTCGAAGTTCCGCTACGCCAGAGCGTTGGAATACGTCGCGCTGTTGCCGCGTTCCCTGCCGGGCATCATCGCCGGTCTGGGGTTCTTCTACGTCATCGTCTGGGTGCCAGGGTTTGACGCAGTGCGTGGAACCATATGGGTGCTGATAGGCGTATTCATACTGCGTTATATCCCGATCGGGTTTGGTACGGTGGCCCCCGCGCTCACGCAGATCGGCAACGAACTGGATCAGGCAGCTCGCATTTCCGGCGCCGACTGGTGGGTGACCATGGTCCGCATCATTCTGCCCTTATTGAAGCCGGTCCTGTTTTCCACCTTTACATTGCTGTTCATCCATTTCTTCAAGGAATACGTCACAGCGGTGTTTCTCTATCAACCGGGGTCCGAAGTCATCGGGACCACGATGCTATCGCTATATACGCAAGGCGATGGCGGGCCGGTTTCGGCATTGGCAGCGATACAGGTCATCATTACAGCGGTTTTCGTGCTGATCGCACGGCGCGTACTCGGAGTAAAAATCTATGGCTGAACTCATCCTGGAAAATCTGTCCATCACCTATGGCGGCGTCAAGGCGGTAGATGATATTTCCCTAACGGTCGCCTCTGGTGAGTTTCTGACCCTGCTTGGGCCGTCCGGCTGCGGAAAGTCCACGACGCTGTTTGCGATTTCGGGGCTGAATGATGCGACCTCCGGTTGTATCCGCATGGGTCCCAGCGTGTTGTTCGACGGCGCCAACAAGGTTTCCCTGGAACCCGAACACCGAAATATCGGTCTGGTTTTTCAGAGCTACGCGCTATGGCCGCATATGACCGTCGCGCAAAACCTTGCGTTCCCTCTGCGATTGCGCAAGGTAGACCGGGCCGAGCAGGTCCGGCGCATCGAGGAAGCCTTGAGCTTGGTCGAGATGGATTCTTTCGCGGAAAGATATCCCTTTGAATTGTCGGGCGGCCAGCAGCAACGCGTCGCCCTGGCGCGCGCCCTGGTCTATCGGCCCGGACTGCTGTTGCTGGACGAGCCGCTGTCGAACCTGGATGCAAAATTGCGTGAACGGGCGCGGGTGTGGCTCAGGGAACTCCAGGAACGCCTGGGCGTGACCACGGTCTACGTCACCCATGATCAGGCTGAAGCGCTGGCCGTGTCGGATCGGATCGCCGTCATGTCCGGAGGCAAGATTCGCCAGATCGGCACGCCGCACGAGATATACGAATCGCCCGCTGACGCCTTTGTGGCGGATTTCATCGGTTCCTCCAATTTCATGGACGGCACACTATTGACCCATGATGGGCACTGGGCCAGCGTCAGGCTGGACGATGGCACCGTCATCCGCGCCGGCATCGGTCGCGAGGAACTGCGAGACCGTGTCATGCTGGCGGTGCGCCCAGAACGCCTGGAAGTTGCGTCTGGCCCCGGGGACAACGTTGTGCGAGTGCGGGTGGAGGCCAGCTCTTATCTGGGATCGGTCTATCAGCATGAGGTCTCGGGGCCCGGCGGGCGTTACCGTGTCCAGACGAGCCACCGCATGGAAGAGCAGGAGGTCTGGCTCCGCATTCCCCCAGAGGCGACGATGTTGTTTCAGGGTAGTGCCGGCGCTGGGAAATGACGATGAACGAGAAATTGAATCCAGCGCACTCCCCTGTAAGGTTCGATGCTGCCGCCAGCGGCCCGATGCAGGGAGTTCGCGTGATCGACGTGTCGCGCCTGGTGGCCGGGAACATGTTGTCGCTGCAATTGGCGGATTTCGGTGCGGATGTGATCAAGGTCGAGCCGCCCGGCGGCGATCCGCTGCGTCATTGGCAAAATCGGGGGGAATCCCTGCATTGGAAGACCTATGGGCGTAACAAGCGCTCGGTAGTGCTTAATGTCCGTCAGCAGGCCGACAAAGATATCCTCGAGCGCCTGATCGACAAGGCGGATGTGTTCATCGAGAACTATCGCCCCGGCACTTTAGAGAAAATGGGCCTGAGTCCCGATGTTCTGTTGGGCAGGAACCCGGATCTGATCATCGTCCGGATATCCGGTTTTGGACAGACCGGCCCCTATGCGAAGCTGCCGGGCTTCGGCACGCTGGTGGAAGCCATGAGCGGATTTGCCGCGCGTACCGGGTTCCCCGATCGCGAACCCGTGTTGCCGCCCTTGGCGCTGGCCGACATGATTGCCGGCTTGTATGGCGTCTCGGCGGTGTCGATGGCGCTGCTGGCGAAAAAACAAGGCCGGATTCAGGGCCAGGTCATTGACCTGTCCTTGCTTGAGTCCATTTTTTCGGTACTGGGTCCTGAAGCCGCCATCTACAACACGACGGGCGCTGTGAAGGAACGCAGCGGCAGTGCCTCGAATACCACGGCACCGCGCAACGTCTATGCCTGTGCCGACGGCAAGTATGTGGCCCTGTCGGGATCAACGCAGGGTGTGGCGCAGCGGATCTTCCAGACCATTGGTCGCGATGACATGAATCACGATCCTCGATTCATGAGCAACACGGATCGGGTGCGCAATCGCAGCCTGGTCGACGAGGCACTGGGGGCCTGGTTCATCCAGCATACACGTGATGAAGCATTGTCGATCATGCGCTCGGCTGGCGCCACCGTCGGACCCGTCTATGACATAGCGGACGCCGCGGTGGACAGCCATTTCCTTGAGCGCGGCGTATTTGTCGACGTGGAAGATCAGGATCTCGGCAGCGTGGCGATGCACAACATCGTGCCCAGGTTGTCCGGCACCCCTGGCGTGTGGCGCCGGCCCGCTCCTCGGCTGGGAGAGCACACCGAAGCAGTATTGCGCGAGGCGGGCATCGCCGAGGAACACATTCAATCCATTTTGTCGTACGGAGGTGCGGCATGATCCGGTCATTGCTGTACGTGCCGGGCATCGCCGAGCGATTCATCGCCAAGGCACACTTGCGGGGCGCGGACGCCATCATCGTCGATCTCGAGGATGCGGTTGCCGAGAATGAGAAGCTGAACGCTCGCGCAGCGCTGGCCACGGTAGTGCCCCGAGTCGGTCAGGCGGGCGCGCAGGTGTTCGTGCGGGTCAATCATCGTGAGGACTTGGTCTTCCAGGATGCGGAAGCCGCCTGCGTGGCAGGGGCGTATGGCCTGTATCTGCCAAAGACCTCGAGTCCCAAGATTCTCGAAAGGCTCGATGCTGCGCTGCGGCCCCTGGAAGACCGGCTGGGTCGCGAGCCCATGGTGTTCGTCCCCTTGATCGAAGACGCTGCCGGTGTCCTCAAGGCTCAGGATATCGCCCACGGTCCCAGGGTGCTGGCCCTGAGCATGGGGATCGAGGACATGGCGACTTCCTTCGGGGGAGAGCCGCTGCCGGAGGTTATCCGGATCCCCAGAGTGCTGATCCATCTTGCCGCCAAGGCTGCCGGGAAATTGTCGTTCGGGCTGATGCGCACCGTGGCGGATTATCGGGACACCGAGGCGATGCGCGCCTCCATTCTTGAGGCCCGGACCTTTGGTATTGACGGCGCAAGTTGTATCCACCCCAGCGTGGTGCCCTTGCTGAATGCGGGCTTTGCGCCTGGGCAGAAGGAAATCGATCGTGCGCGCCGTCTGGTGGCAGCAGCCGAGGTCGCGCAGCGCAACGGTATCGGGGCCTTCATGTTTGAAGGCATGTTCGTCGATGCCCCCATCGTCGAGCGCGCCAGATCGGTGCTGGCGCATGTGCCGGAATCGACGGACTAGTTTTATGATGGGAGGCGCGGCATGGTCCGCGCTCTCCCGTGCGTTTCACAAGGAGGCGTAGTTCATGGAAGCAATACATTTGGGGCTGATCGGCTATGGCGAGGTGGGCGGCATATTCTGCGAGGGGCTGAGTCCGCAGGTGGCCAGCGTCCGGGCCTGGGACATCAAACTTGCCGATCCGGTTCTTGCCGCGCCTTTGCATGAACGGGCCCGGCAAGATGGCGTAGCCCTATGCGCGTCCGCAGCAGAGCTCTGCGCCGCCAGCAATCTGCTGATCTCGGCTGTGACCGCGTCCAACGAGGTGGCGGTGGCCCGGGAAGCCGCATTGCATCTGCGACCGGGGACCTTCTATCTGGACTTGAATTCCGCATCTCCGGGTGCCAAGCGGGAAGCCGCAGCCCTGGTCGAATCTGCGGGCGGGCATTACGTGGAAGCCGGCGTCATGACCTCGGTGCCACCCTATGGGATACGAGTGCCCATGCTGCTGGGCGGGCCGCATGCCGAACCCCTGGCTCGGCAGCTGAGTGCGCTCGGAATGGACGCCAAGCCCATTTCAACCGAACTGGGGATCGCATCCGCGATCAAGATGTGCCGTAGCGTCATGATCAAAGGTCTTGAAGCACTGGTGATCGAGAGCTACACGGCGGCGCGCGCCTACGGCGTCGAGGACTATGTCCTGCCAACCTTGCAGGAAACCTTCCCGGCGATCGACTGGACCGAGCAGGGGCGTTATTTTTACAGCCGCGTGGTGCAGCATGGCAGGCGGCGTGCTGAGGAAATGCGCGAGGTGGCCAATACTGTGCGTGAAGCCGGTTTTGAGTCCTGGATGTCGGCAGCGACCGCGGAAAAGCAAGACTGGGTGGCACAGCTTGCTGCTCAGGGGTTGTTCGACGGCATCAAGAAAGGCGATAGCTGGCAAACCTACGCAGACCGACTGATCGCTCATGTCGAGAAGCCAGGACTGCAATCCGTGGATTGAGAATAGATCAGCCAGGCTTTATAGTCCTGCAAAGCTCATCAAAATCGTCCTGGCGCCCTGCCGTCCTGGCGAAAGATCTATGAACTCAATCTGGCGCGCCTCTTTCTGGACGATGCTGGGCGCATCGCTCATCCTGTTCTTGTCGCTCGGCATCCGGCACGGCTTCGGCCTGTTTCTGGCGCCCATGAGCCAGGACTTTGGCTGGGGGCGCGAGGTCTTTGCCTTCGCCCTGGCCTTTCAGAACCTGGTATGGGGGCTGGCGCAGCCTTTTGCCGGTGCGTTGGCGGACCGCTTTGGTGCTCGCCGGACCATTCTGGCGGGGGCTGTGCTGTATGCCGCCGGTTTGATGTGCATGGGGTACGCCGATTCTCCTCTGTCGCTGTCGATCAGCGCGGGGTTGTTGATCGGGATCGGCCTGTCGGGGACATCGTTTTCTGTGCTGCTGGGGGTAGTCGGGCGTGCCGTGCCGCCGGAAAAACGCAGCCTGGCGATGGGCATTGCCGCCGCTGCCGGGTCGTTCGGTCAATTCGCGATGCTGCCTGGCTCTTTAGGACTGATCCAGTGGATGGGCTGGTCCGCCGCCCTGGTGGCGCTGGGCTTGCTGGGGGCCTTGATGGTGCCACTGACGGCGATGGTCCGCGATCATCCCAAAGCCTCGCCCGAGCCGGAACAGAGTCTGGGAGACGCCCTGCGGGCAGCCAGTCGGGACACGGGCTTCTGGCTGCTGTCGCTAGGGTTTTTCGTGTGCGGCTTTCAGGTGGTCTTCATCGGGGTGCACCTGCCGGCCTATCTGATGGATCGACACCTGCCTGTGATGGCGGGCACGACGGTGTTGGCGCTGGTGGGCCTGTTCAATGTGTTCGGCACCTATGTCGCCGGCTGGCTGGGCAACGTATACGCCAAACCGCGGCTGCTCAGCGGCTTGTATCTGCTGCGCGGGGTGGTGATTTTGGTGTTCATCAATATGCCGCTCAGTCTCTGGACGGCATATGCCTTCGGTATCGCCATGGGTCTGTTGTGGCTGTCCACCGTACCCCTGACCAATGGGACGGTGGCTACCCTCTTTGGGGTGCGTAATTTATCCATGCTGGGCGGGATCGTGTTCCTGTTCCACCAGCTCGGATCCTTCCTGGGCGGCTGGCTGGGTGGTTACCTGTACGACCGCACCGGCAGCTACGACTTGGTCTGGTATCTGTGCATCGCGCTCAGCGTGCTGGCAGCGGGCTTGAATTGGCCGATTCGGGAACGCCCTTCGGTCCTGTTGCAAAGGGCCGCGGCATGAGAAAGCCTGCCATGCGCACGGTTGCCGGTCTGCGACTGCGTGGTGCGCAGCGAGGCTGGCTTGTGTCAGGGCTGGTGGTCGCGGGGGCGGGGGTGCTGTTGCTGGTCTTGTGGGGCTGGCGGCAGGGGGGCGGGGAATTGCTGCAGTTGGGCGCCAATTTTTGCTAGCAGGGGCGGATGCCCGGGAGGCTGGGGTCAGACCCGTGCGGTTCCCGCCCCGATCTTCACTTCAGAATCTTATGCAGCCACGGCGGTGGGGTCCAGCGCCCGGATATCCGCCTGCGCTTGAGCCAGGCCGCGTTCGCGGTGATCGGATCCCATGTTGACGCCTTCGGCCAGCACGACGCGGATGTCGCTGACGCCCATGAAGCCAAAGATCGATCTCAGATAGCTTTCCTGGTGTTCCATGGCCGGGTTGGCGGAATAGATGCCGCCACGGCTGAGCGCCAGGATGATGGTCTTGTCGCCTAGCAGACCCACCGGGCCGTTTTCGGTGTATTTGAACGTGCGACCTGCCTGAGCCACGCGGTCCAGCCAGGACTTGAGCTGCGCGGGGATCGTGAAGTTGTACATCGGCGCGCCGATGACGACGATGTCCGAGTCGATCAATTGGCTGACCAGCGCTTCGGAGACTGCATTTTCCTGACGTTGGGTTTCGGAGAGCGTGTCATCCTGGGCCGCCATCCGGAAACCCAGCGCGTCCATCGACAGGGGGTGGGGCGCCTGCTCGGCCAGGTCCAGGTAGGAGACTTGCAGGTCGGCATGCGCAGCCTGCTGTTGCGCCACAATGTCGCGGGACAGGCGGCGGGTGATGGAGTCGGAACCGGTGATGCTGGAGTCGATATGCAGGAGCTTCATGAAAAACCCTTTTGAACGGAAGTCTTGGAATAGTGCTATTGTCCATTATGAACACGAAATAGATAATATGCCCCCATCGACTTACAGTGTTCTATTTTTGAAGTGAATCTGTCATGCAAGATTTGAACGATATGTGGTATTTCGCCGAAGTCGTGGAACATGGCAGTTTTTCGGGCGCCGCGCGGGCGCTGGATTTGCCGACTTCGCGGCTGTCCAGACGGATTGCCCGGCTAGAGACAAGCCTGGGGGTGCGCTTGTTGAATCGCACGACGCGCAAACTGTCCCTGACCTTGGCGGGGGAACAATATGTCCGGCATTGCATCGCGGTGCGCGATGAGGCAGAGCAGGCACATGCGGAAATCTCCCGGATTCTGGCCGAGCCGCGCGGTCCCTTGCGCGTGTCTTGTCCCGTCACGTTGGCGCAGTCGGTGATTGCGCCGCTGATTCCGGATTTCTTGAAGCGCTACCCGCTGGTCAGACTGGAACTCGAAGTCACCAATCGCGTCGTCGATCTGGTCAGCGAACGCGTGGACATTGCTTTGCGGGTGCGTCAGAGCCTGGAGGACAGCGGCAGCGCCATCATCAAGCGGCTGGGCTTAAGCCACGGTCTGCTGGTTGCCAGTCCCGAATTGCTGCAGCGCCTGGGCAGGCCGGCTCAGCCATCCGATCTGGAACGGTTCGATGCCGCAGGGATGTCCGCCCAGGCCGGCAAGATCCATTTTTCCATGACCGGGCCGCAGGGGGCGCAAGCTCAGGTGGTGTGTCGCGCCACTTGCATCGTGGATGACCTGCTGTCGCTGCTTTATGCCATCGAGGGGGGCGTCGGCATCGGCATGGTCCCCGACTATATGTGCCGCGAAGACATCGCCCAGGGCCGTCTGGAACACGTGTTGCCTGGATGGTCACTGCCTTCGGGCATCGTCCATGCGGCCTATCTGTCGCGTCGCGGCATGTCACCGGCGGTGCGTTCCTTGCTGGATTACCTGGGCGAGGCCATGGACAGCATCCCGAGCAGCGCAGCCGGGGGAGGTCGTTATGAAGCCCGACAGGATGCGGAGGCCTGAGCCATGCTGGAACTCTATTCTTATTTCCGCAGTTCGGCGGCCTACCGCGTCCGGATCGCGCTGGGCCTGAAGGGGCTGGACTATCGGGTCATCCCGGTGCACTTGCTGCGTCATGGCGGGGAGCAGTTTGGCGATGACTACCAGAGCCGTAATCCAGAGGGTCTGGTGCCTGTGCTGGACGAGGGCGGCCAGATCCTGACGCAGTCCCTGGCGATCATGGAATATCTGGACGAAACGCATGCCCCCGCCACGCTGCTGCCGACGGATGCGGTGGGTCGCGCCAGGGTACGCGCGCTGGCGCTGCATATTGCTTGCGATATTCATCCCTTGAACAATCTGCGTGTCCTGCGCTGGCTGTCACGCGAATTGAAGATCGAGCAGCCTGCCCGGGACGACTGGTACCGGCATTGGATCGTGCTGGGCTTTCGGGCGCTGGAAACTCAATTACAGTCGCCTGCGACGGGGCGCTGCTGTCATGGCGATGAGCCCGGCCTGGCCGACTGCTGCCTGGTGCCGCAGGTCTACAATGCGCGCCGTTACGACGTGGACCTGGCGGTCTTTCCGACCATTGCCCGGATTGCAGCCTATTGTGAATCGCTGCCGGCCTTTCAGGCGGCGCATCCGGACGCACAGCCGGATGCGGAGTGACGGTGCTTCTTGGCAACGGTGAAATGCAAGCAGTGCCATCATCACCTGCTGCGCAGGAACTGCAGGTGATCGGCGTCATCTCGTGATATGGTCAGGCAGGCCTTATGCCCGGAACCAGCCCTGGCTGATCGGCCAGGCGAAGATCCTGCGGTAGGGATATTCGATCAGGGCGCGCAGGCAGGGGATCGCGCGATGTCGCAGGGGCAGACAGATCAGGGCGGCCAGTGCTGCGTTCAGCAAGGCTCCGACCATGTCCAGCGGCCAGTGCACCCCCATGTAGATGCGGGCCCAGGCCACCGGCAGCCCGATCAGGCCCAGGATCCAGGCGGCGCGTCGGCGTGCGGCGTGCACCCAGAGTCCGGCGCATAGCGCCCAGATGAAGCTCATGTGGTTGCTGGGAAAGGATGCGGTTGGCTTGTGCGGCATGTATTGATGGCCGATGCCGACGACGAAGGGGCGGGGGTGGAACCAGGCCTGGGCGATGGCCCAGGACAGGAGCAGGGCGACGGCGGCAGTGAGCGCGGCCTGCACCAAGGCATCCCGGCCCGCTGTGTCGGCGCGCAGCCAGTTCAGGACGATGTACAGGGGGAACACATAGACCAGGCCATTGGCCAGAAGCCGCCCCAGCAGCAGGCTAAAGGCGGTGGGGTCGGTGGCGTTGATCCATAAGAACAGAGTGTTGTTCAGGTGTTCCATAAGGGTGCGCGTAGCCGGACATCGAGTCCAGCAGCATAGCACCGGCGGGGGCGCTGCGGCGGCCCCGCCCGCTGGTTTTTCAATGGGCGACCTGCAGCCGCCGCATCGGCATCACCGGTTGCGTGCCCCTGTGCCTGCCGCAAAGACCGAGGGTTGAGCGGGATTGCCGCGCTTGAGGTGATTGAACAGCAGGTTCAGGGTGATGGCCATGATGGCGGTCGAACTGATCCCCGAATGGAAAATGGTCGCCACCCACGCCGGGAAGTGGTTGTAGAACTGCGGCGCAGCAATGGGGATCATGCCAAAGCCCACGGATGTCGCGACGACGATCAGATTCATATTGTCTTCGTAATCGACCTTGGCCAGGGTGCGGATGCCGCTGGCGGCGACCGTGCCGAACAGCACCAGGCCTGCGCCGCCCAGCACGGCAGCGGGCACCGTGGCGATCAGGCGCCCCATGACCGGCAGCAGGCCCAGCACCAGCAGGATGATGCCGCTGGCGGCCACGACAAAACGGCTTTTGACGCCGGTCACGGCGACTAGGCCGACGTTCTGTGCGAAGGCGCTTTGCGTGAAAGAGCCAAAGGCCGGGGCGATGACGCTGGACACCATGTCAGCACGCAAGCCATCGCCCAGGCGGCGTGAATCGATCGGGGTTTTGATGATGTCGCCCACAGCCAGGATGTCGGCAGCCGTTTCCACCAGCACGACCAGGATCACGATGAACATGGACAGGATGGCTGCAGGGTGGAAGGTGGGCGCGCCGAAGTGGAACAGGGCGGGGAAGGCCAGGGAAGGGCCGTCTGCGATGCGGGAAAAATCCGTCATGCCCGCCATCCAGGCGATGACGGTGCCCAGTACCATGGCCAGCAGGATCGACAGACGCGAGAGGGTGGCGTTGCCCAGTTTGCTGAGCAACAGCACGATGACCAGGGTGGCGGCGGCCAAGCCGATATTGGCGGTGCTGCCGAAGTCCGGGGCGCTGGCATTGCCGCCCATCGCCCAGTGGGCCGCCACAGGCATCAGGGACAGGCCGATGGTGGTGATGACCGACCCTGTCACCAGGGGCGGGAAGAAGCGGATGATCTTGGAAAAGACCGGTGTAATCAGCAAACCGAGCAATGCCGCGGTCATCACGGCCCCGAATACCGCCGGCAGGTCGCCGCCGGCTGTCAGGATGGCCAGAATCGTGGCCACGCTGGCAAAGGATACCCCTTGCACCAGCGGCAATTGGCAGCCGAAAAATGGGATGCCCAGCGTTTGGACCAGGGTGGCCAGGCCGCCCATGAACAGGCAGGAGGCAATCAGGATGCCGATTTCCGCAGCAGGCAGGCCTGCTGCCTGACCGACGATCAGCGGCACGGCGATGATGCCGCCATACATGGTCAGGACGTGCTGCAGACCGTACAAGAGATTGGCGGACAAGCTTAGGCGTTCGTCCTCGGGACGTTGCGGTGAGGTGTGGGTCTGATGATGCAAAATAGTCTCCATCCTGATGATGGTCGGGGCATGATGATGCCGCCGCCGACGGGCGCCTCTGATCAGCCCAGGGCAGGCTGGCCGCCGGGGCGACCCAGGATGTCATTGTGACCTTACACCGCCGCGCCGGGTGCGGCGGGGCGGCATATTGCCTATCGTCATGTTTGCATATTGGCCTAGGTCCATAGGGATTTCTGCTAATCTCAACGTATGGGACCTTTCCCTGTGTATGGGGACTGGTGGTGGCATCAGGGCTTTGAGCAGAATCGACAATATGAACACCCCGGCGGCACAAGACGACCAGCAGTATCCGGCTGACGGCACTGAGGTGCCTGATCTGTTCGAACTCTCGCCCATGGCGTACTGGCTCGAGGACTACAGTGCTTTGCACGCGCACTTTCAGCGCTTGCGTGCCGCCGGTATTCAGGATTTGCGTCACTGGCTGCAGCAGGATCGCAATCGCCTGATAGAGTGCACCCGTCTGGTGCGTGTTCTGCGGGTCAACCGCCAGACATTGCGGCTCTACGAGGCCGATTCCCAGGAAGCCTTGTTGGCGCATTTGGTTCAGATCCTGCGCGACGACATGCTGGACGGCTTTCTGGAAGAACTGGATCAGATGTGGCGGGGGCAGACCGAATTCAATGGCCTGACCGTCAACTACACCCTGTCGGGCAGGCGCCTGGATCTGTCCTTGAAGGGCGTGCTGCTGGCGGATGCCGAGCGCCCTTGGGATCGTGTGCTGGTCACGATGGAAGACGTCACCGAACTGCAGGACCTGAGACGCCAGGCTCAGGCCAGCGCGCGGGATGCACGAGAATTTTTCCAACAGGCGCCGGTGTCGCTGTGGGTCGAGGATTTCAGCGCCATCCGGAAATTATTCGACGAATTGCGCGCCTTGGGGGTCAGCGACTTCCGCACGTTTCTGGATGTGCACCCCGATTTCGTGGAACGCTGTCTGCAGGAAATCCGGGTGCTGGACATCAATGACTACACCTTGACGATGTTCAAAGCTGCCTCGCGGGCCGAGTTGCTGGCGCGTTTGGGCGACGTGCTGCACGAGGAAACGCGGGCGTCCTTTGCCGAACAATTGATCGGCCTGTGGGAGGGGCGCTTGTTTCATCAGCTGGAAGTCCAGAACCGTACGCTGCAAGGCGATGTGCTGTACATCCATCTGCAATTGTCCGTGTTCCGGGGGCGCGAGCAGGATTGGTCTCAGGTGCTGGTTTCGCTGACGGACATCACGGCGCGCAAGAAAGCCGAAGCCTATCTGGAATACCTGGGCCAGCACGATGTGTTGACTCAGTTGAAAAACCGCTCGTTCTTTGTGGACGAGCTGGGTCGCCTGGCTCGTAAACATACCCCGCTGGTGGGACTCGTTGCGCTGGACCTGAACAATTTGAAGCACACCAACGACGAGTACGGTCATGCGGCGGGCGACGATCTGTTGCGCCGTTTGGGTGAAGTCCTGAACAAGGCCGTCGACCGGCCTGGCCAGGCGGCCAGAATCGGCGGTGATGAATTCATGGTGCTCTTGCCCGGCATGGATGAGCGTGCCGCTCAGGTCGTGCTGGACAACATCCGTTCTCTGGTCGAGCTGAATAATCAGTATTACAGCGGGGCGCCGATCAGCGTGTCGGCGGGGCTGGCGGTCTGCCGAAATTCCGCCGAGCTGGAGCTTGCCATGAAGGCCGCCGATCAGGCCATGTATGCCGACAAGATGGCCTATTACCAGACATACGCTCGAGAACGGCGGTATTCAGGGCCGGATGCCGATATCGTGTCCGCCTCGAATACGTCCAGCTAAGGCCGCGCGGCTGGGCCTGTATTTAGTTGGCCTGGGGCGCCATCTGCTGTTCGTGGACGGTGACGATGCCGGGTTGATCGGCGGCTTCCAGGATGCGGCGCACACGGTCTTGCCATAGCAGGCCGAATTCCTGCTGCTGCTTTGCATCGGCCTGACCGGACAGGATTTTTTGCAGCATGGGCATGGCAGTCGGCGACGGCGGCACCCCTTGGGCACTGTAGGACACGGCGACGCTGGCGCCGGTGTCACGTCGCGTGAAGCTGATTTCGCCGGGCAGGCTCTGGTCGAATTCCAGCAGGTGGCGGCGATCATACTGGCCAGCCAAGCCCTTGAATCCCGTATCCGTCGTGGATCCTGTGACCAGACTGACGATGTTGGCGATGACGCCTGTGACCCCATTGGTGGCGCTGTCGGCGAATTTCACCTGGATGTTGCCGCGCTCGGGCAGCGTGTCCGGATACAGAGTTTGCAGAGCCTTGACCGTCATCAGCCAGGCTCCGGCCACCGTTGGGCAGGAATGTCCGGCAAGACGCACGACGTCTTCATAACCGTACTCGATCTGGCCGTCATCCGACGCGCCCAGCAGCTGGGCCAGCGGATCGTACAGCGTGATGCGGGGGGCCTGGGTGAAAAATGCGGGAAATGCCATGGTGTGGACTCCGGGAATTCAGGGATGCTTCAGTGTAGAAGCCGATCCTACCGAAAAGAGGTTTGACCTTGCGGCGCGTCCGGTCGTTTCTGCTGCGCTGACTTGACGAGTGTCAATGAGTGACGTGCGATCGGACTGGAGCAGGAGCGCCGTCCGAAGTCCCTTGAGTCAGCAGGGCGAGGATGGAGACCGTATGGGGAATGCGTGTAAGATGGATTGGATAGGGTCGGCCTGGTGTTGCTTTCAGGGCTGGCCGGCTTCGATACGACGAATTCCAGGAGGACTTGCAATGGCTCACCCTAATAGTTTCGGCGCACGGACAACCTTGGATGTGGGGGGCAAGCCCTACCATATCTACCGGCTTGGGGCACTGAAAGATCACGGACTGGACCCCTCCCGGCTGCCGTACGGCCTGAAGATCCTGCTGGAAAACCTGCTGCGCACCGAAGACGGCGGCGACGTTACCGCTGATGACATCCGCGCGCTGGCATCCTGGGACCCGAATGCCCAGCCCAACCGCGAAATCTCCTTCACCCCGGCGCGGGTCATTCTGCAGGACTTTACCGGTGTGCCTGCAGTGGTCGATCTGGCCGCGATGCGTCAGGCCATGAAGGCCCTGGGCGGCGAACCCAGCCGCATCAATCCGCTGGCGCCCGTCGAGCTGGTGATCGATCACTCGGTGATCGTCGACGACTTCGGGCACAACGATTCCTATCGCCGCAACGTCGAAATCGAATATCAACGCAACGTCGAACGCTACCAGTTCCTGCGCTGGGGCCAGACCGCATTCGATGGCTTCCGTGTTGTGCCGCCGGGCACCGGCATTGTCCACCAGGTCAACCTGGAACACCTGGCCAGGGGCGTGTTCACCCGCCAGGTCGATGGCGTCACCGAGGCCTATCCCGACACCTGTGTGGGCACCGACTCACATACCCCGATGGTCAACGGCCTGGGCGTGGTGGCCTGGGGCGTGGGCGGCATCGAGGCCGAGGCCGCCATGCTGGGCCAGCCGATTTCCATGCTGATCCCGCGTGTCGTGGGCTTCAAACTGTCTGGCGCCCTGCCTGAAGGCACCACCGCCACCGATCTGGTGCTGACGATTACCGACATGCTGCGCAAGCATGGCGTGGTGGGTAAATTCGTGGAATTCTACGGCCAGGGGGTGGCGGCGGTGCCGCTGGCCAATCGCGCCACCATCGGCAACATGAGCCCGGAATACGGCTCCACAATCTCGATTTTCCCGATTGATGACGAAACCCTGAACTACATGCGCTTCACCGGACGGTCCGCCGAGCAGGTCGCGCTGGTCGAAGCCTATGCCAAGGCACAGGGGCTGTGGCACGACCCGCAGCACGAACCCGCCTATTCCGAACGCCTGGAACTTGATCTGGGCACGGTCGTGCCATCCATCGCCGGACCCAAGCGTCCGCAGGATCGCATTTTGCTGACCGAATCCCGGCCATCCTTCCAGAAATCCCTGGCCGCTTTGCCGGGGTCGACTGCTTCCAATCCCGCGGCAGTCCACTTGAACGACGGTATCGATTTCGAAATCGATCATGGGGCGGTGGCGATTGCCGCCATCACGTCCTGCACCAACACGTCGAACCCGGCTGTGATGGTGGCGGCCGGTCTGCTGGCGAAAAAGGCGGTAGAGCGCGGTCTGAAACGCAAACCCTGGGTCAAGACATCGCTGGCTCCTGGATCCCGCGTCGTCACGGACTACTACGAAAAATCCGGTTTGATGCAGTATCTGGATGCCCTGGGCTTCAACCTGGTGGGCTATGGCTGCACGACCTGTATCGGAAATTCCGGTCCGCTGATCCCGGAAGTCTCCGAGGCCGTCCGTTCCCATGATCTGGCCGTCACGTCCGTCCTGTCGGGCAATCGTAACTTCGAAGGGCGCATCCACTCCGAAGTCAAGATGAACTACCTGATGTCCCCGCCGCTGGTGGTGGCCTATGCCCTGGCCGGATCGATGGACTTCGATCTGTACCAATCCCCGCTGGGCCAGGATCAAAACGGCAAGGACGTCTATCTGCGCGACATCTGGCCCAGCAGCCAGGAAGTCCAGGACGTCATCCAGTCCTCGATTACGGCGGATATGTACAAGCACGGCTATGCAGACGTGTTCGCCGGCAATGATGCATGGCGCGATCTGCCGACTCCGGAAGGCAATTTGTATCACTGGGATCCGGCATCCACCTATGTGCGCAATCCGCCGTACTTCGAGGGCATGCGCCGCGCCCCCGATCCGGTGCACGACATCCGGGGCGCCAGGGTCCTGGCCAAACTGGGCGATTCGGTCACGACCGATCACATCAGTCCCGCCGGTTCGATCGCCAAGGATTCCCCGGCTGCGCAATACCTGCAGTCGCAGGGCGTGCAACCCAAGGACTTCAATTCTTATGGGTCGCGGCGCGGCAATCACGAGGTCATGATCCGCGGCACCTTTGCCAATGTGCGCTTGCGCAACCAGATCGCCCCGGATACCGAAGGCGGCTGGACACGCGACTTCACCCAGGACGGCGCTCCCGTCGCGACGATTTTTGATGCCTCGCAAAACTACCAGAAAGCCGGCATCCCGCTGGTCATTCTGGCGGGCAAGGAATACGGTTCCGGTTCGTCGCGCGACTGGGCGGCCAAGGGCACGGTGCTGTTGGGCGTGCGGGCTGTCATCGCTGAATCCTACGAACGGATTCACCGCTCCAACCTGATCGGCATGGGGGTGTTGCCGCTGCAGTTCCCGGAAGGCCAGAATGCGGATTCACTGGGTCTGCGCGGCAAGGAAACCTTCGAAATCACCGGGATCGAAGCCTTCAACGACGGCAAGACCCCCAAGACCGTGCACGTCAAAGCCGGCGATGTGGAATTCGACGCGCTGGTGCGCATCGATACGCCCAGCGAGGCTGCCTACTATCGTCACGGCGGGATTCTGCAGTACGCAATCCGGCAGCTGTTGAACTAAAAAAAGCGGCCTGCAGGCCGCTCTGATGATGCAGGCGCGCAATGGTCCACGGGGGACCATTGCGCGGTCGGCTATCCCTTCATGACATGAAATAGCTCGGGATCAGGGCCGATACGACCGTCGGCGCGGTCCAGCGCTGCGATGCGGGCCATGGCTGCGTCGTCCAGATGCAGATTCCAGAGATTGAAATTTTCCCGGATGCGGTCCGCATGGGAGGATTTCGGGATCACCATGTGGCCCATCTGGATGTGCCAGCGCAAGATGATCTGCGCCGGGGTGGCCTGCAGCTGATGGGCCAGTTCCTGGATCACCGGGTCCTGTAGCACCTGCCCCTGACCAAGCGGGCTCCAGGCTTCGGTCAGGATGTCGTGGTCGGCATGATAGGCCCGCAGTTCGGTCTGCTGAAAATACGGATGCAGTTCGATCTGGTTGACGACGGGCAGCACGCCGGTCTTGTCCAGCAGTTTTTGCAGGTGATGCATCTGGAAATTGCAGACGCCGATGGATTTCGCCCGCCCGTCGTCGTGCAGCTGAATCAGAGCTTCCCAGGCTTCCAGGTAGCGGCTTTCCTTGGGGACCGGCCAGTGGATCAGATACAGGTCTACGTAGTCCAGTTGCAGGCGATCCAGGCTTTCCTGCAGGGCTGATTTGGCGCTGTCCCGGTCGTGTCGGTTGTTCCAGAGCTTGGTCGTCACGAACAGGTCTTCGCGCGGCACGCCGCAGCGGGCGATGCCCTGGCCGACTTCCGCCTCGTTGTAGTAGATGTATGCTGTGTCGATGGCCCGATAGCCGGCCTCGACAGCCGCCTGGACAGCGGGTGCGGTGTCCTCGCCTGTCACTTGCCAGGTGCCCAGGCCCAACTGCGGCACGCGGCGGCCATCATGGAACGTCAGGTAAGGTTGGTTGGATGACATAGTGGTCTCCGTAATGAGGCAGCCACTGGCCCTGAAGACCTGCGATGGCCGACAATGATTCTTTTTTCTAGGGTAGACCAATGAGTGTACATAGCCAGGCGCAACGCGTCACTGTTCCCCAGCTGATGTCTTACAAAGGGACACGCAAGATTGCCGCGCTGACTGCCTATATTGCGCCCATCGCCCGCCTGCTGGACGAATCCGTCGATATGATTCTGGTGGGGGATTCTACGGCGATGGTGGGCTATGACTTGCCCGACACCTTGTCGATCACGACGCAGACCCTGGCGGCGCATGCGGCTGCCGTCGTGCGGGCCACCCAGCTGGCTTGCGTGATCGTGGACATGCCTTTCGGCAGCTACCAGCAGTCTCCGGCCCAGGCCTTTGCCAGCGCGGCGGACATGCTGGCAGCCAGCGGCGTCGCCGGCGTCAAGCTGGAAGGCGGCCAGGTCATGGCGGAAACCACCCGCTTCCTGGTGGACCGAGGCATCCCCGTGCTGGCGCATGTGGGCCTGATGCCGCAGTACGTGAACACCATGGGCGGATTCAAGGCCCAGGGCATGTCGGACGCCGCCGCCCAGCGCATCCGGGAAGACGCGCAGGCGCATGCCCAGGCCGGGGCGTTCGGTATCGTGCTGGAAGGCATCAGCGAGCCGCTGGCGCGCGACATCACCGCCGGCCTGGACATCCCCACCATCGGCATCGGTGCCTCGCCCGCCTGCGACGGCCAGATCCTGGTGACCGAAGACATCCTGGGGCTGAGCGGCGATCGGATTCCCAAATTCGCCCGCCGCTTTGCCGATGCCGGCCAGGTCATCCGGGATGCCGCGCGGGAATATGCCCAATCGGTGCGGGAAGAAACTTTTCCAACGCTTGATCACTGCTTTGGTGTACGCCGCTCGAATTAATATGGCAGCACCATTAGCCCCAATCTGTGGGGGCGCGTCGTCCGCGGCTGCCGCTCCTATCCCGTGTCCTTATGGAAATCCGCCAACTCGAGGCGCTCAATGCCGTGGTCTCCAGCGGCAGTGTGACCGCTGCCGGTCGCATGCTGGGGCGCTCCCAGCCCGTCGTCAGCCGTCAGATCGGTGATCTGGAAGGCGAGCTGGGCTTTATCCTGTTCGAGCGCACTCGCCCCAACATCACGCTGACTGAATCCGGCGCTGAATTCTACCGCGAGGTCCGGGGCATTCTGGCGGACCTGCAACAGCTGGAAGCTCGCGTGCTGGGCATGCGCAACGGGCAGGTGCGTCCTTTGCGTATCCTGGCGACCTCGGATCTGGCGCGTGGGCTATTGCCCGATGCTTTGGCCCGGATCGACCGGTTCAATCCGGTGTTTCGCCAGACACTGATCCTGGAAGAAGTCGTGCACGAAGTCGTGCCGCAGGAAATTCTGGAAGGCCGCGCCGATTTTGCCCTGATCAACCTGCCTATCGATACCGTTGGGCTGCGGGTGCATTGGTGCGGGCAGGCGCCGTGCTTGCTGGCTTTGCCGGCGGGGCATGTCTTGGCTGCCCAGGATGCCGTGCGGCTGGATGATATCCGCGATACCGATGTCATCACGCTGCTCAGCCGCTACCGTATGCGCTACCACCTGACGAACAGCCTGGCGCAGGCCACGGCCGGCGGCACCCGTCGCCACATCGAAGTCGGCAGCCAGCAGACGGCATTGGCCATGGTGCGGGCAGGGATGGGGGTAGGCTTGATTGATCCCTTTACCACTCAGGGCGGCATGCTGGGCGGGGTGGTATTGCGACCGGTGCTGTCCGATATCCACTATCGCATTGGCGTGGTATCTCAACTGACCCATGATCTGCCCGAAGGCGCTGTGCGCCTGATCCGGGGGCTGCACAGCCATGTGCGGGCCGTCATCCCCCAGTTTGTGGATACGGACCCCAACGGCTTGCGGCAGCAGGCCGCGGAACCTAGCAGTACCCTGTCTTTGGCTTGATGCCCGCCTGGGGTGTGCGATGATGTGGGTTTCTCCCATCCCAGGATCGTATCGTGACCTCGTTTCCCCTCGAAGCCCTATCCGGATGGGCGCTGGCCTTGCTGCTGGGCGGTCTGGCGGGGTGGTGGCTGGCGCGCCGTCGTGCGCTGTCCCTGGCGGCTGATCTCGCGCAACAGACCGCCGAGCGTATCCGCCTGGATGCGCAGCAGGCGGCGCAGGCGCAGCAGATCGAACAGCTGCGAATCGATCTGGCGCAATCCCTGAAGAATCTGGACGATAGCCGGACATTGGCCCAGGAACGGGATCTGGAATTGACCCGCCTGCAGGCGGTGCACCAGGAAAAACTGGCGCTCATCCAGGAACTGAAGCAAGCATTCGAGCAGTCCAAGACCGCCATGCGCGCAGAATTTCAGAATCTGGCGAATCAGGTCCTGGAAGAAAAAGGCAAGGCTTTCGCCCAGACCAACCAGACCTCTCTGGACGGGCTGTTGCGCCCTTTCCGGGAACAGATCGATGGCTTTCAGAAGCGCGTCAATGAAATCCACGATGCGTCCTTGCGCGGGCAGACGCAGTTGGGGGCGGAAATCCGCCGCGTGCTGGATATCGGCCTGAAAATGAGCACCGAGGCCAACACCCTGGCGACTGCGCTGAAGGGCGACAAAAAGACGACCGGCAACTGGGGGGAAATTCAACTCGAACGCAGCCTGCAGTTGGCCGGTCTGGTGTCGGGGGATCATTACCAGGCCCAGGCCAGCTTCCGCGATGAATCGGGCAACCGTTTGCAGCCCGATTTTGTCATCAAGCTGCCCGACGACAAGCATATGGTGATCGACAGCAAGGTCTCGCTGGTGGACTACGATCGTGCCATCGCGGCGCAGACCGATGCCGAGCGCGAAGCGGCGCTGGTGGCGCATGTGCAGGCGGTGCGCCATCATATCGACGATCTGGCCCGCAAGGACTACAGCAATCTGATCGGCCTGAAGAGCCCCAGTTTCGTGCTGATGTTCATGCCCATCGAACCCGCCTACATCGAGGCCATGAAACACAACCGCGATCTGTTCGACTATGGCTACCGCCAGAATGTGATCATGGTGTCGCACACCACCTTGATGCCGATCCTGCGCACGGTCGCGAATCTGTGGATGATCGCCCGCAGCAACGAACAGACCAGGGCGCTGAGCGACATGGCCGGCGGCCTGTACAACCAGGTGGCCACGGTAGCCGAACGTCTGCAGAAATTGGGCAATGCCCTGAATACCGTCAGCACGCACTACAACAGCACGGTCACGGCAGTGGCGGGCCAGCAGGGCTTGTACGGCAAGGTCAATCGCTTTGCCGAACTCTCGGCCAAGGCCAATAAGCAGATGCCGGACCTGGAACCCATGCATGCCGACATCGAGGTGCAGCGCCTGCAGGCGGTGATTCCTGACGCGGATGACATGCCCGGCCCGGCGCGTTTGCCCGGCGACGCATAGGAGGGGCGGATGGCAGTTCGTGCCCAAGGAGACGCTTCATGAGCGATGACGCAGTGGCGGCAGACGCGTTCGCCAGTCTGGAAGACGCTTTTCGGCAATCTGCGGTGGCCTCCGTCCGGTATGCGCCGGATGGCGCGCAGCAGGAAGTCGGTCTGGATGACTTGGGGGTGGCGGCTTCCGACGACGGCCTGTTATGGGTGGGGCTGAAAGATCCCGCCGAGCCGCTGCTGCAAGCGATCGGTGCACGCCTGGGGTTGCCAGAACGCGCCATCGAGGAAATCATCGCGCCTCATCGGCGTCCGAAGGTCATCGAATATGACCACCTGACCCTGATCGTCGCCATCACCGCCGAAGTCTCCCGAGATCGGCCCAGTTTCGGGGACACCCAGATCCTGATCGGTCCCGGCTATCTGCTGACCATTCGCCGCAATGCCGTCGGTTCGCATCGGGAACTGCGCGGCCTGCTGGCCGAGTCGCCGGAATTCCTGGGGCGCGGCAGCGACTACGTGGCGTCCGCCTTGCTGGATCTGCTGGCGGATCGCTATGTCGAGGCGCTGAACCACATGGAGGCCAGGGTCGAAGGCATCGAGCGCCAGTTTCTGCTGCGCAGCTTTCAGGAAAAGGACATTCGCCATCTGTACCGTCTGCGTCGGGACCTGCTGCGTGTGCAGGCTGCGGTTGCGCCATTGGTGGAAATCTGCCGCCGATTGGCGCGGGTCGGCGCGCGCAACATCGACCCCGACATTCAGGGGTATTTCGGCGAAGTGGCCGACCGCATCCAGCGTGTCGTCGAGGGTTTTGCAGGATTGCGTGAAGCCCTGGCGTTCGCCTTCGAGGCCAGCATGATGATCAATCAGATGCAGCAGACCGACATCACCCGCAAGCTGGCTGCCTGGGCCGCCATTCTGGCGGTGCCCACCGCGGTGGCGGGTGTCTACGGCATGAATTTCCACGATATGCCGGAACTCAGTTGGGCCTATGGCTATCCGGCCATGCTGGCGGGGACGGGATTGGTGTGTGGCCTGTTGTACTGGAAGTTTCGCCGCATCAAGTGGCTGTAACGGTTGCGCCGCTGCATGTGGCTGGTGATGTTTTCGATTGATGATGGTGACCCGAGCAGTGGACCTCTATGACCGACTATGACGAGATCATCCGCTTATTGAACCAACAGGGGTGGGCGGTGTCCGATGCGGCCATCCCTGCCGTCTGGCAGGCGGATCTGCTGGCGCAGGCGCGGCAGCGCTGGGAATCGGGACAGTTCTCCGGCGGCGAGATCGGCCGCAGCGACCATGATGCCCGTCAGCCTTCGGTGCGCGGAGACGCCATCTGCTGGGTGCCGCCCGGTTCCGACCTGGCCGATCATCCGTTTTTTGCCTGGATGGCCGGCTTGCGGCAGGTGCTCAACGAGCGCTACGGCATGGGCTTGCGCAGCCAGGAATTTCATTTTGCACGCTACGATTCGGGCGCTGGCTACAAAAAGCATATCGATCAGCACCGCGGCAGCGACCACCGAAAAGTCTCGATCGTGCTGTACCTGAACGAGGCTTGGGACCCCCGGAACGGGGGAGAACTCTGTTTGTACAACCCCTATCAGCCCGATGAGGAAATCCATCGCTTTGCGCCGCTGGGCGCCCGGCTGGCGGTGTTCGTCAGCGGCGTCATGCCCCACGAAGTGCTGCCGGCCCGTGCGCCGCGCTGGAGCCTGACCGGCTGGCTGCGCACGGACGACATCACCTGAAAGAACGGCGCAGCGTCATGCGCCGTCCAGTATCGATCCCGCGCCCAGCAGTGTCGCGATGCCCAGGCCGGCAAAGACGGCGGCCGCAATCGAGTGCACCAGCTTCATCGGGATCTTGGCGGCGAATTTGTCGCCGACGAAGACAGCGGGGACATCGGCGATCAGCATGCCCAGGGTCGTGCCGATGACCACCAGGATCGGGGCGCCGTAATGCGCTGCCAGGGCAATCGTGGCGATCTGGGTTTTATCCCCCATTTCGGCCAGGAAGAACGTGATGAGCGTGGCGCCGAAAATCCCGAAGCGTTTGGCGATCTGAGCCTCGTCATCGTCTATCTTGTCGGGGATCAGGGTCCAGATCGCCATGCCGATGAATGAAAATCCCAGCAACCAGCGCAGGATATCGGGATTGACCGCCGACATGATCCAGGCGCCCAGGGCGCCGGCCAGGCCGTGGTTGACCAGGGTAGCAGCCAGAATGCCCAGAATGATGGGCAGCGGTTTTTTGAAGCGTGCGGCGAGGATGAAGGCGAGCAGCTGTGTCTTGTCACCGATTTCCGCAAGGGCGACGACGCCGGTCGAAACGAACAAGGCTTCCATGAGGGTTCCCAGGCCGGACAAGAAACAATTGACCACCGCGCATGTCCGGCCAGGACGGATGCAGGGTGGTCAAAGGTCTTGCCAAGTATGACAACCGCTGACGCCATGACCGGTGGGTCAAGTGTGTTGACGTCAGCCTCTTCTGGACAGAAGAGCGGCTACTCCCCGATGACGGCGGGATTGTAGCAGGTAATGCGTCTTGCGGCCCCTGGGCGAGGGGCCGTCGATCAGGCCGCCGCCAGCGCCTGATCGACGTCGGCGATCAGGTCGTCGATGTGCTCGATGCCCACGCACAGGCGAACCAGATCGGTGCTGACGCCGGCGGCCTTCAGTTCCTCGTCCGTCAATTGGCGGTGGGTGGTGGTGGCGGGATGGCAGGCCAGCGTCTTGGCGTCGCCGATGTTCACCAGGCGCTTGACCAATTGCAGCTGGTCCATGAAGCGTGTGCAAGCCTCGATCCCGCCTTTGACCCCAAAGCTGAACAACGACGAAGGAATGCCGCCGTCGATGTATTTCTGCGCCAGGGCGTAGTCCCGATTGTCCGACAGCCCGGCGAAATTGACCCAGTTGACCTTGGGGTGCTGTTGCAGATGGCGGGCCAGCGCCAGCGCATTCTGGCAGTGGCGTTCCATGCGCAGCCCGAGGGTTTCGATGCCTTGCAGAATCAGGAAGGCGTTGAAAGGCGAAATCGCCCCGCCCGTATTGCGCAGGGCGACGGTGCGCGCGCGACCGGCAAACGGCACGGCGGCAAAGTCATCCGCATAGATCACTCCGTGGTACGCGGGTTCCGGCTGGTTGAATTGCGGGAAGCGCGGATTGTCCTTCCAGGGGAAACGACCGGCATCGATCAGGATGCCGCCGATGCTGGTGCCGTGGCCGCCGAGATATTTGGTCAGCGCATGGATGACGATGTCGGCGCCGTGTTCAATGGGGCGGCACAGAGCGGGCGTGGGGACGGTATTGTCCACGGCCAGGGGGATGCCCTTGGCGTGAGCGATGTCGGCCAGGGCGGCGATGTCCACCACATTGCCGGCGGGATTGCCGACCGATTCGCAGTACACCAGGCGGGTGCGGTCATCGATGGCGCGGGCAAAGGCGTCTGGATCGCGGCCATCGACCAGACGGGCTTCGATGCCCAGGTCTTTCAGCGTGTGGCGCAAAAAGGTATACGTCCCGCCGTAGACCTGGCTGGTCGCAATAATGTTGTCGCCCGCCTTGGCGACGGTCAGCACGCAGGCAGTGATGGCGGCCATGCCGGACGCAAAGGCCAGGCCCGCTGCGCCACCCTCTAGTTGGGCGACCCGGTTTTCCAGGACGTCGGTGGTGGGATTCTGGATGCGGGTATAGATATTGCCCGCGACCTTCAGATCAAAGAGATCGGCGCCATGCTGGGTATCATCAAAGTAATAGCTTGTGGTCTGGTAGATCGGCACGGCGACGGAGTGCGTCTGGGGGTCGCCGGCAAAACCGCCGTGGATGGCGATGGTATCGCGTTGCATGGTGTCTCCTGGTTCAAGGTATCAGGGCATTTTGTCATGCTTTTTATGACCTGAGGGCATAAACTAAATTTCCGCCTTAAGGAGCCTGACCTGGATATCTTGAAAATCGCCGCGCTGTTCGCCATCACGGCAGTGGCTGAAATCGTCGGCTGCTATCTGCCGTGGCTGGTCCTGAAGCAGGATCGATCGGCCTGGCTGCTGGTGCCCGCAGCCCTGTCACTGGGCTTGTTCGCGTGGCTGCTGACTTTGCATCCGAGCGCGGCGGGCCGCACGTATGCGGCCTATGGCGGGATGTATATTGCCGTGGCGCTGGTGTGGCTGCGCGTCGTCGATGGGGTGGCGCTGACTCGATGGGATCTGGCGGGGGCGGGGATTGCGCTGCTGGGAATGTCCATCATCGCCTTGCAACCGCCTTCGGGGGCTTGATCAGGCTGGCTGCGCAGCCTTGGCGCATGGCCGCCGGCTTACAGCCAGGGCGCCAGCGTTTGATCCGCGATGTCCGCCCAGCCCCGATTGGCGGTGGGATTGGCCGGGCTGGGGTGCAGCAGGTAGGCCGTGGGCACGAGCTCGCCGACGATGCTTTGCGCACGGCCATGCGCAAAGCGACCGATGCCGATGACCACGCGCGGTCTGATCGCGTGAATGACGGCGCCCAGCGCGGCATCACACAGGCCGAACAAGGGTTCGCGTTCGGCCTTGTGCAGTTGTTCGGGGATCAGGTTGCGGTTGTTGCGCAGAAACAGCAAGGGGCAGTAGTTCCAGACAAAGACGTCCTGGAAGAACCGGTCGGCGCTGTTGAAGCGCTGCTGTGCCCAGCCCCAGAAGCGATCGCCGCTGCCTTCGATGCGGTGACAGGCGAAACCTGCAATCGGGTATTTCTCGTGCTGCTCCGGCAAGGGGCCGCCCAAAGGCTTTTCGATCCCCAACCAGTCGCGCGCCATGGCGACCTGGCCGAAGGGCACTCCGGTCTGCGCCATGCCCCAGGGACCGGGGTTCATGCCCACCAGCAGGATCCGGCCCTTTATGCTGCCGTATCGCTGCAGGTATTCACGATGCGCCGACCACATGTAGATCAGCGGGTTGTAGACGTGGCTGGCGCTGGGGAAGGTCAGCACCTGCAGGCTGCCCGCCAGCACACGGGCGATCGCTGTGCTGTTGTTGTCCTGGTCTGGTTCGAAGAATGCCGTCATGTGTCTTGTCTGCCTGGCGTTTGCGGTGCTGGGTCGCTAATGCAGCGTGCTGGAACCGGGGCGTGCGCCGCCCAGCGGGTCGTCGGCGCTGTATTCATCGATGCGCAACGCAGGCTTGCCCTCGGCTTGTTCCCAGCTGCGCAGGGGCACGCAGGTCTGCAGCCGGGTGATGGCTTGCCGGATCAGGGCGGCATGCAGCTCGTGGCCAACGCCCGAGGCGATGTCCAGTGTCACATCGCCCTGCAGTTCCGCCAGTTGCGCGTGCACCTGACGAGCCTGATCCAACGGGGCGATGCGGTCTTGTGCGCCATGCAGTAGATGCAGCGTGGTGGCGCGGGGCGCGGTGTCGGGCAGGGTGGCAAAGCGCGTGCCGAACAGCAGCGCCCGGCCCGCCAGCCCTGGGGCCGAACACACGGCTTCTAGCGCCACGGCGGCGCCTTCCGAAAATCCAAGCAGAGCGGTCTGCTCGCCGCTCAAGCCGTGGTGGCTTTGCCAGGCGGCCACGTCGCGCGCCAGGGCGGCGCCGGCATCCGCAATCAGCCCGACGTAGGCGTGCGCATCCGGGGCGGCGTCAGCGATCCAGCGTCGGTCGGCTTGCGCGCCGAACGGCCCGTACGGCTGGATGATCACGGCCAGTGGGAATGCCTGGCGGATGGCGGCCACCGCGTCCAGCATCTGGCTCGGCTCGGCGGATTCGCCGTGCAGCACGACAAAAAGCTGGGCCGGCGCATCGCCGGCAGGAAGAATGCATAGCGGATCAGGCCGCTGCGTGGAGGCTTGGGACACGGGGAACTCGATTCAATAACACCGCGGCAGGGCGGAATGGATATCGTAGATGAATTTGCCGCTGGCTGCGCTCAGTACCCTGTGACCTTGGCGCGCAGCTGCTTGGTGGCGCTGCGCTCGGTCTTGGCCTGTTGGCGGCGGCGTTTGGACCCCAGCGTGGGGCGGGTGGGGCGCCGGATCGTCGGGCGGGCGCTGGCCCGGTCCACGATCTCTTGCAGGCGCGCCAACGCTTCCAGCCGATTGTGTATCTGGCTGCGGCTGGATTGCGCCTTGATCACGATCACGCCGGCTGCCGTGATGCGATGATCGCGCAGGCTCAGCAGACGTTCGCGAATCGGTTCGGGCAGCGAAGACGCCTGGATGTCGAAGCGCAGGTGGACGGCGCTGGACACCTTGTTGACGTTCTGGCCGCCGGCGCCTTGTGCGCGGATGGCGATGAATTCAATCTCGTGTTCCGGGATCAGATGGCGGGGGGACGTCACAGCCTGACCTCGCGCCATGCGCCCGGCGGCAGATCGTCCAGGCTCCAGGGGCCGATGCGCATGCGCACCAGGCGCAGGGTCGGCAAGCCCACCGCCGCCGTCATGCGCCGCACCTGACGGTTACGGCCTTCATGGATGATGAGCTCCAGCCAGGCGGTCGGGATGCTTTTGCGGAAACGCACCGGGGGATCGCGCGGCCATAGCTGGGGTTCAGCCAGGCGGCGGGCCTGGGCGGGCAGGGTGGGGCCGTCCTTCAGATCGACGCCGTCTTGCAGGCGCCGCAATTGGGCATCGGTCGGCTCACCCTCTACCTGCGCCCAATAGGTCTTTGCCATCTTGCAGCGGGGGTCGGCGATGCGCGCCTGCAACTGACCGTCATTGGTGAGCAGCAGCAGGCCCTCGCTGTCACGGTCCAGTCGCCCGGCTGGGTACACATCGGGCACATTCACCAAATCCTTCAGCGTGGCGCGCCCTTGATCGTCGCTGAATTGCGTCAGCACACCGAACGGCTTGTTCAGCAGGAGCAGGCGGGCTCGCGCAGATGGCGGTTTTGCCGCCCCGCGTGATCCGGCGGGACGGGGGCGCCGTGGCGCAATGCCATCGTTCATGGGTCGCTCCGTGGAGGGCGTTGCGTGCGAGCTGATCGGACGCCCGCTTGCAGGTGATTTGCTTTGACGCTTCGCCGCATCAGGTCCAGGAAGCACTCTACCAGCATGGATGGGGCCGTGTGCGACGGCATGGCAAGTTGCAGGTCGACTTCGATGATTGGATCGAGTTGCGTAATGGCGAGCCGGTCAGCGAACGGCGCGGCAATATAGGGCGTGACGATTCCAACGCCGTTGCCAGCCGCCACAAGCGCACAAACGGTGATGGAGGAGGGCGTCTGGATCGAGAATTCCTGTGGCAGGCCGTGTTTCACCAGTTGCTGTTTTATCCGCACGCTCAATTCATCCGTTTCGCTGAAGGATAGAATTTTCTCATTGGCCAGCATGTCCAGACTGATTCTGTCGTGCTGTGCGAGCGGGTGGTGCAGCGGCAGGACGCAGATTGCCGGTGTGCGGCTAAGTACCTCGGTCGCGAAATCACCCTGCATGAATTCGCCGCTGGCCATCGCCATTTCAATCAGACCCTGGTTCAGGTAGTCCTCCAGCTGCCGGGTGCTCAGGGTCTGGATGCTGATATGTGTATTTGGATATTGCTTCAAAAAGGCGTTGATGACTGGCGGCAGCAGCCCTGCGGCAACCGAAGGGGTGCATCCGATGCGCAGCGATTGAGTGCCTGATTCTCGCATGACCGCGACCAGGGTCTCGATCTTCTGGAGGCCTGAGTAGTGTTGCAGAATCGAATGATAAAGATGTCGGCCTTCGGCAGTGGGCCGTAGCCGACCGTGATGCAGGTCGAACAGTTTGAGGCCGCTTGCGGATTGTAATTCTGAGAGTCTGCGGCTGATGGAGGGCTGCGTCGTGTTCAAAACCGTCGCTGCCCTGGTGGTGGTGCCGGCATCCATGACCGCCTTGAAGGCCTCGATCTGACTGAAAGTTAGGTTTCTTGCCATAGTGTGCGCGGGGATGGGTTCTGGGCGGACGGCGCGGGACGCAGCGCCGCGTTCAGGGATCGCTTTTTCGATAGCTTGGGGTTTTCCAGCATGCTGGGAGAAGCTTGTACTAAACTATATCAAAATTGAATAGGATGACAAAGAAATATGATTTGATCGTATAGATTGCGCATCATAGGATAGCTGCATCACTAGTTTCTACATGACTGCAATGACTCAGAACGCCATCACCAGGAATTACAGAAAAGCGCAGCGCCTAGGAGGTTCTGCGCATCATCACTTCTTTGGCTATTACAACAAAACGGTCTGGGATCATACGGGGCGCTATATCCTGGGTAATCGGGTGCCGTTCATGGATCGCAATCTGACACCGGACCTTGAGGCCGAGATCGGGTTCTTTGATTCGGCGAATGGCCACGATTTCGTGGTGGTGGGAAAGACGACGGCATGGAACTGGCAGATGGGGTGCCAGCTGCAGTGGCTGGATGGTGCCAAGGACCTCTCGCTCATCTACAACCGCCGTTCGCAGGCGCCTCGGCCGGACGCAGTGTATCCGGGCTTTGAGTCTGTGATTTACAACGTCAAGGATGGCTCAGAGCGTGTTCTTCCGCTTCCGGTCTATTCCGTTTCGCCGGATAGCCGGCATGCGCTGTGTGTCAATTACAGTCGGCTGTGGATCACTCATGAAACCATCGGATATGTGGAACATGATTCGCCCAAATCGATGGAGAATGCGCCATCCGAGGATGGCATCTGGTGTCTGAATCTGGAATCGGGCCAATACCGCTTGGCAGTCAGCTATGCCGATCTGAAGGCATTTCATTATGTCCCCTCTATGGAAAAGGCAATCCATTGGGTCAGTCATATCGAAATCAATACCTCTTCCTCGCGGTGCCTTTTTCTGCATCGGTGGACGGAAAGGGTTGAAGATGAAACCTGCTTCTTGCATCGTCTGATCACCATGAATCTGGATGGTTCCGACATGCGTTTGCTGGAGTGTTCGGATCATCCGTTGCCACAGCTGGCCGAGGGGTTCGATCCGAATGCGGTGGGTACTTATGATTATGAGAAATCCGAATATCAGATCTCTCACCCGCTGTGGCTGTCGGCGGAAGACATCATCGTCTGGGGGCCGCATGAAGGGAAAATTCACTACCATCTCTATCGGGACATGCTGCCGCCCAAGGTGAGTGTCATTGGAAATGGGATTCTTACTGAAAATGGTCATATGTCATTTTCTCCCGTTGATCAGCGCTGGATGCTGAGCGATACCTATCCAGACTCTGAAACCAATGAGCGGGTGCTTTTTCTCTATGACGTCAAGACGGATGTGCGGATTGATCTTGGCAGTTTTTATGCGGATCCGGGCTTGAAGAAGGAAAACCGCTGCGATCTGCATCCGCGCTGGAGCCGGGATGGTATGCAGATCTGTATTGATTCGGTTCACGAATCTGAAAGGCAAATGTATATTCTGGATGTTTCGGAAATATGCAAGCAGGATTCATGATTTTCAGATGTTGTAGTTTGGTGTCGTATCCGTCCTGGCTGAGTCGCCGGGAAACGCTGATACGAATCATGAGGCCATTCAAAATGGCCAAAAATAAACAAGGAGACTTCCATGCGTACTCAATCCATCCGATCCATGTTTGTAAAGGCAGTGACAGCTTCTGTCCTGGGTGCGGCAGCCGTCAGCGGTTCTGTCGCTGTCGCACAAGACTCGTTTCCAGAGAAATCCGTGCTTGCGATCGTGCCGTTCGGTGCGGGCGGGGGAAATGATATTTTGCTGCGCTTGATGGCCAAGCATGCAGGTGAGGTGATGGGGCAGACTCTCGTCATCGAGAATAAGCCTGGCGCCAGTGGTCAGATTGGTTGGACGACTTTGGCAAAATCTCGTCCTGACGGCTATACGATTGGCGCAACCAGTCTGCCTTCGATGGTGCTGGTCAAGGCAATGCGCCCCAATACGCCGTTCGAGCTTTCCGATTTTACTTATATCTGCAATATTCAGGTTGATCCCATCGTCTGGGTGGTCAATGCCGATGGCCCTTACACGTCTGGAAAGTCTTTCGTCGCGGCGGCTGAAAAGGCCAAACAGCCCTTGAATGTGGCGGGCGACGGTCCGCAAAGCAACGTCCAGCTGCAGCATCTGTCCGCCACGGAAGCCCTCGGCGTAAAAACGAATTTTGTCCCTTTCAATGGTTCGAATGCGGCCTTGACGGCCCTGATGGGAAGTAAGGTGGAGATGGCCGCATCGACCCTGAGCGCCGCGCAGAATTATATCGATAGCGGGAAACTTAAGGCACTGGTTGTTTTTAGTGATGAGCCGATCGCAACGATTCCCAATGTGCCCACCGCATCCGCTGAACTCGGGAAGGCAATCGAGCCTGTCGGGATGGCCATCCGTGGTCTTGCAGCACCCAAGGGAGTGCCGGCCGACAGGATTGGCAAGCTGGAAAGCGTTTGCAAGCAGACTGCGGAGTCACCCGATTTTCAAAAGGAAGCTGCGCAGCTTGGTTTGATGATCCAGTATATGGATAGCAATAAGGCAGAAGCGACGATACAGGCATCGGTGAAAGCGGTAGAGTCTTTGAAAGAACTGTTGAAGTAAGCCGTCAGCGGCGGAAAGGGGGCAGATGCCTGGAACCAATGCCTTCCAGCAATGGTTCAAGTCATGAGCTCCCTTTTTGTTGATTCCGTCTGGAGAAAAAATGCCGATACGCACAAGAAATAAGGAAATTCTGTTTGCCGTCGTGATGGTTGTCATTTCGGCATCTATGGTCTACGGCACGTATGATTACCCATCCGAGTCGGTGCAGTTTCCCCGGTTCTTGATGGTTTTGCAGTGCGTTTTTTCAGCGATGCTGCTGGTTCGAGCGTTGCGTCTCCCTGGTGGCGCCGCGGTTCAATCGGGCGGGGCGTCAGCGCAACAGTCGCAGGACTCGAGAAGGATCTGGATTCCAATCCAAGTCTTTGTCGGCGTGTCAGCATATATTTTGGCGATTGAGTATATCGGTTACTTTGTTTCGACAGCGTTTTTTCTGTGTGGGTCGATGGCCTTTTTCGGGCGCAATAAGGCAGCTTCCATGCTTGGAGTCACGGCTGCCTGCCTTCTGGTCATCTATGTCTTGTTTAGTGTTCTGATTGGTGTCCGGCTGCCTGCGGGATTATTGATCTAATGAGTGCGTTCAATCGGAGCATGTGAATGGATTCGATATTCAGCGGCATTATGGTGGGGTCTGCCGCTCTGTTTGACCCCATGGTGATCGGCCTGATTTTTCTGGGAACAGTATTTGGGGTTGTGATCGGATCTTTGCCTGGGCTCACCAGTACGATGGGGGTTGCTCTGCTGGTCCCGGTGACTTTCAGCATGCCGCCCGTCTATGGATTGTCGCTATTAGGCGCCATCTACTGCTCGTCTACTTATGCCGGCGCCATCAGTGCGGTACTGATCAATATTCCGGGGACGCCGGCCAACTGCAGCACTTTGCTGGATGGCTTCCCAATGACTAAAAAGGGCCAGGCGGGTCTGGCTCTGGCGTTGGCAACTGCTGCATCAGCAATCGGTGGCATCCTCAGTAATGTGGCGCTGCTGTTCCTGGCTCCGCCGCTGGCTTCCCTGGCCTTGATGTTCGGCCCGATGGAATACTTTCTGATTGCCTTGTTCGGAGTGTCTGTCATTGCATCCTTGTCAGAACAAAATATGATCAAGGGTTTCATTTCCGGTGTGGCAGGACTGTTCCTGGCCACCATTGGCATGCATCCTGTGACTGGCGACGTGCGCTTCACCATGGGTATACCAGAGCTGTTCAGCGGTCTGCCTCTCGTGGTGGCGTTGATCGGTCTGTATTCGATCCCTGAAGTCATCACGAGCCTGGTGGAAAAAACGGGACCCATTGAATCGGCGAGCACGCAGGTTCGGGGGGTCTTCGGGCAGATGATGCAGATCTTCAGGCACAAACTGGTCGTGTTCAAGTCCTCGATCATCGGCATCATCGTGGGTATCGTGCCTGGGGCGGGTTCCAGCATTGCAGGGTTCCTGGCGTACGACCATGTCAAGAAAACCTCAAAAGACCCGGCGTCGTTCGGGCAAGGAAATCCCGATGGCGTCGTGTCCTCTGAAACCGCCAATAACGCGGTTGTCGGTGGCTCATTGATCCCCACCCTGACTCTTGGAATTCCAGGCAATGCCGTGTCCGCAGTGCTTCTCGGGGGGTTGATGATTCATGGTCTCAAGCCAGGCCCCGAGCTCTTTACGCAGAACATGGATGTGACCTATGCATTCATCATGAGCATGTTCGTCTCCAATCTTGCCTTTATCCCCATCGGTTTTCTTGTCGCCAAATTCGGCACCAATCTGATCAAGACACCCGCATCGATACTGGGACCCTTGATTGTCGTGCTGGGCGTCATCGGCTCTTATGCTTTGAACACATCGTTGGTGGATGTATGGATCATGCTCGCGGTGGGCATGCTGGGGTATCTGATGAAGGTCTTCGACGTGCCGCGCGAGCCTCTGGTTCTGGGCTTGGTCCTTGGTTCCATGGCGGAAGGAGAGCTGGCGCGGGCGCTGTCCCTGGAGCATGGCAGTGTGGCGGCGTTGATGGAAAGCATGTTTACCACGCCAGTCGCTTTGGTGATTATTGGTCTGATGGCGCTGTCGATCGGTCAAGGCGTCCGGACGCAGCTCAAGGCAAGGCGGACATCCGGCTAAGTTGTGGTCTTTTCCCGATGCTGGTGGTCAAATCCAGCAGGCCGCCCCGAATTGCTAAGCGTCCGGTGGCATCGTACCATCCGTATTTTTTGGCTGAGCGGCCCTATCCATACGGAGTGAGCACAATATGGTTTCCTTGCAAGAGCAGCTTTTGAAGGCCGGCCTGGTCGACACTAAAAAGGCCAAGCGGGTCAGCCACGAAAAGAGCAGGCAGAAAAAGGTCGAACGCCAAACCGGTCAGCAGAGCATTGACGAGGCGCGCGAAGCAGCGCTGGATGCGCAGCGGAAGCATCGCGACAGGGTGCGCGAGCTGAATGCTCAGCAAGATACTGCCGCCAAGCAAAAGGCGATCATGGCGCAAATTGTGCAGATGGTGCAGCAATCCCGCCAGGCCAAAGGCGCCGGCGAGATCGCCTACAACTATACCTACGGCACAAAGATTGAACGCTTATTCGTCTCGGCTGCCGTCAGGGCGCAGCTGGTGGCCGGGCATCTGGTGATTGTCCGTCTGGGTGATGTCGTGGAACTGGTGCCCAAGGTGGTCGCGGACAAAATTGCAGAACGGGATCCTTCATCCGTGGTGCGGGTCCCCAAGACCAGCACGGTGGCGGATGAGGACGACCCTTACGCCGAGTACGCCATTCCCGATGACCTGATGTGGTAGGCGACGGGCTCAGCGGCGATTGCGCCCTGGTTTTTCGCTATACATGTCCGTGTCGGCCTGTGCCAGCAGGGCGGCCGGGGTTTCATTCCCCCGGTGGAACTGCGCCAGTCCGATGCTGATGGTGATGTGTATTGGGGTGCCCTGCCAGACAATAGGCTGCGTCAAGGCATGTTTGATGCGCGTGGCCAGCGCGGCGGCGTCCTGTGCGTCTGGGGGAGGCGAGTAGGGGGTGAGAATGATGACGAACTCGTCGCCGCCCAGGCGGGCCACGGTGTCGACATCGCGCACGCAGGCCAGCAGGCGCCGCGCGACCGTGCGTAGCACCTCGTCTCCGGCGGCATGGCCGAACGTGTCGTTGATGGGTTTGAACCGATTCAGATCCAGCAGCAGGACATGACCGGGTAGCCCCGTGCGCTTGGTATGGCGGATGGCGCGATCCAGATGTTCTTCCAGTAGTAAACGGTTGCCCAGCCCCGTCAGCGGGTCACGCCGCGCCTGGCGGCGCAGCTCTTGCAGTTGGGTGTTGTACGTCTGGGTAACTTCGGTGAGCTCTTCCGTCCAATGCACGGGAATTGGTTCCAGTGTCTGGTGTTTGCGCATGGCCTGGCGCAGTTGCAAGAGCGGTTGCCCGATGGTGCGGTTGAAGATCCAGAGCGCGCCGGCCAGCACGGCAGCCAGCATCGACAGAAAGACCGCCAGTTGCGGCATCAGGCCTTGGGCGGCAGCGGTAAAGACTGAAATGGGTGCAAAGGCGATGTGCAGTTCGCCCAATGCGTGGGCGCGGCCAGTTTCATCGATATAGGACAGCGGGGTGCTCAAGGTGTCTTTGTCGCCCGGTTTGGGTAATTCGCCCGCCTGAATCCGCTTCTGGGCGCATTGGTCCAGTGCGCTGACCCCCCGCACGTCGGGCTGCAAAGTCATGGCGTGCAGGATGCCGTGGGCGGTCAGGCTGTTGCAGTCCCACAGCGGCTTGATCAGCACACGAGAGAGCGTCTCCAGGGTCTGACTGCGCTGCTTGTCGGCTTCTGTGCGCTGGCCTTGGTAATGCAGCCCGGCTGTCACCGTGGCGGCCAAAAGAAAGGCCAGCGCCAGCAGGGGCACCAGCTGGCGCAAGAACCGTGTATAGAGTTTCTGGGGGGGCGTCACGATGTCTGGGGGCGTAGCAACAGATGCCGGTAGCGCTCTGGCACGATGTCCGAGCTGTAAAAAGGGTTTTCCAGGTCGATGACGGTGCGGTCTTGCCAGGATTCCGCAGGCGGCAGTTGGCGCGTCCGGGACCAGATCGCCTCGAACTGATCGTCGCCGCTGATAAGATCAAAGCCTTTTTGCAGTGCCTGGTACAGATCGTCAGCGCTGGGGTGGGGGGACACCCAGACGAAACGGTACCATGGGTAGCGCAGCAGCAGGGTCTTATCCAGCGCCAGTTGCGGATAGCGTTGGCGAAAGTGCGGCAGAAAATAGCTTAGGGATTCTTCCATCCCCATGGGAAACAGGTCGATGACCCCGGCCTGCATTTGTTCGGCGAATTCTCCGTTGCGCCAGGCCTGGACTTCGCGGGTGGTGATGCCGGCCTTGCGGTAGATGTCCGCATCCCACCAACCCGAGCCTTGGCCGATGGTCAGGGTGCGCAAGTCTTTCAGGTCGCGGATGCGAGCCAGTTGTTCGACCTGGTTTTGCAGCACAAAGGCTGTGCGCCAGCCCAGCAAGCCGCGCTCCAGGGGGATGGGGATCATCCTCAGGCGGCCTTCGCGCACCAAGGTCAGGCGGGGCGGCGACACCGGCAGTAAGGTGATGTGGATGCGCCCGGCGCCAGTTTCATGCAGATTGCGTGTTTCGGACGTATGCGGCGCGTTGACCAGCTTGGCTGGGAATCCGGCGGCGTCCAGCGCGGTATGCAGCAGCGCGATGCAGTGGGCCAGCGAAGGCTCTGTCTGCACGGTAAACACAGGGGGTGTGGCCGCCCGCGATGAGACGGGCAGGCAGGCCCCGGCGAATAGACCCAGCAGGCTGCGGCGATACGGCGAAAAAGAGGTCTTCATGTGGGTGTCAGGCATCGTCGTGGGTCATGGGGCGCGTTGCCGGGGTTCTTTCGGGGAAAAACTCAGGCAGACGTGGCCAGTGGTTTCCCGGACTTCGTGTTCGGGCAGACGGTGACTTTTGAAACCCATTGCGTGGCAGCCATAGGGCAAGTGTGGATCATAAGTGATATGAAAGTGCGCACACTGGTTGCAGGCGATCGGGGGGCGGGTATTGCGGTTCACTGAGCGATGGCGTGCATGCGCGAATGCGTTGCAGCCCTTGGGTAGTTTGTGGTCTGGTCAGACCTTACTGTACAGGGACCCATGTCGCGGTGCAATTGGCGCCGGCGCCGTCCTTCCCCCTAAGGCGCGGCCTGCGTGGCGCCGCGCATCCGTAGGCCTGAAAAAGACTAGACTTGCACGATGACCTCTTCCCTCCCTTCATCGACCAGCGCAGACCGTAGCCAGTGGCTGCGCCAGATACGGACGTGGGCGCACGATTTGGGGTTTTCCCATATCGGTGTGTCGGGGGTGGATTTGTCATCAGCCGAGCCGCAACTGCTGCAGTGGCTGGCCCTGGGCTATCACGGCGACCTGCATTACATGGAACGACATGGCCTCACGCGCGCACGCCCGGCTGAGCTTGTGCCTGGCACGATCAGCGTCATCACGGCGCGCATGCCCTATCTGCCACGCGGCACCACTGCGCCGGACTGGCAAACCCGTGAGCTGGCACGGCTGGAAGACCCGGGCGAAGGCGTGGTCTCGCTGTATGCGCGGGGACGTGATTATCACAAGGTTGTGCGCGGGCGTCTGCGAAAATTATGCGACCGCATCGAGACGCTGGTCGGCCCATTTGGGTATCGTGCTTTTTCGGATTCGGCGCCGGTGCTGGAAAAAGAACTCGCCAGCCGCAGCGGTCAGGGCTGGCGCGGCAAGCATTCCATGGTGCTGTCGCGCGATGCGGGGTCCATGTTTTTCCTGGGCGAGATCTTTGTGGATTTTGCGCTGGACCCTACTGAGCCGGTCAGCGCGCATTGCGGCACCTGTACCGCCTGCATCGACATCTGCCCCACGGGCGCGATTGTGGCGCCGGGCGTGGTCGATGCGCGCCGCTGTATTTCCTATCTGACCATCGAAAATCATGGCCCCATCCCTGAAGAGCTGCGTCCTTTGATGGGAAATCGTATCTATGGCTGCGATGATTGCCAGACGATCTGCCCCTGGAACAAGTATGCGCAGACGACGGAACTGCCCGATTTTGATGAACGCGCGCCGCTGGTCGGCCATCGGCTGGTGGAATTGTTTGCCTGGGACGAGGCGACTTTTCTAAAGCACACCGAAGGTGGCCCGGTCCGGCGCATCAATCATGAACGCTGGCTGCGCAATGTGGCGGTCGCGCTGGGCAATGCATTGCGCCAGGCGGACGCGGAACAGGCCCGGGAATTGCGTGCAGCCCTGTCAAGCCGCGCCGACCACGACAGCGCCTTGGTGCGCGAGCATGTCGCCTGGGCGCTGGCGCAGGGCTAGGACGTCCACGGGATAGGGGTCGCCTATACTGGGGGCCTTATTGACTATCTCACGGCGTGTGCTGTGCTCTGTAGCCAACGATGACTGATTTCTCGAATTGCCCCGAATGCGCCGCCCAGGATACCTACCAGGATGGCGACCACTATATTTGCCCGCATTGCGCCCATGAATGGCCTGTCCAGGCTGAGCCTGCCGAGGCAGTGGACGAGGCCCGTGTAGTCTTGGACAGCAACGGCAATCCTTTGGTGACGGGAGACGCCGTCATCCTGATCAAAGACTTGAAGCTGAAAGGGTCATCCAGCACCCTTAAAAAAGGCACCAAGATCAAGAACATCCGCATCGTCGATGGCGATCATGAAGTCGACTGCAAGGTCGATGGCATGGCGGTGATGCTCAAGGCCGAGTTCCTCAAAAAGGCCTGACACGCTCAGGTTTGCAGCTCGTCGGCCAGCGCCCGAGAGGCAAGTCGCACGGTGTTCATCAGGCGATCTGCGCTATAGCCCTGACGCGCCTTGGCGGAGAGGCCTTGCATGAAGAGACTGATGAAGTCCGTCAGCCGCTCGGCCTTTTCCGGATGGCGTTCGGCAATGTAGGTGCGGATCATCCCTTCAGCGGCGGCATGAAACTGGCAGGCGGCTGCGCGGGCTTGCGGATCTTCGGCATGCGTGCCTTCCAGTACCAGGCAGCCGGCGGTTTCCGGGTCGGCAGCATAGCGCCAGGCGGCATCCTCCAGGACGGCGGCGAGACAATCGGCTACCGGCCTGTCCGACCGCAAGATTTCTTTGAGGGGAATAGTACCCGTGCTGGCATAGCGGTCCAGGACGCGGGCGTACAGGCCCGCCTTGTTGCCGAAAGCAGCATAGAAGCTGGGCGGATTGATGCCCAACACGTCGGTCACATGCGCGACGCTGACGGCGTCGTATCCCTGCGCATGGAATAGGCGCTGAGCGATGGCGACCGCCTGGTCCGGATCAAAACTTCGGGGTCGACCAGGCGGTCGAGATAATTTTTTAGTGTTCATTAAAAAACCCATTGACAACATTCATCGTCATTTATATAGTGCTCACTACAATACTATCCAAGGAGCATCGCATGTCAACGTTTCAATCCCGATCCATTTTAGTGCTCGGCGGCAGCCGGGGTATCGGCGCCGCGATCGTCCGCCGCTTTTCGGCAGAAGGCGCCGTCGTGACATTCACGTATGCCGGCTCGCCGGATGACGCCCGGAAGCTTGCCATGGGAACCGGCAGTACGGCGGTGTTGACCGACAGTGCGGATCGGGATGCGGTGATTGAGAGGGTCCGGGCAAGCGGTCCGCTGGACGTGCTGGTGGTGAATGCCGGGATCGCGGTTTTCGGTGATGCCCTGGCACAGGATCCGGATGCGATCGACCGGCTGTTTCGGATCAATATCCACGCGCCGTATCATGCCGCTGTCGAGGCTGCCCGGCAGATGCCCGAGGGCGGTCGGATCATTGTGATTGGTTCCGTCAATGGCGACAGGATGCCGGTCCCCGGCATGGCCGCCTACGCCATGAGCAAGTCTGCCCTCCAGGGGCTGGCGCGGGGGCTGGCCCGGGATTTCGGGCCGCGTGGAATCACCGTGAACGTCGTGCAGCCGGGCCCTATCGACACGGATGCGAACCCAGCCGATGGGCCGATGAAGGACGTGCTGCATGGGTTCATGGCGATTAAACGTCATGGTCGGCCGGATGAGGTCGCAGGCATGGTCGCTTGGCTGGCTGGGCCGGAAGCCTCGTTTGTCACGGGGGCGATGCATACGATCGATGGTGCATTTGGCGCTTAGGCCAGGGGGTGAACCTTAATACCCCCGGCCCCGTTTCTGTTTGTCACGGTTTGGCTGCATGCCAGACGTTCTTGATCCCGTCGCCCATGGCATCGCCCGGCTTTTTGTCCGTATGCCAGTGGTACAGGGGGCGGCCCTTGTAGGCCCACTGCATGGCGCCGTCGCCGCGCTTGATGATGGTCCAATCGCCACTCGCTTTGTCGTGTGAGTCAGCCACGGCAGGCGGCCAGTTGGTGGCGCAGCCGTCGGTGCACATGCTTTTTCCGGTCGCACCGTCTTTGTCGAAAACATAGAGTGTCATGCCGTGTTCATCGACAATCCTGCCGTTCGTGATTTTCGGGGGAGCTGCCAGTGCCGGCAAAGACACGGTGGCACCCAGCGCCAACAACATCAGGGTACGTAGCATCATGTGATCCTTTGTTCCGTCAGTGAAATTTCGCAGGCTCAACGCCCCAAGCCGCCAGGACGTTGTACAAGCTTAGACCTGCGCGCGCCGGAACGGAAGGGATATGCAACTCGGATGATTTACAGAGTGATTCAGCGCTTGCGTCCGCCGAATCGCTGCATGCGGGGCCGCATGTGCGGTGGCATGAGAGGGCTCTGAGGGGGCCCACCCTCACCCTGCTCACTGATCGCGCCGTGCGGCTGGCGGGTTTTGCCCGGAGCCGATATCCACTTCGATAAAATGAGCATTCGCTCTCGTCTTGTGGATGCTTGATGTTGAAGAATGGGACCCTGCTGATGGTCGTCGCGATCTGCCTGTCGGCGTGCAGCCTGCCTTCCCAGGAAGGAAGGCAGTCGTCGCAGGCCATCACGCCGCAGCAGAGCGCTGATACCGCGCTGGGGCGCAGCCTGGCGCCGCTACTCACAGAGCATTCGGGCTTGTCGGGCGTCGTGCTGCTGTCCGATCCGCTGGGTGCGTTCGCAGCACGCATGCGCCTGATCTCCGAAGCGCAACGCACCATCGACATCCAGTACTACATCTGGCGCGACGACATTACTGGCAATCTGATGTTGCAGGCGCTGCACGAGGCTGCTCAACGTGGGGTGCGCGTCAGGCTGCTGGTGGACGATAACGGCACCAGCGGACTTGACGACAAGCTCGCCCTGCTGAATGCGGAACCCAATGCTCAGGTCCGCTTGTTCAACCCCTTTCCGTTTCGCATGTTCAAGCAGTTGGCGTTCCTGACGGACTTCAGCCGGCTGAACCGGCGCATGCACAACAAATCGCTGACCGTGGATGGGCAGGTCACGATCGTGGGTGGGCGCAACATCGGGGACGAATACTTCGGGGCAACGCAGGGGGTGGCGTTTGCCGATCTCGATGTCATGGTGGCGGGCCATGTGGTCGAGGACGTCTCACATGATTTCGACCGCTATTGGGGCAGCGAATCGGCGTATCCGCTAGAGCGCCTGGTGTCGATGCCGAGCGAGCGCGAGTCTCGATTGTTGCGACAAGAAGAGGCGGGCATGGCGCTGTCGCCCGAGGCCGGCGCCTATGTGGCAGCCGTGAGGCAGTCGGCTTTCATTCAGAAGCTGCTGGCGCGGGAGCTGGCGTTTGATTGGGTGTCGGTGCGCATGGTGAGCGATGATCCCGGCAAGGCGCTGGGCCGTGCGCCGCAGCAGGCTACTCTCATGGCGCGCCTGATCGACATCCTGGGTAAGCCTGCGCATTCGGTGGACCTGGTTTCGCCATACTTCGTGCCCACGCAGCAAGGCGTGGAAGCATTCAGCACCCTGGAGAAACAGGGGGTTCGCATCCGCATCCTGACCAATTCCCTGGAGGCCACGGATGTGACGGCGGTTTTTGCGGGCTATGCAAAGTATCGCCGCCCCTTGCTGGAACAGGGCATCACGCTGTTCGAGATGCGGCGCGAGGCCGGAACTGAAAGTCCCAAGGAGAAGGCGGGGCCGTTCGGCAGTTCGGGCGCAAGCCTTCATGCCAAGACTTTCGCGGTAGATGGGAAGCGTGTGTTTGTGGGTTCTTTCAATTTCGATCCCAGGTCCGCTCTTTTGAATACGGAACTGGGCTTTGTGATAGACAGCGAGGCCATGGCCCGCCTCATGGCCAAGCTGTTCGACGACTTGATCCCGAACGGCGCTTATCAGCTGGGGCTGGACGGTCGGGGCGAGATTGTCTGGCGTGAACGTACGCCCCAGGGAACCGAGACGCTGAATTCGGAACCCAAGGCCTCTTTCTGGCGGCTTCTGCTGGTGAAGGGGCTGTCGTGGCTGCCGATCGAATCTCTGTTGTGAATCGCGCCCGCTCCAGACAACAAAAAACCCAGCCGAAAACGACTGGGTTTGGCGAATCAGTCTGATCCGGGTAGCGCTTCGATGAGCGCGCGCAGTTCTGCTTCTTCGGAAGGCAGCAGATCGGTCAGTGGCGCGCGGACCGGGCCGGCGGGATGGCCGACGATACGTGCTCCCGCCTTGACGAGGCTTACGGCATAACCGGCCTTGCGGTTGCGGATTTCCAGCAGCGGCAGAAAGAATGTATCGAGCAGACGATTGATTGTCTCGTAGTCCGCGGCCCGCACGGCTTGGTAGAACCGGGTGGCGGTTCCGGGGATGAAGTTGAACACGGCTGATGAATAGACCGGCACGCCCAGTGCGCGGTAGGCTGCCGCGAATACCTCGGCGGTGGGCAGGCCTCCCAGGTAGGTGAAGCGGTCGCCCAGGCGGCGGCGGATGCGCACCATGTTTTCGATATCGCCGATCCCGTCCTTGAAGCCGATCAGGTTGGGGCAGCTGTCGGCGAGTTGTTCCAGCACCGAGGCGGACAAGCGGCATTGCCCTCGGTTGTACAGGACGACACCGATATCGACTGAGCGGCAGACTTCACGGACGTGCGCAGCGATGCCGTCCTGCGGCGCTTCGGTCAGGTAATGCGGCATTAGCAGCAGACCGGCTGCCCCTTGGCGCTGAGCTTCCTGAGCGTAGGCGATTGCGGTGCGGGTGGGGCCTCCTGCCCCCGCCAGGATGGGGGTGTGGCCTTCGCAGGTTTTGACTGCCGTGTGCACCACCCGTGAAAAATCATCCAGGGTCAGGGAAAAATATTCGCCAGTGCCTCCGGCTGCGAACAAGGCGCGCGCGCCGTAGGGCATCAGCCATTCCAGCCGAGCCTGGTAGCCCTTGGCATCGAAATCACCCTGGGCGTCAAAATCGGTGATGGGAAATGACAGCAGCCCGTCATTCATTATTTCTTTCAGTTCGTGGTGCGAGATCATGTTGGATCCTCTGGTGATGGAGGCGGCAGCATGCTGCACGCCTTCCGGTTCATGTCAAACGTAGCAGGTGCGCGGGGTGGTGCTCATGGGCGGGATTGGGCAAGATCTGCGCGGATCGATGCCACATTTTTCCCGGCCATGTTCATCCAGTAAATGTCGCTTCCGATGAGGAGCATGTCGCATCCCATGGCGGCCAGCTCAGCGGCTTGTTCTGCATCAGGAGGAAAGCAGGGGACCATGACACGGATGCCCCGGGGGCGGCATTGACTGATCAGGAGCGCCAGTTTTTCTCGGACTTCGGGATGCCGCATCTTGTAATCGATGGGGAGATTTCTGGACAAGGAATAGTCCGCCGGGCCGAAATGAACGGCATCGATGCCCCCCACATCCAGAATTTCATCGATGTTGTCGAAGAACTCATAGCTCTCCGCCATGGGTACGATGACCGTCCTGTCGTTTTCGCTTTGGCAATACGTCTTCCAATCGAAGCCTGGCGCGCCATACGATGCAGACCGCACGGAACTGTCTCCTCCGCGCCGTCCTTGCCCCGGAAATTTGCTTGCCTGGATGATTCTTCTCATCTGGTCCGCGTTGTCGACTCGTGGGATGATCACCCCGGTGGCGCCGAATTCGAGAACTTTCCGTATTTCTGCTTCGACCACACCGGATACCCGAACCAGGGCGTCCACGCCAGCGACCTTGGATGACAGCACCAGCTTTTCCAGTCGTTCATCGACGCCCAGCGAGGTATGCTCGGTATCAATGAACAGGAAATCCAGGTCGTAAGATCCGGTGATTTCCACGACCGTGCTGGATCCGCTATATATATTCATCCCGTATAGAACCGCGTTCTTGCGGCGCATCTTTTCCTTCAGGGAAATCATGTGGTCTTGCTTCATTGAAACCTCGTCTGTGTCTGGATTCTTGTCTGTCCGAAGCGCCGAGTCATGGGCGATGTTCAGATGTGTTGCCGCCGAAGGCGTTCCTGCATTTGCTGCTGGTGCTGCGCGCGAATTTTCTCGTGCCAGTCCGTGTGCTTTTGCCACATCAGTGCGGCGTGAACGATGGACGCATCCTGCCCGTAGGCCCCGATGAATTGCATCGAAGTGGGAAGGCTTTGCGGACTCAGTCCGTTCGGGAGAGCGATGGAGCATCCCTGGATCAGGTTGACGAAGCGCGTGTAAATGCCAAGCGTGCGCTTCGGGTCGAAGCCATCCAGTTTGATGGCGGGGGTGCTGGTGGTCGGCATGACGATCAGGCAACCCGGTGTCAGCAGGGACTCCATGGCTTGTCGATGCAGGCGGGCTTTGTTCAGCAGGGCAAAGTATTCGTGCAGCGGCAGGCGCTTGCCTTGCAGCAGGGCTTTGCGAACGTCCTCGTCCAGGTCCGAATCCGGGTTCTCGGCGACCGCCTGATTGTTCAGATAACCTTCGACCGAAGAAATGCCTGCCCAGGTGTCCGCCATATCCTCGAACCGGCAGGGGACACTGCACAATTCCGTTGTGAATCCAAGATCTTCGCAGCGTGCCCGGCTATCGATGTATGCCGACTTCACGGATTCGTCCAGCATGCCAAGGCTGTCATCGTCAAAGAAGCGGAGGTGCGGCAAAGGCTGTTGCGCAGCCTGTTCAAGAGCCTGTTCGAATGCCGTGCGGCCGTATCGCGGCAGCATGGCGCGATACAAGATGGCTGCGTCGGCGGCCGTGCGCGCCATGGGGCCTACCGTATCGAAGGATTGGCTCAGCGGGGCGACGCCGTCGGTGCTGATCCAGCCGGGCGAGCCTTTCAGTCCGGTGATGCCGCACCAGGACGAAGGGATGCGGATCGACCCGCCCGTATCGGTGCCGATGGCGCAAGGCACCAAGCCGCATGCCACGGAGGAAGCCGATCCGTTGCTGGACCCGCCTGAAAAATAGCGGTCTTGCCCGTTGATGGGATTCAAAGGGCGGCCCAGAGGGCTTTGGCCCCAGCCGCTCATGGCGAATTCGGTAGTATGGCTTTTGCCGATGATGATGGCGCCTTCCTCGAGCAGCTTGCCGATCACCGCTGCATGGCGTTGAGCAGTCCTGCAGATGGCACGGCTGCCCATGCGCGTGGGCATGCCTGCTACATCGATGAGGTCCTTCACGGCGAGCGGTACGCCCTGAAGCAGGCCGCCTTTGGCGGCCTGGGCCGACGTCTCCGGGGCGAGCGCGACATGGGCAAGCGCCTTGATGGACTGATTGATGGACACCGCTGCCCGCAACAAGGCTGTTGTGTCGATATGTCCGCCCGAAGACGCGAGATCCGGGGGTCCGTCTTGTAGATTGCCGTAGAAAAAAGCCATACCGCTGCCTTGAAATGATAGAAGTGAAGCGCGCGAGCGCGTTCGCTTGCGCAAAAGAAAACTGCTGCCACGACCGCCTCAGGGCAGAGGCGGTCGTGGCTGTCGGCCTCAGTCTTTGCTGAAGCCGACGATCTTGAAGGTTTTATCCACCAGATCCTGATCGAACTTCTTGCTGTATTCGAGAATCACCGGTCGCAGCTTTTCGCGGAAGCGGATGGTTTCCTCGTTGCTGATCTGGTTCACCTGCATCCCGGACTCTTTCAGCTTCTGGATGATGTTCCGGTCGTTGTTGCGGGAAAGCGCGCGTTCCTCGAGGCGGACTTCCATCGCGACCTCTTTGAACAGTTTCTTTTCATCGTCGTTCAGCTTGTCCCAGAACGGCTTGGAGACCATCAGAAGATGGGCGTTGTAGTTGTGGTTGGTGATGGACAGGTACTTCTGGATTTCATTGAACTTGGATGCATAGATCAGGGATACCGGGTTCTCTTGACCATCAACCGTGCCGGTCTCCAGCGCCGTATGCAGTTCCGTGAACGGCAAGGGGGTCGGATTTGCCTTGATTGCAGCCCACGTATCCACGATCAGAGGAGACTGCTGGACACGGATCTTCAGGCCGGCCAGGTCCTCGTATTTCGTCACCGGCCGGGTGCTGTTGGTCAGCTGTCGCATGCCCAGCTCCCAGAAGGCGAGCCCGACCACGCCGCGTTCCGGCAGCTTTGCCATCAAGGCGTCGCCGACTTCACCATCCAGTACGGAGTCGACTCGCTTGAGGTCCGTGTACAGGAAGGGCAAGTCCAGCAGACCGAAGTCCGGCACCTGGGAAATCAGATTTCCCGCATTCCACATCATCATCTCGATGACGCCTCCCTGGAGAGAGGCCAGAACCTGTGCATCGCCGCCCAGCACACCATTGGGGAACAGCTTGATCTTGATTTTGCCGCCGCTTCTGTCTTCCATCTTCTTTGCAAAGATTTCCATCCCCTGGACGGGCGGGGTTCCCGAGGGGGTCGTGACCGCGAACTTCACGGTGTGAGAGCGATATTCCGCTGCGACAGCGCCATAGCTGATCAGAGAGGCTGCAATCGCAGCAAGGCCGAAAGCCAATTTCTTCATGGTGTTCTCCATCCGTTTTGTGTGGTTATAAAAGACTGTTTTTGGAAAAATTCGGGGTTTTGAAAGCCTGGTATTCGAAACGATGTATGCATCCCCTGTGGGTTAAAAGAACCAGCTGGCGGGCACCAGGACAAGGTCCGGGAAAATGACCAGCAGCGCGAGCACCAGGAATTGCGCGATGATCATCGGGAAAGCGCCCTTGACGAGTTCTTCGAACTTCAGTTTCCCGACCCCGCATACGACGTTCAGGACCGTGCCGACAGGTGGTGTGATCAGCCCGATGGAGCAATTGATCATGAAGAGAACGCCGAAATAGATCGGATCGACTCCGGCGGCTTTGACGATCGGCACGAAGATCGGAGAAAGGACGAGGACGTTGGGCGTCAGGTCCATCGTCATGGAGATCGGGATCATCAGCAGCATGATCACGCCGACCAGCAGCTTGGGATGATTCATGAGCGGCTCGATCAGTCCGATGATCTGGCCCGGGATGTCCGCCAGGGAAATCATCCATGCGGGTACCGCCGCTGCGGCAACCAGGAACATGACCGCAGCCGTCGTTTTCGCCGTTTGGTACAGTATGTTCACGAGATCTGCCAGCTTGAGCTCCCGATAGACGAGGGTTGCCACCAGCAAGGCGTATATCGCTGCAACCGCACCCGCCTCCGTGGGCGTCACGACGCCGAAACGCAGGCCCACGACGATGATCACCGGCAATAACAGCGCCCAGAAGCTGTCTGCAAGGGCCCGGAGACGTTGCCCGCTGGATGCTTTGGGGCTGAGCGCGATGGTGCTGTGACGGGAACTCAACCACCAGGTAGCGCTGAGCGCGATCGCGATCAGGATGCCGGGCACGATGCCGCTGAGAAAGAGCTTCGTGATGGACAGTCCGGATGCGACACCCAGAATGATGAAGCCGATGCTGGGCGGGATGATGGTGCCCAGGACCGACGAGGCGGCAATCAGACCACCTGCCTTGGATTTGTCATACCCGGCCATCACCATCATGGGCAGCAGCAGAGCGGTTAATGAGGCAGCGTCGGCCAGCGCCGAGCCGGACAGACTGGCCAGGATCACGCCGGCGAATATCACGACGTACCCCAAGCCACCGCGCAAGTGGCCGAACATGGCAATGGCGAGGTTGATGATGCGCCGGGACAGGCCGCCGTTGTTCATGATCTCGCCCGCGAGGATGAATAACGGTATTGCCAGCAAGGGAAAGCTGCCGGCGCTGGCCAGGATGTTCTGGGCCAGGATCTGCCCGTCAAACAGCCCTGTGTGCCACATCAATGCGACGCCGCAGGCCAGGAGTGCGTAGGCGATCGGCATGCCGATCGACATGGTGGCCAGGAGAGAGGAGATGAACAGGATGATTGTCATGATCGATGGTTCATTTCAGATTGCGGTATCGGAACTTACGCCGGCGTCGTGGTGCGTTGCAGAACGCCATCTGATGATGTTGTTGAGCAGGATCAGGGACGCGCATGCGGAAAAGAAGACGATCGAAAGGACGTAGGCCGACATCGGAAAACCGGTCGCAGGTGTTTTGACGTCCCAGTTGATCTTCAGTTGGACGATGCCGCCTTTCAGCATGAGCAGAGTGATGCCCAGCATTAGCAGGTTGGAAAGCAAAGAGGCGATTCTGCGTGCCGGCGGATTCAGGCGGCTGATCACCAGATCGACGCCGATGTGCGTACCTTCTTTCAGGACGATGAGAGCGCCCAGAAATACCATCCAGACAAACAGAAGTTCGGACAGTTCTTCGGTAAAGAACACGCCCGAATTGAACCAGTAGCGAAGGACGACATTCAGGAATATCAGCGCAGTGATAATAAAGACGCTGCCCCCAAGAATGATCTTGGAGAGTCCTGTGAGTCGCCTTGCAAGGCCGTTGGCGACAGGGGTCTGGGGTTGTGGGTTTTTATCCAAAATTTGTCTCCTGTAAATTCCTTTTTATGCTATCTATTCAATATAGTGATACGTCATCATATGACTGCTTTTAAGAGAGGCCGGAATATGAAAAATTGCCAAATATGCACATCTTGACCAAACTATGAATAAAGAGCGTTGTGGCTGCTGTTACGGGCTCGGTTTTATGCGTTATTTGTATGATGTATGTCGTGTGATAACATAGTTTGTATTTATCTTGTGAAAGGAATCTGATATCTCTATCGCAAGGGATCCTGCACCAGGAACTGAACCTTGTCGGTATCCTTGAAATCGGTGAAAAGCGTTCGTGCCGGTGCTTTCCCGCCTGCGAGGCTGTTTTCGATTTCGTCCTGGGTGCCGCGGTCCGTAATGAAGGCAAGATCTATGTAATCGGATCCGACGGCGAATCGGGCCAGGGAATGCCAGACGTTGCGCCACAGCAATACACCCTGATCGCCTCGAATGTAAAAAGCCTTTACGTCATTGACGGAAAATGGCTGATTGTCTTGTGATTCCATGCCCACGACCATGATGAACGGCGTATTCCCAAGAGGAAAGAAGCATTGCGTCACATCCAGGTGCTTTTCCATCACGGAAAACCGTCGATCGTTATTGTGGTACCGGTTGAACATAATGTGCGCGGGTGAGGCGGACTCGAAGGGCAGAAGCCATGACTCTACGGATCCGGACTTGAGGTTCGCGGGTCTTTCCTGGGAATACTGGACGATTCTTCCGTAGCGAGCGAAGTCGGCCTCGTCCGGCATGTGGCATGGCAGCGATACTGTTTTCAGGTCAGCGGCGATCATGTTTGAGTTGCCTCGCAGATTTGAAAGATGAGCATTCGGTCGATTTCCTGGGGAAAACGTCATGAAACGGCTACGTGAAACGGTAGCCACAGCGCCAGGTCCGGGAACATCAGCATCAACGCCAGCATCAGCAGCAGCGCCAGACAGAACGGCAGGATTCCGTACACGACGTCGATGAACTTGCCTTCCGCTCGGATGCTCTGGACGACGAACAGGTTCATGCCAAAGGGCGGCGTCAACTGGCCCATCTCGCAGAGCAGAATCATGACGACGCCAAACCACACGGGGTCGAACCCCATCGCGATGACAATGGGCACGGTCAGCGGGGCGGTGGTGACCAGCATCGCCAGGGTATCCATGAAACACCCCAGGATGAGATAAAACAGGATGATCGCCAGCATGGTCCCCATCGGGGACAGAGACAGGCCGGTGACAAAGTCGACCAGGGCCGTCGTCAGGCCGATGGAAGCCAGGACGAAATTCAGAAAAAACGCGGAGAGCGTGATGAGAACGATCATGCCCGTCGTGCGCATGGTGGCCTCGAAAGCCTGGCGCAGCATCCGGGTGGTCAGTGCTCCTTTGTAGCCGGCCAGCGCCAGTGCTGCGATCACGCCTAGGGCTGCCGATTCGCTGGCTGTGGCGATGCCCCCGTAGATCACGCCGATCACCAGTCCGAATATTGCCAACGGAGGCAGCAGGTGCGGCAAGCTCTGGATCCGCTCTTGCCGGGTCACGCTGACCCGGACGCCGGCCAGACTGGGCCGGATCAGGCAGGCGCAGACGATCAGCAGGACGAAAAGACTCGTCAGGATCAGCGCGGGTACGGTAGCGGCCAGATAGAGCTTGGGAACCGACACATTCGCGATCAGCGCGAAGACGATCATATTGATCGATGGCGGGATCAGGATGCCGAGCGTCCCGCCGGCGGCGATGGAGCCCAGGAACAAGGGGGCTCCGTATCCCGATTTCCGCTGCTCGGGCAAGGCCAGCGTCGAGATCGTGGCGGCTGTCGCCACGCTCGATCCGCTGGTTGCGGCAAACAAGGCGGAAGCGCCGATATTGGCGTTCATCAGTCCGCCGGGTAGCCACGAGACCCATTTCGAGACCGCGCCGTACATCTTCCCGGCTACCCCAGAGCTGACCAGCAGCTCGCCCATCAGCACGTAGAGCGGGATGGCGACCAGCAGGAATTCAGCGCTGGTGCCCCAGGCCAGTTCGCCCAGAGCGTTGATCAGGGACAAAGGGGAATACAGCTCGGCCAGCGCGATGCCGAGGATTCCGACGCTGGCGGCGGCGGTCACGCTCAAGGCCAGAAGGCCGAGCAGCAGGATTACAGTCACAGACAACATAAGGGGTCTCTATGCTTTCAGGCCGGTCGCCGTGTGTGTTGCGGGCTCGTTGGGTGCGGGTTTGACCTCTTCGCGGATCTCTTCCTCGACGGAGTTGATGCCGATCAGCCTGCCGACCTCGTCGGTCCGCTTGCGGATAAGAAGGGCGAGCGAGATCGTGAACAGGCAGAGGATGGTGGCGATGAAGAACACATAGCCTGCGAACCAGATGGATTGAGGGATCCACAGAGGAATTTGCAGGGGGGTGTTCGATATGGCCTGATAGGAAATGGAGTCCTCCAGCACCAGCCAGGCCTGGTAAGTCAGCAAGCCGACGAATACCGCCAGGCACGCCAGCGCGAACAGATCCAGCGCCGTTCGCAGGGTGCGCGGGGCATGCACATACAGCACATCCACCCGGATATGGGAACGTCGCAGTAGCGCGATCGGGAATGCCCAGGCGCTGACGCCGGCAAGCACATAGCCCGCGATCTCGTCCGCGCCGCCGATGGACCAGCCGAAGAACTTTCGGCAGATCAGGTCCACGGCAATGAACAGGGATGACAGGAGCAGGCCGATGCCGCCGATCCAGGAACCGAAGCCGGCGATTCGGTTCAGCACATGCAGCGAGGAGGAAGGGGGTCGGGTGGTCATGGCCTGCTTGCCTGTCATTGAACGGTTTACTGGATGGTGACGCCCGCAGCGACACCGGCCGTTTCATTCCATTCACGGACACAATCGGCGCCGCAGCGCTCGCCCCACTGCTTGGCGATATTTTGCGCGATGTTGCGCAGCTCTTCACGCTCTTGGGCATTGGGTGCCGCAGCATGCATGCGGGTCTTGGTGTGAACCTGGCAATCGCCTTCGCCCGTGTTGCAGGCCAGCGCGTAATCGTTCTCGCGTTTGGTTTCTTCCCAGAGCCTGTCTTCGAGCGTCTGGGACTGTTGTTCCATCAGCGCCCGGACGTTCGGGTCCAGCTTCTGCCAGCGCTTGATGCCGATGCCATAGAAACCGACGGACCAGTCAATGGGCAGGTTGTAGAGGTTGTTGGCCACTTCGTACCATTTTGCGGCGTTGCCCGAGCCGATGCCTGTGACTGCGCAGTCGATCACACCGGTTTGCAGTGCGGTCACCACTTCCGCAAACGGAATCGTGACGGGATTAGCACCCAATGCGCTGACGTAGTCAGCCATGTTGCGGCCACGAGTCCTGATCTTGCGGCCTTTCAGGTCGCTTAGCTGATTGACGGGTTCTCGGCAGAAGAATACCTGGGCGGTGTAAGCGACGGTCGCCAGCAGCTTGATCCCGTGGCGGTCCAGCATGCGCTTGTCCAGTACGGGCTTGTACGCCTTTGCGATCTTGTAGGCTGCGTCGATATCGGGCGCCATGCCGGGCAGGTCGATGCCTTCGAACATCGCGTCGTCTCCGCTGACGTAGGCGAACACGCCCATGCCGATGTCGAGCGCGCCGGAGCGCATCAGGCGGATGACCTCGGGACCCTTCAGGCCGCTTTCGGCCAGACCGGTGAGATCTGCGGTGATGCGACCATCAGATGCTTCCGGCAGCGTCTTGCTCCAGAAGGGCTTTTCGACTGCGCTGAACGTGTAATTGTGACTGCCTCCGCCAACCACTTTGAAGTGGGTTTCGGGTAATTCGGCTGCAACGGCGCTGAATTGCATCGCAGCCAGGGCAAAACCAAAAACAATCTTCCTCATTACCATCTCCTCGGGAAAAACAAATAATCCAGATCTCGATTTTTATCAGGCGGATAATGCTCTTGAGTCGGCAATAATCGAGTTTCTTTCAATTGCGAAACGAGATCCGACAATATCGGGAAAACGTTCTCCTGCTTGAAGCCTGCTCAATGTTATTTTTTCTTTTTCCTGTAATTCGATCGCCTTTTGCGCCTCGGCGCGAATTTCGTTCGGACGCAGCACCAGAATGCCGTTCTCGTCGGCAAGCACCGCGTCGCCAGGATGGACGGATACGCCGCCGCAGCTGATTGTGCAACAGAATCCCCCGTCCTGTTCCAGCATCCTGGTTGTCACCACGGAAGGACCGCGAGACCATACGGGAACGCCATGCTGGCGCAATTCCCCCAGGTCTGTCACCTTGCCGTCGACAATCATGGCCGCCACGCCGGCCTGCGCCGCCGCGAAGGCCATGGCGCCGCCAAACGCTGCCGTGGTGGACTCTCCGCAGCGGTCGATCACGAGAATGTCTCCTTTGCGCACGCAGCCCATTGCATAATGCATAATGCCTCCGTCGGTTCCCGGCATTTGCACGGTGACGGCGGTGCCGACCACTTTGATGTCGCGTTGATGGCTGCGTATTCCGCCATCCATGAATCCACGGGAACGGAAATGGCCGATGTTGGCCGGTTCGGCGCAAGCAAGGTATGCTAGTTCCGTGGCCGGAATCGGGGCGGGCAAGGGGTTAATTAAATACATGCTGAAAGCGTCGCTTTTATTAAAAAGTCACATTTTTAATTGGTAAATCCAGAATATCATGCAGCTTATTGTGATTAATAATCACGAATTTCGTCGACTTGAAAAGATATCCTTATCATGCGGATAACCCTAAGTCAGCTCGAGGCATTCTATTGGGCTGCCCATCTCGGCAGCACGCATGCCGCTGCGCGACATCTGCACCTGTCCCAGCCGGCGATCTCCGCGCGTATCCGCGAACTGGAAAACGCTCTGGAAGCAAAACTGTTCGAGCGAGCCGGCCAGCGGATGACGTTGACGGAAACCGGCATGGCGGCGCTTCGGCATGCTGAGCAAGCCCTGCATAGCAGCCGCCAACTGGAACATTTCCGCAAGGGGCGCGACGACGCGACCAAACTCAGACTGGGTGCGGACGAATGTTCCGCCACGGTGGGGTTGACGGAGGTCATCGCGCACATCAAAGAACACTTCCCCTCATTGGAACTGGAAATTACGGTCGATGTGGGTTCCGTACTGAACCAGAAACTGAATGCCAAAGAGCTGGACATGGCGTTGCTGACCAATCCCTCGACGGGGCCGGACATTACGGATTGCTTCATCGGCGGGATGCCTTTCGCCTGGGTCGCGTCTTCTTCGATGCCGATTTCGGCGAACCCCTTTCGTCCCCGGGATGCACGCGGTCTGAACATCGCGACCCATTCGGCGCCGTCCACGCTGCATGCGGTGGTCGAGGGTTGGCTCGGCAGCGGCGGCACGCAACCGCATTCGTTGAGCACCAGCAATTCCCTGGCCTTGATCGCCAGGCTGACCGCTGCCGGACACGCCATTGCGATTCTGCCGCTGCCGTTGCTGAAGGAAATGCTTACGATGGGGGTGGTGCGCACCCTCCCGTGCGACCCCCCGATTGCGCCGGCGAAATTCTATATTTCCTATCTGACCGCGTCACATAACCAGCAGATGGAATCAGTCGTTGCGCTCGCCAAAGACGCGTTGCTGCGCCTGAAGTTCCTGATCGTCGAGCAGTAGATCGCCTGTGTTCTGTCGTTTTCCATGTTTTGCCCGGTACATGGCTTGATCGGCATGCTTCAGGAGTTGATGGGTAAGCTCGCCGTCTTCGGGGTAATGCGCGATCCCGATGCTGGGCGCGATACTCAAAGTGTGGCCGTCCAGCGTGAATGGCCGGCTCATGACATCGTGGATTTTCGTCGCGACCATGGCGGCATGCTCGGGGTCGGGTACCCGCTGAAGAAGGATCACGAACTCGTCGCCGCCAATACGCGCCACTGTGTCTGATTCACGCATGCACTGCAGCAAGCGGCTGGCGACTTCTTGCAGCAGCAGGTCGCCCACGTTATGACCCAGGGTGTCGTTGACCCGTTTGAATTGATCCAGATCGAGATACAGCACGGACAGCCGTTCTTGTGCTCGCTGGGCCATTGTCAGGGCCGTCTTGAGCCGGTCATCCAGCAGCCCGCGATTGGGCAGCCCGGTCAGTTGATCGTATTGCGCCATGTGCTGAAGTCGATCCTGCATGCGCTGAGCTTCTATGACGACAGCAATCTGGGTGGAGATGAACTGCAATAATTCCAGATCTCTTTCGTTGTAGCATGCGCCGCCCCGGTAGCTTTTCAGCGTCAGCACACCGATGGTGCCGTGATGTGATTTCAGGGGAACGCCCAGTTGGCACAGTGGAATCGGGCTGACGCGAGCATTCTGTCCATCCGGCCTGATCGTTTCCAGCGGCAGCAGGAGCGGCTGCCCGCTTTGCAGAATCGTCGTGTGCGGCGTCCCGGCCAGCGGTCTATGGGGTTCGGGCTTGTGATCGTACTGGTCCGCGTAATAGGGAAAGCTCAGTAACCCCGTTTTCCGATCATATAGCGCGACAGAAAAATTGTCCGCCGGAAGCAGTGTGCAGACGATCTGATGGATGCGCTGAAGCAGTGTGGACAGGTTTGCAGCCCCGTGGGAGGCTTCGGAGATTGCATGGATCGAAGCCTGGATCGACTCAGCGCGCTTGCGTTCGGTAATGTCGCGCGCTACGCCGATCCGCACCTGATCGGTGGGCGACCAGCGTGTTGCCCACATGAGATGGATGATCTGCCCATCCTTGCGCACATAGCGGTTCTCGAAATGAAGTTGAGGATGGCCGGCCATGACCTCGTCCACCGATTGCCGAGTCCGTTCACGGTCCTCCGGCAGCATGATGTCGAACATATTCATTCCGATCATTTCATCGGGGGTGTACCCGAATATCCGTTCGCATGCTGCGCTGGCAAATACCACACGCGCGTCGAGATCGACCGCAAACACCGCATCTATCAGAAGATCGATGAAATTGGCATCGGGCGTGTAGGTTCTTTTGCGCATGAGAAATTATAGATTCACCTTTCTATGGCGGCCAGTGTGGGCCTTCTAGGCAAGCAAACGCCGAATGCCGGGAACTCGGTACGTGGTCCTTGCGTTGGCTTTTCCGCGATACGATTCAATGAATTTGTATGTCTGGCGTGCTTTGCTGTTAGCATTGACTTTCGACATGGCGCCCACCTTCAGTCATTGATTGGATGCTACCGCTGTCCACTGAATCCTGGTAATCCCATTTTTTATAAACCGGACAGCCTCCGTGACTTCTTTGCCCATCCCCGCCACGACCACGTGTCCCGACTTTGGACAGTTGCTGCAAACGGCTGTAGAGCAGGCTTTCAATGCCGTGATCGTCACCGATGCGGGGCAACAGAATGGCGACTTTTGTATCATCTATTGCAACCCAGCATTTTGCCGCATGACGGGCTATACCGCCACCGAGCTGCTGGGACGTTCGCCGCGCTTGCTGCAAGGCCCGAAAACCGATCCGCTGGTGCTGCAAAAGCTGCGCGAATGCCTGGAAAAGGGGCGGTTTTTTCAGGGTTCTACGGTGAATTATCGCAAGGACGGGAGCAGCTACTTGGTGGAGTGGAGCATTTCACCCGTCAGCGATGCACATGGCAAGGTGCAAGCCTATGTCTCGGTGCAGCAGGACATCACGGCGCGGGTGCGTGCCGAGCAACGGCAGGCCCTGTTGGCTCGGGCACTGAACGCCACGCAAGACGCGGTGCTGATTGCAGACAAACAGGCACAGATTTTGTTCGTCAATCAAGCATTTGAAGAGCTGACCGGATACGGCAGTGACGAAGTGCAGGGAGATAATCCAAAATTTCTGCAATCGGGAGAGCGCAAGCCAGATTTCTATATTCAATTGCGTGACGCCTTGGCGCGTGGCGAAAGTTGCAACACGATGTTTACCGACCGCCGCAGAGACGGCAGCATTTACCATGCAGCGCAAACCATCACCCTGCTCCAGGATGAGACAGGGATAATCCAGCATTACGTCAGTGTCACCAAGGACGTCACGGAACTGGTGATGCGCACCCAAGAACTGCGCGAACAGGCTCACCGCGATGCCTTGACCGGCCTGCTCAATCGTCGCGCCGGTGAAAAGCGATTGCAGCATTGCCATCGCGCGGCACAAATGGAAGGTCGGGGTTACGCCTTGATTTTGGCCGATATCGATAGATTCAAGTCCATCAATGACCGCTTTGGCCACGAGGAAGGTGATCGGATGCTCAAGCGCTGTGCCGACGTGCTCAGCCGTATGGTGCGCAGTGGCGATGCGCCGGTGCGCTGGGGAGGCGAAGAGTTTTTGATCGTGCTGTCTGACTGCAAGTTGCATGCCGCCCAGGATCTGGCCGAGCGGGTGCGCCGGGCCATGGCCGCCGAACGAGATGTCGTCGTCGGAACCATCACCTTGTCGTTGGGCGTGGCCGCTTGGCAGCCTGGGGAATCCAGCACTGCTTTGCTGCGCCGCACCGACCAGGCACTGTACCGGGCCAAGGCCGATGGTCGCAACCAGGTTGCTGTGGCATTCTGAAACGCTGAAGCACCGAAGCCGCGTGTGTCCGGGCAGCAGGATTGTGCTGCCCCTGCAAGTGCTTAGTCTTCAGGCCAACGGATGGCCGGCAATTGCTCAAATACGGGCTTGGCAAATAAATAGCCCTGGAAATGATGGATGCCCAGGGCCCTCAGGGTGCGGTATTCGGCCAGCGTTTCCACGCCTTCTGCAATGACCTCGATCGATAGCGTCTTGCAGACACCCAAGATGCCCTGCACGATAGCATGGCGCACCGGGTTGGTGTCGATATGGCGCACCAGATCCATGTCGAGTTTGATGATGTCCGGCTGGAATTCTGCCAGCAGGTTCAGGCCGGAGTAGCCTGCGCCGAAATCGTCGATAGCGGTTTTGAAGCCGCGTCGCCGATATTCCTTCAATATTCCCTTGAGGTGATCTTTATCCACCACGCGTTCGTTTTCAGTGATTTCAAAAATCAGCCGATCGGTGGGAAATTGGTACTGCTGCGCTGCTTCCAGTGTGGTGCGAATGCAGGCGGCGGGTTCATACACCGCGTTGGGTAGGAAGTTAATGCTGACATGGCAGCCAATGCCTAGCTGAGCAGCCAGACGCACAGCCATCACACGACAAGCCTGATCGAACTGGTAGCGGTTGTCGTCGTTCACCTGGCTGAGGATATGTGCGGCGCCCTGGCCATCCAAACCACGCACCAATGCTTCGTAGGCGAACACTTGGCGACTGCGTACATCGACGATTGGCTGAAATGCCATGCTGAAATCTATCGTCAGCGGTGGCCGGTCCTGGCAGGCTTTGCAAGGAGCAATGGATGATGTACGTTGCATGGTCATTGGGGCATTTTACTTGAGTGTCCACTCAATCGCCACATCAGCGGGATATGGCTGGTGATTGGTCTTTCTGGCAACATCAAAGTCAACGGAGGTGGCTGCCTGAATGAGGCGCGCATCGAAAAGAGGCTCTACATCATTAACGGGGGACACCGGCATTCATTAGACTTGTTTTTGCGAAGAACACGTTTAATGGAGCAATGCCGATGTCCCCAATCGATTCTATCCTAGGGATC